>CAWBSA010000018.1:0-120294 GCA_963791255.1 uncultured Alphaproteobacteria bacterium | reverse complement strand
CGACAGCGGCGGCATCAGGCGCCTCTATGACAGCTCGGATTATCCTCGCCAAGCGCGCCGTTCCGCGTGATGTCGAGCCGAAGCGCGATCGCCGCGGGTAGCTGTTCCGCATGGCCGCGGCAATCCTAAGCGTGCTAGATGGAGGTCCGGCGTGCCGCTGGGTGGAGCAGCAGATTCCCATGCAGACCTATGTCAGAGATTGACGGGCGCGCGATCTTCGCGTTCCGCGCGGTGGATGCTTCTTGCGCGCAGGCATGGCTGGATATCCATGCCGTGATGCGCCATACGCTCGAAACGCTGCATAGCGACGGCCGGCGCATCTGGAACGGCCATGCACGCATCTCCGCTCGCGAGGCGACGTCTGCCGAGGCAACGATCTGGCGAAAATTGAGCGACGAGGTCGCCGCGTCGGACCCCGACGAAGAGCAGGAGATCATCACCGTGTGGTTGATCCCGACTTCGACGACCCGGAAGCGTCCGGAAAGTTCTCCTGAAAACTAACGAGCCGTCCCCGAAGGGACGGCTCTAAATAACAACAAGACTGCTTCGTCCGGTTAGGGACTAGGCGGCTTTGATGTTGTTCACGGCAGTCTTGCCGCTGCGGCTGTCTTGGGCGGTATCGAACGATACCTTCTGGCCCTCGCGCAATCCGCGAATTCCGGCGCGCTCGAGCGCCGTGGCATGGACGAACACGTCCTTGCCGCCGTCGTCCGGCTGAATGAAGCCGAAGCCCTTCTGGTCGTTGTAGAACTTCACAGTGCCCAAAATCATTGGGGTCGTCCTTTCGCTGTTGTCAGTGCAGGTGAACTCTGGCCCCAGTTGCGGGACCTAAAGCTCGGCTCGTCGATGTTTGGAGGTCTGAACGTGCGCCTGGCAATCAGCTTAGGCGATACGGCCATGTGGTCCGTGCGACGCTCGGTCGATCTATGCGCGGATAGACCGAGAGCATGGCTTTTGCAAGGCGTAAGGCAAGAGCCGGCACGGAGCGCATTGGAGAGGCATGAAGGCGGCATCGAAGGTTGGCAGTGCGCCGCGCTCAGGCGGGGAGCCGGCGCTTCGCCGGACCATCGGCCCTGTCCAGATGGCGCTTTACGGGCTCGGCAGCATGCTCGGCTCAGGGCATTTACGGGCTGATCGGCAAAGCCGCCGGCGATGCCGGCAACGCTTTGTGGCTCGCTTTCGTCGTCGCGCTCGTGGCGGCGCTGCTCACCGCGCTCTCTTACGCCTCGCTCTCGCGCCATCCGCGCGCTGCCGGCGCCGTGTTCGTCACCGAGCGCGCCTATGGCCTCAGGCTGCTGAGCTTCATGGTCGGGCTCGCGCTGGTGGCCTCCGGACTCACCTCGACGGCCACGCAAGCGCGCGTATTCGCCGCCAATCTGGCGGGGCTGCTCGGCCTTGCCAACGTGCCGCTGGCCTGGCTTGCGATCGGCTTCCTGCTCGTTCTCACCGGCATCGTCTTTCGCGGCATCCGCGAATCGATGTGGGTCAACGTGCTGTGCACGCCGATCGAGGCGGGCGGACTTGTTCTGGTGATCCTGGTCGGCATGTCCTATTGGGGCTCGGTCGATTATCTCGAGACGCCGGCAACCCAAGGCGGCGACCCTGCCGCCCTCCTCGTCATGCAGGGGGCGGTGCTCGCCTTCTTCGCCTTTATCGGCTTCGAGGACATGATCAATGTCGCCGAGGAGACGCGCGAGCCCGAGCGCACGCTCCCGCTCGGTCTGATCCTCGCAATGGCCGGAGGGGCGATCCTTTATATCGCTGTGGCAATCACCGCGGTGTCGGTCGTGCCGTGGCGCGAGCTTGCCGCGGCGCCGGGACCGATCACCGAGGTAATGGGACACGCGGCGCCGTTGATCCCACCGTCAGTGTTCACGCTGATCACGCTGTTCGCCGTCGCCAACACCGCGCTCGTCAACTACATCACCGCTTCGCGGCTCGTCTACGGCATGGCGCGGCAGGGACTTCTGCCGGCTCGGCTCGGCACGGTGCATGCGAGACGGCGGACGCCGCATCTCGCCATCGCCACGCTCCTCCTCGTGCTCGCACCGCTCGCTCTACTCGGCAGCATCGCCGAGCTTGCGGCGGCCACCGTGCTTCTCCTCCTCGCCGTGTTCGTGGTGGTGAACGGTGCGCTTTTGGTCTTGCGGCGGCGCAAGGGCGAAAGACCTGGGCGATTCGAGGTGCCGCGCTTCGTGCCGGCGCTCGGCGCCACGGTCTGTCTCGTGCTCATCGTGGTCAGGGTCGGCACTGGCGACTGGCGCGCACCGGCGTTCGCAGGCACGCTGCTGCTGTTCGCTCTTGGCGCCTATGCGGCGATGCGGGTGTGGCGGGATCAGTAGCGGTTGTCGGCGAGCCGGTGCGGCGGATGGCGCGAGTCGCCCCGCCGGTTCAGGCGGCGCACATAAGTGATGGCGGCTTCGGGATGCTCGGCCTTGACCTTGAGGGCCGCGATCAAGGCGTCCTCGGCCCTGACCACCAGCCGGTCGCCCTTGCCCTCCAAGCTGATTCCGACGGTGAATTGCGACTGCACGGGCGCGTCCCTCCTTGGAGGCTTGATCGTGCCGAGCCTAGCAAAAGAACGGGGGGCAGCCCACGATTATTGAGCGGAATGCACGGATCGGCTTGCGGGAAACGCGTGGCTCAGCGGGTCGAGTCGGCTAGACCGTCAGGCTTCGGCGGCTTCGGCTTGGCCGGGGCGTTGTCGGCGACCGCATCGGCTCTCGCTTCCTTGCCGAGGATCGCCGCGGCGACCACGCTGTCGAGCTTATAGATGTCGGCGTAGGTCTGGACCTTGCCCTCGTCGTCCACCGTAGCGGTGAAGTAGGTGGTGTGCACCGGGAAATGATGCTGGATGGCGATCGCGCTGTTGTAGCCATCGGCGAGCAGCTTATCGACCTGGGCCTGCGGCATGTTCTGGTCGGCGGCAAGCACGACGGCGGCGATCTTGCCGGGCTTGAACACGCGCGGGCAATTATGCCCTTCGGCGCGGCTGTCCTTGTCGAACAACCCCTCCTTGATGGTGTCGTGCATGTAGACGGTGTACGGGTTCGGATAGACGAACTTCACCTTGCCGAGCACGTTGTTGGGCCCAGGCGCCTGCACGAAACTGATCGCGCCCATATTGACGCTTTTCCAGTCGATGCTGCCCGGGTCGACCAGCTTGCCGTTGTACTTCACCTTCAGCTCGTGCTGATCGAGAATCGCGGTGTTGCCGCCGCCGAACCAGCCACCGCCGCCGCGCAGATTGGGCAGTAGGTTCTCGCGAACGATGGTCGGCGGCACCGTCCATTCCGGATTGAACACGATGGACTTGAGGTCGGCGGAGAACATCGGCGTCGCATATTTCAGCTCGCCGACGACGATCTTGTCGGAGTAGATCGGCTTGCCGTCCTTGAACACGTAGACGGTGAACTCCGGAACATTGAGCCAGAGATGGAGCGAGCCCAAATCCTCCGGCATCCAGCGCCAGCGTTCCATATTGACGACGATCTTCTGGGTGTTGGCCTTGGCGCCGGCGTCGCTCGCGGCGCGTGCCTTGAGCAGCGCCTGGTGCAGGCGCTGGAACTGTTCGTGCTTCGGATGCAGCGAGCGAAGATAGGCGTCGGGCGCTTCGGCGCCGGCGAGCTCGGTCAGCACCGTCTTCGGATCGCGCAAGGTCGGGGAGACGCCGAACAGCTTGTTGAGCTTGGCGGGATCAGTCCGGCCGCCGCGGGCGTAGCGCGCGTATTTCAGAATGGCGAGGTCGAGTTTGATCTCGTTGGCGGCCGCCTCGTCGGGCGATTTCGGCAGAGCGCCGGCGGGCGGCAGCTCGAAGGCCGCGCTCGACAGGCCCCAATCGTCGGCCCTGAGCAACTCGTCGATGGCCGCGAGCGCCTCGCCGGAGAAACCCATGTCGGTCATCCACAGCGACTCTTCACGTCCGTTGTAGAACTCCTCGATCGCCACGATCTCGTCGGAGGACGAACTTTTGCGGAGCTGGGCAAGCTTGGCGCGGATGCTGGCGACGACCGGGCTCGCGTTTGGCGTCGGCGCGACCTCTTCGGGTGCGGCGGCCGGTTGCTCGGGAGCTTTGGCTACGAAATCAGGCGGCTCGCCCGAGAGCAGGTCCGGCGGGCTCTCGGCGGCGGCTTCGGTCTTGGTCTGCTGCGGGTCGACCGATTGGGTTTGGGCGACCGCAACCGAAGCTCCCCAAGCCGCAAAGCAAGCGACTGAAGCAACCAGGGCCGCGACCAAGGGCCGTCCACGCATCCCACAAACCCCCCCGTACTATCGTCTAAGTTAATCCGAGATGGGCGTAAGGGCTATCACCATCTGCCCAATTCTTGGGCCGCCGCGTCCAATGGCATTCCACAAAGGCGCCGCATCACAATCGCGCCACCGTTGACACAGGCCCTTTGAAGCTACCCAAGCATGGCCTATACTCCAAATGAGGATAGGGGAGTTTAGCGAGAGCCGGCCTTGTGCCGGATGTTTTAACGACCCATATATGCTCACAATGACCATTATAGGTCAGGAGAGGCTAAACGAGATGACGACGGTCCAAAGCACTGGGCTACGTGGCGAGGCAGCGCCTCAGGCGTTTAGCCCTGAGTTCTTGCCCGACCTCGCCTATACGCCGGAGGTGGCGCGGGCGACCGCGTATCTGTACGAGCGCGTGTCGCGAGTGATCCCGCCGATCGAGTGGCCGAGCTTCGCCCCTTATGTCAAGGCCATCAACGACCTCAAGCGTACGCGCAACGCCGTGGTGCTGGCGCACAACTACATGACGCCGGAGATCTTCCATTGCGTCGCCGACGTGGTCGGCGACTCGCTCCAGCTCGCCCGCGAGGCGTCGAAGACCGACGCCAAGATCATCGTGCAGGGCGGCGTGCACTTCATGGCCGAGACCTCGAAGCTGCTCAATCCCGACAAGACGGTGCTGATCCCCGATTCACGCGCCGGCTGCTCGCTTGCCGCCTCGATCACCGGCGCCGATGTGCGCGCGCTGCGCGAAGCCTATCCCGGCGTGCCGGTGGTGACCTATGTCAACACGTCCGCCGAGGTGAAGGCCGAGTCGGACATCTGCTGCACCTCATCGAACGCCGTGCGCGTGGTCGAGTCGCTTGGCACCAAGCGCGTGATCATGATCCCGGACGAATATCTCGCCAAATGGGTGCAGACCAAGACCGACGTCGAGATCATCACCTGGAAGGGCCATTGCGAAGTGCATGAGCGGTTCAGCGCCGATGAGCTCCGCGCCTATCGCGAGAGCGATCCCGGCGTGAAGATCGTGGCGCACCCCGAATGCGCCCCCGACGTGCTCGCCGAGGCGGATTTCACCGGCTCGACCAGCGGCATGATCAAATGGGTGCACGACAACCAGCCGTCGAAGGTGCTGCTGGTGACCGAGTGCTCGATGAGCGACAACGTCGCGGTCGACGCTCCCAACGTCGAGTTCGTGCGGCCCTGCAATCTCTGCCCGCACATGAAGCGCATCACACTGCCGAAGATCCTCGAATCGCTGCTGTTCCTCAAGGAGGAGGTGACAGTCGACCCCGCGGTCGCGGTGCGCGCGCGGGCGGCCGTCGAGCGCATGATCAACCTCAACCACTAGTGCCGCGCAGAGGCGTCGCGCCATGACCAACACGCATATCAACGGAACCAAGCTGCCGGCGCAGGTTGCGACCGGCGGCGTTATCGTGATCGGCGCTGGGCTTGCCGGGCTGTTCACCGCGCTCAAGCTCGCGCCGCATCCGGTCACCGTGATCTCCGCCGCGCGTTTCGGCGAGGGCGCATCCAGCCTCTGGGCGCAGGCAGGCATTGCCGCGGCGCTGGCCGAGGGCGACAGCGCCGAGGACCATGCCGCCGACACGATCACAGCCGGGGCCGGTATCGTCGATGAGAAGATCGCGCTCCTGCTCGCACGCGAGGCGCGCGAGCGCATCGAGGATCTGCTCCGCTACGGCGTGCCGTTCGACAAGGACCTGGAAGGCCATTTCAGCTTCGGCCGCGAGGCGGCGCACGGGCGGAACCGCATTCTCCACGTCAAGGGCGACACCGCCGGCCGGGCCATCATGCATGCGCTGATGGCGGCGGTGCGGGCGACGCCGTCGATCACCGTGCTCGAAGGCTTCGCCGCGCGCGATCTCATCATGCGCGACGGCCGGGTGGCCGGGCTAGAGGTCGCTGCCGTCAACGGCGGCGCGACGGGGCGCGGGCTCGTCCTGCCGGCGAGCGCGGTCGTGCTCGCGACCGGCGGCGCCGGACAGATCTACGCCATCACCACCAACCCACGCGAGGCGCGCGGCGAAGGCATCGCCATTGCCGCCAGGGCCGGCGCGGTGATCGCCGACGCCGAATTCGTGCAGTTCCATCCGACCGCGATCAATATCGGCCGCGACCCCGCGCCGCTCGCGACCGAAGCCTTGCGCGGCGAAGGCGCGACCCTGATCAACTCGCGGGGCGAGCGCTTCATGCGCGCGGTGCACGAGGACGCCGAGCTCGGGCCACGCGACGTGGTAGCGCGAGCGGTCTATCGCGAGGTGGCGAGCGGGCGCGGCGCGTTTCTCGATTGCCGTGCGCTGGGCGGCGAGCTCGCCGAGCATTTCCCGACGGTCTACGCAGCGTGCATCGCCGCCGGCATCGACCCGACCAAGGACCCGATCCCGGTTGCCCCGGCAGCGCATTATCACATGGGCGGGATTCTGACCGACGCGCAGGGGCGGAGCACGATCGACGGACTGTGGGCTTGCGGCGAGGTCGCCTCGACCGGCGCGCATGGCGCGAACCGGCTCGCCTCCAACTCACTGCTCGAGGCCGTGGTGTTCGGCGCCCGCGTCGCCAACGACATCGCCCGCTCGCGGCGCCTGGCAAAGCCGCTCATGAGCGGGCCGGCCGAGAGCGAGGCCGCGAGCGGCAGCCATGACGAGCGGCTGGTGCAGGTGCTTCGCCGCACCATGGCGGGAGAGGTCGGCGTGGTCCGCGACGAGACCTCGCTCGCCAAGGCCCTGGCCGCGATCTCATCGCTCGTGCCGGAAGCCGGCCGTGACCGCCGCCACGGCAACATGCTCGCCACCGCCAAGCTGATCGCCGCCGCGGCGTTCGCGCGCAAGGAAAGCCGGGGCGCGCATTTCCGCAGCGACTACCCGGTGCCTGACGACCGGCTGGCGCGGCGGAGCTTCCTCACCCTCGCCAAAGCCGACGAGATCGCGCGCGAGGCGGCGGAGACGCATGTCCCCGCGCGCGAGCGGGTGCTACGCCCGCATTTCGGCGCGCCGCGCCGCACCGCGCTCCATGCATGAGCAAGACGCCCTCCCCGCATCTTGAGCTGCCGCCGCTGCTCGTCGAGCGCGCCGTCGCGGCGGCGCTGAAAGAGGATCTCGGCGATGCCGGCGACATCACCACCGATGCGATTATCGCGCCCGAGGCCCATGGCGAGGCTAAGATCGTGGCGCGGAAGGCGGGCGTGGTGGCCGGTCTCGATCTCGCCGAGACCGCGTTCAAGATGCTCGATCCAAAGGTCAAGTTCACCCGCGTGGTCGAGGACGGCGGCAAGGTCGCGGCCAAGGGCACCATCGCCGAGGTACAGGGGAGCACGCGCGCGCTGCTCACCGGCGAGCGCGCCGCGCTCAATTTCCTCGGCCGCTTGAGCGGCATCGCCACGCTGACCGCTGCCTTCGTCGCGGCGGTCGAGGGCACGCCGGCAAGGATCGCCGAGACGCGCAAGACGACGCCTGGCCTGCGCGCCTTCGAGAAATACGCGGTCAGGGCCGGCGGCGGCGTCAACCACCGCTTCGGGCTCTACGATGCCGTGCTCGTCAAGGATAACCACATCGCCGCCGCGGGCGGGATCGCCAACGCGCTTGCCAAGCTTCAGGCGCGGGTCGGGCATCTGGTGAAGATCGAGGTCGAGGTCGACACGCTCGCTCAGCTCGAGCAGGCGCTCGAGTTTCCGATCGACGCCGTGCTGCTCGACAATATGGACGTCGAGACGCTGAAGGCTGCGGTTGCGATGGTGAAGGGCCGGGTGGTGACCGAGGCGTCAGGCGGAGTAAGCCTCGAAACGGTAGGTGAGATCGCGAAGACCGGCGTCGATGTGATCTCAGTCGGGGCGCTTACTAACGCGCCGCGTAGCCTAAACTCATCGCTGGAGTGGGCGCGGTCGTAGTGCCGGTTACGGCTGCCGACACGAGAGAGAGCGTCGGGGTGAGAGACATGCTCGTATCGGCCCCGGGAGCCGTCGAAGCCTCGACGACATAGGGCTCTTCATTCCGCCTCTTGTAGAAGATGTGCCGCCCGATCGCATCGATCTTGTTCATGTCTCCGATCCAGCGGGGGCTCACGTAATTGGCGTGGTAGTAGGTGGAATAGCCGACTTCGGGAAGCCAAAGCTCACCGGCGGTGGCCTTCTTGGCAATGCTCTTGGCGAGAGCCCATTGATCGTCGTTGCGCGGCGTGTCGGTCTGCCCGTCACAGGTGAACGAGAACTGACAGCCAGGGTGCAACTGGCCCTGATAAACCACGCCGCAGATGGTCTGCGGGAAGTCCGGGCTGCGCACGCGATTGAGAATGACCTGAGCGACCGCGACCTGACCACGTACCGGCTCGCCGCGCGCTTCGAAATATATGGCAGTGGCGAGGCAGCGGCGCTCGCGCTCCTCGAATTCGGCCTGGCTTTCGCCTTGGCTCTTGAAGTTTAAGCCCTCGGCGCTCGGATGGTAGGCGAGCTCGCCGGCTGACGGCTTGAACCCGTCAATGCTGAAATTCTGCGCGAAGGGCGATGCGTAGCTCGCGCTCATGAGCAGCGAGTTCGCCATATTGCCGCCGCCAACCGGGCCGCGCAGAGCGACGTCGGAGATGGTCGGCTTGAGACGGTCGCCTTTGAGCCCGCGGCTGACCTCGCCGCGCATGCCGAGCGCGCTGGTCATGGTCGTCGGATCGCCGCCAAGGCTCGCGGCGATGAGTTGCTTGCCGGCTGAGGTAACGGTGTTGGCGGCCAGAACCTGATCGGCACGCGGGCCTTTGGCACCGGTCCTGAACAGATAGGAGGCTTCGCGCGGCAGCGGTGCATGGGAGATATCGGCGGTGCGCTTCAGCGCATAGGCTGAGCCAGTGCCGGAGAGGAATAGCTCGACTTGAAAAGCGACGGGATTGCCCGGCACCGCGGCAACATAGCCCAAGCCGATAAGGGGAAGCGGCACCAACGCAGCGATGGTGTGCCACACCCGACGAGGCAAGCGTCGGCCCATTTTCCCTCCAGGTCACCCCTAACCCGCGGGATAGTCCGCCCGTCGCGCCGGCCGGCATTCCCCCGCTGCCCTATTTGCGAAGCCCTTGGATGGACTCACGCAAGCTAGAGCGTCCCCGTAGCAATCCAGGCAAAATGGTGGGAAGTCAGAGTGTTAAGCTTAAGTCCCCCACCGGTTTGTCCCGGCATTCCCGTCTAATTGCATTAACCCTGCCCCCTAAATTAGGGCAAAATGTGGTGAACGGCAACAGCCGTCCATTTCTTGTGAAAATCGCTAATTATCGGTAAAGGCAGCGCCGCTCGGAGATCCCTTAGAACGCAACAAGCTTAACGCTTCGTGGCCCGCCAACTTACCTCCGTAGGTAACCCTAGAGGTAACACCAGACGGAGGAATCCATGACTGCTCAATTGAAGTGCTTTCCCGCGGACTCGCGAACGCCTGCGGAGCAGGCCCTATGGGTCAAATACGACAGAATAGCTAATCGCCTTCAGGAGATTGCTCGCCGCGCCGACCTGTTAGCGTGGGCTATTGGGGGCCTTATGGCCATTGAGGACAATGAAGTCGCATGGCCAATGCAGGATGCAGCGCATGCGATTCGCTCGGACCTTGAGGCCATCGCCGAAGAGGTGCGTATATGAAGCCCCTCAGCCGCCGTTCCGTCATCGCCGGCTCTGCTGCCGTCGTGACGGCTATCCCCGCTGCGGGACTTGCCGCGAGCCTTCAGGGCAATGCCAGGGCGCGTGTCGAGCATCACACCCGCGAACTGGAGAAGGCCATGCGTGACCTTTATGGCCTTGAAGTGCAGGTTCTTCGGTTCGAGCCTGATAAGCACATGCCGGCGTGGGTCTTGATTTCTGCAAATGGCGGACGGGCCGCTCGTCGCGCTGCCAACAGCAAGAGGCTTTATGTCGGCCAGGAGGACTGAGGGCGTAGGCTGCACTCGCATCGTCGGATATAGTCAGCGCGGGCGTCTGGCTTCACCTCCCGGCGCCCCGCATCACACTCAGCCCCGGTCACTCAAACTCCGGGGTTTTTTCTTGCCACGTCGTGTCCTCCTCCAAAGTCTGTTGTCCCTTCCTGCGCAACCATTTTTCTGATGCTGTTGCAATTTCGCAACCTATCCGTGCCGGAAAGATGCTTTTTTGTGAGCGTAAGTTGTTGCGTAACTGGGGGGTTATGTAATGCGTATGATCGCCATCTTGGCGGTCCTGGCGGTGGCTTTGGTGCCGCTGGGAGCCTGCTTCTTCCACCACAATCAGGCCGTCGTAACTCAGCCGCTTCCGCCTCTTAAATAGCGAGGTCGGGAGGCTCCTACTCACTTTGAAAACACCAAGCTAAGGCTACCCACCGGACAGGTAAGTTCGGCGCGTCGCCGTGGCGAAGTCAGTTCCCCGCTCTAGTAGCTGGTAATGGAGGGGCGTATGCGTTCAGCAAAAAAATACCTCAGGCCTATTGATATGATGATCATACTCCAAGCTCATAGCTCGGTTTGGAGGCTGCTCAACCAAGAAAAGCACCCGGTTGATCCCAATGAGGCTCGTGAATTAAGCGACAAACTGATCCGTAAGCTTGTGGAGGTTGCGCGTGAGGGCGTGATAGATGTCGAGACGCTGCGCGAGCGAACAATCGCGGCCTTTGCACCACAGCTACACTGAACCGTTCGTTATCACGATGGTTGTCCAGGAAGGCGTCGGCCCTGCCGCGGTCCTTGCCCCGGAACCTTATCGCCCATGAGCGCCTGACTCATCGGCGCGGCTCCCAGCGGGTCGCGCGCGCGTCATGTTGTATTGCCTATAGTGGGACGGAGCCCGGTGAAGCAGCCGGGCTTCTTCTTGCGGACCCGCTGAACGACGCCCCGGTCTCGCGCCCTTCTTTGCCCGCTACTTTGTCACAGGCTTTCGCGCATGTCACAGCAACAGAACTGCATTTCGGGCGCTTGCTCTTTCCCCGCCAGTTAGTGGCGAACTTGGAGGAGAACCCAAATGAAGAAACTCGCTTCCGTCGTCGTTGCCGTCGGTCTCGCCACCGCTTTTGTCTCGCCCGTGCTCGCGGCTGACGCAGTGCCAACGACCAAGAATGCTTGCGTGAAGGCCCACATGAAGTGGGACGCGACCACCAAGACTTGTTCGAAGGCCAGCATGTAGCCTTGCTAGGTTGCTAGATGATTTGGGGTCGTCGGCTTCGGTCGGCGTCCCTTTCATGCTAAACATCCGGCTGGTACGAGGGGCGCGCCGGATCGAATGAGTAGAGCGCAAAGATTGGGGGTCGCGCTTGTTTATGCTGCCATCGCGGCTTCTGGTGCAGCCTACGCGTTTTTAGAGCATCATCAGGCAAGTCGGCTCGTCCACATTATCAAGGACGTGATGCCTGCATTCCTCGTTCTTCTCCTGATGTCCCTCGTGTACGCCTTTTTTCGGACGGTAGTTTCAGCCCTCAAAGAGCTTAACGGCGTCTGCCGGGCCGCCCACGTTACGCGCTATGCGGATTACGGTAAGAGATAGCTGAGATTGATTTTCGATGGACCCACTTGACGCCACCATCGAGGAGTTCGCCGCCGACGGCTATACGCACGTTGAGGCTAATTGCCCGCGCTGCCGCGTGATCCGGCTGAGGCAGATCGACCAGCTTCCCAAAATCTCGATGGGGCTAACGCTCGATGCACTGGCCCGCCGGCTGCGCTGCGCCGAGTGCGGTGGACCGCTGCTCTCGGTGAAGCCATGGCGGCAGACTGATGCAAGCGGAAGGGTATGGAAACGGTAACCTAGAGACCGACCGATGGACATCATTCATCAAGTCACGCACTGGATTCGTGATCACCAGCCATTGATAGAAGCCGTTTCTGCAATCGTTGTGGCGACATTTACGCTCGTCTTGGCGTGGGTGGCCTGGAGACAAAATCGTGACGCGCGCATTTTACAGCGAGCCTACATAACCGTTCAGCCTGGAGGGATAAAACTGCTGAACAACGCCGAGGAGTTAATTTCTCACTTCACGATCGAGAATGCTGGCAACCTACCCGCTACCCGAGTTCAATGGGAATCCAATATCGAACTTGACGCTGAGGCGGAGAGAAGTTGGTTTGCGGAAGACGTCAGTCAGCTACGCGGCGCTCATCTGATGACAAGGCACACGCCCGAGCTTGAACTTTCAGCAGAGGATGGAAGGCACCATCAATATTAGTAGTACAGCCTAGCGGTGGAGGAAAAGATGACCGACCCTATTGCGGGTCTGCGCAGACACCCAGTGATGCTGAACCTATTGCAAGCGTCGAGCAGCTTTGCGCCATGACGGCGCAGGAAATCCTTGAGCGTCCGAATGCCTTCCCAGACGCCCATGCACACCTCAGCCCCGGTCGAAAGGCCGGGGCTTTTTCGCGGCGGTCCGATCAAACTACGAATTCGCAGTTTGATAACGCAATAACCGCCGTCGGGAAGTTCCCTCGCTCACCGAAACTGGGGATTCGACGTTTTTGTCGCCGCAGGGTACGAATTTGAGCCTGATCTTTGCCAGGCATCACCGTCTAACTAGGGAGGGGAGAATGAGAAAAATACTATTGCAGGCGTGCGTCCTGACTACAGCGTTTGTCGTGACGGCCCCGATTGCCTCCGCCAAGGATACCATGACACGGCTGGCCGACGCTCACGCGGACGCCTGCACTTATAACTACAATCAATGCATGAGCGGCTGCGGTGGTGCCTCAGGCTGTGAAGGTCAGTGCCAAACCAACTACGATGGCTGCATGGGCCAGAACCAATAGAAGTCATGGGGGCGTCGGCTTCGGCCGGCGCCCTTTTTGTCGTAAGCTGATCGGTGTCGGAACGAACTGACTTGGGAGGCAGACATGATGTGGATTATTTGGACTGTCCTGATCGGCTTTGTCGCTGGTGTTTTGGCTAAGTTTTTAACCCCTGGCGATACACATGAACCTCAGGGCTTCATCCTCACAACGGCACTTGGAATTGCGGGAGCGTTCATCATGACATTCCTTGGTCAAGCCCTAGGATGGTACCAGGAAGGGCAGAGAACAGGGTTTCTTGGTGCGACCTTGGGCGCTGTCCTTATCCTATTAGTGTGGAGCTTTATCGCGTCCAGGCGTCAAGCGCCTTAACCTCGATCGGTCTCGGTGAGGCATCAGCTACGGCGATGGACCCTCTGCACGCCACCATCGAGGAGTTCGCCGCCGACGGCTATACGCACGTTGAGGCGAGCTGCCCGCGTTGCCGCGTGATCCGGCTGAGGCAGATCGACCGGCTTCCAAAAATCTCGATGGGGCTCACGCTCGATGCACTCGCGCGCCGGCTCCGCTGTGCTGAGTGCGGGGGACCGTTGCTGTCGGTCAAGCCGTGGCGGCAGACGGATGCGAGCGGACGACCGTGGGGTCGAAGGGGGTAAGCGTCGGCTTCGGCCAAAGACCTTTCCGTTATATCATTTGACAATGACGTTGCAGCCAAAAGCCCAAGCCCCAGCCTGGAATGAGTTCTGCCGCTCGGTACTACAAATAATTGCAGAACTATCGCCTTGTACGGAGTCAACGCTTTTCATTTAGTCCGTCCTCCGTGGACTGCAGAGTTTTTGCCCCGGACCTTTAGACGAATTTCGTAAGCTCCTCGGGCGATGCGTGGAGCAACTACAATCGGGCGGATTAGTGCGGTTTGACGGGAAGCATTTTGTCATCGTAGCCGCAAGCGAGGAGGTGGAGATCCTTGAATTGACGACGGTCGCCGAGGATGTCCTCGAGCTTACGGATGTGGTCGGAACCTCGAAAAAAGGGGACATCCTTGAGCTAACGACGGAGGTATCGGAGCCTGGGCACGGTGCGCTGACGCGGGAGGAGATTATTGCCGCTATGCGTCGTCTTGTTTCGGGGGATTAAATAGGTTTGCCATAGCCCGCCCATTATCTCCCTATCAGCTCTTCAATCGACGGTCGGCGCACCCGAACGATCGTGCCCGGCTTCAAATGCCCATCTCGCTGCCACTCACCGGCAACTATGCGAGCGATGCCCAAAGAGCCAGGCCCTTGATCTAAGGTAGCCTGAGGCACTGCGAACACCTCCTCAGAGCCGTCCTCGTACACGGCGACGAAGCGAACGTGTCTAGCTAAGTGTTCTTCCCGCGAGATGATCATGCGAACCTCACACAATCCCGATGTTAGGATAAACGATCTTCCGGCTGAAGATCGCCGCGCGCGACGGATCCTCGTGGTGGATCGCCATCAAGCCGAACGAGTCCGCACCGTGGCTCGACCAATCGTGGGACGGTCCTAGTCCGACATCCCGGTTCTCGTCCTTCTTCTCGTGGTAGTAGCCAAGCGCCTCTCGGCCGGCTTCGGTCTTCGTCTCATCAAACCAGCATTTGGGCAGCACGCGTCTCACCGCTTCGATTCTCATCGCGGCTGCACCAGCGCCCTGGTTCTTGACGATCTCCGTTCGGAACCCGGCGTCGCTCACGAGGCCATCGACTGGCAGAACCGGCAACTAACTGAAGGTCGAGAAGATAGCGATTTGGGCCACAACGCTTAGCGACGCACTCATCAAACGCCGGAAGTTCGAATGCGCAGCCATGTCCGCTTTTGCACTAAGCGGACATTGGCGTTCGTCGCCACCACGTCCGCTCATGACCCATAGCGGACATTCCGCTTGCAGCTCACGACCCAAACAGGCTCGCGAGCCTCACCGCACGGCAATTGATCCGGAAGCCCGCCAGGTTGCGCTGACAGTTGGGCGCACGCTTCAGCGTGAGAATATGGGATTGAGGAGAACAAGGCGGAGCGTTATTGTCTTTGGCAAGAGCGGGGATGTTGGCCCTCTGCGGGAAGCTCCGCGACAATCCCTGTTAGTGGCTTAGCGTGGCGTACGTTGCGTACTTGGCGCCGGTCCGGGCGCTGCATCTCAGTTTTGCGATGGAGGTACGAGTATGTTCACGACGAAGCCCGAGTTGGGCGAGAAAATCACCAAATTGGGTGGGGGCGATACGAAGACGCCCTTCACCGAGCGGCCGGCAACCTATGCTTCAAAAACTCCCGGCCCAAGTGCGAGCAAGATGGTCCCGTCGATTATCGGCGAGGACCTGACGATCAGAGGCAACATCACCTCTAGAGGCGAGATCCAAGTCGACGGCGAGATTGAGGGCGACATCCGTTGCGGCTCGCTTCTGCTCGGCGACAAGTCGAAGGTGACGGGTGGTGTTGTGGCCGAAGATGTAGTTGTGCGCGGCCATATTGTCGGATCGATCAGGGGCTTGCGCATTACGCTCCAGGAACAATCCCATGTGGAAGGCGACATCTTCCACCAGAGCCTTGCCATTGAGCAGGGTGCCTATTTCGAAGGAAAGTCACGCCGCTCCGACGATCCACTCGCGGAGATCAAGGCTACGAGCGCAAATGGCTCGGCGAGCTCAGTGCCCCATTCCGCGAGTTACCCGAGCGTGGTATCTCCCGTCGCGGCGGAGTAGCAATGGGCTATTGAGCGACTTCGGCATCGAGGCTTGCTTTCGAAGGGCAGCCCATCGGTCGCCGAACGGGAAACTGGACCATGAGAAGTCGGTCCAGCGATGGGCCGCCCTCTTTTCCGTTGTTGGCAATCAGTTGTGATGTCCGCTTATGGCACGAAGCGGACATCAGCGAGCACGCGATCGACTTCCGCTTCTGACCCGTAGCCGACATCGCGAGCTTCGATCGCAGTCGGCTAAGGCCCACGACAAGATCATAGAAGGCTGCGAAACCCGGCGGCCCGGCGACCTGCGACAACTACAAAGGCTTTTCGAAGGGCGAACCCAAACGCGATGCGCGAGTTCAGCTTTCCTTCCGGCTCCATGGGCCCGAAGGTCGAAGTTGCTTGTCACTTCGCAGAGGCGACCGGCAAGATTGCTGCGTCGCTCGACGGGGTCTCAGCTTGCTTGCATTTTTCGTGCTTTTGCCGAACGGGCAGCGGAACGTTTTTAGCCCACACGGACGTCACGATACGCCGATATGCAAGCTCGGTCTGCGTTTATAGCGATCAAGGTTTCCGTACCACTGCCGAACCAAGTCGGCTAAAAAATTGCTCGTTTATCGCCTGCTTCTGACGCTAGCATACTGATATTGCGAAGAGAACGTTGGTTGCGGGGACTGGATTTGTTCAAGAACGTACCAGGTGGGAGTTGAGACGACCCGCCTAGTTCGAAGCACCTATACCGGACACGGGTCCATTGACCGAAACTCCCAGAAATCCCCGGCCTGTAACGACCCAGATTGACGCTCCCGCCCTACCGACGTAGCGCAACCAGATAGCTTCACCTCAAAGCACCAGACTACGAATCCGGGGGTCAGGAGTTCGAATCTCTTCGGGCGCGCCAATCCTTCAAGCACTTAGCTAATATCGGCCCCCGCGCCGCCCTCTCGGGGGGCTCTCTTCGCCGACGCGCTAGCGTGCTATATTGAGGGTGGGGAAAGCGCGATGACCGAGACTGTTGCCGACATTATCCGCAGCGCTCGTCGATCCAAGAAGCTTAGCCAACTTGAACTTGCAAGCTCGAAAGGTCGATGGACGGCCGGTGCCAAGGGATTCCTTTTGCGCGACGTGGCAACAAGGTAGGGCCTGCTAGCTTTCAAAAGAAGCACACGCCATTTACCAACTTCGAATGGGGCTGGCCCTGGCACTCCGAATCGGTTCCCGCGCCACCTGACGGCGGCGTGTACGGATCGGATGACTTTAATGACTTTCCGGCAGGCGACCCGGCTTCATCAGAGGACGCTGGTGCCGCGACGTCGGGCAACGGTTTTACCCTGAGGTGGTGATGCTTAGTGTCCTTGCTGGCCGCAGCGGCAGGCTCAGCAACCGAGAGGACAGCGACGACGGAAAGCACCAATACAACACACTGTTTGCAGGTCTTCATCATGAGCTTCCTCACTAGTTGGGTGGGTCAGCACTTGGTACGCGGACACTGCAAACCTTCCTGGTAGATGAGGATAGCTCGAACGGACTGTTCGGTCTAGTAGCGTAGCTCGGCGGTGTCTCGTTGGCCGCCGGCTGGGGCCTCGCCTAGAACTCCGAAGTGGAAGTTTTGGCGCAGGCCTTGAGCCAGTCCGACAGGTCGGATTTCACGTAGCGCACCGCACGGGACAGCTTCCGAAATCGCGGGCCATCGCCGCGCATTCGCGCTTTGGTCAAGAAGCTCACGCTCAGCCTGAGAAAACCCGCCGCCTCTTGGGGCGTGGGTTTCCTAGTCGATCAACACGCCGGAGTGGAGAATTCGGGTGAATTCTGGCTGACCCTCGCGCAGCTGCGTTACGAGCTCGCGCTTCCCCATTGCATTCCATCGACGAGCCGCGGCGTCCCACACAACGTCATCTCCGCCAGGGTTGCCCCTGACGGCCTCAATGTAACCCGCCGGTTCCGGCGAGATCAGTTCACGCGCGCGAGCTTCCTCGCTCGCAAGCACAGGGTCACCAGCACGAGCACCATCACGCCGTAGGCGGTGAGGCTGTACGTCAGCTTGCGCTCATCGGTGGCGCCGAAGGCGATCACCAGCAGACCCACGACGCCGACGAAGACCACTACGGCTGTCAGGTAGAAACCTAACGCCAGCGCCGTCGCGCGTCCGGCGTTGCCCGTCGCGCGATATTGCAGACGCCCGTACCAGATCGACATGATGATCGTGGTCAAGCCAGCTAGTTGCAGCACGGTCATGACAGGCGCCTATCGCTCTTGCCCGGCCCGAGGGCGTACTTATCCGCGCCGATCTGACGTATAGCAAGCTCGCCGCCGTCGACTAACTCAGCTCGGTCGCCGATTTTTCGTATGAGCGGCTCTTCGCCAGAAAGTATCGGACCAGGGCATTCACTGCGCCCCAACCGACCTATCGAGCAGCCCTAATTCGCTGGCACTCCTATCAACCCGAATCTCGTTTCTCGACGTGGAAGGCATGGTAAGGCTAGCGACCGCCCGCTCTAATAACGACAGTTGAACGCTGCGCCTGGTGCCTCGCGAGCGCCGCACTCCCGAAGGATTCAGTTATCCCGTGATTGACCGCAACGCCCCCGCGGTGGCCAGCAATCGCACACTAAGGGCAAGTTCATCCTTAGTCGCGACTTGGTAGCGGCATCTGTCTCCAGTCTTTTGGCTTTCCTGCCTGAGCAGCGCTCATGCCTGTGCTTACTCGGCCTGGACCAGGTCGCCGAATAGGAGGTAAGCGGCCTCTGGTCCCTCCATCATGAGCGTCCAATGTTTGAAGTCGTCGAAAGCCGCGATGCAGTCCTTGCCCCGACCTTGCAGGATGAGTGAAAGTCGTTCTCCCGAGGCGCTCGCTGCCGCGAACGCGCCTGTCCCTGCAGCTTTGCCCGTCAACCTCCACTCGCGGTAGATAGCCGGACCCGCAGCTTCGGCAGGGTCGTCAAACGTGTCGATTTCGAAGATCGAGATTTCTTCCGGCGTCGGGAGAGTCAACGTGCCCGCACGACCTTTGCCGTCTTCGAGAGAAAAGACGGCGCGTTCGCTGGTCCAATCGACCTTCACCGCATAGTTCTCGGTCGGCGCCTCGATCCCCTTGATGCTCTCGATGCCGGGCGGACCGGTGTAAAGCGTGGCTGTCTTGGCGAACTGGACCTGCTGCATGAAGGCGAGCATTGCCGCGTCGAGGGGGAGGCTCGCGACGCTGCGGAAGCCCCGTTCCGGACGGCAAGGGCTGGCCGAGGCGAGGTGCGGCGAAGCGAGGTTTATCACCGCAAACGTCACGAACATGGCACCCGCAAAAAGTCCCCGCGGCCGTTTGCCGGCTCCAAGAGCGTTGCTAACGAGCGATACCGTGGCGCCGAATTTCATGTGTCCACTCCGTTGGGGGACCTCCCCACGGCGTATAGGAGGCGGCGCTGAGCATCAATGGGTGAGTTCCGCGGGGTGCCCGACCAATACTTGCGCGATGTTGCAGACATCTGGCTTAAGGCTTCGCTGGTCATGTCGATGCCCCGAACTGGAGCACACGCTTAGTCACTCGGCCGCACCGGCCGGCATGCGAATCGTAGAACTCGAAAACCGTTGTACGGGTAACCGTACCGTGGGTTCGAATCCCACCCTCTCCGCCATTTCGCTGTATAATAAACCGGTTTAATGAGATTTTATTTTTGTAGCTTGGATTTCCTACGTCCTTACCCACAAGGCGCACAACACACCGACCGCACCCTTCATGGTTCATCAGCTGGGGGAAAATAAAAGTTCCAGCACCAGTGATAATCGAGAACGGTTCGAGCGCCGATGATAAACAAGAGCCCAAGTTGTGAAAGTAAAGGCTTCTGCACAAAAACGCTGCTCGCGAATATGAGGAGTATGGCCAGGATGGCAGCCGTAAAGAAGTTTATGAGGGACCAAATTCTTTCCGCGTACTGAGCCTGCGCACCCGTGAAAGCTAGCCAAGCCAGAAAGCCCCAGACGGAGTCGAGGAGGAGTAGTGACACCAAGACCCAGCCAAAAGTGACCGTCTCATTCAGGACAGAGGCCATCATTACGAACATGCAGCCTTCAACGAAGAGCAAGTAAAAATCTGCAAGCAGAGCTCCATTCTTGATCCTCGTGGAGCCGCCATCCTCAACATAAGTCGCAAAGAGGTGTCTTACCGCCCCGTGATAAAATGGAATGATGATCAACAAGAACGTGAGGACGTTGCTGTCAGGACCTTGGTCGGACAGCAGGTCGCTCTTGTCGATCGCCCCTTGCCCCGCCCTTCATCAGGTGCCAATTTATGCGATAAACTGTTACGCCTCGTTTCGGCATAGCAGCTAATTATCGGTTACCGGCCGGGCGAGTGCGGCCTGGGCCGCTGCGAGCCGCGCCACCGGCACCCTGTAGGGCGAGCAGGACACGTAATTCAGGCCGATTCCCTCGCAGAAGCGGATCGTGTCGGGATCGCCGCCGTGCTCGCCGCAGATGCCGATCTTGAGCTCGGGCCGCGCCGTTCTGCCGCGCTCGACGGCGATCTGCATCAGCTCTCCGACGGCCGGATCCAGCGTCACGAATGGGTCGTTCTGGATGATTCCCTTATCGGCGTACTCACCCAAAAAGCGGCCTGCGTCGTCGCGGCTGAGGCCGAACGTGGTCTGGGTCAAATCATTTGTGCCGAAGGAGAAAAACTGCGCGCTCTGGCCGATCTCGCCGGCCATGAGGCAGGCGCGCGGAAGCTCGACCATGGTGCCGACGCTATAGGCGACGCTGGTGCCGCGCTCCTTCTCGACCGCACGCGCGCTCGAGGCGATGCGCTCCTTGACGAGGTCGAGCTCGCGCTTGGCGGCGACGAGCGGCACCATGATCTCGGGCATGACGCGCGAATGGAGCGACTTCCCCGCCTCGATCGCCGCCTCGAAGATGGCGCGGGCCTGCATCTCGACGATCTCGGGATAGCTCACGAGCAGGCGTGCGCCGCGCTGGCCGAGCATCGGGTTGAACTCGCTCAAGGCGGCGACGCGGTGCCTGAGCCTCGGCACGCTCACCCCCATGCTGGCGGCGACATCGCCGATCGCCTCGTCGGTGTGCGGCAGGAACTCGTGCAGCGGCGGGTCGAGCAGGCGGATCGTGACCGGCAGCCCGGCCATGATGGCGAACAGGGCGATAAAGTCCTGGCGCTGCGCCGGCAGCAGCTTGGCGAGCGCCTTGCGCCGTCCCTCCTGGTCCTCGGCGAGGATCATCTCGCGCATGGCGAGGATGCGGTTCTCCTCGAAGAACATATGCTCGGTGCGGCAGAGGCCGATGCCCTCGGCGCCGAAGGCGCGTGCCTGGCGGGCGTCGGCCGGGGTGTCGGCGTTGGCGCGCACGCGCATGCGGCGGAAGCCGTCGGCCCACTTCATCAGAGTGTTGAAGTCCTCGGACAACTTCGGCTGGCGCATCGGCACGCGGCCCTTGATGATCTGCCCGGTGGAGCCGTCGATGGTGACCACGTCGCCCTTGTGCAGGATCATGAGCCCGGCTTGCAGCGTCTCGCGCTCGAGGTCGATCTGCACGGCTGAGGCGCCGACGACGCAGGGGCGACCCATGCCGCGCGCCACCACCGCGGCGTGGCTCGTCATGCCGCCGCGCGTGGTGAGGATGCCGACCGCGGCATGCATGCCCTGCACGTCCTCCGGTGAGGTCTCGACGCGGGCCAGGATCACGGTGTGGCCTTGCGCCTTGAGATGCACCGCCTCGTCGGCGTCGAACACGAGCTCGCCGGTGGCGGCGCCGGGCGAGGCCGGCAGCCCCTTAGCCAACACGATGCGGTCGGCTTCGGGGTCGAGGGTCGGATGCAGCAGCTGGTCGAGCTGGCCGGCATCGATGCCGGCGACCGCCTCCTCGCGGCTGATCACCCCCTGCTCTGCCATGTCGACGGCGATCTTGAGAGCGGCCTGGGTCGAGCGCTTTCCGGCGCGGGTCTGCAGCAGGAACAGCTTGCCTTCCTGCACGGTGAACTCGATGTCCTGGAGATCGCGGAAATGCGCTTCGAGCTTGGCGCAGGCACCCTTCAGATCGGCGAACACCTCGGGCATCAAGCCTTCGAGCGAAGGCCGGCTCGAGCCTGAGCCGCGGCGCGCGGCTTCGGTCAGAGGTTGCGGCGTGCGCAAGCCGGACACCACGTCCTCGCCTTGGGCGTTGACCAGATACTCGCCGTAAAGCTCGTTGGCCCCGGTCGAGGGGTTGCGCGTAAACACGACGCCGGTCGCGCTCTGATCGCCGCGATTGCCGAACACCATGGCCTGGATGGTGACCGCGGTGCCCCAATTATCGGGGATGTCGTGCAAGCGGCGATAGGCGATGGCGCGCGCGTTCTGCCAGGAGCTGAACACCGCCGCGATCGCGCCCCAAAGCTGGGCGTGGAGGTCTTGCGGGAAGGGCTCGCCGAGCTCGCTCTTGACCACCGCCTTGTAGCGGGTGATGAGCTCGGCCCAATCCTCGGCGCTGAGCTCGGTGTCGTATTCGAGGCCTTTGAGATTTTTGAAGTTCTCGAGGATCTCCTCGAACCGCTCATGGTCGAGGCCAAGCACCACGTCGGCATACATCTGGATGAACCGGCGATAGGTGTCGTAGGCGAATCTGCGGTCGCCCGAGCGGCGCGCGAGCCCTTCGACGGTCTGGTCGTTGAGGCCGAGATTGAGCACGGTGTCCATCATGCCGGGCATCGAGGCACGGCTGCCCGATCTGACCGACACGAGCAGAGGGTTGTCCACATCGCCGAATTTCGCATGGGCGATGCCGCCGACGGTTTCGATCGCAGCATCGACCATCGGCCGAAGCTCCTCGGGCAGGTTCTCGCCGCGCTCGTAATAGACGGCGCAGACCTCGGTCGAGATGGTGAAGCCCGGCGGCACGGGGAGGCCGAGCCGCGACATCTCGGCAAGATAGGCGCCCTTGCCGCCGAGCAGGTTGCGGTCGCCGGCCGAGCCGTCGGCATGGCCAGCGCCGAAGGTGAAGACCCATTTGGGCTTGGTTTTCGTTGGTTGCTCGGTCTTGGTCATCCAGGGGCTCACTTGGTCGGGCAGCCTATCTAGCCCGTGTCATGCACGCTGCACAAACCGGCAATGCTGCGCTCACCTCTCCCCACAGGGGAGAGGGTGCTCCCCGCAACCGGCAATGCCCTAGCGGCGGACGGGTCGCGCGGCGCGAACGCGGGTGTGGGCGATCCAGTCGCCGCTCGCGACCGGCTTTGCCCAATGTGGCGGGCGCTTCAGCGCGTAGCTCAGCGCGGAGCGCGCCCCCCCGGTCTCGAGCTCGACCTTGACCTCGACCAGCCCATACATTTCGCCCTCATCGTCCTGGGGCGCGCCTTCGTAATGGTCGAGCTCGGCAATCAGCCGGCTGCCGTGGCGAACGGCATAGACCTCGCCAACGACGTGGCCGCGCCCATCGCCGCCAAAGGTCGCGCCAGGATAGACGCCGAGGTCGTAGAGGACGCCGCCCGTGCGTCCGCTGCCGAGCAGCTTGGCGCCGGCACGCAGGCGATGGGCCATGGGGTGATTGCTGCCCAGTCTGAGAGTGCCGTAGACGAAGAGGATGCGGACCGGCATTTCGTGAATCATTCCGGCAGCTTGACGCGGCCATGCTCGTCCAATTGCCAAAACGGATTGAAGGCGACCTCCCAGACATGGCCGTCCGCGTCGGCGTAATAGCCGTCATAGCCGCCCCAGAAGGTCTTGGCCGCGCGCTTCAGGATGCGCGCGCCTGCGGCCTCGGCCAGCGCCATCGCGGCGTCGACCGCGGCCTCGCTCGCGAGGTTCTGCGCGACCACCATGCCGCCATTGCCGGTCCAGACCTCGCCCGCGAGCGCGTCGTCACGCTGGGCGTCCCTGCTCCACAGCGCGAGCACGACGCCGCCGGCCTGCATGAAGCTGACGGCCGCCTGGCTCGCGCCCTTCGAGCGGACGAAGCCGAGCCGCTCATAGAACGACGTCGCCCTGGCAATGTCGGCGACACCCAATGTGATAAGGCTGATATGGGCTGACACGGGGGCTTCGTCCTTTGCCTTTGCCGGCGGGGTGCTGCTTCGTCATAGCGGCGAAAGCAGCTATCCAGCAAATCCGCAAATGGGTCGGCTGTCGATTGCTGGTCGCGCCGGGCTGACGAAGGGGGAACCATGACCATCGAACTCACCATGCTTGCGCTTGCCGCCGTGCTCGGGCTCGTGCAGATCGTGCTCAGCGCGCAGAGCAAGAATCTGCACGACCGGCTACCGTTGGGCAGGCGGTGCGCGCGACGAGCCGAGACCGCCTCTGACGCCAATTGCCGGCCGGCTGGAGCGGGCGCTCGCCAATTTCCTCGAAACGTTTCCGCTGTTCGCCGCTGCCGTGCTGGTCGCGCACGCGGCCGGGCGGCACGACTGGATGACGGAGTGGGGCGCGGTGCTCTATCTGGCGGCGCGGGTCGCCTATGTGCCGCTCTATGCGTTCGGCGTGTTCCTGGTGCGGTCGATCGTGTGGAACGTCGGCACCATCGGCATCATTCTGATCCTGCTGTCGCTGGTGTTTTGAAAGAGATGCCTTGTCATCGCCGGGCTCGACCCGGCGATGCAGTAATTCCGTCCAGAGGTTGGATCACGCCAGCCTTGGATACTGGATTCCCGCTTTCGCGGGAATGACAACTACGGATCAGCCTTCGATCTTGGAGAAGTCGGCGACGGTGAGCGTCGTCGCGCGGATGCGGTTCAGCAGACGAAGCCTGTTCGCGCGAAGATCGGGCTCGGTCGCGTTCACCGTGACGTGGTCGAAGAATTCGTCGACCGGCTTCCGCAGTTTGGCCATCTCGCTCATCGCGCCCGCGAAATCCTCGCGCGCGACGGCGGCTGCGGCCGCCTTCTCGACCTCGTCGACGGCTTTGGCTAGGGCCTTTTCCTCGGGCCGTTTGAATAGCTTGGGGTCAGGCGACTGATCGTAAACGCAAAAGTCCTTCTTCTCCTCGATGCGGAGGATGTTGATGGCGCGCTTGGTGCCGGTGAGGAGGTTGGCGCCGTCCTCGGTATCGAGGAAGCGCCCGAGCGCCTCGACGCGCCGCACGATCATCAAGAGGTCGTCACCGCCGAGCGCGAACACCGCATCGACCAGATCGTGCCGCGCGCCCTGATCTCGTAGATGCACCTTCAGCCGGTCGGCGAAGAACTCTAGCAGCGTGCGAGCCTTGAACCAGGCTACGTTTCGGTCTGTGCCGGGATGTCGTCGCGCAGAGAGAGAGATGGCTCCAGCCTCGATTGATGCAGGATCGACCCTAAAGCTGTCTTTCCAGACCTTCATTTGAGAATGCAGCAAACCAAACAATCCAAGTCTGAACTCATTCTCAAGCACGATGCGGATAACGCCGAGCGCCGCGCGGCGGAGCGCGTATGGGTCCTTGCTCCCGGTCGGCTTCTCGTCGATCGCCCAAAATCCCACCAGCATGTCGAGTTTGTCGGCGAGCGCCACCGCGATCGCCACAGGTTCGCGCGGCACATCATCCGACGGGCCTACCGGCTTGTAATGCGCGGCGATGGCGTCGGCGACGGTCGCGTTCTCCTGCTGGTCGAGCGCGTAATAGCGGCCCATCACGCCTTGCAGCTCGGGAAACTCGCCTACCATTCCGCTGAGGAGATCGGCCTTGGCGAGGATGGCGGCGCGCTCGGAAAGATCGGGCTCGGCGCCGACCAAGGGCGCGATCTCCCGCGCCAGCATGCGCACGCGCTGGATGCGGTCATATTGCGTGCCGAGCTTCTCGTGGAACACGATCTCCTTCAGCTTCGGCACGCGGTCGGGCAGCATGATCTTGCGGTCCTGGTCGAAGAAGAACTTGGCGTCTGACAGCCGCGCCGCGATCACCCGATCGTTGCCGGCGACGATCGCCTCGCCGCGATCCTCAGCCTTGATATTGGCGACCAGTATGAAGCGGTTGGCGAGCTCGCCTCCGCTCTCGCGCACCGAGAAGCATTTCTGGTGCGCCTTCATCGAGGTGGTCAGCACCTCCTGCGGCACCGACAGGAAACACTCATCGAACGCGCCCATCAGCGTCACAGGCCATTCGGTCAGTCCGGCATTCTCGGCGAGCAGCGCCTCGTCCTCGACGAGGGTAAGCCCATGCCTCTTGGCGAGCCCGCGGGCCTGCTCGGCAATGAGCTCTGCGCGCTCGGCGCCGTCGAGGATCACCTTGGCCTCGCGCAGCTTCTGCACATAGTCGGCGAAGCTCTTCACACTAATCGGCTCGGGCGCCATGAAGCGGTGGCCGCGCGTCTCCTTGCCGCTCTTGATGCCTTCGATCTCGAAGGGAACGACCTTGCCGTCGAACAGGCAGAGGATCGAGTGCAGCGGCCGCACCCAGCGCAGCCGCCCGGAGCCCCAGCGCATCGACTTAGGCCACGGGAAGCCCCGCACGATCTCGGGCACGATCTCCGCGATCACCTCCGGCGTAGCGCGGCCCGGCTTCTCGATCAGCGCGACGTAGTAGGCGCCCTTCTTGTCGTCGCGCTTCTCGGCCGCGGCGACCGAGGCGAGCCCCGCCGATTTTAGGAAGCCCTTGATTGCGGCTTCGGGCGCGTCGACGCGCGGACCTTTGCGCTCCTCCCTGATGTCCGGCGAGCGCGGCGGCAGTCCGTCGACCACGACGGCGAGCCGCCGCGGCGTGGCGTAGCTCCGGATCGCCTTGAACTCGAGCCCGGCCGCGCCGAGCTTCTCGCCGAGCAGCCGTGCGAGATCGGCCGCCCCTCGCGCCTGCATGCGCGCGGGGATCTCCTCTGAGAACAGCTCAAGCAACAGCTCTGACATGGCTAGCCGATGCGGTTATGGAAGCCGAGATCGTAATCGGTAATGGCGAAGCTCAGGCGATTCGTTTCAAGGTGATAGGGGATGACGCTTAGAATCAGGTCTGACTGGGCGCCGGCCGCGGGGAGCAGAGGAATAAGCGCGTGGGCCGGCACCGTGTCCAGGAAATCGTAGAAGCGCATGAAGGTGTGATTGCCGTGCTCGACATAGAACGCGCCGACTGCCCTTGAAAATGGGAGCTTTCCCTCGTCGGTATAGTCGAGATAGAGCGCGAAGCCTGTCAGCTCCGCGGCGAACGGCGTGAGTGCCGCGCGCAAATCGGCGTCGTCGATGTCAGGCACCGCCACGCTCGCATCGAGCTTCAGCATCAATTGGAAGCTCTGCGGCGTCGACCGCCAGATGCGCCCGGTCCACGACCTGAGCTTGGGCTTGAGCGCCAAGGTACGGCCTTGCGCCGGCGCCGTCCGTTCGTCGGAATAGACCTCAAGCATGGGCGTTGCCGCCGGCCTCGGTCTTGAGCCAGGCGGCGCAACAGGCCTTGGTGAGCTCGCGCACGCGCAGGATATAAGCCTGCCGCTCGGTCACCGAGATCACGCCGCGCGCATCGAGCAGATTGAAGATGTGCGAGGCCTTGATCGCCTGATCGTAGGCGGGCAGCACCATCAGATGGCGCTCGCCTTGGTCGCCCTTGGCGAGCAGCGCCTTGCACTCGGCCTCGGCGTCGCGGAAATGGTCGAGCAGGCGCTGGGTGTCGGCGTGCTCGAAATTGAACCGCGAATATTCCTGCTCGGCTTGCAGGAACACATCGCCATAGGTGACCTTGTCATTGCCCTCGCCGCCGTTGAAGTTGAGGTCGTAGACGCGGTCGACGCCCTGCACATACATGGCAAGACGCTCGAGCCCGTAGGTCAGTTCGCCGGAGACCGGATCGCAATCGAAGCCGCCGACCTGCTGGAAATAGGTGAACTGCGACACCTCCATGCCGTCGCACCACACCTCCCAGCCGAGCCCCCAGGCGCCGAGCGTCGGGCTCTCCCAATCGTCCTCGACGAAGCGGATGTCGTGGTTCTTGGGGTCGATGCCGATGGCGTAGAGGCTCTGGAGGTAGAGGTCCTGGATGTCGGCAGGCGACGGCTTCAGGATCACCTGGAACTGATAATAGTGCTGGAGCCGGTTCGGGTTCTCGCCGTAGCGGCCGTCCTTGGGGCGGCGCGAGGGCTGCACGTAGGCCGCGCGCCAGGGCTTGGGCCCTAGAGAGCGCAAGGTCGTCGCCGGGTGGAAGGTCCCTGCCCCCATCTCCATGTCGTAAGGCTGGAGGATCACGCAGCCCTGGTCGGCCCAGAAGCGCTCGAGCGTCAGGATCAGGTCCTGAAACGAGGTCTTCGGGCTATCGGATTTGGGTGTCTCGGCTGTGGGTGTCTTGGCCATGGCGTCTGTCGCGCGTCAGTAGCCACAGCTTTGCATGGATAACAATGGCCGGCGCGTTAATGGCCTGTGCCTTGCGACACGTGCCGTGGACGGTAGATTCCGGTCGCGGGGTCGCGCTCGAGCGGGATGGCCTCGTGCTCGCGCTGCTGGAGAGCCTCCTCGGCCGCGCGCAGCGCGGCGGCGACGCGCTGCCGCTCGTTGGTGTACCAACGCCTGGCGAAGAACAGGCCGGCCCCGGCGGCGACGAGGAGAAAGATCGGCGGCATGGCTAAAGTCCGAAGCGTGACCAGAGCGACCGCGTCTCGATCGCCGAGATGAGATCGGCGGCGAACCCGCCAGGTGCGAAGCTGAAATCGAAGCCGCCGGCTTCGGCGAAGATGCTGCGCTTGCGGCGAAACCACGAGGTCGACGGCGCCACCAGCTTCAGGCGCACGTCCTCGCCGAATACACCGCGCATCTTGGTGCGGAGATCGCCGAGCCCGTCGATCAGGCCGAGCTCGAGCGCGCGCTTGCCGGACCAGTAGTCGCCAGTGAACAGATTATCATCGGCATTGGCGATCCTGGCGCCGCGCCGCTCCTTGACGAGGTCGATGAAGGTCGCATGCACGTCGCGCTGGAGCGACTTGATCCGCTCTACATCCTCGGGCTTCTCGGGCAGGAACGGATCGAGCTTGTCCTTGCTTTCGCCGGCGGTATAAACCCGGCGCTCGACGCCGATCTTTTCGATCAGCTTGTCCAGGCCGAAACCCGCGGTGATGACGCCGATCGAGCCTATGATCGAGCTCGGGTCGGCGTAAATCTCATCGCCCGCGAGCGCGAGCAGATAGCCGCCGGAGGCCGCGACATCCTCGGCGAAGACATAGACCTTGAGCCCCTTCTCCTCGGCGAGCGCTCTGATGCGCTTGTAGATCAGCATCGACTGTACGGGCGAGCCGCCGGGCGAGTTGATCTGGATGGCGACGGCCTTGGCGCCGCGCATGGAGAACGCCTTCTCGATGGCCGACGCGCTAGTCGAGAGCGAGAGGCCGGGCCGGAGCGGAGTGACCATGCCGATCGCGCCGCTGAGCCGGAGCACCGGCACGACCGGTCCGCGCTTGGTCCAGGACTCCGGTAGGTAGCTCAGCCAGGCCGCGCGGTCGGGCGGGTTGGCTGCGATGGAGAGATTGCTCATGGGGGCCTAAAGTATAGGGCAGAAGGGTTAAATCAAGTCGGGCGCGGCAATTCCGTCCCAAACGAGGCCAGAAAGGGGCACGCTTAAGCCTTTGGTTAACGCAAGTCTTGAAGGCGTCACCAGGGAGCCCGATATCGTTGCTATAGTTGGGTTTGAAGGTGGGGAACACCCACCCCTGGCGGCGCATTTTCCGGGCGAAGAAGCGCCGCTCTATCTCTCAGGAGGACCTAAATGAGCAAGCTTGCGACCTTTGTCGTGGCACTTGGTGCCCTCGTGCTCGCCTTTGTCACACTGTCCCCGAACTCAGCGGAAGCCGGTTGGCGTCGCGGCTGGGGCTGGGGCGGTCCCGGCGTGAACGTCTATGTCGGACCCCGTTACGGCTATTACGGCCCCCGCTATTACCGGCCGTATGCCTATGCCTACAACTATCCCTACGCCTATTATCCCTATTGGCGCGGCCGCTACTATCGCGGCTGGTACTAGGCTCGAAAGCCGCCTTGGCGCCGATCTGACTTTGAAGGGCCATTCCCGAAAGGGAGTGGCCCTTCGCTTTTCCGGTACCGCCCTCCATCGTGGTTTGCTGAACGGCAGATGAACGGCGGCCTCAGACGCGGTTCAGCGCGAGCGATCTACAACACCACCATGTCGAGGGACTTAGCGTGAACCGGCGCATCGACGCCGGAAAGCCGGAGTGACAAACGATGCTGAAAAAGACTCTGCTGGCCGCGGCCGCGCTTGCCTTCACCGCGCTTGGAGCAACCTCACCCGCGAGCGCCCATGACCGAAACGGCAATTGGGACAACGGCCGAAACTGGGTCAATGGCCGCAACTGGGACAATGGCCGGAACTGGAAGAACTACGACAACAACCGCTACGACTACGGTTACATCCAGAAGCCTCACTACAAGCAATACGGCTATTGGCGATACCGGCCTTATCCCTGGTGGCTCCAGTACAACTGGCAGCCGCGCTGGTACTAGCGACCGAACGCCGAGGTCCGCCACCGGCGGGCCTCGCGGGCCCGAGGTTTTCTCCTCACGCTCGGGCGAATGAGGGCTGCCGCCTCTCCCCCCGGGCGGCGGCCCTCCCATTTGCCTAGCGGCCTAGTCGAGCGGCAGCGCCGCCCCGCCCCGCAACACTGCCTCGGCGCCTTCGGTGTAGCGTCCATCGGGCTCATGCAGCACGAGGCCCTGGAGCAGCCTCACTCCCCCGCGGCTCCCTTTGCGCGCTTGCAGGATGATGCGGGTCGCCGGATCGCCGAGCTTGGGAAATAGCGGGAAGATCGTGACATCACCGAACCTCCGCTCGAACAGGCCGAGCAGCTCGCCCAGACATTCGACGCGATGGATCAGAGTCAGCTGCCCCTTGGGCGCGGCGTAAGACGTGCAGAACTTGATCCAGGCCGAGAGGCCGCCTTCGCCCATCACGTGCGCCGTGGCCCGCGCTTTATCGGGGGCGGCTCGTACGCTTCCTTGCGCGTGGAACGGCGGGTTGGCGATGACCTGACGGTAGCCTTCGCGCACGAGACCTGCCTCGCGGAGCGCCTTGGCTGCTCCCATCACGTCGGCATTGACGATGGCGAAGCTGTTGGCGAGGCCATTCCGCTCGGCATTCTTGGCGGCGAGCGCGCAAAGCCTAGCGTCGATCTCGACCGCAGTCATATCGAGGCCGGGGATGCGCGCGAGAAGACAAAGCCCCGCCACGCCGACGCCCGCCCCTACATCGAGCACGCTCTCGCCTCCCCGCGCCTTGACCGCGGCGGCGAGAAACACCGCATCGCTCCCCGCCCTGTGGCCGCCACGCGGCTGGACGACGCTCAGGCGCCCGCCGAGGAAATCGTCGAGGGTGGTCGCGCCTTTGGGCGCTCCACGCGGGTCAGGTCTTGTCTTCGGAGATGACATGGCCGATGCCGGCCTCGGTGAGAATCCGGCGCGCCTGTGCGATCTTGTCGCTCTCGACCAGGATACGCCTCGGCAGGATGCCGATCGAGCCCTCGAGCACGCTCATATTGGTGTCGGCGACCATGAAGCCGATAGCGTCCTCCTCCAGCAGCGAGCTGACATAAGACAGCAGCACCGCGTCGTTTGAGCGCAACAATTCCTTCATTGCCCCGACCAGCCCTTTGTGCGTAAGCCTCAATGCCGGGAGCGCCTTGACCTCGGCGGCTCTCCCCGCCGACAATATCCGTCCCCGTAGGAGTGAGGAGAAATACCCTTGGGAGTTGTCGTCAAGCTTTCCGGCAGCCGCGACCCGAAGGCGAGCCTTCGGCCGCTGGTTGCGCTTGTCGAGGAGGACATGGCCCATGTCAACCGCATCATCCTCGACCGCGCGCGCTCGAATGTCGAGCTGATCCCGGAGCTCGCGCGCCATCTGATCGATTCCGGCGGCAAGCGTTTGCGCCCCATGCTGACCATCGCCGCCGCCAAGCTGTGCTCCTATCAGGGCGACGGCCATGTGCGGCTCGCGGCGAGCGTCGAGTTCATGCATACCGCGACGCTGCTGCATGACGACGTGGTCGACGAGAGCAATCTCCGCCGGGGCAAGACCGCGGCGCGGCTGGTGTGGGGCAACGAGGCGAGCGTGCTGGTCGGCGACTTCCTGCTCGGCCAGGCCTTCAAGATGATGGTTGATGTCGGCTCGCTCGGCGCGCTGCGCATCCTGGCCGACGCCGCGGCGATCATCGCCGAGGGCGAGGTGATGCAGCTCACCACCGCCAAGAACACCGAGACCACCGAGGACGACTATCTCGCGGTGATCGACGCCAAGACCGCGGCATTGTTCGCCGCCGCGGCTGAGGTCGGCGGGGTAATCGCGCTTCGCCCGAAATCGGAGACCGCGGCGCTGCGCTCATACGGGCGCAATCTCGGCCTTGCCTTCCAGCTAATCGACGACGCGCTCGACTATTCGGGCGAGCCGGCGATGCTCGGCAAGAGCGTCGGCGATGATTTCCGCGAGGGCAAGATCACGCTCCCCGTGGTGTTGTGCTATCGCCGCGGCAACGCCACCGAGCGCGCGTTCTGGCAGCGCACGCTGCAAGACGGCGAGATCGGAGAGAACGATCTCGCCGAGGCCATGGCGCTGATGAAGCGCCACAACGCGCTGCTCGACACCATGGAGCGCGCCCGGCATTACGGCTCGATCGCCCGCGACGCGCTTGCCATCTTCGCCGACAGCGAGGTGAAGTCGGCGCTGCTCGAGGCCATCGAGTTCTGCGTCGACCGTCCGTTCTAGTCCAAAATCACGCTTTTCGGGATCATGCTCTTGGCCAAGCCCGCTCGCGGCGATCCACCAGTCGGGATGGCTCTTGGCGAGCGACGCGGCGGCTCGCTCGGCCTCGTCGTAGCGGGCGAACAGCGCGAAGCAGGTTGGGCCGCTTCCCGAGAGTCTCGCGATGCGTGCGCCGGGGAGCGTGAGCAGCGTCGCCAGCACCTCCCTGATCTTGGTCACGAGCCCTGCAGCGGGGCCTTCGAGATCGTTGCCGCGCGGCAACAAGTAGTCGACCAGAATCGCAAAATCGCGGTCGAAATCCGGGACGTTCACCGGCTCGGGCGCGGCGGCAAGCTTCTCCGCACGGAGCGCCGCATAGACGGGCGCGGTGGCAAGCGGGATCCGCGGATTGGCCAGCACCACCGCGCAAGACGGGAAGCCGCGCACATAGGTAACCTTCTCGCCCCGTCCGGTAATCAGCGCCGGTTGGCTGGCGAGGCAGACGTTCACGTCGGAGCCGAGCTCCCGCGCCAGCGTGGCGAGGTCGGTCTCAGCGAGCTTGCCGGGATTGGCGCGCTCGATCAGCCGCAAGGCAGCCGCCGCGTCGGCCGAGCCGCCGCCGAGACCCGCAGCGACGGGAAGCTCCTTGATCAGCCGGAAATGGCCGAGCCTGATCCCTGGCTTCAGCGCGCTCGCGGCCACTGCCGCGGTGAGGATCAGATTGTCGCCGCCAAGCGCCCCGGCAAACGGGCCGGCGGCGCTAAGGCCGAGATCGCCCGAAGGCTCAAGCTCTATGGCGTCGCCTGCCCTAGCGAAAGCGACCAGGCTTACGAGCTCGTGGTAGCCGTCCTCGCGCCGGCCGAGCACCTGCAAGGTGAGATTGATCTTGGCCCGAGCAAAGTCGCTCAGCGTCGATGACACGCGCGCGCCCCCTCTAGGCGGACGCGGCGGTCTATTCGGACGCCTTCTGGCCGGTCTGGGTCCGCTCTGCGGCGGCCTTAGTCTCGGCCGGGGCCACGGGCAGGCCTGCCTCGATCTTCTGCTTCAAGGTGATCACCTGATCGTCCTCGGGCTTCAGCGTGAGCGCCTGCTGCCACTGATATTTGGCTTCCAGCGTCCGCCCGATGCGCCAATAGGCATCGCCCAAATGATCGTTGATGATCGGATCGTCAGGCTTGAGCTCGACGGCGCGCTCGAGATTCTCGACCGCCGCCGGCAGATTGCCGAGCCGGAAATAGGCCCAGCCGAGGCTGTCGACGTAATAGCCGTCGTCGGGCTTGAGCTTCACCGCCTTGCGTATGTAGTCCATGGCCGTCTTCAGATTGCGGCCCTGATCGACCCAGGTGTAGCCGAGATAATTCAGCACTAGCGATTCCTCGGGCGACAGCTCAAGCGCCTGCTTGAAATCGGACTCGGCAGCCGGCCAATCCTTCAGCCGCTCGTTGGACACGCCGCGCGAATAAAACAGCGTCCAGTTCTCGTGGCCCGGTTTGGGAATGAGCGCGATCGCCTTCGAATAGGACTCACGCGCCTCGCCGTAGCGCTCATGCGCGCGCAGGATGTTGCCGAGCGCATCGAACGGGCGGACGTCCTTGGGGTCGGTGGCGATCAGCTGCTCGAGCAGCACCTTGGCGTCGTCGACGCGGTCGAGCGAGTTGAGCGCGAAGGCCTTCTGGATCTGGACGTTCAGCCAGAGCGGGGAGTCCTTGTCGACCTTGTCGAAGGCCGCCATCTCGAGATCGTAGCGCTTGGCGCCCTCATAGGCCTCGGCGAGCGCGACGTAAGCCAGCGGGAAGTCGGGCTTAACGTACAGCGCGAATTGCAGAAAGATGATGCCCATGTCGAGACCGCCCTCGCCGGCGAGAGCGTCGCCGATGCCGTAGAACACCTCGGCGAGGCCGTCGGCGGGCGTGACGACAAGCAGCGGCGGCACCTTGCCGGAGTCGATGTCGGCGAGCAGGGCCTCGGACAGAGGATGGGTCGAGGATTTGGCGATGTGGGTCTTGAGCGTCTGGTGGGCGAGCTTGCGGTTGTTGTCGTTCACCGCGTGGCGCGCATAGGCGTCGGCCACCCTAAGCGTGGACGGGTTCTTCTTGAAGGCCTGGGCGAAGGCCTGGCGGGCGACATCATGCCGACCGGCGACGTCGGCGATCAGGGCGCGATGATAGCGCTGATAGAACTGCGCCCAGTCGGCGTCGCTCAGGCTGTCGAGCGTGGCGAAGGCCTCGTCGGTCTTGCCGGCGGCCTGCTCAACCCAGGCGCGGGCGAGAGTCGAGGTGAGATCGGCGATCGGACCCTGGCGGGCCGCGGCGAAATGCTCGTCGGCTTCCTTGTAGTCGCCGCGCTTGAAGGCGTCGCAGCCAAGCAGGAACTGGGCGATCCGGTGCGACGGCTCGATCTTGACGAGGTCCTTGGCGAGCGGGATGGCGCGATCCCAATGCGCCGCGGCGGCCTCGAGCAGGAAGGCCTGTTCCAGAATGATCTCGTTGCTGGGATCCTCGGCCAAGGCCTTGGAATAGAAATCGGCGGCGGCGATGGTGTCGTGGTCGCCGCGAGCCATCCGGCCCGACAGATAATTGCCGAGCAGAGTGCCGGGCGGGCCATTGTCGGCATCGGACGGCGCGACCTCCGAATAGGCCGCGGGAGCCGCGAGAATTGCCACGATCAAAAGCGACCTCCGCGCCCATCTGCGCAGAGTCGCACCTGCCATAATCGTCATATCGGCTCGGCGATCACGCCGCCCCAGGAACGCGGTTATGAGAAAAATCCCCGGCCAAGGTTACGCGTTTTTATTCCCCGTCTGCAAACCAAAAGCTGCTCGACGAAAGGTTGTCTCCGCCTCCTTGAAGCCCAATCGCGGCGCGTTTGTGGCCGCCCCCCCCGCGGCGCTTTCGCCTTAGCGCGGCAAATTCACATATTAACGTAGTTCGGCCCGTCACCGCCTTCGGGCGGCACCCAATTGATGTTCTGCGCCGGGTCCTTCACATCGCAAGTCTTACAGTGGACGCAGTTCTGCGCGTTGATCTGGAACCTGAGCTTGTCCCCCTCGCCGACCACCTCGTAGACCTGCGCCGGGCAATAGCGTTGCGCCGGCTCGGCGTATTCCGGGAGATTCTGCTCGATCGGGATATTGGGGTCGGTCAGGCGCAGATGCACCGGCTGGTCCTCTTCGTGATTGGTGCCCGAGATGAACACCGAGGAGAGGATGTCGAAGGTGAGCCTGCCGTCGGGCTTCTCGTAGGCGATCGGCTGCGCCGCCGACGCCTTGGTCAAGCTGGCATAGTCGGGCTTCAGGTGCTTCAGGGTGTGCGGCAGGAACGGAAGGATGGTGTTGAGCCACATGTCGACGCCGCCAAGCATGACGCCGGCGATGGTGCCGAGCCGCGACCAGAGCGGCTTCACGTTGCGAACCTTCCTGAGCTCCTTGGCCATGTCCGACGCCTTGACCGCGGCCGGGTAGGCGTCGAGCACATCGTCCGAGCGGCCGGCCTCGATCGCGGCGAACGCGGCCTCGGCCGCCATCATCCCCGACAGCATGGCGTTATGCGAGCCCTTGATGCGCGGCACGTTCATGAAGCCCGCGGAGCAGCCGACCAGTGCGCCGCCGGGAAAGACGAGCTTGGGGATCGCTTGCCAACCGCCCTCGGTCAGAGCGCGCGCGCCATAGGCGATGCGCTTGCCGCCTTCGAGATGCTCGCGAATCCGCGGATGGGTCTTGGCGCGCTGAAATTCCTTGAACGGATTGAGATAGGGATTGGCGTAGTCGAGATGCACGACGAAGCCGACCGAAACCAGCCGCTCGCCGAAATGGTAGAGGAACGAGCCGCCGCCGGTCTTGTCGTCGAGCGGCCAGCCCATCGTGTGCTGCACGAGGCCCGGCCTGTGCTTGTCGGCGGGCACCTCCCACAGCTCCTTCAGCCCAATGCCGAATTTCTGTGTCCCCGATTCCGCGTCGAGCCCGAGCTTCTTGATGAGCTGCTTGGAGAGCGAGCCACGCGCGCCCTCGGCGATCAGGGTGTATTTGCCGCGGAGCGCGATGCCCGGCGTGTAGCTCTCCTTATGCGTGCCGTCGCGGGCGATGCCCTTGTCGCCGGTGATGACGCCCTCGACCGCGCCGTTCGCGCCGAAGATCGCTTCCGTCACGGCGATGCCGGGATAGATCTCGACGCCGGCTTTCTCGGCCTGCTCGCCGAGCCAGCGGCAGAGGCTGCCCAGGCTGCCGATATAGCAGCCGTGATTGCTCATCAGCGGCGGCATGAAGATGTTGGGCACGCGGATGCCGCCCGACTTCCACAGATAGTAGAAGCGGTCCTCGCTGACCTTGGTCTTGAGCGGGGAGATCTGCTCGCGCCAATCGGGGATAAGCTTGTCGAGGCCTGCGGGGTCGATCACCGCGCCGGACAGGATATGGGCGCCGACCTCAGAGCCCTTCTCCAGCACGACGACCGAGACGTCCTTGCCGCTTCTAGCCGCGAGCTGCTTCAGCCTGATCGCTGCGGCGAGGCCGGCAGGGCCGGCGCCGACGATCACGACGTCGAACTCCATGGTCTCGCGCTCGATCGTTTCAATCTCGGTCGGGTCGCTCAACTGCAAGTCTCCAAATCGGTAGTGTCTTCCGCTGGATACCGGCTTTCGCCGGTATGACGACTTAAAGTGGACTCTGTCCACTGGCTCACAAGCCAGGAGGCAGTGGGCCAAAGCCTGTTATCATCCGGGAGCCCAGCGATACTCACGATGACAAATAAGCGTTTGGGAGAGACGAGGCAAATGGCGACATCGGAAATCGGCGACGCAAGGGCGCTGCTCGACTGGTATGCGGCCATGGGCGTCGACGAGGCGATCGGGGAAGAGCCGGTCGACAGCTTTGCCCCGCTCGTCCCCGAGATCGCCAAGGCCAAACCCGCCCCGCGCCAGGCCGCGCCCAACCGCGCGATTGCCGCCGCGAGCTCCTCCGATCGGATCAGCATCGGCGAGGCTACCTCGCTAGCCGCGCTCGAAGCCCTGGTCGGGCAGTTCGACGGCTGCGGGCTGAAGCGCACGGCGAAGAGCCTGTGCTTCTCCCGCGGCAGCGAGCAGGCCCGCCTCATGCTGATCGGCGAGGCCCCGGGCCGCGACGAGGATCTGCAAGGCAAGCCCTTCGTCGGCCGCGCCGGACAGCTGCTCGACCGCATGCTGGCGGCGATCGGTCTCGACGAGACGAGCATCTACATCACCAACACGGTCTATTGGCGCCCGCCCGGCAACCGCACGCCGACGGGAGAGGAGATCGAAGCCTGCGCGCCGTTCCTCGCCCGGCAGATCGAGCTGCTCGAGCCGCAAGTGCTGGTGCTGCTCGGTGGCGCCGCGGCCAAGAGCATCCTCGGCGTGAGTGAAGGCATCATGCGGCTCAGGGGCAAATGGCTGAGCTACCGGAGCGCCGCGGGCGACATCCCGACGCTCGCCACGCTCCATCCCGCCTATCTGTTGCGCAACAGCGCCGACAAACGGCTCGCCTGGCGCGACCTACTCTTGGTAAAGAAGGCGCTGGAGACGCCATGACCCGCTTCGACGACAGCCGCCCCTTCATCCCCGTGCGCATCGCAGTGCTCACCGTCTCGGACACGCGCACGCATAAGACCGACAAATCGGGCCCTCTCCTGGTCAGCCTGATCAAGGAGGCCGGTCACGAGCTCGCCGAGCACGCCATCGCCGAGGACAACGTCAAATCGATCCGCAAGCAAGTGAAGCGCTGGATCAAGGACCCCGAAATCGACGTGGTCATCACCACCGGCGGCACCGGCTTCACCGGACGCGACGTGACGCCCGAGGCGGTCAAGCCGCTATTCGAGAAGGAGATCGAGGGCTTCTCGGCGCTGTTCCACATGCTGAGCTACCAGACCGTCGGCACCTCGACGGTGCAGTCGCGCGCCTGCGGCGGTCTCGCCGAGGGCACCTATATCTTCTGCGTGCCCGGATCGCCCGGGGCTTGCGAGGACGCCTGGAACGGCATCCTCAAGGCGCAGCTCGACAATCGCCACCGCCCCTGCTCGTTCGTCGAGATCATGCCGCGGCTATTGGAAGGGCGGAGGAAGAAGAAGGCGAAAAGCTGAGACGAAGCCCGGCTAGGCGCGACTCTACATCGCGCAGGCGCGGGCCAGGTTGTCGGTGCCGATCGTGGCTCGCACCAGCATGCTCGCCGGCGCGCCGACTACGCGGTTGCGACCCTGGAGCTTCGCGTCGTAAAGCGCGGCATCGGCACGGGCGAGAATCTCGTCGACGGTTTCGCCGGCCCGGCCTTCGCCGACGCCAAGGCTCCAAGTCAGCGTGATGCGGCCCTTGCCGGTATCGAAGGGCTGCGCGGCAAGCTTCGTGCGCAAGCCTTCGGCGATCTCGATGGCTTCGGGCAACGCGCGATCCTCGAGCAGCAGCGCGAACTCATCGCCACCGAGCCGCCCGACCACTGCCTCGCTCAGGAAGGCAGCGCGAGCGCAACAGCAGATCGCCTCGTCGCCGGTCTCATGTCCGAACGAGTCGTTGATCTGCTTGAAATTGTCGATGTCGAGGATGATGGCCGATAGGTTGCCCGCGGGCGGCGCCATGCGCGCGCAGAGCTCTGTGGCCTGCTCGAAGAAGCCGCGGCGATTGCTGAGGCCGGTGAGCGGGTCGGTGGTTGCGAGCCTGATCAGCTCGCGCTGCATCGAAGCGAGACGCTCGGCAGCGCGAAACCGCGCGTAGAGTTCCTCGGCGAGCGGCGGCTTGCCGATGAAATCGTCGGCACCTGAGTCCAACGCCTCGATCAGGCTGCGCTGATCGTATTGGCTCGACATCATCAGGACATAGATCGGACGGCGGCAGGTCGCGATCAGCCGCGTCTCCCAGCAAAGCTCGACGCCTGACATGTGCTTCAATTCGGCGCTCGTGATCAGCGCTTCGATGAAGGGGTCGGATTTGATGCGGGCGAGCGCCTCGCGCTCATCGTCGAACGGCACAACCTCGTGGCCGCGTGCTTCGAGCATGCGGGCAACAATCAACCGAGTTGTGCGGCTCGGATCGACCAAAGCGATGAGCATTGAGTTTGCCCTTAATCTCTATAGTTCAGTGAACTATCCGAAGCTCCTTAAGTTTGATTTAAGTGTACCTGAGCCCACTTTGGGCCGTCGGGCGCAGCCCAAACAAGGCGCCCGGCAGACGTCCGGAGCGCCAGGTAATCCTCGCGCGTATCGACGTCGCCGAGTGTCGCGGCGAAGGCGACGCGCGCTCCCTTGAGGTTCGCCAGCGTATCGTCGAGCGCATGCGGGCCCGACCAGCGGACATGGGCGAAGGGCGCAAGCACGCGCGGGGACCGCTTCAGCCCGATCAGCCAATAGCCGCCGTCAAGCGCCCGACCGAGCACCGCATCGTGGCGCCCGAGCAGCGCGAAGGCTTCGGCAATGCGCTCAGGCGCAATCGCCGGGATGTCGCTGCCGACGACGATAGCCGGTCCTGGCGGCAGGCGATCGAACAGGCGCTGCATGCGGCGCCCGAGATCGCCGCCTCCTTGCGGCAAGCTGCGCCGTGCCTCGGTGCCGCGGAAAGAAGCTCGCCGAGATGGCGTCGTCGGGAGCAATGGCGAGGAGCGTCGTCCAGCGCGGATCGGACGCGAGCCGCAAGACCGAGTGAGTGAGGCATGACCGATAGAACCTCACCGCCGCGCCCTCGCCGATCTCGCCTGCGAGCCGCCGCTTGACGGCGCCGCGGCGCGGGCTCTTGGCCATGATGACGAGGCGATGAGCGAACGGGGCGCATTGTGTGCGCGGCGGCGTCCCTCTAGCCATAGAGGCGCGCAAGCACGCGCGGCGGCACGCGAAGGTAATAGAGCAGCATGCAACCGAGATTGCGCAGGCTTCGCGCGAGATAGCCTTCGCTCCGATAGCGCACGCCGCTCGTCACCGCGCGCGAAGTGAGCATCACGATCTCGCGCCGCTTGAGGCGGCGCACGAGATCGACGTCCTCCATCAGCGGCAGCGGGCGAAAGCCGCCGAGCCGGTTATAGAGATTGCGCGAGATGAGCAGGCCCTGATCGCCATAGGGGAGCGCGAACAGCAAGCAGCGCAGCGAGACCATCTTCTCCATCAGCCGCGGCATCATCCCGTCGTCGTCGAGCGCGAAGCGGAAGAAGGCCGCCGCCTGCCGGCGCCGCCCGCTCTCGACCCGCTCGATGAAGCCTTTGGCCTCCTCGGCCCATGACGGCTCGAGCACGGTGTCGGCATGGAGGAACAGCAGCCAGTCGCCGCGCGCTTCGGCCGCGCCGGCGTCGAGCTGGGAGCCGCGCCCGCGTTCGGCAATGATCAACTGCGTGCCGGCGGCATCGGCGATGAGGCAGGTCTCGTCGGTCGAGCCCCCGTCGACCAGGATTGCCTCCTGCACCAGGCCGTCGACCACGGCCGGCACGAGCGCGCCGAGAGTCGGCCCGAGCGTCTGTTCGGCATTGAGCGTGGGGATGATCACCGAGATCATGGCGCCACGGCTTATACCGCCCATTTTGGCCCGGCAATCGTCACTTGCGATAAATCCGGGCTATGTTCTTGATTTGTTCTCATGGCGCGGCTATATAGACCGCATGTCAGTCTCGCTTCGGAAATCCAACGAATTGGACAGCTTCCCGCTCGAAGCGGGGGGCATCGCCGCTGGCCGCCGTCACGGCAGGGGCGCGCAGACCAACCGCTCGGGCCGCTTCGAGCCGATTGCCTACCAGCCGGCCGACGACGGCTGGGAATTGCTCGCCGAGCTCGAGGCGCTGGCGACCGAGGTGCAGGAGGTGCCGGCGCGGCGCATCATCACCCGCAATGAATCCCCGGATATCGGCTTCGACCGCTCGATCAACCCCTATCGGGGCTGCGAGCATGGCTGCATCTATTGCTTCGCGCGACCGACCCACGCCTTTCTCGGGCTGTCGCCGGGGCTCGACTTCGAGACCAGGCTGTTCGCCAAGACCAATGCCGGCCAGGCGCTGGAGCGCGAGCTGGCCGAACCGGGCTACAAAGTCCGCACCATCGCCATCGGCACCAATACCGATCCCTATCAGCCGGTCGAGCGGCGCTACCGCATCATGCGGCGCATCCTCGAAGTCTTGAGCGCGGCAAACCACCCGGTCGGCATCGTCACCAAGTCGGCGCTGGTGCTGCGCGACCTCGACCTCCTGAAGTCGATGGCCGAGCGCGGGCTGGTCAAGGTCGCGCTCTCGGTCACCACGCTCGACCGCAAGCTCGCCCGCGCCATGGAGCCGCGCGCGAGCACGCCCGACAAGCGGCTTGAGACCTTGCAGCGTCTGGTCGATGCCGGCGTGCCGGCCTCGGTCATGGTGGCGCCGGTCATCCCCGGGCTGACCGACATGGAGATGGAGCGCATTCTGGAGCGCGCGGCATCGATCGGCGTCAAGAACGCGGGCTACGTGCTGCTCAGGCTGCCGCTCGAGATCGGCGATCTGTTCACCGAATGGCTCAAGGCGAATTGCCCCGACCGCGCCAACCGCGTGCTGTCGCTGATGCGCTCGACCCGTGGTGGCAAGCTCTACGACGCCAAATGGGGCGAGCGCATGGTTGGCGAAGGGCCTTACGCCTGGATGATCGGCCGCAGATTCGAGGTCGCGGCCCAGCGGCTTGGGCTGAACCAGAGCTCGGTCGATCTCAGAAGCGATAAATTCACGCCCCCTTCCCTTCCCGGCCAGCAGCTAAGCCTGCTCTAGGGCGAAATCCATCCAAGTTGAACCGGGATTTCGCTCTAGATCTTTGTCTCTGACGCATAATCCTATCCGAAAAGTCTGCAACTTTTCGGGATCATGCTCTAAGCGAAAACCGCGCCCGGCACGCTGGCTTGCGCGCCAGGTCGGAGGCTGCCAGAACCTTGCTCATGCAAGCCGCCGCCAATCCGCATGCGACCAAGATCCCGGAAGTCACGCTCGGCTTCTGGATCATCAAGATCCTCGCCACCACGCTCGGTGAGACGGGCGGCGACACATTCAGCATGACGATGGATCTCGGCTACCTCGTCAGCTCGGCGATCTTCCTTTCGGTGTTGCTGGTGCTGGTCGCGATCCAGATCGCCGCCAAGAAATTTCATCCCTTGCTCTATTGGGCGGTGATCGTCGCCTCGACCACCGCCGGCACGACGATGGCCGACTTCGCCACCCGCTCCTTGGGCATCGGCTATCCCGGCGGCTCATTGCTGCTCTTCGGATGCCTCATGGCCGTGCTCGGCCTTTGGTACTGGTCGCTCGGCTCGATTTCGGTCGACACGGTCAGCGCCCCGAAAGTCGAGGCATTCTACTGGGCGGCGATCACCTTCTCGCAAACATTGGGAACGGCTCTCGGCGATTGGGTTGCCGATGCAGGGCTCGGCTACGAAGGCGGTGCGCTGGTGTTCGCGGCCGGATTGGCGGTGCTGGCAGCGGCCTATTTCTGGACCGGCATATCGCGCGTGCTGCTGTTCTGGGCCGCGTTCATCCTCACGCGGCCGCTCGGGGCGACGGTCGGGGATTTCATCGACAAGCCGCTCGACCATGGCGGACTTGCCTTCAGCCGCCCGCTTGCCTCCCTGGTCGTCGCGGTGTTGATGATCGCTTGCATCCTCGTCCTGCCGCAGAGAGCCGGCAGCCACCCGCAGCGCGCTTAGTCGCGAACGCGTTTGCGACGGCGGCTTCGATCGCGGTTTTCCACAGAACCCGGCCTTGCGACGGTCACAAGTTGCAATAGGCGGTCGATTTGCGCGAAGTTCCAGGACATGGGATTCGCCGCGAGAGTTCTTGCCCCCAAGCCCGAGCCCACCTTCGACCTCGAAGCGGCGCTGATGGACCAATATGGGGGCCCGGTCGCCGGCATCGACGAGGCCGGCCGCGGACCCTGGGCCGGGCCGGTCGTGGTCGCGGCGGTGATCCTCAATCCCGAGCGCATCCCCGAGGGGCTCAACGACTCGAAAGTCCTAACGCCCGAGGCGCGCGAGGATCGCTACGCCGAGATCATCGCCACCTCGCTGGTGTCGGTGGTGATCGGGCCCGTCAAGCGGATCGACCGCATCAACATCCTCCAGGCGAGCCTGTGGGGCATGCGCTCGGCCTATCGCGGGCTCGGCGTGCCGATCGGCGCCGCGCTGATCGACGGCAACATCATACCCAAGCGCTTCCCATGCAAGGCGCGCGCCGTGATCGGCGGCGACGGGCTGTCGCTATCGGTGGCCGCCGCCTCGATCGTCGCCAAGGTCACGCGCGACCGGCTGATGGTGAAGCTTTCGCGTCGCTATCGGCGCTATGCCTGGGACAGCAACAAGGGCTACGGCACGCCGGAGCACGCGGCAGCCATCAAGAAGCACGGCGTGTGCACGCACCACCGCCGTTCGTTCTCGCCGATCGAGCGCGCGCTCAGGCTGATCGAGGCGGCAGCGATCTCCCCCTCCCCGAGGCGGAGTGAGCTAACCCGGGATCCAGCCGGCGATGCGCTGGGCGATCTCGTCGGCGCCGGGCTCGACCAGAAGCATGTGGCCGTGGCCCTGAAGCTCCCAGAACGGCGCGCTTGGATATGCCGCCGCCGTGGCGCGCGCCGTCAACAGCGACACCAGCTTGTCGTCGGTGCCGGAGAGGCAAAGCACCGGGCAGCGCACCTTGTCGGTGGCGACGACGGTCGCGCCGGTCACATCGAGCATCCAGAAGAACAGCTGGAAGAAAGCGAGTCCCGACTCGGGACCGAATTGGTCGAACACCGCGCGCTGCTCCGACGGCGGCACCTTGTTCAGCGAATAGATGCAGGCGAGCGCGAAATCGGGAGGGAGCACGCTCTTCCAGAAGGCGCCTAGGCCCATCAGGTCCTGGTCGAGCTGCTTCTCGCCGCCGGTCGGCGGCAGAATACCGGCACGCGGCGCCGGGCTCACCAGGATCAGCGCGCGCGCCATGCCCTGAGCGGCGAGCTGCTGGGCGATCACCGCTCCCATCGAGTGGCCGAGCAGGACGGGCGGCGTATCGAACGTCTTGAGGAAGGCCTCCATCTCGGCGCGATAGTCGGCGATGCCGACGCCGACCAGCGCGGTCATGGCGCTTGCCTTGTTCTTGCCGTGACCGATCAAGTCGGGAGCGTGGCAGGTGAAGCCTTGAGCCTCGAACACCTTGGCGAAATTGTCGAAGCACCAGCCGCCGGCATTGGCGCCGTGCAGCATCACGATGTCCTTAGCCATGGCCCGATCGACACCTTTCTGCTGAGATTCGCTTCCCGACGGCGACGCGCCAGCGAAGCCGCCGCCGAACACCGGCAATGCTGCAAACCCGAGAGCCGCCCGAAGCAAGCTTCGCCTGTGCAGCTTCGACATCTGTCCCCTCGGCACGACAGGCTCTCCGCGCCGTTTTGGCACGGCTCACGGGCCAAGCCAATCGCGGGGTTAAGCCCGCCTTTACCCTCGTCGCGCAGCATGGCCGCGCTTCTGGTGTTGCGTAAGCGTGAGTGGTGGCATGAGCGTGGGGGAAACGGTGGGGGCCAAGCTCCCGCTGAACAGAATCATCGTCGGCGATTGCATCGAGGCGCTGAAGCGCCTGCCGCCGGCAAGCGTCGATCTCGTCTTCGCCGACCCGCCTTACAATCTCCAGCTCAACAACGAGCTGCGCCGCCCCGACAATAGCCGCGTCGACGGCGTCGACGACGATTGGGACAAGTTCGCGAGCTTCTCGGTCTACGACGCCTTCACCCGCGACTGGCTGTCGGCCTGCCGCCGCGTGCTGAAGCCGCATGGCAGCCTGTGGGTGATCGGCAGCTACCACAACATCTTCCGCGTCGGCGCCGCGTTGCAGGATCTCGGCTTCTGGGTGCTGAACGACGTGATCTGGCGGAAGACGAACCCGATGCCGAATTTCCGGGGGCGCCGCTTCACCAATGCGCATGAGACGATGATCTGGGCCTCGATGGGGCAGAAGGCGCGCTACACTTTCAACTACGATGCGATGAAGGCGCTGAACGAGGACTTGCAGATGCGCTCGGACTGGCTGTTCCCGATCTGCTCGGGGGCGGAGCGGCTGAAGCAGGATGGCGGACGGAAGACGCATCCGACGCAAAAGCCCGAGGCGCTGCTGCATCGCCTGATCCTCGCATCGAGCCATGCGGGCGACGTCGTGCTCGACCCGTTTCTCGGCTCCGGCACGACCGCTGTCGTCGCCAAGCGCCTGGGCCGCGGCTTCATCGGCATCGAGCGCGAGGAGACTTACGCGGAAGCCGCCAGAGCGCGGCTTGCCGCCGAGGCACCGCTTCCCAAGGACGCTCTGCAAGTCGCCAAGGGCAAGCGCGCCGAGCCCCGCATCGCTTTCGGCGTTCTCGTCGAGCTCGGGCTGATCGCGCCCGGCACGGCGCTGTACGACCCCGCCGCGCGCCACGAGGCAAAGGTCAGGGCCGACGGCTCGATCGCCTGCGCCGGGGCCGAAGGCTCGATCCACAAGATCGGCGCCCATGTGCAAGGCGCGCTCGCCTGCAACGGCTGGACCTTCTGGCATTACGAGGCCGAAGGGCGGCTCCAGCCGATCGACGCGCTGCGCGAGGCTGCGCGCCGCCAGCTCGAGCCACAGGCCTAGAGCGAAATCTAGGCTCTAGCTTTTTGTTTGAGCTCTAGGCCCGCTTTCGCGCCGGGCGAAGCTCGCGCTCATGCAACGCGTGGCCGAGCACCTTCCGCATCACCGACGGCAGCGCGGCGCCCGCAAGCTCGCGCGGCATGAGCCAGCGGCAGCGCGAAGGCCCCGCGCTACGCTTTGGCACGGCATCGAGCCCGACCTCGGCGCGGTAGACGGAAAGCTCCAGATGGAAATGGGTGAAGGTGTGCTCGACCAGACCGGGGAGCTTCTTCCAATTGGCCTTGATCGGCGCGTGTCCCGTTCCCGTGCCGCTGTCCCCTTTCTCCTCGGCCCAGGGTGAGGACGGCGTCTCAAGCATGCCGCCGAGCAAGCCTTTCAGCGGCCGCTCGCGGAGCAGCACCGCGCCGTCTGCAGCGCAACGCGACGAAGGTCACGCCGCGCCGCACGGGACGCTCGCTCTTCTCCTCGCGATAGGGAAGAACCTCGGCGAGGCCTTGCGCGTAGCCGCGACACTCCGCCCTGACCGGACAGAGCCCGCACGCCGGACGGCGCGGCGTGCAGAGCGTGGCGCCGAGATCCATCATCGCCTGGGCGAAATCGCCGGGACGCTCGTTCGGCGTGAGGCTGCGCGCCAGAGCGCGAATCTCTGTTTTTGCGCCGGGCAGAGGCGTGGTGACGGCGAACAGCCGCGCGACGACGCGCTCGATATTGCCGTCGACCGGGGCCGCTTGCTCGCCGAAGGCGATGGCAGCGATCGCCGCCGCGGTGTAATCGCCGATGCCGGGAAGCGCGCGCAAGCCCGCCTCGGATGCCGGGAACTGCCCGCCATGACGCTCAACCACCTCGCGCGCGCAGGCATGCAGGTTGCGGGCGCGAGCGTAATAACCAAGCCCAGCCCAGGCGGCGAGAACCTCGCCGAGCTCGGCGCGCGCCAGCGCCTCGACATCGGGCCAGAAGCGCAGGAACAGGCCGTAGCGCGGCAGCACCGCCTTAACCGTCGTCTGCTGGAGCATGATCTCGCTCAGCCAGACGCGGTAGGGATCGGGCTTCTCGCCGGGCTCGGCCCGCCAGGGGAGATGGCGCCGCTCGCGGTCGTACCAGGCGAGCACTGCGCCCGCGATCGACGCCGCCCGATGCCCGGCTGCCGCAGCCGCGCGCCTCTGCATAAATTGAACTCCTCGATCCCGGCCTCGCCCTCCATGGTGTAAGCTCGCCTCACGCGAAGCAAGCGGGCGGCGCGGCCCCTCCACCGGAAAGCAGATGGACGACAAGGAGCGAAGAGCGCTGGCAAAGGCGGCGGGCGGCGCGCGGCCGGTCGGCGCCTATGTCGCCCGCATGCTCGACCCTCTGGCGCGGGCGCGGGGCTTCGCCACCACGGCGCTGCTCAGCGAATGGCCGGCCATCGTCGGCGCCGAGCTCGCCAAGTTCACCATGCCCGACCGGCTGGTCTGGCCGAGGCGGCAGCAGGAGGGCGAGGCGGCGTCGCCCGCCAAGGGTTGGCGCGCTGAAGGCGCGATCCTCATGCTTCGCGTGGAAGGCCCCCGCGCCATCGAGGTGCAGCACCGCTCGGACAAGATCCTCGAGCGGGTGAACACCTATTTCGGCTATCGGGCGATCACCGAGATGCGCATCCTGCAAGCCCCCGTGGCGCGGGCCAAGCCGCCCTCGCCGACAGTACCCGAACCCTGCGATGACGGCGTTCTGCCGGCTTCGGCAGCCTTCGAGGACGAGGGCCTCAGGCGCGCATTGTCGCGGCTTGGCGCTTTGGCCCGCGCCAAGCTCACGAGGGGTTGACGGACGCCCTCATATCGCGCTCTTGCCAGGGAGTGGTCCTTTCAACGAATGTAGGCCGCCCGAGCCAACGGGGCGGGCAAGCGCAGCACCAGGTGGAGTAGACAAGCGTGGCGAAAACCGAGAAACAACCGGCCGACAAGCCTGCCGCCGGTGAACCGTCCGACGGCAAGGATTCGGGCCTGTTCAGCAAGGTCAATATCATCCTGGCATGTGCGCTGGCCGCGGCGGTGCTCGCCGGCGGCTACGTCTTTTTCATCAAGCGAGGGGCGGATACGTACGACCCTGACGCGGCGAAAAAGGACCCCGACATCGCCGAGCTGATGAAGCCTGGCGAGCTGCCCGACATGTCGATCGGGTCCGCTGATGCGCCGAACGTCATCGTCGAATATGCCTCGATGACCTGCCCCCATTGCGCGCAATACGACAAGGTCGTGTTCCCCGAGTTCAAGACGAAATATATCGACACCGGCAAGGCGCGGCTGATCTTCCGCGAGTTTCCGCTCGATGGGCTGGCTGCGCGGGCCTCGATGCTCGCCCGCTGCGCCGGTCCCGACCGCTACTTCGCCATGATCGACGCCATGTTCCAGAGCCAAGAGAGCTGGGTGGTCGAAGGACCCGAGGCGCTCGACCGGCTGCTCCAGCTCGCGCGCCAGGCGGGCTTCTCCAAGGAGAAGTTCGACGAATGCTTGGCCGACAAGGAGCTGTTCAAGAAGATCGTCGATGAGCGCCAGCGCGCGCACGACAAGTTCGGGGTCGAACTCGACGCCGAGCTTCTTCGTGAACGGCAAGCGGCTGGCAGGCGAGCATCAGGTCAAGGACTTCGAGGCGCTGATGACCGGCGTGCCGAAGGTCGACACGAGCGCAGCCCCGGCTGCCGGCGGCACGCCTCCGGCAGAGGGCAGCGCCACGCCGCAAGGCGAGACGCCGGCTCCCGCGCAAGGTGGTGCACCGGCGCCTGAAGGCGGCCAGCCTGCTGGAACGCCGGCGCAATAAGCGAGCGGAACGCATGCTGCTAAGGGCGGCCAGAGCTCTCGATCGCGCTTGCCCTCGCGGCTCTGCTCGCCGGTTGTGGCGGCGTCGCCGGCGGCGACAGCGCGGCCGCCGACAAGGCGCTCGAAGCGTCGGCCCAGGCCGAGGTGATGGCCGTTGGCCCGCTCGGCGAGCGGGCGATGGGCAACGCAAGCGCGCCGATCACCGTGATCGAATATGTCTCGCTCACCTGTCCGCATTGCGCGAACTTCCAGAAGACTATCTTCCCACGCTTCAAGAAGGACTTCATCGATACCGGCAAGGTGCGCTTCATCGTCAGAGAGTTCCCGATCGGCCACACCTCGGGCCATGCGGCACTCATCAATCGCTGCGCGCCGGAGGACAAATATTTCTTCCTGCTGAACCAGTTCCTCACCCGCCAGAGCGAATGGGTGAGCCAGGAGGTGCGTCCCGACGCGATTTACGCGGTCGCCAAGTCGAGCGGGATGACGCGCGAGACGTTTGACAAATGCCTCTCGAATCAAACCATTATCGACGGCTTGACCGAGGTCAAACAGCGGGGGCGGAAATACGGCGTGATCGGCACCCCGACCTTCTTCATCAACGGCCGCAAGGCCGCGCAGGGAGAGGTCACCTACGACGAGATCAAGGCCTTGATCGAGCAGGCCCGGCCGCCGCAATCCTCGTCGTGAGCGTACCGATTTGTCATTGCCCGGCTTAACCGGGCAACCCAGTAACCCGGGTCTTTGTTTTGTAGCTGGCGGCGTTATTACTGGATTCCCGCTTTCGCGGGAATGACAGCAGGCGCTTCGTAGCCAGTCGTCCGAGACGTTCCAAACCTAAGGGCCACCGACACGTGCAGATCACCCGACTCCGCCTTCTCGGCTTCAAGTCCTTCGTCGAGCCCACCGAGCTCCTGGTCGAGCCCGGGCTGACCGGCGTCGTCGGGCCTAACGGCTGCGGCAAGTCGAACCTGCTCGAGGCGCTGCGCTGGGCTATGGGCGAGACTTCTTACAAGAGCATGCGCGGCGCGGCGATGGAGGACGTGATCTTTGGCGGCTCGCAGGAGCGGCCGTCGCGCAACATGGCCGAGGTGACGCTGTTCATCGACAACAGCAAGCGCACCGCGCCGGCCGAGTTCAACGACACCGACATGCTCGAAGTGACGCGGCGGATCGAGCGCGAGGCAGGCTCGGCCTACAAGGTCAACGGCAAGGATGCGCGTGCGCGTGACGTGCGCCTGCTGTTCGAGGACGCCGCGACCGGCGCGCGCTCGCCGGCTCTGGTGCGCCAGGGGCGGATCGGCGAGATCGTGAACGCGCCGCCGCAGGAGCGCCGCCGCGTGCTCGAGGATGCCGCCGGCATCGCCGGACTGCATAGCCGCCGCCACGAGGCCGAGCTCAGATTGAAGGCGACCGAGGCCAATCTCGCCAGGCTCGCCGATCTGATCGGCCAGATGTCATCGCAATTGCAGGCGCTCAGGCGCCAGGCGCGCCAGGCGCAGCGCTATCGCGAGATCTCGGGCAAGATCCGCGAGGCCGAGGCGCTTCAGCATCACCTGCATTGGGAGGCGGCATGCGCCCTGGTCGAGCACGAGGAGGCCGCTTTCCAGCTGGCGCTCGGCACCGTAGCGCAGGAGACCAAGGCCGAGGGCGAGGCGCTGCGCCAGCAGGCCGAGGCCGCCGAGAAGCTTCAGCCGTTGCGCGACGAAGAGGCCGCGCGCGCCGCCGTGCTGCATCGCTTGAGCGTCGAGCGTGACGCGCTCGAGCGCGAGGAGGCGCGTGCCAAGGCGCGCCAGGCCGAGCTCGAGACGCGGCTCGCGCAAGCCTCGCGCGACCTGGCTCGCGAGGAGGAGCATATCGCCGAAGCCGAGGGCATCTTGCGTGGGCTCGGCGAAGAGGGCCGCAGGCTCGAAGCCGCGAGCTCGCGCGACCATGAGGAGCCGCAGCTGCGCGAGGCGGTCGCGCGCGCCGCCGAAACTCTCGCCGCCGCGGAGCTCGCGCTGAGCGAGGCGACCACGGCGCTGGTCGAGGCGCGCGGCGAAGGAAGTCGGCTCGAAGGCGAGAAGACGAGGATCGCCGAGCGTCTGGCGCGGTCCGAAGTGCAGGTTCGCGAGATCGAGGATGAGCTTGCGAGGCTCGAAGCCGAGAGCGGCGCCGCCTCCAGGCTTGCCGGCCTCAATGCCGAGCTTGCCCAGCTGCTCGCTCAGGTCGATGAGACCGAGGCCGAGCTTCTCGCCGCAGAGGCCGAGCAGGAAGCTGCGCGCGCGGTAGAATCCGAGCTGCGCGCCGAAGCCTCTGCCACCAGGCTCGCGAGCCAGGAGGTCGAGACCGAGCTTGCCACGATTTTGAAGCTGCTCGCGCCCGAGGCGGGCGGCAAATGGACGCCGATCATCGATGAGATCAAGGTCGCATCAGGCTACGAGCAGGCGCTCGGCGCCGCCCTTGGCGACGACCTCGACGCGGCGAGCGACGAGGCGGCACCCGCCCATTGGCGGCTTGCGGCCGACGGCGCTTCAGACCCGGCTTTGCCCGAGGGCGCGACGGCGCTCAGCCAGTTCGTCAAGGCCCCGAAGGCGCTCGCACGAAGGCTTGCTCAGATCGGTTTGGTCGAGGCTGGCCTCGGGCGCGAGCTCCAGGCGCGGCTTTCGACTGGGCAGCGGCTGGTGTCGAAGGACGGCGATCTCTGGCGCTGGGACGGCTATAGCGTCCAGGCCGGAACGGCGAGCGCCGCCGGTGCGCGGCTGATCGAGCGGAGCCGCATGGAGGCGCTGAAAGAGAAGCGCGCCGGGGCCGAGGCGCGGTCGACCGCCGCATCGTCGGAGCTTGCTGCGGCATCGAGCAAGGCCGAGGAGGCCGGCCAGACCACCAAGGCACTTCGCGTCGAGGCCAGGGAAGCCAAGTCCGCGCTCGACCGGACGCGCGAAAAGATTGCCGCCGTCGAGCACGAGGCGCAAGCCAACAGCAAGAAGCTCGGCGCGCTGGCCGAGGCGCTGATGCGGACGCGCGCGGCCGGCGATGAGGCGCGCGAGCACGACATTCGTGTCGCCGCCGCCCTGATCGAGCTCACCCCGCTCGCGACGCTCGAAGCGGCATTGGAGGTCGCCCAAGGCGCTGCCTCGACTGCCCGTTCGACCGCCGCCCGCGCGGAAGCCTCGCTCGAAGGTTTCGAGCGCGAGGTCAGGCTCCGCCAGCAGCGCATCCAGGAGATTCATTCTCAAGAGCAGCTTTGGCAGAAGCGCATCGCCAATGCGCGCGAGCAGATCGCCACCTTGCGCGCGCGCGAGGAGGAGACGAGCGCCGACCTCGCCGCTCTCGCCAATCTCCCCGCCGAGATCGAGGCGCGGCGCGGCAAGCTGCTCGACGCGATCGCCTCGGCCGAGCGCGAGCGCGGCAAGGCCGCCGACGACCTCGCCGTCGCCGAGACCGATCTGAAGCGATTCGAGAAGGCCTTGCGCGAGGTGCAGGAGCGCTTGGCCGAAGCGCGCGAGGCCCGCGCACGCACCGAGGCGCGGCTTGAATCGGCGCGTGAACGGCGTGGCGAGTGCGCGCACACGATCCGCGAGCAGCTCGACTGCGCGCCAGAGGCTTGCCTGTCGCTCGCCGCGCTGAAGCCAGGCGCCGCCATTCCGCCGCTGGTCGAGGTCGAGGCGCGGCTGCAGAAGCTCAAGGGCGACCGCGAGCGGCTGGGCGGCGTCAATCTCAGGGCCGAGGAGGAAGAGGCCGAGCTCTCAACCAAGCTCGAGGAGATGGAGCGCGAGAAGGCCGACGTCGAGGAAGCCATCACGAGGCTCCGCCAAGGCATCTCCAATCTGAACCGCGAGGGCCGCAAACGGCTGCTCGAAGCCTTCGACACCGTCAACGGACATTTCCAGCGCCTGTTCAAGACTCTGTTCGGCGGCGGCTCTGCCGAGCTCAAGTTGGTCGAATCCGACGATCCGCTCGAATCTGGGCTGGAGATCCTCGCCTGCCCGCCCGGAAAAAGGCCGCAAGTTCTGACGCTGCTCTCAGGCGGCGAGAAGGCGCTGACCGCGCTCGCGCTCATCTTCGCCGTGTTCCTGACCAACCCGTCGCCGATCTGCGTGCTCGACGAGGTCGACGCGCCGCTCGACGACGCGAATGTCGATCGCTTCTGCCTGCTGATGGAGGAGATGGCGCGCTCGACCGATACGCGCTTCCTCATCATCACCCACCACCCGCTGACCATGTCGCGCATGAGCCGGCTGTTCGGCGTTACCATGGCCGAGCGCGGCGTGAGCCAGCTCGTGTCGGTGGATTTGGAAACGGCAGAGCGGCTGCGCGACGCGAGCTAGCCCGAATCCCACTCCTAACCACGCTCGTCATGCCCGGGCGAAATCCCGGGCATCCACGATTTCCTGCGCTAGATCAGAAGCGTGGATGGCCGGGACAAGCCCGGCCATGACACCAATATTGGCAGATTCCGCTGGCCTCCCGACTTCCTTGACAGGGCGGATTCCCAAACTAAAGTGCGCGCCAAGCTTGAGGAACAGCCGGTCCCTTAGGCATCTCTCCCGGATATTGAGCAGTTCCAATGGCCGGAGCCGACAAGACGTCAGGCCGCAACCAAGGCGGCCGTGACCAGGACGGCATTCGCCGGCGGCTCGACACTCTCGGAGAGCGGCTGGCGGAGGTTCAGGCGCGGCACGCGCCGACCCCTCCGCTCGATGCTGGGGCGCGCGGCGCGGCTTTCGGCCAGGCCATGCGGCTCGGGGTCGAGCTGGTGGCGGGCGTGGGCGTCGGCGGGTTCATCGGCTGGGCGTTGGACCGCTTCTTCGGCACCGCGCCGTTCCTGATGGTGGCGTTCCTGATCCTGGGCGCCGTCGCCGGGATCATGAACGTATTTCGGACCGCCAAGGCCATGCAGGCCAAGGCGCCTCCCGCCGGCAAAGACCTGCCGGCTGACATGGACGACGACGATGATTAGGGGCGTTTCCGTGATCGAGGCATATGCCGCCGAAGGGGCAGAGGCTGGGGCGCACGGCGCCGCCGGAGCGGGCAGCATGCCCAACCCGATGCACCAGTTCGAGATCAAGCGCATCATCCCGTTCGAGCTGTTCGGCGTCGACGCCTCGTTCACCAACTCGGCGCTGTTCATGGTGATCGCGGCCTGTGCAATCACGCTGTTCACCGTCTATGCCATGCGCAGCCGCGCGCTGGTGCCGACGCGGCTCCAGTCGGTCGCCGAGCTGTCCTACACGTTCGTGGCCGGCATGGTGCGCGACAATGTCGGCACCGACGGCATGAAATATTTCCCCTTCATCTTCACCCTGTTCATGTTCGTGCTCGCGCTGAACATGCTCGGCATGCTGCCCTATTCCTTCACCGTGACGAGCCACATCATCGTCACCTTCGCGCTCGCCGCCATCATCTTCCTCGGCGTCACCGTGATCGGCTTCTGGAAGCACGGCGCCGGTTTCCTCAAATTCTTCGTGCCCGAGGGCATTCCGGTCATTCTGCTGCCGCTGCTCGTGGTCATCGAGGTGATCTCGTACCTGACGCGCCCGATCTCGCTGTCGGTCCGGCTGTTCGCCAACATGATGGCCGGCCACACCATGCTGAAAGTGTTCGGCGCCTTCGTCGTCGCGCTCGGCTTTCTCGGCGGCTGGGCGCCGCTCGCCTTCATGGTCGCGTTCACGGGTCTCGAGATCCTGGTCGCGTTCCTGCAAGCCTACGTGTTCGCCATCCTCACCTGCATCTATCTGAACGATGCATTGCACATGCATAGTCACTAGCCATCACCGCAAATCGCCAGCATCAAGTCCAAGGGAGAGTGAAATGGATCCATCAGCAGCAAAATTGATCGGCGCGGGCCTCGCCTCGATCGCGCTTGTCGGCGCCGGTATCGGCATCGGCACGATCTTCGGCAACTATTTGCAAGGCGCGTTGCGCAACCCGTCGGCGGCGCCGAGCCAGTTCGCCAACCTCCTGCTCGGCTTCGCCCTCGCCGAGGCCACCGGCCTGTTCGGCCTGGTGGTGGCGCTGATCATCCTGTTCGTGTTCTAGACTAACCGGGACGCGACCTTAGGAACGCTACGCAACCATGCCGCAGCTCAATCCGCTCGACTGGGGACCGCAGATCATCTGGCTGGCGATCACCTTCGGCATCCTCTATCTGCTGATGGTGAAGGTGGCGCTGCCGCGCATCGGCGGCGTCATCGACGCTCGAGCCGCGCATATCGCCAAGGACCTGGCGGCGGCCGACAAGCTCAGGCGCGAGACCGAAGAGGCGATCGCCGCCTATGAGCAGGCGCTCGCCGAGGCGAAGCAGAAGGCGCATGCCATCATCGATGCGGGCCGCACCAAGCTGAAGGAAGAGGTTGCGGCCGAGCGCGCCAAGCTCGACCGGGAGCTCGGCAAGAAGAGCGCGGAGGCCGAAGCGCGCATCAACCAGGCCAAGACCTCGGCGATGAAAGATGTAAGCGCGGTGGCTGCCGACGTCGCCGCCGACATCGTGCGTCAGCTGATTGGGGCCAACCCGCCCAAGGCCGAGATCGAGAAGGCCGTAGCGGCCGCGCGGAAAGACTGAGCCATGGAATTCATCCTAGAGCCGGAATTCTGGGTCGCGGTATCATTCTTCCTGTTCTTGGGCGTCATCGTCTATTTCGGCGTGCACCTGAAGCTCGCCAGCGCGCTCGACGCCCGCGCCGCCGCGATCGCCAAGGACATCGAGGAGGCCAAGCATCTCCGCGAGGAGGCGGCGAAGGTGCTCGCCGACTACAAGCGCAAGCAGGGCGACGCCGCCCAGGAAGCGCAAGCCATCATCAAGCTCGCCTCGAAAGAGGCCGAGGAGCTGGCGGCGGAGACCCGCCGCTCGATGGCAGAGCATTTCGAGCGCCGCATGAAGCTCGCCGAGGACAAGATCGCCCGCGCCGAGACCGAAGCGTTGCGGGAGGTGCGCGCCGCAGCCGCCGATGCCGCCGTGGCCGCGGCACAGTTGGTGATCGCCGCCAAGCTCACGCCGGAGATGGCCGATGCGCTGGTCACGCAAGGCATCGGCGCGCTCAAGACCAAGCTCAACTAGCCGAGCGGCTCGCGAGCCTATTGGCTGAGCCAGTTCCAGAACGACGCGTCCGATTTCTGCTGCGGTGCATCCGAGCTTGCCGCGCGCTTGCTGCGCGGGCGCGCCTTCTGGCCGCCCTCGACATAGCCGCCATAGATCCAACCCTTCCCCGATGTGTCGGGGTTGGTCACCTGAAGCCAGCCGCGTTTGCGCTCAAGCACCGGGACCCTGGCGCCCTTGGCGATCACGCCGATGACGCGCGACGACGAGGTCGGCCCGTCGCGGAGATTCACATAGGCCGAAGGCTGCACGAAGCTCGAGGCGTCCTCAGTCTTGACGGCGTCAGCCGGCTGGCTGGATACCGCCTTTGCGTCGCCGGTCGGCGGCTCAGCGGCCGCGCTCCCCTCGCCTGCCGCCTCGGCTCCGGCCTGCTCTGACGCCGCCAAAGAGCCGGTGGCGTCGGGGACCGCAGCCACAGGTTCCGCGCTGGGCGCTTGCTCGACAGGCAGAGCGGGAGCGGCTGTCACTGTGAGCAGAGTCCCGGCGTCGGCAATGACCTTGTCGTCGGGCGTGATGAGCTTGATGGCAAGTTTGACCTCGCCGCTCGTCGTCTTGGGCAGAACGAGATGCAGATCGCCGATCTGATCGGGCTTCAGGTTCCATTCCGTTTCGCCATAGGGGCGGCCATCGGAGAAGCTGCTTCCCGGTGGGAGGCCGTTTATGGCAATGACGCTGCGGGCTGGCACGCCGTCGGTGCCGTCGAGCGCGATCGGAAAGGCGATAACCTCGCCTGCCGTCGCATCGAGCGTGGCCGGTGCGGTCAACACCGCGGGGGCCGGAACAGCCGCTGGCACCGCCGCCTGTGGAGGCGTCGGCTGCTTGGACCAGGGCGTGTCGATTAGGCCGAGCCAGACGATCGCCGCGAGCGTGAGATTGGGAACGAGCGCGACCAGAATGAGCACGACGAGAAGCGGGCGGAGCCAGCTCCGTGGAATATCGGGCGTTACCGGCGCGTCCGGGGCGGCGACGTTGAACCGGGTTACGCGCGGCGCTGCCGGCTGATCGGGGCGGCGCGCGGGATCCTTTTTCGCCTCAGCGGCACGGGAAGCGCGCTGCGCTGTCGTTGGCTCGCCCGCACGCGGCGGGCTGCCGTTGGCTTTGCTGCTATTCGATTTCTCGCCGATGTGGCGATGAGCGCCGGCCGTGTCGGCCGGCGTGACGAGGTTGAGTTGCGCCATGAGACTCGCCGGTACTCTACCGACCCTCCCGTTGCCGAATTGCTCCGCCGCCACTGCGCGCGTGGAGGATTCGCATCCCTTCCACCTTCAAGACCCCTGACGCACTGGAACGCGCGAGATGGCAGCGAGATCAAGGCGAACGAACGGGCCTGCCCGAAGACAGCGGCCGACATTCCACTAGCGCTGCAAATCCCTCTAGCGCTTCAACCCCAACCGCTCGCCGAGGTTCCTCCGTCGCGCCGATTTAATGATCGCGCCCAGCCGCAACTCGCCACCTGGGATCGATCTCCCAAATTCTAGCAACGCGCCGGATCAACATTTTGTCCTGAAAGTGAAAACAGCGGGGCGGCTTGGCGGCTGGCCTACCCGGCGCCGGGCTGGGTGCGGTCGAAGGCGACGAACACCTTGTAGTCCTCGGGCCGCGTGCCGACCAGGATGGGGAAGGCGATCTCGCGCACCATCGAGAAATAGCCGACCGGGTTTCCGGCCGGGACGGTCGCGGCGATGCTCATCTTGTCGGTCGCGAGCGTCTTCTGATCGGTGCCGGCGACGCGCACGCTGACCGGCATGCTGATCGTGCCCGGCGTACCCTTGGGCCCGAGCAGGATGCGCCCGGCGAAGCCATATTTCACCACCACGCGATCCGAATAAAGCTGGCACTCGCGCGCCATCTTGGTGATCTCGCCGCGATGCACCACGGCGAGATTGTCGCCGACATGGCCGGGCTGGTAGATGGTCAGCAGCCGGTCGCGCGGCCAGGCGACGACTTGCGGGCAATGCGCGCTGTTGCCGCCGGGCAGGTCCTCGCCCGAATCGGCCTTGGCGGTCTGCATCAGCCGGTCCTCGGTGACGGTGGAGGCCGATGTGTCGGGGCTGCCGGTGCCGAACGGATTGGAGAATTTAGACACGGAGCAGCCGGACATCAGCAATGGCGCCGCGACCAGCCCCGCGAGCCAGCATGGACGCAGCCACCGAAGAGCGTCGGAACGCCTCAACTCACCCCGTCCTTGGCTTGACACGCCAGGCATCCCTGCCTGATATGCCCGGGCTCGACTTGATTTTGAACGATGTCGCGAGCTGCCGGTCTCCAGCAATGGGCGCCAACCTATCCGCACTCGGTAAGCGCGACAAGGTACGACTTGACGCGCTTTTGGCACGCTTAACCCCTCCAGCGGGACGCGCATGAACGGCACGCCGCAATCGAACGGGCCGGGGCATGGCCGCCCTCCCCTCACCATCTATCTCGCGGCCCCGCGCGGCTTCTGCGCGGGCGTCGATCGGGCGATCCAGATCGTCGAGCTCGCGCTCGCCAAATACGGCGCGCCGGTCTATGTGCGCCACGCCATCGTCCATAACCGCACCGTGGTCGAGGACCTGAAAGCGAAGGGCGCGATCTTCGTCGAGGAGCTCGACGAGATTCCCGAGACCGACGCGCCGATCGTGTTCTCGGCGCATGGCGTGCCCAAGGCGGTGCCCGAGGCGGCCTCGCGCCGGGGCATGTTCGTGCTCGACGCAACCTGCCCGCTGGTCTCGAAGGTTCATGTCGAGGCCGGGCGCCAGTTCGGCGAGGGGCGCGAGATTCTGCTGATCGGGCATGCCGGCCATCCCGAGGTGGTCGGGACGCTCGGGCAGCTGCCCGCGGACGCCGTGCATCTGATCGAGACGGTCGCCGATGCGCGGGCGTTCGTCCCGCGCGACGCGAGCCAGCTCGCGGTGCTCACCCAGACCACGCTGTCGGTCGACGACACGCGCGAGATCGTCGCCGTGCTGAAGGAGCGCTTCCCGCTCATGGCCACGCCGCGCAAGGACGACATCTGCTACGCCACCAGCAACCGCCAGGATGCGGTGAAGCGGATCGCGCCGGCCTGCGATCGCATCATCGTGGTCGGCTCGCCAAACAGCTCGAACTCGCTCCGCCTGGTCGAGGTCGCCGAGCGCGCCGGCTGCCCACACGCCATGCTGATCGAGCGCGCCGCCGAGATCGACTGGAGCCTGTTCTGCGGCATCGAGCGGCTCGGCGTGACGGCCGGCGCCTCCGCGCCGCAAATCTTGGTGGATGAGATCGTCGATGCGTTCAGGGCGCGCTTCGCGGCGAGCATCGAGACGGTCACCACCGCGCACGAAGATATCGCCTTCAAGCTCCCGCGCGAGCTCCGAGAAATGCCGGCATTTTAAGATGGCTGTTTATACCGACGTTTCCGACGAGGAGCTCGAGGCGTTCATCGGAAGTTACGCGATCGGCGCGCTGACCTCGTTCAAAGGCATCGCCGAGGGCGTCGAGAACTCGAACTATCTCGTCCATACCGAAACCGGGCGCTACATCCTCACGCTCTACGAGAAGCGGGTGAAGCGCGAGGACCTGCCCTATTTCCTTGGGCTGATGCAGCATCTCTCCGCGCGCCGCATCTCCTGTCCGCTGCCGGTCAAGGACCGCTCGGGGCGCACGCTGAAGGAGCTTGCGGGCCGCCCCGCCGCGCTCATCACCTTTCTCGAAGGCTTGTGGGTGCGCCGGCCCAATATCGAGCATTGCCAGGGACTGGGCGAGGCGCTGGCGCATTTCCATCTCGCCGGGGCCGATTTCCCCATGTTCAGGGCGAACAGCCTGTCGCTGCCGGGCTGGCGCGCGCTGTTCGAGACGATCGGCGCCGCCGCCGACGAGGTGGTGCCCGGACTTGCCGCCACGATCGAGAAGGAGCTCCGCCATCTCGACAAGAGCTGGCCCACGGAGCTGCCGGAGGGCGTGATCCACGCCGATCTCTTCCCCGACAATGTGTTCTTCCTGAACGACGAGGTGTCGGGGCTGATCGACTTCTATTTCGCCTGCAACGACATGCTCGCCTACGATGTCGCCATCTGCCTCAACGCGTGGTGCTTTGAGTCCGACGCAAGCTTCAACATCACCAAGGCGCGCGCCATGCTGCAAGCCTATGAGGGCGTGCGCCCGTTGAGCGAGGCCGAGCTGAAATGGCTGCCGACGCTGGCGCGGGGCGCCGCGCTCCGCTTCCTGCTCACCCGCACCTATGATTGGCTGAACACCGACGAGAGCGCGCTGGTGCGGACCAAGGACCCCACCGAATATCTGCGCAAGCTCAGATTCCATCAGGGCGTGAAATCCTACCGCGACTACGGGCTCGGGAAGCACTGAGCATGGCGGGGCGGCCCAAGGTCGTGATTCATACCGACGGCGCCTGCTCGGGCAACCCGGGTCCGGGCGGCTGGGGCGCGATCCTTGCCTCAGGCGCGCACCGCAAGGAGCTCAAGGGCGGCGAGACGATGAGCACCAACAACCGCATGGAGCTGACCGCCGCGATCAAGGCGCTCGAAGCGCTGAAGTCGCCGTCAGACGTCGAGCTCTACACCGACTCCAATTATCTCCGCGGCGGCATCACCAGCTGGATCAAGGGCTGGAAGAAGAACGGCTGGCGCACGTCGGACAAGAAGCCGGTGAAGAATGTCGAGCTTTGGCAGGAGCTGGAGAAAGCCGCGAGCCGGCACGACGTGCGCTGGCACTGGGTCAAGGGCCATGACGGCCATGACGACAACGAGCGTGCCGACGAGCTCGCGCGCGAGGGCATGGCGCCGTACCTGCCCGACCGGGGCGAAAAGAGCGACGGAGAGGATTAGTGATTAGATCTGCTTGATCATGCACGCGGCGGTGCTGAGCTCGGCGACGCCAGGCGAATCCTCGACATCCAGAACTTTGACCACGCCATCTTCCACGAACATGGAATAGCGCTTGGAGCGGACCCCAAGCCCGACCCCGCTGCCGTCGAAATCCATGCCGATCTTCTTGGTGAACTCGGCATTGCCGTCCGACAGGAACAGCACTTTGCCCTTGCCGCCAGAGGCGTCGGCCCAGGCCGCCATCACGAACGGATCGTTCACCGCGACGCAGGCGATCGTGTCGATGCCTTCCTTCTTGAAGTGGTCGGCATTCTCGATGTAGCCCGGCAGGTGCTTCAGATGGCAGGTCGGCGTGAAGGCGCCCGGCACGGCAAACATGACGACCTTCTTGCCGGCGAAAATATCCTTGGTGGTCAAGGTCTTGATGCCCTCCGGCTCCATGATCCTGAAGGTGGCCTCGGGCAGGCTGTCTCCTTTGGCGATGGTCATGGTCACTCACTCCTTGGCGTGCTGAGGGTCATCGAGGCGCGCACCATACCGGCTAACCCCTCACCCAAAAAGGGGGAGAGTGGCGCGAAACGCGCCGGGAGGGGGTCGACCCCTCCCCTTTCGGGGAGGGTGAGTCACGGCGCCGTCCAGACGGTTTCGGTCGAGCCCCGATCCGAGACGAGGGTGAGCGTCAAGGGCTTGCCCTTGATCGCGGCGGCCTCCGCCGGCGTGGCGAAGCTCACGACGAAACGCTGCTTGCCCCCGGCCGCAGGTCCTTGCGACATGGGCACCGGCACAAAAGTCTCGCCGCCGTCGATGAAGAGATCGGTGCCGCGCGCGTCGCTCGCGAACACCGCGTCGACGACGATCTCCGGCTTGGCCGCATCGAGGCTCGCCGCGACGGCGCCGACCGACGGCAGCACGCCCGGCGCGGCAGGCTTCGGCACCAACGCCAGCGCGCTCTCGAGCAGCATGGCATCGCCCTTGCCGGCGCCCGGAGCAAGTACGAGATCGAGGCTCACCTCGTTAGGGATGCAGATGTTCTTGCACAGCCCATATTCGAAAGCGAGCTTGAGCTCGACCGCCTCGCCCTCACGCTCCGGCGTGATCTTGACGGGAAAGAGCACCTCGTCGTCATAGCCGATCGCCGTGCCGTCAGCCTCGGCGAAGCGGCGCGGCGTCGGGAAAAGCACCTCGGCCTGTTTGAGATTGGTCGAGCCTTTGAAGTCGAAGCTCGGCGGCACGCCGGAGTCGCCCGGGTTCCGCCAATAGGTCTTCCAGCCGGGCTCCATGCGAAGTTGCACGCCGGCAACCACGTTGGGCTTGCCGTCGATGGTGACGGTGCCGGAGACGAGCCGCACCTTAGAATTGTTCGACGCGACCCAGTCCGATTCTCCCGCGCTCGCGGCGAGAGCGACACCCGGCAATGCAGCGCATAACAACACGCCGAGCGCGAGGCAGAGCGACGGCGGGGCGAAATCGAGCTGGCGCGACGATGCTGACATGGCTTCCGATTGGCTCCACGCGGGAGGCGAACTCTAGCTTCACGCCGCACCTCGCGCGACAGGCGCGGGTGCGGCAAAGTCTCACTCTTTTGTGAGGCACATTGCGACGAAAATGCCTCGGCAGGCCTTAATTCAGCGTTGCCTCTTCCCAAGCGGCAGAACTGTTGTAGTCTCCAGTCATGCCAGCTCGTAGCGCACAGAAAGCTTCGCAACGCGAGTTCTATCTCGACGGCCAGCTGCTCATCGCCATGCCGGCGATGGGCGACCCGCGCTTTGCCCGCTCGGTGATCTATCTCTGCGCGCACTCGGCCGACGGCGCCATGGGCATCATCATCAACCAGCGCGCGCCCAACATCAGCTTCACCGAGCTGCTCGAGCAGCTCAACATCGTGCCGCCGCAGGAGCGCATCAGGCTGCCGGAGGGGCTCACCGGCATGGCGGTGCATCTCGGCGGACCGGTCGAGACCGGGCGCGGCTTCGTGCTGCACAGCGCCGACTACTTCAAGGCCGAGAGCACGCTGCCGATCGACGAGAGCGTCTGCCTCACCGCGACCATCGACATTCTGCGCGACATCGCCAAGGGCACCGGCCCCGACAAGGCGCTGCTCGCGCTCGGCTATGCGGGGTGGGCGCCGGGCCAGCTCGAAAGCGAGATCACCGCCAATGGCTGGCTTAACTGCCCGGCCGATCCCGAGCTGATCTTCGACCCCGAGGTCGACCGCAAATATCACCGCGCGCTCGGCAAGATCGGCATCGACCCGATCCGCCTGGTCAACGATTCAGGTCACGCTTAGGATGTCGGGCGCGGCACCGGCAGCGCTTGGAGCGGCACGGCGGCGGGAGCCTTCACTTCTATGCCCTTGGGCGCCGGCGCGCGGGCCCGCTCACGCTCTTTGCGCTTGCGGTGGCTGGCGAGAGCGGCAAGCAGGCTGGCAACGTCCTTGGCCGACATCGGCTCGCCGTAATAGAAGCCCTGGCCGTATTCGCAGCCGATCGAGCGGAGATAGCTCGCATCCGCCGCGGTCTCGACGCCCTCCGCCACCACTTCCTTGCCGAGCTCGTGCGCGAGCGCGATCACCGAGCGGAGGATGAGCGGGGTCGAGCCGTTGAGCCCGCTGTCGCGCACCAGCGAGCGGTCGACCTTGATGGTGTCGCAGGGGAAGCGGTGCAGGTAGCTGAGCGAGGAATAGCCGGTGCCGAAATCGTCGAGCGCGAGGCTCGCGCCGAAGGTCTTGAGCCAGGTGAGGATCTCGACGGCGCGCTCTGGATTCTCCATCACCAGCGACTCGGTGATCTCGAGCTTGAGCGTGCCCTTGGGCACCGCCTCGCGGGCGAGCATCAGCCTGATCTCCTGCACCATGTCCTGGCGGAACAGCTGGCGGCTCGACACGTTGACGCTGACGAACAGCGGGTCGCGGTCGCGCGGCAGCGCCTTGTGCCAACGCACCGCCTCTTCCAGCGCCTGGCCGAGCACGTAGCTGCCGAGCTCGACGATCAGCCCGGATTCCTCGGCGAGCGGGATGAAGTCCTCGGCGCCAAGCCGGCCGCGGGTCGGGTGGTCCCAGCGGAGCAGCGCCTCGAAGCCGGCGAGCTGGTTCGAGGCGAGCCGGGTGATCGGCTGATACAGCACGGCGATCTGCTGGCGCTCCAGAGCCTTCCTGAGATCGCTTTCGAGCGGCAGCTTGCTCTCGTCCTCGCCGCGCATCGAAGGGTTGAAGATCTCGATGCGGTCGGCGCCGCCGCGCTTGGCGCGGAGCATGGCGATCTCGCCTTCGCGCAGCAGCTCCTGGGCGGTCGCTTGCGTGCCGTCATGCACGACGATGCCGATCGAGGCGGTAAGGATGATCTCCTTGGAGCTGATCTTCATCGGGGTTCGGAGCGCGCGGCGCACGCGCTCGGCGAGCGTCGCCACGTGATGCGGGTCGCTCTCGGAGATGAGCAGGATGGCAAACTGGTCGCCGCCTAACCTTGCGAGCGTGTCTTGCGGGTTCAGGTGGCGCGAAAGTCTCCGGCCGAGCGTGAGCAGCATGCTGTCGCCGATGACGAGGCCGAAGCTCTTGTTCACGTTCTTGAAGCGGTCGATGTCGATGAACAGCACGGTCGGGCGGTTGGCCTGACCCTCGCGGGTGCGGGTGATGGCGCCCGACACGCGGTCCATGAACAGCTCGCGGTTGGGGAGCCCGGTCAGGCTGTCATGCACTGCATCGTGCATCAGCCGCTCATGCGAGCGCTTGAGGCTGGTCACGTCGCGCATCAGCCCGACGCAGCGAAGCAGCCGCGTATTCTCGCTCGGCGCCGCGTGGGCCCTGAGGTCGTACCAGAGATAGCTGCCGTCATGGCGACGCAAGACGAAAATCGAGCAGGAGGTCGCCGCCCTGCTTCTCCTGCAACGACCACAGCATCAGGCGGAAGCGCTCGCGGTCGGAGGCGTGCATGTGCTGGAGAAACTCATCGACCGAGACATTGAGCGCGCCGGAATCGAGCCCGAGCTCCCGCTCGACGTCCTCGCCGACGATGATCTGGTCCTTGCCGGCGCTCCACTGGAAGACATGCGTGCCCGAGCCGTCGACGGCGAGAGACTTCATCTGCACCAGGCTCGGCGGACCGAGCTGGAGCGGGCCTCCGGCCGAGCGGAAGGCGAATTGCGTCACGGTAAAGCCGATCAGCACGAGGATGAGCACAAGCCCAGCCACCAGCCCCGAGATGACGATGTCGCCGGAGAGCTTGCCGAGCACGACCATGGCGGCGCCGAACAGCCAGACGATCAGCAGCAACCAGCTCGGTATGAGCGACAGCGCGCGGTCCTGGCCGCGCAGGGCGAGAAAGGCGATGAGGCCGGTGCCGACGCCGGCGATCGCGACGGTCGAGGCGCGGGCGAGCCCGGAGGCGAGCCCAGGGTCGACGACAGCGACCACGATCAGGCCGAACTGGGCGGCGATCCAGCCCCAGAACAGCGTCCTGATCCAGCCGTGCCAGAGCCCGATGCGCAGGAACGTGTAGAGGAACAGCACGAGGCTCGCGGCGAGCCCGGCCTCGGCGGCGGCGCGGTACAAAGCCGTGCGGTCGGGGCCGACCGGGAACAACTTGTTCCAGAAGCCGAAATCGACGCAGAAATAGACCAGGACCGCCCAGGCGATGAGCGCGGTCGCCGGGAAGATCGCCCGGTGATTGGCGGCGAAGATCGCTGTCAGGAAGATGGCGAGCAGCCCGGTGATGCCGAGCAGCACACCGTTGAACAGCATGCGGTCCTGCTGCTTCGACTGATAGGCGTTGGGGTCCCAGAGAGTGAGACGCGGCACCTGCGGCGAGCTCATCTCGGCGGCGAAGGTGACGGTCTGCCCCGGCTCGAGGTTCAGCCGATACATATCGGCGCGGTCGCTCTTGAGCGGCTCGGGGCGGAAGCCGAGCGAGGGCGTCACCGCGGAGATGCGCGGCGCGTCGAGCTCCGGCCAGAACACGCGCGAATTGGCGAGCGTATAGCGCGGCGCGACCAGCCAGCGCACGATCGGCTCAGAGGTGGGGTTGGACAGCGCAAACACGATCCAGCCGGGATTGGTCCCGGGGTTCAGCGCCTGCACCGCCATGCGGCCGATATAGCCGTCGGGGCCGGGCGCGGTCTCGATCTGGAGCTTGTCGCCGCGGCCCTCGTAGAGCTCGCCCTTGGCGGTGATGTCGATCTTCTCCTGGTCGGGCGTGACCGCGATCGCCTCCACCGCGCGGGCGAGCCCCGACGGCAGGAGCACAAGCGCCACGAGCGCGACGCGGACGAGCGCAGCCACGCGCCCGCCACGGCCGCGTGGCCAGGACGCCGCTTGCCCTCGTTCACAGGCGCTCAAACCCACCATCCCTCCCGTCTTGCCCGGCGCACCCCGATACGCGCTACTAGCGGCGCATATCGGTGTCGAGCAGTGCGTAAAGCAAATGGTCTTGCCAGACGCCGTTAATCCGCAAATAGCGGCGCGCGAGCCCCTCGCGCTTGAAGCCCGTCTTCTCCAGTAGCTTGATCGAGGCCGCATTGGTCGGAAGGCAGGCTGCCTCGAGCCGGTGCAACTCAAGCGAGTCGAATACGAAGGGAACGACGGCGCGCACGGCGGCCGTCATATAGCCCTGCTTGGCGTAGTCCGCGCCGACCCAATAGCCGAGCGTGCAGGACTGGGTGACGCCGCGCCTGACGTTGCAGAGCGTGAGGCCGCCGATCAGCGACCCGCTCGATGCGGCGAAGATGAACAGCGCATAGCCCACGTCCTCGCGGAGATCGCGGAGATAGTGGCGCACGCGGCGGCGGAACGAGGCCCGCGACAGCTCGTCGGTCGACCACAGCGGCTCCCAGGGTGTCAGGAACTCGCGGCTCGCGGCTCTCAGCTCGGCCCAGGCCGGATAGTCGGACATTTGCGGCGTGCGCAGCACGACCTTGTCGGACTCAAGCACCGGCCCGAGGTCGCTCGCAGAGGCAGCTCGCAACAACGCCATGGCAGAGAGACCCCCCTCAAGCGGCCTTGCTCGACGGAACCGTGAATTTTTCCGCCACTCGGTCGAATCTTGCAACATGAAGAATGGGCCCAACCGTGGCAAGGCTGGCCGGGGAGGCAAGCAGCCCCGCAACCAAAGCTTGCAGGTCGGCGGTCTGGACCTGCTCGACCTTCTCGATCAGCTCGGGCGTGGTGAGCGGCCTGCCGTGGATCAGCACCTGGCGGGCAAGCTGCTCGGCGCGGGCGCTCGAGCTTTCCAGCCCGGCGAGAAGCCCCATCTTGAGCTGCGCCTTGACGCGCGCGACCTCGTCCTCGCGGAAGCCGCTCTCGGCGGCCTGGACGAGCTCCTCCCGGATCACCGCGAACAGCTCGTGCGCGCGGTCGGGACCGCCGGCGGCGTGGATCGCGAACATGCCGCTGTCGGAGAGTCCGCTCGCGAAGGCGTAGATCGCGTAGCAGAGCCCGCGCCGCTCGCGCACCTCCTGGAACAGGCGCGAGGACATGCCGCCGCCGAGCGCGCCAGCGCAAATCTGCGCGGTGAAATAATCGGCGTGGCGGTAGGCCGGGGCCTCGAAGGCGAGCACGAGATGGGTCTGCTCGAAAGCCTTGGTCGAGCGCTTGACGCCGCCCGAATAGGTGGCGCGCTCCGGCAGCGGCGAGCTGTTGGCGTCGAAGGCGGTAAGGCGCCGCTCGGCCTCGGCGACGAGCGAAGCGTGATCGACGGCGCCGGCCGCCGCCAGAACGATGTTGGGCCCGTGATAATGCGCCTGGAGATAGGCGCCGAGATGGGAGCGCTTGAACGCGCTCACGCTGTCCGCCGTGCCGAGGATGGCGCGTCCGACCGGCTGGTCGGGAAAGGCCGCCTCCTGCACCAGGTCGAACACGATGTCCTCGGGCGAATCCATCGCCGCGGCGATCTCCTGGAGGATCACATCGCGCTCGCGGGAAAGCTCGGCGCGGTCGAAGCGCGGGCTGACGATGATGTCGCTCAGGATGTCGAGGGCGAGCGCGAGGTCCTTGCGCAGCACGCGGGCGTAATAGGCGGTCGAGTCGACCCCGGTCGCGGCGTTCAGCTCGCCGCCGACCGCCTCGATCTCCTCGGCGATGTCGCGTGCGCTCCGCCGCGCGGTGCCCTTGAAGGCCATGTGCTCGAGGAAATGCGCGACGCCATGCTCGCCTCGCGCCTCGCTCCGGCTCCCGGCCCCGATCCAGATGCCGAGCGACACAGTCTCGACCTCGGCCATGGCGTGACTGATCACGGTCAGGCCGTTCGCAAGCTGTGAACGCTCGACGCTCACGCGCTTGCTCCGGCGCGGCGTCCGCGCGCGCCAACCGTATTGCCGGGGGCGCGGGCGTGGCTCGCGATGAAATCGGCGACCGCCGCATAGTCGTTGGGGAGCGCGGTGCAACGCTCGTGCTGGCCAAGGCGTAGCCGCAAGCGCTCGGGCTGCTCGGGCAGCCGGCCGGTGGCGCGCTCGACCAGCTCGGGGAATTTGGCGGGGTGGGCGGTGGCGAGCACGACCATCGGCGTTGCCCTCTGCCCGCTCTCATGCCGGGCCGCGGCGACGCCGACGGCGGTGTGCGGATCGGCAATCACGCCGGTCTCCTCTGCCAGCCAGCGAATGGTCATCTCGGTCTCGTGCTCTCCCACCGAATGCGCGGTGAACAGGCTGCGCAGGCCGGCAAGCTCGGTGTCGTTGAGGCGGAAGGCCCCAGTGTTGCGGAGCTCCTCCATCAGCGCCCTCACGCGGGTCGCATCGCGGCCGGCGAGCTCGAACAGAAGGCGCTCGAAATTGCTCGCAAGCTGGATGTCCATGCTCGGGCTGGAGGTGGCGATCACGCCGTGCGGCTCGTAAACCCCCGAGCCGAGCGCGCGGATGAGACTGTCGTTGAGGTTCGTGGCAATAACGAGGCGCGCGACCGGCAAGCCCATCGCCCGCGCCGCGTAACCAGCGAAAATATCACCGAAATTTCCGGTCGGCACGGAGAAGGCGACCGCGCGATGGGGCGCGCCGAGGGTGACGCCGGCGGTGAAGTAATAGGGGATCTGGGCGAGGATGCGGGCGAAGTTGATCGAGTTCACGCCGGTGAGCGCGAGGGGATCGCGAAGCTTGGCGTCGACGAACAGCGCCTTCACGATCGCCTGGCAGTCGTCGAACGTCCCTTCGAGCGCGATGTTGTGCACGTTGGGCTCGGTGGCCGTCGTCATCTGGCGGCGCTGCACGTCGCTGACGCGGCCCTTGGGGTGCAGAATGAAGATGTCGATCGCCTCGAGCCCGCGAAACGCCTCGATGGCCGCGGCGCCGGTGTCGCCAGAGGTCGCGCCGATCACCGTGGCATGAGCGCCCTTGCGCATCAGCGCGCGGTTCATCAGCCGCGCCACCACCTGCATGGCGACGTCCTTGAAGGCGAGCGTCGGCCCGTGAAACAGCTCGAGCAGGAACTCGTTGGGCCCGATCTGGCGGAGCGGCGCGACGGCCGGGTGATGGAAGCCGCCATAGGCCTCCTCGAGCACGGCTTCGAGGTCGGGCAGGCAGGCGTCGCCTTCGAGGAACGGGCGCATGATGCGGTAGGCGGCATCGGCATAGTCGAGGCCGGCGAGCGAGGCGATGTCGTCCGCCGTGAGCCGCGGCCAGGCCTCGGGCATCAACAGACCGCCGTCGCGCGCCATGGCGGCAAGGAGCGCGCCCTCGAAAGAGAGCGCGGGCGCTTCACCGCGGGTTGAGATAAACCTCACTTCCGACCTCTAGGCTCAAAAAATGGGCGTTTTCCGGCTGACCCTAGAGCGAAATCGCTTCGGATTGAATGACGATTTCGCCCAAGGCCAAAGGCCTCCTCAGCCGCGCTCGCGACGATAGGCGCCCCTGACATAGATCAGGTAGACGACGACGAGGGCGCCGGCGAGCAAGAACCAGGTGATGGCATACTGCAAATGGTTGTTGGGGAGCTCGAGATGGGTCTGGCCGCCTTCGGGCCAGCCGCCCGGCACGTCGGATTTCTCGGCCTCCAGGAAGAACGGGGCGACCGCCGGTGCGCCGGCGGGGTAAAGCGCGTGCGTCATGCCGGCGAGGTCGCGCCAGAACCAGCGATTGGCCGCGACCTCGTTGTCAGGGACGAACGCGCCTTGGATTTCCGGCGTGCGCGCGAGGCCAGTGACAGTGACCGTCCCCTCGATCTCGCCTTCGGCGCGCTTGGCGGGGTCGCGCACAGCGTCGGGGACGAAGCCGCGATCGACCAGGACCACGGTCCCGTCGGGTGAGGTTAGCGGGGTGATGACGTGCCAGCCGACCCGCTCCTCGGCCACGGAATAGAGATAGAGCTCCTTGGCATTGTCGAAGCGGCCGTCGACGCGCACGCGGTAGTAAGACGGGTCGCGGCCCTCGCGCGAAACGGCGATCGCGTCTTGCAGGGGGATAGGCTCCCCCTTGGCGCGCGTCTCGATCTCGGCGATCAGCCCTTCCTTCCAGGCGAGCCGTTTCAGCTGCCACACGCCGAGCCCGATCAGAAGGGCGAGGCCGGCGAGCGTGCAGGCGGTGAGAACGACGAGGCCACGGTTGGTCATCAGCACCCTAATCCGAGGCCAGCTTGCCCTCTTCGGCTTTGTTCCTGAACTGGAGCGCGATGAGCGTGCCCTTGAAGGCCCGGAGCAGGATGAGCGGCAAGAGGATCGAGAGCGAGCCCCACAGCAAAGCATGCAGCCAATAAGGCGGGGCGTAACGCACCTCGACGATCAGCGCCGCGCCGACGACGAGGAACCCCGTCACCAGGATGACGAACACGGCAGGCCCGTCGCCGGAATCGGCGAAGTCATAGTCGAGGCCGCAAGAATTGCAGCGCGGGGCGAGCGTGAGATAGCCGTCGAACAGCCTGCCGCGACCGCAAGACGGACACCGTCCGGTGATGCCCTCCCAGATCGTCGCGCCGAGCGACTTCACCGCCGGCACCGTCTTAACCTCGTCCATGGCATTGCCTCACCTGAAACGCAAAGGGGGCGGCCGCTAAGACCGCCCCCCGGCGAAATGCGCGGACCAGCGCCGCTTTATTCCATCGGATAGTTGCTGCCGGCGCCCCACACATAGATGCAGGTGAACAGGAACAACCACACCACGTCGACGAAGTGCCAATACCAGGCGGCAGCCTCGAAGCCGAAATGCTGCTTCGGGGTGAAATCGCCGCGCATGGCGCGGATCAGGCACACCGTCAGGAAGATGGTGCCGACGATGACATGGAAGCCGTGGAAGCCGGTCGCCATGAAGAAGGTCGAGCCGTAGATGTGATGGGCGAAGGCGAAACCTGCATGGGAATATTCATAGGCCTGGCAGGTGGTGAACAAGATGCCAAGTACGACGGTGCAGGCGAGGCCCATGACGAGACCCCGGCGGTTGCCCTCGAGCAAGGAATGATGCGCCCAGGTGACCGTCGTGCCGGAGGTCAGCAGGATCAGCGTGTTGACGAGCGGCAAGCCCCAGGGATTGAAGGTATGGGCGAACCAGCCGAGACCGGCGACGTCGGTGTCGGCGCTCGGGATCGGCGGCCACTGCCCGCCCAGCACTTGGGTGCGCGCATAGGTGACGGCATCGGCGGGATAGAGCGCCGCATCGAAATAGGCCCAGAACCAGGCGACGAAGAACATCACCTCGGAGGCGATGAACAGGATCATGCCGTAGCGCAAATGGAGCTGCACGACGGGCGTCTCGAAGCCCTCATGCGCTTCCTTGATGACCTCGCGCCACCAGCCGAACATGGTGGCGATCACGATCGTGAAACCCGGGATCACGTACCAGAGATGCGGGGTGCCGGCCTTCTTCGAGATGAAGAACATGACTGCGCCGATGGCCAGCGTCAGCGCGCCGACGCCGCCGATAACGGGCCACGGGCTCGGGTCGACGAGATGATAGTCGTGTTGTGGTTTGGCGTGCGCTTCGGCCATGGTTCGCTCCCGTTTCTCCCCAAACTTGTCGAGGCGATGCACCGCCTCAAATGCTCAATATCGTTACGATCCCGATGGAGCCGGCGGCGGGGCTGCGGCGACGCCGCCGGTCCCGTTGTCGGCCCGGTAGAAGGTGTAGGACAAAGTGATCTCGCCGATCGTCTTGGTATCCTCGTCGTCGACGATCTTGGGATCGACGAAGAAGGTCACCGGCATCTCCACGCTCGCATGCGCGGCCAGCGTCTGCTGCTTGAAGCAGAAGCACTCGATCTTGGTGAAGTAGCGCCCGGCGAGCTCCGGCGCGACGTTGAAGATGGCCTGACCGGTAATCGGCTGCGATGAGTTGTTGGTGGCCTTAAAGAAGGCAAGCGCGGTCTCGCCGATCTTCACGTCGATGAAGCGTTGGTCCGGCACGAAGCTCCACGGCAGCGCGCCATCGACATTGGCATCGAAACGAATGCGGATGGTCCGGTCGAGCACCTTGTCGGCGCCACGGTCGGCACGTTGCGGCACGCCGCCATAGCCGGTCGCCTGACAGAACAGGCGGTAGAGCGGGACGGAGGCGAAGGCGAGGCCCACCATGGCGGCGACGAGGCCGACGAGCGCAACCACGAGCAGTCGTTGCCGCCCTTCCCGCTTCTTCAGCCGCTCCTGTTCACTCATGGCCTTGGCCGCGTGTCAGATAGGCCGATCGGCCACGTGGCCGCCGAGCCTGACGATGGTGACGATGAAGAACAGCACGACGAGGCCGAACAGGATCCATGCGATGGCGATGGATCGTTTGCGTTGGCGGCGTTTGCGTTCCTGTTCGGCATCTTGCATCACGACGTCCAGATATGCGGCACGGCGCCGAAATGAATATTGAAGCCTTGCTCGACGAGCAGAACGGTGAACAGCAGAAAGAGATAGAGCACCGAATAGGCGAACAGGTCCTTGGCGGCGCGCGCCGCCTTCTCGCCTTCCCGCTCGCGATAGCAGGCGAGCGCGAGCACGACGAAAAGCGAGCCGAGCACCGACGCGGCGATCGCGTACAACGTGCCGCCGAGCCCGATGATGGCCGGCACCATGCCGAGCGGTGCAAGGATGACGCTGTAGATCAGGATCTGCAGCCTGGTCGCGTCCTCGCCGTGCACCACCGGCATCATCGGCACGCCGGCGCGCTCGTACTCGCGCGTGCGGAGGATGGCGAGCGCCCAGAAATGCGGCGGAGTCCAGATGAAGATGATGAGGAACAGAACGAACAATTCCAAGCTGATGGTGCCGGTCGCTGCGGCCCAGCCGATCATCGGCGGTACGGCGCCCGCGGCGCCGCCGATGACGATGTTCTGCGGCGTGCTCCGCTTGAGCCACATCGTGTAGACGAAGACATAGAAGCCGATGGTGAGCGCGAGCAGCGCGGCGGCGAGCCAATTGGCCATCAGCCCGAGGCAAACCACCGAGCCGAAGGCGAGCACGGCGCCAAAAGAGCGAGCCTCGCTCGGCGTTACCCGACCGCGTGGGATCGGGCGCGCCGCCGTGCGGGCCATCGCCGCGTCGATATCGGCGTCGTACCACATGTTGAGTGCGCCGGACGCGCCGGCGCCGGCGGCGATGCAGATCAGCGCGGCGATCGCGAGCACGGGGTGTATCGAGCCCGGCGCCGCCACCATTCCGACCAGCGCCGTGAACACCACGAGGAACATCACCCGCGGCTTCATCAGCGCGACATAGTCGGCGATCTCGCCGCCGGAATCAGTCTCCAGCGCCGGAGTCGTCAGGGGATATGCGACGTCGGTCATGCCCAGTCTACTCACTCATATCAAGTGTCATCCGGACGCGCCGAACGTCGCTGTAACCGTCCTCATTTGATGCGCGGCAGCGTCTCGTAAGTATGGAACGGGGGCGGCGAAGGCAGCGTCCATTCGAGCGTGGTTGCGCCCACACCCCAAGGATTTGCCGCGGCCGGAACCTTGCGCGCGAACTGAGCGGCAATCCCGTACAGGAACACCAGGAATCCAGCGAAGGCGATGTAGGAGCCGATCGAGGACACCATGTTCCACCCAGCGAACGCATCCGGATAGTCGGCATAGCGACGCGGCATGCCGGCGAGGCCGAGGAAGTGCTGCGGGAAGAAGGCGAGGTTGGCGCCGATGAACATCAGCCAGAAATGCAGCTTGCCGATGAACTCGGAGTACATGTAGCCGGTCATCTTCGGCGACCAGTAGTACCAAGCGCCGAAGATCGAGAACACGGCACCGAGCGACAGCACGTAGTGGAAATGCGCCACCACGTAGTAGGTGTCGTGCATCGAGCGGTCGACGCCGGCATTGGACAGCACCACGCCGGTAACGCCGCCGATGGTGAACAGGAAGATGAAGCCAAGCGCCCACAGCATGGGAGTCTTGAAGGTAAGCGAGCCGCCCCACATGGTGGCGATCCACGAGAAGATCTTCACGCCCGTGGGCACGGCGATGACCATGGTGGCGAAAACGAAATAGGCCTGCGTGTTCACGCTGATGCCGGCCGCATACATGTGATGCGCCCACACCACGAAGCCGATCACGCCGATGGCGACCATCGCATAGGCCATGCCGAGATAGCCGAAGATCGGCTTGCGCGAGAAGGTCGAGACGATCTGGCTGACGATGCCGAAGCCCGGCAGGATCAGGATGTATACCTCGGGGTGGCCGAAGAACCAGAACAGGTGCTGCCACAGCAACGGATCGCCGCCATGGGCCGCATCGAAGAACGCCGTGCCGAAATTACGGTCGGTCAGCAGCATGGTGATGGCGCCGGCCAGCACCGGCAGAGCCAGCAGCAAAAGGAATGCGGTGATCAGCACCGACCACACGAACAACGGCATCTTGTGCAGCGTCATGCCAGGCGCGCGCATGTTGAAGATGGTGGTGATGAAGTTGATGGCGCCGAGGATCGAGGACGCCCCGGCAAGGTGAAGCGCGAGGATGGCGAAATCGACGGCAGGGCCCGGCGTGCCCTTGGTTGAGAGCGGCGCATACATCGTCCAGCCGCCGGCCACGCCATTGGTGCCGGGAGGTCCGGGCATGAACAGCGAGATGACGAGCAACACGAAGGCGGAGGCGACCAGCCAGAAGGAAATGTTGTTCAGGCGCGGGAAGGCCATGTCAGGCGCGCCGATCATCAGCGGCACCATCCAGTTGCCGAACCCGCCCATGGTTGCCGGCATGACCATGAAGAACACCATGATCAGGCCGTGCGCGGTGACGAACACGTTGAACATCTCCGGATTGCCGAAGATCTGCATGCCGGGCTGCATCAGCTCGAGCCGCATGCCCATCGACAGCAGGCCGCCAACGATGCCACCGATCATGGCCAGCACGAGATAGAGCGTGCCGATGTCCTTGTGATTGGTGGAGAAGAGCCAGCGACGCAATCCGGTCGGATGATCGTCGTGATGATGGGCTTCTTCTTCTACATGGGCGGCTTTGGCCATGGCGTTCTTCCTTGTCTTCCCTATCGTTCCTTGAGGATCAGTCGCGTCAGAGCGCGTCGCTGAGGGCTAGTCGTTCCTACTTCTCGGCCGTAGCCATTTTGGCCGCGTTATCGAGCGCCGCGGAGGGGGTCTTGGTCTTGGCCACCCAGTCGTTGAACTCGGCTTCCGAGACGACACGGACCGCGATCGGCATGAAGGCGTGATTGCGACCGCAGAGCTCAGAGCACTGGCCGTAGAACATACCCTCGCGCTCGGCCCTGAACCAGGTGAGCTGGAGACGGCCAGGCACCGCGTCGAGCTTGACGCCGAACGACGGCACCGCCCAATCGTGAATCACGTCGTTGGCCTTCACCTGCACGACGATGTTCTTGTTCACGGGCACAACCAATTCATGGTCGACGGTCAACAGACGCGGCTGGCCGGGCTTCAAGTCGGCGTCCTGCACGATGATCGAATCGAAATGGATGCCCTGATCGGGATATTCGTAGGTCCAATACCACTGATTGCCGGTCGCGGTGACGGTGAGGTCGGCCTTGGGGAAATCGTACTGCGCAAACAGCAGGCGGAACGAGGGAATGGCGATCGCCACCAGGATCAGGATCGGCACGACGGTCCAGGCGATCTCAAGCGTCGTATTGTGCGTGGTCCGACTCGGTTCGGGATTCTTCTTTTCGTTGAAGCGGTGCATGACCAGCAACAGCAAGACCATCACGAACAGCGCGATCACAGTGACGATGATGGTCACATAGGTATGGAACGAGGTGATCTGCTCCATGATCGGCGTGGCGGCCTTCTGGAAGCCCATCTCCCACGGCGAGGGCTGCCCCTCGCCGGCATGGGCAGTGCCGCTCACGGCGAGGCCAAAGGCACCAGCCAGCCCGATCAGCAGTCGATTGAGAATCGCCATTCCTTCACTCCTAAAGCCTGCTCCCCTGGCGCGCCAGCCTCCCCGCAAGGAAACATAACGTGCCGTGACGATGAAGGACATGGGCGGAACCAGCGTCGCCCACGCCGCTTGGGCCTAAGGCAAGGGCGGCGCGAATATTGATCGCGTAATCGCGTATTATGGCGTCGCCCCCACCGTATTCTTGCTGCCAGGCACCCGCGCTCGCGGGTCTGGGAGGCTCTTTTCGGCTGTTCAAATCATAAAGGCCACACATTGGCAACACTCATAATTCATGGCGCCGATGCGGCATATGCACGCTTGCATACTCGCTTTACGGCCGAACACTAAGTTCCCGATAGCGCAAGTGCCGAAATTTGGCCCCAATACTCGGCGATGGGCGTTTTCCATGCGCTGCATTCCTGCTGCAAGCCTCTTCTTCTCGCCAGCTTTTCTGCATAAACCTTTTTCGCGCTTGAATGCGCGAGCTTGCCGGTCTCTCTAACAACATGGCTCGAATGCTCTCGCCCTATCACCGATCCTCCGACGGACGCCCGCTCGCCAAATTCTCGGCGGCGCTCGCTCTCGTGCTTGCGCTGGCGAGCCATGTCGACGCGCAAGGGGCGTCCGACGCTTCGCCCGTCGCCACCGGACCTGGCAGCGTGGTGCGCGAGACGCACGGCGCGTGGCAGGTGAGCTGCCGCACCCCGCCCGGCGCCAAGGAAGAGAAATGCGCTCTGGTGCAGAGCGTCACCGCCGAGGACAGGCCGAATGTCGGACTGACCGTGGTGTTCTACAAAGCGATCGGCGAGGACAAGAAGCTGTTGCGCGTGGTGGTGCCGCTTGGCGTGCTGCTGCCCACCGGCTTGGGCCTCAAGATCGACGGGCAGGACGTGGGCAATGCGCCGTTCCTGAAATGCGGCAAGCGCGGCTGCGTCGCCGAGGTCGTGCTCCAGGACGAGGTGATCAACAAGATGAAGGGCGGCGGCACCGCCATGTTCATCATCTTCGATACGCCCGAGGCCGGCATCGGCATCCCGGTCAGCCTGCAAGGCTTCGGCGACGCGCTCGCCGGCCTGAAATAGCGTTTCGCCAGATAATAAAGAAATCGGCGGCAGAAAAGGAGAATCTGCCGCCGATTTACATCCGTCTTGGGGGACGGACTAGCGTCCCATCAGTGCAGGGTAGCAGATGGGACGGTGACTTGACCGATATATGGTTAGCGCATCGCCGGACTGCAAGATGGGCTGCCGGCACAGAAGGCCGCAGGATTCAGGGGATCAAAGCTTTTCCAGCTTGATTTGCGCCTGTTCGGCGTTCGGGACGGGGGCGGTAACGCGGAAGCCGACGGGCGTGCCGTCGGCCCACGCAAGCTCGAAGCTGTCCTGCGGCGTCGCGAGCAACGCCCTACGGCGGATGAAGCGTGGATCGCCAGGACACACCGCGCTCCCCTGCACCAAACTCAAATCCTCGAAGATCTGCCAGACCACGACGGCACCCATTCCGAGCGGACCGTCGTAGTTCTTGAAGATCGTCTTTCCGGGGAAACAATTCTCGATGATGAAATATTCGCGTCCGACGTGAGCAACGTCATGCAGCAGCAGAATCTGGTGGTGCTGCTCGACCGACGAAAGCGTGAAGGTGGCGGTCGGTTGCGAGGTCAACTCGATGGCGAAAGGCTGGACCATGCCGTTCTTCATCTTCTCGAACGGATCGAGATGGGTGTCGTGCCAGTGCGCGTCCATGATGCTGTAGTAGCTGGCGCTGATCGCCGAGCATGACCCATACATGTCCACCGCTCCCGCGATGAGGTGGGAGAGCTCATGGCAGGTGACGCCCACCCCGCTCAGAAAGCCCTCGGGTCGCGACGAGAGGTAAAGATCGAGTACGGGCACGACCAAAGGCGCGGGATTTCCGTCCAGCGTCGCGGTCGTCTGCCGAAGCGTGCCGTAAGGATCGCTCTGCGGACGCACGATGGCGACGAGCAGATCGTCGGTCTCTAGCTTGTTGTTGTGATCGGTGTCGTAAGAGTGGAAGTCGACATCGGGGTCGGCCGCGGCAAGCGCGTCCTTCCACATCTGATCGAATGCGCCATTATCCCAGTACCAATTGCCTTGGCGCTCGGGCGGCGCCACGTACCAACCCGAATCGAGACAGCCCACATAGCGGACCTCGCCAAGGCGCGCCACGCCACCCGAGTTCTCGGCAAGCCAGGCACGCACATTTGGCCCATGATCAAACACCCCTGGCGCCATGGCGGCGGACAGTCCGACCACTTGCGGATCGTTCACGACGACGCCTGCGCCCTCGAAGGTCGCCTTGACTGTGGCGAAGGACGGCCGGTCATGACCGGGCCGCATCGGATCGAAGCCTATCACCAGCATTCGATAGGTACGGACCAGCGGCGTCATGCCGAGGAAGGGCTGCACGAAATCGGAGCCGGAGCGACGCTTCCACAGGACTCTGAGCGACCTGTGGCGGACTAGAGCCTTGGTCGACGGATCGATCATGCCCTGGATGCCGATCTGGTGTCGCCCGGCGGGCAAATTCTTCACGATGAAGGTGTGCGAGGCCACTCGCCATTTCTTGCCGCCTTGGATGAGGGTGACGTCGGCCGGCGACGCCGGCACGCCATCGACGAGTGCTCGCAAGATGAGACGGCCGTTGTCAGACTGCACCTCGGCGGAGAAGGTGATCGCCAGGGTAGAGACTGGGTCGAGGGCATTGATGGTCGTGGACTGGAGGTCGGTCCACACGAGGGCCTGCTTGAGAGTCTGAGGGGTCGCGTCAGCTGTCGACAACGCGCGCTGCGTGGTGAGCGGCCCGGCGGAGACCGCCATGGTGCGGTCGCCAAGACGGCACGTGCCGCCGGTCGACTTCCACTGCAGCCTGACGTCATGGGTGCCCGATCCGACGCCAGATTTCGCGAAAGTGAAGGAGTCGCGTGCCGCCCCGATTGGGATCGCCAGCTTCGCAGAAGATTGCCTCCCCGACCTGCGATCCATCCAGCAACGCTCTGACCATCAGGCGTCCAGAACTGGCCGAGGCTTCGGCGCTGAAGACGATGGCCAGCGTGCTCGGCAGCGACACGCCGATGGTCGCGGCCATGCCGGGAATGTCCTCGTAGCTCGAGTTCTTCTTTTGAATGTCGGGCCCGCTTGGGGCCGTCGCCACCGCGAGATGACCGGGGCCGATAAACGCCGAGGCGGAATAGACGGTGAGCGTGCGATCCCTGATGCTCGCCGAGGTTCCCGTGCGCCACTGGATCTCGACGAGATGCTGCCCGGCTTTCACCGCGGGCTTGACGAAGGTGAAGTTGCGCACGCCGTCGAAATTGACCGAACCCGATTTGAACACGACGTCCGAGGGCTCGGCCACCTCGCCATCGACCAGCGCCCTGAACCAGACGCTGCCGCCGGGCTGGTACATCTCGGCGCTGACTGTGATCTCGAGGTTGTCGCCTTCCGAAGATGCGACGCCGCTGCTCAATCCCGGAACGAAGTTCCAAACATCGAGCCTTGCCGCGCGAGGGGCGGCTTCGGGCGGCGCTACCGCGCTCAAGCTTCCCGGGCTAAAGGCGCGGGCCGCCGATTTCGCGCTTGGTCTTGGCTTGGCTCGCGAAGTCGGCTTCGCCTGACGTGTGGGCTTCGATCGGCCTGCTGGCTTCGATCGCGCTTTTGGCTTGGTCTGCGGTTTTGGTTTCCGGACTGCCATGGCTGAAGACTAGGCCGCCGCGCAAAGGTTTGGGCGCACCCCCTCCCTCGACCCTCAATGAAGATTGAAAGCTCGGGTTCCAGCTTTTCGAAAATTATCGCTTTGTGTGACTTTAGGGGCGCAAGCCGCGAGGCTCAGAACGCGCGCTGCTCGAACACCCTGTCGATGTCGCCCTGCCACGGCCCGGCGAAATCCGCGAGCAGGCGATCCGACGGCGAACGCCCCGCCTCCACTATCTCGAGCAGAGGCTCGAGCGCCTTGCGCTCGTCCTCGCCGCCGAGATCGCGACGGGCGCGGCGACGCAATCCGCCGAGCGCGATGGTCACCGCCTCGCGCGCGACATCGAGCAGCTTGCGGTCGCGGAACGGCGTGGCGAGGCCAAGCCGCGGCACCGCATCGCGCAAGGCCTGGCGCTCTTCGTCGCTCCAATCGGCGATCAGCGCATAAGCCTGGTCGAGCGCGCCGCTGTCATAGAGCAGCCCGGTCCATAGCGCCGGCAGCGCGTTGAGTTCGCGGAAGGAGCCGGCATCGGCGCCGCGCATCTCAAGGAAGCGCTTCAGCCTGACATCGGGAAACAGCGTGGTGAGATGGTCGGCCCAATCGTCGATGGTCGGCCTGACGCCAGGGAGCGCGGCGAGCTTGCCGTCGAGGAAGTCGCGGAACGAGGCGCCGGCCACGTCGATATAGCGCTCGTCGCGATAGACGAAATACATCGGAACATCGAGCGCGTAATCCACGTAGCGCTCGAAACCCATGCCTTGCTCGAAGGCGAACGGCAGAAGCCCGCTGCGGTCAGGGTCGGTGTCGCGCCAGATCTCGGCGCGGTAGGTCTGATAGCCGTTGGGCTTACCCTCGGTGAAGGGCGAGTTGGCGAACAGAGCGGTCGCGGTCGACTGCAACGCAAGGCCGACGCGAAGCTTCTTGACCATGTCGGCTTCGCTCGCGAAATCCATGTTCACCTGCACCGTGGCGGTGCGGAACATCATGTCGAGGCCGAGCCGCCCACGCTTCGGCATATAGCGCTTCATGATGCGGTAGCGCTCTTTCGGCATCACCGGCGTCTCGGCCAAGGTCCATTTCGGCGAGAAGCCGAGCCCGAGAAAACCGATGCCGAGCTCGCGTCCGACCTCGCCGACCTCGACGAGATGCTGGCGGAGCTCCTCCTGCGTCTGATGGATGGTCTCGAGCGGCGCGCCGGACAGCTCGAACTGCCCGCCCGGCTCGAGGCTGATGGCGCCGCCTTTCGGACAATCCTTGCGGCGAAGGGCGATGATGTTGCCCTTCTCCAGCACCTCGTCCCAGCCGAAGCGATCGCGCAGCGATTGCAGCAGGACGCGGATGCCGCGCTCGCCGTCGTAAGGCACCGGGGTGAAGTCGGCGGTGTAGAAGCCGAACTTCTCGTGCTCGGTGCCGATGCGCCACTCGCTCTTCGGCTTCGACCCCGCCTCGAGATAGGCGACGAGCTCGTCGTGCGACGTGATGATCGGGCTCTCAGGCCCACTCACCCGTGTCGACATGAAAGGAGCTCCGGCTTGAGTTTGGGGGTTGAGGAGGCTCACGAACGGAGAGTCGCAAGGTGCGGCCTTTATGGCGCTGGCCGCACAACTCTTACAAGCGTTTCCTGGTTAGCGCCAATCGCCAAGCACGGCATTCACAAGAGCGAGAGCCGCGACCGCCGCGGTATCGGCGCGCATCACCCGCGGCCCAAGCGAGATAGGGTGAACGAACGGTTTTGCAAGGAGGCTCGCGCGCTCTTCTGGATCGAAGCCGCCCTCGGGCCCGACCAGGACGGCAACGGGTGCCGCTCTCAGAGCGGCAAGCGCTTCGAGCGGCGAGGCAGACGGCGCCGCCTCATCGGCGAAGATCAGGGCACGGCCGCCGTCCCAATCCCGCAACACCTTGTCGAGCGGCTCTGGTGGCTCGACCTCGGGCACCCGCAAAATGCCGCACTGCTCCGCCGCCTCGACCGCATTGGCGAGCAGACGGTCGAGCTTGACGCGCTCGGCGACCGTGCGGCGGGTGAGCACCGGGCGGAGCACGCTCGCTCCCATCTCGGTCGCCTTCTGCGCCATGTAGTCGAGCCTGGCGCGCTTCAGCGGCGCGAACAGGTAATGCAGATCGGGGCCCTGCTCTTGGACACGGGTCTGATGCAGGACGGTGAGGCTGGCTTTCTTCTTGCCGATCGCGCCGAGCGCGGCGCACCACTCCCCCTCGCTGCCGTTGAACAGCAGCAGCTCGTCGCGGTCTCGCAAGCGGAGCACGTTGCCGAGATAATGGGCTTGCGCCTGGTCGAGCTCGACCTCGGCGCCCGAAGCGAGCTTTGACTTGACGAACAGCCGCTGAAGCTTAGAGGGCATGAGCGGAACAGCGATCCAAGGGCCTCGAGCGAGACATGCCACGTCCAAATCTTGAAGGCAAAGGCGCAAGCGTGGCCGATGCCGAGGTCAAGAACCTGGTCGACCGCTTCGCGCCCAAGGCGGTGCTGCCCTATTTGCGGCTCGCCCGCGCCGACCGCCCGATCGGCTTCTTCCTGCTCGCGCTGCCCTGCTTCTGGTCGGTATCGCTCGCCGCGCGGAGCCTGGGCGAGGCCTATCCGGATCCCTGGCTGCTGCTCCTGTTCCTGATCGGCTCCATCGTCATGCGCGGCGCCGGCTGCACCTATAACGACATCGTCGACCGCGACATCGACGCTCGCGTGGCGCGGACCAGGACGCGGCCTTTGCCGAGCGGCCAGCTCACCACCAGGAGCGCGGCGATCTTCATGCTGCTGCTCTGCCTCGCCGGGCTCGCCGTGCTGCTTAGCCTGAACCGCTTCACCATTTGGCTCGGCATCGGCGTGCTGCCGATCGTCGCGCTCTACCCTTTCGTCAAGCGCATCAGCCATTGGCCGCAAGCCGTGCTCGGGCTCGCCTTCAATTGGGGCGCGCTGATGGGTTGGTCTGCGGTGCTTGGACGCCTCGACTTGGCCCCACTCGTCCTCTATGCCGGCGCCGTCTGTTGGACCATCGGCTACGACACGATCTACGCCCATCAAGATCGCGAAGACGATGGCCTGCTTGGGGTCAAATCGACGGCGCTCCGCTTCGGCAGCGCGACCAAACCATGGCTAACGATTCTTTACGCGCTCGCCTGGCTCGCCATCACCACTTCCGGGATCATGGCCGGCGCGGGATTGGCGTTTCTGCTCGGCATGGCCGGCGCCGCGGTGCAGCTCGGCTGGCAAGTGGCGAGCCTCGATATGGACGATGCGGAGAATTGCCTGCGACGCTTTCGCTCGAACCGCGACTTCGGCGTGATCGTGCTCGGCGCAATTCTTATCGACATGGGGCTTGCGGCGATGCTGTGAGGATAGCAGATAGACAGCGGGCCCCGGAGCAAAGCTCCGAGGCCCGGTTGACGCCTTGCTGTTATCTTCCTCCTGAGAGGATGACGCCTTGCTGTTAGCTTCCCCGTTTTCACGGCCTTCAGGCGGCCTTGATTGCCACGATCCTGCCATAGAAGTTTTCCGAGACGCTTAACGGACGTTGTTAACAGCTGGTATGCGGTAGTTAGCTTGCCGCATGGTTTAGAGAGTCTTCCCGAGCGCCGATGACCACGATTGAACCGAGAGACCGACCGCCCAAAACCCCGTCGCTGGACGAGGATTACGCGCTGCTTAAGCAGGCGACGCGCGACGCCGGCGCGCTGGCGCTCACCTATTTCCGTCAGCAGATCGCGGTCAACCGCAAGCCCGACGGCTCCGAGGTGAGCGAGGCCGATATCGCCGTCGACACCGCGCTCAAGCTCGACCTCGCCAACAAGCGCCCCGACTATGGCTGGCTGTCGGAGGAGAGTGCCGACGACGGCGAGCGCCTCAAGCATCGCCGCGTGTGGATGGTCGACCCGATCGACGGCACCAACGCCTTCCTGCGCCACGTGCCCGAGTGGACCGTGTCAGCTGCTCTGGTCGAAGACGGCGTCCCGGTGCTCGGCGTCGTGTACAATCCCGCCACCAAGCAATTCTTCTCGGCCATGCGCGGTAAGGGCGCGTTCCTCAACGACCAGCCGATCAAGGCGAGCGAGAAGACCACGCTCGACGGCGCGCTGCTGATCGCGAGCGGCGGGCTGTTCAAAAAGAAGATCTGGAAAGAGCCGTGGCCCGAGGTGAGCTCGCGCTGGGTGAACTCGGTCGCCTACCGGCTCGCTCTGGTCGCGTGCGGCGAGGCCGACGCCACCATCTCGCTCTCCACCAAATGCGAGTGGGACCTCGCCGCGGCCGCGATCATCGTCGCCGAGGCCGGCGGCATCATCACCGATCATCACGGCAAGACGCATCCTTATAATTCGCCCTCGCCGCGGCTGCCGAGCCTGGTCGCGAGCGGCGCCAAGCTGCACCCCCTCCTGATCGAGCGCACAAACCGCGTAGACCTCTAGCCCCCGTTCCGGCAAAGTCGCCGGCGCGTTTGGGTCAATAAGAAGAGGAGCGGAATATGGCGGGGGCTAAAGCGAGCGGGCAGCAATTGCTCCATCTGGTGTTCGGGGGCGAGCTGACCACGCTCGACAGGATCGAGTTCGCCGACCTCAAGAAGCTCCACATCGTCGGCATCTATCCGAATTACGCCGAAGCTTATGACGCCTGGAAGGACGCCGCCCACCGCACCGTCGACGACGCGCATATGCGTTATTTCATCGTGCATCTGCATAGACTGCTCGATCCCGGCGAAGGGGCGGCGCCCTAGCGGCAAACGGCCCCGCCTGGAGGCGGGTTTTTCGCCTTAGAGGCGGGCGCGGCCGCGTGCTAGAAGAGCCACGGGCCCGGCAGGATGCTCTGCGAGACGCCAGGAAATCGGGGAAGCGCTTGAAAGATCAGCTGTTCAGGGACGTAAGCACCATCACCAGGAGCGCCGACGAGCTCGAGGTCGAGTACTCGACCAGAGAGATCGTGGTGCGCATCTGGCGCGAGCATTTGCGCCCGCGCATCGGCCTACTCGCGATCGCCGCCACCGCGATGATCCTCACCGCCGCGACCACCGGCGCCATCCCGTTCCTCATCCAGAAGACCGCCGACGACGTGTTCGTCGCCAAGAACCAGCAGATGGTCTATTTCGTCACCGCCGCCATCGTCGTGGTGACCATCATCAAGGCGATCGCCGAATATATCGGCGATGTGACGGTCGCCTATCTCGGCAACCGGTTCATCGCCGATCTCCGCATCCAGATGTTCGCCAAGCTCGCGCGCGCTGATCTCAGCTGGATTCAGACGGTGCATTCGGGGCGTCTGCTGTCGAGCTTCCTCAACGACGCGACGCTGATCCGCGCCACGGCCAGCCGCTCGCTGGTCACGCTCGGCGAGAACTACCTCAAGGTCATCATCCTAATCGCCACCATGTTCTACATGGATGCGCGGTTCTCGGTGATGATCCTGATCTTCATGCCGCTTGCCTGGTTCATGCTGTCGCGGCAGCGGCGCACGATGCGGAAATCGACGTCGAAGTCGTTGCAGGAGACCGGCGACCTGTCGGCGCTGATCACCCAGACCTTGCGCGGCATGCGCGTGGTGCGCGCCTATCGCCAGGAGAAACGCGAGGAGGACGCGCGCGGCGTCCGCCATCAACCGCGCGCTCGAGTTCACCATGCGCGGCACGCGCGCCCGCGCCCTGTCCAGCCCGTCGATCGAGCTTTTGACCGGGCTAGGCTTCGCGCTCGCGATCTATTTCGCCGGCACCAAAGGTGTGCGTGGCGATCTCACGCTCGGCCATTTCATGGGCTTCATGACGGCGGCGCTGCTCATCTACACGCCGCTCAAGAGCGCCGCCACACTGCAGACCCAGCTCCAGGAAGGCATGGCCGCGGCGAGCCGCGTGTTCGGCGTGGTCGACCTCGAGGTCAACTTGGTCGAGGTCCCTGATGCCAAGCCCCTCGTCCTCAAGCAGGGCGAGATCGAGTTCAACAATATCTCGTTCGCTTACGAGCCGCAGAATCCGGTGCTGAAAGGCGTGAGCCTGACGGTGCCGTCGGGGAAGACCGTGGCGCTGGTCGGGCCCTCGGGCTCCGGCAAAAGCACGCTCGTCAATCTCGCGCTCCGCTTCTTCGATCCCGAGCGCGGCAAGGTGACCATCGACGGCCAGGACATCAAGCATACGACCATCGAGTCGTTGCGCGATTCGATTGCTCTGGTGACCCAGGACCCGGTGCTGTTCGACGACACCATCCGCGCCAATATCGCCTACGGCTCGAAGCCGGTGGTCGAGGAGCAGGTGATCGCCGCCGCCAAGGCCGCCGCGGCGCACGATTTCATCACTGGCCTGCCGAAGGGCTACGACACGCGCGTCGGCGAGGCCGGCGGGTTGCTGTCCGGCGGCGAGCGCCAGCGCATCGCTTTCGCCCGCGCCATCTACAAGGATGCGCCGATCCTCCTGCTCGACGAGCCGACCAGCTCGCTCGACTCGGAAGCCGAGGCAAAGGTGCAGTTCGCGCTCGAAGGGCTGATGCGCGGCCGCACCGTGCTGATGATCGCCCACCGCCTGTCGACGGTGAAGAAGGCCGACGTGATCTGCGTGCTCGATCAGGGCCGCATCGTCGAGGCTGGACGCCACGACGAGCTCGTCGCCAAAGGCGGCCTCTATACCAGGCTGCATCGCACGCAGTTCGGCATCGCCGGAGGGTTTGCGGCGGCCGCGCCAGAGTCCGAGGGCGCAGGCGCAATCGCCGTGGCCGGCGAATAGCTCCCGCGCGAAGCTCGATGTTGAAACGGCTGCTAGCATCGAAGCCCGCCGCGGCATTAGGCAGCGCGCTGCTCGCCTCCTATGTGCGCCTGGTCTATGCGACGAGCACGATCAAGCGCGAGCCAGCCGACACCGACGCCAAGCTGTTCGACCAGCATCCGCAGATCCTGGCGATGTGGCACGGGCAGTTCCTGCTGCTGCCGAAGCTGAAACCCCAGCGCCCGGCCGATGTGCGCGCCATGGTCTCGCGCCACGGCGATGCCGAGATCATCGGATCCGTGCTGAAGCGCTTCGGCATGGGGCTGATCAGGGGCGCCGGCGCCGGCAAGCGGCGGCGAAACCGGGGCGGCGCCACGGCGCTGCGCGAATCCTTGCGCGCGCTCGCCTCCGGCGCGACCGTCGCCATGACCGCTGACGTGCCGCCAGGGCCCGCGCGCAAGGCCGGCGATGGCATCGCCACGCTCGCGGCGATGTCGGGGCGGCCGGTGGTGCCGTTCGCCATCGCCACGCGGAGATACATAGCCCTCCCCACCTGGAGCGCGTTCACTCTCAACCTGCCGTTCTCGACGCTCGCGATCGTGATCGGCGATCCGGTGCGGGTCGCGGGAGAGGACGCGGATTCGATCGAGACCGGGCGCGTCGCGATCGAGCGGGCGCTGGCGGCGGTGACCGCGCGTGCCTATGCTCTCGCCGGAGCAAGCGATCCCTTGAACAAGCAAGACGCCGTCAAGCCCGGCCTGTCGCTCAAGACCTACCGGGCGCTTACGCATCTCGCGGCGCTGATCGCGCCGCTGATCCTGGCCTGGCGCACGCGCCGCGGCAAAGAGGAGCTCGACCGGCGGCCCGAGCGCTATGGCCTATCGAGCGCGCCGCGCCCGCCGGGCTTTCTCGCCTGGTTCCATGCCGCGAGCGTCGGCGAGGCCAATGCCGCACTGCCGGTGATCGACAGCATCGCCGCCGAGCATCCCGAGGTGCGACTCCTGCTCACCACCGCCACCGTCACCTCGGCCAAGCTCGCGCGCGCGCGGCTGCCCAAAGGCGCGGTGCATCAATATGTACCGCTCGACAACCAAGGCTATGTGCAGCGCTTCCTGCACCATTGGCGTCCCGACCTCGCCGTTCTGGTCGAATCCGAGATCTGGCCGAACCTCGTGCTCGAGACCAAGGCGCGAGGCATCCCGCTGCTGCTCATCAACGGGCGCATGTCGACCTCGTCGTTCCAGCGCTGGCGGCGGCGGCCGGGCATGAGCCGGCCGCTGTTCTCCTCCTTCGACCTCGTGCTCGCGCAGAACGATCGCCTTGCCGAGCGCTTTACCCAGCTCGGCGTGACGCGCGCGCTCGATGTCGGCAATCTCAAGGCCGACGCTCCGCCGCCCCCCGCCGACCTGCCGGGCAGGAGGCGGCTTGCCGCCGCGCTGTCGGGCCGCACGGTGCTGCTCGCGGCAAGCACGCATCAAGGCGAGGAGGACATGGTCGCCGCCGCTCATCTCAAGATGAAGCCCGAGCAGGCCAACCTGCTCACCATCATCGTGCCGCGCCACCCCGAGCGCGGGCCGCTCATCGCCGAGCAGCTCAGGGCCGCCAATCTCCACGTCTCTCTCCGCTCAGAGGGCCGGCTGCCGGAGGCCGGCACCGACATTTACATCGCCGACACGATCGGCGAGCTCGGCCTGTTCTATGCGCTCGTCCCGGTCGCCTTCATCGGCGGCTCGCTCGTGCCGCATGGCGGCCAGAACCCGGTCGAGGCGATCAAGCTCGGCGCCGCCGTGCTCACCGGTCCCAATTGGCAGAACTTCCGCGACTCCTACACCGAGCTGCTCAAGGTCGGCGGCTGCAAGGAGGTGACCGACGCGGCGAGCCTCGCTTTGGCCGCGCTCGACCTGCTCAAGGACGACGCGGCGCGGGTGCAGATGGCATCGCGGGCCGAAGCTGCCATCGCCGCCATGAGCGGCGCCCTGCCGCGCACCCTTGCGGCGCTCGAGCCCTATCTCCCCCCCAAGACCACGCTGCAACATGCTTCGTGAGGCGCCGTCATTCTGGTACCGCCCGAGAGGCGGCGTGGCCTCGGCGCTCGCGCCGCTCGGCTCGCTCTACGGGAAATTGGCCGAGCGTAAGTACGAGCGCGCGACGCCTTACCGCTCGCGCCTGAAGGTGATCTGCATCGGCAATTTCACGGTCGGCGGCGGCGGCAAGACGCCGACGGCGATCGCGATTGCCTCGCTGCTCGCGGCCCTTGGAGCACGGGTAACATTTCTCACCCGCGGCTATGGCGGCAAAGCCAAGGGGCCGGTGCCGGTCAACGCGGGTCAGAGCGCGGCCGAGGCGGGCGACGAGCCCCTGCTTCTGGCGGAGACCGCGCCGACCATGATCTCGGCCGACCGCGCGGCCGGGCGCCAAGGCCATCGAAGCGACCGACGCGACCGTCATCGTCATGGATGACGGCTTCCAGAATCCCGGTCTCGCCAAGGACCTGTCGCTGATCGTGATCGATGCAAGCTCTGGCCTCGGCAACGGCCTGGTGATGCCGGCAGGGCCTTTGCGCGCGCCGCTCGCCCCGCAGATCGCCCGCGCCGACGCGCTGATCGTCATCGGCTCAGGCGGCCAGGCTGCGCCACTCGAGCAGAGTTTCACGGCGCAGGGGAAGCCGGTGATCAAGGCGCGCATCGTGCCGCGCCAGGACCGGCGCTGGCTCAGCGTGCTGCCGGTGATCGCCTTTGCCGGGATCGCCGATCCGAATAAATTCTTCGCCACCCTCGGGACCAACGGGGCGCGCGTGCTGGCCAAGCATTCCTTCGGCGATCATCACCGCTACACCAACCGCCAGGCCGCGGCGCTGCTGAAAGAGGCCGAGGAGCGCAAGGCCATGCTGGTCACCACCGAGAAGGATTGGGTGCGGCTCCCCGACGCGGACGGCACGCCGCTCGGCGAGCTGAAGCACCGCTCGCGCCCGTTCGCCATCGCCATCGAGTTCGAGGACGAGGACGCGGTGAAGGAACTGCTGGCGAAGGCTATCGCCAAACCCTGATTTGTCATTGCCGGGCCTGACCCGGCAATCCAGCACGCGGCTGCCTCCGCGACTGGACGGCCGCCTTTACGGGCATGACATTTATTTGGAAACGGGGTGGTGTCGCGGAAGCGCTTCAGAGAGGTCGCGGCGTCGATGTAGGCCTCCTGCAATTCGACGCTCCAATAGCGCAGCTCATCGAGCGGGATAGTGCGCCCGGTTACCGCGCAGCGCACGAAGTCGCCGGGCGTGAGCACCTGCACCTCGCCGTCGAGATATTTGAGCTTGGCCTCGCCCTTGAAGCCGAGATTGCGTTCGAAGCGGTTCATCAAAGCGAAGCTGCTCGATTCTTTGCGTTGTCCGTTGCCACAATAACCTCAAGCCGGCGCGCGGCGCCAGCCTCCCGTGACGCTAGAGCATGATCGCGAAAAGTTGCAGACTTTTCGGATACGATTATGCGTCAGAAAGACCTAGAGCAGCGTGCCCTGCTTGTCACTCCCGCGCCGGCGTGGCCTGGCCTCGCCCTCTTTCCGCTCACGCGGATCGGCATGCGCGTCGACATGGCCGTCGGCGAACTCGATGTCGAGTGCGGCGCCGCCGGTCACCTCGGACGCGCGCCGCACCATGGCGCCGTCGGCGTCGCGCACCAGAGCGAAGCCGCGCGCGAGCACGTTGTGGTAGCCGAGGCTTTGCAACAGCTTCGCCTGGCCGTCGAGGCGCGCCCGCGAGCGCGTCAGCATGGCGGCGACGGCTCGTGTCCCCGAACGGTCGAGGCGGATCAGCCGGTCGCGGCTGACGGCCGCGGCGCGCGCCACGATATGCGGGCGAAGGCGCGAGGCGGAGCGCTCGAATGCGCTGCGATGCGCCCGCGCATTGGCAAGCAGCGCGCGCGGCAGCCTTCTGCTCAGCGTGTCGAAGCGCTGGCGCGGCAGATCGAGAATGTTGGCCTTGCGCGGCAGGCCGCGCGTGGCGGCAAGGAAGCGGTCGCGCTGCGACTTCAGCGCGCGGCGGAGCGTGCTCGCGGCGCGGAGGCCGAAGCTGGTCACCGAGATCAGCAGGTCGGCGCGCACCGGCACGGCGCGCTCGGCGGCTGCGGTCGGCGTCGGCGCCCGCCAGTCGGCGACCAGATCGATGATGGTCCAGTCGGTCTCATGCCCGACCGCAGAGATCAGCGGGATAGCGCTGGCGGCCACCGCACGCGCCACGATTTCCTCGTTGAAGCCCCACAAATCCTCGAGACTGCCGCCGCCGCGCGCGACGATGATCAGGTCGGGGCGGGGGATCGCGGCGCCGATCACCAGCGCGTTGAAGCCAGCGATAGCGGCGGCAACTTCGGGCGCGCAGGTCTCGCCCTGCACCCGGACCGGCCAGACCAGAACGTGGCAGGGGAAGCGGTCGGCGAGCCGATGCAGAATGTCGCGGATCACCGCGCCGGTCGGCGAGGTGACCACGCCGACGATGCGCGGCAGATAGGGAAGCGGCTTCTTGCGCGCCTCGGCGAACAGGCCCTCGGCGGCCAGCATCGTCTTGCGCTGCTCGAGCAGAGCCATCAGCGCGCCGACACCGGCAGGCTCGAGCGCGTCGATGACGATCTGGTATTTCGACTTGTCCGGATAGGTGGTGACGCGGCCGCGCGCCACGACCTCGAGCCCGGCCTCGGGCTTGAACTTGAGGCGCGCGAAGGTGCTCCGCCAGATCACTGCCTCGATGCAGGCGTTCTCGTCCTTGAGCGTGAAATAGCAGTGGCCGGAGGAATGCGGGCCTTTATAGCCCGAGATCTCGCCGCGCAGCTTGACCAGGCCATAGGCGTCCTCGACCGTCCGCTTGAGCGCGAAGGCGAGCTCGGAGACAGTATATTCGACGAGATTGGTGGTCGGCGCTGCGGCGGTGGGGTCTGCCATTGGTGTCCTTATCGAACCCATGCAATACAGGCCAGACATGCGGGCGACAAGCGGAGCCGGGCCGAGATGAATGTGCTGCTGATCGGGGGCGGCGGGCGGGAGCATGCGCTCGCCTGGAAGCTCAAGCAAAGCCCCCTGCTCGACCGTCTCTATTGCGCGCCGGGCAATGCCGGGATCGCTGCTGTGGCAGAGTGCGTCGCGCTGGCGGTGGCGGACCACGACGCCGTGATTCGCTTCTGCAAGGAGAAGGACATCGCTCTGGTGGTGATCGGACCGGAGGTGCCGCTCGTGGCCGGGCTCGCCGACGATGTCGAGGCTCGAGGCATCAAAGTGTTCGGCCCGTCGCGGGCGGCCGCCGAGCTCGAAGGCTCCAAAGGCTTCACCAAGGATCTCTGCGCCGAATACGGTATCCCGACCGCATCCTATCGGCGCTTCGCCGACGCGGCCGCCGCCAAGGCCTACCTTGCTGCGCAAACCCTCCCCATCGTCGTCAAGGCCGACGGGCTTGCCGCCGGCAAGGGCGTCACCATCGCCACGACGCGCGAGCAGGCCCGCGAAGCCATCGAAGCTTGCTTCGAGGGCGCGTTCGGCGCCGCCGGGGCCGAGCTGGTGATCGAGGAATTTCTCGACGGAGAGGAAGCGAGCTTCTTCGCGCTGGTCGATGGCGAAACCGCTCTGCCGCTCGCAACCGCGCAGGACCACAAGCGCGCCTATGACGGCGACCAGGGACCTAACACCGGCGGCATGGGAGCCTACTCGCCCGCGCCGATCATGACACCTGAGCTGATCGCCCGCACGATGGATGAGATCGTGCTGCCGACAGTCGCCGCCATGCAGGCGCGCGGCACGCCGTTCAAGGGCGTGCTCTATGCCGGGCTGATGATCAAGAACGGCGCGCCCAAGCTGATCGAATATAATGTGCGCTTCGGCGACCCCGAGGCTCAGGTGCTGATGCTGCGCCTAAAATCCGACCTGCTCCCTGCTTTGCTTGCCGTGGCAGAGGGCGATTTGGGCGATCTCTCACTCGACTGGCACGACGATGCCGCGCTCTGCGTGGTGATGGCGGCGCGCGGCTATCCGGGGACGCCGTCGAAGGGCACCGAGATCAAGGGGCTCGACGAAGCGGACGCCGATCCCGCCGTGCAGATTTTCCATGCCGGCACCAGGCGCGATGGCGCGCGCATCGTGGCGGATGGCGGCCGGGTGCTCGGGATCGCCGCGCGCGGTAAGGATATTCGTGAAGCGCAACGACGCGCCTACGCGGCAGTCGATAGAATCGACTGGCCGGGCGGCTTCTGCCGCCGCGACATCGGCTGGCGCGCGGTTGCGCGCGAAAAGTGAGAGCGGAGAGAGTCATGTCGGCCAGGCATCCGGTCATTGCCATCACAGGCTCGTCAGGTGCCGGCACCACCACCGTGACGACGACCTTTCAACAAATCTTTTGGCGCGAGGGCGTCAACGCCGCGATCGTCTATGGCGATGCCTTTCACCGCTACGATCGCGACGACATGCACGCGCGGATGGAACAGGCGCACGCCAAGAATGAGAGCAATTTCAGCCATTTCGGCCCCGAGGCCAATCTGTTCGAGGAATTGGAGACGCTGTTCCGCGTCTATGGCGAGACGGGAACGGGCAAGGCGCGCAAATATCTGCACGAGGAGGAAGACGCCGCCACGTATGAGCAGAAGCCCGGGACCTTCACGCCGTGGGAGGACTTGCCGCCGGATACCGACATGCTGTTCTACGAGGGGCTGCACGGCGCCGTCGTCACCGAGACGGTCAATGTCGCTAAGCACGCCGACCTCCTGATCGGCGTCGTCCCCGTCATCAACCTCGAATGGGTGCAGAAGCTGCATCGCGACAGGCTGGTGCGCGGCTACAGCCAAGAGGCGATCGTCGACGCGATCCTCCGCCGCATGCCCGACTACATCAACTACATCTGCCCGCAATTCTCGCAAACCCACGTCAATTTCCAGCGGGTGCCGACCGTCGACACGTCGAACCCGTTCGTCGCGCGCGACGTGCCGAGCCCCGACGAGAGCATGCTCATCATCCGCTTTGCCAATCCGCGCGGCGTCGACTTCCCCTATCTCCTGTCGATGCTGCCCAACTCGTTCATGTCGCGGCCGAACACCATCGTCTGCCCGGGCGCCAAGATGCCGCTCGCCATGCAGCTCATCTTCACGCCGATGATCTGGCGGCTGATGGAGCGCAAGCGCCAGGCCGAGGCGGGCGCATGACGACGCTGCGGCGGGACGGCGTCGCGCTCTTCTTCGAGGAGGCGAAGGGCGCGAAGCGGCCGATCCTGCTGGTGCATGGCTGGTGCTGCGACCACTCGTTCTTCGCGCCGCAATTTGCGCATTTCGCGCGGGCGGGCCATCGCGTCGTGGCCGTCGATCTGCGCGGGCACGGAGAAAGCGACAAGCCGCATGAGAGCTACACCATGCAGCGGTTCGCCGACGACCTCGCCTTTCTCTGCGAGGAGCTTCACCTGGATCGACCGGTCGTGATCGGGCACAGCATGGGCGGCGTGGTCGCCTTTGCCTTCGCCGCAAGCTACCCCGAGCTTCCGTCGTCCATCGTGACGATCGATGCCGGGCTCGCGCCGCCGGCGACCGTCGGCACCGCGCTATCGAGCTTTATCGACGGGCTGCGCGGGCCCGACTTCCGCAAGACGCTCGGCGATTATGCCGACGCCGTGCTGTTCCTGCCGACCGACGACGCGGCGCGGCGGGCGCATATTCTCTCGGTGATGACCTCTGCCCCGCAGCACGTCATGGTCTCCGCGCTCGAAGGCGGCCACGCCTACGACGCGAACGATGCCAAGGGGCGGCTTGCGGTGCCGATGCTCTATATCGCCGCCGACGAGAACCCGCCGCGCGCCGACATCGCCAGGCTGCGCGCGCTGGTTCCACGAGTTCCACTTCGGCCACGTGGTCGGCTCGGGGCATTTCTGCCAGCTCGAAGTGCCGGCCCAGGTCAACGCCATGATCGACCGCTTCCTCGCCCTTGTCGGCGACGCGTAGGGGCGGGCGGCTTCGCTTTGCCCATGCTATGTCGGACGGACGAAGGCGACGCCGAATCTGAACCGGCGGATATTTCTCGCCCGATCGACCAGCGACAGCTCGAGCGTCAGGTCGGCGACGTTGCGCCCGTCGGGGAGAAACAGCCAGGCGGTGGTGTGCGCCTCGGCGCCGGGCGCAGCAAAGCCGAGCCGCCCCTCATGCGGTCCGACCTCGACATGAAGCGGGATGCTGGTCGCAGGATCATCGACATTAGGATCGGACCAGACCTGGAACTGCCCCTTGCGCGTGCTGACCGAAGTGATCGGGGCCATCAGCCGCGCCGAGCGCGGCCGCACGCGGCGGAGCGACACGCCGCTCAACCCGTAGGGCGCGCGGTTGGAAATGCGCATGTCGACCCGGTACCAGCCTTCCTGCATCTCCTGGGCGCGCGCCCTGATGATCGGCTCGGCGGCGTCGCCCTCCCCTGCCCGCAAGGCAAAGCTGAGCGTCCAGGCGGCGACGCCGAGGATGAGCACGATGACAACCGCGAGCTGGATGGCGAAGGGCGACACATTCATGACGGGTTTGCATGATCAATAAACGCGCGCGTCGCGCCACCGTTTTTTGACCGGTCCTTGTTTGGTGCCGGCTTGCATGGGAAGTTCACGTCGGGCAGCCAGGGATTCGCAAGGCTTATGATGCACGCAGCGTTTGTGGAGAGACTGGCCTGCATCCTCGCGGGCGCGATAGCGCTCTCACTCGTCGTCCCCGGCTCGTTGGGTCCGGTGAGCGCCGAGCCGATCTTCAAGCGCAGCCGGCCACCGATTTATCCCTATTACTATTCGCCGGGACGCCCTGGTGGCACCGACTTCTATTTCGGCTTTGTGCCCTATCAGAAGGGCGACTACGAGACCCAGGCCCTGCAGCGCCAATTTCCCGAGGCGAATTATCCGCCGAGCATGCGCTATTGGACGCCGAAATCGGGCTCCCCAATCCGCTAAAGCGAGTTGCGTGACAGCCTCGGGTCGCTAAAATTTTCTCCAATCCTTCGTCAATACCGAAGCGACCGGATAGTGCAACCTGAAGCATGTCGTCCAACTCTTCTCTCCGATACTAGCTTCATCAGCGCTTTGTTAGTCCGCCGGGCGGTAAGCAGCTCCAAACAGGGAGACTGCGATGCGTCCTATACTTCTTGCCATCTGTGTTCTCGCCCTTTCCACCCAAGCAACGCTCGCTCGCCAAAACGCCGGCGCCCAATGGGAGCAGGCGCTGCTCTCAGCCAAGCGCCACGGCACACTGGCCGGGCCGCGACCAGGCCAGGTGTGCCTGTACTCGAAGCCGCTCGGCGCCTGCCTTTGGTACACGCCGTCCAAGTGGAACCTGATGCTGAGCGACCGCTAGCGGTTCAGCGGCGGGCGGCGAAGAAGGCTTTGAGCAGGGCAGACGCCTCGCTTTCGCCAATGCCGCTGATCGATTCGGGCGCGTGGTGGCAGGTCGGCTGCGCGAAGAAGCGCGGGCCATGCTCGACCGCGCCGCCCTTGGGATCGGTCGCGCCGAAATAGAGCCGGCGGATGCGCGCGAAGGAGATCGCCGCCGCGCACATGGCGCAAGGCTCGAGCGTGACATAGAGGTCGCAATCGACCAAGCGCTCGCTGCCGATCCTGGCGCAAGCCTGGCGGATGGCGAGCAGCTCGGCGTGCGCCGTCGGATCGCGCATGGCGAGCGTGCGGTTGCCGGCGTGGCCCAGCACCTCGCCTGAGGCGCTCACCACCACCGCGCCGATCGGCACCTCGCCAAGCGTCGCGGCTTCACGGGCCTCATCGAGCGCGAGGTCCATCGGCCGTGCGGCCTTGCGTGTTGGCGCTCCATCTGCAAGCTTCGCACTCATGCGCGGCAAATTGGGCGGTAAGCGAGACGAGCGTCAAGGGCCGCGTAAGCCCAAGCCGCCCAAGACTAGGACGCAAGCGGCCAGAACGCCCGCGGCCAAGACGCCCGCGGCCAAGACGCCCGCACCCAAGCCGCCTAGGCCCAAGCCGCCCGTGCCGAAGAGGCCAGCGCCCGCGACGCCTGTCCCGAACACCGCCGAGCCGATGCGCATCGCCAAGGCGATCGCCCATGCCGGGCTTTGCTCGCGTCGCGACGCCGAGCGGATGATCGAGGCTGGCCGGGTCGCCGTGAACGGCAAGGTGCTGACGACGCCGGCGCACGTGGTGGCCGCCACCGACAAGATCGTGGTCGACGGCAAGGCGCTGCCGCAACCCGAAGCCCCGCGGCTCTGGCGCTACAACAAACCGCGCGGCCTGGTGACCAGCCACAAGGACCCACAGGGCCGCAAGACCGTGTTCGAGGCGTTGCCGGAGAGCTTGCCGCGGGTCGTCTCGGTGGGCCGGCTCGACATCAATACCGAGGGACTTTTGCTGCTCACCACCGACGGCGCGCTCGCCCGGCATCTCGAGCTGCCGAGCACCGGCTGGCTCAGGCGCTACCGGGTGCGCGCGCATGGGCGCGTCACCCAGGAGGCGCTCGACGCGCTGCGCGACGGCATCACCATCGACGGCATCCGTTACGGGGGTGTCGAGGCGCGGATGGACCGCGAGCAAGGAACCAATCTCTGGCTCACGCTTGCGCTCCGCGAGGGCAAGAACCGCGAGGTGAAGCGGCTCGCCGAGCATCTCGGCCTCGTCGTGAACCGGCTGATTCGCATCTCGTTCGGGCCATTCGCGCTCGGCGATCTCGCCGAAGGCGCGGTCGAGGAGGTAAAGCCCAAGGTGCTGGTCGATCAGCTCGGGACCAAGCTCGCCGCCGAGCTCGGCCTGCACCGTGGCCAGCTCGACCGGCAGGCGACCCGCCGGAAATGAGCGCGCGATGCGCATCGTAGCCGGCAAGTTTAGGGGCGCTTCGCTCGATGCGCCGAAGGGGCTCGCCACACGCCCGACCTCAGACCGCGTGCGTCAGGCGCTGTTCAATGTGCTGGAGCACGGCCCGGCGCGCTTCGACTTCGACGGCGCACGCGTGCTCGACCTGTTCGCCGGCACCGGCGCTCTGGCACTCGAGGCGCTGTCGCGCGGGGCGCGCTACGCCGTGTTCATCGAGGAGGATGCCGCGGCGCGCGGCGCCATCCGCCGCAATGTCGAGACGCTGTCGCTGACCGGCGTCACCAAGATCTGGCGGCGCGACGCGACGAAGCTCGGCGATGCCGGTGCGCTTCAGCGCTTCGATCTCATCTTCTGCGACCCGCCTTACGGCAGGGGACTCGGGGAACGAGCACTCGCCTCGGCGGTTGATGGGGGGTGGGCTGATGATAATGCCGTCGCGGTGATCGAGGAGCGGGCCGACGCCGAAATCGCCTGGCCGGCGCCGTTCCAGGAGATCGACCGGCGCCGCTACGGCGATACCTTGATTGCGCTGGCAAGAGCCGGCGGGTGAGCGCGGTCAGCGCATCCTTCACCCGCTTGCGCCCGGCTTGTGCTTAAATGCGCTTCGGGCGGTCTTGCGGGAGATGCCATGACGATCAGAGCCTTGCTCTTGGCGCCGTTTTTCATGGTGGCCGCACTCGTGCCGTTGCCGGAGTCGGCCTCGTTCGTATCGGGCGTGTGGAAGGGCGAGGCCAATTACGACAGCGACGGCAATTTCCGCGATTGCACCATGACCGCCCAGTCGGAGGGCGGCGTCCTGCTCGGCTTCGTCATCAGCAAGGAGTTCGACTGGGGCCTGGTGCTCGCTGACGAGGCGCGCGAATTCGTGGTCGGCTCGAGCCACGCCGTGTTGCTCTTGGTCGATGCGCGTGACCCGATCCCGGCTCTCGCCAAGGTGGTCGATCGGCACGGCATCTTGATTCCCTTGGATACGACCGATCCGGTGCTCGAAGCGATGCGCGAGGGCAAGGTGCTCACGATTCAGACCGAAGGCATGAAGGTGAGCTTCAAGCTGACGGGCACGCGCGAGGCGATCGCCGAGCTCGCCGCCTGTGTCACCGAGAACAAGGCCACCGAGAAGGTCGAGCTACCTGGCGGAGCGCGCCTCTGATCGGCCAAATTCAGCGGCGCTGAAACAGCTTCTCTATGTCGGAAAGCTTGAGCTCGATATAAGTCGGCCGGCCGTGATTGCATTGCCCGGTGAACGGCGTCTTCTCCATGTCGCGCAACAGAGCGTTCATTTCCTCGGGGGAGAGCCGCCGCCCTGCGCGCACGCTGCCATGGCAGGCCATGGTCGAGAGCACGTGATCGAGCCGCTCGGCAACCAGCCTGCCATCCTCCTCGCTCTCGCGCTCGGCAAGCTCGTCGGCGAGGTCCCTGAGTAGGCCCTTGACCGGAAACGTGCCGAGCAGAGAGGGCACCTCGCGCACCACAACGGCGTTCGCGCCAAACGGCTCGATCACGAGACCGAGACGCTCGAGCTCGCCCGCAGCCGCTGCCAGGCTTGCTGCCGCCTCGCCGTCGAGCTCGACCACTTCGGGGATCAGCAGCATCTGCCGGGCGATGCCGCCATTGGCGAAAGAGCGCTTCAGCCGCTCATAGACGAGACGCTCATGCGCCGCGTGCTGGTCGACGATGACGAGGGCGTCCTCGGTCTCGGCGATGATGAAGGTGTCGGTGAGCTGGGCGCGGGCGGCGCCGAGCGGATAGGCCGTGCCCGTCCCGTCGCTGGCGCCCTGGGTTCCGCGCGTGTCGCCGCTCGGCTCAGCAAGAGGGACGAGCGGCGCCTGCGCGCGATCGGCAAAGCCGAATGAGCGCGGCGAGCCGCCGTAATGGCCTTGGCGCTGCGCGAAGGCTTGCGGCGGCGGGGTGCTCGGCTCGGGCCGGGCCATGCGGTCGAGCGCGGCCTGCGACAGAGAGGCTGTGGCGCGATGGCCGGCGGCGCTGAGCGTGTCCCTGAGCGCGCCGATCAAGAGCGAGCGCACGGCATTGGGGTCGCGGAACCTGAGCTCGGTTTTGGCCGGATGGACGTTCACGTCAACCTCCTCGGGCGGGATGCTGAGGAACAAGGCCATCATGGGATAACGTCCCTGGGGCAGGAGATCGCCATAGGCGGCCCGCACCGTGCCGGCGAGCAGCTTGTCGCGCACTGGGCGCCCGTTCACCGCGAGGTAGAGCTGGGAGCCATTCGGCCGGTGCAGCGTGGGGAGCCCGGCGAAGCCCTCGACCGCGATCTCGCCGCGCAGGGCGCGCACCGGCAGCGCGTCGTGCACGAAATCCTCGCCCATGATGCGGCCGAGCCGCGCCAGCCCATGGTCGATCAGCCCGGGCGGGCAGGCCTCGAGCCTGAGCGTGGTGCGCTCGCCATTGGCAAGGCTGAAGGCGATCTCGGGCTTGGCCAAAGCGAGCCGCTTTACCATGTCGGCGATGGCCGCGCTCTCGGCCCGCTCGGATTTCATGAATTTGAGCCGCGCCGGGGTTGCGTAGAACAGATCGCGCACCTCGACCCGCGTGCCGCCGCTTAGCGCTGCAGGCTTGAGCTGCGCTTTTCGCCCGGCATCGACCGCGACCTCGTAGGCCTCGGTGCTGCCGCGCGCCCGGCTCTGAATGGCGAGCCGCGCGACGGCGCCGATCGAAGGCAGAGCCTCGCCGCGGAAGCCGAGCGTCAAGATATGCGAGAGGTCGTCATTCGCGAGCTTGGAGGTGGCGTGACGCTCGACCGCGAGCGCAAGGTCGGATGCATCCATGCCAGCGCCGTCGTCGGTGACGCGGATGATGCCAAGCCCGCCGGCCGAGGCGAGGATGTCGATGCGGGAGGCGCCGGCGTCGATCGCGTTCTCGACCAGCTCCTTGACGACGCTCGCCGGCCGCTCGACCACCTCACCGGCGGCGATGCGGTTGACCAGATTTGGCGGGAGCTCGCGGATGGCCATCTTGGGACTTCGCCTCGGCGCCGGCGAGATACCGGCGGGTCAGCACTTTACCCGATTCTACCGCCGGCTGGTCGAACGGGTCGACGCCGAGAAGATGCGCGGCAAGGATGGTCTCAAGCATGAAATGCATCATCAGAGCGCCGAGCGCCCGCTCGTCGAGCGCTTCGAGGTCGATGGTGCGCACGGGCCGGCCTGCCTCGACCAGGGCCTCGGGGATGGCCCGCTGCTGCGCGGCGACGAGGTCTCCGGCTGACCGGCCGGCGAGATAGTCGGCGCCAGCGAGCTTGGCGAGGTCGGCTGGAACGCGCGGTCCCTGCCCATCCGGGCGCTGGCGGATCACGGTGATGAAATGCTGCGGCGTGCCGTCGAGATAGAGCTGAAGCTGGCTGTGCTGGTCGACCGGGCCGAGCGCCGCGACCGGCGTCGTCCCCTCGCCGCCCTTGCCGAGGCTCTCGCCCCAGAGCTGCACATACCAGGCGGCGAAGCGTGACAGGCGGTCGTTATAGGCAAGCATCACGTTGGCGCGCACGCCGCGCTCCTTGGCAAGGCCGACGGCGACAGCCGCGCCGACCGCCGGGGCAAAGCCGCTCGCAGTTTTCGCTTTGAGCAGGGCATCGACGACGGTTTGAGCCCCTTCCCGAAGCGCAACCACATCGAGCCCGCGGGCGAGCGCCGGCAGCAGACCGACATTGGTCAGGGCCGAGAAGCGGCCGCCGATATTCGGGTCGTGATCGAGAACGGGAATCGAGAACGCCTCGCACAGGGCGCGCAGACCGTTCGACTTGCCTTTGGTGGCGGGCTCGGTCACGGCGAGGAACATGTCGGGGATGCTCGCTTCGAGCCCGGCCTTGCGTACGGCGTCGAGCGCCGCGGCGATCTGCACCAGGGTCTCGGGCGTGCCGCCTGACTTCGAGACGACGATGAAACGCGCCGTCTTGAGGTCGAGGCCGGCGAGGCCGACCCCCAGCGTGCGCGCGTCTAGATTGTCGTAGAAGCGGGTGCGGGGTCTCGTCTCGCTGCCATGCTTGTCGTCGCCGGGAATGTTCCAGCCGCCGAGCTGGGCGAGAGTCTGGCCGCCGAGGCTCGAGCCGCCGGTGCCGAAGAACACGAGCGTGCGGGCGCCCTGGCTGAGCTGTCTGAGCGCCGCGCTCGCGGTCGCGATGTCGTCGCGCCATTCCGGCACGTGCAGCAAAGGGAGCGTTCCCTTGGCATGAGCCTCGCGCAAGGCGGACAGCTCGGTCTCCAGCGACTTGAGGTTCTTGTCGAGCGAGGCTTGCTTCAGGCCGAGGGGGCCGATGGTCGCCTCAAGGCAGCCTTGCACGGATTGCGTCAGGGGCATCGGGCGATCGATCTCCACCACGTTGGCTCCGTGGTGGTTACTGGATTCCCGCTTTCGCGGGAACGACAATGTTCGGGATTATTAGCCCGGGGCTGGCTGAGGCGCCATCGCCACCGGCTTGCCGACGATGGTGGTGATCAGCCGGTCGGGCTCGATCAGACGCTTGGCCACGCGCTTGATGTCGTCGAGAGTCACCGCCTCGACCAGTCTGTTGCGCCGGTTGACGTAGTCGATGCCGAGGTCCTCGATCTGGATGGCGAGAAGCTGGCTTGCGATCGACGACGACGATTCGAATCTGAGCGCATAGGCGCCGGTCAGATAGCTCTTGGCGTTGGCAAGCTCCTCGGCGGTCGGGCCGTGCTCGGCAATCCGCCGGAGCTCGCTCTCGATCACCTCGAGCGACTGGCCGACCTCCTCGTTCTTGGTCGCCACGCTGCCGACGAAGATCGCGCCGTGCTCGTAAGGATAGAGGTTGGAGTGGACGGAGTAGGCGAGCCCGCGCTTCTCGCGCACCTCCTCCATCAGCCGCGAGGAGAAGCCGCCGCCGCCGATGATGTAATTCAGCACGTAGGCGGCGATGAAATCGCCGTCCTTCCGCGCGATGCCGCGATGGCCGAATTGCGCCACCGATTGCGGCACGTCCATCTCGATGATCTCTTGCGTCGGACCGAGCGGCGGATTGGCGTCGGCCACCGGGGAGAGCTCCGAGCGCGCCGGCAGCGCGCCGAAAATAAGGTCGAGCACCTGGCCAAGCGTCGCCGCGTCGATGTCGCCGACCACCGAAATCACCAGCTTGTCGCGGGCGAACATGCGGTCGACGTAAGACTTGAGATCGTCGCGCGAGATTGCGGCGATCGATTGCAGCGTGCCCTTGATCGGGCGGCCGTAAGGGTGGCCTTGAAAGGCGAGCCGGTCCCAGGCGAGCGAGGCGACCGTCTCGGGATCGTGCTCGTCGAATTTGAGGCCGGCGAGGATCTGGGCGCGGACGCGCTCGACAGCGTCCGCGTCGAAGCGCGGCTTGGTGAGGGCGAGCCGCGCCAGGTCGAACACCTCGTCCTTGTTGACGGTCAGTGTCTGGAGATTGCCGAGCATCACGTCGCGTGAGGCGTCAAAATCCATGCGCATGGCGAGGCCTTGCGCCTTCTCCTGGAACGCCAGCGCATCGAGATCGGCGGCGCCCTCGTCCATCATCGCCGAGACGAAATAAGCAAGCCCCTCTTTGCCCTTATCGTCCTGGGTGGCGCCACCGCGAAAGGCGAAACGGATGGCGATCAGGGGATTAGCGTGACTTTCGACGAGCCAGGCTTCGATGCCGCCTGGGCTCGTGACGCGCTCAAGTTTCATGTCGCTAGCCTGCGCCGCGGGCGCGACGACGTTGAGCAGCGCAGCGGCGACGAGCCGCGTGGTTACGGTCGGAAGCCACGCTCCGCGCGCGGTCACGATTTGCCTTTGACTGGCGCATTCGCCGGCTTCTCACCAATGCTGCCCGTGTATTCGGGCGCCGGCAGCAGATAGCCGGTGACGGAATTCTTGTCGACCAGATATTTGTGCGCGGCGTTGCGCACGTCACCGACGGTGACACGCTTCAGCCGCTCGGGCCAATCCTCGACGTCCTCGATGGTCATGCCGGTCGAGAGCCGCCAGCCATACTGCCGCGCCATGCGCGATTGGCTGTCCGAAGTGTAGACGAACTCGGCGAGATAGGAGACGCGGGCCCGGTCGAGCTCATCCTGGGTGATGCCGGTCTCGCACAGATCTTCGATCACGGATTTGATCGCAGCGTCGAGGTCGTCGGCCGAGACGCCCTCGGCGGCGATGGCGTAGAAGCCGAGCCGGCCTGAATCGAGGCCAGAGTCCGAATACCAGCCGCCGGCATTGGCAGCCTGCTTCCCTTCGATGACGAGCTTCTTGTAGATCCGGCTGACCGAGCCCGAGGCCGCGGCGCGCATCAGAAGGTCGAGCGCCTCAGCCTCGCCGGGCGCCGCCGAGGCATAGCTCGGCGACAGGTAATATTTCTGCACCGTGGTGCGCCCGGCGCGCGGGTCCTCGAGCGTAACTTTGACCGGCGCGTAATGCTCGGGCTCTTTGGGGCGCGCCCGGCCGTTCAGTTCGGTATTGGCTTTCAGCTTGCCGTAAGTTTCCTCGGCCAACGCCTTGACCTCATCGGGCTCGACATCGCCGGCGACAATCAGGATGGCGTTGTTCGGCGCGTAGAAGCGCTTGTAGTAGGTGAGCGCGTCGGTGCGGTCGAGCGCCTCGATCTCATGCTCCCAGCCGATGATCGGGATACCGTAAGGATGGTTGGCGTAGAGCGCCGCCATCATCTGCTCCTGGAGGATCGAGCCGGGGTCGTTGTCGACGCGCGAGCGGCGCTCCTCGAGAATGACGTTGCGCTCGGTGACCACGTCCTCCTCGGAGAGGCGCAGATTCGCCATGCGATCGGCCTCCATGGCCATCACGGTCGGCAGGCGGTCCTTGGCCACGCGCTGGAAATAGGCGGTGACGTCGTGATTGGTGAAGGCGTTGTCCTCGCCGCCGTTCCTGGCGACGATCTTGGAGAACTGCCCGGTCGGGATCGTGTCAGTCCCCTTGAACATCAAATGTTCGAGGAAATGGGCGATGCCCGAGGAGCCCGGCGGCTCGTCGGCGGCGCCGACCTTGTACCAGACCATCTGGGTGACGACCGGGGCGCGATGATCGGGGATCACCACCACGTCGAGCCCGTTGGCGAGCTTGAACTCGTGCGCACGCTCCGCCGCCTCGGACTTTCCCGTCGCGGCGACTGCCACCGCCATCGAGGCGAGGCTGGCGCAGGCCAGCACGAGCGGCATGCGTGCATCGAGCAGCGCCGCCAGTTGATCGAACATCCACATCACCATCGAATAGGGCCTTGTGAGAGACATGCGCCATGCCCAGCAAGGATTGTGCCGAGCGTCAGGCTCGAATTTCAGGTCTCGCAACGGCCATTTCAAGCCAATTCGGGAAAGTGCGCCGTCACATTCCTTACGCGGGACGGGTCAATAGCCCTTCGGGCTCGCGCCGCCTGAGACGCCCTTGTAGCTGTCGGGCAGAGTTCTGATGGAACGGATCGTCCTCAGGCGCCGGCATGACGGCGTCAGGCACTTGCGGCGCCTTCGGACCGGCTGCCGTGGCAATGCTCGTGGCACCCTTGTCCTCTGGCCTCTTGTCCGACGGGTCGGGCTCGGGGACATCGTCGACCGGCGCGGCTTCTGCCGTCGCTCCCCTGAGCCTGCCGAAGGCCTTGTCGAGCAGGGTTGGCTTGCCGGCATAGGGATTGACCGGGTCGTCGATCGCTTCGGACTTGGCTGCTACCGCGGCCTTATCCTTGGCGACTTGCTTCTGCACGACTTCCGGATTGGTCGGCCAATCCTGGCGAGCGGTGGCGACGGCCGCGCCCGAACCGGGTTGCGGCAACTGATGCAGATTGGGCGGCAGAAGGAGCGGCGGGCGCTCGCTCATGCGTATGTCGGCCTGCTCGCGGTCGCCCGACAGGCCCATATAATCGAACACCTTGCCCTGGAACTCGATGCCACCGCAGCCGCCAAGCGCGAGCGTCACGGCAAGAGCCGCCGCAGGGCCGAAGGCCCGGCCGACACGTGTTATGGCTGGCAAGTGCCCCAAATTTCCCCCTAGAACGTCCGGCGCGACCGGATTTATTCACATCTTAGAAGGGTTTCCGACCTTTTTGTGGCCCCCGAACAGTGAGTCATACAGGAGCCCAACCACCCCGGCAACAATAGCGGTATCGGCGATATTGAACACGTACCAGTCAAGCCCGAAGGCGTGGAACGAGAAAAAGTCGGCAACCGCGCCGTAAACCACGCGGTCGATGGCATTGCCGATGGCCCCGCCGATGATCAGCCCGATCGCGACCGCCGCAAGCTTGGAGGTCAGGCTCGCGAGCCAGATGGCGAGCGCGAGGCTCGCGGCGAGGGCGAAGGCGATCAGCCCGAGCCGGCCAAGCGCCCCCTCCTGCGGCAACAGCCCGTAGGAGATGCCATGGTTCCACACCAGCACGAGGTCGAAGAACGGGGTGAGCGTGACGGTGCCGCGCGCGCCGAGATCGTAGACATGGAGCGCCCACACCTTGCTCGCCTGGTCGAGCAGGGCAACGATCGCCGCGACGCCGAGCCCAAGCGCCGAGACCGGGCCCCATAGCCAGCGTGTTGCCATCTCCCTACTCCGCCGCTTCGGCGCGGCGCGCATCGAACTGGCGCACGGCCGCCGCGTCGCGCGGCGAAAGCTCGGGGAACTCGGGGTCGGAGCCGACCTCGGTGAGGATCTTCCAGGACCGCGCGCATTTCGTGCCCTTGGCACGGGCGAACACCACGGCGACGCCCGGCACGTCGTCGAGACGGAAGGCGTTCTCGGGCGGCTGCCCAGTCAGAAGCTCGGCCCCGCTGGTGATGGCGATCTCGGCGAGATCGACGCCATGCAACGCCGCGCGCATGGAGTTGTCGGCGACATAGACCTTGGGAGCGGTTTCGAGGCTCGAGCCGATCCGCCCTTCTTTGCGCTCGATCTCGAGCGCGCCGGTCACCACGCGGCGAAGGCTACGCAGCTTGCGCCATTTCTCGGCGAGCGCCTCGTCGCGCCATTCGCGCGGCACCTCCGGGAATTGCCTGAGATGCACCGAGCCATTGTCGTTGGGGAAACGGTTCAGCCAGGCTTCCTCCATGGTGAAGCACAGCATGGGCGCGAGCCATGCGGTCAGCGCGAGGAACAGCCTGTCGAGCACCGTCAGCGCGGCGCGGCGCTTCAGCGAGTCGTAGGGATCGCAATAGAGCGCGTCCTTGCGGATGTCGAAATAGAACGCCGACAGATCGTTGACGCAGAAATTCAACAGAGCATGGAAGCCGCGCTTGAAGTCGAACTCAACATAGCCGGCGCGCACCGCATCTTCGAGCTCGGCAAGCCGAGCCAGCATGTAGCGCTCGAGCTCGGGCATCTCGGCATAAGGCACGGCGAGAGCGGGCCGATAATGGGCGAGATTGCCGAGCAGATAGCGGAGCGTGTTTCTGAGCTTGCGGTAGGACTCGACATTGGCCTTGACGATGTCGGGGCCGATGCGCAGGTCCTCGGCATAGTCGGAGCTCATCGCCCACAGCCGCAAGATCTCGGCGCCAGACTGGCGGATCACGTCCTCCGGCGCCACGACATTGCCGAGCGATTTCGACATCTTGCGCCCGTCCTCGTCGAGCACGAAGCCGTGCGTCACGATCGCGTCATAAGGGGCGCGGCCGCGGGTCCCGCACGATTCGAGCAGCGAGGACTGGAACCAGCCGCGGTGCTGGTCGGAGCCTTCGAGATAGAGCGCGGCAGGCCAGCCGAGGTCTTTCCGCTGCTCCAGCACGAAGGCATGCGTCGAGCCTGAGTCGAACCAGACATCGAGAATGTCGTCGACCTTCTCGAAGTCGCTAGGGTTGGCGACGAGCCCGGTCAGGAAGCGATCGCGCGCGCCCGCCTTGAACCAGGCGTCGGCGCCCTCCGCGCGGAACGCCTCGACAATCCGCTCGATCAAAGCGGCCGAAGCGCCGAACCCGGCGCGCGGCATCACCTCGCCGGTTTCCTTGTGACGAAACACGGTGATGGGAACGCCCCAGGCGCGCTGGCGCGACACGACCCAGTCGGGACGCGTCTCGACCATGCCGCCGATGCGGTTCGCGCCTTGCGGCGGGACAAAGCGCGTGTCGCTGATCGCCTGGAGGGCGTAATCGCGCAACGTGTCGCCCATGCCGCCCTCGATCGGGCGGTCCATGGCGATAAACCATTGCGGCGTGGCGCGGAAGATGACCGGCTTCTTCGACCGCCAGGAATGCGGATAATCGTGCTTGTAGCGGGCGCGCGCGACCAGCGCGTTGGCCTCGGCAAGCGCCTTGATCACGGCATCGTTGGCGTCGCCGAACTTGCCCTTGTCGTCGACCACGCGCTTACCGGTGAAGCCCGGCGCATCCTTGGTGAAGAAGCCGGCCTCATCGACGGTGAACGGGATCCTGGTATCGATGCCGCGCTTATCGAGCTCGGCGCGCGAATGCTCCCATATCTCGAAGTCCTCGCTGCCATGGCCGGGCGCGGTATGCACGAAGCCGGTGCCGGCGTCCTCGGTCACGTGCTCGCCGGCAAGCAGCGGCACGTCGAAGGCATAGCCGGAAGCCGACAGCGGGTGGGCGGCGCGAACGCTCGCGATCTCGCCGGTCGAGACCGGAGCGAGCTTGCGGAAGTCGGTCACCTTGGCGGCCGCCATCACCGCGCCGGCGAGATTGTCGGCGAGCACGAATTTGTCGCCCGGTGTCGCCCAATTCCCCTCAGGCGCGTCGCGCACTTGGTAGAGCCCATAGCCGATGGCGGGCGAGAAGGAGATCGCCCGGTTGCCGGGGATGGTCCACGGCGTCGTGGTCCAGATGACGATGAAGGCGTCCTTGAGCTTGAGGAAGCTCTCCTTGGCGGCCGCCGCCAGATTGGCGCTGAACTCCGGCGACCCGATCGCGCCGCCGGCCGAATAGCTCACCGGAAACTTCACGTAGATCGCCGGACTCTCGATCTCCTCATATTCGACCTCGGCTTCGGCCAGCGCCGTGCGCTCGACCACCGACCACATCACCGGCTTGGAGCCGCGATAGAGCAGCCCGTTCATGGCGAACTTCATCAGCTCGGCGGCGATGGTCGCCTCGGCGTCGAAGCTCATCGTGGTGTAAGGGTGGTCGAAATCGCCCTGGATGCCGAGCCGCTTGAACTCCTCGCGCTGCACCGAGAGCCAGTGCTTGGCATAGGCGCGGCACTCGGCGCGGAAGGCGATCATGGCGGCTTCGTCGGCGAGGTTCGGCTTGGTCTTGCCCTTGGAACGATAATTCTCCTCCTCGACCTTCCATTCGATGGGAAGGCCGTGGCAGTCCCAGCCCGGAACGTAATTCGCGTCCTTGCCCATCATCGACTGCGAGCGAACGACGACGTCCTTGAGCATCTTGTTCAGCCCGGTGCCGATATGGACATGGCCGTTGGCGTAAGGCGGCCCGTCATGGAGAACGAATTTCGCCCGGCCGATCGCGTCTTCGCGCAGCCTGTCGTAGAGGCGCATCTCGCGCCAGCGCTTGAGCAGCTCGGGTTCGCGCTCCGGCAAGCCGGCCTTCATCGGGAAGTCGGTCTTGGGCAGGAACAGAGTCTCGCTCCAGTCGCGCCCGGTCTGCGGCTTGACTTTCAGCGCCTCTATCCTCTCGACCAGCGATTGCGGCTCGGTGTTAAGCGCCTCGATTCTTTGAACCAACGACTTGGGGTTGCGCGCTCGCGGTTCAGCCGCACCCGATCGTGCGGCGTCGGCAGTCGTCGTGCTGACGCGCGATTTAGGCGCGCGAGGAGTTGTCCTCGACGCCTTCGATTTGGACTTCGACCGCGACGCCGGCTTCTTCGAGGCCTTAGGCGTGACCTTCTTCGGAGCCGTGACCTTCGCGGCGGGCGTGGCCTTAGCCTTCGCCCGGCGGAACTTCGCCTTCAGGCCCTTGGCCTTCGCCCGGGATCGCCTGGCCTTCACGACAGCGGCCTTGGCCTTGAGGGCGACGGCTTTCGGTCTCGCCGCGGGCTTCGCCTTGGCCGCAGGCTTCGCCTTGGCGCTCGCTTTGCGCGACGGCGCCTTGTTGGCGGCGGCCCTGCCGCGCTTGGTGGTTTTTGTCATGATCCTTGCTTCTTGTGACGGTAGCTGGCGCCTCTCGCGGACGCCGCTCGCATTCGAATCTCGCGGGCGGTTCTAGCAACCGGGCTCGCGACAATCCAGTGCCGCAGCTTCGAGCGCGCGGCCGAGCGGGAACCGGCGGATCGGGTCGTCGCTCTCGATTTTGCCAAGAACGACGCGCGCGGCGTCGCAATCTTCGGCCATCTGCTTGGCCAGGGCCTCCTTGTCGGCGAAGGCGCGGTCGCCACGAAGCAGCGCGATGAACTCGAGCTCGACGTCCTCGCCATAGAGATTGCCGTCGAAGTCGAGCAGATAGGCCTCGAGCGCCGGCGTGCCATCGCCGAAGGTCGGGCTCGCGCCGACATAGCCGGCTGCCGCATAGCGCCGGCCCTTGTGATAGACGCGCATGGCGTAGATGCCGTGCGCCACGTCCTGCCCTTGGGCAAGCGGAAGGTTCAGCGTCGGGAAGCCGAGCCCTTTGCCGCGGCCGTGGCCGGGCTCGACCTTGCCCCTGATGCGCCACCAATAGCCGAGCTGCTCGGCGGCCTCGCGCGCCTCGCCTTTGCGAAGATGCTCGCGAATGCTGCTCGACGAGAAGGTCGCGCCGCCCTCACCGACCGGAGCCACTACATCGACGCCGAAGCCGTGCGCGCGGCCGATCGCGGCGAGCCCTTCGGTCGTCCCGGTGCGGCCCTTGCCGAAGGTAAAGTCGTAGCCGACCACGACATGAGAGGCGCCGAGCCCTCGCGCCACCACGTCGGTGGCGAACGCTTCGGCGCTTAGTGACGAGAGCGCCTGGTCGAAGGGAATGACGAAGGTCTGGTCGAGGCCGAGCTCCGCCAGAAGCTCAAGCTTGAGCGGCAGCGGCGTCAGGTAGAAGAACGGCCGGTCCGGCGCGAAGAACGCGCGCGGATGCGGCTCGAACACCACAGCGCCCGAGCGGCGCCCTTCAGCCTCCGCGATGCGCTTCGCCTCGAGCAGCACCGCCTGGTGACCGCGATGGACGCCGTCGAAATTGCCGATGGCGAGCGCGGCGCCCTTGAGGCGGCCCGGTACGTTCCGCCACGAGCGGACAATGTCCATCATCCATCCTTCGATCTCGCCCTATTGGCGCGGGGCCTTGCGATCGACCATCATCACCGCCTCGCCTTCGAGCACGGGCTTGCCGTTGACGGCGCAGACGCAGGCGAGAGTGGCGCGGCCCTTCTCGGCATCGAGCGCGGTGATCTTGAGCGTGGCCACCACCTCATCGCCGATATAGACGGGAGCGCGGAATTTCATGCTTTGCGAGAGATAGATGCAGCCGGGCCCCGGCAGCTTGGTGCCGAGCACGGTCGAGAACAGGCTGCCGGTCAGGAAGCCGTGGGCGATCCGCTTCTTGAAGATGGTCGAGGCGGCGAAGTCGTCGTTGAGATGGACCGGATTGACGTCGCCCGACAGCTCGGCGAAGGCGAGGACGTCGTGGTCGCTGATCTTCTTGGAGACGCTCGCCTCCATGCCGACCGACAAATCCTCGAAATAGTAACCATGCCCGAGGCCAGCGCTGCCGTTCCCATTACGCGTCATGTGCTCTTCCCTGCTCCTTGAAACACCGCAAAGGCAAAATAGCGAAGGCTTTGCTGCACCGCAACAACGGTTGAGCCACGCCGCGCGCGAGAAAATCGCTGGCGAACGTTCAGCTTAACCCTCCGTTCACGGCCAATACTTAAGCTAGCGGCGTCGGATTGTGCCCTTCGGCGGGGCAGAATTGCTTGCTGGTGACACCTCACGTAACGCGAAACCACTAGAGCCGAGACCCGTGAGGATCGGAGGAGAACATGTCTGTGAACCACAACATGCAGGTCTTGGTCGTCGACGATTACAAGACGATGATCAGGATCATTCGCAATCTCTTGAAGCAGCTCGGCTTCGCCAACGTGGATGAGGCGGGCGACGGGACTGCTGCGCTCGACATGATGCGGACCAAACAATACGGGCTCGTCATCTCCGATTGGAACATGGAGCCGATGACCGGCTACGAGCTGCTGCGCGAGGTGCGCGCCGACGATCAGCTATCGCGCACGCCGTTCATCATGGTCACGGCCGAATCGAAGACCGAGAACGTCATCGCGGCGAAGAAGGCCGGGGTCAACAACTACATCGTCAAGCCGTTCAACGCGGCGACGCTTAAGGCCAAGATCGACGCGATCTTCGGAGAATAGCCAGAGCAAAGGGGGACCAGCCGATATGGCAGGGCGTGGGGGATCAACGGTGAAGCGCCGGACAAAGGGACGTGGCCCGGTGCCGAAGGCCGAGACGGGCCGGACGGTCTCCGAAGAGATCACGGTGCTAATGAATACGCTGCGCGAGCTTGCCGCCATCCGCTCGACCGCCGAGGACGCGGCGGGGCGCATTCTCCAATCGGCCGAGGGCCTGCTCGCCTTCGCCGACAAGGAGGAGGCCAAAAAGGCGGAAGAGGCGATCATGTCGATCATGACGGCCTGCGGCTTCCACGATCTCGTCGGCCAGAGAGTGACCAAGATCACCACCGCGCTCGATCGCGTCATCGCCACCCACATGAAGGGCGGGCGCGGCCGGCGGGTCGAGGCTGCGGCGTCCAAGCGCAGGTCGAAGATTGCGCTCGAAGGCCCGGGCCATCCCGGCGCGAGCCAGGCCAGCATCGACGCCCTGTTCAGCGAGAACTAGACCCTACCAGTCGAGCGCACGCATGGCTGCGAGCGGGCGACGCTTGCTCGCGGCGAACAGCTCGGCAAGATGGGAGCGATCGAGCACCTCGGCGCCGGCCTCCCCGCCGCTATTGGCCGGCACGTGCAGCCCACTCGCCACGAACACCGCGCCGATGCCGAGCTTGGCGGCTCCGGCGATGTCGGTGTTGACCCCGTCGCCTATCGCCAGCACCTCGCTTTTCGCCACGTCGCGCCCGGCCAGATTGGCGATGGTCTCGAGCGCAAGCTCGTAGATCGGCGGGTGCGGCTTGCCGGCATAGACGACGCTGCCGCCGAGCTTCTCATAGATCGCCGCAAGCGCGCCGGCGCAATAGACGAGCTTGTCGCCGCGCTCGACCAGATGATCGGGATTGGCGCAGATCATCGGCAGCTTCTTGGCCGCCAGCTCCTGCAGCAGCTTCACGTAATCGTCGGGCGTCTCGGTCTCGTCATCGAACAGGCCCGAGCAGACCACGAGATCGGCGTCCTCGCGCGGCACGAGGGTCAGATCGAGCCCAGCGAAGATCGGCAGATCGCGCGCCGGGCCGAGATGAAACACGCGCGGGTGCTTGTGCTTGGCGAGCTCATGCCGGGTCAGATCGCCCGAGGTTACGGTGGCGTCGTAGCAGGCCGGCGGCACGCCAAGCCGCGACAGCTGCTCCTGCACGCCCGGGCTCGGCCGCGGCGAATTCGACAGGAACACGACGATGCCGCCCTGCTCGCGGAAGCTCTGCGTCGCGGCGACGGCGCGGGCGAAGGCGCGATGGCCGTTATGCATGACGCCCCAGATGTCGACCAGCCAGGCGCGGTAGCGCGAGCCGATATCCTTGATCGACGAGACGACGGGGATCTCGGGGGCGGTGATGGTCATGGCGTTCCGTTAGAGGCTCCCCCGATAAGGGTCAAGCCGGCACAAAAGCCGTGAGGTCGTCCTCATCGCCGTCACGTTGAAGCTCGCGCCGAACGAGCGCCGGGCGCTGGCATGTCTAAGAGGGGGGTTGCGCGAATCGGCGCTCCTCCCCACATGGCGGAGCGAGGGGGTGAAGGAGATCAAAACTATGTCTGACACCCGTAAGTCATTGAGTTCATTGCCCCGCAAGGTCGGGCGCCTGGCCGCTCTCGCGAGCTTTATCATCGGTTTTGGCGCAGTTGCGGGCTTTACCGCGGCTTCGGCAGCGCCGCTTTCGGGGCTCTCTGCCCCTGGCCTCCAGGCCGAGGCTGTCGGCTACAAGCGCGCGCTGAAGCGGCAGCAGCTCTACAGCGACTATTACGTGGCCGATTCTTATGCCACCGGCCCGTCGACGCGCATCTACCGCAACATCCCGGGCGGCAACAACGAGATCCGCGAGCTGCAGAGGCTGTTCCCCGAGACCAACTGGCCGCCCAGCCTGCGTTACTAAAGGCTGAGCGAGGTCACCGCGTTTCGCGGAGAATTCTCAGCGTTTTGCCGATTGCCTCCTTAAGCTTCTTACAGAGGTTGCATGGCATACGTTTCCCACGCCGTCCGGGGCGGCTCGCCGATCAGCGGCGAGATTTGCTCGCGGGCGGTGAGGGAGAGTTCAATGCGTAACCATCTATTAACCGCCGGCGCATTGGTTATCGCGCTCGCGGGCTTTGCGTCAGGCGCCGATGCTGGATCGCCGCCCACCGTCCCCGGCACGGACTACGTCGTTCCGGTCGAGCGGGCCGACGCGGTCAGCCGCGCCGACGCGGGCGATCTCGCCGCCTGGTACGGCGACAATTCGAGCGAAGCGCTGGGCGACGACGACGGCCCTCCGAGCTTCTGGCGCCGTCCCTATGCGTCGTCCCAGTCTTCGGACGACGAGGTCAGCGAGTTGCAGAGGATGTTTCCGTCCTCGCCCTGGCCGCAGAGCATGCGCGACTAGGCCAGACTAACTTCAGCAAGGAGAATTCGGACATGGCCCATCATTTCGTCAAAGCAGGCGCAACTGCGCTGGTGCTCGGCGGCTTCGCCGTCGCCGGCCAGGCTTTTGCGCTGTCGCCGCTTCCCCTCGATCGCTCGGCGCCGATCACAATTCCAGTCGTCGACGAGCAGCAGCAGGTCGACGAGCATTTGAATGCGGCCGACATGCCCACCAGTCCTCCGCCGCCAGCCATGGCCGAGCGGAAGGGAGAGCCGGCGCAGCAGAGCGGCGGCGACGTCGAGGAGAAGGAGCTCCAGAATATGTTCCCCTCGACCCCGTGGCCGAAAAACTAGCCTGACATTGCCGTCAGTCGTGCGGAGTCCCGGGGGCCATGCTCCCGGGACTCGCATTATTTTCAGGGATGGCGGCTAGGCCGCGTCGGCGCCGTCGAGCTCGCGCACGAGCTGCGGGCTCATCGCCTTGGGCTCGCCGAACAGATAGCCCTGGGCAAGCTCGATGCCGTAATCGAGCAGCTTCGCCACATCGGCCTCGTCCTCGACCTTCTCGATGATCAATTTGAGGTCGAAGCCCTCGAGATAGCTTTTCATGTCGGAGGCCGGCAGCGCCGCCCCCTTCTCCTTCATGCCGTGCAGGAAGGTGGCGGCGTCGATCTTGACGAAGCGGAACGCGCGGTCGCGCAGCCCGGCGAAATCGATATCGAGATCGCCGACATGATCGAGCGAGAAGCCGTAGCCGAGCGCGCCCAGAGTATCGAGGGCGGCAAGCTCGCCGCGGGTGAGCGCGAGGATCGCCGGCTGGCTCACCTCGAACACCAGGCTCTCCGATAACCCGCTATTCTCCTCCATGAACTCGACCAGCTCGGGGAAGAAGTCGCGATCGAGCAGCGACTGCACCGAGATGTTGCAGAACACGCCCTTGACGCGGGAGTCCGGGCGGAGCTTGCGCAGGAGCTGCACGCTCTTGACCAGGAGCACGTTGTCGACGATCGGCATCAGGCCAGCGTTTTCGGCGACCGGGAGATAGTCGCGCGGCATCACGATCTCCTCGTCGGTGGTCCTGACCCGGGTGAACCCCTCGTAATAGCGGAGCTTGCGCTCGGGCACGGTCACGATCGGCTGGAGATAGAGATCGATGCGGCCGCCTTCGATCGCATCGTTGAGCACGGTCAGCATCGCCTGCTCGAGCAGGCTGCCGGTCGGGAGCGCGACCGCTTCCTCCTGCACGACCTCCTCTTGCACCGGCTCGGGCTCCTCGGCGCCCCGGTCGTAGACGGCGACGATCTCCTCGACCACGACCGGCTCCACCTCAGGCGCGCTCGGCACGAAGCGCGACGGCGACGGCGCCGCCACCGGCGACCCGGCTCTGGCCGCCGCGGCAGCGGTTGCGCCCAACTCGTTCGAAATCTGCTTGATCACGCCTTCGAGCGCGCGAAGATCGCCGGCGATCTTGTCGCGCTGATTCCTCGCCTCGCCTTCGAGATCGGCGCGCAGGCCCTCGATCCGCGCATGAACCTGCTCGAACTCGGCGGTGAAATCGTCATTCCGCGCAAGCGAGCCGGTGAATTCGCCGGGGGCGATGGTGTTGACCGCCTGGTCGAGGCGCTCGACGCGGTCATTGAGCAGATCGAGACGGGCGACGTCGTCCTCGACGCGGTCGATGCGCTGCAGGTCGCCGTCGATGATCTCCATCGCCGCCTCGAGCTCCTGGAGGCGCGAGGTCACTGGGTTCGCCTTGGTCTGGCGCGAGAGCATGAGATAGGACGCCGCCATGACGAGATAGAGCGCCGCGGCGGCGATCACGCTCGGGATCATGGCGACGCCGGAATGCACCGTCAGCCCGGCCGCAAATGCGGTCGCCGTGACGGCCATGGCGATCAGGACGATCACGTCGAGCATGACCAGCCCTCCCGAGGACGCGATCTGCCCGGAGCCTATGGTGTCAGCGTTGCGCAACTGGGCCCCGAGCTCGCACGAAAATCATGGGCGACAGGCCACTGTAAAGCAACAGCAATCTGGTGGCCCCCCGCGTGCCCAGTGATAGCAGCGAAGCGGCTTGCGGCCAAGTGGGGTTGGTTTAGCGCAAGCGCCGCAGGATGATTGCGAGCTTGTCGACGATGGTGGCAATATCGTCCTCCGACGCGATCAGGGCCGGCGCCAGAACGATGGTGTCGCCGACCGCGCGGATCACCAGATCCTCGTCGAAAAAGGCGGCGTCGAGGGCACGCGCGCCGCGCAGACCGGGCGAGCCGTCGATCGGCGAGAGGTCGATGCCGGCGGCAAGGCCGATGGTCCTGATATCGATGATATGCGGCGAGCCCTTGAGCCCGTGCACCGCATCGGCGAACACGCTCTCGAGCGCACGCGCCCGCTCGAACAAGCCCTCGTCGCGATAAAGCTCGAGCGAGGCGAGGCCGGCGGCGATGCCGAGCGGATGGCCCGAGTAGGTGAAGCCGTGAGCGAGCTCGGGCACGTATTCCGGGCCTTGCATGAAGGCGGCATGGATGCTGTCGCGCACCAGCACGCCGCCGAGCGGGGCGGCGCCGTTGGTCACGCCCTTGGCAAAGCAGATCATGTCGGGAACGACGCCGTAGCGCTCGGCGGCAAAGGGGTAGCCGAGCCGGCCGAAGCCGGTGATTACCTCATCGAAGATGAGCAGGATGCCGTGCGCGCGGGTGATCTCGCGCAGGCGCTGAAGGTAGCCTTGCGGGCTCGCGAACACCCCTGCCGAGCCGAGCATAGGCTCGACGATGACCGCGGCGATCGAGCCGGCGCCGTCGAGCGCGACGATGCAGGAAAGTCCGTCGGCAAGGTCTCCGCCGAGCTCGGGCTCGCCCCTGGTATAGGACTGGCGCTCGCGCGAATAGGTCGAGGACAGGCGGTCGACCTTGAGCAGCGGCTCGAACAGATTGCGGTTCTGCGGGATGCCGCCGACCGAGGTGCCGCCGAAGCAGGAACCGTGATAGCCGCGCTCGCGCCCGATGAAGCGGGTGCGCGTGCTCTGGCCGGAGAGCTTGTGATAGGCGAGCGCGATCTTGAGCGCGGTGTCGACCGCCTCCGATCCGGAGTTGCAGAGGAACGCGTGGTTGAGATCGCCCGGCGCGAGCGCCGTGAGCTTTGAGGCGAGCCTGAAGGCCGGAGCGTGGCCGAGCTGAAAGGCAGGCGCGTAGTCGAGCCGCGCGACCTGCTTCTGGAGCGCCTCGACGATCGGGGTTCGGCAATGGCCGGCGTTGCAGCACCACAGCCCCGACATGGCATCGAGCAGCTTGCGCCCGTCGGGCGTCACGTAATGCATGCCCTCGGCGCGCTCGATGAGTCGAGGACGGCGCTTGAAGGCACGATTGGCGGTGAAGGGCAGCCAATAAGCCTCAAGCTCGGATTGATCGAGCCTGAGCGGCGATGGTGCGTCGAGGGGCGGCATGGTGTCGGCTGGTCAGAGCAAAGGACGTTTGCGCGGAAGGTTCAAGTCGAATTTGGCAAGTTCGGCTAACGCCGAGATGTCGGGCAGGAAGCACCAGCCATGCTCCCATTGGATGAGGCCACGCGCGGCGAGCCGCTTCAAGGTCTTGTTGGTGTGGACCAGCGAGAGGCCGAGCGCGTCGGCCAGATGATCCTGGGTGAACGGGAAGCGGACGCGGTGGTCGGTGACGAGACCGATGTCGCTCGCGCGCATATAGAGGTGCAGGATGTAATAGGCCGCGCACTCCTCGGCGTTCCGGCGGCCGATGCTCAAGAGATGCTCGTCAAGCATCGTCTCCTGGCGCGCGGCGAGCCAAGTGAGATCAAAGGCAAGGCTCGGGCAGCGCTTGAATATCTCCCACACGCGGTTGCGCGGAAAAGTGCAGAGCGCGACCGCGGTCAAGGTATCGACCGAATGGTCCATCTCGCCCTGCATGGTCGCTTGAATGCCGAGGAAGTCGCCGGGGAGCACGAAGCTCGTGATCTGCCGCCTGCCGTCGCTCAAGGTCTTGTAGCGGAACGCCCAGCCTTCGAGCAGCGTGAACAGGTGCTCCGATTGGGCGCCCTCGCGCAGCACGGTCGTGCCCGGTCCGGTCCTGAGCTCGCCGGTCTTGAGCGTGGCGATGAATTCCAGCTCGTCGTGGCCGATGGGGTGGAACACCTCGCACGTCCGCAAGGGACATTGCGGGCACGGCACCTCGTAGCTGAAGGGGCGCAGACGGCATGAGACACGCCGTGTGCGCTTGTACCTGCTGCATGTCAAAGTCAAAAGGCCGCGCCTCGCTCAGGCGGCGGGCGGGGATGGTGTGAGTGGAAGGCTGATCTCGCATTCGAGCCCGTCGGCCTTGAGATCGTGGGTCACGGTCGCTCCGGGAAGGCTGCTTCTTATCAGCGTGCGCCCCAAGCCGTCGCGCATTGGCGGGGCGATGGTCGGGCCATCGTGCTCGCGCCAACGGAAATCGAGCGTTCCGTTGGCCGTGGTCCAGCGCAACTTGACGAGCCCTGAGCCGGTCGACCACGCGCCGTATTTCAGGGCGTTGGTGGCGAGCTCGTGCAGGATCAGCGCGAACGGGGTCGTGGCATCGCCTGGCAACTGCGCCTTGGGGCCCTCGACCTTGAGCCGCGACGGATCGGGCGCGAGCGTGGTCACCAGCGACGCCACCAGTTCGCGCAGATCCGCGCCGTCCGATCCCGTCCCGGTGAGGAGGTCCTGCGCCGCGGCGATGGCCATGATGCGCCCGGTCACGCCTTTGGACATTTCCTCGGTGGATCTGCCGGGCTTGATGGTTTGCAGGCAGATCGAGTTGGCAATGGAGAACAGGTTCTTGATGCGGTGCTTGAGCTCGCGATTGATCATGGCGAGCTGCTGATCGCGGGCTCTAAGCTCCACGAGTGTCGTCATCAGGTAATGCACCAGCGCGACGTTGACGCCGGCCAGAGCGACGAACAGCAGGAAGCTCGCCACGTAGAACGTCGCGGGGCTCGCGCCGGTCGGGTCGCTCCAGACGGTTCCGGCAATCGCCGAGAGCACCAGCACCAGGATCGAAGGCCCGCGGCCGCAATAATAGGCGGCTGCCAGCACGGCCGGGAAGAACGTGATGAACGGAAGCCGATCCGGGACGATGTAGTCGACCAGGAAACGGAGCGCGAAGGCGGCGGCAAAGATGAGCAGCGCCAACGCATAGCGTCGCGCGCGCGCGCGGAGCGCCGTATTGGCCTGAGATTGCATCTGATCCATCGCGCCCAAGGCTCGAACTTCGGACGCAAACCGCCCGGCGCCTTCATGCGATATACATCGGGTCGCTCCTCAACTCTTTGTCAAATGACACACTGGGTCGTTTCCTGCCAAGAACAGGGCAATTTCCTGCCGCGCCCTGCATCAATCTGTCATCTGACGTTGGGCTGAATGGCGCTACCATGGCCCGCGGGCAAGCAATGGAGGAGCTGAAATGAGACGTGGCAGTAAACGCTTGAGCGCGCTTGGCGCCGATCGCTGCATTGATCCTGGTCGGGAGCGCCGTTGCGGCATTCGCTGCCGACCCGACTCCGGCCGACCTGGTCGACGCGCTGAACAGCGTGTTCGGCAAGCACCCGGGCGACCGCGCCGCGCATACCAAAGGCTTTTGCGTGACGGGACAGTTCACACCTTCGGCCGATGCGCCGAAGCTGTCAAAGGCCCCGCATTTCGCCAAGCCGGTGCCGATCATCGCCCGCTTCTCGTTGGGCGGCGGCGACCCCAAGGCGCCTGACAACGCTCAGGACAATGTCAGGGGTCTCGCCGTCAAATTCGAGCTCGGCGACGGCGCGACCACCGACATCGTGACCATCTCGGCGCCGGTGTTCTTCGTGCAGACGCCGGCTCTGTTCGTCGAGTTCCTGAAGACGGTCGCGTCCGGCGACAAGGACAAGCTGAATGCGTTCTTCGCCGCCCACCCGGAATCGACGCGGCAGAATGCCTGGCTGACCTCGCATCCCGTTCCGGCGAGCTATGCCGGCGTCGACTATTTCGGCGTACACGCTTTCACCTTCACCAACGCTGCCGGCGAGCAGTCGCTGGTCAAATACAAGCTGGTCCCCGAGGCCGGCGATCTCGGGCTCACCCCCGACGAAGCGAAAGCCAAAGGGCCGGATTTCTACGAGGCTGAGTTCAAGGACCGGGTTGCCAAGGCGCCGGTCGTGTTCGATCTCACCGCCATCCAGGGTAAGACCGGCGACCCGACCAATGACCCGACGCTCCGCTGGGACGATGAAGACAACCGCCCGACCACGCTGCTCGGCAAGATCAGCATCGACAAGATCGCGCCCGATGAGACCTGCGATGCCGGGGTGTTTCTCCCGGGCAACGTGGTCGACGGCATCGCCGGGCCGACCAACGATCCGGTGTTCGCCGCGCGCTCGCCCGCCTATATCGTGTCGCTGACGCGCCGCAAGCAGTGAGGCAGGCGCCACCGCTGACCTTCGATCGAGCGGGCCCTTTGCCCGCTCGATTTTCTTCAATCAGGGAGACCTGTCATGAGTGATAGCGTCAGCACGTCGCGTGTCGAGCACGTCAGCGTCGCGACGGGGCTGGGCTACGGGGCGCTGGTGGGCGCGTTCGAGCGTGAGCTCGGCCGCTTCGATCCCACCGCCGCCAAGTCGCTGATCGACGGCCGCGCTCCGTGGAGCGAGGTGAAGGCGGCGGTCGAGCGCATGGCGGGGCCGCACGGCCTCATGATCATCTTCGCCGCCGATCAAGGCGCGATAACCTCGCTCTCGGGCAAAATCAAAAGCTGCTCGCTCTACATCGTCGGCAATCCGGTGATCGCCAACGACATCCTCGACATCGATCTTGGCGCGAGCTTCTACGTGCCGTTCCGCG
>CAWBSA010000017.1:0-88274 GCA_963791255.1 uncultured Alphaproteobacteria bacterium | reverse complement strand
GCGCGTGTCAGGACCGTTTGGAAAGGGGGCTTTGCCTTAGTCTTTCGCACGTGCGCTGGTGGCGGGCAATACGCCCCTGCTCTGGCTAAGACGGCCGCAGAAAGCCCGCAACCCGTTCGGCCGCCAACGAGTTACCATGTCGCACAAGAGCACTTTTGCGGCCAAATTGGCCTTCTGCTACAGTCAAGCGAAACTGACAGAGCATTGCGAAACGCTGGGCAATCGTCCAACCGGGGCTGGGAGTCCTCGCGCGGACCTACCAAGGAGGATGGAGATGAGGACTGTGTTGCTGCTGGGGCTCGGCGCTGCCGCCGTTGCCGTCACGCTTTATAGCCCCGCCTTTGCCGAAGGCGACGCGACCAAGGGCAAGGCCGCCTTTGCCAAATGCGGGATCTGCCACCAGATCGGACCAGGCGCCAAGACTTCTGGTCGGCCCTGAGCTGAACGGCGTGGTCGGACGCAAGGCGGCGAGCGTCGCCGATTACGCCGCGATGTATTCGCCCGGCATGAAGAACCTCGGCGCCGACGGCTGGGTATGGACCGAGGAGAATCTCGACAAGTGGATTACCAACCCCAAGGCGCTGATCCCCGATTCTCCCATGGCGCTCGCCTTTCCGGGCGTTCCTGACGCCGGCGAGCGGGCCGACATCATCGCCTATCTGAAGGCCAACCCGGCGGAATAGGAACTCCCTCAGGGCGAGGCTTGCGGTCCCGGCTGCGCTTGCAGCCGGGACGCACCTTGCGGCGCGGGTGCCGGTTGCGGCGCGGGCGGGTTCGCGCTCTTGGCGCGGAATTTGTCGATGTCGTCGAGCACCGCCCTGAAGAAATAGTCCTGGTCGCCTTCGTCCTTGGCGACCTTGCTCCACGCCTCCTTCAGGGCGGCGAGAACGTCGTCGGGAAAGGTGGCGACGCGGACGCCGTCCTTGGCGCTCATCTCGGACAGAGCCTGCGCCTGAAGCTGCGCGCTCTCGCCGAGCGTCTGCTGGAGCATCGCCTTGCACGCCCCATCGATCACGCCGCGCTGCTCGGCGGTGAGCAGGTTCCAGCGGTCCTTGTTGACGATCAGCTCGAGCACGGTCTCAGGCTGATGCCAGCCCGGCATATAGATCAGCTTGACCTTCTCCTTCAGTCCCTGGTCGGCGTCGACGGCCGGCGTATAGAGCTCGGCGGCGTCGATCTCCTTCCGCTCGAAGGCGCTCGCGAGCTTGCCGCCGGGAAGCAGCACGGTATTGGCCCCGGCCTCAGACATGACCCTGGCGCCGAGCCCGAAGATGCGGATGCGCAGGCCCTTGAGGTCGTCCTTGCTTCTGATCTCCTTGGCGAACCAGCCGCCGGCCTCGGCGCCGCCGAAAGCGCACGGGATGACATGCACCTTCACCCCGGCATGGTCGTACATTTCCTGGTAGAGCGTCCGGCCGTTGCCGCTGTCAAACCAATCGAGATAGGTCCTGCCGTCAGGGCCGAACGGAAAGCCCGAGAACAAGGACGCGGCCGGGACCTTCGCCGCCCAGAAGCTCGCGGTGGCGAAGCCGGCATCGACCTTGCCGTCAGACACCTTGTCGAGGACCTCGTCGGGCTTGGTACCGTCGCCCGGCTGCTTCAGGTCGAGCTGAAGCGTGCCGCCCGAGCGCTCCTTGATCAGCCTCGCGAGCTTGGTCGCCGCATCGCCGAGCCCAGGCATGTGCGTGCCATAGACGAGCGGCGTGACGAGGATGACAGGCGCAGTCTCGGCGCCGGCAGCCGAAGCGCCGGACAAAACCATGAGCGCAACCAGCGCCAGCGCCCGTCCCGTCATGTCCCTCCCCCAAAACTTGCGGCCCTGGCGCATCGATTTCCGATTTCTTGAGTCGCGGCGCCGATGCTACATCCAGAGTTCCTTCTCCCGCCACAAGATGCAGGACCGGCCGGAAGCTCATATGACCTTGGCGCCAGAAGCCGCAAAGCAAGGTTCGCTGGTCGGCCTGTTCGTGACCTGCCTCGTCGACCTGTTCAGGCCGAGCGTCGGGTTTGCCGCGATCAAGCTGCTCGAGGCGGGCGGCGCGCGCGTCGAGGTCCCGCTCACCCAGACCTGCTGCGGCCAGCCGGCCTTCAATTCCGGCGACCGGGCCGACGCCGTCTTTCTTGCCCGCAAGGTGGTCGAGAGCTTCGAGCGCTTCGACTATGTGGTCGCGCCGTCCGGCTCGTGCGCCGGCATGCTCCGCCGGCATTATCCGGAGCTGCTTGCCGGCGACCCCGAGTTCGCTCAGCGCGCCGAGGCGCTTGCGGCCAAGACCTTCGAGCTGACCAGCTTCCTCGTCAACGTGCTCGGCGTGACGCGCGTCAACGCAAGCTTCGCCGGCACCGTGACCTACCATGACTCCTGCTCGTCGCTGCGCGAGCTCGGTATCTCTGCATCGCCGCGGAAGCTGCTCGCGAGCGTCGACGGGCTCACCCTGACCGAGCTTGCCGAGCGCGACGTCTGTTGCGGGTTCGGCGGCGCCTTCTCGGTCAAATATCCCGCGATCTCCACTGCCATCCTCGAGGCCAAGCTCCGCTCGATCCTCGCGACCGGCGCCAAGACCGTGCTCGCCGCCGATCTCGGCTGCCTCATGCAGATCGCCGGCGGGCTCGCGCGCGAGAAGACCGGCGTCGAGGCGCGCCACGTGGCCGAGGTGCTTGCCGGGATGACCGAGACACCGGCAATCGCCGCGCCGCGGCAGCGCTAGGCGGGTTCGGGGGCGGGATGGCGTTCTCGACCAAGAGCTTCGAAAAGAATGCCGAGAAGGCTCTGGCCGATGCCGAGCTCCAGCGCGCGCTGCTGAACGTCAAGCGCGGCTTCATCGCGAAGCGCGACAGCGCGGTCGAGAAGCTGCCGGAGTTCGACCAGCTCCGCGGCGAGGCCCGCGCCATCAAGGACCACACGCTCAGTTATCTCGACCTCTATCTCGAAGCCTACGAAGCCAAGGTGATCGAGAGCGGCGGCAAGGTGCATTTCGCCTCGACCGCCGCCGAGGCATGCGCCGCCGTGATCGGCATCTGCCGCGCGGCAGGCGCCAAGCGCGTGACCAAGGGCAAGTCGATGGTCTCGGAGGAGATCGGGCTCAACGCGCACCTGAAAGCGGCCGGCATCGAAGCGGTCGAGACCGATCTCGGCGAATATATCGTGCAGATCAGAGGCGAGAGCCCAAGCCACATCATCGCGCCCGTCGTGCACCTCAACAAGGAGGCGATCGAGGCGGATTTTCGCCGCGTCCACCGCAAGCTCCCGCCGACGCGGAAGCTCAAGACCGTGCCCGATCTGGTAGCAGAGGCGCGCGCCGTGCTCAGGGAGAAGTTCCTCACCGCCGATGTCGGCATCACTGGCGCCAATCTCTTGATCGCCGAGACGGGCACCTCGGTGATCGTCACCAACGAGGGCAACGGCGACCTCACCTCGACGCTGCCGCGCATCCATATCGTGAGTCGCCTCGATCGAGAAGGTGGTGCCGACGCTCGAGGACGCATCGACGATCCTTAGGCTGCTCGCCCGCTCGGCCACAGGGCAGGACATCACCACCTACACGACCTTCGCCACAGGTCCCCGCCGCGAGGGCGATCCCGACGGGCCCGAGGCCTATCACGTCGTCCTGCTCGACAATGGACGGAGCGAGATGCTGGGCAGCGTGTTCCAGGACATGCTCCGCTGCATCCGCTGCGGCGCCTGCCTCAACCATTGCCCGGTCTATGGCGCGATCGGCGGCCACGCTTACAACTCGGTCTATCCGGGGCCGATGGGCGCGGTGCTGACGCCTGCCCTACAAGGCATCGACCACGCGCGCGATCTTCCGAACGCATCGACTTTCTGCGGGCGATGCGAGGAGGTCTGCCCGGTGGGCATCCCGCTGCCGAAGATGATGCGCGCCTGGCGCGAGCGCGACTTCGCGAAGGGCAACCCGCCGCGGAAAGAGCGGCTTTTCCTGAAGCTCTGGGCGTTCGCAGCGCGGCGCCCGCGCCTCTATCATGCGCTGTCAGGGGCGCTGGTGCCGTTCCTCGCCCGGCGTGGGGGAAAACGCGGACGCCTCGCCAGGCTGCCGTTCGGGTCGTCGTGGACGGCAACGCGCGACCTCCCGGCGCCGCAAGGCAAGACCTTCTATCAGCTCTACGCCAAGACCAAGCGGAGGGCGCCGCAATGAGCGAAGACATCGCCTCAGCCGGCGCGCGCACCAATATATTTGCCCGCATCCGCGCCGCGCTCGACGTCGATCCCGAGGACCAATCGGGCCATATCGTGGTTGCCGACCGGCTCAGCCGTCATCCGAGCGGCACCGTCCCGGGGCGCGCCCGCGTCCATGGCGAGCAGGCGATCAGCCAATTCACCGCATCAATCACCAAGCAAGGCGCCGACGTGAGCCGCGCCGCCTGGCCGAAACAGGTAATGGGCGCGATCGGCTCCTATCTCGGCGCCAACAATTTGCCACCGCGCTTGCGCATGGGGACCGACAAGGTGCTTGCGGCGCTGCCCTGGCGCGAGGCGTGGGACATCGAGCGCGTCTTCGGTCCGGCGGAGCCCACCGACAAGACCTCGCTGTCGCGCGCCGTCGTTGGCGCCGCCGAGACCGGCACGCTGTTCCTGGTCTCGGGCAACGACAACCCGACCAGCCTCGCCTTCCTGCCCGAGACGCATATGGTGCTGATCGCCGCGAGCGATATCGTCGGCTCCTATGAGCAGGCCTGGGGGCGGCTCCGCGCGGGCTATGGCGAAGGCGCCCTGCCCCGCACCGTCAACCTGATCAGCGGCCCGTCGCGAACCGCCGATATCGAGCAGACCATCGTCAGGGGCGCGCATGGGCCGCGCCGGCTGCATGTGCTGATTCTCGGCTAGCCGCGGCTTAGGGGCACAAAACGGCCGGATTTTTCCCGGCTTCGGGTCGATCGGCCTCACTTCCGTTCAGAATGAGCTTCGATTAAGGTGCGCCGCACTCTCCCAGGTAGTATGGTTTTCCGGGTCCGTCGCAAAGACCGGTACGGGGTAGCCCTTTATGCGACTAGCCGTATGGCTGATCGAGCGTCCTCGCTGGTTCAAGCGGACCCTCCTGATCATCAACGACCTCGCGATGCTCACCATCGCGTTGTGGCTCGCCTATTCGCTGCGCTTGAGCCAGCTCTACGTGCCCGGCACGCTGCCCAAGGTTCTGCTGATGGCTGCGGCTCCGGTGCTCGGCGTCGCCGTCTTCTATATGCGCGGGCTGTACAAGCTCGTCACCCGCTTCATCGGACCCGAGGGCACCACCCGCATCTATACCGCGGTGATCATCGCCGCCGTGCTGTGGGCCCTCGTCGTGTTGATGAGTGGCGTCAAGGTCCATCCGCGGTCGGTGATCGTGATCTACGGCCTGATCGCCGCCGGCCTCATCAGGTTGAGCCGGCAATGGGCCGGCTCCGCCCTGCTCAGGGCCGCGCCGGAGCACAAGGGCGTCAGCTTCGATGAGCGGAAGCGCGTCATCATCTATGGCGCCGGCTCCATCGGCATCCAGCTGCTCCGCGCGCTGAACGAGACCGGCACCTACAAGACGGTCGCCTTCATCGACAGCAACCCCTCGCTCGCCGGGCAGATGGTGCACGGCGTCAAGGTGCTCAGGCCCGAGAAGATCGGCAAGACCATCGCCGAGGAGAACGTCAAGGAGGTGATGCTTGCCACGCCTTCGGCGCTCCGCGGCGAGCGGCGCGTCGCCATCCGCGCGCTTGAAGCCTATCCGGTGGTGGTGAAGACGCTTCCCGCGCTCGAGGAGATCGCCTCCGGCCATGTCGAGGTGAGCGACCTCCGTCCGATCGATGTCGAGGATCTGTTGGGCCGCGATCCGGTCACGCCCAATCTCGAGCTGCTGACCGCAAATGTGCATGGCAAGGTGGTGATGATCACCGGCGCGGGCGGCTCGATCGGCTCGGAGATTACGCGCCAGCTGCTGCGACTCGGGCCCAAGACGCTCGTCCTGTTCGATCTGTCCGAGGTCGCGCTCTACGAGATCTCGATGGAGATCGAGGAGTTGAACGAGCGGCTGCACAAGGATGAAGCGGCTCTAGCCGCGGCCTCGCCGACCTCTGTGGTACAGGTGCTTGGCTCGGTGCTCGACCGCAAGCTCATCGCCCGCACCATCGAGCAGCTCGGCGTCGAGGTGATCTATCACGCCGCCGCCTACAAGCACGTGCCGATCGTCGAGGCGAACCCGTTCATCGGCCTGCAGAACAACACGTTCGGCACGCTCATCGTCGCCGAGGCGGCGAAGGAGCTCGGCGTCGAGCGCTTCGTGCTGGTGTCGAGCGACAAGGCGGTGCGCCCGACCAACATCATGGGGGCGAGCAAGCGGCTCGCCGAGCTGATCCTCCAGGCGCTGGCGCAGGAGCGGGATTCGCGCACGATCTTCACCATGGTGCGGTTCGGCAACGTGCTCGATTCATCGGGCTCGGTGGTGCGCCGCTTCCGCAACCAGATCAAGGCTGGCGGGCCGGTGACGGTCACCCATCCAGAAGTGATCCGCTATTTCATGTCGATCCCCGAGGCCGCTCAGCTCGTGATCCAGGCCGGCACCATGGCGGCCGGCGGCGAGGTGTTCGTGCTGGAGATGGGGACACCGGTCAAGATCGACGATCTCGCCCGCACCATGATCCGCCTGTCGGGGCTCGAGGTGCGCGACGAGGACCATCCAGAGGGCGACATCGCCATCGAATATATTGGCCTCAGGCGCGGCGAGAAGCTCTACGAGGAGCTTCTGATCGGCGAGAACACGACCGGCACCAACCACCCGCGCATCTTCAAGAACTCCGAGCCGATCCTGCCCTATGACGAGCTCGCCGCGGCGCTCGAGCGTCTCGAGGAGGCGATCCAGAAGCTCGACATGACCGAGCTCCAGGACATGCTGCGCGCGACCGTCGAAGGCTATGTCCCGGCCAGCACCGCGCACCCGGTCCCTGCCAAGGAAGAATGGCAGCCCGCATCGCGCACGCTGCATTGAGGCGATGGGGCAGGCCTCGCTTTTATCTTGGGCCGGCATCGTCGCGGCAAGCGCGGGCATCAGCGCGGGCGCAATCCTGATCTTGCGGCCGATCCTGGTCCGCCATCTGCTCGCCCATCCGAACGCCCGCTCCTCGCATAAAGTGCCGACGCCGCAAGGCGCCGGGCTTGCGGTCATGCTGGCCGTGCTCGCGGTCTGCGCCATTGGCCGCATCTCTCGTGCCATCGCTGGCGGTGCCGAGCCTGGTCCCGGTGCTTGCCGCGGCGAGCTTCCTCACTGTGCTCGGCACACTCGACGACCGTCACGCGCTGCGCGTGTCGTGGCGCTTCATCGGCCAGGGACTGGCGGCGCTCGCCATCGTGCTCTGCCTGCCCGCTGAAATGCGCATCCTGCCGGGGCTTCTTCCGCTTGGCGTCGAGCGCGCGCTGCTCGTGGTCGGGACGGTCGGCTTCGTCAACGCCGTCAACTTTCTCGACGGGCTCGATTGGATGACAGTGGCGGAAGTGGTGCCGATCACGCTCGCCGTCGCCGCCTTGCAAGCTCTCGGCATCGTGCCGGCGGGTATCGGGCTGCTCGCACTCGCTCTGCTCGGCGCCATGCTCGGCTTCGCCATCTTCAACAAGCACCCGGCGAGCATCTTTCTCGGCGATGCCGGCAGCCTGCCGATCGGGCTCTGTCTCGCGCTGATGCTGATCTATGTGGCCGAGGCCAATCTCGCGGCCGCGCTGCTTCTGCCCATGTACATGGTGGCCGACACGGCGATCACGCTCGTTCGCCGCATCATCAACAAGGAGCCGTTCCTGTCGGCGCACCGCTCGCATTTCTATCAACGCGCGGTGGCCGGAGGGCGAAGCGTGCCCGAGGTGACGACGCGCATCTTCCTGCTCGGCTCAACTCTCGCGGGGCTTGCCGTCGGCGCGTGCCTTGCACATTCGCTCCTGCTCGACCTCGCGGCGCTTATCCTCGGCGCTGCCGCCACCGCGGCGACGCTCTATTGGCTCGGGCGGGGCCGCGCGTGACCGCGACCGTCCTCGTCACCGGCGCCTCCGGCTTCATCGGCAAAGCCCTGATCGGCGCGCTGTCGGGCGACGGCTACGCCGTCAGGGCCGCCGCACGCGATCCGTCCGCCATCCAGGAGGGCGCCGGCATCGAGCGTGTCGCGCTCCCCGACCTTTCCCGCCCGGTCGATTGGTCGGAGCTGCTCGACGGCGTGACCCATGTCGTGCATCTCGCCGGCCTTGCGCACTCGCCCGGCGTGCTGGCCGACGACGTTTACACGCGCATCAACGCGCTGTCGGTGGGAGAGCTCGCGCAACAGGCGGCGCGCGCGAAAATGGAGCGGCTGGTGCTGGTCTCCTCGGTCAGGGCGCAGGCCGGGCTCTCGGCCGACCATGCGATCACCGAGACTGACAGGCCCGAGCCGACCGACGCCTATGGGCGCTCCAAGCTCGAAGCCGAGAAGTTGGTCGCGGCAAGCGGGGCGAACTTCACGGTGCTCCGCCCTGCCGTCGTCTATGGACCCGGGGTCAAGGGCAACATCGCCTCGCTCGTGACGCTGGCGAGGACGCCGATGCCGCTCCCCTTCGCCGGGCTGGACAACCGCCGCTCGCTGCTCGCGCTTCCGAACCTCATCGCCGCGATCTCGCTCGTGCTCGGCTCGGAGCGGGCAGCCTACGAGACCTTCCTCGTCGCCGACGCCGAGCCGATCAGCGTCGCCGGCCTGGTCAGCGCCATGCGCGAGGGGCTGGGGCGTCCCCCTCACCTCGTTGGCGTGCCGCAAGGCGCGGTGAAGCGGCTGATGAAGTCGTTCGGAAAGGAAGCCGACTGGGAGCGCATCTCGGGCAGCTTCGTGATCGATCCCGCCAAGTTGATGGGGATCGGCTGGCGTCCCGCGGTCGCCACCCATGACGGCATCGTCGCCATGATGCGCGCCGAGGCTCGGGGTTAACTCGCCCTGAGCGCGTCGTAGAGCGCGACGGTCTCCTTGCCGATGGCCTCGGCCGAGAACTTGCTTTCGACCAGATCGCGCGCGGCCTTGGCGAAGCGCTCGCGCAAGGCTTTGTCGCCGGCGAGCCTCTCCATCGCCGCGGCCAGTGCTGCGGCATCGTCGACCGGAACGGTGAGCGCGGTTACGCCTTCGATGGCGATCTCCCGGCAGCCCGGCGCATCGGTCGCGACCATGGCCCGGCCGCAGGCTGCCGCCTCGAGCAGGCTCTTGGGCAGTCCCTCGCGGCGCGAGGCGAGCACGGCGAAATGGCTCCGCGCCCACACCGTCCTGATATCGGCCACATGGCCGAGCCACTCGATGCCGTAAAGGCTGGCGAACTCGCGGAGCTGCTCGGGAGCGAGCGAGCCAGGGTTCTCCCTGTCGCAATCGCCGGCGAGCAGCAGCTGGAGCGGGACGCCGCGTTTGCCGAGCAGCGCGAACGCCTCGACCAGCGTGAGCACGCCCTTGTCGGCCAGCATGCGCCCGACATAGGCCGCGGTGATCGGCGGCGGCGGCTCCGGCAACGGCGTGAGCTGCTTGGTGTCGACACCGGAGCCCGCGATCAGCACCACGGCCGCCTCGGGCACGCCGAGCTCGATCACGAAGGCGCGGTCTTCGGGGTTCTGCACCACGGTCTTGCTGCGCTTCCGCCTGAGCAGATGGCTGAGCGCGTAGCGCACCAGCCGGCGCGTGGTCTCGCCGACCTTAGCCTCGCCGATGAACAGAGTGCCGAGCCCGGTCAGGCTGTTGACCACCGCCGTGTTGGCAAGCCCGAGGCTCGCGGTCGTGGCGAGCAGGACCGGCTTCAGCGAAATGTTGTGCAAGATGTCGGGGGCAAGCCGCGCGCAGCAGACCGCCTGAGCTCGACGATGGCGCTTAGGCTGCCGAGCGGCGAGAGCGAGCCGCGGCTCCAGGAGAGCGCATGCGGCACGAAGCCTTCCTTCTCGATTGCCGCCTTGCCGTCCTTGATACGGGTCGCGACATGGACTTCGTAGCCGGCAGCCCTCGCGGCTCGGGCCATGGGCAGCCGGTGCGACAAGAAGTACCAATCCTCGGTGACGACGTAGAGTAGCCGGGGCGCCATGGCCCGCGCTTGTAGCAGCGCGGCGGCGCCGGCGAAACAGCCGCAGGCTCCGATGGCGCTGGGAGTACCAATTTTGGCTGCCGCGGGGTGGCGCTGGGCCGCGAAACGCGGTATGGTTAGTGCAAATCAAGAGCTGTTTCGGGGGATTTCCAGATGAAACACCTTCCTCTCGTGCTGGTGCTCGGCGCGCTGGCAGGCTTGGCCGCCGCTCCCGCCTATGCCTTCGATATCGAAGGTCAGAACGCGAGCCTTGAGGGCGCCGCGACTCACTTCAGCTCGCCGGCTCAGGATTTCATCACGTCTAACGGCGGCGCCCGCTCACTTGCCATGCCGCTCACCAGCAGCGCGGACTCGAGCGACACGCATATCTCGGAGTATGGGAATTCGATCTCGATCCCGGGACCTGCATACGAAGCTCCCGCCTGGAGCTATTCCTCGAGCTATTATCAGAAGCACGGGGACTAAACCTCCAAGCGTCAGACCTATCGCCTGACAGCGTAAGCCGTGTCGCGTCCAATCAGTCCGCCTCCAATCTCCATTTTTCATAGCGTCTTCAGGCACTTGGCTTGAGCACGCCGATTCTCATGCCGCCATCAAGGGAGGACCCCATGCAGCGCTTGTTGATCTGCCTTGCCGTTGGAACAGGCCTTTTGCTCACCGCGGTTTCGGCACCGCCGGCTTTCGCGCATAAGCGCCACATGCATTGGCATCACCACCATCACAAGGGCTGCTGGTGGCTCAACGGCCACCGCCATTGCCGCTGGTATTTGTAACGGGTGGCATCAAGCGAAAACCCTTGGAAATTCAATGATGGCGCGCCTGGGTCAATGTCCTTTTTTGATCCAGGCGTGTCCCAAGTGTCACAGCCAGCCCCATGAATACCCGCTATAGTCAGGGCTTCAGGGGGACCTTTTGGGGGATCAATCCATGCGCCTCTTTCTAGCTTGCGCCATCATCATCACCGCAACGATCGGGCTCGGTGGCTGCTTCGGCCATCACGAGAAAGCCGTGGCAACCACGCCGTTGAAGCTCGGTTAGTCTCGGTAGATAGCGCCCTTTAGTTTTTTCTCCGGCAAATGCCAAAAACCCCGGCCCTTTAAGGGTCGGGGTCTTTTTGCCTGAGCACTGGCTAGCGCCGCGCTCCGTCTCGATCGGGTGACCGGCCTAGCGGGATGGACGGACGCTAAGGATGGGCACGAGGGTGAATTCGAATCACCGGCCTCTCGATCCAGGGTCAAGCCACCGCGCCAACGAGCGCGGTGCGGCGACTTCCGAATCGTTCAGAGCTTGAAGCATCGGGGCCGGTTCGCGCCCCTCTTTCCCCGCGTCGCTCGTACCGAGCGAGCAGATGCAAGGGCGCCGGCCGAGGCCGACGCCCATTCGCAAGGCTTGCCTATTTCGGGCAAACCACAGCGTCGATCTTGCACCGGAAGTCCTGACGGTGCTCGGCAGGCAATTGGTCTTAGCCGACGTGACCTTGCCCTTCATGCTCTTGGCCGTCTGCGTCAGATCTGCCTGCGCATACAACGTCGCGGTGGCCAGATCCTTAGCAATGCCCTTTGCCTTCACCGGTTGGCAGGTTCCGGCCTGGACCGGCTCAGCCAAGCTAACGCCTACGGCAAGGACGGCAAACAACGCGGCAGCCGCGGTGATTTTGTAGCTCATGACCTAGCTCACTCCCGATTCCAATGATTACCGATTGGCCATAGGCCATGCGGACTACCCGCCGTCAAGGCGGCCCTTTTGATCGACTCGCCACGGCGGCGTAGGTGTGAGGATCATTCGCGTGCATCGCTTCGGCCGCGCGCACCGGGACGTTTTGCCTCAGCGCCAATCTCGTGCCGACGTTTCCTTGCGGACCTCGAGGGGTAAGCCTCGGATATTAGGTTGCTACCGCCTGGTGCCGGATAGGGCGCACAATGAACGAGCTCGTTCTCGATCCCCAGACGGGGAAATCCTCGGCCAAACGCGAGCGAGCTTATTGCAGAGCATTGGCAAGTCGCGATAATGCTCCACGCGATCCGCGTCCCGCTCCGCTATTTAGTTGCCTCAACAAACAATAGTTGTTGAGGCAAGAAATTATTGGCAGTGCAGACTGAAGGCGCCGAGAGCACTTCGGCGAAGACCTATAGTTCCGACCTTGGGGGCCCACAGGAAGCCGCCGCAGACCTCGCCGACAGACGGCGGACCGACGACGAACCCGTTGAGGTTGGCGACCTGCCCGACGTTCCCGACCCCGTTGACATTCGCGCAGAGAACAAAGGGCTGAGAGCCAAGGACGCGGCTGAGGGTTTGAGCAAGTGGCGCGCGGAAGAAACGAAGCGCCGCGCCGAATACAACAAGGCAATCTTTGGCGATCTCGACGGTTCCCCTCCTAGCGAGCCCACCGAGCAGCCTCAAGCCGCTCCGAGCAACGAAAGCCCTGAAGCGGCGACGGCCGGGGGTTCCGTCGAACCTACAAGCCCCTCCTATGAGGACGTGGTCGCTAAGACGACACAGTCTCTGCGAGAGGTTCAAGAGTACAAGGCAAAGGTCGCGGACGAGGTGGGAGCCTTCCAGCACCTCCTGTCGCAGCAATTCGCCGCTGCTTTCCCCGATGAAAGAAGCCAAGAAGATTTGGCGCGCATGGCGATGCAGGAACCGCAACGACATGCGGTCTTCATCGGCGCGATCCAGGAAGCACAGGAAGCCATCAACGAGCTCCGTTCGCGCGGCTATCAGAATGCGCTGTGTGTTCTCCCCCATGATGGAGTGAACGCCAACAACATCACTGGCAAGCGGTATGAAGACCACGTGAGCGATGCCGGTTTCCGAACCGAGATCATCAAGAACCAGGGCGCCGGCGCCGCGGCGATGAGAATTGAAGCGGTCAGACGAGCTCTTCCGAAGTGCTGGTTCGATGAGACGAAGACGAAAGCCGGCCGCGAGGCGCTTGGCTACTACCATGAGAAGAAGGACGAGAACCGCGATGTGGGACTAGGCCCGTCTCATGACTGGTCGAGCCACGGCGCGGACTCGTTCGGCTTGATGGCGATCCACTACGAGGAGCCGTCGCGGATGAAGAGCTTCCGTCGGCCGATCAACTATCCACGCATTGGGATTGTGTGAGTCTGATGACACTCCACTCGCAGTCGCTCAGTTCATAGTCGGACCACTTCAGTGGATCAATGGGGTAGGTACTGGCACACGCCTTGGCTGGACGTGCACACGCAGTTTGGCGGCGTGCCGACCATGCCGTCCGGGCAGGCTTGTGAAGTGCCTTTATCCGACGTGGTATCCTCACAGACTTTCTCATGGTGCGATTTTTTGCAGCACGGCGGATGGGAGCAGGAACTCTCAGGCGCAAAGTAGTCACACACACGCTTCCACTTGCATTTCTGCTCAGACTTCACTTGCAGAATAAGAGAGGAGACGGTGAGGCCTCTCAGGCCTAGAGAGCTCACGTGATCGACTGGACCGGCCAGGCTCGCTGACGCAAGAAACAGTGTCGTAAAGATCATCGCACAGACAGCCGCTGCGGCTCGCAATCTAGCCATTGTGACACTCCTAGGACGTTGGTGACGCGACGGCGTCAATGCTGGCGTAGCAGCATCGCTCTCGAAACGATACGTCGGTGTTGATCTATGCAGGACCACCTTGACTCGGCACGCGCGGCGCATCTGGCGCCACGGCTTGCAGCCAAGCCGGCGAGCTAGAGCGTCCAGCGTGAGTCCCATCGAGATTTCGCGTCCTCTGCCAGCTCACCGTACCGACTCACAGCACGGAGCTGCTTCACCAATGCGGCGTGCTTGGTGTTCAAATCCCGCAAGTCCGCATAATCAATGTCGAGCAGGGTCGCCAACGCTAGCTTCATAGTGGCGGCATTGGCGCGAGGTATCTCCCGCTCGATGCGATCGAGCCCTATCCTCTCGCGACCCGTTAGCCGTTTCCTTGAGGATCTCCACCATGTGGCGCGCTTCCTCTTCGGTCAGCATGGGTGCAACCCTACAGCAAAAAGGGCGCCGACCGAAGTCGACGCTCGGCTGTGCGCTGCACCCGTTGCGACACGGTCGATTAACTTAAAAACAAGATGGGGATGACTCTCTCGCCGGCGTCCCATTCTCTCGCCTCTTTCGTGCGGTCAGGTCTGGCGATGCACGACATCCCCACTTTCCCCGTAATTGCGGTGCTGCTGTCCATCATCGGCCTCGCCGTTTGGGTGTGTATTTCCGAGCTAAACCTAAGGCGCGTTGCGCGGCGAAAGGGCGCGGGCTAGTCGCAACGAAAAAGCCGGCCTAAGTGACCGGGGCTAAGTTGAGAGGCGTCATTGCGAGACGCCGGTAGCGACTATATCCAACGATGCGAGTGCGGCCTATCCCGCTAGCCGGTGCGAGGCCGGGTGAACGGCAGCCCGCCGACGCCGACGCGCTCGCTTAACCAATTCCGAGCGCCGGGTCCTTGCAACCCACAACTCACTGATAGTTTGAAAAGGCTGGCGCATGGCGATGGTGTTGTTTCGCGTACGCCATCTCCAGTGGGCGGCGGCTTGCCCCCCTTAGCCGCAGATGGGTCGGGGGATCATCTCTCCCGGCCCATTCTGTTTTCGGCCCCATGGGTCTAGCAAGCGAGCGTGAAAAGGGCGCCGACCGAAGCCGACGCCCCTGTGCTACGCAGAGGCAAAACGCCAGGGTGGGAGAGAATCCATGAGCTATCTGTTGCGTGTCATCGTTTCAGTAGCTGCCCTATTTGCGCTTCTTGGCAGCTTGCCACGGGCCGAAGCCAGAGAGTGCGAATGGTCAGGCTCGCCACCTTGGTGCGAGCCAACATGTCCCGCGGGCTGGCAATATATGGCGAAGCGGACGGGGGGCTGCGCGTCGGGTTTTCAAATTCTATGTTGCGAGCCCCTGGGTAGTACCACCCATGTCGACGGGGTCGCCCCCTGCCATAAGCAGTGCGCTCCGCTGTTAGGATCGGTGCAACCCAAATCGGAGGCGCAGCGCGTCTATGGGAATTGCCGTGCGCTGTGCGATCACAAGGGAACCATCAAGTGTCCCGACGGTAGCGTCAAGTCCTGGACAACTCCGAAGTGCTGATCGCGCCGCAACGAAAAAGCCCCGGCCTGAGTGACCGGGGCTGAGCGGTGCAGTGGGCGTCCCAAAAGAGGCGTGCACGCCCGCGCTGATTATATCCGACGATGCGAGTGCAGCCTATCCCGCTCGGCACAAGACCGAGTCTTAGAAGCGATAGACCTTTGCGATTTTTCCCAGGCGCAGCTTTCCGTCTTCCTGCCACTGTCGTGCGATTTCGACGGAGCGTCATCGCCACGCTCCAGCGCTAAACTGTCGATCTCGATGTACTGTTTTACTCCATCGCGGTACGCAACCACGAAGGTGACCCAGCTTTTGCGCGTGCTAGTCATTGCGTCCCCAAAAGGAAACGGCCCCAGGGATCGAGTGTCTGAGGCCGCATCCAATAATCTCCCCAACGCGAGAACTAGGGGAGTCGCTCCCCTGGGATGCGCCGGATTGCCTAACAAACGTTGAAAGCAAGCCTCATCGAAAAAGAAAGCGGCCCCGGACTGGCGGGGCCGCAAGTTAAGATGGGTCTCTTGGGAAGAGAACGTCACCCTCGCCCATTATGGTTAACAACTGGTTAATGGGTCTCCTTCCGCTATCCCGCTCATGCGAAACCGCGCCCCGCGCGCTTCACACGCTTTCGATGAGCGGTTCGGTTGCCGCGACGAAATCAACCCCTGTCGCGGCCGCGATTGCACGCCTCGCGTCCTCATTGGCTTCAACCGCATCCCACTCTTCAAACTGTTCCGACACGCTGAGTTTGACGCCGATGCCGAAGAGCGTCTCCGTGTTGGCCTTGCGGATGGCCTTCGCGAGCCGGATCAATTTGTTGTGCTCTCGGTTCAAAGCGCGGGCGAGCGGTGCAAGGCCATGCTTCTTCCAAAGCAGGTTATGAAGGTCGCCGAAGCTTCGAGGGTAATCATCCTGGAGCACCTTGAACTCCGCTTCGTATGGCACCCTGGCCGGCGAAAGAATGCTCTGGGCTTTGCGCATCGGTTCGAGCGTCGCCAGGTACTCAGCCCACAGTTGTTGGAGTTCGGCGTCCTCACCAGGAGCCGCCTTGACGACAGTGGCAAGTCCCACGGCGGGGATAGCCGTCACGGCCGCAGCCCCCACGACAGTGGCACCGCGGGTAAGCAATGAACGACGATCGATGGTGGTCATGAGTTCCTCCGTCTAGTGTTACCTCTAGGGTTACCTACGGAGGGAATTAGCGAAGCGATCAAGAGACTAAGTGCTTGATTGGATTGGTACCGCCGCCCTGGATCGAACAGGGGACCTCTTGAGCCACAGTCAAGCGCTCTAACCAGCTGAGCTACGGCGGCATATCCTGGTGCCTTGGCGTGGGAACCTATGCGGAGCCAAGAGCGGTTGCAAGCTTGCGCGTGCCGGTTCCGGCCCTAATAGGCGCAAATGCGTGATGGCGGCGAGAGCCTTTATCCCTTCCGGCTGTGCCCCCAATGACGGAGCGCCCGGGCCGACAAAAAAGGCCCGGGCGGAGCGCCCGGGCCTCAGTCACAACGGCTCTTACGGCAAATCGGCTACGGCTTGCGCGCGGTGTCGAAGGTGCGCGTCATCTGATGCTTGATCGGCTCGGTGGTGTCGGCGGCGATCTTGGTGGTCAGCGCCCTGATCTCGCCCGCCTGATTGGCGAACACATCGAACTGGCTGCGGATGAAGGCCGACTGGAGCTCGAGGATCTCGCCGAGAAGTCTTGGCGCCGGCGAGCTTCTTGGCGAGGTCGAACGCCGAGTTGAGATTGCGCTGGCCAAGATCGATGAGCTTGCGGTTGAAGGCGGTGGCGCCTTGGCCTGCGGCGTCGAATGACCGCTCGAGCGCGTCGATTGCCTCTTCGAGCTGCTCCTTGCCGCGCTCGTAAGCCTCGCGGCTCTGGTTCACGGTTTTCTCGGCGAGAGCGCGCACGCTCTCGGGCACGGCAGTGTCGAGCTTCAACGTCTCGAATTCCTTGGCGGCTTTGCGGAAAGCGTCGCGCGCCTGCTCGGCGGCGGCTTGCGGTGAATAATTGTCACTCATGGTCAGCACCTCTTGGACTCGTTTCGCCTGGGGAACGGGTGGCGCCATGACTCGCAGGGCACCCCCGCGATATATATATTTTGTTGCACTGCAATATATTTGGTGCGATGCAGTAAGACAAGGGGCTTGCGCGAGCTGTCAGCACTTTTTTAGCCTTGAGCACGAAGTTTTCGCATTAACCCTATGCAAAAAGGCGAATTCGCCTAAATTTAGTGGCTGAGTTCGAGCGAGCGCCCCAAGAAGGGCGCGGTTTGCCCGTCTTTCTAGCGTCGCGCAAGGCGCGACAGCGCGGCGCCTGAACGAGTTTTTTCCGGTTTTCAGAGTGGGCCCGCCAAATGGCCGACCTCAGACAGCAAAGACGCCTCGAGCAACTGGACGGCGACCGCGAGGCGCTCGAGCATATCGCCCGTGCGCTCGAAGGCCGGGTGCTGCCGTTGGCCGCCGCCTGTGCGGCCGCCGTGCCCGAAGAGGAAACGCCCTCTGTCGACGCGCTCACCCTCACCCCGCACAGCGTGAAGCTGCTGCTCGAGGCCATGCCGGCCGCCATCGCCGTACTGGCCGGGAGGCGGCTGGTCGATGCCAATGCCGCCTTCGCCTACGCGTTCGGCTATCGCTCGCTCGCCGAGCTTATCGAGGCGGGAGGGCTCGAGGCCATCCTGCCGCAAGGCTTCGCCTCGCTGGTCAGCGACACCGGCGCCGGGCGGAGCGCGCCGGTCGATGCGCTGACCCGCTCGCGACGTAGGCTCAAGGTCGCCTTCGCCATGAGCGCGCTCGAAGACGTGGCCGAACTCAAGCTGCTTCGCCTCATCGACCAGAAGAGTCTCGACGAGGAGGCCGTGCCCAGCCGGGCCGAGCTCGATGCGCACGCCGCCGCGCGGCGGCTCGACTTCCTTGCCAAGGTCAGCCACGAGGTGCGGACGCCGCTCAACTCGATTCTCGGCTTCACCGAGCTGATGCTCCAGGAGCGGTTCGGCCCGATCGGCAATGTGCGCTACACCGGCTATGTCGAGGACATCCATCAAAGCGGTCTCTACGCGCTGTCTCTGCTCAACGACCTGCTCGACATCTCCAAGATCGAGGCCGGCAAGTTCGAACTCGACTTCACCGCCGTCGAGGTGCCGGAGCTCGTCGAGGATTGCGTCAACAGCCTGCAGCCGCTCGCCAAGCGCTCGCGCATCGTGCTGCGCACCTCTCTCGCCGAGAAGCTTCCCTGCATCGTCGCCGATCCGCGACGCCTGAAGCAGATCCTGCTCAACCTGCTGACCAACGCCATCAAGTTCACCAAGGAAGGCGGCCAGGTGATCGTGTCCGGCACGATGGCCGACGGCGAGCTCCGCTTGCGCGTGCGCGACAACGGCGTCGGCATGACGAAGGACGAGATCGCCTACGCCATGCAGCCGTTCCATCAGCTTGATACCGCCCCGCGCCGACAGTCCGGCACCGGGCTCGGCCTCCCCGTCACTAAGGCGCTGGTCGATGCCAATCGCGCGCGGCTGGTGCTGACCAGCGAGCCCAAGGTCGGCACCTCGGCCGACGTGATCTTCCCCGCCGAGCGGCTGTTCACGTCCTCTGTCGGCGACTGATCGGCCCTGCGCCATTTTGCCAACAAGTTCTGTGTGCGACCGCGAAAACTCTGCGTCATCTCAGAACATCTGTAATGACGCTCACTACATAATTTGTCTATACGTAGAATATAAAGTGGCAATGGCAATTTATACTTAGACACCAGAGATTGGAAGACTTCTAAAGTTGGTTCCATTACGATATTCTTGTTGACACTAGCCCGACTCCGCCCGCTAAAATCGAGGCAACGCACCGCAGGGCATTCAGTCCTGGGGGTCGAACTCTCGGGTCCGATACCGGGGCCTTGAACCCCGGCCATTGGAGGAAAAATGCGATTTCGTCTCGCGCGCGCCATTGCGCTTGCGCTTCTCCCCATCCTCGCCGCACCTATCGCCACGGCCGCAGAGCCTGGCGAGGTCAATATCTATTCCTATCGCCAGCCTTACCTGATCAATCCACTGCTCAAGGAGTTCAGCGATGAGACCGGCGTCAAGGTCAACGTGATCTTCGCCGAGAAAGGCCTGATCGAGCGCATCCAGGCCGAGGGCCGCAACAGCCCCGCCGACGTGCTGCTCACCGTCGATGTCGGCAATCTCACCCAGGCGACCGAGGCGGGCATCGCGCAGCCGATCGATTCGCCGGTGCTCGAGGCCGCAATCCCGCCGGCCTATCGCGCCGCCGACAAGGAATGGTTCGGCCTGACGCGGCGCGCTCGCGTGGTCTACGCCTCCAAGGAGCGCGTCAAGCTCGACAAGATCACCTATGAGGACCTCGCCGATCCCAAATGGCACGGCAAGATCTGCATCCGCTCCGGCCAGCACGTCTACAACGTCGCGCTGATCGCCTCGCTGATCGCCGCGCACGGCGAGGCGTGGACCGAGACATGGCTCCGCGGGGTGAAGGCCAATCTCGCGCGCAAGCCCGCCGGCGACGACCGGCTCCAGGTCAAGGGCGTCTATGCCGGCGAATGCGACATCGCCATCGGCAATACCTATTACATGGGCGCGATGCTCAAGAACGACAAAGAGCCCGAGCAGAAGGAGTGGGCGAACTCCGTCAACATCATCTTCCCCAACACCGACGACCGCGGCACGCATGTGAACGTCTCCGGCGCGGTGGTGGCGAAATACGCGCCGCACAAGGACAACGCGGTCAAGCTGCTCGAATTCCTCGCCTCCGACAAAGGCCAGGAGATGTATGCGGATGTGAACAACGAGTACCCGGTGAAGGAGGGCATCCCGTGGTCGCCGCTGGTTCAGTCCTGGGGGCCGTTCAAGCCTGACCCGATCTCGCTCAACGACATCGCGGCGCTGCGCAAGACGGCGAGCGAGCTTGTCGACAAGGTCGGCTTCGACGAAGGTCCAAGCTCATGAGGGGGCAGAGATGAGCTTCCATAAGAAAATCGACAGGCAGATCCCAGTCAAAGGCGGCAGGCGAACCTACATGCCGCCGCGGAGCGGGGCCGAATGGCTGGTCGGCGTCGGCTTCCGCTGCTGGCTCGCCGGCTACGACACCGGCGACATCGCCTGTTGGGAGAACGGCTGGAATGAATATTCCCGCGCGCTCGGCACCGAGCGGGCTAAGCGCGCCGTGACCGAGCTCGCCTGCTGGGTCAGGGCGGTGCGTGCCTCGGCGTCGCGCAAGATCGAGTATTACCCGTTCGGCTGCGCCGGCTTCTGCGCCGACGAGTGCATGGCCATCTCGCTGATCGCCGCCTCGCAGCATCATCGCTGCCCGGCAATGCGCGCCTGCGCGCTCGCGCTCACCGGCTCCGACCTGGTCGAGCCCGTGATCGACGCCGCCAACGCCTTCGCCGACGCCCTGCAAGAGGCCGATCAGCGCCTGTCGCCCGAGGCGGTCGCGGCGCTGATGCTCGATAAGCGCAAAGGCGGCGGGGACGGCCTCACTGACCGCCGTTAGCGAACGCCCGGCTCGGAACGGCGAGAAGCGCGTCCGCGCGCCATTCCGCCGGCGGCTCGACCGGCTCGTCGAGAGCGGCAATCTCGGCTGGTCGGCGGCGGCGTTTATCCTCTCGCTGATCGCGCTCGCGCCCATCATCGCCATCGCCGTCATCGCGCTCCAGTCGAGCGGCGATACTTGGCCGCATCTGATCGCCAACGTGCTCCCGGGCGCGCTCCGCCGCACGCTCGGGCTGATGGCGGGGGTCGGAGTGCTGACGCTCCTGATCGGCACCGGCACCGCGTGGCTCGTCACCATGTACCGCTTCCCGGGACGGAGGGTGTTCCAGTGGCTGCTGCTGCTGCCGCTCGCCATCCCGACCTACATCATCGCCTACACTTATCTTGAGATGCTCGATTATTCCGGCATCGTGCAGACGGCGTTGCGCGCGACGTTCGGCTGGCGCGACGCGAAGAGCTACTGGTTCCCCGACATCAGGAGCTTGAGCGGCGCGATCCTGGTGATGAGCGCCGTGCTTTACCCTTATGTGTACATCACCGCGCGGGCGAGCTTCATCGCCCAGTCGGTCTGCGTGCTCGAGGTGAGCCGGACGCTCGGGCGGAGCGCTGCCGAGACGTTCTGGCAGGTGGCGCTTCCGTTGTCGCGACCCGCGCTCGCCGCCGGCGTCGCGCTCGCGCTGATGGAGACCCTGAACGACATCGGCGCGGTCGAGTTCTTCGGGGTCAGGACCTTGACGGTCGCCGTCTACGATACCTGGCTCGACCGCAACAGCCTGGCGGGCGCCGCGCAGATCGCCTGCGTCATGCTGCTGTTCGTCGCGGCCTTGCTGCTCGGCGAGCGCGGGCTCAGAGCCAAGCGGCGCTTCCATCACACCACCGGCAAATATCGCGACCTGCCCGAGGAGACGCTTCAAGGCACACGCGGCGCACTCGCGGCGATCGCCTGCGCATTGCCGGTGCTGCTCGGCTTCGTGTTGCCCGCCGCGGTGCTCGTGCACGATGCGCTCGCCCATGTCGCGGCGGGGCTCGAGCCCGAATTCTGGGAGGCGGCGCTGAACAGCCTGCTGCTGGCTGCGTCCGCCGCCGTGCTCGCCGTCGGCTTCGCCGTGGTGCTCGCTTATGCGCGCCGGCAGACGCGCTCGAAGCTGATCCAGGTGGCGAGCACCGTTCCCGCCATCTCCTATGCGGTGCCCGGCACCGTGCTCGCCATCGGCCTGCTCATTCCGCTCGCCGGCCTCGACAACGCGGTCGACGGCGTGATGCGCTCGCTGTTCGGAGTCTCGACGGGACTTGTGCTTTCGGGCACGGCGTTCGCCGTCGTGCTCGCTTATACGATCCGCTTCCTCGCCGCCTCGCTCGGCGCGGTCGAGGCCGGCTTGAGCAAGATCTCGCGCAATATTGACGCAGCCGCCCGCACGCTCGGCGCCTCGGTGAGCGAGACACTGTTCCGCGTGCATCTCCCTTTGCTCAGGCCTGCGCTCGGCGCCGCTGCCTTGCTCGTGTTCGTCGATTCGATGAAGGAGCTGCCGGCCACCCTCCTGCTCAGGCCGTTCAATTTCGACACGCTGTCGACCCAGGTGTTCACGCTCGTCTCGCTCTATCGCTACGAGGAGGCGGGGCTGTCGGCGCTCACCATCGTCGCGGTCAGCCTGGCGCCGGTATTGCTGCTCCACGGGATCATGGCCGGCAGCCGGCCGGGGGCCTCTCACGCCCGGTTGCCTGCGTCAGAAACGCCCGCCGAAATGGCGTTGCGCATCTCTTGATAACCCAAGAAAATACGGGAGTTGGGCTCGCCACGGGGGGCCAATCGGGCTATGAAAAGCCTCGTCTCGTGGCGGTTGGATTGCGCGGCCTTCGACCGGCGGCGCCGGAAACGGGTGGATAGGTCGGCATGAAGCCTCGCGAGCTGCCTTGGAAGTGGCTTCTGCTCGGCCTCATCGGGTTCCTTCTCCTGGGCATCGCCCTTTTGCCGCGGAAAGTCGGCTCCCAGTCTCAGCTGCATGATCGGGTCACCGCCGCGCTCGCCGCCTGGACCGGCGGAGAGGTCAGGCTGACCGGACCGCTCAGGGTGCATTATTTCCCCTCGGTCACCATCAAAGGCGCGTTCGAGCTGACCGACGCCGCGCGCCTGCCCCTGGTCAAGTCGATCACCGCCAAGGACGCCAAGATCACCCTCAACCTCCCCGATCTTCTGTTCGGCCGCATCCATTTCGACACGCTCCGGCTGAGCAAGGCCGAGATCGTGCTCAAGGAGCCGCCGCCGCCGCTGAAGCCCGCCGACCACACGCCGCAGGATCTGATCGCGAACCTGCTCGCGGGGGCGCCGGTCAACGTCATTCGCTTCCGCGACGGCATCATTCATTTCGCCACCCCGTCCGGCAGCGATGCGATCACCAATTTCGATGCGCGTTTCGACGCGAGCTCGGGGCGCGGCACGATGTCGAGCTATGGCTCGTTCGATTTCCGCAACGAGACCGTCCATTTCGCCGTCGACAGCGGCGAGCCGTCCGAGACCGACGAGGGCGCGAGCGTGCCGGTCGCCGTCACCTTCACCTCGACGCCGCTGATCGCCAAGCTCACCGGCACCGCTAGACTCGGCTATGGGATCGATTTTGCCGGCGACATGCATGCCGATATCGGCGACGGGCGCCGCTTCCTGCGCTGGGCCGGGATCGCCCTTCCAGATGGCCAGAGCCTCAAGAACATCTCGGCGTCTGGCGGCGTGGAGTGGAACGGCACGACGCTCACCTTCGACGACGGCTCGTTCAGCGTCGACGGCAACGCCGCGGACGGCCTGCTCGCCATAACCACCGGCGCGCCGCCAAGGATCGAGGGCACGCTCGCCTTCGACCGGCTGATGCTCGATCCCTATTTGCTCGGGGCGGCGGATGACGACAAGCCGCGCACAGGCCCGCTGCTCGATTGGGCTCTGCTCAAATATCTCGATGCCGATTTGCGCATCTCGGCGGGAGAGATCGCGGCATCGTCGATCAAGCTTGGGCGCGGTGGATTCACCATCAGCGCCAAGAACGGGGTGGTGGCCGGCGAGATCGGCGAGCTCGAGCTCTGCGACGGGTCGGCGTCGGGGCGCCTCGGCCTCGACATGTCGCAGCCCGAGATCAAGGCAAGCCTGGTCGCGAACCTTTCCGACGTGACCGTCGAGACCTGCCTGCGGCCGTTCGGCCTCGGCGTCCCCCTCACCGGAGTGGCCGCGCTGAAGACCGAGGTGTCGACCACGGGCGCGAGTGTCGCCGAGCTCATCGACCGGCTGTCCGGCACGCTCAAGGTGAATTCGCAAGGCGGCGCCGTGCCGGTCGATTTCACCCGCTTGCTGACGACCGCGGCGCCGCTCGACGGCGAGGGCTGGAGCCGCGACAGCCTCACGCCTTTCGATACGCTGAATGCCGATTGCCGCCTCGTTGCTGGCCACATTTCGTGCCAGATGTTCAACATGCAGACGCGCCGCGGACTGATTTCCGGGACAGGCGACGTGGACCTTGGACAACAGACGCTCGATTGGAGCTTGTCGGTCGCAAACCACGTCGTGCCGATGAGGGCTTCGCAACTCATTACTACCGAGACCCCGCCAAAGGTCTCAATTCGCGGACCCTTGTCGCAGCCGATGATCCGGAGAGCAGACCGCCCGACCCTTGGCGACGGATCAACGCAGGCGAGCCCGCGCGCCGCGGTCTCGCCGCACTGAGCTTGAGCGGACGACGCCTTTCGACTGGGATGACGATTTTGCCCCTGCGCGAGAACGATCACTGTTGCGGAGCTGCCGGGAGCGGGCGAATACCGTCGCCGCGCCTTGGGCTTCGCCGTGGTCGTGGCGCTCAGCCTGGTCGCCGATGCCGCCGGCGCGGGCGCCGAGGACACGCTCAGCGTCGCGACCTGGGGCGGGGCCTATGGCCAATCCCAGGAGATCGCCTATTTCGAGCCTTACGCCAAGGAGACCGGCACCAATATCGCGACCCAGATCTATGACGGCACGCTCGCCAAGATCAAACAGATGATCGGCGGAGATGCCTCGCAGATCGACGTGGTCGACGTCTCCTCCTCGGCGCTCGGCGCGCTCTGCACTGCCGGATTGCTCGAGACGATCGAGGCGTCGAGCCTCGGCGCGGCGCCTGGCGGAGAGAGCGCCGAGCAGGACTTCTTCAGCGGCGCACTCACCTCATGCGGCGTCGCGAGCGTCGCCTGGTCGACGGCAATCGCCTTCGACCGGCAGGCTTTCACCAAGGCTCAGCCGAGCCAGATCGCCGACCTGCTCGACATGAAGCGCTTCCCCGGCAAGCGCGCGCTTCCCAACGGGCCACGCTATACGCTCGAGCTTGCGCTGCTGGCCGACGGCGTGGACCCGGCCAGCGTCTATACCGAGCTCGGCACGCCGGCTGGAGTCGATCGCGCCTTCAAGGCACTCGACAAGATCAAGAACGACACGTTCTGGTGGGACAACGCGCAGGAGCCGATCAGCTGGCTGCTCGAGAAGAAGGCGGCGATGGCCGCCGGCTATAGCGGGCGCATCTTCCGCGCCGCGGTCGGCGACAGCAAGCGGCTCGGCATGATCTGGGACGGACAGATCTACGACCTCGATCTCTGGGCGATCCCCAAGAGCGCCAAGAACAAGGACGGCGCCAAGCGCTTCATCGTGTTCGCCTCCGACCCGGCGCGGCTTGCCGCCCAGGCACAGCTCATCGCCTATGGCCCGATGCGCAAATCGGCGCTCCAGCTCGTCGGCAAGCACCCGGTCATCAATGTCGAGATGAAGGACTTCCTGCCGACCGCGCCGGACAACTTCAAGAAGGCGCTGCAATTCGACGAGTCGTGGTGGAGCACGCATGGCGAGGAGCTCACCAAGCGCTTCCAGGAATGGCGCGGCCCTGGCGACGGAAAGCCGCATGAGCCTGAGCCTAAGCAGGACGACGCCGGCGCTAAGCCCACTTCGACCGCAGAGCCGTAGAGCTTTCTCCGCAAATCCGCGAACTGTCGTGACGCGCGTACGCGCAAAGGAAGGCTTGCGCTGTCGCGCGCATGCCACACGGCACGCGCGGCGATAATTTTCCGCGCGGTCGCATCGGCAAAAAAGAAAATGCGGGTAAGACGGAACTCCCATTTGCGGGGCTGTCGTCTTCATGTCATGCTAGTGACTGGAGAGAGTCATTCGGGCTCACACCCGGTGACATCGCTCTTACACAGAATGCACGATTGAAGTGCGTGACGCGGCCTGATCGACGCGGGGAGTTGTTCCCCGAAGCTTGAAGGCAGCAGTCACGCTGAGAGGCCAAGCACTGCCGGAGCGGGGCCGGCAGTGCAATTTGGCCTGGACGAGCAGGCTGACGACGCCGCTGCTATATGCTCTAGGCGCGACAATTCTCCATCAGAACGTCCGATAGACGCCGAGCGCGACATAGCTGCTCGGCTCATCCTCCAGATAGTTGCCGGTGAAGCCGCCGGACAGCGTGATCTCGGTGGCGCTCATGTTCAGGCGCAGGAAACCGCCGCCCTTCCCGGCATCGTATTCCTCGTTGCCGAGCGCGCCGCCTTCGAGGCCAAGCGCGAGACGCGGCCGCACGCGAAAGCCGATTCGCGCGAGCGCGCAATATTCCTGGAAGGCGGTGCCGTAAGATGCGTCGGCCGAGACGAACAGAAGCGGCGAGACGTCGAGCCAGGTCTCGGTCGCGAGCCTGAGCCGAGCTCGCTTCCCTGCACCTTGTTGTTGGGATCGTGCGGGGAGATGTGCTGGTCCTCGCCCTCGATGCCGGCGAACAGCTTGGCGATGAAGGCGCCTTTGCGGAACTGGTAACCGGCGAGAGCAGCGAGAAAGGTATCCTCGCCGTCGAACGTGGTCGGTACGTAATCGCCGCCGGTCAACAGCGTGCCGTCATAGTGGTAGCGGCCGAAGCTGCCGACGGCGCGGAGCCGAAAGCCCGGCTCGTACAGTCCCTTGCCCAAGGCCGTGCCCGCGCCCACATAGACGCTGGCATAGTTGTCGCTCACCTCTAAGCCGGTGAAAATCTCGGTCTGGGGTTGGCCGGATTGCGCGGACGCCGGCGGCGCGGCCAGGCAGAGACCGAGGAACGAAAGTCCCGCTGCCCCGCTTGCGCAGAGCCAAGCCCTGACGACTTTCCCGCAACCGACCCGCATGGCGGACACTCGCCGCCGCATCGGATCAAACTATGCTGCAGGTTGTACGCGGCACCTACGACAGGTTTGGCAACCAACGTGATGCGCAACTAATTACACTTCAATCTGAGGTAGAAAATCTAAGGGTAAATCGTGATTTGTTCTACACAGCGTCGGAAAAAATGCGACCCGAGCGATTCAACTCCTGGCTGACGGTTGACGCCAAAGGCCTGTATTGCCGGCCCGGCGGCTTCCATATCGACCCCTATGGCGGGGCGAAGCGCGCCGTCGTCACCCACGGTCATTCCGACCACGCGCGGCCCGGGCATCACCAAGTGCTCGCAACGCGCGAAACGCTCGCCGTGATGGAAATGCGGCTTGGAGAGGCAGCGCCGCGCCGCACCCAGGCTGCCGCTTATGGCGAGAGAATCGAGATCGGCGACGTGGCGGTGACGCTGCTGCCGGCTGGGCACGTGCTCGGCAGCGCGCAGGTGCTGATCGAGTGGAAGGGCGCGCGCGCGGTCGTCTCCGGCGACTACAAGAGGAGCGCCGATCCGACCTGCGTGCCTTACGAGCTCGTGCCGTGCGACCTGTTCATCACCGAGGCGACCTTTGCGCTGCCGGTGTTCCAGCACGGCGATGCGCGCGATGAGGTGGCGAAGCTGCTCAAATCGCGCGAGCAGTTCCCCGAGCGGGCGCATGTCGTCGGCGTCTACGGGCTCGGCAAGTGCCAGCGCCTGATCGCGCTGTTGCGCGAGGCGGGCTACGAGCGGCCGATCTATCTACATGGCGCGCTTGCCGGCTGCTGCGCGCTGTACGAATCGTTCGGCGTCAGGCTCGGCGAGCTCAAGGCCGCGACCGAAGCCAAGCGCGAGGACATGAAGGGCGAGATCGTTCTCGCGCCGCCTTCGGCCATCGCCGACCGCTGGTCGAGGCGGCTGCCAGATCCGCTCACGGCGTTCGCTTCGGGCTGGATGCGAGTCCGTGCTCGCGCCCGCCAACAGGGCGTCGAGCTGCCGCTGGTAATCTCAGACCATGCGGACTGGAACGAGCTGACCGCGACCATCGCCGAGACGGGCGCCGGCGAAGTATGGGTCACGCATGGGCGGGAGGACGCTCTGCTGCATCACATCCAGACGACGGGGCGACGGGGGCGCGCGCTCGCTTTGATCGGCCGCGAGGACGAGGACCAGTGAAGGATTTCGCCGCTCTCCTCGACCGGCTCGCTTACACGCCGTCGCGCAACGACAAGCTCAAGCTGCTGGGCGATTATTTCGCTGCGGTGCCCGATCCCGACCGCGGCTATGCGCTAGCCGCACTCACCGACGGGCTGTTCTTCAGGCTGCCGCTTCGCCGCATCCTGACCGACATGCTCGCGACCCGCGTCGATCCCGTGCTGTTTGACCTGTCGCGCGATTATGTCGGCGACACAGCCGAGACTATTGCCCTGATCTGGCCAGGCAAGTCGAGCGCCGGTGAGCCGCCCCGGCTCGCGACCATCGTCGAGATGGTGCAGTCTGCTCTGGCGATGGAGGTGCCGTCGCTGCTGGCGGGCTGGCTCGACCGGCTCGACGCCACTGGGCGCTGGGCGCTGCTCAAGCTCCTGACCGGAGCGCTCCGCGTCGGTGTCTCGGCGCGGCTCGCCAAGACCGCGCTCGCGCAATGGTCCGGCGTTCCGCTCGCCGATATCGAGGAAGTGTGGCACGGGCTGAAGCCGCCTTATATCGAGCTATTCGCCTGGCTCTCCGGCCAGGCACCGCGGCCGGAGATCGGCGAGGCGCCGGTGTTCAGGCCGCTGATGCTGTCGCATCAGATCGAGGACAAAGAGCTTGCGGCAATAGCGCCTGCCGACTTCGTCGCCGAATGGAAATGGGACGGCATCCGCGTGCAGGCCGCCCATCAGGGCGGCGAGAGGCGGCTCTTCTCGCGCACCGGCGACGACATCTCCGGCGCCTTTCCCGATGTCGTCGAGGCGTTGCCGGAGGGCGTCGTGCTCGACGGCGAGCTGCTGGTGATGCGCGGCGGCGAGGTCGCGCCGTTCAACGATTTGCAGCAGCGGCTGAACCGCAAGACGGTGACGCCAGCCATGCTGAAATCGCACCCGGCGCATATCCGGCTCTACGATATGCTGTTCGAGGGCGAGGAGGACTTACGCGCGCTGCCCTTCACCGAGCGCCGCGCACGGCTAGAGGCTTGGCACGCGGCGCGAGCGCCGGCGCGCACCGACATCTCAAGCGTGATCGACTTCGCCTCGATCGGCCAGCTTGAAGCTCTGTGGGCAGGCGCACGCGAGACCGGCATCGAAGGGCTGATGCTGAAGCGGCGCGACAGCCCCTATCTCGCCGGACGCCCCAAGGGCCATTGGTACAAATGGAAGCGCGCGCCGCTCACCCTCGATGCGGTGCTGATGTATGCGCAGAGGGGCAGCGGCAAGCGCTCGTCCTATTATTCCGACTACACGTTCGGCGCCTGGCGGAGCGGCGAAGGCGGCGAGAGCGAGCTCGTTCCGGTCGGCAAGTCCTATTTCGGCTTCACCGACGAGGAGCTGAAGGAGCTCGACACCTTCGTGCGCAATCACACCGTCGACAGTTTCGGCCCCGTGCGTCAGGTCGAGCCCAAGCTCGTGTTCGAGGTGGCTTTCGATTCGGTGCATCGCTCGACCCGCCACAAGTCTGGCGTCGCCATGCGCTTCCCGCGCATCCACCGCATCCGCTGGGACAAGCCGGCCGAAGAAGCCGACCGGCTCGAGACGCTGATGGCGATGATCGTGGAGTAGCAGGTGCTCGTCATGCCGGCGCCGACTTTCACCGGCTCAGTGGTCGTAGCGGTAGATATTGTAGAAACCGGTCCCATTGCTTCTGGAATTGCTCGAGCGCGGCCTCGTCGGCGACCGCGCCGCCCCCCTGGAGTCGATGGGTGTGAATGTTCATTGGATATGCCTGACCTCACGGACCTTCGTCGCGGACGTTCTGCTTTAGTGCTCGTTTTGCAAAGGTTAGCAGCCCGGAAGCTTGGCTCCCATCAGTCTTGGAAAGGACGTTTTGCGGCAATCCTCGCGAAACACTCACTTTTCAGCCATATCTAGTCGTGACAGCGCGCGGCTTGGGCCGCTGCCGCAGGGAATGCACTCATGTTAAGCTTGTTCGTTCGGAACGTTATGTGGGCGACGTGGTGGCCCTATAGCGCCTGGCTGCTCAGTCTGGAAAAGGCGGCGAATCGGATGGCGGCGGAAGCAAGCCGTCCCACCCAGGGGCGAGGAGACGAGAGAGGGCCAGTATCACAGGAGAGTAGGATGGCTAGCGACGCATTCATGAAGCCGGAATTTCCCGAGCCGCTGCGCGACCTCATGAAGATGAGCATCGAGCAGGCGCGGCGCGCCTTCGACACCTTCGCCGCGTCAAGCGAGAAGGCCTGGAGGTCGCTCGAGACCAGCTCGCAATCGGCGCGGTCGAGCCTGCAGCTGTTGAATGCCAAGATCGCCGAGATCACCCGCGCCAATGCCGAGGCGAATTTTGCGCTCGCCATCAAGCTCGCCGAGAGCAAGGACGTGGCCCAGGCCATGGAGCTACAGAGCGAGCACGTGCGCAAGCAGATGGACAATTTCGTGCATCAGCTGGAAGAGATGCGCGATCTCACCACCAAGATCATCCAGGACGCCAATCCGGCCAAGACCGATATCGGCGCCGCCCCGACCGCGCGCAACAACGCGCCCGTCTCGAGCAGCGCAAGCGCCTCGTCCTATCCCTCCTCGGGCGGTGGCTATACGCCGGGCGGTCCTCGCGGCTATTAGGCCGCTCAGAAGGTCCAGCCGGGATCGTGGCTGATGTCGTGGAAGGCCTTGTGGATGGCGCCGCCCCAGCCATCGCGGATGGCTTGCAGGTAAGGATCGTCATCCTCTAGCCGGATGGTGAAATCCTTCTTCAGCGAGCCGCGGCGATAGATCAGAAGGTCGAGCGGCGGGCCGACCGAGACGTTCGAGCGCATGGTCGAATCGAACGAGATGAGCGCGCACTTGGCGGCGTCGCTCAGGCTCGTGCCGCGCCGGATGATGCGGTCGAGGATCGGCTTGCCGTATTTCACCTCGCCGATCTGGAAATAGATCGTGTCGCCCATCGCCTCGATGAAATTGCCGGCATCGTAGACCAGGAACAGCCTGAGCTGACCGCCTTTGATTTGACCGGCGAGGATGAACGAGCCGGTGAAGTCCACGTCGCGCTGCTGGAGATAGCCGCCGTCGATCTTGTGCACCTCGCGCAACGCCGCGCCGACGACCCGCGCCGCGCCGAACATCGAGCCCACGGCGTACAGATCGCGTTCCGGATCCTCGCTGTTGAGCCACTCGGTGAGCAGGCTGATCACGCCTTGGGTAAGCGACAGATTGCCGGCGGTGAGCAACGCGAAGAAGCGATCCCCGGGCTTCTCGAAGGTGAACATCTTGCGGAAGGTCGAGACGCGATCGATGCCGGCGTTGGTGCGCGAGTCCGAGGCGAGCACAACACCTTCATCGAGCAGAATGCCGATGCAGTAGGTCACGTGACCTCCCTATTGAGACTGCTGTTGTAGTTGATTGGGAAAGCTCACGCGTACGCTCATGGTCTCCACTCCGCCGCCGCTCCTTACCCCGCGCACCGGGCCGGCCTCGGCATAATCCAGTCCGACCGCGGTGCGGATATAGGCCTCGGTGGCGCAGGCGCGGTTGGTGGGATCAAACCCGACCCAGCCGAGATCCTCGAAATATGCCTCGGCCCAGGCGTGGCTCGCGGCATGCGCATCGTGGTCCATGCCTTGGGTGAGATAGCCGCTGACATAGCGGGCGGGAATCTCAAGCGTGCGGCAGACGGCGCAGAAGATATGGGCATGGTCCTGGCAAACCCCGCTCCCCTGCTCCAGAGCTTCGGCGCCCGTGGTGTGCACGTGGGTCTCGCCTTTCTTGTACTCCACGGCATCGGCGATGCCGAGCATGATCTCGTGCGCCGTCGCGATCGTGTCGCGGTCGAGCGAGGGGCGGAAGCGCGCGGCGAAGTCGGCGATCGGACCGGTGGCAACCGTGTAGGGCGTATCGCGGAGATAAAGCGCCGAGGGGAGCTCGTACTGGGCGATGCCCACCACGCCGTTGGTGTCGCGGGTGCGCACCAAGCCTGACACCTTGATCTCGAGCTGATCGACCGGCTCGGTCAAAGTAAGCGTGTGGCACGCATTGCCGTATTGGTCGTACCACGGCGTCGTCGTCGCGCCGGGGCAGGACAGCCGCCAGCTCTCGACCGCCTGGGTTCGTCCCGACAGCGGCGTCATGCGCAGATATTGCGTGCTGGTCAACATCGGCTCGGAATAGGCGTAAGCCGTCGAGTGCTCGACCCTGATCATCATCATGGCGGCTACGCGGCTCCAGCCATAGCGGTCGGCGTCATCAGGAAATCGTCTTGAAGCTGCGCGCCGAGCGTGTTGTTGGAGGCGATGAAGTCGGTCAGGAACTCGTGCAGACCGGACTTGAAGATCTTGTCGATGCGGCCGTATCTGAGCCGCGCATAGGTCTGGCCGGCGAGCCTGCGACATTCGAGCTGCTTCTTGCCGGCGAGCTCGTCGAGCGCGCCGATCACCACCTCGTAGCAATGATGCAGCGAGCGCGGCATGTCGGCGCGCAAGATCAGGAGCTCGGCGATGCGCCACGGATAGACCGTGTCGTGATAGACGCGGCGATAGGCGCGGAAGGCGCCGACCGAGCGCAGCAGCGCGCCCCATTGATAATAATCGACATAGCCGCCGACCTGCTCGGTCTCGGGCAGCAGCACGTGATATTTGACGTCGAGGATGCGCGCGGTGTTGTCGGCGCGCTCGATGAAGGTGCCGAGCCTGATGAAGCGGAAGGCGTCGTCATGCAGCATGGTGCCGAATACCACGCCGCGGAAGAGATGCGAGCGCTCCTTCACCCAGTCGAAGAAATCGCGATAGCCCCAGCGCTTCAGCCCGTCGAAATCGAGGTTCTGCACCTGGAGCCAGGTCGAGTTCAGGCTCTCCCAGGCCTCGCTGGAAATGGCCGAGCGCTGGGCGCGGGCGTTCTCGCGCGCCACGCGGATGAGCGACCAGATCGAGCCAGCGTTGGCGGGCTCGAGCGCGACGTAGCGGATGATGGTCTCGTGGGTGAGCTCGCCGAACAGCTCGCCGAAGCGGCCGTCGCCGGGCGCAATGGCAAGGATCGGCTCGAAATGCAGCGCCTGCTTGTCGATCGTCGATGGCAGCAGCGCCATGCGGAACGAGACATCGAGCATGCGCGCGGTGTTCTCGGCGCGCTCCATGTTGCGCGACATCCAGAACAGGTTCTCGGCGGTGCGGCTCAGCATGGCGGCCTTTTCCGCATGATCTTGCCGGAAAACCGGTTCCCGCTTTTCCGGATCATGCTCTAACGCTCCAGCACCCAGGTGTCCTTGGTGCCGCCTCCCTGGCTCGAATTGACGACGAGCGAGCCCTTGCGCAGAGCGACCCGCGTCAGCCCGCCGGGAATCACGCTGGTCTCCTTGCCTGACAGCACGAACGGCCTGAGATCGACATGGCGCGGGGCGATCTCGCCGTCGATCAGGGTCGGCGCGGTCGAGAGCGCAAGCGTCGGCTGGGCGATGAAATTGTCGGGGTTGGCCAGCACGCGACGTTTGTAAGCCTCGCGTTCCTCGGCGGTCGAGGCCGGCCCGATCAGCATGCCGTAGCCGCCCGAGCCCTGCACCTCCTTGACCACGAGATCCTGCAAATTGTTGAGGACGTGCTGGCGCTGCTTAGGATCACGCAGCATATAGGTCTGCACGTTGTTGAGGATGGCGTGCTCGCCGAGATAGAACTCGATCATGCGCGGCACGTAGGTGTACATCGCCTTGTCGTCGGCGACGCCGGTGCCGAGCGCGTTGGCGAGCGCGACGCGGCCCGTGCGGATCACCGACAGCAGCCCCGGCACAGCAAGCACCGAATCGGAGCGGAAGGCGAGCGGGTCCATGAAGGCGTCGTCGACGCGGCGGTAGATCACGTCGACCTTGACCGGGCCCTCGGTGGTGCGCATCCACACATAGCCGTCGCGGACGAACAGATCGCCGCCCTCGACCAGCTCGATGCCCATCTGCTCGGCGAGGAACACATGCTCGAAATAAGCGCTGTTGTAGCGGCCGGGGGTGAGCAGCACGACGACCGGGTCCTCGGCGCCCGAGGGAGCCACCGCGCGCAGATTCTCGATCAACCGCTCGGGGTAGTTGCCGACCGGCGAGATGCTCTGCCCGGCGAAAGCGTCGGGGAACAGCCGCATCATGATCTCGCGATTCTCCAGCACGTAGGAGACGCCCGACGGCGTGCGGACATTGTCCTCGAGCACGAAGAAGTCGCGCTCGCCGGTGCGGATCAGGTCGATGCCGGCGATATGGGCATAGACATTGTTGGGCGGGTCGACGCCGATCATCTCGGGGCGGAACGCGGAATTGAGCAGCACGAGCTCGGGCGGAATGAGCCCGGCTTTGAGGATCTCCTGGTCGTGATAGATGTCGTAGAGGAAGACGTTGATCGCCTTGACGCGCTGCAGACAGCCCTTCTCGACCAGGTTCCACTCTGACCGGTCGAGGATGCGCGGGATGAGGTCGAAGGGAATCAGCCGCTCGGTCGAGCCGCCCTCGCCATAGACGGCGAAAGTGATGCCTAGCCGCCGGAACAGCTCCTCGGCGGCATTCTGCTTGGTGACCAGGGAGTCGATCGAGAGATTGTCGAGCATGCTCGCAAGCTCGGCGTAAGCGTGCCTGACCTTGCCGTCCGGCGCGCGCATCTCATCGAAGAATTTGCGGGAAAGCAGGGAGGGCGCTTCCGGCCTCTCCTCGACACTCACCCTCTCAGCGGATTGCGGCAACCGCGCCCGTCCTGGCTCACTAAGCGACCCCTAACCCTAAGCTCGGCGCGCTTCCCTGGTATATTTTCGGGCATCTTAATCCCATGCCGTTGCAATGAGCAACGCCCTTGCTGCCCCGCGTCGTGCTTAACGGCGAAAGGTGCTAGAACTGCCGCCCGCGCCCCCAGCGCCCGATGCCCCTGCCCCATGCTCGAAACCGCGCTCACCGCCTTCACCACCTTCTTTGCGGTCATCGGCCCGATCGACACCGCCGTGCTGCTCGCCTCGCTCACGCCCAATATGAGCCGGGCCGAGCGGCGCGCGATCGCCTTCAAGGCAGTGTTCATCGCCACGGTGATCGTGCTCGCCTTCGCCCTGTTCGGCGGCCCGGTGCTGACCCAGCTCGGCGTTTCGCTCGCCGCGCTTCAGACCGCCGGCGGCATCATCCTGTTCGCCATCGCGCTCGAGATGACGCTCGCCAAGCGCCCGACTCCGTCAGCGCTGTCGGCCAGGGAGAGCGAGGAGGTCGAGACCAAGGCCGAGCACCACGACGATATCGCCGTGTTCCCGCTGGCGACCCCGCTGCTCGCGGGGCCCGGCGCCATGACATCGGCCATCGTGCTCGCTGCCGGCACCAAGGGCGATCTCAAGCTGCTCGGCGCGGTGATCGCCGCCATCCTCGCGGTGATGGGCGTCACATTGATGCTGCTCCTGGTCGCCCAGGAGATCCATCAGCTGATCGGGGTCACGGCGCGCAAGGTGATCGTGCGCGTGTTCGGCGTGCTGCTGGCGGCGCTTGCGGTGCAGTCCATCTTCAATGGCCTTGCCGCCACCCATTTGTTTCATTGATTGATAAGGAGCTGGTCATGCGCGTTGCCCAAATTCCCAAGCCCGGAGCGCCGTTCGAGATTGTCGAGCGGCCGACGCCCGAGCCCGGCCCGGGCCAAGTCCGCATCAAGGTCGAGGCCTGCGGCGTCTGCCACAGCGACCTCTATGTCGTGGCCGGCCTAAATCCGGCCATTCGCTATCCGGCGGTGCCGGGACACGAGATCGCTGGCCGGGTCGATGCGCTTGGGTCCGGCGTCACCGCCTGGCGCGTCGGGCAGCGTGTCGGCGTCGGCTGGCATGGCGGCCATTGTGGCGTGTGCGTCAATTGCCGGCGCGGCGACTTCGTGATGTGCGTCAAGATGACGGTGCCGGGCATGGCCTATGATGGCGGCTATGCCGAATACATGATCGTGCCGATCGGGGCGCTCGCCGCCATCCCCGACGATCTCGACGCGGTCGCGGCGGCGCCGCTGCTCTGCGCCGGCATCACCACCTATAATTCGCTGCGCAACTCAGGCGCGCGGCCAGGCGATCTGGTGGCGGTGCTCGGCATCGGCGGGCTCGGCCATCTCGGCGTGCAGTTCGCGGCGAAGATGGGCTTCCGTACCGTGGCCATCGCCCGCGGCAAGGACAAGGAGAAGCTTGCGCTTGAGCTCGGCGCCCACCGCTATATCGACAGCGAGGCCGAGGACGCGGCCAAGGTGCTGACCGAGATGGGCGGGGCGAAAGTGATCCTCGCCACGGTGGCGAGCGGCAAGGCGATGACGCCGCTGATCGACGGGCTCGGTGTCGACGGCAAGTTGCTCGTCGTCGGGGCTTCGACCGAGCCGATCGAGGTCACGCCCGTCCAACTGATCTTCGGGCGGCGCTCGGTCGCGGGCTGGCCGTCGGGCCGGGCGGCGGATTCCGAGGACACCATGCGCTTCAGCGTGCTCACCGGCGTCAAAGCGATGATCGAGACCTATCCCCTCGAAAAGGCGGGCGAAGCCTATGAGCGCATGATCAGCGGCAAGGCGCGCTTCCGCGCTGTGCTGGTGCCTTAGGAGGCAAGCATCACTCGGCGGGGGCGGCGTGGGGCGCTTCGTGCGATTTGGGCTTGGCGGCGAATTTGCGCACCACCACGTAGAACACCGGCGTGAAGATCAGGCCGAACATGGTCACGCCGAGCATGCCGCAGAACACCGCGGTGCCGAGCGACTGGCGCATCTCGGCGCCCGCCCCGGTCGCGATCATCAGCGGCAGCACGCCGAGGATGAAGGCGAACGACGTCATCAGGATCGGGCGCAAGCGGGTTCGCGCCGCTTCGGTCGCCGCCTGGAAGCGATCCTCGCCATGCTCCTCGTTCTGCCGGGCGAACTCGACGATCAGAATCGCGTTCTTGGCCGCCAAGCCGATCAGCACGACGAAGCCGATCTGGGCGAGGATGTTCACGTCCATGCCCCGCAGCAGGAGCCCGGTCACCGCGGCGAGCAGGCACATCGGCACGATCAGAATCACCGCGAGCGGCAGCGTCCAGCTCTCATATTGCGCCGAGAGCAGCAGGAACACGAACACCACCGAGGCCATGAACACGAAGATGGCCGTGTTGCCGGCGAGCTTCTCCTGATAGGCGAGCTCGGTCCATGAGAAGGTATAGCCGTCAGGCATATTGGCCTTGGCGATCTTCTCCATGGCGGCCAGCCCGTAGCCGGTCGAGTAGCCCGGCAGCGTGCCGCCTTGCACGGCGGCCGACGGGAACAGGTTGAAGTGCTCGACGCGATAGGGCCCGGTGATGTCGCGGAACGAGGCGACCGAGGAGAGCGGCACCATGTCGCCCTTGGCATTGCGCGTCTTCAGATTGCCGATGGCGTGCAGGTCCTGGCGGAAATTGCCGTCGGCCTGCGCCGTCACGCGGTAGGTGCGGCCGAGGAAGTTGAAGTCGTTCACATATTGCGAGCCGAGAAACACCTCCAGCGTCTGGAACACGTCGTTGGTGTTGACGCCCAGCATCTCGGCGCGCACGCGGTCGATATCGGCATAGACCTTCGGCGTCTTGGTGCTGAAGGTGGTGAACACGCCGGCGAGGCCGGGCGTCTGGTTGGCCTGCGCCATGATCGCCATGGCGACGCTCTCGAGCTCGGCCGGCTCGCCGCCATGCACGTCCTGCACCTCCATCTTGAAGCCGCCGGTGGTGCCGATGCCGCGCACCGGCGGCGGCGCCACGCTGATGACGAAGGCTTCCTGGATCGCGGCGAATTGCTGGTTGAGCGCGCCGATCAGCGCTTGCGCGCTCTGCCCCTTCTCGGCGCGTTGCTTGAAGTCGTCGAGCGGGGTGAACACCACGGCGGCGTTCGGCGCGGTGGTGAAGGTCGCGCCGTCGAGGCCGACGATCGGCACGGCGTGGGCGATGCCGGGCGTCGCCAGCACCATCTTGGTCACCTTGCGCGCGATCTCGTCGGTGCGCGCCAGCGAGGCGCCGGGCGGCAGCTGGATGATGTTGATCAGATAGCCCTGGTCCTGTTGCGGGATGAAGCCGGTCGGCGCCTGCACGAATTGATAGGCGGTGAGCGCGATCAGCCCGAGATAGATCACCACCATGAAACCAGAGATGCGGACCAGCTTGCCGGTCAGCTTGCCGTAGCGCGATGAGATCCACTCGAAGGCGCGGTTGAAGCCGTTGAAGAAAGCGAAGAGCGGCCGGGTGAGGATATTGCGCTTCGGATTCGGATCATGAGGCTTGAACAGGAGCGCGCAAAGCGCCGGGCTCAAGGTCAGCGACACGATCAGCGAGATCACCGTCGCCGTGGCGATGGTCACCGCGAACTGGCGGAAGAACTGGCCGAGAATGCCGGTCAAGAAGGTCGAGGGAATGAACACCGCCGACAGCACCAGAGCGATGGCGACCAGCGCGCCGCCGACCTCCTCCATGGTCTTGTAGGCGGCGTCGCGCGGCGACAATCCCTCGCGGATATTGCGCTCGACATTCTCCACCACGACGATGGCGTCGTCGACCACGATGCCGATGGCGAGCACCAGGCCGAACAGCGACAGGTTGTTCAGCGAGAAGCCGAGCGCCGCGAGCATGGCGAAGGTGCCGATCAGCGACACCGGAATGGCGACGATTGGGATGATCGATGCGCGCCAAGTCTGGAGGAACAGGATGATCACCACGACGACGAGGACCACCGCCTCGAGCATGGTGTGGATCACCGCCTCGACCGACTGCGAGATGAACACCGTCGGGTTGTAGACGATGTCGTATTGCAGGCCCTTGGGGAAGGACTGCGACAGGTCGGCCATCGCCTTCTGCACGAGCGCCGCGGTGGCGAGCGCGTTCGAGCCGGGCCGCTGGAAGATGCCCAAGGGAATCGCCACCCGCTCGTCGAGATAGCCGCTGCGGTTATAGTCGGCGGCGCCGAGTTCGACGCGGGCCACGTCGCGCACCCGGGTCACGCGGCCCTCGCTATCCGATTTGATGATGATGTTGCCGAACTGATCCGCGTCGGTGAGGCGTCCTTGCGTCTCGACATTGAGCTGGAAGGCGCCGGGCTGCGGCACCGGCGGCTGGTTGATGACGCCGGCGGCGACCTGCACGTTCTGGGCGCGCAGCGCATTGACCACATCGCCAGCGGTCAGGTTGCGCAACGCGAGCTTCTCGGGATCGAGCCAGATGCGCATCGAGTAGTCGCGCGCGCCGAAGATGGTGACGTTGCCGACGCCGTCGATGCGGGCGAGCACGTCCTTAACGTGCAGCGTGGCGTAGTTGGAGATGTAGAGCAGGTCGCGAGAGCCGTCGGGCGAAGAGAGATGGATCACCATCATCAGATCGGGCGACTGCTTGGTCACGGTCACGCCGATCGAGCGCACCTCTTCCGGCAAGCGCGGCAGAGCGGTCGAGACGCGGTTCTGCACCAGGACCTGCGCGGTATCGAGATTGGTGCCGAGCTTGAACGTGACGGCGAGCGACATGCTGCCGTCGCTGGTCGACTGCGACGTCATATAGAGCATGTTGTCGACGCCGTTGACCTCCTGCTCGAGCGGCGTGGCCACGGTCTTGGCGACGATCTCGGCCGAGGCGCCCGGATAGCTTGCGGTGACCGAGATCGAGGGCGGGGCGATGTCGGGGTATTGCGCGACCGGCAGGCTGAAATAGGCGACCGCGCCGATCAGCGTGATGATGATCGAGATGACCGCGGCAAAGATCGGCCGATCGATGAAGAAATGCGAGATGTTCATTTCGGCGCAACGACCGGCGCCGCGGCGCCAGGCTGAGCGGGAGCTGCGCCGATCGTGCCCTGCTCGGGGGTGACCTTCTGGCCCGGACGCGCGCGGAGCAGCCCGCTGATGATCACCGAATCGTCGGCGGTGATGCCGCTCCTGATCACGCGCAGATTGTCGTCGGTGACCGGGCCGAGATCGACCGGCTTCGGCACCACGGTACCATCAGGGGCGACGACGAACAGGAGCTTCACCGACTGGTCGGTGACCACCGCGGCGTCTGGCACCAGCATGGTCGGGCGGTCCTGGGACATCGGCACGCGCACGCGGCCGAACTGGCCGGGCGTGATGAACAGATCGGGATTGGAGAACGCGGCGCGTACGCGGATCGTCCCCGAGGAGCGGTCATATTGGTTGTCGACGAAGTCGATGGTGCCTTTCAGCGTCCACTCCTTCTCATCCATCAGCTGGCCCTGCACCTGGACAGAGTTGCTGCGCGCCAATTCGATCTCGCCCTTCTGCACCAGGCGCTTGTAGGTCATGCCGTCGCCTTCGCTGACATTGAAGGTGAGCCAGATCGGATCGAGCGAGACGATGGTCGTGAGCAGCGTGGTCGAGCCGGTGATCCCGCCCATGATGAGGTTGCCGACACTCACCTCATGCCGCCCCATGCGGCCGGCGACCGGCGCTGTCACGCGGGTATAGTCGAGATTGAGCTGGGCCTGATTGACCGCAGCGATCGCCGCGTCGCGCGACGCTTGGGCGATATTCACCTGGGCGACGCGCTCGTCGTAGGTCTCCTTGGTGGCATAGTCGTTCTTGCGGAGCTGGGCAGTGCGGTCGAGCTGGGCCTTGGCAAGATCGAGCTGCGCCTCGGACTGGGCTTGCTGGGCCTTGGCGGTCTCGAGCGCGAGCTCGAACGGCCGCGGCTCGATGACGAACAAGAGATCGCCCTTCTTCACAAGCTGGCCGTCGACGAAGTTGACGGATTCGAGGTAGCCGCTCACCCGCGGGCGCACCTCGACGGCCTCACGCGCCTCGAACTGGCCGGTGAAGTCGCTCCATTCCTGCATGTCCCTGACGAGGGGCTTGGACACGGTGACGGCTGGCGGCGGAGGCGCGGTCTGCGCCGCCTGGTCTCCCTTCCAGAAGCCCCAATAGTGATAGAGGAGCGCGGCGGCAGCGCACACCGCGAGTAACGCGAGGACGCGCTTCACCGCTGCCCCGCCGCGCGACGGCGTGGCCTCGTGAGCCGGCGCAGGCTCGACCTTGCGCGTCGGCGCATCTCGGGTCTTCAGGTCCGTAGCCGCCTCCGATGAATTTTCATTGGCTTCGTCATCGCCGGGCTCATCGTCCCTGTCATGACCTCTGCCGCCGTTACGGTTTCGCTGGTCCATCCTGGCCGCATTCGTTACAGGCGCGCGTTGGACGCTTGCGCCTAACCAACACTACAAAACTCTGCTCGCCGGACGCTACCCCAAAGCGGCCCGCCAGCGCGAGGGGCAAAGACCGAATAAGCACAAGGGATTACCAACGAAAACTGCCCGTACGGCGGGCATTTTACCGCGCTAATCACGGCAATTTGCGGCGCGCCGCGTCGTTCCGGCCTACGCAGGCGAATCACCCGGCATTGGAACGGTCTCGTGCGGCTTCGGTTCAGTTGACGGGGGAGCAGAGGCCCGGCAAAGGATCGATCAATGCACAAGCTCCTCATGACCTCCCTGTTGCTCGTCGCCGTCACGGTGGGGCTCGTTTCCTGCCGCGACGAGGCGAGCCTGCCGGTCAGCGCCGGCACCGGCCCGCACCCGCAATTGCCGGAGCCGCGGCAGCGATGGATCCCGACGGTCGAGGTCGCGCATGCGACCGGCTGGCCGGAAGGCGCCAAGCCGGTCGCGGCCGAGGGCTTGGCGGTCAAAGCCTTCGCCGAGGACCTGAACCATCCGCGTTGGCTCTACGTGCTGCCGAACGGCGACGTGCTGGTCGCCGAGACCAACACACCGCCGCAGCCCGCGCAGACCGGCCTGATGGCTTGGATCATGCGGACGGTCATGAGTTGGGCCGGCGCCGGCGTGCCGAGCCCGAACCGGATCATTCTCCTGCGTGACGCCGACGGCGACGGCGTGGCCGAGACAAAATCGACGTTCCTCAGCGGGCTCAACTCGCCGTTCGGCATGGCGCTGATCGGCGACACTCTATACGTCGCCAATACCGACGCGGTGCTGCGCTTCCGCTATCGCGCGGGCGATGCTTCGATCACCGCGCCGGGCAGCAAAGTCGCCGATCTGCCGGCCGGCGATTACAACTATCACTGGACCAAGAACATCATCGCCAGCCGCGACGGCTCCAAGCTGTTCGCGGCGATCGGCTCGAACAGCAACGCCGCCGAGAACGGCATTGTCGCCGAGCAAGGCCGCGCCGCGATCGTTATGATCGATCCCGCGACGGGGAGCGCAAGTCCCTACGCATCGGGCCTGCGCAACCCGGTCGGGCTCGCGCTGGAGCCCGAGAGCGGCGCGTTGTGGGTCGCGGTCAACGAGCGCGACGAGCTCGGCAGCGACCTCGTCCCCGACTACATGACCTCGGTCAAGGAGGGCGGCTTCTATGGCTGGCCTTACAGCTATTACGGCGACCATATCGACCCGCGCGTAAAGCCGCAAAACCCTGATCTCGTCGCCAAGGCGATCGTTCCGGACTATGCGCTCGGCCCGCACACCGCCTCGCTCGGGCTCGCCTTCTATGACGCCAAGTTGCTGCCCGAGCACTATCGCGGAGGCGCCTTTGTCGGCCAGCACGGCTCGTGGAACCGCGATCCGCGCAGCGGCTACAAGGTGGTCTTCGTCCCGTTCGCGGGAGGGCAGCCGTCGGGTCAGCCGGAGGACGTGCTCACCGGCTTCCTCAGCGAGGCGGGCAATGCACGCGGACGGCCCGTGGGCGTTGCGATCGACAAGGCCGGCGCGCTGCTCATCGCCGACGATGTCGGCAATAAAATCTGGCGGGTGACGCCTGGCACGGCGGACAGCACAGCGTCCAAGCCGTGATCGGCGCGTGCTAGCATCGGCCGCTGATCCAGGAAGCCGTTCAAGAGGGAGAGGCGCATGCGCGCATTCGCAGCACTCATTGTCGCACTCTGCACGATCGGATTTGCGCTGCCGGCGCAGGCGATCGGCATGCAATTCTGCGACGACATCAAAGACGACCAGGCGAGGATGGCTTGCCTACAGCAGCATATCTCGCATCTCGAGGAGACCATCGTCGTCCTCGCCGGGCGCCTCGCCGCGGTCGAGAACGCATTGCAAAAGACGATCGCGGCCGATGCGAGCTACAAGTTGAAATCGGTGGCCAAGGGCGATTGCCTTGGTCTCGGCGGCGAAAAGAACGACCAGCTGGCTCTGGTCTCCTGCGACAATCCCGATTCCTGGACGGCATTGAGTGGCGCGCCGATCAAGAAACCGGCAAAGACCCCTGCTCCCGCTGACGCTGGGGCTGCTGCCGGCGCTGCCGGCGCGACGCCGCAGGCCGCCGCGGGAGATCAGGGTACGGCAGGCGGGAAGACGCCCAATCCATGCAAGGGGTTCCAGCAGACCGCGTGCGCCGCGAGAGCCGACACCTGCACGTGGAAGGCCGACAAGAACAAATGCGCGAAGATTGACAAGCAATAAGTGCGTGTCCGGTCACCCGAGAGTGGCCAAAATCCATGCAATTTCGCTGCCCAAGAGCATTGTGGTGGCGGGGCTCGCGAAGCATGCTAGAACCCCGTCTGCAAATTCAAGAGGGAGCCGTGGATGACACGTCATCGGTCAAGACTTCCCATCGCTTTTGTTGTGATCTTGGGCGTCTGCGCGGCGCCGTCCATGGTCTCGGCGGGCGCAGGCACTATCACCCCGGCCATGCAGAATAATTGCGCCAACGACTACAAGAAGTTCTGCGGAGACTACGGGCTTCAATCCAACGCTCTGAACCTTTGCATGAAGAAGGCGGGCCCGAGCTTGTCGCCGGGCTGCGTGCAGGCGTTGGTCGCAGCCGGCAAGGTCTCGCAAGCCGACGTCGATCGCATCAAGGCACAAATGAAGGGGAAGTAAGCGACCTGAGCGGCTTTCGCGCCGGACGCTCCCCCACCACTCCGATGAGGAACAAGGAATCCTTGATCATGAAAAGAATTCTCTGCTTGAGCGTGTTCGTGGCTGTGATGCTGACGGGCAATGCCACCTTCGCCGCAGACGAGTGCACCAAGATCGTTGCGACAGGCCATCCGCAATATCCGGTGATCGCCTTCAAGGACGGCGACAATATCGTCGGCGTGGCGCCGACACTGGTGGAAACCATCGCCAAGAAGCTGAACGTGCCGCTTGAGTCGAAATATATGGGAACTTGGGAAGAAGCCCAAGCCGCGGCGCGCGACGGCAAGGCCGACATGATTTTCGGCATCTACTTCAATGACGAGCGGGCCACCTATCTCGACTTCGTCCAGCCGGCCTTCACCTTCGACGACGTGGCGGTGTTCGTGGCCAAGGGCAAGGATTTCCCGTTCGCCGACAAGAATGATCTCATCGGCAAGAAGGGCGTCACCAATCAAGGCGAGAGTTACGGCACCGACTTCGATGCCTTCATGAAGGACAAGCTCACTGTCACCCGCACCGCCGGCATCGACGCCGGCTTCAAAGATCTGTTGGACGGCAAGGCCGACTATCTCATCGCCGGCTATTATCCGGGCCTCGCCGAAGCGGCCAAAGAGGGGCTCAAGGACAAGATCGTGGCGCTGAACCAGGCGCTCCTCAGCCAAGAGATGTTCGTCGCCTTCTCCAAGAAATCGCCGTGCCGCTCGCTGGCCGGCAAGTTCGGGGAAGCGATCCTGGAACTGACGACCGACGACAGCTACGACAAGATGCTGGTCAAGGCGCAAGCCGATTGGGAAAGCGCCCAGCAGTCCAAGAAGTGAGGCGCTGACGTTGCCGGGCTCGGCTGTTCGCCGCTGTCTTGTCGCCGCGGTTCTGCTCGTTGCGCTTCTCGTTGGGTTTAACGCGCCGGTCGGGGCAGCCGCCCCTGCCGTGCTCGACGGGGCGGTTACGCAGCCTCTCGTGCTCGACGAGGCCCTGCTCAAGAGCCTCCCGCAGGTCACCATCGAGGTCAGTTTCGAGACCGGAGAGGGCCGGAAAAGCGGGACCTATAGCGGCATACCGCTCTGGTCCTTGCTCGAAAAGGCCAAGACGGTCGACGCACCGGGAAGGAACGCCGCGCTCCTGCACACGCTGATCGTCACCGGGCGCGACGGCTACGGCGTGGCGCTCGCGATCGGCGAGATCGACCCGCATTATGAGGGGAAGCAGGTCATCCTTGCCTATCAGGGAGGCGAGCCACCGGCGTCTTTTGAGTCGCTCCGCCTGGTCGTCCCGGGCGATGCGCATGGCGGGCGGAGCGTGCGGGATGTCGCGCGCATAGAGGTCCGCTGAAGCGGAAGCCAAACGCAAAATCCCGTGGCATACTGACCCCCGGCTTGATCCGAAATTGCATTGTGCGGCGCTTTCGCTGGGAGACAGCATCATGGGCTATTCCCACTCGGTCGGCGGTCACACCTATAGTTTCGACTCGCTCAGGGATTTGCTGGCCAAGGCAACCCCTGCACGCTCAGGCGATTACCTCGCTGGCGTGGCGGCCGGCGACGACGAGGAGCGCGTCGCGGCGCAGATGGCGCTCGCCGACCTGCCGCTCAAAGTGTTCCTGACCGAGACGGTCGTCCCCTATGACAGCGATGAGGTGACGCGCCTTATCATCGACGAGCACGATGCGAAGGCCTTCAGGCCGGTCGCGCATCTGACCGTCGGGGGCTTCCGCGATTGGCTGCTGTCGGATGCCGCGACCGAGAGCGTGCTGACGAAACTGGCCCCAGGCCTAACGCCCGAGATCGTCGCCGCAGTCTCCAAGATCAGCCGCGTGCAGGACCTGATCCTGATCGGGCAGAAATGCCGCGTCATCACCAAGTTCCGCGACACGATCGGCGAGCGGAAACGGATGGCGACCCGGCTCCAGCCAAACCATCCGACCGACGACCCGACCGGTATCGCCGCGAGCATCGTCGACGGGCTGATGTACGGCAACGGCGACGCGGTGATCGGCATCAACCCCGCGACCGACAGCATCGCCCAGGTCACCACGCTGATCGAAATGCTGGACGAGATCATCTGCCGCTACTCGATCCCGACCCAGTCCTGCATCCTGACCCATGTCACCACCAGCATCGAGGCGATCAATCGCGGCGCGCCCGTCGATCTGGTGTTCCAGTCGATTGCCGGCACCGAGGCGGCCAATAAGAGCTTCGGCATCAATCTCGCCATGCTCCAGGAAGGCCGCGAGGCGGCGCTCTCCCTCGAGCGCGGCACGGTCGGCGACAACGTCATGTATTTTGAGACCGGACAGGGCAGCGCGCTGTCCGCCAACGCCCACCATGGCGTCGATCAGCAGACGCTCGAGGCGCGCGCCTACGCCGTCGCCCGCAAGTTCAAGCCGCTTCTCCTCAATACCGTGGTCGGCTTCATCGGTCCCGAATATCTCTATGACGGGCGGCAGATCGTGCGCGCGGGACTGGAGGACCATTTCTGCGGCAAGCTGCTCGGCGTGCCGATGGGCGTCGACATCTGCTACACCAATCACGCCGAGGCCGATCAGAACGACATGGACATCCTGCTGACCCTGCTCGCGGTGGCGGGCGTCAGCTACATCATGGGCATTCCCGGCTCTGACGACATCATGCTCAACTACCAGACCACCTCGTTTCACGACGCGCTCTACGTGCGCAAGGTGCTCGGCTTGCGGCCCGCGCCCGAGTTCGAGGATTGGCTGAAGACGATGGGCATCTACGAGCAGGACGAGGCGGTGCGGCTCTCCGACAGCCTGCCGAAGCCGTTCCAGCGCGCGCTGGCGCATCTCGGCTGAGGCGTTCAATGGCGCGCGAAACACGAACCATCGTCGTCGCCGATCCCTGGACCAAGCTGCGGGACTACACGCCGGCGCGCATCGCACTTGGCCGCGCCGGGACCAGCCTGCCGACCAAGCCGCATCTCGAATTCCAGCTCGCGCATGCCCGCGCGCGCGACGCCGTGCATCATGAGCTCGATGCGCCGCGCTTGCGCGACAGCCTGCAATCGCGCGGGCTCGAATGCGTTCTGCTGCACAGCGCCGCCAACGACCGGCCGATGTATCTGCAACGACCCGACAAGGGCCGGCGGCTCGACGCCGATTCGCGCGCGAGGCTCGAAGAGCTGCCACGGCCACCAAAACCTCACGACGTGGCGTTCGTAATCGCCGACGGACTCTCGTCGCTTGCCATCGAGGAGAACGCAGCGCGCTTTCTCGACGCGATGCTGCCCGCGCTCAATGGTGCGGACTGGAGTATCGCCCCGCTCTGCATCGTAAAAGAATCGCGGGTCGCGCTCGGCGACGAGGTCGGCGAGATTCTCGGCGCGAAGATGGTGGTCGTGCTGATCGGCGAGCGACCTGGCTTGAGCTCGCCCGACAGCATGGGCATTTATATGACGCTCTCGCCCCGCATCGGCCTGACCGACGAGACGCGGAACTGCATCTCCAACGTCAGGCCGCAGGGTCTCAGCTACGAGCATGCCGCCTACAAGCTGCATTATCTGATGACCGAAGCACGGCGGCGCGGCCTCTCCGGCGTCAACCTCAAGGACGAGGCCGAGGCGCTGCCCAAATCAGGCCCCGCCTGCGGCGACAACTTCCTGACCGATTCTTAGCTTTCACACGCTCGCGCCGCTTGCGAGGTTGAAGCGAGACTTGATCTTGGCGAACAGCTGATCGCGCACGGCGCGGTAGGCGTCGAGAATCTGCTCGCGATTGCCACTCGCGAGACTGGGGTCAGGCGTCGGCCAATATTCGACATCGACGGCGAAGCCGCTGACGATCTCGAGCGCCTTGTGGTGGACCTCGGGCGCGAGCGTGACGATCAGGTCGAACGAGGTGTCGTGCACGCCGGCGAGCGACACAGGCTTATGCTTCGACATGTCGATGCCGAGCTCCTCCATCACCGCGACGGCGAATGGGTCGGTCGCCTCGCCGGCGCGCACCCCTGCCGAGCCGACGAACACGCGGGAGCCGGCGAGATGGCGCAGGATCGCGGCCGCCATCGGCGAGCGCACAGCGTTGCGGTTGCAGGCGAACAGGACCGCGCCCGGCAGATCGCCCCCTGCCGCCAAGGCATCAGCCCTTCCAGTGGAGCGCGCAGAGCAGCGTGAACAGGCGGCGGGCGGTCGGGAGATCGATGGCGATCTTGCCCTTGAGCCGCTCGAGCAGGAGCTGGCTCCCCTCGTCGTGCAGCCCGCGCCGTCCCATGTCGATCGCCTCGATCTTGGAGGCGGGCTGGGTCTTGATCGCCTGGTAGTAGCTCTCGCAGATCAGGAAATAGTCCTTAACCAGGCGGCGGAACGGCGACAGCGACAGCATCACGTGCTGGATCGGCGCGCGGTCGGTGTCGCCGACGGTGAGCACTAGGCGGTTGTCGGCGAGCGAGAGGTTGAGGGTGTAAGGGCCGCCGTCATGGCCTTCGAGGGCGAAGGAGTTCTTCTCCAGGAGGTCGAAGATCGCGACCTCGCGCTCGTGGTCGACCTCGGCGTTGTTGCGGCCGATCGAGGCCTGGTCGAGCGTCACCTCGACCAGCCGCGCCCGCTGCGCCCCTGCCGCCCCCTCCTCTGCCACCATGCTAGTCCCTCAGATTGAGCCTGATGGCGACTGAGCGGCGATGCGCATCAAGGCCTTCGGCCTCGGCGAGCGCCATCGCGGCCGGCCCGAGCACCGACAGGCTTTCGGCATCGAGCTTCAGGATCGAGGTTCGCTTCATGAAATCGAGGACCGAGAGGCCGGAGGCAAATCGTGCGCTCCGCGCCGTGGGCAGCACGTGGTTAGTGCCTGCAACATAATCGCCAATCACCTCCGGCGTATAGCGCCCGACGAAGATCGCGCCGGCGTCGCTGACCCGCGCGGCGAGCGCGTCGGGCTCCTCCGTCGCGATCTCGAGATGCTCAGGCGCGAGGCGGTCGGCAAGGGAAGGCGCCTCATCGAGGCTCCCGACCAGGATCACCGCGCCATAGTCGCGCCAGCTCGCGCGCGCGATACCCTCGCGCGGCAGGCGGAAAAGCGCGGCCTCGACCGCCTCGACCACGGCGCCAGCGAAGGCAGCATCGTCGGTGATCAGGATCGACTGCGCCGCCGCGTCGTGCTCGGCCTGGGCGAGCAGGTCTGACGCGATCCAGGCCGGGTCGTTCTCCCTGTCGGCGATCACCACAACCTCTGACGGCCCGGCCACCATGTCGATGCCGACCTGGCCGTAGACCTGGCGCTTGGCGGCGGCGACATAGGCGTTGCCGGGGCCGACGATCTTGGCCACGGGCGCGATGCTCTCGGTGCCGTAAGCGAGCGCGGCGATCGCCTGCGCGCCGCCGATGCGATAGATCTCATCGACGCCGGCGAGCGAGGCCGCCACCAGAACGAGAGGATTGAGCGCGCCCTTCTGGGCCGGCACGACCATGACGATGCGCTTGACGCGCGCGACCTTGGCCGGCACGGCATTCATCAGCACGGAGCTCGGATAGCTCGCGGTGCCGCCGGGGACATAGAGCCCGGCGGAGGCGACCGGAGTCCAGCGCTGGCCGATCTCGACGCCGGTCGCGTCGATATAGCGGTCGTCGGCCGGAAGCTGCCGCTTGTGGTGGTCGAGGATGCGCTCGTGCGCGAGCTCGAGCGCGGCAAGCGTCTTGGCGTCGATCTTGGACCGCGCAGCTTCGATCTCGGCGGCGCCGACCTTGATGCCAGCCGTTCTGAGATCGAGCCCGTCAAAGCGCTCGGTTAGCTCGACCAGCGCAGCGTCTCCCTCGGCGCGCACTTTGGCGATGATGGCGGCGACCGCATCGTTCACGTCGATGGCCTGTTCGCGCTTCATCGCCAGCAGCGACTTGAAGCGGTCCTCGAAATCGCTGTCGGCCGTGTTGAGCCTAAGGGTCATGACAACGCGCTTAAGAGCCGCTGCCGGCCGGCTCGCTGCCCGCGCCGGGCTCATCGCCCGGGTGCTCAGGTCGCGAACGGGTGCGCCAAACAAGCCCGAGGTCCTTGAGCTCGGCCTCGATGCACTCGACCTCGAGCTGGATCGAGGCGTCGCCGGAGAAGGTCAGCGTGATACAGCCGCCCGGAGCATCGCCCGGCTCGAAGCTCACGGCGAGCAGCGAAAGGACGCTGCCGCCCGCAGGCTTAACGTTCTTGAGCTTGGCGCCGAACACGCGATCGAATCTGAGCGCCGTGCGCTGCCGACGGTGGTCCTTCCCGTCGCTGCCCGGTTTCGCCGCCTTTTCCCAAACGAAGCGGTTGACGATCGCGGCAAAGCGCTTCTGCGCCGGCAGATAGGTCATGTCGGCGACCCGCACCACCGCGTCCTGGAGAAGGGAGGACACGACGGCGAGGTCCTCCTCGTCGAGGGCGATGAGCTTCAATTCGGTCATGGCAACAGGGGCTGCTTTCGGCATGGGCGTACCATGGTCCGGCATGACAGGAAACCGTCAACTTGGGGAAGGTTCAGCTCGACAGCCGCTCGATATGGGCCCCGCATTTGCCGAGCTTCTCCTCGATGCGCTCGAAACCTCGGTCGAGATGATAGACCCGGCCGATCGTGGTCTCGCCTTGCGCGGCAAGCCCGGCGATGATCAGCGACACCGAAGCGCGCAGATCGGTCGCCATGACCTGAGCGCCGCGCAAGCCGCTGACGCCGGTGACGAGCGCGGTATCGCCCTTGAGGTCGATGCGGGCGCCGAGCCGCGCCAGCTCTTGCACATGCATGAAGCGGTTCTCGAAGATGGTCTCGCGCACCTCGGAGGTACCTTTGGCCATGCACATCAGCGCAATGAGCTGGGCCTGAAGGTCGGTGGGGAAGCCCGGGAAGGGCTGGGTCTCGACCGACACAGCGTGAAGCCCGCCGCCATTGCGCGCGACGCGAATGCCGTTCGGCTTCTCCTCGATCTCAACGCCGGTCGAGCGCAGGGTCTGGAGCGCCTCCTGCAACAGATCGCCGCGGGCGCCATCGAGGAACACCTCGCCGCCGGTCATGGCGGCAGCCATAGCGTAGGTCCCCGTCTCGATGCGGTCGGGAAGGACGGTATGCTCGGCGCTATGCAGGGTCTCGCGTCCCTGGATCCACAGCGTCGGACTGCCGACACCTTCGATCCGCGCGCCCATCTTGATCAGGCAATTGGCGACATCGACCACCTCGGGTTCGCGCGCGGCATTCTCGATCAGCGTCTCGCCGCGGGCCAGCACCGCCGCCATCATGGCATTATGCGTAGCGCCGACCGAGACCTTGGAGAGGTTAATCCTGTTGCCGGTGAGCCCGCGCGGGGCTTTGGCGATCACATAGCCGCCTTCGAGTTCGATCTCGGCGCCAAGCGCCTCGAGCGTGGTCAGGTGCAGATCGACCGGGCGCGTGCCGATGGCACAACCGCCGGGCAGCGAGACCTTGGCCTTGCCGCAGCGCGCGACGAGCGGCGCGAGCACCCAGAAGCTCGCGCGCATGCGCGCCACCATCTCATAGGGCGCAGTGGTGTCGACGATGTCAGGGGCGGTGAGCCTGAAGGTCTGCCCGTCAGTGGTGCGCTGACCCGCCTTCTTGCCGGCGATGGTCACATCGACCCCGTGATTGCCCAGGATGCGGGCGAGCATATTCACGTCGGCGAGGCGCGGGACGTTGGTCAACGTCAGCGTCTCGCGGGTCAAAAGGCTGGCAATCATCAAAGGCAGCGCAGCGTTCTTGGCGCCGCTGATCGGTATGATGCCGTTCAGGCGCTCGCCGCCGACAATGCGGATGCGGTCCATGGCGTGTAACTCCCTCGCGCGCCCCTGCCCGATTCGCGCAGCACTAGTCCCCGTATGCTTGCCGGCCCTAACCTCCCTCAAGGCGAACCCGCAAGCTGTAAGCTTACTCCCCTAGGCCTTGCCCTGTCCCCCCTCATCGCAAGGCTTGGGAGAGGCAGTTCTCGCGCGGGCCTGAGCCTTGCGCTTCAAGAGGTTGGCGCGAAGCTCCTGCTCGAGCCGGGCACGGCGCGCCGAAGCGGCCTTGTCCCTGTCGCCGGCTCCATTCTCACGCTTCCCGCTCATCAGCCTGTTTCCCGGATAGAGCCTAGGCCAACTTTGTTTATATCACGCTCATATTCCGGGCTCCCGGTGCAAGCGAGGCTAACGGCTCAATGCTTGCAGGCGCTTTCCCGCTATGGCAGGGTCCGCCCGCGCGCAGCGAGGCAGCCGTTTCGGCCTGCCCTAAGCGGATCCCTTAGCCGCCGTAGCTCAGTGGTAGAGCACGTCATTGGTAATGACGGGGTCAGTAGTTCAATCCTACTCGGCGGCACCATTCTTCGCCACGGCTCGGCAGCTCAGGCAGAGATAAGCGAGGTCAACGCCGCGCCGCCATCTCGCCGGTGAGCCGGCGGAAGCCGTCCGCGAGCGCGACCAGACCCGCCTCCAGAGCCACCGCATGGGCCGGCTTGACGCTGTAATGCACGTGCGCGCCGCTCGTGGAATTGAGCCTGTTGCATTCGGCCTGCGCGCGGCCCTCATCGTCGAAGCTGAGCAGCTTGCCGTTGCGCATGACCGGATTTGAGGCGGCGCCAAACATGCTCTTGGCGCTCCGGTGAATCCAGACCGTGAAGGATTGAGTGGTGGCGTCCATGATGGAGATCCCCCGATGCGATCCTCAACAACGCGGCCGAACCGGACCGGTTCCACCCTCAGAGCGAAATACCGAATTTGCCCAAGGTCCAAAGCATCGCGAGATAGAGCGCGAGCGTAACCAGGCAGGCGAGCCCAAGCGACGTCCAGAAGCCGAGACCGCTCCGAAGGAGGGCCGGCAGCACCAGGAACAGCGGCAGCGAGGGGAGCACGAACCAGAAGGTCGACTGCGACAACGTCGCAACCCCCTCAGGGTCGGAGGTGTCGCGCCACAGCCAGATGAAAGCGAGGATCGACACGAGCGGCAGGGACAGGATCACGGCGCCGAGCGCGGAGCTGCGCTTGGCAGCCTCCGAAGCGGCGGCAATGATGACGCCCGACAGCAGCGCCTTTATAGCGGCGTACAGCATGCTCGTGTCCGATGTGCGGTGGGCTGACATTAGCCGATGCGGACGCTTGTCACCATTCAGCGTTGGACCCGCCTCTGATTTGACCGTTCACTTGTTGTAGAGCGCGTAGGCCGCGTAGCAGAGCGTGACAGCGAGGATCGGCCTCAGCACCCATTCAGGGACCACGCCGGAGAGCCGCGCGCCGAGCAGGATCCCCGGGATCGAGCCGCACAGCAGCGCGAGCAAGAGCCCGCCATCGACATTGCCTAGCCCGAGATGGCCCAAGCCGCCGATCAGCGTCAACGGCATGGCATGTGTGATGTCTGAGCCGACCAGACGCTTGGCCGGCAGCATGGGATAGAGCGTTGCGAGCACGGTGACACCGATGGCGCCGGCCCCGACCGAGGTCAGTGTGACGAGGAGACCCAAGACGACGCCGAACAGGACCGTCGGAAGCGTTCGCGGCTCAACGTCGCCGAGGTCCTCAGGCGGCGAGGTGCGCGTGACGAAGGGGTAGAGAACGATGGCCAGCGCGCTCAGGGGAAGCGCTCCGACGAGGCCCATCCTGATCCAACGGGCGAGGAGTTCAGTGTCGATGGCGAAATAGGCGATCACGGCAAGCAGCAGCGCGGCGGCAGGCAGGCTTCCCGCGGCCAGCCTCAACACGATCGGCCAATCGACATGGTCGGAAAGATGGTGACGCCAGCTTCCCGCGGTCTTGGTGATCGAGGCGTAGAGCAGATCGGTGCCGACCGCGACCTGGGGGCTGATCCCGAAACTCGAGATTAGCAGCGGCGTCATCAGCGAGCCGCCGCCGACCCCGGTCAGCCCGACCAACATGCCCACGCCGAAGCCGGCCGCGACCAACGGCAGCAGGGCGACCGCCCAGCCGAGGTCAACCATCGCTGAAGTCTCCCCCTTCGCCCGTCGGGCGGGACCGTAGTTCTTCAGGCTTGTTCGTCGCCTTGCTACAGCTCGATCAATACCGGAACGCCGACCGAACGTAGCAGAATTGCCGTCTCCTGTGCGCGGCGGTGAAACTCGGCCTGATCGGCCGGTGAATCGCCGAGATCCGAGCAGAGCCCGCGGGCCAGCAGCGCGCGGTTGAGCACGAGCACATTGTCGCCGACCTCCGGCGCGCCGGCTTGCGCCCAAGTGATGACGCCGCCGGCGACCGTCGCCCCGTCGATGGCGCTGACCAGGATGAAATTGCCGGTCAGCGGCAGCTCGCGGAACAGATCGAGTGCGGTCGAGCGGCCGAGCAGGATGCGGCAATCGGCGATGTCGTTGACGGCGCATGCATGCGCCGGCGCCGATTGAAGCGTCTCGAAATTGACCAGCGCAGAGATGCTCATGCTGGTGACCGGCGCGAGATCGGTCGCGGTGCGGAGCAGATAGCCGCTCTCCGGATCGAACGGCGTCTCGGACAGCCAGACGAGCCGCGCCTCGATCACGTCGGCATTGACGGGACGGCGCGCAACTTCCGACAGCACCGCGCCGCGCGAGATGTCGAGATCGGTGTCGAGCACGAGGGTGACCGCTTCGCCCTTGCCGGCATAGGCAAGGTCGCCGTCCATGGTTGCGATGCGCCTGAGCGTTGCGCCGAGCCCGCTCCTCGCATCGACGATCCTGTCGCCGACCTCGATCCGCCCCGAGCTGATCGTGCCGGCATAGCCACGGAAATCGCCCGAGGCGCGCAGCACAAGCTGGACCGGCATGCGGAACGGCGCATCCTCGGGCTCGACCTTGGGATCGACGTTTTCGAGATAATCGAGCAGAGTCGGCCCGCCATACCAGGGCGTATGCAAGGAGCGACGGGCCACGTTGTCGCCGCTGAGCGCCGCCACCGGAATGGTGACGATTTCGGTGAAGCCGAAGCTCCCGGCCATGGCGGCGAACTCGCTCTCGATCTCGCGGTAACGCGGCTCGGCGAAATCGACCAGGTCCATCTTGTTGACGGCGAGGATCACCTTCTTGATGCCGACCAGATCGCAGATGGCGGCGTGGCGGCGGGTCTGGCGCTTGGGCCCGTGGCGGGCGTCGACCAACAGGATGGCGATGTCGGCATGCGAGGCGCCCGTCGCCATGTTGCGCGTATATTGCTCGTGGCCCGGCGAATCGATGATGACGAAGCGCCGGCCCGGCGTCTCGAAATAGCGCCAGGCGATATCGATGGTGATGCCCTGCTCGCGCTCGGCCTGGAGCCCGTCGAGCAAGAGGCTAAAATCGATCTTCTCGCCGTTGAAGGCGCGGCTATGCGAAGCGAGCGCGATCGCCGCGCGCTGGTCCTCGGTCACCCCCGCCGCGTCCCACAGCAGCCGTCCGATCAGCGTCGACTTGCCGTCGTCGACCGAGCCGCAGGTGAGCAGCCTGACCATGCCGGCGCCGTGCGGCTCCGGGCCGGCCAAGCTTGCCGGCAGAGATCGCCTCTTTCAACGCAGTAGCGACATGCATCAGAAATAGCCCTCGCGTTTCTTCATCTCCATGGCGCCGGCCTGATCGTGATCGATCAACCGCCCGGCCCGCTCGGACATCTTCGCCGCGAGCGTCTCCTCCACCACTTGATCGAGGTCGGTTGCATCCGACTCTATGGCCGCGGTCAGCGGCCAGTCGCCGAGCGTGCGGAAGCGCACTTTGCGCATCTCCGGCTTCTCGCCGGGCTCAAGCCGCATGCGCTCGTCGTCGACGACGATGAGCTGGCCGTTCCGCGTCACCACCGGGCGCAGATCGGCGAAATAGAGCGGCACCACGTCGAGCTTCTCGAGCGCGATGTAGCGCCACACGTCGCCTTCGGTCCAATTCGACAGCGGGAAGACGCGCACCGTCTCGCCCTTGCCGAGCCGTCCGTTCAGCAGCTGCCACATCTCCGGGACGCTGCCGGCGCGGCTCCCAGCGGTGACCGGCGCTGCGGAACGAGAACACGCGCTCCTTGGCGCGGGAGGCCTCCTCGTCGCGGCGCGCGCCGCCGAACGCCGCATCGAAGCCGCCGGCGTCGAGCGCCTGGCGAAGAGCTTGCGTCTTCATCACGTCGGTAAAGATCGACGGCGGATGGTCGAACGGGTTCATGTTGCGCGCCAAGCCTTCGTGGTTGGTGTGCACGATGAGGTCGAGACCGAGATCGCGCGCCATCTTGTCGCGGAAGGCGATCATCTCGCGGAACTTCCACGTCGTATCGATATGCAGCAGCGGGAACGGCGGCTTGGCCGGCCAGAAGGCCTTGCGCGCCAGATGCAGCAGAACGGTCGAGTCCTTGCCGATCGAATAGAGCAGCACGGGCGCGCGGAACTGCGCCGCGGCCTCGCGGAAGATGTGGATGCTCTCGGCCTCGAGCAGCTTCAGATGCGAGACGAGCGCGGTCATGCGGCCTTCCCCTTGCGGTTCGGATTCATGTGAATGCCGCACTCCTTCTTGTCCTCATGCTCCCACCACCAGCGCCCGGCGCGTGGATCTTCGCCGGGCTGCACGGCGCGGGTGCACGGCGCGCAGCCGATCGAGACGAAGCCGCGGGCATGCAGCGGGTTGACCGGGATATTGTTGGCGGCGATGTAGGCGGTCAGCTCCTGCGAGGTCCAGTCGGCGAGCGGATTGACCTTGATCAGGGCATGCGCGTCGTCCCAGGCGGCGAGCGGGACATGCGCGCGGTCGGCCGAATGCTCGCGGCGGATGCCGGCGATCCAGCCTTGCGCGCCTTTCAGCTCGCGGTTGAGCGGGCGGACCTTCCTGATCTCGCAGCAGGCCTTGCGGTTCTCGATCGACTGGCGGAAGCCGAACACGCCGTCGCGGGCGACGAGCTCCTGCACCTCGCTCGCCTCGGGCGCGATCAGGCGGATGCGCAAGCCGTAACGCAGCTCGGACAGCTCGACCGTCTCCAGCACCTCCGGAAACAGGCGCCCGGTGTCGAGGGTGAACACGTCGATATCATCGATGCCCGACTCGGCGATGGCATGCAGGATCGCCTGATCCTCCAGGCCGAGGCTGGTCGAGAAGACGATGCGCCCCTCGATTCTGCGGTGCACCTCCCTGATGCGGTCAGGCAGGGTCTTGATGCGCACGAGCCGCTGGTCGAGCTCGCCGGCCTCCTCGCGGGTGGCGTCGCGGCGGAGCGGCAAGAGATTGCGGTAGCCTTTCTGGTAGTTGCGGCTGTAGCGCGCGAGCGACGCCTTCCAGGTCGCGGCCTGCTCGGGATCGGCGATCTCCGCGGTGTCGAAGCCCGAGCGCAGCAGGAACTGGGCGAGGTCGGGGATCAGATAGCCGACCGCCCTGATCTCGCCGGTAAAGCCGTGCCGCTCGCGGAGCAGCACCGCGAGGCTGATGCCGCGCCCGTCGCCGAAGGCAGGAAAGCGGATGGCGACCGGTCCGGCATTGCCGGAGGCAGCAGCCGCGAGCTGAGCGGCATCGGCGGTCGGCTCGAGCAGCGTCGCGGCGTCGGGCGCCGCGGGCAGCAATTCGCCCGTCGCGAGATCAAGCAGCGCCATAAAGAGCCTCCTTGAACGGCTGAGCGCCCACGCGCCGCCACGTGTCGAGGAAGCTCTCTCCGTCGATGCGATTGGCGATGTAGGTGCCGATGATGGTGTCGATGGCCTCGGGCACCGCCTCGGCGCGGAAGCCGGGGCCGATGATGCTGCCGATGGCGGCATCGTCCTTGGGGCTGCCGCCGAGCGAAATCTGGTAGAGCTCGGTGCCTTTCTTGTCGACGCCCAGGATGCCGATATTGCCGGAATGGTGATGGCCGCAGGCATTGATGCAGCCCGACATGTTCAGCCGCAGCGGGCCGATCTCCTCCTGGCGCTTCGGATCCTCGAAGCGCTTGGCGATCTCCTTGGCGATCGGGATCGAGCGGGCATTGGCGAGATTGCAATAGTCCAGCCCCGGGCAGCAGATCATGTCGCCGAGCAGATCGAAATTGCCGGTGGCAAGGCCGGCAGCCTTGAGCTCGCCGTAGAGCGCGACGATGTCGGAGATCGCCACATGCGGCAGCATCAAATTCTGCGTGTAGTTGACGCGAATCTCATCGTGCCCGTAGCGCTCGGCGAGGTCGGCAACCAGCTCCATGGTCTCCGAGCTGGCATCGCCCGGCGTGCGGCCTGGCTCCTTCAGCGAGACGACGACGGTGGCGTAGCCCGGCACGCGGTGCGGCTTGACGTTGTGCTTCTGCCAATTGGCGAAGGCGGGATCGGTATTGCGGCGCTGGTCCAGCGCCTCATCGCGGATCGGCCCGGGGGCAAGCTCGGGCGGCGCGAAATAGGACATGATGCGCCTGATCTCGTCCGCGGGCAGGTCGATCGCGTCCTTGGCGGTCGCTTCCCAATCGGCCTCGACGTCGTCGCGGAACCGGTCGATGCCGAGCTGATTGACGAGGATCTTGATGCGCGCCTTGTGGATGTTGTCGCGCCGCCCGTGCAGATTGTAAACGCGCAGGATCGACTCGATGTAGGAGAGCAGATGTTCCTTCGGCAAATAGGCGCGGATCTCCTGGCCGACATAGGGCGTGCGTCCCATGCCGCCGCCGACCAGCACGCGGAAGCCGTTCTGACCGTCGGGACCGCGCACGATCTTCAAGCCGATATCGTGGAAGGCGATCGCCGCGCGGTCCTCGGCAGCGCCCGAGACGGCGATCTTGAACTTGCGCGGCAGCCAGTTGAACTCTGGATGCAGAGTCGACCATTGGCGCAAGATCTCGCACCACGGCCGCGGGTCCTCGAGCTCGTCATTGGCGGCGCCGGCGAACGGGTCGGCGGTGACGTTCCGCACGCAATTGCCGCTGGTCTGGATGCAATGCATCTCGACATCGGCGAGTGCCGCCAGCACGTCGGGAATATCGACCAGCTTTACCCAGTTGAATTGCAGGTTCTGCCGCGTGGTGAAATGGCCGTAGCCGCGGTCCCATGTCCGCCCGATCATGGCGAGCTGGCGCAGCTGGCGCGGGCTGAGCACGCCATAGGGAATGGCGATGCGCAGCATATAAGCGTGCAGCTGGAGATAGAGCCCGTTCCGCAAGCGCAGCGGCCTGAACTCGTCCTCGCTCAGCGCGCCGGAAAGCCGGCGCTCGACCTGGTCGCGGAACTCACCCACGCGCTCGCGGACGAACGTGTGGTCGAACTCGTCATAGCGGTACATCGTACCAGTCCTTGGTCAGCGTGGTGCGGTGCGAGGCGCGGATGCGCTCGCGCACGGAAAGCGGATCGACCGCGCCGTCAACAAGCGCGACCTCCATGGCATAGACGGCGACGACCTTGCGCGCCTTGACGTCCTTCGCGGCTTCGTCCTCGAGCGCTTTGGTCTCGTCCTCGGTCGAGGCGACGCGCGCGCGGCCGAGCTGCTCGGTCCAGCCGCCATCCTCGGCGAGATAGACGACGATGCCGTCGGTGAGGCGGTTGGCGGTGACGACGCTAGGCATAGACACGCGCGAGCTCCTCCAAAGCGAGAATGTCCTCGACCATGCCGTGCGCCGGCAGACCCGCCACCTCGCCGAAGATGAGGATGGCGGGGCTCTTAAGATTTAGCCGCTCGGGATTGGCGGCGAGATCGGCGATGGTCGCTGCCACGCGCCGCTCGTCCTCGCGGCTCGCATTCTCCACGGCGATAACGGGGAGCGACGCGGCGAAGCCGGCTGCGAGCAGCTTGCTCGCGATCGCGCCGGCGGTGGTGACGCCCATATAGACGAGGAGCGTGTTCTTGCCGCCGGCGAGCGCGGCGAGATCGAGATGCTCGAAGCTCGGCTCCTCGCCGCCGGCCTCATGGCCTGAGAGGAACGTCACGGTGTGCGACATGTCGCGATGGGTCAGCGGAATTTGCAGGCTGGCGGCGGCGGCGATTCCCGCGGTGACGCCGGGCACGATCTCGATGGCGATGCCGGCCTCGCGCAGAGCATCGAGCTCCTCGCCGCCACGGCCGAAGATGAAGGGATCGCCGCCCTTGAGCCTGACCACGGTCTGGCCGGCTTTGGCGCGCTCGATCAGGAGCGCGTTGATCTCGCTTTGCGGCACGCTGTGCAGGCCCTTGGCTTTGCCGACCGGGATCAGCTCGGCCTCGCGCCGCGCGTGATCGAGCACGCCCTCGCCGACCAGCCGGTCATACAGAATGACATCGGCGGCTTTCAGCGCGCGCACCGCCTTCATGGTGAGAAGCTCAGGGTCTCCGGGCCCTGCGCCGACCAGCAGCACGCGACCTTGCGTTTGCGGCGCCTCGGCAGCTTTCTCGATTGCCTCGCCGATCAGCGCCTTGGCCTTGGCCTCGTCGCCCTCGAGCGCGGCCTCGGCGGCGGCGCCTTCGAACACAGCCTCCCAAAACTTTCGCCGCGGCGTGCCTGACGGCACCTTATCTGCCACCGGTCCGCGCAGCTCGGCGGCAAGCCGCGCCAGGGCGTCGAGCCGTGGATGCAGCTCCTGCTCGAGCCAGGCGCGCAAGCGCTGCGCCAGCACCGGAGAGGCACCTGAGGTGCCGATCGCTACCGTCACCTCGCCGCGATCGACGATCGCCGGCAGCGCGAAGGTGCAAAGCTCTGGCCGGTCGGGCACGTTGACCGGGACGCCGAGCGCGCGGGCGATGGCCGAGACCCGGGCGTCTTCCTTCTCGTCCTCGGTCGCGGCAATGACGAGCGGCCGGCCGCGCAACTGATCGATGCCGGGGAGCGCGCCGATCAGTGCCACCTGCCCGGCCTCGGCGAGAGCGGCAAGCTCAGGCACCACCTGCTTGGCGGCGACGTCGACGACAGGCGCACGCTTCAAAAGGAGCCGCGCCTTGACGGCCGCCAACTCGCCGCCGCCGACCACGAGCGGGGGCTTGCCCTCGAAGCTCACGAAGATGGGGAAGGTGCGCATCGACTAGCCTCCCACCACCAGCCGCTCTTGCGGCGTGTCGGCGAGGCTCTCAGGCGCAAGCTCGACCTCGAGCCCATCGAGCTCCTTGGACATGATGATCTGGCAGCAGAGCCTCGAGCGCTCGTCGACCTGGAAGGCGCCGTCGAGCATCTCGAGCTCTTCGGGCGACGGCGGCACGAGCTTGTCGAGCCACTCCTCGGCCACCCAGACATGGCAGGTGGCGCAGGCGCACGCCCCGCCGCATTCCGCCTTGATGGGCAGGCCCCAGTCGCGGATCACCTCCATGACGCGCCAACCCTCCAAGGCCTCAAGCCTGTGGGTCGTGCCGTCTGGCATATGCACGGTGACGAACATGTTCAGGCCTTCAGGAGGGCTTGCGGCCCGCTGATGTACTGGAAATGCGGCGTGTTGTCAGGATGCAAGGCGCGTGCGGACAAGCCCGATAGGCTCGCGCCAATGACGGCCGTTCTGCTGGAAGCCTGCCTGGCCCGCATCGCTCAACTCGCCCGTTTGCCCCGCAAGACGCTGAGGTCAGCCGCATATAGGGTGCGCAAGCTTACTGGAAAATGATTTCGTCAGGAAGGCGTCGGCCGCGAAAAGAAGGAACATGGTTCCCATATGGCGTAATTAGAAGAATTTTGTTCTATTCTATCTGATGGCGGCAGTTTTCATTCTCCACGGCGCCAAAGCGCGCAAATGCATTTTTTGTTAGGGGGGAACGGGGCTTTCGGGCGGGATGTGGCCGGCATGCACTAGTCCCGACTAGGGCAATTCCAAGAAACTCGCGGAAACAGGGGGCGGGCACGCGTGGCGGCGCGTGGCGCTCAAGGTTTGTCTTGGGTTGGGGGCTGCTTTGCGTCGCTTGCGCCGTCACGCGTCTTATCGTGCTCGCCCGAAGCCCGACGCTTCGGCACGGCGAGACGTGGCGCAGCGTACCGTGGCGCTGCTGGCTTCTCAGCCGACCGCAAGGCGCTGCTGCTCCGCACCGCGCTCGCCTCCACGCTCCTGATTGCAACGGTGACAGCCCCAGCACCGGCCCATGCGGTGGTCGGCTGTGCCGTGACTCCCGGTACTGCGATCTATGTGCAGGCTGACGACGACATCGTCTGCTTGAACATCGATCCGCGCCCTGCCGATCCCGTGGCCTTCGGGCCGATCGCTCGTGCGAGCGTGTCGATCTTTTTGCAGACGCCGGCCAATCCCGCCAATACCGGCCCTTACAGCATTTACCTGAACAACAGCGGGCCATTGACGACCGGCGGCGCTTCGGCGGGATCGCTTTACGGCATCTATACCACCACCGGGAATGACGAGAGCCCCATCACCATCCTGAACAGCGGCGAGGTTACGCTACTGCCGATCCCGGGTCCTATTCAGCTACCGCCATTTCCGCCTACGCCGTCCGCGACTATAGCCCTGTCGCGATCCAGAACAGCGCCGCGCTGACCACGTCACCGGGCGTGTTCAACGCCAGCGGCATCCCCGTGATCTATGCCAATAGCGACCACGTGAAGGCCGACGCGTTTTCCTGTCGAAGCCGATCGACACCAGCTTTTCAATGACGATCTGTTCTTCAGCCACGGCAGCGCATCTCGAGCGGTCACGCGTTCCTATGGGTCCTGGCGAATTCGTGCTGCCGCAGCTGATCACTGCGGCGCAGGACATTTGGCATTCGGCTCATCCACCTGGTTCGACCGCAGCACCGATCTGCGCGTGCTGCTCAACGGCGGCGCCGCTCCCGCCGAAGGCGCCGGTGATCCGAACGCCAAATATGCCGAAGCCGACGCCCAAGCGCCGCGCCAAATATCACGCCCGCGGTATGGGCACGCGGCTCGGGCAACTGGCTCGACCGCGACGGAAGCCAGCAACGTCACGCCCGATCGCCGGACATCACTACAGTCTCGACCGCGACCTCGAAGCCATCGACTTCCAGATGGGTCTCGACATGGGCAAGCGGGGCCTGCGCACCGAAAACGACATCCTGGTGTTCGGCGTGTTGGGTGGCTTCGTCCATGCCGATCTCGACTATGACCAGATGAATCGCGCCTTCGACTATCAGGGCGGCCAGGTCGGCGGTTATGCCACCTATCTCAGGGGCGGGCTGTTCGTCGATACGCTGTTGAGCGTCCATCTCATGGAGATCGACACCAAGACGCTCGGCATGCCCGACGCGCTCAACCTGACCAATGTCGGCTTGCGCACCGATACCGGCTACCGCTTCGGCTCGTTCCACGGCGGCGCGTTCATCGAGCCGCTGGCCACGATCTCGATCGACTGGGCAGACATCGACGGCTTCAGTCTCGGTGGCAACAGGGTCTCGTTCGACGACGACGCCAATGTCAGAGGACGCCTCGGCTTGCGCGTCGGCACCTCCGCGCAAGTCTGGACCGGCATCACCGCCGAGCCGTTCGTGATCGGCTCCCTGTGGGGCAATCTCTCCGGCGACAATCAGGCGACGCTGACCTCGACGGGGACGAATTTCATCCTCAAGGACAACCTCGACGACGTGTGGGGCGAGATCTCCGCCGGCGTCAACTTCTTCAACCCATCGGCCAACACCTCCGTGTTCGCCAAGCTCGACGTCACCTTCGGCGAGGATGTCGACGGCGTCGGCGGCAAAGCCGGCATGCGGGTCAGCTGGTAGGGGTCTCATGCTTCGAGACGCCACCTGCGGTGGCTCCTTGGCATAGGAACCCTCGCCCTGAGGAGGCGCTCGCGCTGTCTCGAAGGATGAGGCCAAGCGGTTCATACGCCAACCACGGCGCGAAAGCCGCCTTTGCCCGCCCTTTGCCAAGCCCCGCAATCCAGCTTGATTTTGGCCAGCTTCGCGACCATTCTCCCGCAACTTGCGATGCGGAAGGAGCCTTATGGCGAAAGAAGAGATGCTCGAATTCCCGGGGGTGGTGACCGAGCTCCTCCCGAACGCCACGTTCAGGGTGAAACTCGAGAACGAACACGAGATCATCGCCCACACGGCGGGACGAATGCGCAAGAACCGCATCAGGGTGCTTGCCGGCGACAAGGTTCTGGTCGAGATGACGCCCTATGATCTCACTAAAGGTCGGATCACTTACCGATTTAAGTAACAGGTTCCGGTTCAAGCGAGCCGAGCCTGTGAAAAAGGAGCCGGCGGTCGCCCCGCCGCGCCCCGGACGCACGCGCGTCGCGCCGAGCCGCTTCCGGCCGAAGCTGGTGCTTGCCTCGGCCTCGCCGCGCCGCTTGCAGCTGCTCGAGCAGGTGGGCATCACGCCCGACGCGCTCCGCCCGGCTTCGGTCGATGAGAGCGTGACCAAGGGCGAGGTCCCCCGCCACATCGTGCGACGGCTCGCCCGGGCAAAGGCCGAGGCCGCGCGCAAGCTGATCCGCTCCGAGCCCGACCTCGCCAAGTCGTTCGTGCTCGCCGCCGACACCGTGGTCGCGGTCGGCCGCCGCGTGCTCGGCAAGGCTGAGCTCGAGCATGAGGCCGGCGACGCGCTTCGCCTGCTGCGCGGCCGCGCCCATCGCGTGCATACCGCCATCTGCCTGCTCACTCCCGACGACAAGCCGCGCGAGCGCGTGGTCGAAACCCGCGTCCGCTTCCGCAATCTCTCCAACGAGGAGATCGGCAATTATCTAGCGAGCGGCGAATGGCGGGGTAAGGCCGGCGGCTATGCCATCCAGGGCATCGCCGGCGCCTTCGTCGTGAAGATGGTCGGCTCCTATACCAACGTCGTCGGCCTGCCGCTGACCGAGGTGGTCAACCTGCTCCAGGGCGAAGGCTTCCCCGTCAGCCAGCTCTGGCTCTCCAAGGCTGATGAGGTCGAGACCGAGTGAGCGGACGCGCACGCGGCGACAAGCTTAAAATCCGGCCCGGCAACGCGAAGACGGCAGCGCGCAAGGCGCCGGCCTGTCCGATCTGCGGCAAGCCGGTCGCGCCGGAGACCCGGCCGTTCTGCTCGAGGGGTTGCGCCGATATCGACCTTGGCCGCTGGCTCGGGGGCCGCTACGCGGTGCCGGGCGAGCCGGTCGAGCCGGGGGCGGTCCCGGGCGAGTTAGAGCCCGACGAGGACGAGGGACCGGATTCGGCGCGCCGCACTCGACAGGGCGGGGGCGATTTCCTATAAGCCAAGGCCTTGCGCGAAGGGGCGCCCCCACTTCCGCGTTTACGGGAGGGGACGCGCCTCACCAGATTGCCGCAAACGGGCCCAGGTAGCTCAGTTGGTAGAGCAGCGGACTGAAAATCCGCGTGTCGGTGGTTCAAATCCGCCCCTGGGCACCATTTCATCTTCACGACACTATTAGCTGTGCCAAATCCCCGCCATCTTTATCCCTGCCCATTCAGTTAGCGGCAAACATCGACTTGAGAGCGGCGGACAAAAAGCCCGCTGGTCTTTGCATCAAGTAATTTGCCCGCGCGTAAATGGTGAATTCCCAAAGGCTTGCAAGTTCGCGACGGACGATGTCATAACTTAAAACTACTTTAGTCACAAAGATCAGTGGAGGTGTACAGTGGCGGGGAAATCATCGAAATCAGACGCCGAGTTGGTCGACCCCGTGGCCGCCGCGCTGGGCAACGGTCCGCTTCCTGGCGGTGAAGTCGTGGGCGTGGACAAGATCCGCGACCTGCTGTTTGGCAACCAGATGCAAGATTACGATCGCCGCTTCTCCAAGCTGGAGGAGCGGTTTCTCCAGCGCTTCAAGGACGTCGAGGCCGAGACGGCGCGCAATCTTAGCGCCTTCGAATCGAACGCCAAGAAGCAGGTGGAGTCGCTCGTGAGCCAGCTCCGCGAAGAGAAGGACTTGCGCGCCGACGCCGACAAGGAGCTCGAGCGGACGCTGCGCGAGCATAATCAGGGGCTGGAAAAACGGCTTCGCGCGATGTCGGACCAATTGAGCCAGCTCGAGCGCGACATGGCCGACCGCCTGACCCAGGAAGCGCAGTCGTTGCGTGAGGAGATCAAGCGCAAGAACGAGGATCTTCAGCACGCAATCGAGAAAATGTTCTCCGAGCTCAGCAACGTCAAGACCGATCGCAACCTCTTGGCCGGGCTGTTTCGTCGAGGTCGCCAAGTGCCTAAACCAGGACGCGGCGAGCGTCGCCAAGAGCGGGATCGAGTCGTCGCGTGGCCGGGTGGCCAGCTAGCGCCGTGAGGTGAAAACCTCCTCCGATATTCTTGAGGGGCTGCTTCGCCCGCCCGCGGGCGATGAGGTCATCGATCGGAAAGCGCTGGCCAGTCTGCTCGTCGAAATCGCACGGAGCCTGAAGCCCGAGGTACGCCCGGAGCAGAACGGCGTGCGCCCGGGCGATCTGCAGCTCGAACAGCTGCGGACCTTGCTGGTCGGCCGCGAAATCGAGACGTTGTCGCGCCTCGCCGGCATGGTGGACGATCCTGAGCGCTTGGCCGCAGTGATCGGACGCATCTTGCCGACCGCGATCGCCCAGGCGACGGCCGATGAGCGCATGGGGCACGTGTTGGCGCCCGTCATGGAGAAGGCGGCAGAGAGCTCGATCCGGAACGATCCCGGAATGCTGGTCAACATCCTTTATCCCGTGATCGTGCCGGCAATCCGCAAATCGATCGGCGAGACGATCGACGAGACCTTCCAGCGGCTAAATCAGACCCTGAAATACAGCCTCACCTGGCGAGGGCTCAAATGGCGCTGGGAAGCCTGGCGCACTGGGTCGTCCTTCGCCGAGGTCGTGCTCAAACACACGCTGGTCTACCAGGTGGAGCACGTGTTCCTGATCCACCGCCATACCGGGTTGTTGATCGCGCACGTGGCGGCGGAGAATGCGGCGAGCCAAGACCCGCAGATCGTCTCGTCGATGCTGGTCGCAATTCAGGATTTTGTCCGCGATTCTTCAGCGGCGCCGAGCACCAGGGGCTCGACTCGCTGCGGCTGGGAGATCTGCGGCTATGGTCAGAGCCGGGACCGTTTGCCGCGCTGGTCGCGGTTATCCGCGGCGATCCGCCGGAGGGGCTGCACGATACGATGCGCAACGCTCTGTCGCGCATTCACGCCGAGCGGCATCATGCGCTCGAGAGCTTCAATGGCGATAGCGCCGGGCTCGGCGATGTCGAGGCGCGGCTGCGCGACCTTGTGGCGCTCGGCGAGCATGCGCCACCCCGTGTCAGCTTGGCACGTATGGTCGTTCTCGCCTTCCTGTTGCTGCTTCTGTTGGTGGCCGGGCTATGGACCGCGCGGTGGTGGCACAATCAAGAGCTTTGGGAGGGTTATCTGGACCGGCTACGGGCAGAACCCGGAATTGTGATCACCGAAGCGGGCAAGCGTGACGGCATGTTCGTGGTATCGGGCTTACGTGATCCGCTTGCCGCCGACCCGCAGGCGGTAATGCGCGATGCGGGGGTTAATCCAGCCCGGGTCGTCGCCAGCTGGGTCCCCTATCAGGCGCTCGATCCGCAATCGGTGCTGAAACGGCTCAAGGCATCGCTCGATCCGCCGCCAAGCGTGACCCTGGCGATCGCGGGTAACTTGATTGTGGCGCAAGGCTCGGCGCCGCGGCCGTGGCTCGAACGAGCGCACGCTGTTGCTCAGGCGGTTAAGGTGGCGGTCATTGTTGAAGTGATTGTGGATCGAGGCATGGACGGCGGCAAACTTTTGGAGGGTTTTCATGCCCCTGAACTTCGCCATCGCTCGTTCTCGTCGTCGGAACGGCTGGTGGGAATTCTCAGCCCGATTGTTGAGCCACCGACCACACTCCTGATCGGCAGCATTGCCGATTACTTTCATCGCTGATCGGTACGACCGAAGGCGGTCGGTTACAATTGATCGCGGTTGGCCGTAACGTTTCATGATGCTACCGGCGCGAGCATCCGTTTTGAGAACAACGTGTCAGTGCCGACGCCGGGCAGGACACGATTGTCGATCAGCTCGGGCTGAGCTAAAGACCTCGCACCTCGCCTTCGTGACTCAACGTGCACCAGAGATAACGCTGTCTCGCCGTTCAGACGACAAGGGCGGGGGCACTTCCAACTGTCGCTCAGCCTGCCAACGCCGAGGCGGTACGCGCGCTGTTGTATAAGCACGACGTCGATCCTGATCTCCTTGCAGTGCGCGGCGCGGGCCCGCTCGAGCCGCTCAAGGACGACACGTCCGAGGCCGCCCGCTCGGCCAACCGCCGGGTCTCGTTCTCGGTCGGGATCGAGGAACAGCCATGACGGCGATGCTGCAAAAAAAGATCTGCATGCTCGGCGGCTTCTCGGTGGCAAGACCAGCCTGGTCAAGCGCTACGTCCAAAGCGTGTTCTCGGAAGCCTATCTCACCACCGTCGGAGTCAAGTATCGGACCGAAACGGTTCCACCAGAACCGCACCGTCTCGTGACAGATGTCTATGCCGCGCTCGAAGAGCAGATCTTCGACCTGTCGCAGCGACAGCGGATAGCGGATATACATCATCACCACGAGGCGGATCACCTCGGGCGAGCCATTGAAATAACGGAAGGGATTGCGCATCGCCGCATTTTTTCTGCCGGCTGTTCGAATTTCTCGACTCACAGCGACCGCGATGCGGTCTCTCGTCGCGCGCGAGGCGATCACCTGAAGAGCATGAACGACGCGAAGGTGACTGCCATCGTCAGGAGCTCAGGATCCTCGCCAGCACGCTCAGCCAATTTACTACGCCCGCTTCTCCTCAACGAGTATTTCACGGAGATGTCGGCGATTGCCGTCAAGCATGGCGGTACCGTCGATAAGTTCATCGGTGATGCGCTGGTGATCTTCTTCGGCGACCCCGAGACCAAGGGGACTGTGGAGGACGCCAGGGCCTGCCTCAACATGGCGACCGAGATGCAGCGTCGCCTAGCCGAGCTCAACGTGCAATGGCGTCGCGCCGGTACGGAACAGCCGTTCCGCGTGCGCATGGGTATCAACACCGGCTTCTGCAACGTCGGCAACTTTGGCAGCGTTCACCGCATGGACTATACGGCCATCGGCGGCGAGGTTAATCTCGCGGCGCGTCTCCAATCGATCGCCGAACCTGGACATATCGTCATCAGCTACGAGACCTACGTTCTTGTGCGCGATGTCGTGGCGGCGCGCGCGTTGCCGGAGATGTCGGTAAAGGGCGTCAGCCGCAAGGTTGTTCCCTACGTCGTGGAGGGTGTGCTGGACGAAGCGGGGCAGAAGGTTGAGATCTTTAGCGAACACATGACCGGCCTCGACTTCTACCTCGATCCCAGGGCCGTCAACGTGAATGCGCTGGAGCGCATTCGGGCGACGCTTAGAAATGCCATTGCCGCGCTGGAGGGGCGCACCGACGAGGGCGCTGCAGCTGGGGTCGCGCGAACAGACCAAACGGGCCCGGGGTCGTGATCCTCCCTAATGCTAACGATAAGCCTTAAACCTGAAAACCTGCGTGTCAGTGATTCGAAATCGCCCTCCGCGCATCATTTTTTCCAGCCAAGGCGCTGTATGGTATAGGTGTATCGGCGGCAGGCTAATTTGAGAGGATCCCATGGTAGACAACCCTTCCTTCGAAATTCCGCCGCAAATCCGCGAAATGGCCGAGAAGAATGTGGAGCAGGCGCGCGCGGCTTACGGACAGTTCATGGACTTTCTGACTCAGGCCATGAACACCTGGGCCAAGTCGCCGGCGGGAGGTGGAACGTCGGGTCTCAAGGCCGTGCAGGACCGCGCCGTCGGCTTCGCCAAGGAAAATGCCGAGCGCTCCTTCAGCCTGGCGAGCGAGCTCGCCCGCGCCAAGGACGTGCAGGAGGTGCTGACGCTGCAGAGCCGCTATGCGCAAACGCAGATGCAGCTGTTCGCGGTGCAGGCGCAGCAGCTCAGCTGGCTGATGGCCGACGCCATGCGCGACTTGCAGTCGAAGGGCTGAGCGCGCGCTACCGCTAATCGACCTGCTTGCCCAAATAGGCCGCGACGTCGTCATGCATCTTGAAGACGGCGTCCTTCACGTCGGCCTCCGGGGCCTTGTTGTTGATGGCGGTGACGACGCCCATCCACAAATTTTCCGGCAGACCGATCTCGCTCATGCGCGCCTGGATCACCCCGCCGATTCCCTGATCCTCGCCCGGCTGGTAGAGCAGGATGAGCAGGTTCGACTTGACCGAGACCTCGAACAGAGTGCCTGCGGGGGTGCCGAATTTCTGCCCGATCTCACTGCCGAGCGCGGCGCCATCGCCGGCAATCAGGTAATGAATCACGTCGGCGTAGGTCTGGGAAGAATCCGCCGAGCGCGGCGGGAACGGCTTGATCTCGACCTGCATCGCCTCGGCCAACGGCTTGATGCCGGATAAGAGCTCGGTCGACCTTGTCCTCCTGGTTGCCTTGCGCGTAGAGGAGGCCGGCGAGGCTGAGCTGATCGCCGAGCCGCCAGGCTGCTGCCTTGGCGAGGTCCTCGGGCGTGGCACCTGCCTCGGCAATGCCGAAGACGAGGAGCAACGCTCCGGTGACGGCGAGGGTCAACATGCCCCTGCGGCTCAAGGCTTCAAGCGGGGCCCATGATACCCTGACACGCAACGCCGCCTCCCTGGGTTAGGCTGAACTCGAGGTTTCGCTCATGCCAAGATACGCGAGCGCGCGGATTCAGTCGCCAAGATTGTGCAATCGCCGTCTTGCTCGCGCCTAGCCGCGCTTGACCAAAGCGTCCCTGATCTCCTCGAGCAGCTGCACCTCGCGCGACGGCGGCGGCTCGGCCGCGGGATCCGCCTCCTGCTTGCGGCGCAGTCGGTTCATGCCCTTGACCACCATGAACAGCACGAACGCGACGATCATGAAGCTGATGATGTTGTTGATGAACACACCGAAATTGACGGTCGGCGCGCCGGCCTGCTTCGCCTGGGCGAGCGAATCGTAATGCTCGCCGTTCATCGCGATGAACAGGCTGGAGAAATCGACCCCGCCGGTGACCACGCCCATCGGCGGCATGACGATATCGTCGACCAGCGACCTGACGATGGTCGAGAACGCGGCGCCGATGATGATGCCGACCGCCATGTCGACCACGTTCCCGCGCAGCGCAAATTCCTTGAATTCGTTCAGCATTGCCCCTCCTTCTTCCGCCTCTGCCAGTCACCAGCATGCCATGTTTGCAACGCCAATGGTGCGGCTGGAGTTTGCAAGTTGCCCGCTTGCTGCTAACGCTTGGCGGGCCTCGATAGACGGAGGGGGACAAAGTGGCGACTGAGGTTCCCGTTTCGGACAATCCCCCGCGCGACCGCCATCAGCTCACCACGCTGATCCTCGCGATCGCCGTCCTGTCGATCGCGCTCCTCGCCGTCTTTCTCGCCATCACCGCCGCGACCTTCCTCAACCAATATTGGTTCCTGCATTTTCCGCTCGGCTTCTATCTGCTCGCCCAAGGGGTGCTGATCTTTCTCGTCGCCGTGAGCTTCTGGTTCATCCGCATGCAGGAGCACATCGACCGGAGACGGGCCGAGAGCGAGGAGCTCGGCTAGGCGATGAGTGGCTCCTCGCGGCTCCGCGCACCGAACCCGCATCTCGGCGCCTATTACGGCATCGTCACCAGCGCCTTCGTGTCGCTCGCCATCATGCTCGCCATGCTCGAGCAGCTCGGCTGGAGCGAGATTTTTGTCGCCGAGACGATGGTCGGCGTGCCGCTCGTGCTCTATCTCCTTATCGCGGTCGGGGCGCGAACGATGACCATCGAGGATTTCTTCGCCTCGGGGCGCCGCGTGCCGCCGGTGTTCAACGGCTTCGTGCTGGCGGCCATCGCCGTCGGCGGCGTCGGCTTCTTCGCCTATACCGGCACGGTGTTCTTTCTCGGCTTCGACGCGCTCGCGATCGGGCTCGGCCTGACCTGCGGGCTGCTGCTCGCCGGCGTGCTGTTCGGGCCGTATCTGCGCAAGGCGGGCTCCTACACGCTGCCGAGCTTTCTCGGCCACCGCTTCCGCTCGCGCTATGTGCGCATGGCGGCGTGCGTGCTCCAGCTGCCGCCGACCGCGCTGCTGCTGATCGCCGAGCTGAAGCTCGCTGCCCTGATCGCCTCGCTGTTCCTGCCGCTGTCCTTCTCGCTCGCGGTGATCGTGATCGCGGCGCTGGTCGCCGCTTGCGCGCTGCTCGGCGGAATGCGGTCGCTGACTTGGACCGGAGCCGCCCAGTTCTTGACGAGCGCGGTCGGGGTCGCCGCGCCGCTAATCGTCGTGTCGATCATGCTGACCAATTTGCCGGCGCCGCAATTCACCTATGGCGAGACCTTGTCGCCGCTGCACAACGCCGAGATCACCGCGGGGCTCACGCCGGTGCAGCCGAACGCGGCAACGCCGTCCCTCCCCGGCGCCCAGCCGATGCCCGTGACCAAACCGTTCCTCGAGCCGTTCGGCACGCTGAGCCAGACCGATTTCGTCATGCTGTTCCTTTGCATCGCGGTCGGCACCGCGTCGTTGCCGAGCCTGCTGGTCAGGAGCGGGGTGACCGGCTCTGCCGCCGATCAGCGCCGCTCGGTCGCGTGGGCGGTGCTGTTCGTGGCGGTGTTCGCCATGACCGCGCCCGCGATCGCCGCGTTCGCCAAGCTGGTCATGTTCCAAGATATCGCCCAGGCGCCGGCCTCGGCGCCGCCGGCGTGGCTCAGCGAGCTCTCGGGGCGGCATTGGCTGCAAGCCGGCGACACCAACGGCGATGGCGCCATCGGCGCTAGCGAGCTGCGTATCGCGCGCGACTCGATCGCGATCGCGCTGCCGCTTGCGGCAAAGCTCCCTTACCTTCTGACCGCACTGATGGCGGCGAGCGGCATGGCAATCGCGCTTGCCGCTGCCGGCGCACATCTCTTTACACTGGCCGGGAGCCTCGCCGAGGACCTCTACCGCGTGCTCGACCGGCGGCCGGCGGCACTGCCGAGGCTGATCGCGGCCTGGGCGGCCATCGGGGCTTCGGCGCTCGCGTCCGCCGTGTTCCTGCTCATCGCCGATCTCGATCCGCTGCGCGCGGCGTTGACCGCCCTGGCGTTCGCCGCCTCGACGTTCTTTCCCACGCTGCTGCTCGCCATCTGGTGGCGGCGCTGCACCTGGCAAGGTGCTCTGACGGCCATGGGTGTCGGCTTCATCGCCATGGTGGCCGAGACCGTCTTGGGCGCGGCGGGCGCAGGCCATACAAGCATCGCCACGGCGATGACGAGCCTGATCGGCGCGGGCATTGGGCTCGTCGCCGGAATCGGCGCAAGCTTTATCGGCCCGCGGCCATCGGAGGCCGAGGCGAGCTATTGCGAGGCGATGCGCGACCCGGCGGGCGAGGCCATCTACGATCGCGCGCAGCAGAAGGCTGCTGCGGCGGCAGCGGCGGCGGCTGTGGCGGCCAGCCAGTGAGCAGCAGGGGCAAGAGTATGGACCAGCAGCAGACGCCTCATCCCTCCCGCCTCACGCTCTATCCGGAGATCGTGCCCTATCGCACCGGGCGGCTCAAAGTCTCGGACCTGCACGAGATCTATTTCGAGGAATGCGGCTCGCCGGCGGGCAAGCCGGCGGTGCTGCTGCATGGCGGACCGGGCGGCGGCATCAACCCGGTCATGCGCCGCTATCACGACCCGCGCGCCTACCGCATCGTGCTGTTCGATCAGCGTGGCTGCGGCCGCTCGACCCCGCATGCCTCGCTCGAGGAGAACACCACCTGGGACCTGGTCGACGACATCGAGCGGCTGCGCATTCATCTCGGCATCGAGCGCTGGCAGGTGTTCGGCGGCTCGTGGGGCTCGACGCTCGGCATCGCCTATGCCGAGACCTACCCCGAGCGGGTGACCGAGCTCGTGCTCCGCGGCATCTTCACGCTCAGGCGCTCGGAGCTCGAATGGTTCTACCAGGAAGGCTCGAGCTGGATGTTCCCCGACGCGTTCGAGGATTATCGGCGCGTCATCCCCGAGGCCGAGCGCGCCGACATGATAGCCGCCTATCACCGGCGCCTGACGAGCCCCGATCCCGATGTGCAGATCGAGGCGGCGCGCGCCTGGAGCGCGTGGGAGGGCAAGACCCTGTCGCTGCTTCCCGACGCCGACCGGGTCCGCCGCTTCTCGGAGGACCACTACGCGCTCGCCTTCGCCCGCATCGAATGCCACTATTTCGTCAATCGCGGCTTCTTCGGCAGCGACGACCAGCTGATCGCCGATGCCCACCGCCTCACCGAGATTCCCGGCGTGATCGTGCATGGGCGCTACGACGTGGTGACGCCGGTGAAAATAGCGTTCGACCTCGCGCGCAACTGGCCGCAGGCGAAGCTCCGAGTGGTGCCCGACGCCGGCCACGCGATGACCGAGCCCGGCATCGTGCATGAGCTGGTCGCAGCGACCAGCGGATTTGCTCGCTAGACGCCTCGCTCAAGCCTCGGCGACGTGGCCGATAAAGCTCAGCGCGATGTTGCGCTGATGCGACGCGGTGCGGTGCTCGATCAGATAGACGCCCTGCCAGGTGCCGAGCACCATGCTGCCGCCGATGACCGGGATGGACAGGCTGACCGCGGTCAGCATCGCCTTGATGTGGCTCGGCATGTCGTCGGGGCCCTCCTCGTGGTGGGCATAGGCGCGGCCCTCCGGCGCCAAGGCTTCCAGCGCATCGAGCAGGTCGCGCCGCACATTCGGGTCGGCATTCTCCTGGATGATCAGCGACGCCGAGGTGTGGCAGACGAACACGGTCAAGAGGCCGTTCTCGCCGGCGATCAGCTCTAGCCAGTGCGCCAGCTCCCGCGTGATCTCGGTGAAGCCCTTGCCGCGCGTCTGCACGGTCAGACGGTGGCTCGCCTGCACCATCTCAGCCATGGCGTTCCCCCCGATCGGCTGTCCCGCGCATCGTCTTCCGCCTGCTTCAGTTTGACAAGCCGGGCACCCCGCCGCGCCCGCTCCGCGGCGTCTCGGCACGCACGTTTGTCCCACAATAAGCCGCCGCTTAACGCAAAATTTACTCGAGCGCGCCACCGTAAGTTTCGACCGCTTCGTCGCGTGTCTCTCGAATTTTTGAGCCCCACGCCCGATCGGCCGCGCGAGTTTTCAGCGGCGTCACACTCATGGGGACTGGGATGGCTTCGGAAGCAACTTGGCAGACCGGCGGCGGTCACCGAAACGGCGAGACGCCCGGCGACGGCCCCATGGACCAGCGCACCGTCGAGAGCCTGCTTCGGCGGCTCGTCGAGCGGGTCGAGGAGAGCGAGCGCCGCTATAGCGATGCACTCGATGAGCTGCATGCGAGGCTCGACCAGCTGTCGCAGACGACCGACGCCGCGCGAGCGGCCGGCGCACCGGAAGATTCAGCCTCGCTCGACCGGCTGCATGAGCAGGTGAGCAATTTGGCGCGGCGCTTCGAGCCGCAAACCGCCAATCCGCTCGATGATTTCGAGCGCCTGGGCAAGGCGCTGTCGGCCAATCTCGATTTCACCACCGGCGGATCGGATGCCCTGTCGGGCGCCGCCGAGTCGGGCAACCCATTCGCCTCGTTCCCGAGCGCCTTCCCGTCGGTGCCGAGCGCTTTCCCGTCCACCCCAAGCGCGTTCGCGCCGCTCGCCGAGACGCCGGCGCAAGGACGTCCCGATTTCAACTTCAAGGCGCCAGAGTTTTCTTATCCGGCGCCTTCGCTCGACCTGCCGCCGCTCCAGACCGAGGCCGGCGCGATCGACAAGCGTGTGGTCGACATGGCGCACAAGCTTGAGCATTCGCTCGGCGCGGTCATGCCGGCCGATACCATCGAAGCCTTGAATGCACGCCTCGACGAGATCGCGAGCCAGCTCAGCCAGGCGCTCAGACAAGCGCCGAAGCTCGACAATCTCGCTTCGGTCGAGAAGCAACTTTCCGAGATGGGTCAGCAACTTGGCCGCGCCGAAGCGCAGCTCGCGCGGGTCAGCGGAATCGAGGACCAGCTCGTCAAGCTGATCGAGCGCTTCGACACCGCCCCCGACGTGCTCGAGGAGATCGCGAGCAAGGCGGCCACCGAGGCAGCCAAGCTTGTCACCGCTTCGAAGCCGGCCACCGAGGAGCGCCTCGATGCCATGCATCGCGACCTCGTGGCGATGAGCGACAAGGCCCGCTTGAGCGACGAGCGCCTGGCAAGCACGCTGCAAGCCGTGCACGACTCGCTGAAGCAGCTCGTGCTCCAGGTCGAGAAGGGCAGCGACGCCGCCTTCCAGACGCCGCAAAAGCCGCGCGCGCCCTTTGCCGACCGTGCCCGCGCCGAGCAAGGCTTCCCCCCGCCGCCCCCTGGTCTTCCGCCCTTCCAGCATCCCGGCATGCCGCCGCAAGGTGCGGCACCCCGCAACGGCACCGCGCCGCAAGCGGGCAGCGCCGAGGTCAAGGACCAATCGCCGAAGACCAAGCTTGGCGGCGGCATCCCCGACTTCCAGGAGAGCGAGCCGCCCGCATTCGGGCGCGGCAAGCGCGGGGCGCCGGACGAGAACGCGGTCGATCTCGACGCGTCGGTTCCGCGCCGCGCGCGCGCCGGAACCGGGCTCGACGCCGAGTTCGATCACGACGATTTGGTCGCCGCCGCGCGGCGTGCGTCCCAGGCCGCGGCGCTCAAGGCCGAGGAAAGATCGGCCAGCGGACGGGCGCGGCGCTCCCCAGCCACGGTCGCTCCCGGCAGCGTCCCTGGCGCCGATGCACCGTCCAAGCGCAAGCGCTCGCTGCTGATGATCGCGGCGGCCATCCTGCTCCTGATCAGCGCCGCCCTGCTTTATGGGCGGCTCGGCTCGAAGCCGGAAACGTCAGGCACCCCGCCGGCGGCCGAGGAAAGCGTTCCCGGCCCCGCCGGTCCCGACCAGATCACGCCTTTGCCCGACGGCTCACGCCACGGCACGGTGCAGCCCGGCGCCGATCTGAGCGCTCCGGCCCCGGTCGAGCCCGGCACCGAGGCCGCGCCTCCCGCCACATCCGGCGCATCCGAGCTCGATCCTGGCGTGCTTGAGGACGACTCCTCCGACAACGCAGCTACCGGCTTCAATCAGGGCATCGACCCGAGCCCCGACGATGCCGCGCCGAGCGCCACCGCCGGCGGCTTCAGCGATGTCGCCAAATCCTCCTACCGTGCACCGGCCACCTCGTCCTCGGCGGAGACCATGCCGCGGCCGCAGCTCGCCTCGCTCAAGTCCGAGACCGCCGCGGCGCTGCCGCCCGGCGTGTCGCTCAGCCTCGAGGAGCCGACGCTCGGCGGCGGCTCGCAGAGCGCACCTGTGCCCCTGTCGCTGCCGGGCAAGCTGCCGCTGCCACCCGAAGCGCTCGGCGCGCTCTCCTTGCGCCAGGCGGCGTCAGGCGGCGACGCGCGGGCGCAATACGTGATCGCGCTTCGCTATGCGCAAGGCCAGGGCATCGCCCAGGACCTGACCGAGGCGGCGCACTGGCTCGAGCGTGCGGCAAGCGCCGGGCTTGCGCCCGCGCAATATCGTCTCGCCTCGATGTATGAGCGTGGCCAAGGCGTCACCAAGGATCTCGGCAAGGCGCGCTCCTGGTATGGGGCAGCGGCGGTGAAGGGCAACGTCAAGGCGATGCACAATCTCGCCGTCAGCGCCAGCGCCGGCGACCAGGCCGATTACGTGCTCGCGGCGAAATGGTATGGCACCGCCGCCGGTTACGGTCTCGCCGACAGCCAATATAATCTCGGCATCCTCGCCGAGCATGGGCTTGGCATGCCGAAGAATCTCACCGCGGCCTATGAATGGTTTGCGCTCGCCGCCAAGAACGGCGACGCAGAGGCCGCCAAGCGCCGCGACCTGGTAAAGGCCCAGCTCGATGCGAAGACGCTCGCCACCGCCGACCAGACGGTAAAGTCCTGGCAGCCCAAGCCCGCCATTGCGGAAGCAAACGAGGTCGCCCAGCCCGAAGATTGGACGGCCCAGGCGGAGGCACCAAACGGCTCGCTCATCACCCGCGCGCAGAAGCTCCTCAACAAGCTCGGCTACGATGCCGGACCCGCCAACGGCCAGCTCGGCGAGCAGACCCGCGACGCGGTCAAGAGCTTCGAGCGCCGGAACGGCCTGGAGGAGACCGGCGAGGTCTCCATCCCCCTCGTCACCAAGCTCGAGCGGCTGACCAGCTAAATCAGACTTCAACAATCGGAACATCAGAAGTCGGTGGCGAGAGCGGCCAATTTCTGGTTTCTGGGCCTTAGATTCCTTCGATTTCCGGGCCCCGATGCTCCAGGTCTATCTGCCCATTGCCGAAGTCTCGGTGAACCTCTTGGTCATGCTGGGGCTCGGTGCGGCAGTCGGCTTCCTGTCGGGCATGTTCGGAGTTGGCGGCGGCTTCCTGCTAACGCCGCTTTTGATGTTCTCGGGCGTCGCCGCCCCGATTGCGGTCGCGACCGGAGCCAATCAGATCGTCGCCACCTCGGTGTCGGGTGCCGTCGCGCAATGGCGGCGCGACAATATCGACCTCCGCATGGCCTATGTGCTGATCGCCGGCGGCGTGGTCGGGGCGCTCGCCGGCGTGCTCCTCGCTCAAGCTGCTGCGGCAGGTCGGCCAGGCAAGCCTGCTCATCTCGCTCACCTATGTCGTCTTTCTCGGCGCCATCGGCGCGCTGATGCTGGTCGAGAGCGTCCGCGCCATTCACAAGTCGCGGTCCGGAAAGAAGCTGCCGGCGCGGCGGGCCAACGCGCATAACTGGATCCACGGCCTGCCGCTCAAGATGCGCTTTCCGCGCTCGCGGCTCTATATCAGCGCCATCCCGCCGCTCCTGATCGGCGCGGTGGTCGGCCTGCTCGCGGCGTTCCTTGGCGCCGGCGGCGGCTTCATCATGGTGCCGGCGATGATCTACCTGCTGCGTATGCCGACCAATATCGTGATCGGCACCTCGATGTTTCAAATTATCTTCGTCACCGCGATCACGACGCTGCTGCATGCGACCTTCAACCACACGCTCGACGTGGTGCTTGCGCTGATCCTCGCCATTGGCGGGGTCATGGGCGGGCAGTTCGGCGTGCGCGCGGGGCTGAAGCTCAAAGGCGAGCAGCTCCGTCTCCTGCTCGCTCTGCTCGTACTCGGCGTGGCGGCAAGGCTGCTGCTCGACCTCGTGCTGAAGCCTGAGGACCTCTACAGCATCGTTCCTCTGTTCGCGGGCTCATGATGGGCACGCTCCGGCTTGCCGTCATTCTGCTCGCGCTGTGGTGCACGGCGGCGCGGGCCGAGGACCCGGCACCGCAGGAAACCATCCAGTCAGACATCTCCACGCGCGAGATCTCGATCCAATCGAACTTCACCGGAATCGAGATCCTGATTTTCGGCAGCGTCGATTTCAGCCATACGCCGGCGCCCGACGAGGGTGGCTACGACGTGATCGCCGTCATCCGCGGCCCCGACGAGCCGATGGTGGTGCGGCGCAAAGAGCAGGTGGCGGGGATTTGGGTGAACGGCGCCGGCGAGACGTTTCCCTCGGTCCCCGGCTTCTACGCCGTGCTCGCCTCGCATCCGTTCAGGGCGATTGCTACCGAGGAAACTCTGAAGGCGCTCGGCATCGGCTACGGCAATCTCGATTTTGCGCGAGGCGGCAACGACGACGCCGAGGAGGCTGCCTTCCGCTCTGCGGTGATACGCCTGAAGCAGCAGCAGAACCTGTTCCAGGAGCATGACGACGGGGTGAGCTTTATCGGCCGGAACCTGTTCAGGGCGAGCGTCGATCTGCCGGTCAACGTGCCGATCGGCCGCTACACGGCTAACGTCTATCTATTCCGCGACGGGGTGATGCTCAGCAAGAACCACAGCACGCTCGAGGTGAGCAAAGCGGGCTTCGAGCGCGTGGTCTACCTGCTCGCGCTGAAGCATCCGTTCCTCTACGGCCTCGTGGCGGTGATTGTGGCGGTGTTGATCGGGCTGCTCGGCTGGGCGGTGTTCCGCCGCGAATAGAACTCTCATCGACCGCATGATCTTATCGGAAAACCGGTTCCCACTTTTCCGGATCATGCTAATCGGGAATCAGCAGGCTGCCGAGCACGGGATAGACATCGGCGCGTCCCATCATCCAGGCTTCGAGCCGATGGCGCAGGAAGAGCTCGGCGAAGGCCTGGTCGAGCACGTTGAGCCCGCCGGCATAGGCGCCGAACGCCGGCATCACCAAGCGGTTGCCGTCGGTGGCGAAGCAGCGGCGCCTGATCACCGCGCCGCGCCTGGCGATGCGCGCGACCGGGTGCAGATGGCCGGCGATCTCGCGGCTTGACGCGATCTCGGTCGGCTCGTGCCGGAGCGTCACGCCGCAAATGGTGAGCGTGGTGCAGATCGTGCCGCCGATCGAGGGTGGCAGATGCGGATCGTGATTGCCGCAGATCCAGTACCATTCGCGGCCCTTTTGTAAGCGCAGCAAGAAGGCGAGGTCGTCGGCGGCAAGGCTCTTTGCCGATGCGCTCCGGTGAAAGCTGTCGCCGAGCGCGACCACCCGGCCCGGCTTGACCGCGTCGATCGCCTTCTCCAGGCGCTGAAGCGTGGTGCGCGTGTCGTAAGGCGGCAGCAGCATGCCGAGCGCGGCGAAGGCTGCACCCTTCTCGAGGTGGAGATCGGCCACCAGCAGGGTGTCCTCGGCCTCCCAATAGAGCGCGCCGGCGGCGAGCGGCCGCATCTCGTGCCCGCAAACGGTAATGCGCTTGCGGAGCGAGGGCGCGGTCTCCGGCATGAGGTCAGGTTTGGCGCGCAGCATGTCCGCTTAAGGCCTCCGCGATGAGCTCTTCGACGGTCTCACGCAACAGGATCTCGCTCGCCTCCCCGGGCACGCTCTCGCGCCCGATCTCAAGCATGACGGGCACGGCGAGCGGCGAGACTTGGCTCAAGCGAATATGCCTGATTCGTCCGCTGATCCGTTGCAGGAAAAGGTTGAGGCGGCCGACATCGATGAGGCCGGTTGCCGCATCGGCGAACGCGGCGTGCAGGAGGATGTGCTCCGGCTCGTGCTGGCGGAGCACGTCGTAAATCAGGTCCGAGGACACGGTCATCTGGCGTCCGGTCTTCTCCTGCCCGGGATGGCGGCGCTCGATCAGCCCCGAGATGATGGCGCAGACGCGGAACGAGCGCTTCATCAGATTGGATTCTGCAAGCCAAGCGTCGAGGTCGTCGCCGAGCATATCGGCATCGAACAGCCTGGCGAGGTCGAGCCGCCCGTCCTCGACCATCTCGCCCATGTCGTTCAGCGCCCAGATCGCGAGAGCATATTCGTTAGCGACGAAGCCGAGCGGACCGGCGCCGGCGCGCTCGAGCCGCCGCGTCAGCAGCATACCGAGGCTCTGATGCGCGAGCCGCCCCTCGAACGGGTAGCACACGAGATAATAGCGGTTGCCGCGCGGGAAGGTCTCGACCAGAACCTCGTCGGGGCCTGGCACGACCGATAACAAAGCTTGCAGGCGGAGCCAGTCTGATACCTGGTCGGGGAGCCGCGACCAATTCTCAGGGTCGGCCAGGAGCTTCCGCACGCGCTCGGCGAGATAGGTCGACAGCGGGAACTTGCCGCCCTCATAGGCAGGCACTTTGGGGTCGGTCGCGTGCGCGCGGGTGACGATCGCGTCCATCTCGCGCAAGCCCTCGAAGCGCAACACCTCGCCTGCGAACACGAACGTATCGCCGGGCGTGAGCTGCTCGATGAAATATTCCTCGACCTCGCCGAGCACGCGGCCGCCCGCAAGCGCGTTGCCCTTCAGCCGCGCCAGCCTGACGCGGAGCATCGGCGCCTCGACGATGGTGCCGACATTGAGCCGATATTGCTGCGCGATGCGGGGGTGGGCGAGGCGATACTCGCCTTCCGGCGTCTTCTTCAGCTTGGCGTAGCGCTCGTAATTGGCGAGCGCGTAGCCGCCGGTCGCTACGAACGCCACCACCTTGTCGAAGCCCTCACGCGTCAGGCCCTGATAGGGCGAGGCACTCACCACCTCGCGATAGAGACGATCGGGGTGGAACGGCCCCGCGCAGGCGGTGCCGAGCACGTGCTGGGCGAGCACATCGAGCGCGCCGGGCCGCGACGGCGGGGTGTCCTGCGCGCCTTCGGCGGCTGCCTCGAGCGCCGCCTGGCACTCGACCACCTCAAAGCGATTGGCCGGCACGAGCAGAGCCTTGCTCGGCTCATCGAGGCGGTGATTTGCCCGGCCGATGCGCTGGGCAAGCCGGCTCGCGCCCTTCGGCGCGCCGACATTGACGACGAGATCGACGTCGCCCCAGTCGATGCCGAGATCGAGCGTCGAGGTGCACACCACGGCGCGAAGCTTGCCCGCCACCATCGCCGCCTCGACCTTGCGCCGCTGCGCCACGTCGAGCGAGCCGTGATGGAGCGCGATCGGCAAATTGTCGTCGTTGCAGCGCCAAAGCTCATGGAACAGCATCTCGGCCTGCGAGCGCGTGTTGACGAACATCAGCGACATGCGATGCGCCTTGATCGCCGCGTAGATCTCGGGCAGCGCGTAGCGCGCGGAGTGTCCGGCCCAGGGCAGCTCGGCTTCGGATTTGAGGATGGCGATGTCGGCCTTGGCGGCCTCGCGCGCCACCACGATCTCGGCGAGCCGGGTAGCGGCCTGACCCTTGTCGGCGACGAGAAAGGCGGCGAGCTCGGAGGGGCGCGCCACGGTCGCCGACAGGCCGATCGAGGTCAGCTCGGGCGAATGGGTGCGGAGCCGGGCGAGATCGAGCGCGAGCAGATCGCCGCGCTTACTGGAGGCGAGCGCATGCAGCTCATCGAGAATCACATATTTGAGCGAGCCGAACAGCTCGGCCGCGCCCCGGTGCGACAGCATCAGCGCGATCTGCTCGGGCGTGGTGAGCAGGATGTCGGGCGGCATGAGGCGCTGGCGGGCGCGGCGCGCGGGCGGGGTGTCTCCCGTGCGCGTCTCCACTTTGATGGGCAAGCCCATCTCGGCGATGGGCGTGGCGAGGTTGCGGGCGATGTCTGTGGCGAGCGCCTTCAGCGGCGAGACATAGAGCGTGTGCAGGCTCGTCCTTGGCGTGGCGAGGCCCGGCTTTGCCTTCGACTTCGGTGCGAAGAGGTCGACCAGGCTCGGCAGAAAGCCGGCGAGCGTCTTGCCGCCGCCGGTCGGCGCTATGAGCAGCGCGTCACGACCGTGCCCTGCCGCATCGAGCAAAGCGAGCTGATGGGCGTGCGCCTGCCAGCCACGCCGCGCGAACCAGGAGGCGAACGGCTCGGGCAAAGCGGGCGCGCGCGGCTCCGCCGCCGGAACCGCGGCCGTGGCCGGATCGAGCCTGTTCCTTGCGCTTCTAGCCATAGCACGTCCTGCTTGACCTTATTGGCCGCCGGCACCAATTCTGCTGCAATTCGAGTCGAAGCTTACGGTCTCTTCAAGGCGGGCGCCGCAAGGTTAGCCCCTGCCTCGCGCGAAACGGGAGCGATAGATGGAACGGTTCTTTGGCGGTAATCCGGCAATCGTCCTGGTCAGGCTCGTCATTCTATCCTTGATCGTCGGCGTCGTGCTCGCGGCGCTCGGCTTCAGCCCGTTCGACATCGTCGACAGTCTGCGCCGCCTCGCCCAGCGCATCTACGACATGGGCTTCGCGGCCATCGAGCGGTCGGCCCGCTATTTCCTGCTCGGCGCGGTGATCGTGTTCCCGGTGTGGTTCGTCATGCGCCTGCTGAAGACCGTCGGCCGGAGCGGCAGCACGGCGGTGGTCGACGCAAGCTCGCCCAACCGCGAGGCTTGAGACCAGGCCGGCACCTCAGCATTAACTCTGACGACACCGGCTTTCTTGGATTGATTTAACTTGGTTCTAATTCGCGCTTGGTAATCTCCCTTCAACTTGGCCAACAGAAGGCCCCCTCCCAGGGAGAATGAAATGAAGCCGTGGATCTCTCGATTTTTGAAGGATGAGTCCGGCGCCACCGCCATCGAGTATTCGCTGATCGCCCTTGGCATCGCTGTTGCGATCATCGTGTCGGTGAATGCCCTCGGCCAGAAGCTGGTCTTGGTGTTCAACTCGATCAGCGGCAAGCTGGTAGCTGCGAAGTAAACTGGGGCTGGCGCGCGACCGACCCCCTCAGTTCGCATCGCCCGACCTTCATCCTGAGGACCAAAAGGTCCGTCGCGAAGGGGAGGCCCCCTACAGAATCGCCAGAACCTGCTCGGGCGGGCGGCCGATGGCTGCCTTGGCCCCGCTCACCACGATCGGCCGCTCGATCAGGATCGGGTTCGCCACCATCAGCCTGATCAGATCGTCGTCAGACAGCGCGCGACCCTTGAGGCCGAGCTCGACATAAAGCTGCTCGCTCTGGCGGATCAGCTCGCGGGGCTCGATGCCGAGCTTCTTCAGGATCGATTTCAGCTCGGCGGCAGAGGGCGGGTGTTTCAGATATTCGACGACCTTCGGCGTGATGCCGCGGGCTTCGAGCAGCGCAAGCGTCTGGCGCGATTTGGAGCAGCGCGGATTGTGATAGATGGTCACCATGATCTGCATTTCTGTGGCTAACAAATCACCACAAATCTAACTGGGAAACCGCCTAATTGGTTGCCTTTCCTTCGTGGTGAGGGTAACTTACCATAACGTGAGGTAACGCGTCAAAACCCACATTATGGGTTACCTGAGGTTCCCTTGCCCAAACGATCTCTCACTGCGGTTGGCGTCGATCGGCTCAAGCCTCCCGCTAAAGGCCAAGTCGAATATTTCGACAAAGGCTATCCGGGCCTAGCTCTTCGCGTCTCCTACGGCGGCGGCAAGTCGTGGGTCTTCTTTTACCGCTTCAACGGTCGCCTGCGTCGGATGACGTTGGGTACCTACCCTGCCCTGTCGTTGGCCGAGGCGCATGACGCTTGGCGCGTCGTCAAGGCGGAAGCCGCGAAGGGAAGAGATCCGGCTTCCCAACGCCCACGCGAAGTGGCCGCAAATGACTTTGCGACAATATCGCAAGAGTGGCTGAAGCGAGACCAGGCGCAGAGACGATCCTACGCTGCCGTCGAGCGCATCGTGATCAAGGAGCTCTTGCCCCATTGGGGAGCACGTCGAATTGACGAAATAGGGCCTCGCGACATTCTGGACCTAATCGATGGGATCGTGGATCGAGGCCATGTCACCATGGCCCGCCGCGTCCAAGCTTATGTCCATCGTCTTTTTAAGTGGTCCAAAGGCCGGCACATCATTGAGGTCAACCCAGCCGCCGATCTACCCAAACCCGGAGCTGAAGTCCGGCGCGATCGCGTCCTCACGGACGATGAGCTAAAATCCGTATGGCTCGCCAGCAATCAAGTCGGCTGGCCCTATGGGAACTGTCGTGAAGCTCCTCATCCTGACCGGGGCACGGCGTGAAGAGATCGGGCAACTGCGGTGGTCCGAAGTCGGTGACGATTCGATCCGGCTCAAGGGTGCCCGTACTAAGAACGGCGAACCGCACGACATTCCTCTCTCGGCAGAAGCCGCAGCGATCCTTGCGGCTAGTCCTCGCATCGCCGGCTCAGAGTTGGTGTTTACTAGCAACAACAGACTGACAAGCTGGCCGCGAGCGAAGGAACGGTCTCGACGAGATCGCAAAGGTCTCTGGGTGGCGCATTCACGACCTGCGCCGCACTGTCAGCACCGGCATGAACGAGCTAGGCGTCGAGCCTCACATCGTGGAAGCCATCCTGGGTCACACAGTCAAAGGCGTGGCCGGCGTCTACAATCGCGCCAAGTATGAAACGGCTAAGCGCGCCGCGCTCGAGGCGTGGGGCTATCACGTGAGTACGCTCGTGGGAGCAAGCTCTTGAGCGAGCGCAAAAGAGCAAGGTTTTGGCAGGGAGACGACTATTACGATCAGTTGTTACGCCTTGCGGAAGACCTCCCCACAAAATTTCCGCCAGAACTAGCCGAGGGCGCAGACGACAACCAACTTGACGAGCTAATGGCTGCCCTCAGGTCCTCCAACCCTCGAAGACAACGACGTGCCTCTTTTTGGTCTTCTTAGCGCGCATGGATTCAACAAGGTGGCGACTTACTTACTCATTTCCCTGATGGTTCGACGGAAAAAAGGGCGGGGTCGGCCATCGAAAAACTCAATCCTTAAACTTCAAGCTGCCGCGCTCCACGAGATTAAGAAACAACTCCGTGCAGGCGGTATACGGTCGTTAAACTCCTCGAAAAAGGGCACACCCTCTGTTGCGAAGATGCATTGGCAGAGTGGGGATTGAGCCTTCCAACCTTTGATAGAAATAAGCTCGAAAATCACTTTCGACGGTCCGGGGTTCCTCGCAAAACTCTGCGCGCTAAATAGACCATATTGCGCTGACGACATCGCCGGTAGATCGCAATAACTAGTGGTCTCCTGAAAGGAGACGCTAGTGATGATTCCAACAGACAGTGATGTGTTTCTTCCCGCCGGACGGGTGCGGAGACGATACGGCGTGAGCGATATGTCGCTCTATCGCTGGCTCCGCGATGCGGAGCTGAATTTCCCAAAGCCGATTTATATCGGGCGATACAGATATTGGCGCCTAGCCGACTTGCTGGCGTTCGAACAGTCGCGGCATCAACAAGGAGGCGTGAATGCTGCTTGAAAAGCAAGAGGCCCGGAACCGCGCCAACGGTCCGAGCCCCTCAGGAGACGATATTAGACAACTCGCTTCTAACCTGACCGCTAAACCGAAGCAAGTGCGTCGCGCAGGAACCGTCCATTACGAGGAAGGCGGGCGCTACCTGTACAGTCATGGCGCTAATGGCGTGACCGTTTTCGACATTTGGAAATGGACTGGCGAGCCTCTTGAGCGGAGGCGTCCATGAGACCTTCTGAGGCCGAAATGGCCCATGATAGCGGACAGCCCTCGGCCGGTTTTCAACGCACTGATTTAACGAAAGAATTTCGCTACAAATCCGGGATCTCTGAAAACAAACCCCTCCGCATAGAGCGGGTCAATGAGGTCACCTTCAAAATAACCGATGGCGAGATGTCTCGTGTGCCGGCGGTGAAGGGTTGGTGGGCTGGTTACAACACAACGAAAGCCAGGGCATGGGTCATCAATGTCGGATCTGCGGCATGGCTTGCACGTTGCGGAGATCACGTGGCTGGACCAGTCAGCTTCAGTGAAGCGAAAACCGCCGCAATCAATTTGGCGAAGGGCCACGAAGGCCATTACCGAATCCAAAATCCGATCTCGCACTTGAATGGACTTCAGGCGCGTCTCCTCGATTTGGGAGGCGCTGCATGAGGGGACAGGACAAGGCAGAGGCTTATTATCATCTGCTGGAGTCGGTGGCTGATGATTATGGGGTCGAATACAACCCAGCCCCTGGGCCGAAATGGCAGGCGATCAATGGGATTCTTCGAATGCCCGGTTTGAACGCCACCGAGATGGCGGTAGCCGCCTGTTTAATTGATCACGCACACGATGAGCATGGCTTCGCCTTTCCATCGCGGGAATCCATCCAACATTGGACTCGCAGATCGAAATCGGCCGTGGACCGAGCTTTAGGAAAACTCAAGGGGCTAGGGTTGATTGAGGGTGTAGAGCGGCGGCTCAATTACACCAAGAGCGCGACTACGCTTTACCTCATCACATGGCAGCCATTCTTCAACGCCTTCCTGAAAGTGGAAGCCTGGAAGGCAGAACGGCGTCACGCTGGGGGGGTGGTACCCGCGAATGGGTCAGGGTGGTCCCCGCAATCGGGCCAGGTGGTCCCCGGGAATGGGGAACATATCTCTCTTACTTATCTCTCTAATGAAGATCTCTATAGGTCGCCTTACGGCGACCCACTGAAGGATTTTCATCAAGGCCTTTCTGGAGAGACACAACTGACCTCAGAGCAAGTTGAGAGGCCGAAGGGTTTTCAGAAAGATCCAACTAGTTTCAGCAGCAGGCACTGGTGGATAAATCGCCTAGCTGAGGCTGAGGCAGCGCTGGAAGAAACCTCTGACCCAGAGCAGCGTAAGGAGCTTGAGGCTAAGATTGCCCGGTATCGGGCTCGCATTGAGGAGATGCCGTATGAACAACGTTCGAAGGTTGGTGCCCGCAGAGGATGAGTACCAAGCACTCGATCATGTTTGGAATCGACGCGCTCAGAGGTTCCTACGTGACATGCGCATGCTGGGTGCGGAGTCACCGGTGATTGCAGAATTGCTGCGTGACCTTTTGTTGGTGGTCGATGGCAAGCGTCAACGCACAGGCTAAGGCTCCTGATAACAGGATGGGTGCAATGTCGGACGAGGCGTTCGAGGATTGTGGCTCTATTGAACTTGGGGGGCGAGCCTTGATCTCACCTCTGAGCAACGAAAGGCGATCAAGACAGCGATCACTGCAAACATTGGAGAGCAAGCATGCACACGCGTCAGAGGGGTCGCCCGCCGAAGCTTTCAGAGGATGAGATCCGTGAAATCAAACTTTCCAAGGTGCTGAGCAATATCCAACTCGCGGAACTCTATCGCATCAGCGAGGCTCATGTGTCGCGCATTCGATCCGGCGCCTATGTCCATTCTGCGCAAAGTCAGATTAAACAAAATCAATAACTTGGATTTATGTAAGGGTGAGTATGATAAGAGTATAGGTGAGAGATAGAGAATAAGTTCTCTCGTTTTTGATTCGCCGGCCCCAGCGCATCCCGCGTGTGGGGCTTTTTATTTGCCTATCTCCAGAGGAGTGGTTCCATGCAGGACAAGAGGCATAAGACAATTATCACGCGTGTTCCGCCTTCTTTGGCGGAGGAGATTGAGAAGCGGGCTCAGAGGGAATTGATGCCAGTGGCGGCTTATGTGCGGCGTCTTCTCCTGCTCGCTACGACCAACGAGGCTGGCCCCCGCGTGGCTGCCTAAATCAACATGCTCTCGCCTTCTAAGCGAGTAGGGCAGCTGCTCAGGCTAAGTTCGTGGGAATCTAAAAAGGGAAAACTTCAACGTTGTTAGTCGCGGCATCGCGGGCGAGATTGAACCGATAGAGCGAGGGA
>CAWBSA010000016.1:0-45918 GCA_963791255.1 uncultured Alphaproteobacteria bacterium | reverse complement strand
CCCTTGGCGACGACTTCAAGACCGGCGCGCTGTCCGAGCTCGACGAGTCGGTGCGCGACCAGGTGATCGAGGCGATGCCCACCGAGCAGGTGGCAGAGGCTATCCAGCAGCTCGATTCGGACGACGCGGTCTATCTGATCGAGGACCTCGACAAGGAAGACCAGTCGGACATCCTCGCCAAGCTGCCGTCGTTCGAGCGCGCGGCGCTCGAGCGGAGCCTCGAATATCCGGAGGACTCCGCCGGCCGCATCATGCAGACCGACCTGATCGCCGTGCCGCCGTTCTGGTCGGTCGGCCAGACGATCGACTTCATGAGCGAGGCCGACGACCTGCCCGACCGGTTCTACGAAGTGTTCGTGGTCGATCCCGCCTATCATCTGATCGGCTCGGCGGCGCTCAACCGGCTGCTGCGCGCCAAGCGCACGGCGACCGTCGAGACCATCACCGACCGCGACATCCATCCGATCCTGGCCGAAGCCGACCAGGAGGAGGTGGCGCGCCAGTTCGAGCGCTACAATCTCACCTCGGCGCCGGTGGTCGACACCGACCATAGGCTGGTCGGGGTCATCACCGCCGACGACGTGGTCGAGGTGGTGCAGGAGGAGGCCTCGGAAGACATTCTGCGCATGGGTGGCGTCGCCGGCGAGTCGGTCAGCGACTCGGTGTGGCAGACGACCCGGCTCCGCTTCACTTGGCTGCTCGCCAATCTCGCCACCGCCATCCTGGCCTCGGCGGTGATCAGCCTGTTCGACGCGACCATCGAGCAGATGGTGGCGCTCGCCGTGCTGATGCCGATCGTCGCCTCGATGGGCGGCAATGCCGGGACGCAGACCATGACGGTCGCGGTCAGGGCGCTGGCCACGCAGGACCTCGGCGCCGCCAACGCGCTCAGGGTCATCGGCCGGGAAACGGCGGTCGGCATCCTCAACGGCGTGCTGTTTGCCGTCATCATGGGCGCCATCGTGTATTTCTGGTTCGGCAGCGACCAGCTCGGTCTCGTGATCGGGGTGGCGATGATCGTCAATCTTTTCGCTGCGGCGCTTGGCCGGCATTCTCATCCCGCTCGGGCTCGACGCGCTCGGCCTCGACCCGGCGATCGCGTCGGGCGTGTTCGTGACCACGGTCACCGACGTGGTCGGCTTCTTCGCCTTTCTCGGCCTGGCGGCTTTGTGGTTAGTATAGGCGCCAAGGGGGACAATGTTCTTTTATCTCGCCAAGGCGCTGTGGTTCGTGCTGCAGCCGTCGACGCTGATCGCGCTTCTCATCGGCTACGGCTCGATCCTGATCTGGACGGGCTGGGCGCGGTGGGGGCGGCGCTTCGTCACGAGCGGCGCCATCCTGCTGCTGATCGCCGGCCTGTCGCCGCTCGGCAATGCGCTGATCCTGCCGCTCGAGGATCGCTTCCCGCGCACCGATCTCGACGCGCCGCCTGCGCCAACCGGCTTCATCCTGCTCGGCGGCGCAGAGGACAGGCTGGTCGGCACCGCGCGGCACGCGCCGACGCTGAACGAGGCCGGCGAGCGCATCGTCGAGGCGGCGATGCTCGCGCGACGCTTTCCGCAGGCCAAGATCGCCTTCACCGGGGGCGATGCCGGAATCCTGTACAAGTCAGACAGCGAAGCAGCGGGAGCCGCGGCGTTGCTCACCTCGCTCGGCGTTCCGCGCGAGCAGCTGATCCTCGAAGCGAATGCGCGCGACACTTACGAGAACGCGGTGTTCCTCAAGGACGAGCTCGGCAAGGCGGGCGAGCTTGGTCCCGGCACGCGCTGGGTGCTGATCACCTCGGCCTATCACATGCCGCGCGCCATGGGCTCGTTCCGCGCCGCGGGGTTTCAGGTCGAGCCGTGGCCGGTCGATTACCGGACGCGCGGCAGCGCCGACCTGACGCGGCCGTTCGACAAGGTCTCCGAGGGTTTGCGCCGCGTCGATGTCGCCATGCGCGAATGGGTCGGGCTGGTCGCCTATTGGCTCCGAGGGCGGAGCGACGCGCTGTTTCCGGGGCCGCGCGCCGCCTATCTCACCGGCTGCGATCTGTCGAAGCCGGGAGAGGGCGCCCCGCAAGGCTCGCCAGCATCCCCATGTCGACCCAATCCTTGAGGTAGGACGCAGCTCTGAGCTCGGCCTCGTCCTCGCCGCCGAAGGTTGCAACCATCTCGCACAGCACGCTGAAGCGCACGCCGTTCGCCGCCTCGTTCCACATCATGGCTTCCTCGGCCGAGAGCGGCTTGAAGCGCGCCATGAAGCCGTCGCGCCAGACAAGGATCGCTTGCGGCTCCGGCAGCCTGACCGGTTTGACCGGCGGCTCCTCGTCCTTGAGCGCCGTCCAGATCTCGGCGGCGTTGGTCGCGAAGGTGAGGCGGATCGCGGTCGGATGCGGCTCCAGCACGAGCCCCGGCCAGGCTTCCGGCGGCACCTCGGCAAGCTCGGCCAGCCGCAGCGGCTCGGCGTCGGGCCCGTCGAAGGCATCGGCGAGCGCCTTCTCGAGCGTGGCCAGCTCGGCGACCTCGGGATGCTTGGCAAAGGCCGCGCTCTTGGCGATGAAAGCAGGCATGTGCCGGCCGAACCACCGCGCGCTCCGCTGGTCGGAAGGATTGGCGGCGATATAGGCCTTCACCAGATTGGCGAAGCCGCGGTCGCCGAGATAGGCGTGCACCTGCTCGTAGTCCTCGCCGAGAATCTCGGCGAGCCGCGCGACATAGCCGTTGCGATAGACGCCGAACAGGACCTTGCGCTCTTCCTTGCCGCTGTCGTTCACGTCGGCAAGGATGGCGTCGTCGCCGGCGAGGATGCCGCGCTGAAACTCGTCCTGAATCTCTTTGAGGCTTTTCATTCCGCCGCTACGAGGCGCGGGTTGCGCAAGCGCCTTGGTGCCGAGCACCTCGCCGGCGATGCCGCGCGCATGGTCGAGCTCCTCGACCAGCTCGGCGAGCGGCGGGATGTTGTCGTCGCGCTCGATCATGGTCGAGACCGGACCGAAATGGGCGACCGCTTGGCGGTAGAAATCCCAGACCTCATCGCACACTGGATGGTCGTGGGTATCGATGATGTGGGTTTCCTCGTGGCTGTGACCGGCGACATGGAACTGGATGACGCGGTCGCGCGGCACGCCGTTCAGAAAATCGTCGGTCGAGAAGCCGTGATTGAACGAGCTGACATAGACGTTGTTCACGTCGAACAGGAGCCAGCAATCGGCACGCCGCGCGATCTCGCTCACGAACTCCCACTCGGTCATCTCGGATTGGGCGAAGGTCACGTAGCTCGAGACGTTCTCGAGCGTCAGCCTCCGGCCGAGAAAGTCCTGCACAAAGTTGACGCGATCGACCACGTGGGCGACCGCTTCCTCGGTGTAGGGGATCGGCAGCAGGTCGTGCAGGTTGACCCCGTGCACGCCGGTCCAGCACAGATGATCGGAAATCCATTTGGGCTTGACGCGCTCGGCGAGCCCCTTGAGCGCCTTGAGATAGTCCATGTCGAACGGCGCGGTCGAGGCGATCGACAGCGACACGCCGTGCATCACGATCGGATAGCGCTCGCGGACCAGATCCAGCATGTGCAAAGGCTGGCCGCCTTCGATCATGTAGTTCTCGGAGATGATTTCGAACCAGTCGACCGCCGGGGTGCCCTCAAGGATCTCCTGGTAATGCTGGGGCCTGAGCCCAAGCCCAAAGCCAAGATAAGGCGGCTTCTCGGTGATCATGCTGGCGCTCCCTCACGGAGTATGGGAGCCGGCGACGGCCGGCTCCCAGCCAAATTGCCTAAGAGACGAACGAGGGTCTAGACCCTTAGATCGCTTCCCACTGGCCCTGCTTGTCGGAGCACTCGGCCTGGAGCATCGTCGAGCCAACCCTGGCCCTTGCAAGCGTTCTTGCCCTTGCAGTCATTCTTGGTGCTCTTGCAATTGCCCTGGCCCTTACAGCCATTGACGCCGAAGCAGCGTCCCTTGACCGTCTCGCCCATGGCGGCGCCGATCAGGGTTGCGCCGGTGACGACGAGCACGGCGGCGCCCATTGCAAGCTTAGCACCAGACTTCCGGTTGAGCTTCATTTTCCTCTCCTGTGCATGAGTTCTAGGCACGCGTGGCGAAACGCCAACGTTCGAGCTATAGCCCCTGTTCCGGACGGCCTTGCGTCACTCCTTTTCAAAGCTCCGTGACCCTCGGCCTTAACCCTGATCACGCCGCCGTTACCGGTCCGTGATGCGTAGCGGGGCGCGGAGCGCCCGGGATTTCAAGGTGTGAGGCTTCCGGGCTAGGATGCGGGCGAGGGGGCTTGGTGTGCAATGAGCCTTAACGACATCGTCGTCTATGTCGACAGCGCGGAGGCGACCAAGTCGCGCGTCGAGTTTGCCGTCGCTCTCGCCAAGGATCACGGCGCGCATCTGGTGGGCGTCGCCTTCGCGCCGACCGCGCTCTTGCCGCTTTATGGCGCCGATGTCGGCTTCGCCGACATGAGCGAGGTGCTGCAAGGGGTGAAGGCGCAAGGCGCGACGGCTCTGCAAGCCTTCAAGGCGCGTGCCGAGGCCGAAGGCTTGAGCGTCGAGGCCCGGCTGATGCAGGGCATGAGCGAGGAATTCCCGCGCGACTTCGCCTGCTCGGCGCGCCACGTGGACCTCGCCGTCATCGGCCAGCCGCGGGACGGCGATCCGCTGATCGGCCAATATGCCTTGGTCGAGCGCTGCCTGTTCGCCTCGGGCCGGCCGGTGATCATCGTGCCGTCGGTCACCGACAAAATCGCGATTGCGGGGACCGTCGTCGCCGCCTGGGACGGGAGCGCCGAGGCCGCGCGCGCCTTCAACGACGCACTCATCTTCCTCAAGCTGGCAAAGCGGGTGGTGCTGCTGGTCGGTGTCGCCGACGACGCCGGCGAGCAAGGCGAGCCCGAGGTCGACGACATGGTCGAGCATCTGAAGCGCCGCGGCGTCGCCGTCGAGGTGATGCGCTTTGCCACCGGCGAAGGCGACATCGGCAAGACGATCCTGGCGAAGGCCAAGGAGCTTCACGCCGACATGATCGTGATGGGGGCGTTCCACCATTCCCGCTGGCGCGAGTTCATCCTGGGCGGCGTGACCTTGACCATGCTCGAGGAAGCGCACATCCCGCTGTTCATGGCTCACTGACCCTCGATGACCGTGCATCTCCTCAAGCTCTGTGTCGGCGTCGAAACCGTGCAGGAGCTTGCCGACTGGCAGGCCGAGCGGCTGAAGCGGCTGAAGCGCGAGCGCAAACGGGTCGAGCTGTGCCATCGCACCTTGCAGACACCGAAGCGGCGCGACGAGGTGCTCGACGGCGGCTCGCTCTATTGGGTGATCAAGGGCTTCGTGCTGGTGCGTCAGCGCGTGCTGGATCTTCGGCCCGACACCAAGGACGACGGCACCGCGTGCTGCGGCATCGTGCTCGACCGCGCGCTGGTCACCACGCGCGCCCATCCCCGCCGCGCCTTCCAGGGTTGGCGCTATCTCGACGCTGCCGACGCGCCCAGCGACCTCAGAGGCTTCGAGGACGCTGCCGACGACATGCCGCGCGCCATGCGCGAGGATTTGCGCGAGCTTCGTCTGATCGATTGGTAAGACAAGGCTTTGTCATTGCCCGGCTTGACCGGGCAATCCAGTAGCCGTCACGCTCTCAATTGAGGATCAGTGGCTACTGGATTCCCGCCTTCGCGGGAATGACAAGTCACGCCTTAGGCGGCACGGCGACGTTGTCGATCAGCCGCGTCTTGCCGAGATAGGCGGCGGCGAGCACGCGCGTGCCGGGTTTGACCGGCCCCGACAGCGGCTTCAGCGTATCGGGGTCGCGCACGGCGACATAGTCGACGCGGAACCCCGCCGCCTCGAGCTTGAAGCGGCCCGCTTCTGCCGCGGCGTCGGCGCCTTCGCCCTCAGCCAACACGGCGGCGACGTCGTGGATGGTCTTGTAGAGCAGGGGAGCGGTCTTGCGTTCCTCTGGCGAGAGATAGGCGTTGCGCGATGACAGCGCGAGCCCGTCGCCCTCGCGCACGATCGGCCCGCCAACGATCTCGACCTGCATGTTGAGGTCGCGCACCAGCCGCCTGATGACGAGCAGCTGCTGATAGTCCTTCTCGCCGAAGATGGCGATCTCCGGAGTGCATTGCAGCAGGAGCTTGGCGACCACCGTGGCCACGCCCTCGAAATGATTGGGCCGCGCCGCACCGCAGAGATCGTCGGTCAGGTCTGAGACCTTCACATGCGTGCTGAAGCCCTGCGGGTACATCTCGGCGGTGGCGGGGATGAATACGAGGTCGGCGCCGGCCTTGGCGAGCTTGTCGAGGTCTGCCGCCTCGTCGCGGGGATACGTCTTGAAATCCTCGCGCGGGCCGAACTGCATCGGGTTCACGAAGATCGAGGCGACCACGCGGTCGCATTTCGTCTTGGCGAGCGCGACCAGCGACAGATGGCCCTGGTGCAGCGCGCCCATGGTCGGCACGAGCGCGACGCTCTCCCCCGCCTCGCGCCATTTGGCGAGGTGGCTTCTCAGGTCGCTGACGGTGCGGACGGTGATGGGATTAATCATGGCTTCTCTCCGGTGGTCCCTTTTACGTCATTCCGGCGCAAGCCGGAATCCAGTTCGATTGAGCGTCGTTATGCTGGATACCGGCTTACGCCGGCATGACCGAAATCAACCCGCCTCGAACCGTTGCCGGCAAAGGGTTAAGCTTGCGTCATGGGCGAGCCAACACGCGACATGGGCACGAATGCCGCATTGCCCGGGCGCGAGGCGATCGGCGCGGCGCTGCTTGCCGACGAGACCGCGACGGTCGAGGCGCTGATCGAGAAGGCGCGGTGCAGCGAGGAAGAGCGCGCCCGGATCGAGCGGCTCGCAAGCGACCTCGTCAGGCGCGCGCGCGACGGACGGCATGAGCAGGGCGGCGTCAATTCGCTATTGCATGAATATGGCCTGTCGAGCGAGGAGGGGGTGCTGTTGCTCTGCCTCGCAGAGGCGTTGCTGCGCATTCCCGACGCCGCGACCGCCGACCGGCTGATCGCCGGCACGATCGGCTCGGGCGACTGGGCGCGCCATCTCGGCCATTCCGAACTCGCTTCTGGTCAACGCCTCGACCTGGGGGCTGATGCTCACGGGCCGCATCGTCGATTGGGGCGAGAGCCAAGACACCAATCTCGGCAGCTTCGTGCAGCGGCTGATCGCGCGGAGCGGCGAGCCGGTCATCCGCCAGGCGCTTCGCCAAGCCATGCGCATTCTCGGCCGCCAGTTCGTGCTGGGAGAGACCATCAAGGATGCGCTCGCCAATGGCGAAGCGGAGGCCGCGCTTGGCTATCGCTTCTCGTTCGACATGCTGGGAGAGGCGGCGCGCACCGACGACGACGCCAAGCGCCACGCCGCGCGCTACGGCGAGGCGGCAGAAGCCATAGCTGCGTCGGCTGGCGATCCCAAAGCGCTGACCGATGACGAGCTGCATCGCCGCCCTGGGCTCTCGGTCAAGCTCTCGGCGCTGCACCCGCGCTATCGGGCCTTCGCAACAGGCGCGGCTAAAGGACGAGCTGGTGCCGCGCATCTCGGCGTTGGCGCATCAGATGCGCGAGGCGTGGCTGCCGCTCACCATCGATGCCGAGGAGGCCGACAGGCTCGATCTCTCGCTTGAATTGCTCGGGCCGCTGTTCGCCGATCCTTCCTTGTCGGGGTGGAACGGGCTCGGGCTTGCGGTGCAGGCCTACAGCAAGCGGGCGCTGAAGCTGATCGACTGGCTCGCCGCGGTCGCGCAAGCCACTGGCCGGCGCATCCCCGTCCGCCTGGTCAAGGGCGCCTATTGGGACAGCGAGATCAAATGGGCGCAAGAAGCCGGGCTCGCCGGCTATCCGGTGTTCACCCGCAAGGTCAATACCGACGTCGCCTATCTCGCGGCTTCCCGCGCGCTGCTCGCGCGGCCCGACTGCTTTTATCCGCAATTCGCCACCCATAACGCGCACACGGTCGCCTGGATCGCCACAATTGCCGGCAATCGGCCCTACGAGTTCCAGCGCCTCTACGGCATGGGCGAGGCTCTCCACCGCGAGGTCGTGCATCCCGAGGCTCTGGGCAAGCCGTGCCGCATCTACGCGCCGGTCGGCGGCTATCGCGACCTGCTCGCCTATCTCGTGCGGCGCCTCCTGGAAAACGGCGCCAATACCTCCTTCGTCAATCGGCTTGCCGACGACGCGGCGCCGATCGCGGCCATCGTCGCCGACCCGGTCGAGAAGGCGGCTGCGCTGCCCGACAAGCCCAATCCGCTGATCAAGCCGCCGCCTGAGCTGTTCGCGCCGGAGCGCCGCAACAGCCTCGGGCTGCCGCTGTTCGAGCCGTCGGTCCGCGCACCGCTGCTCCGCGCGATGGAAGCAGCTTTGGCGAGCCCTGAAGCCGCCAACCCTATCGTCTCGGGCGAGGAGGTGGAGGAGGGCGGCGAGGTGTCCTGGATCACCTCGCCACATGACCGCCGCACGGTGGTTGGCACCTGCCGCACGGCGGGCCCCCAAGCCATCGACCGGGCGCTCGGTGCGGCGAAGGCGGCCAGTGGCGAATGGGATCGGCTCGGCGGTGAGGCGCGCGCATCGCTGCTCGACCGCGCCGCCGATCTGTTCGAGGCTGACCGCGCGGGGCTCATGGCGCTGATGGTGCGCGAAGCCGGCAAGACGATCGCCAGCGCCCAAGGCGATCTTCGCGAGGCGGTCGATCATCTCCGCTATGCGGCGGCCGAGGCGCGACGGCAGTTCGCTGCGCCGCGCCAGCTCAAGGGCCCGACGGGCGAGCGCAACGCGCTCTCGCTGCATGGCCGCGGCGTGTTCGCGGCGATCTCGCCGTGGAACTTTCCGCTCGCCATCTTCACCGGGCAGATCGCCGGCGCGCTCGCCGCCGGCAATGCGGTGGTGGCCAAGCCTGCCGAGCAGACGCCACTCACCGCCGCCCGCGCGGTCAGGCTCATGCATCGCGCCGGCATTCCGCCCGATGTGCTGCACCTTCTCCCGGGCAAGGGTGAGATCGTCGGCGCGGCTCTGGTCGGCGATGCCCGCATCGATGGCGTCGTATTCACCGGCGGCACCGACACCGGCATCGCCATCAACCGGGCGCTGGCCGCGCGCGACGGCAAGATCGTCAAGCTGATCGCCGAGACCGGCGGGCAGAACGCCATGATCGTCAATTCATCGGCTCTGCCCGAGCAGGTGGTCGACGATGCGCTCGCTTCCGCCTTCGATAGCGCCGGGCAGCGCTGCTCGGCGCTCCGCGTGCTGTATCTCCAGGACGACGTTGCCGAGCCGATCCTGAAGATGCTGCTCGGCGCCGCGCGCGAGCTCAGAATCGGCGATCCACTCGATTACGCCACCGATGTCGGTCCGGTGATCGACAACGAGGCCAAGCGAACGCTCGAAGCCCACAAAGAGCGCATGCGCAAAGAGGCGCGCGAGCTGCTCGACCTGCCATTGGGGCCCGAGCATGCGCAAGGCAGCTACGTGGCGCCTGCCATCTATGAGATCCCCTCCATCGCCGTGCTGAAGCGCGAAGTGTTCGGGCCCATCCTGCATGTGGTGCGCTACGCCGGCGACCGCCTCGGCGATGTCTGCGATGAGATCGACGCCACCGGCTACGGCCTCACGCTGTCGATCCATTCGCGCATCAAGGCGACGGCCGAGTTCGTCGCCGGGCGTGTCCGCGTCGGCAACGTCTATGTGAACCGGAACCAGATCGGCGCGGTGGTCGGGGTGCAGCCGTTTGGCGGCGAGGGCCTGTCAGGAACCGGGCCAAAGGCCGGCGGACCCAATTATCTGGGCGCCTTCGCGCGTCGAGCGGGTTCTCTCGATCGACCTCACAGCGTCCGGGGGCAATGCGAGTCTGCTCGCTGCCGGGACCGACGAGCCTTGAGGCGGAAGCCGGCGCCATTGCCGCGAGGAGCATAAGGGTCCATCTATAACGCCAACACAGACTTGCATAGCGCCAACACACAGACTTGGCGCGGAGCTCGCGTTACCATGGCGGAGCCGAAAGCCCCGGCAAAGACTGACAAAGGCGAGGTCACCGAGAACCGCTCGAGCCGCGCCGAGGTCGATACCTTTCTCAAGCAGATGCGCGGGCTGCAGCCGGCAGGCTCGGGGCGCGGCCGGCTGATCTTCGCCATGGATGCGACCATGAGCCGGCAGCCGACCTGGGACCTCGCGCTCGAGCTCCAGGGCGACATGTTCGAGGCGGTCAAGCAGGTCGGCGGGCTCGACGTGCAGCTCGTCTATTTCCGCGGCTTCAGAGAATGCCAGGCCTCCAAATGGGTCAGCGACCCGGCGGCGCTCGCCCGGCTGATGCGCAAGGTCCACTGCGAGGGCGGTCATACCCAGATCCGCAAAGTGTCTGAGCCATGCGCGCCAGGAGAATGAGACCGCCAAGGTCAACGCGCTGATCTATGTCGGCGACTGCATGGAGGAGGATGTCGACCAGCTGAGCAAGCTCGCCGGCGAGCTCGGCTTGATCGGCGTGCCGGTGTTCCTGTTCCAGGAGGGCCACGACCAGAGGGCCGAGCGCGCCTTCAAGGAGATCGCGCGGCTGTCGCGCGGCGCCCATTGCCGCTTCGACGCTGGCTCGGCGCGGCAGCTCCGCGAGCTGCTGACGGCGGTCGCGGTCTATGCCAGCGGCGGGCGGAAGGCGCTGCAAGACTACCGCGCGTCGACGCAGAGCAGTGCGGCGCTTCGCCTGCTCGAGCAACTCGGCTGACGGCTGGGCGATGGTCTATTTCCTTGCCGGTTGCGCGGTCCTTGTCGGTCTCATCCTGCTCGCGAGGCTGCTGGTCGGCGCCGACCCGCGCAAGCTTGCCGGCGCACTGCGCAAGGTGGCTGGCGTCGCTGCCATTGCCGCCGCAGGCTTTCTGCTGATGCGCGGCGCTCTGCCGCTCGCCATCCCGCTCGCCGTGTTCGGGCTGGCGCTCGTCGGACGGAGCAGTGGGCTCGGGCTCGGCAGCCCGTTCGGCTCGGCGCAGAAATCGCCCGGTCAGGCCTCGCGCGTTCGCACCGCCAAGCTCGAGATGGAGCTCGACCACGATTCCGGCCGCATGGACGGCAAGGTGCTGGCCGGGCGTTTCACCAACCGCGCGCTGTCATCGCTGAGCGACAAGGAGACGTTCGAGTTGCTCGACGAGCTCCAGAGCGAGGGCGCGCAGGAGGCGGCCCTGATCGAGGCCTATCTCGACTGGCGGCTGCCGGGCTGGCGCGACCAGAGCGAGGCCAAGGAGGCCAGGGCCGAGCCGCCGCGCGGGCGGGCGCGAAGCAACCGCATGAGCGTCGAGGAGGCTTACGCCGTGCTCGGCATCAACAAGGGCGCGAGCGAGGACGACATCAGGCAGGCGCATCGGCGGCTGATGATGAAGATGCACCCCGACCAGGGCGGCTCGACCTATCTCGCCGCGCGCATCAACGAGGCGAAAGAGGTCCTGCTCGGGCGGAAATGAGCCGCTAGCGGCCTATTCGGCGCGCATCACCACGCAATCGACCGACATCTTCTTGAGCGATTCGCACACGCTCTGCGCGTTGCCCTTTGAGAAGCCGGCGAAGCGCGCCCGGTACCACTCCGAATTGTCCTTGGTGAACGAGGTGGTGAAGGGCAGGTGGCCGTCGAGCAGGTCGGAGGCGCGGCTCTGCACCACGCCAAGCCGGTTCTCGGCCTCGGATTCGGAGGTATAGGCGCCGACCTGGACGTGGAACGCGCCGCTGACTTTCGGCTTCGGTCCCTTTTTCGCCTGAGGCTCGCTCCACGGCAGGCTGGCATTGTCCGGCTCGGACGGCTCGGCGGTATCGCCTTGCGCCTCGTCATTGGGCGTGCCGACGGTGGACGGCTCAGGCGCGACCGAGGCCATGGCGAAGCTGGGCTTGTTCGCCTTTGCGGGCGACGGGGTCACGTAAGTCTCGAGCTCGGCCTCCGCCGCTGTCAGTGCCGGCTTTGCCGCTGCGGCGGGCTTGACCGCTTGTGGCGCGGGTGCCTGGGCCAGCACGGCGGGCTTGACCACTTGCGGTACAGGCGCCGGAGTGGGGACAGCGCCCGAGGCCGGAACCAGGGCGGCCACCAGCTGCTCCTTGGTCGGCTTCACCTCGGAGGCGTTGGCGAAGTTCTTGTCGAGGAGCGCGCGCATGGCGGCATCGCGCTGGCTGCCGGTCTTGCCGCCGAGCACCACGGCGATGAGGTGCTTGTTGCCGCGATGGACCGACGCGGTGAGGTTGAAGCCGCTCGCCTGCGTGTAACCGGTCTTGATGCCGTCGGTGCCCTTGTAGCTGAACAAGAGGTGGTTGTGGTTGCGGTACTTGCGACCGCTATAGGTGAAATAGCGCGTCTCGAACACGCCGTAATATTCCGGGTAGTCGTGGATCAGGTGGGTGGCGAGCGTCGCCATGTCGCGCGCGGTGGTGACCTGCTCGTCGTTGGGAAGGCCAGAGGCGTTGCGGAAGGTCGTTTTGGTCATGCCGATGCTGCGCGCTGTCTGCGTCATATAGCGCGCGAAATTCTCCTCGGTGCCGGCGAGGTTCTCGGCAATGGTCACCGCGGCGTCGTTGGCGGACTGGGTCACCAGCGCCTTGATCGCGTCCTCGACCTTGATGGTCGATCCCTGCTTCAACCCGAGCTTGGTCGGCGCCTGGACCTCGGCGTGCGGCGTCACAACGAGGTCTGAGGTCAAGGTGATTTTGCCGTCGCGCAGGCAGCCGAACAGGACATAGAGCGTCATCATCTTGGTGAGGGAGGCTGGGTAGCGCGGCGTGTCTGGCGCCTGCGAGGAGAGAATGACGCCGGTGTTCATGTCGACGACAATGGCCGCCGCGATCGGTGGCGTGCGTGAACTCGATCGCTTCTTGGCGGCCGAGGCTTCGCCGAGAGGCGCCGAGACTGACGCAAGAATGAGCACGAGCGCGAGCAGCAGCTGACCCGCTCGCCCAAGAAACGCCCAACCAAGACGATTGCCGATTCCCACCAGATCTGAAGGCTTTGGCCTTCCCCCTTTGACGACCCTTCCCCGGGCACGATTCCGTCCGTGCCCACCCCATCCTGGCGCGAAGCGCGCCACAGTTGAGGTGGGAAACAAGGCTAAAATCCGTCCATTGCCAAAGTGTTAAGTCTTGGCAAGTAAGTTTATTGTGCAGTGCAAAAAAAATTCATTGACGTTTTTTGTGCAACGCATATATATCGCTCGCGTTCGCAGCAATCGCGCAACCCGGTTTATGACGAGAAGAGGGCTACCCCATGCTCAAAGGTTTCGAAGAGTTCCAGAAAGTAGGCAAAGACGGTTTCGATGCAACCGTCCGTTCGTTCGGTGAAGTCAACAAGGGCTTCCAGGCCATTGCCGCCGAGATCACCGACTATTCCAAGAAGGCGTTCGAGGATTCGACCCGCGCTTTCGAGCAGCTGATCGGCGCCAAGTCGATCGAGCAGGCGATCGAGATTCAGTCCCAGTACGCCAAGAAGGCCTACGACACCTATGTCGCCGAGATGTCCAAGCTCGGTGAGATGTATGTCGGCCTCGCCAAGGACGCCTACAAGCCGGTCGAAGTTGCCTTCACCAAGAAGGTCGTCTAACGGCGCTCCACGCTCCACACTTTCCCAAGCGAAAAGACCCGGGGTCGTGCCTCGGGTCTTTTTTTTTCCGTTTTCCTGTCCCCAACTCACACTATGTTATGCAGAGACGGCGCGCGCGATTTGCGGTCGCCGGCGCTATGGCGCTACAATGTACGAGGATGGTCGCTTGCAAGCGCGGCTAGCTCTCCCTTGGCAGATGAAGAACGAGACGCCACATATAGGTTGACGATGGCGCGGAACGGCGATCCTCGCCGGGGCGATGACACCGGCACCCATATCATCACCAAGACGCGGCCGAAGACCAAGCGGCCGAGCCTCTACAAGGTGCTGCTCCTCAACGACGACTACACGCCGATGGATTTCGTCGTGCTCGTGCTGGAGCGCTTCTTCAACAAGCCTCCCGAGGAGGCAACCCGGATCATGCTTCATGTCCACCAGAAGGGCGTCGGCATCTGTGGGGTCTACACTTACGAGGTCGCTGAGACTAAGGTAGCCCAGGTGACGAGCTTCGCGCGGCAGCACGAGCATCCGCTGCAATGCACGATGGAGAAAGAGTGAGGACTAAGTGGCTTCGTTTTCGACCAGTCTAGAGCAGGCTCTCCGGCGCGCTCTGCAATATGCCAACGAGCGCAGCCATGAATATGCAACGCTGGAGCATCTGCTCCTGTCGCTCCTCGACGATCGCGACGCGGCGGCGGTGATGCGCGCCTGCGACGTCGATATCGACGTGCTGCGTGACAAACTGACCTCCTATATCGACAACGAGCTGTCGGGCTTGGTGCTCGACACGCATGGCGACGCCCAGCCGACGGCAGGCTTCCAGCGCGTCATTCATCGCGCCGTGGCGCATGTGCAGTCGAGCGGCCGCGAGGAGGTGACCGGGGCCAACGTGCTGGTCGCCATCTTCGCCGAGCGCGAGAGCCACGCCGCCTTCTTCCTGCAAGAGCAGCACATGACCCGGTTCGACGCGGTCAACTATATCAGTCACGGCATCGCCAAGCGGGCCGGGATGTCGGAGCCGCGCGCCGTCAGGGGCGTCGATGAGGATGCAGCGACAGTGGAAGGCGGCGAGGACAAGAAGCGCGGCGCAGACGCGCTCGAGATCTATTGCATCAACCTGAATCAGAAGGCGCGAGCGGGCCGCATCGATCCGCTGATCGGTCGCGGGCCCGAGATCCAGCGCACCATCCAGGTGCTGTGCCGCCGCCAGAAGAACAACCCGCTGTTCGTCGGCGATCCCGGCGTCGGCAAGACCGCCATCGCCGAAGGTTTGGCGCGCCGCATCGTCATGGGCGACGTGCCGGACGTGCTGGCCAATTCCACCATCTTCCAGCTCGACATGGGTGCGCTGTTGGCCGGCACCCGCTATCGCGGCGATTTCGAGGAGCGGCTCAAGGCCGTGATGCGCGAGATCGAGGCCTATCCCGGCGCGATCATGTTCATCGACGAGATCCACACGGTGATCGGCGCGGGCGCCACCTCGGGCGGCGCGATGGATGCCTCGAACCTGCTGAAGCCAGCGCTCCAGTCCGGCACGCTGCGCTGCATCGGCTCGACCACCTATAAGGAATACCGCCAGCATTTCGAGAAGGACCGCGCTCTGGTTCGGCGCTTCCAGAAGATCGACGTGAACGAGCCGTCGGTGCCCGACGCGATCGAGATCTTGAAGGGCCTCAAGCCCTATTTCGAGGACTTCCACCGCGTGCGCTACACCAGCCAGGCGATCATTTCGGCGGTCGAGCTGTCGGCCAAGTACATCCACGACCGCAAGCTGCCCGACAAGGCGATCGACGTGATCGACGAGACCGGCGCCTCGCAGATGCTTCTGCCCGAGCGGCAGCGGCGCAAGACGATCGGCGTCAAGGAGGTCGAGTTCGACCATCGCCACCATGGCGCGCATCCCGCCCAAGACCGTGTCGAAGACCGACCAAGAAGTCCTGCGCGCCATCGACCAGGACCTGAAGCGGGTGGTGTTCGGCCAGGACAAGGCGATCGAGGCGCTGGCCGCGGCGATCAAGCTGTCGCGCGCCGGCTTGCGCGAGCCCGGCAAGCCGATCGGTTCCTACATGTTCTCCGGCCCGACCGGCGTCGGCAAGACCGAGGTCGCGCGCCAGCTCGCGCTGCTGCTCGGCGTCGAGCTGCTTCGCTTCGACATGAGCGAATATATGGAGCGCCACACCGTGTCGCGGCTGATCGGCGCGCCGCCCGGCTATGTCGGCTTCGACCAGGGCGGGCTCTTGACCGACGGCATCGACCAGCATCCGCATAGCGTGCTGCTGCTCGACGAGATCGAGAAGGCGCATCCCGACCTGTTCAACATCCTGTTGCAGGTGATGGATCACGGCAAGCTGACCGACCATAACGGCAAGCGCGTCGATTTCCAGAACGTGATCCTGATCATGACCACCAATGCCGGGGCGAGCGACCTCGCCAAGGCGGCGATCGGGTTTAACCGCTCCAAGCGCGAAGGCGACGACGAGGAGGCGATCAACCGCCTGTTCTCGCCCGAGTTCAGGAACCGGCTCGACGCCGTCATCACTTTCGCCAATCTCTCGCCCGAGGTCATCTCGCAGGTGGTGGAGAAATTCGTGTTCCAGCTCGAGGCGCAGCTCAGCGACCGCAACATCACCATCGAGCTGACGCCGGAGGCGAATCAATGGCTCGCCGAGCGCGGCTATGACGACAAGTTCGGCGCCCGGCCGCTCTCGCGCGTCATCCAGGAGCACATCAAGAAGCCGCTGGCCGAGGAGATCCTGTTCGGCGCGCTGAGAGATGGCGGCATCGTGCGCGTGCTGGTCGAGGACAAGGCCGGAGAGAAGGTGCTCGGCTTCGAGTACATCAAGCCCGACGCGCCGATCAGGCCGCGCGATCCCGAGGACACCGATGCGGAAGGCGAGAGGCCTGACGACGGCGATGGCGTGAAGGTCGCGGCAAAGACCGGCGCTGCCAAGCCGCGCGCCAAGCGCGGACCGCGGAAAGCCCGCGGCGGCCGGCAGCGGACGAGCGGTCCGAGCCTCGTGCCGAAAGTCCCGCTCGGCTCTAAATAGCTCCCTCACATGGGCACGGCGCCACACCTCTCCCCAGCCGGGAGAGGAAGAGTCGGCTACACGTCTCGCAGCTTTTCCCTGATCTTCTCCGCCGTCTTGGTCAGCTTGGCCTGATCTTCCATCTGGCCGGCATGCGGCTTGGGCGCCACGCCTTGCTTGATCGGCACGATGTGCACATGCAGATGAAACACGGTCTGGCCGGCAGCGGCGCCGTTGAATTGCTGGATCAGCACGCCGTCGGCGCCGACCGCTTCCTTGATCTTGGGCGCGAGCTTCTGCACCACCGCCATGAGCTTGGCCAGCGCCTCCGGCCTGATGTCGAACAGGTCGCGCGCCTTCTCCTTGGTGATGACCAGCGCGTGCCCTTCGGTGCGCGGCATGATGTCGAGGAAGACGAGCGTGTCGTCGTCCTCGTAGATCTTGTGGCAGGGGATGTCGCCGCGCAGGATCTTGGCGAAGATGTTGTCGGGGTCGTAGGCCATCGTATTGCTATAGCCGAACTCGTCATACCGGCGAAAGCCGGTATCCAGCACATAGACTCGTGCGCAAAACTGGATTCCGGCTTGCGCCGGAATGACGGAGCCAGGTCGAGGGGCCATCACTCGCTTTGCGAAACGGCGAATCCTCGGAGAGCAGGCTGATCTCGCGGGCGACGGCTCGCCGCTCGCGCTTCAGGTAATCGGCGACGGCACGGCGGAGCGCGGGATCGGCGATGTAGTGCGCGCTGTAGGTTGCGCTCGGCAGATAGCCTCGCGCGAGCTTGTGCGCGCCTTGAGCGCCAGCCTCGACACGGGCAAGCTTGTGCTGAATGGCGAAGTCGATCGCCTGGTAATAGCAGACCTCGAAATGCAGGAAAGGGTGCTCCTCGATGCCGCCCCAATAGCGGCCATAGAGCGTATCGGCGCCGATGAAGTTGAGCGCGCCGGCGATGTAGCGCCCTTCGCGCCTGGCGAGCACCAGCAGCATCTTGTCCGCCATGCTCTGACGCAGCAGGCTGAAACAGTCGCGCGTGAGATAGGGCGTGCCCCATTTGCGCGAGCCGGTGTCCATATAGAAGGCGAAGAAGGCGTCGAGATGGGCCTCGGTCAAGTCACGCCCGGTCACCCATTCAATCTCGATGCCGCCGCTTAGCGCCTCGCGCCGCTCCTTGCGCACGGCCTTGCGCTTGCGCGAGGCGAGGCGCCCGAGGAAATCCTCGAAGCTCGAATAGCCCTCGTTCTGCCAATGGAATTGCTGGTCGGTGCGCTTGAGCAAGCCGAGCTCGCCGGCAAGCTGCCACTCCGGCTCGGTGAGGAAGGTGATGTGCAGACCCGAGACGCCGAGCCGGTCGCTGACCTGCACCGCCGCCTGAAGCAAAAGCGCCTTGCGCTCGGTTTCGCCTTCGCCGGCGCGCACCAGCAGGCGCCTGCCGGGGACCGGCGTGAAAGGGACCGAGGCCTGGAGCTTCGGATAATAGTCGCCGCCGGCGCGCGCATAGGCGTCGGCCCAGCCATGGTCGAATACGTATTCGCCTTGGCTGTGCGACTTCAGATAGCAGGGCATCGCCCCGAGCAGAGTGCCGTCGCCGTCCTCCAACAGGAGATGCCGCGGCAGCCAGCCGGTCTCGCGGACGGCCGAGCGGCTGTCCTCCAAAGCCTTTAGAAAAGCATGCGAAATGAATGGGTTAGCTGGCTCGACCTGGTCGCCACGGGCGCAGTCGTCCCAGTCCGCAGCCGGCACCTCGGCGATGCTGGAGGCGGTGCGGACCGTGAGCGGCCTGGCGGCTGAGTCCTCCGGCTCGTCCTCTCGCGGCTTCTTTTCGATATCGCCCATCGCTAGAGCGAAATCCCTTGAGATTGAATCATGATTTCGCTCTGGCTCTTTGTTTGCGCATGATCTTGTCGGAAAACCGGTTCCCATTTTTCCGGATCATGCTCTTTTTGTTTGGGCATGATCTTATCGGAAAACCGGTTCCCACTTTTCCGGATCATGCGCTAAGGCGTGATCCCTTCGAAGATCATGGCGTCGGCATAGCGCAGCGCGCGGTCGCGCTCCTCCTTGGTCCGCACCGTCCAGGTGAGCAGCGGCAGGCCGAACAGGTGCTGCGCGACGAGCGGCGCGAGCGCCGGCAGCGCCCTGATATCGTAGGCGATGAAGTGGGGCCGGGCGATGGCGGAGGTGAGCAGGTTGCGCATGGCGAAGCGCTGCTTGAAGCTGAGCTCAGACCAATAATGCGCGTCGCTGAAGCGCTCGGAGATCAGTCCGCGGGGGAGGGTGGGCTCGATCTCCTTGAACGACGCGATGCAGTAGGGGTCGAACGACATCACCGCGACTGGCCCTGGGTATGAGGCGAGCAGCAGAGCGATATTCGCCTCGTATTTGCCCTCGCGCGTCCAGGTGCTCTTCACCTCGAGCACGAGCGGCACCCGCCCGTTGACGAGCGCAAGCAGCGCCGGGAGCGACAGGATGCGGTCCTCGCTATTGCGCAAGCGAAGGGCGCACAGCGCCTCGGCGTCGCGGGCGATCACCGGGCCGGTCTCGTAGGTCAGCCGGTCGAGCGTCTTGTCATGGAACACGACCGGCATGTGACCGGCCGCGCATTGCAGGTCGACCTCGATGGCGTAGCCCGCGCCCATGGCGGCCTTGACCGCCGAGGCGCTGTTCTCGACGATGCCCTTGGCGGCATCGTGCAGGCCGCGATGGGCGATCGGCCGCTTCAGCCAATAAAGCTCTGACATTTCGGCCACCGGGCCATGGGATCGATCATCGGATCAATCCACGGCGAAGATCGCGTCGACCTCGACGGCGGCGCCGAGCGGCAGGCTCGCGCAACCGACGGCGATGCGGGTATGGCGCCCCTTGTTGCCGAGGACCTCCACGAGAAAGTCGGAGGCGCCGTTCATGACTTTAGGATGGTCGGTGAAGTCGGGCGTTGCGTTGACGAAGCCGTTGAGGCGGACGAGCTGCACGATGCGGTCGAGATCGCGCAACGCGGCCTTCGCCTGCGACAGAATGTTGATCGCGCAGAGCCGTGCCGCCGCTTGTCCGACAGCGAGGTCCGTATCGGCGCCGAGCCTGCCGGCGAAGGCGAGCTTGCCGTCCCGCATCGGCAGCTGGCCTGAGATGAACAGCAGGCGGTCGAGATGCAGGAAGGGGACGTAGCTGCCGATCGCCGCCTTGGCCTCGGGCAACGCGAGGTCGAGCGCCTTCAGCCGTGCCTCGATCTCTCCCGCCATGGTCGCCTCCGCGTCGCTCGCAGGCGGCACAGTGCCGCTTCTCCCGAACATTGAGCAAATTGGGCTTTCCTGCAAGCTTGTGCCCTGGCACTTGTCCGGCTGCCCGGTTGGTGCCAAAAGTTCCTTTCCGCCAGCGTCTTGGCATGTCTTTGGCGCGGCGCAACGCATCGAGAAGCGAGGCTGTGACATGGTTGGGCGCTGGACGGGTGACGCTCGCGGTTCTGGTGGTAGCTTCGCTCCTCGATATGAGGCTCGCGTCGCCGGCAGAGGCGCTCGCGGCGAAAGAGCCGACCAAGCTCGTAGCCCATCGCGCCGTCTACGAGATGACGCTGGACGACGCCCGCTCGGCCTCGGGCATCACCGGCATCGACGGCCGCATGGTGTTCGAGTTCACCGGCTCGGACTGCGACGGCTACTCGCTCAACATGCGCATGGTCACGCAGATGACCGACACGCAAGGCCAGACCAATTTGACCGATCTTCGCTCATCGACCTGGGAGCAGGGCGATGGCCAGAAATTCCGCTTCCAGTCGGCGCAATATCTGAACGACAAGCTCGGCGACGTCACCATGGGGCGGGCGGTGCGCGCGGCTCCCAGCGCCGACGTCAAGGTCAATATCAGCCAGCCCGCTCATGGCGAGATCGATCTCCCGGGCCGCGTGCTGTTTCCGACCCAGCATAGCCTCGCTCTGATCGATGCGGCGCTGTCGGGCCAGTCGATGTTCCAGGCGCAGATCTACGACGGATCGGAGAAGGGGCGGAAGGTCTATGACACCACCGCCTTCATCGGCAAGATGATCCAGCCCGGCGCCGACGCCGCCAAGCTCGAAGCTCCGGCCAAGGACAAGGGGCTCGGCGAGCTCGCCTCATGGCCGGTGTCGATCGGCTATTTCGAGGCCAAGGGCGGAGATTTAATTCCGAGCTACCAGATCGATTTCCGCCTTTATGCCAACGGCGTCAGCCGCGAGCTGCTCATCGATTACGGCGACTTTTCCATTCACGGCACGCTGACCTCGCTCGAATATCTGAAAGCGACAGAGTGTCACTAGGCGAGGCTTAGCCTCCCACCTCTGACCCGATGGTCGCGCCGCGGCCCGCAAATCAGGCTCGTTTAAGGGTTAATGCGAGGCGGCCTCAGGGTCGGCTTCGGCATTAAGTCATGCCGTAAACTTCCTGTTTTACCCAGAGCTTTGCCACGTCTCTAAAGAGTTTGGTTACGGGTTTACGGTGAAATCAGCGAGGCTCAAGCGCAATCGCCTTAGGGTTGCATTGAGCTGGCGCTAGCGCGCCCTATTTGAGCATGATCGGCCGGGAGAACCGGCAGTTTCGTTCAGATCATGCTCCAGGAGGATGGGAGCGATCATATGTTCTGGAGGCTCAGGCCGGCTCCGCGCGCGACGGCATATCGTGCCGAGATCCCGCGTGCGCCTATCGCGCCGGTCCATCGCGTCGAGATGCCGCGTGCGCCGATCGCGACGGTAGACCGTGCCGAGATCGCCCATGCTGCGAGCGCGATGGCACGTCGCGCCGAGATCGCCCATCATGTGCCGACCGAATCGCCAGGGCCGAGGCCTATGACCAAGACCGTTCTGATCGTGGAGGACAACGAGCTCAACATGAAGCTCTTCCACGACCTGCTCGACGCGCACGGCTACAAGACCTTGCAGACGCGCAACGGCATGGAGGCGTTGGCGCTCGCCCGCGAGCATCGCCCCGACCTCATCCTCATGGACATCCAGCTGCCGGAGGTGTCGGGGCTCGAAGTCACCAAATGGCTGAAGGAGGACGATCAGCTCCGCATGATCCCGGTGGTCGCCGTCACCGCCTTCGCCATGAAGGGCGACGAGGAGCGGATCCGCGAAGGCGGCTGCGAGGCCTATATCTCCAAGCCCATCTCGGTCGCCATGTTCCTCGACACGGTCAGGCAGTTCATCGGTGAGGCACGGTAGCAAGTCATGACCGCCCGGGTACTCGTCGTCGACGATGTCGATGCCAATGTGAAGCTGCTCGAGGCGCGGCTGACGGCCGAATATTTCGAGGTGCGCACCGCCCGCAGCGGACCCGAGGCGCTGCATATCTGCGCGCGCGAGCGGGCCGACGTGGTCCTGCTCGACGTGATGATGCCCGGCATGGACGGGTTCGAGGTGTGCCGCAGGCTGAAGTCCGAGTCGCGCACCCAGCATATCCCGGTGATCATGGTCACGGCGCTCGACCAGCCATCCGACCGGGTGAAGGGGCTCGAGGCCGGGGCCGACGACTTCCTCACCAAGCCGGTCGACGACATCGCTCTCATCACGCGGGTGAAGAATCTCGCCCGCCTCAAGATGCTGACCGACGAGATGTTGATGCGCGCCACGACCGAGGAGCAGATGGGCTTTGCCGCGACGCTCGGCATCAGGCTCGATCAGCTCGGCAGGGGCGGGCGCGTCCTTCTGGTCGAGGACCGCGACCGCTCGGCAGAGCGGATCATCGAGGCGCTGAAGGCCGAGCATCACGTCGAGCGCGAGGCGGACCCGGCGCGGGCGCTGCTTCGCCTTCCCGACGGTAATTTCGACCTGATGATCGTGAGCCTCAGCCTCGATCACGCCGACGGCCTGAGACTCTGCTCCCAGGTCCGCTCGCTCGACCGCACGCGGCATTTGCCGATCATGATCATCATCGAACCGGGCGACGACACGCGGCTCCTGCGCGGCCTCGACATGGGCGTGAACGACTATATCGTGCGCCCGATCGACGGCAACGAGCTGCTGGCGCGCGTGCGCACGCAGGTCAAGCGCAAGCGCTATACCGATCATCTGCGCATGCGGCTCGAGGAGACGGTCGAGATGGCTATCCTCGACCCGCTCACGGCGCTGCACAACCGGCGGTATATGACGAGCCACCTGAAGACGCTGTTCGAGGAGTCCTCGCAGCGCGGCAAGCCGCTGTCGGTGCTCGTGCTCGACATCGATTATTTCAAGGCGGTCAACGATAGCCACGGCCATGACGCCGGAGACTCGGTGCTGCGGGAGTTCGCCTCGCGCGTCCGCCGCAACATCCGCGGCATCGACCTTGCCTGCCGGCTGGGCGGCGAGGAGTTCGTCGTGGTGATGCCCGATACCGACCTCGCCAAGGCCTATCTCGTCGGCGAGCGCTTGCGCCAATGCATCGCCGCGGCGCCGTTCTACGCCGGGGAGAGGATCGGCACGCTGGAAGTCACGGCAAGCGTCGGCGTGGCCGCGCTCGAATTCGCCGACGATACGCCCGAGCTCATCCTGAAGCGTGCCGACCAAGCGCTCTATTGCGCGAAGCGCGATGGACGCAACCGGGTCGTGGCCGACGCCGCGTAGCGACGCGGCCGGCGCTCGCGCGAATCACTTCAAGCGGAATCCGTGGGCTGAACGTCTTGGGGAAGGGCCTTGGCGACTTGAGGCGGCACCTGAGCGCTTAACCTTAAGGCTTTACACTGACTAGCATTTTATCGTATTAAGCGGATAAATAAGGTTGATTTCGTCCCTTTATTGGCTGTTTTATGATGTGACTGAAATCGACGAAGCGGCTTAGGAGGCAATCGGGGCACGGGGCATTAGCGCGGCGGTCGAAGGCCCGCGCCTCTGAACTCGGTTTCCCCTCGTATAGAGATAACCCTGCGGAATGCTCAGGTCCGCCGCATCTCCTGGGTCCGTAGGGTTCGGCTGGCCGGACCGCGGTTGAGTGGCCTCCTCGTTAGCGCCGCGTTCCGGCCGGCCACCCTTATAGTGACGACCGCCGCGGCCCGCATTGCGGGCAGCGCTCAGGTCACCAATCCCTATTTGATCTTGGCTTCCTTGAACTCGACGTGCTTGCGCGCGACTGGGTCGTATTTCTTGAACACCAGCTTCTCGGTGTGATTGCGCGGGTTCTTCTTGGTCACGTAGTAATAGCCCGTGCCGGCTGTGCTCACGAGCTTGATCTTCTGGGTGACGGGCTTGGCCATGACGTCCTCGGAAATCCTATTCAGCGAATTGGCGCGAACCTACTCGATCAAGACTTGAAGTCAAGACCGGGGGAGGTGGGCGGCGCGAACCTGCTCGTCGTCGGCAATGACGAAGCGCTCGACATCCTCAGTGGCGTTCGGGTCGAAGCCATGCATGCGGAGCGCCCATTGCAGCCCGATCAGGGCGCCTTTGATCGAGGGCAGCAGCACGAGGGCCAGGATGACCGTCAGCGGCAGCCAGAGCGCGGCATGCACCCAGAGCGGCGGCCGGTAGGCCATCTCCACGGCGAGCACCAGGCCGACCACGATATGGCCGACGATGACGATGGTGAAATAAGGCGGCGCGTCGTCGGCGCGGTGATGATGCAGCTCCTCGCCGCATTTCGGGCAAGCGTCCGCGACTTTTAGGAACTTCCAATAGAGCGCACCCGAGCCGCAGGCGGGGCACTTGTGCACGGCCCCGCGCAGCATCGACTGGAGGACCGGGCGGTCCGACTCTGCGTCGGCGTTCCGGTAGACGTCTTCCGTCACAACGCTTTTTTCCATCAAGCGACCCTTGCTAGCCCCTATCTAGTCATCTAGCGGCGCTTCTTGAAGTGCCCGCGTCCTTGTGGCTTGCCCTTGTAGCCGCGCGGCTGCGGCTTGTCACTTCGCGATCGGGCGCCCTTTGGTCGGGGCCCGAGCGGCCGTCCCTCGCTCAGCAATTCGAACCGAAGCGCGCCGGCGGTCGGGATCGCCTCGACCAGGCGCACCTCGACGCTATCGCCGAGCCGGTAGCCATGGCCGGTGTCCTCGCCGACGAGCGCCTGCCGCACCTCGTCATGATAGAAATATTCATGCCCGATCGAGGAGGCAGGCACGAAGCCGTCGGCGCCGGTCTCCATCAGCCTGACGAACAGGCCCGAGCGCACCAGGCCCGAGACGCGCGCATGAAAGTGCGCGCCGATGCGGTCGGCGAGATAGGCGGCGATCAGGCGGTCGGCGGTCTCCCGCTCCGCCGCCATGGCGCGGCGCTCGGTGTCGGAGATCGATTGGGCGATTACCTCGAGCTCGCCCATCTCGGTGTCGGTCATGCCGTCGGGGCCGAGCCCGAGCGCCCGCACCAGCGCGCGATGCACGATGAGATCGGCATAGCGGCGGATCGGCGAGGTGAAATGCGCGTAGCGACGCAAGTTCAAGCCGAAATGCCCGAAATTGCCGGGAGCGTACTCGGCCTGGGCCTGGCTCCTCAGCACCACCTCGCTGACCAGCTCGGAGGTCGGTGTCGACCGCGTGTCGGCGAGGATGCGGTTGAAATGAGCAGGCTTCAGCGTGCCCGACTTCGGCAGCTGTAAACCGAGCGTACTCAGGAACTCGCCAAGCGAGGCGATCTTCTCCTTCGAGGGGGAATCGTGGACGCGATAGATCAGCGGCGAGCGCTTGGCTTCGAGCGTCTCGGCTGCGGCGACATTGGCGGCGATCATGAACTCCTCGATCAGCCGATGCGCATCGAGTCGGGGAGGGCTGACGATCGCCCGCACGCGGCCCGCGCCGTCGAGCAGGATCTTGCGCTCCGGCAGGTCGAGGTCGAGCGGCGCGCGGTCGGTGCGCGCGAGCGTGAGGCTCCCATAGGCGCCCCATAGCGGTCGGAGCACCGTGTCGAGCAGCGGCCCGGTCGCCTCGTCGAGGCGGCCGTCGATCGCGGCTTGCGCCTGCTCGTAGCTGAGGCTCGCCGCCGAGCGCATCAGGGCGCGGAAGAAGCGGTGCTCACGCTTCCTGCCGTCCTTGTCGAACACCATGCGCACGGCGAGGCACGCGCGCGGCTCGTCCTCTTTCAGCGAGCAGAGGTCGTTGGAGATGCGCTCGGGCAGCATCGGCACCACGCGGTCGGGGAAGTAGACCGAGTTGCCGCGCTTGCGCGCTTCCTTGTCGAGCGCCTTGCCAGGCGTGACATAGGAGGCGACATCGGCGATGGCGACGATGACCACCCAGCCGCCTTTGTTCTTGGGGTTCGGGTCGGCTTCGGCCCACACCGCGTCGTCATGGTCGCGGGCGTCGGACGGGTCGATGGTGATCAGCGGCAGATCGCGCAGATCCTCGCGCCGTCCGCCAAGCTCGGGCTGTTTGGCGGCTTCGGCCTCCGCCAGCACGGCGTCGGGGAAGGTGTCGGGGATGCCGTGGGCATGGACGGCGATCAGGCTCGTCATCTGCTGGGCTTCGGGATTGCCGAGCCGCTCGGTGATGCGCGCGGTCTGCACGCCGGCGCGGCCGCCGCGTGCGAGCTCGAAGCGGACCAGCTCGCCGCTCTTGGCGTCGTCGGCGCCGCCACGCGCTACCGGCCACTCTTTCAGCTGCTTGCGGTCGATGGGATCGATGACCCCGGTGCCACCCGGCAGCGAGCGAAAGATGCCGAGCATCCGATTGGCGGCGCGCGCGAGCTTCTTGATGGTGCGCGCCTGATAGGGATAGTCGGCGTCGGCGCCCTGCGGCGTGATGCGCGCGAGCACGCGGTCGCCGATGCCGGCGGCCGGACCCGTATCGCGCTTGCTCTCGGCCATGAGGATGCGGGGCGCGGGCCCTTGCTCCGCGTCCCAGGTGGCGGGGCGCGCCACGAACTCGCCATCCCGGTCGCGGGACACGATCTCGATCACCGTCACCGGCGGCAACACTCCGGGCTTCACCAGCTTGCGGCGCGAGCCCGAGATTAGCCCGTCGTCGGTCATGCTGCGCAGCAGCTCCTTGAGCGCGACGCGGTCGGCGCCCTTCACGCCGAAGGCACGCGCGATCTCCCGCTTGCCGGACTTGACGCTAGCGGTCTCGAGAAAATCGAGGATCTGTTGCTTGGATGGTAATTTGCCCACGGTCGCCTGGCGCGGAGCCCCCTTAGTCTTTGCCACTGGCGCCGCTCAGCCCGCCGTCTCCTCGACGGTCTCTTTATCGCTTTTGCCAGCGCTCTTGCCGCCCTTGCGCGGCGACTTCTTGGCAGCCGTCTTGCTCGCCTTGGCCGGCTTCTTGGCAGCAATCTTGCTGGCCCTCGCTGGCTTTTTAGCAGGTCCCTTGGCGCTACGGGCGGCGATCAGCTCAACCGCCTGGGCAAGCGTGGTCTCCTCAGGCGCGATGTCCTTGGGGATCGTGGCGTTGACCTTGCCATGCTTCACGTAGGGACCGTAGCGGCCCGACAGAACCTGCACCTTGCCGCCAAGCTCGGGATGATCGCCGAGCTCCTTGATCACGCTCGCGCCGCGCGGGCTGCGATTGGCGGCCTTCTCGGCCAGCAGGCTCACGGCGCGGTTGATGCCGACCTCGAACACCTCCTCGGGCGCCGAAAGGCTCGCATATTTGCCGTCATGCTGGACGTAAGGTCCGTACCGGCCGAAGCCGGCGACGATCGGCTTGCCCGTCTCGGGATGGGTGCCGATCTCGCGCGGCAGCGCAAGCAGCGCGAGCGCCCGGTCGAGCTCGAGGGTCTCCGGGTCGGTGCCCTTGGGGATCGAGGCGCGCTTCGGCTTCTCCTTGCCGTTGCCCTCGCCGAGCTGGACGTAAGGACCGAAGCGGCCGGTGCGGAGCGTGACGTCGAGCCCGCTCTCGGGATCGGTGCCGAGCAGTTTTGCCTCGGTCTGCGGAGCTTTGTCGCCGGTCTCGGCGAGCTGGCGGGTAAAGCGGCACTCCGGATAGTTGGAGCAGCCGATAAACGCGCCAAACTTGCCGACCTTGAGGCTGAGGCGTCCCGCCGCGCAGGAGGGGCAGGCGCGCGGGTCGCCGCCGCCTTCGGGCTCGGGGAAGATATGCGGACCGAGCAGATCGTTCAGCGCGTCGAGCACCTGGGTGATCCTGAGGTCGCCGATGTCGTTCACCGCGGCGATGAAGTCGCGCCAGAAGTCGCGCAGCACGTCCTTCCATTCGAGCTTGCCCGCGGAGATGAGATCGAGCTTCTCCTCGAGATCGGCGGTGAAGTCGTACTCGACATAGCGGCTGAAGAAGCTTTCCAGGAACGCCGTGACCAGCCGGCCCTTGTCCTCCGGATAGAGGCGCTTCTTGTCGAGGCGGACATATTCGCGGTCGCGAAGCACGTTCAGCGTCGAGGCATAGGTGGAGGGACGGCCAATGCCGAGCTCCTCCATCTTCTTGATCAGGGTCGCCTCGCTGTAGCGGGGCGGCGGCTCGGTGAAATGCTGCTTGGCCTCGATCTTGCGCCGATCGAGCCTCTCGCTCTTGGTCATGGCGGGCAGCCTTGCGCCGTCCTCGCCCATCGCGTCGTCGAGCCCTTCCTCGTAGATCTTGAGGAAGCCGTCGAAGCGGACCACCGAGCCGGTCGCGCGCACGCCATAGGCCGCGCCGTCCTTGGCGGTCACGTCGATATCGACGGTGGTACGCTCGATATCGGCGCTTGATGCCTGGCTCGCCAGCGTCCGCTGCCAGATCAGCTTGTAGAGCCGGGCAGCGTCGTCTTCGAGATAGCGGGCGACCTTGTCGGGCTCCTTGGAGAAGTCGGTCGGCCTGATCGCCTCATGCGCCTCTTGGGCGTTCTTGGCCTTGGTCTCGTATTGGCGCGGCGAGGCGGGGACGTAACGCTCGCCATAGAGCTTGGTGACGACGCGGCGCGCGGCAGCGGCCGCCTCGGGCACGATCTGCACGCCGTCGGTTCGCATATAGGTGATCAGCCCCTCGGCCTCGCCGCCCATATCGACGCCCTCATAGAGACGCTGGGCGAGCTGCATGGTGTGGCGCGGCGAGAAGCCGAGCTTGCGCGAGGCCTCTTGCTGGAGCGTCGAGGTGGTGAAGGGCGCTGCCGGGTTGCGGCGCTGCGATTTGCTTTCGATGCTCGACACGGTGAAGCTGCCGCTTTCAAGCGCAGCCTTGAGGCGCGCGGCGGTCGCTTCGTCGGCGATGTCGAACTTATCGAGCTTCTTGCCGGCGACCGAGAACAGCCTCGCCTGGAAGGTCTCGTTCTTGGCCGTGGCAAGCTCGGCCAGGATCGACCAATATTCCTGCGCCCTGAATTTCTCGATCTCGAGCTCGCGGTCGCAGACGAGCCTGAGCGCCACCGACTGGACGCGGCCGGCTGAGCGGGCGCCCGGCAGCTTCCGCCATAGCACCGGCGACAGCGTGAAGCCGACGAGGTAATCGAGTGCGCGGCGGGCGAGATAGGCGTTGACCAGAGGCCCGTCGATCTTGCGCGGATGGCGCATGGCGTCGAGCACCGCCTCTTTGGTGACGGCGTTGAACACGACCCGCTCGACCGGAATGCCGACGAGGGCCTTCTTGCGGTCGAGCACCTGGAGCACGTGCCAGGAGATGGCCTCGCCCTCGCGGTCGGGGTCGGTGGCGAGGATCAGCTTGGTCGCCCCCTTGACCGCCTTGGCGATCTCGTCCAAGCGCTTGGCGGCCTTGGGCTCGATGTCCCAATGCATCTCGAAGTCGTTGTCGGGCACGACCGAGCCGTTCTTTGAGGGCAGATCGCGCACGTGGCCGTAAGAGGCGATCACGTGGTATCCGGGCCCCAGATACTTATTGACGGTCTTGGCCTTGGCGGGCAATTCGACGATGACGATGTTCATTGAGATGTTCCTAGCCCCGCAAATTGCGTCAGGCTGAGGGCGGCGGGCCGGATTGGCCCCTCGGTAGCCGCCCGAAAATGGTGTGTCATCGTGCCGGTGTCAAATTCGCCAGTCGGCAATTGACAACTTCTAGAGGTATAGACTAGCTAAGACAACCTAGAGCTGTTCACACTACCGGCGGATTTGGAAACTGAATTTACAGCGGCAGCCGCGCCGAATGTCAGGGTTCGGGGAGGCGGGGGCTGGTGAGTAATCGGCGGGAAGAAGGCAAAACGCAATGGCAGGGTCCCGCGCCAGGCCTCCTTCAGGGGGCCCGAGCCCATCCGTCGAGGGGCAAGAGCTAAGCCGAAAAGAGGCTGCAGAGTATATCGCCTCTCTGCTCGAGGGTTTAAGGCTTGTCGCCCACAACTCTCAGTTGCAATTTCTTGCCTACCTCATCAATATCGCCCTCGAAGAGGCGAATAACGAGAAATCGAACTCGCATCAGGGCTGAGCGCGGTTTCTTCCCCGACTCTAGCGGTCGATCAGCGAGACCAGCTGCTGTCCGTGGCGTTGCAGGCTCCCAGCGAGATCGAGCTCAAGCAGCACGATATGCACTTTGCGGGTCGGAAGCCGCGTGCTCCAGATCAACTCATCGATATCCACCGGGCTTGGGCCTAGAGCGCTTATGACACGCTCGCGCTCGCTTGCGCCGATGTCGGGCAGGGGAGGCATCCCCTGATCCTCGGAGGCGAGCTCCACCCTTGGCGGCGCAGGCGGGCGCCCCATGATCGGAGCGAGCGCGTCGACGATGTCGGCGGCGCCAGTAACCAGGCTCGCGCCCTGCTTGAGCAGATTGTTGGTGCCAGCCGAGCGCGGATCGAGGGGACTGCCTGGCACGGCGAACACCTCGCGGCCCTGCTCGCCGGCAAAGCGCGCGGTGATCAGCGAGCCCGAGCGCTCGGCGGCCTCGACCACGACCACGGCAAGCGAGATCCCGGAAATCAGGCGGTTGCGTCGCGGGAAATCCTTGCCGCGCGGCGAGAAGCCTGGCGAGCGCCCGCTGAGGAGAAGGCCGCGCTCGCCGATCGCCCGCTGCAGTTCCTCGTTCTCCGGCGGGTAGACGATGTCGAGGCCGCCGGCGAGCACGGCGATCGTGCCGCGCTCCAGCGCGGCAAGGTGCGCCGCCGTGTCGATGCCGCGGGCGAGGCCAGAAGCGATGACGAAGCCCTCGAGCCCGAGATCGGTCGCAAGCCCCCGCGTGCAATTTCTGGCCGATGGCCGAGCCGTTGCGCGCGCCGACCAGAGCAACGATGGGAAGAGATGCGAGGTCGAAATTGCCTTTGACGTAGAGGAGCGGCGGCGGCGCGTCGACTTCAGCCAATGCCGGAGCGCAGCCTGGCTCGCCGATGGCGACGAGATGGGCGCCGAGCGCTTCGGCCGCTTCGAGCTCGCCCTCGGCCTCCTCCGCGCTATAGAGGCGGATGTCATGAACGCGACCGCCACGGCGCGACAGCATCGGCAGCGCGTCCATGGCAGCCTCGGCGCCGCCGAACTCGTTGACCAGCGCGCGGAAGGTGGCCGGGCCGACATTCTCGGTCCGGATCAAGCGAAGCCACGCGATGCGCTGGCGGCGGTCGAGCCTGACCTCCTCGTCTTAGGAGTGGCTCTTGCCAATCGGCGTCTCCTCGCCTCTCACCAGCCGCCCGATATTCGAGGCATGGCGGATGTAGAGAAGCACGGTGAAAAACAGGAACAGCGCCGCAAGCTCCCACCGTCCGGTCAGCGCGAGAAGCACGACGCTCGCCGCGCTCGCGACAAGCGCAGCGAGCGATGAATAGCGCGTGGCGAAAGCGGTGATAAGCCACACCGAGCAGAAGGCGAGGCCCCCAGGCCAATAGAGCCCGAGCAGCACGCCGATGAAGGTGGCCACTCCCTTGCCGCCGCGAAAGCCGAGCCAGACCGGGAAGAGATGGCCGAGGAAGGCGGCGAGTCCGGCAAGCATTGCCGGCGTCTCACCCCAATGCGCGGCGAGCAGCACCGCCGCAGTGCCCTTGGCGGCATCGAGCAGGAGCGTAGCCGCGGCGAGCGGCTTGGAGCCTGCGCGCAAGACGTTGGTCGCCCCGATATTGCCCGAGCCGATCTCGCGCACGTCGCCGAGCCCGGCGAGCTTCGTCAGGATCAGGCCGAACGGGATCGAGCCCAGCAGATAGCCGAAACCGAACGCCGCGAGACAAACAGCGGCGCTACTCCAATCGGCGGGAGGAGACATCGATCACCCTGAAGACGCGTCACGTCACGGCTGTAGCTGATCAGCGTAATTGTAGACGAGCCGTCCGGCAACGAAGGTGAGGAGCGGGCGCCCTTCGAGCCGTGCGCCGTCGAACGGGGTGTTCTTCGACTTCGAGCGCAGTGCGTCGGGCTCGACGACCCAGGGCGTGGCGAGGTCGATCAGCACGAGATCGGCGGGAGCGCCCTTGGCGATGCGGCCGCTGTCGAGGCCGAGCAGCGCGGCTGGCGAGGCGGTCATCGCCTCGAGCAGGCGATTCAGCTCGACCTCGCCGTTGTGATAGAGCCTGAGCGCCGCGCCGAGCAGAGTCTCGAGCCCGACTGCGCCGTCGGCGGCATCGGCGAACGGGCGGCGCTTACCCTCGGCGCCGCGCGGGTCGTGCGCCGAGACGATGACGTCGATATCGCCGCTCGCCACGCCTTCGACCATGGCGCGGCGGTCGTCCTCGGAGCGGAGCGGAGGTTTCATCTTGAAGAAGGTCCGATAAGGGCCGATGTCATTCTCGTTCAGCGTGAGGTGATTGATCGACACGCCGCAAGTAATGGGAATGCCTCTCGCCTTGGCGGCGCGCACGATGTCGAGCGACGCGCGGGCCGAGATCTGGCCGGCGTGATAGCGCCCGCCGGTCAGCTCGACGAGGCGGATGTCGCGCTCGAGCATGATGGTCTCGGCCGCTGATGGCGCGCCGCGCAGCCCGAGCCTGGTCGCGACCTCGCCTTCGTTCATCACGCCCTCTGGCGCGAGGGTGGGATCTTCCAGGTGATGCACGATCAGCGCGCCAAAATCCTTGGCGTAGGCGAGCACGTTCCGCATCACCTTGGCGTCGGCGAGGCTCGTCTTGCCGTTGTTGAAGGCGATCGCGCCGGCCTCGTGCAGCAGCCCGATCTCGGTCATCTCGGTGCCGAGCAGCCCCTTGGTCATGGCGGCCATCGGGTGGACGTTGATAAGAGCCGTGTCGCGCGCGCGCCTCAAGATGAAATCGACCAGCGCCACGTCGTCGATCACCGGCTCGGTGTTGGGCATGCAGATGATGGTGGTGACACCGCCAGCGGCTGCGGCGCGGCTCGCCGTGGCGAGTGTCTCGCGATGCTCGAGCCCGGGCTCGCCGGCGAACACCATCATGTCGATGAGGCCGGGCGCCAGCACGCGGCCGCCGCAATCGATGATCTCGGCGTCGCCGACATTGCCGGCGGCGATATGCGCACCGAGATCGGCGATGACCCCGTCAGCAATCAGCACGCCACCCTTCCGGTCGAGGGGGGAGGCCGGATCGATCAGCCGCACATTGACGAGCGCCACCGGGTAGGCGTGGGGAGGGCGGTGTTGGCTTGGGGCGCGCATGGCGGTCACTCGTTGGGCAGATGGCGAGCGAGCGCTTGCAGCACGGCCATGCGCACCGCCACTCCCATCTCGACCTGCTCGCGGATCACGCTTTGGGGGCCGTCGGCGACGTTGGAGTCGATCTCGACGCCGCGATTCATCGGCCCCGGATGCATGATCAGAGCGTCGGGCTTGGCGCGGGCGAGCTTGTCGTAGTCGAGGCCGAAGAAGTGGAAATATTCGCGCTGGCTCGGCACCAGGCTCGAGGTCATGCGCTCGCGCTGGAGCCTGAGCATCATGACGATGTCGGCGTCGGCAAGGCCTTCCCACATCGAGGTGTAGACCTCGACGCCGAGCCGCTCGATGCCCGCGGCGAGCAGGGTGGACGGGGCGACGACGCGCACCCGGGCGCCGAGCGAGTTCAGGAGCAGAATGTTGGAGCGGGCGACGCGGGAATGGAGGATGTCGCCGCAGATGGCGACGATCAGGCCCTCGATGCGGCCCTTGTGGCGGCGGATGGTGAGCGCGTCGAGCAGCGCCTGGGTCGGGTGCTCGTGGCTGCCGTCGCCGGCATTGATGACCGAGCAATCGACCTTCTGCGCGAGCAGCTCGACCGCGCCAGCGGCGTGGTGGCGGACCACCAGGATGTCGGGGCGCATGGCGTTCAGTGTCACCGCGGTGTCGATCAGGGTCTCGCCCTTCTGCACCGAGGAGGTGCCGACCGACATGTTCATCACATCGGCGCCGAGCCTCTTGCCGGCAAGCTCGAACGAGCTCTGGGTCCTGGTCGAGGCCTCGAAGAACAGATTGATCAGGGTGCGGCCGCGCAGATCGTCGCGCTTCTTGGCGATTTGCCGGCTCAGCTTGGCAGCCTCTTCCGAGAGGTCGAGCAGGGCGACGATCTCGCCCCGCGAAAGGCCTTCGATTCCAAGAAGATGGCGGTGGGGGAAGGAGACGTCGGAGGCTGCGGCGGCAATGCTCATTAAAGGGCACTGTATAGTCCGAGTTTCCTGGGGCGGCAAGCGTGCGGCGGGGGATAACTTGCGGCATGGTCAAGCGAATGCGCGGGCCCAATCGAGATCATGGGGGAAACCGAACAATCTGCGTCCAAAAACTCAGGTTAGGGCCGGTCGAGAAGGCCGGCTGCTACCGGATTGGCCGGTGTGGTCTCGGCTGGCACCGGGTGTGCGGTCCAATTCGCTGTTCGTGTGTGCCTTGCTAGGCTGATATGCGGCGGCACGGGCCGCCCGCCGGTTTGGTCGTTCGAGGCCGCCGTGTCGAGGCGTTCTTTTGCGCCAGTTGATTCGCGTCAAAGCGTTACGCGGGCCGTCGTTAAAGGCTTGTCAGCGCGGCGAATTTCAATACCTTCCGAGGTTGGTGATTCGTTTTGCGAGTTGGCGATCTCAGATGACGGCAGAGGCCGGGCGAGTCCGGCCTTTGGAGAGGCGGCGCCATGATGAGCTTACCTTTTCTCTTGTTTGCTTGCGGACTCGGTGCAGCGTGGCTCAGGCAGCGCACCGCCGCGATGGGTTTCTGGGTTGCCGGTCTTGTGGTCCTGCTCGTGCTGTTCCGCATGACCATGAGCGATGGACTGAACATCGCGCTTTGATCTTTGACGGGGGCTTGGCGTGCCGGGTGACGTGGCGAAGCTCCTCAACGCTTTGGCGCTGATCGCCGTCGACACGGTGCTCGCGCTCGCGTTCATCGACCAGCTGTGGTTCAGCGATCTGCCCTGTCCGCTCTGCATCCTGCAACGCGCCGGGCTGACAGCTGCCGGGTTCGGGCTCGCGCTCACCATCCTGTTCGGTCCGAAGCCGAGCCATTACGCCGCGACGATCCTCGGTGCGGTGGTCGGTGCCGCCATCTCGGTGCGGCAGATCCTCGACCACATTGTCCCGGGCACCGGCTCCTACGGCAACGCCGTGTTCGGCCTGCACCTCTACACGTGGGCGTTCATCGCCTTTGCGCTGATGATCGTAGGCTCTGCCATCATGCTGCTCGACGACCGGCAGTTCTCTCGCGCCGAGCCGATCTCGAGCCGGCTGAAGCCGCTCGCGCTCACCGCGTTCGTTACCTTCGTGGTGCTGGCCGTCGCCAATATCGTCTCGACGGTGCTGATCTGCGGCGCCGGTTACTGCCCGGAGAATCCCGGCGGCTACCTCATCTTCAACGACAATCTCCGCGTCACGACTTTATTCGCTGGCGTGCTTTAGCCGGTCGAGCGCGCCTTGCAGGATGTAAGCCGCGGCCATGCGATCGACCACCTCGGCGCGGCGCTTGCGCGAGGCTCCCGCCTCGATCAGATGGCGCTCGACGGCGGCGGTCGACAGCCGCTCGTCCCAGAAGGCGATCGGCACCGCGACATGATGGCCGAGATTGCGGGCGAAGGCGCGGGTCGACTGCGCGCGCGGGCCTTCCGAGCCGTCGAGATTGATGGGAAGGCCGATGACTAGACCGCCGACCCCCATCTGCTCGACGATGCCGTTGATGGTCTTGGCATCGGTCGTGAACTTGCCGCGCCTGATCGTGTCGTAGGGGGTGGCGATGCTGCGCGTGACATCCGACAGCGCAAGTCCGATGGTCTTGGTGCCGAGATCGAGCCCGAGTAGCCTTGCCTCGGCCGCGAGCCCCGCTGCGAGGTCCTCGACGGCCATGATCGGTGCTGAAGTCATTTGGAGATTCCGGAGAGCGAGACGATGAAGATCATTTGGTTCGGCCATTCCTGCTTCCGCATCGACACGGGCGCATCGAGCATCCTGATCGATCCGTTCCTCACCTTCAATCAGACCTTCGAGAATTCGGGCATTCCCTTGCACCAGGCGATCAAGGGTGTGACCCATGTGGCGCTGACCCACGGCCATGAGGACCATACCGGCGATACGGTGACGATCTGCAAGGACACCGGCGCCCCGCTGCTTGCCGTGCACGAGCTTGCCACCTTTCTGGCAGGGGAGGGTGTTGACAAGATCGATCCCGGCAATACCGGCGGCACGCTCTATCACAAGGACTTCGATCTCACTTTCGTCCCGGCCTGGCATTCGGCCTCGCGCACGATCGACGGGCGGCCGCTCTATCTCGGCGCGTGCTGCGGCCTCGTCATCGCGTCCAAGCAAGGCAAAACCGTCTACCATATGGGCGACACGGCGATCTTCGCCGACATGGCGCTGATCGCCGAGATCTATGCGCCGAAGGTCGGTTTCGTGCCGATCGGCGACCGCTATACGATGGGCGCCAAGACCGCGGCGCTCGCCTGCAAGCGCTTCTTCAAGTTCGAGACCATCGTGCCCTGCCATTACGGGACCTTCCCGGTGCTCGATCAGACCGCTGACAAATTCGTCGCCGAGATGGGCGGCAACGGCGTGCTCGTGCCCAAAGTGGGTGTCCCGTTCGAGGTCTGAACTGCGCCGCCTCACCCGGCGATCCCGGCCAGGAGCCGGGTTCGCCACCCTCTCCCACGAGGGGAGAGGGTTGGCGTCCGCGGCATGGCGGGACGGGTGAGGGGGGAGTGGGACGGTTCTTTGGAACCCACGGGGCCGCGAGCCTCGTTGCCGCTTGGCCGCCCCGGTGCTACTTCTCTGGCTAATTCAGCCAATCGCCGCCGAAGCCCCATGGACGCCCCATGTCAGTCGATCGCGCCACCGTCCGCCGCATCGCCCATCTCGCCCGCATCGCCATTTCGGGCGAGGAAGAGGCGCGGCTTGAGCATGAGCTGAACGGCATTCTCGACTTCGTCGCCCAGCTCGACGAGATCGATACCAGCGCGGTCGAGCCGATGACCCGCGTCGCCGCAATGACCATGAAGAAGCGCAAGGACGAGGTGACCGACGGCTTCTGCGCCGAAGACATCCTCAAGAATGCGCCCAAGACCGACGACCACTATTTCGTCGTGCCGAAGATCATCGAGTAGGGGGGAAGCATGCAGCGTATCGCATTGTGCATGATTGCCGTCTGGCTGGTCGGCGCCGCTCCGGCGCACGCGCAAGGGCTGCCCGAGGGAACCTTCGCCTCGAGCAAGGACGGCTGCGCCAAGCTCGTGAGCAAGACGCCGGCGGAGCTTGGCGCCGACCTCGATTTCTACGTGCTGAACAAGACGGGCGTGACATCCTATTTGCAGCGCTGCGATTTCGTCGCCGTCGCCCCGCACGACGCCAAGAGCTGGGTCGCGACCGCCTTCTGCGACGAGCAGGGCTATGTCTATCCCGATATGTTCGCCATCGCCGAGAGGGCGGGCGGCGAGCTCAGCGTCACGCGGGTCACCGATCTCACGCAAGAGCCGCTCGAAGGGCCGAGCGAGGATCAGTCCGCCACGTCCGACGATCTCAACCCGTCGCAGCTCGACCGCGACCAGGACCAGGCGGGTGGCGACGACACCGCATCCTCAGGCCATGGCGACGCCGACACCAGCTCAGGTGGCGATGCCTTCGACTCCTATGTCCGCTGTGAAAACGTCAAACCATAGCGCCGCGCCGAGAGGCTTGAGGGCCACGCGCGCTTTCCCGCTCGCGGCGCTCATGCTGTGCCTTGTTCCCGGCGGCATCGCCAACGCGGACGATCCCGCGTCGGTTCTGCCGGAAGGCGTGTTCGCGACTGGGGAGGGCTGCACCATGCTCGCTCAGTCCGGCACCGACGAGATCGACGTGATGGATTTCCTCGTGCTGACCAATGGCGAGCTGACCGGCATGGACTTCGCCTGCAAATTCACCGACGCCGAGGCCGGCACGACCGATAACCACAAATCCTATGCGGTGAAGGCCACGTGCGAGTCTGGAGCCCCCGGCGTTCCGGCGGTCATCACCATCAAGGAAATGAGCGACGGCGAGCTTCACCTCACCATGAAGTCAGAGGGCGATGTCGACGATCTCGGCGACTTCGCCCGTTGCCCGAGCGTGGCCGAGTAGCGCCCGTGACCGAGCTCACCGATCTCACTCTGGCAGAGGCGCGCGACCGGCTCCGCGCGAAATCCGTCTCGGCGCGCGAGCTCGTCGAGGCGCATCTCGCCGCGATCGAGGCAGCCAATGCGGCGCTCAACGCTTTCGTGCTGCCGACGCCCGAGCGCGCGCTCGCCATGGCCGACGCGAGCGATGCGAGGCTGAAGAGAGGCGAGTGCGGCGCGCTCGAAGGCATCCCGCTCGGCATCAAGGATCTGTTCTGCACCAAGGATGTGCGCACCACCGCCTGCTCGCACATCCTCAACGGCTTCACGCCGACCTACGAATTGACCGTCACCGCCAATCTCTGGGCTGAAGGCGCGGTGATGCTCGGCAAGTTGAACAATGACGAGTTCGCCATGGGCTCGTCGAACGAAACGAGCTTCTACGGCCCCGTGGTCAGCCCCTGGCAGCGCAACGGCTCCAACGCCAAGCTCGTGCCGGGCGGGTCGTCGGGCGGCTCGTCGGCCGCTGTCGCCGCAAGGCTCTGCATGGGGGCGACGGCCACCGACACCGGCGGTTCGATCCGCCAGCCCGCCGCCGTGACCGGCACGGTTGGCATCAAGCCGACCTATGGCCGCTGCTCGCGCTGGGGCATTGTCGCGTTTGCCTCATCGCTCGATCAAGCCGGGCCCATCGCCCGCACCGTTCAGGACGCAGCGATCCTGCTCAAGGCGATGGCGAGCCACGACCCAAAGGACACGACCAGCGTCGATTTGCCGGTGCCAGACTTCGAGGCGGTGGTCGGTAAGGGCGTTAAGGGGCTCACCATCGGCATCCCCAAGGAATATCGCGTGCCGGGCATGGCGCCTGAGATCGAGGCGCTGTGGCAAAAGGGCGTCGCCTGGCTCAAGGATGAGGGCGCCACGATCGAAGAGGTGAGCCTGCCGCATACCAAATACGCGCTGCCGTCTTATTATATTGTCGCGCCGGCGGAGGCCTCGTCCAACCTCGCCCGCTATGACGGGGTGCGCTACGGCTTGCGCGAGGCGGGCTCCGACGTGATCTCGATGTATGAGAACACGAGGCGCTCGGGGTTCGGCCAGGAGGTCAAGCGGCGCATCCTGATCGGCACCTACGTGCTGTCGGCCGGCTATTACGACGCCTATTATCTCAAGGCGCAGAAGGTGCGGACTCTGATCAAGCGCGATTTCGACCAGGCTTTCGCGACGGTCGATGCCATCCTGACGCCGACCACGCCGGGACCGGCCTTCGCGCTCGGCGAGAAATCTGGAGACCCGGTCGAGATGTATCTGAACGACATCTTCACCGTGACGGTGAACATGGCGGGGCTGCCGGGGATGAGCGTGCCGGCGGGCCTATCGTCGGAAGGGACGCCGCTCGGCCTCCAGCTGATCGGCAAGCCGTTCGACGAGGAGACGTTGTTCCGCGCCGCGCGCGTGATCGAGGAGGCGGCTGGGCCGCTTGCCAAGCCCAATGACTGGTGGAGCTAAGCCGCATGAACGATGTAGCAACCAAACGCGTCCTGGTGTCCTCAGGCAGCCCTTACGAGCCGATCATCGGCTTCTCGCGCGCGGTGCGCGTCGGCAATATCATCGCCGTCGGCGGCACGACCGCGGGCTCGAGCGGCAAGCCGGTGGCGATCGGCGACCCCGCGGCGCAGACCCGCGTCATTCTCGAGATCATCGACAAGGTGCTCAAGGATGCGGGCGCGAGTCTCAAGGACGTGATCCGCACCCGCGTGTTTCTCACCGACATCTCCCATTGGGAGGCGGTCGGCAAGGTGCACGGCGAGTTCTTTGGCGACATCCGGCCGGCATCGAGCATGCTGGAGGTGTCGCGCTTCATCAATCCGGACTGGCTGGTCGAGATCGAGGCCGACGCCGTGGTTTCCGGAGGCTAGAGGAGACCGGCATGGCGCCGCGCGAGCCCAAGGACTGCCGCAGCATGGACGAGGTGAGGGCCGAGATCGACCGCATCGATCAGTCTCTGGTCGATCTGATCGGCGAGCGCTTCGCCTACGTCGATCGCGCCTGGCAACTCAAGCAGTCGCCGGCTGAGGCGCGCGTGCCGTGGCGCATCCAGCAGGTGATCGACAAAGTTCGGGCGCGGGCCGCCGCCAAGAACTTGCCGCCCGAGCTAGCCGAGGCGCTGTGGCGGCAGATGATCGGCTGGTTCGTCCAATATGAGGAGGAGAAGCTCCGCCAGTCGACGGACGACAAGGACTAGCCAAGGCGATGGATCAGAAAGCCGACAAGTCGAATTTGATCGAGGGCGAGACCGGCCCGTTCGAGGTGGTGATCGGCCTGGAGGTGCACGCCCAGGTCACCTCTAACGCCAAGCTGTTCTCGGGCGCATCGACCGAGTTCGGCGGCGAGCCCAACTCCCATGTCAGCCTGGTCGACGCCGCCATGCCCGGCATGCTGCCCGTCATCAACGCGGGCTGCATCGCCCAATCCATCCGCACCGGGCTCGGGCTCAAGGCCAAGATCAATCTCAATTCGGTGTTCGACCGGAAGAACTATTTCTATCCCGACCTGCCGCAGGGCTATCAGATCAGCCAGTACAAGAGCCCGGTGGTCGGCGAGGGTGAGGTCATCGTCGATCTGCTCGGCGGTGAGCGCGTCGTGGTCGGCATCGAGCGGCTGCATCTCGAGCAGGACGCCGGCAAGAGCCTGCACGACCAGCACCCGCAATTCTCCTACGTGGATTTGAACCGCTCGGGCGTGGCGCTGATGGAGATCGTGTCGAAGCCAGACCTGCGCTCGTCCGAGCAGGCACGCGCTTACGTCACCAAGCTCCGCTCGATCCTCCGCTATCTCGGCACCTGCGACGGCAATATGGAGGAGGGTTCGCTCCGCGCCGACGTGAACGTGTCGGTGCGGCGCCCAGGCGACCCGCTCGGCACACGCTGCGAGATCAAGAACGTCAACTCGATCCGCTTCATCGGCCAGGCCATCGAATACGAGGCGCGCCGTCAGATCGAGATCATCGAGGAAGGCGGCGCCATTCGCCAGGAGACGCGGCTGTTCGACGCCAAGACCGGAGAGACGCGGTCGATGCGCTCCAAGGAGGAGGCGCACGACTATCGCTATTTCCCCGACCCCGACCTCTTGCCGCTCGAGCTGACGCAAGCCTATGTCGATGCGCTGGCGGCGGACCTGCCCGAGCTTCCCGACGCCAAGCGCGCGCGGTTCATCGCCGACTATGGGCTAACGCCCTACGATTCCGACGTGCTGATCGCCGAGCGCGAGTCCGCCGATTATTTCGAGGCGGTGGCGAAGGGGCGTGATGCCAAGCAGGCGGCGAACTGGGTCATCAACGAGCTGTTCGGCCGCCTCAACAAAGAGGGGAGGAGCACGCTCGACAGCCCAGTCTCCGCCGCGCAGCTCGGCGCCGTGCTCGACCTCATCAAGTCAGGCACGATCTCCGGCAAGATCGCCAAGGATGTATTCGATATCGTGTGGAGCGAGGGCGGCGACCCCAAGGCGATCGTCGAGGCGCGCGGCCTGACCCAGGTCACCGACATGAGCGAGATCGAGGCGGCGGTAGATCAGGTGATCGCCGCCAACCCCGAGAAGGCCGAGCAGGCGAAGCTCAAGCCCGCGCTCGCCGGCTGGTTCGTCGGCCAGGTGATGAAGGCGACCCAAGGCAAAGCGAGTCCGCAAGCGGTCAATGACCTGCTGAAGAAAAAGCTCGGCATCGAGTAGGGGCAGTCCGCCAGCCATACGTCATTCCGGCGTAAGCCGGAATCCAGGAGCGGCCGCAGAAGGCTTTCGGTCTGGATAGCCGGCTTTCGCCGGTATGACGGAGTTCTGTTTTCAGGTTTGGAGCGAGTTCAATGACCTACGCGATCCGTGTCCACGAATATGGCGGCCCCGATGTCCTCAAATGGGAGGAGGTCATGGTCGGCGCGCCAGACCCCGGCCAGGTTAAGATTAGGCAGACGGCGGTCGGCCTCAACTTCATCGACATCTATCAGCGGACCGGGCTCTACCCGCAGCCGTCCTTGCCGTTCATCCCGGGCTCAGAGGCGGCCGGAGTCGTCACCGCGGTCGGCGAGGGCGTGCGCGACCTCAAGGTTGGGCGCCGTGTTGCCTATGCCGGACCTGTCGGGGCCTATGCCGAGGAGCGGCTGATCGCGGCCGACCGCGTGGTCAAGATCCCCGACGGCGTCGACGACCAGACGGCGGCAGCCATCATGCTGAAAGGCATGACTGCGCAATATCTCTTGCGCCGGACTTACAAGGTTGGGCCCGAGACGACGCTCCTGTTCCATGCCGCGGCGGGCGGCGTCGGGTTGATCGCCTGCCAATGGGCCGCCGCGCTCGGGGCGACGGTGATCGGCACGGTCGGCTCCTCGGGCAAGGCACTGATCGCGCGCGCGCACGGCTGCAGCTATGTCATCAATACGCGCGAGGAAGACTTCGTCGCCAAGGTGAAGGACTACACCAAGGGCAAGGGCGTCGACGTGGTCTACGACTCGGTCGGCAAGGATACGTTCCCGGGTTCGCTCGATTGTCTGAAGCCGTTCGGGCTCTGGGTCTGCTTCGGCCAGTCGTCGGGACCGGTGCCGCCGTTCAACATCACGCTCCTGTCGCAGAAGGGCTCGCTGTTCGTCACGCGGCCCTCGCTCAATACTTATACCGCCTCGCGCAAGGACCTGGTGGCAGCCGCCAACGACCTGTTCGACATCGTCAGCAAGGGCAAGGTCAGGATCGCGGTGAACCAGACCTATCCGCTCGAGAAGGCAGGAGAGGCGCAAGCCGATCTCGAAGGACGGCGCACCACCGGCTCGACGGTGCTCCTCCCCTAGAAAACCTCCAATTTTCAGGCTTTTATTGGCGGCCGATCGGTCGCTGTCGCCTTCGCTAAACCGACATATGCGGAGGCTAGTGTCTTGCGTCTGACATAACGCAAATGCTCGAAGATCCGGGGGAATGTCGGTTCAAGGTTCATTCGCGGGCTCGCTCGAGGACGATCGCGCCAAGGCGGCCGCATCGCCGGATTGGGGGCTGTTCGGCGTCATCGGCGTCGGGCTCTGCTACGGGCTCGCTTACTCTTTGTTGCGGCTCGCCATCTCCGAGAACCTGCCGCAGGACGACGTCACCTCGAACATCCTGACCCAGACGCTTCAGCTCGGCTATGTGCCGCGCCAACCGCCGCTCTACGAGTGGCTGCTATGGCTGGTGCAGCTTCTGACCGGGCCGACGCTGCCGAGCTTCCTCATCATCAAATACGGATTGCTCACGGCGACGCTCGCCTTCCTCTATCTCGCCGCCACGCGCATGTTTCGCGAGAAGAGCTTCGCCGTGATCGCGGGCCTGTCGCCCTTCCTGCTTTATCAATTCGCCTGGAACCTGCATGAGGGCGTGACCCACTCGATGGTGCTGACCTGCGCGGTGGCCGCGAGCCTGTGGGCGTTCATGCGGATCGCCGAGAGCGGACGCGCGCAGGACTATCTCCTGTTCGGGCTGATCGCCGGGCTGGGGCTGATCAGCAAATGGGGCTATGCCGGCTTCCTGCTCCTGCTGCTGGTCGGCGCGCTGCTGCAGCCACCGCTGCGGGCGCGTATTCTCGACCGGCGTTTCCTGACGAGCCTCTGCGCCGCCGCGGTCGTCGGCGCGCCGGTCGTCTATTGGCTGATCGAGGGCGAGCACGATCTCCTCGCGCTGTATGGCAATTCCGTCGCGCCGATGGCCTCCGACCGGCTGCAGGCGACGGCGATCGGACTCGGGCTCACCGTCTATGCGCCGCTCGCCTTCCTGTTTCCGCTCGACATCCTCCTGCCGGTCTTATTTCCCGCGATGGTGCCAAAAGCGTGGGAGAGCCTGAAGTGCGCCGTCGATCCCGCCTCGTGGCGAGAGAAGGCGCCGGACTGGCCGCTGCTCGTGCTGCACATCACGCTTGGCGGATTCATCCTGCTCATGCTCGGCGCGCTTTTGACCGGCGCGACGCATTATCTCGAGCGCTACATGCACCCGTTCTTTCTGCTGGCGCCGCTCTGGATGCTCTGCATGGTCGAGCGCTCGGGGAACGCGCCGCGCAAGGCGAGGGTGCTCGGCGTCATCCTCGCCGCCTCGCTCATCCTCGTGCTTCCGCTGCGGGCGAGGGACCTGCTGCACGCCATGGCACCCGATTGCCACAAATGCCGCGTCGGTATCCCCTATGCGGGGCTCGCAGCGGAGCTCAGGGCGCGCGGCTTCGAGGACGGTACCATCATCGCGCTGAACCGCCACGACGCCGGCAATCTCCGTCGCTTCTTTCCGCAAGCGAGGATCGTCTGCCTCGACCGGCCAAATTACGGGCCGTCGGTCCGCGCGCCTGATTACGCCTCCGAGGCGGTCGTGCTGTGGCGCCCCGAGCAGGGCGCGGGGCGGTCCAAGGAGGCCGAAGGCGAGCTTGCTCGGATCAAGGCCAGCGCCGAGGGCGCGCCCGAGAAGGTGAAGGCTCCCTGGCAGCCTTATCCCAGCACCGCGCCCGAGCGGGAATGGGAGTGGATGATCCTGGTGGCTCATCCGGCCGTCGCCGCCAGCAACTGACGCGCTTCAATCCCCCTCGTGCCCGCCGCGGCTCCGCGCGAAACATGTTCGTGGTTATCGGCGCGTGAGCGGGAATGGTCAAAGAATTATTGCCAAGCTTGGAGATTAACTATTTGGCCGCCGATTAGCGTGCAATGTAAACCAATATTACCTCGTGTTATAGATTTAGTGAGTTTGCATTAATCACGAAAATTCAGAAGTTATTCAAGGCCGTCTCTCATGATCTCCCGCAGTTAGGGGACATCAACAACTCAAGTGAACTTGTCGTATTTCCCAAGACTTCGACAAGCCGCGAGACGAGTGATACAAAGGGGGACGTAAGATGGCACGCACGGAAACTTCGATGGAGCAGGCGGAGCTCGCGGTACAGACTGCCATGCCGGACGCACTGTTCGAGCTTGGGATGCTGTATGCGACCGGGCGCGACGTGGCGGCCGACCTCGTGGTGGCGCATAAATGGTTCAATCTCGCCGCGGCGCGGGGCAATTCCTCGGCGCTCGACTATCGCGTCGAAGTCGCCCGCGAGATGTCGTCCGAGCAGATCGCAGAGGCGCAGAAGCTCGCCCGCGAGTGGCTCCAGACCCACTAGAGTTTCAGGCGGAAATCTTCCCGTAAGGGCAGGGGGCACCGGCAGTCTACTGCACGGTGCTCCCGGATGCCGTCTCGCCGCTGCAATTGCGGAACAGGGAGCGGAGACAGCGATAGCTCTTGCGTGCCGCGCTGCCCATCGCGGCACTGGCGCGCTGCATTCGGCTCGGCGAGTTCGACTCCCGGTGCGGCGGCCGCGGCGGCCTCGGTGCTGCCGGTCGGCGGCGGCGAAGCGGGCAAAGGCTGCGGCACGTCGCTCGATCCGCCGCCAAGCGCCGAGCGGGCGTTGCGCAGCCCCTGGCGCGAAGCGCTGTACGCGCGGCCGGTCAGCTCGACCATGGTCTGTGGCCCATCGCCCTTGGGCTTGGTGAACGCCTTGTTGTCGTGCTCGACCTTGCTCATCAGGCTCTTGACGCGCGGATCCTGGGCGAGATTGTCAGGGATGTCCGGCCCGTCATAGGCATAGACCTTCTCGACGCCGGTGCAGGCTGGCGTCGCGTTCTCGGCCGAGCAGGAGGCATGGTGGCCTTCCTTGGCGGTGCGAATGACGCAATAGAGCTTGAGCGCATCGCTCGGCTTCGAGCCTTCGCCGGTGACCCGGCAGCGATAGATCTGGTCGGGGCCCGAGCAGGTGACGCAGTAGCTCGCCTCGCCGGCATGGGCGCTCGCTGCGAGCCAAGCAAGGACACAAACGGCAATGGCCGCGGTCCCGAGCAGTGCTCCGCAGGCGTTCCTGTCCATCACGCGACGCTAACCCCCGTTTTCATTGCCTAAAAGTCTAGCACATCGACGGGTCGGGACATACAATTCTGCTGTCATCTTCGCCATCGATCAGGAGGCTGACGGGCGCCGCCCGAGAGGCAGGCCGAGCCTGGTTCGCGCGGGTCAAACCCCTCTCTTGCCCTTGAGGGCGTGCGGGGCCTTATCCAGCGCCAACCGCCTCGCGCGAGTTGACCCGCCTGCGCCGGATCAGTAAGCCTTCACTTGCGTCGGAGACGTGGCCGAGAGGCTGA
>CAWBSA010000015.1:0-44130 GCA_963791255.1 uncultured Alphaproteobacteria bacterium | reverse complement strand
TGCCTTTACCGATAATTAGCGATTTTCACAAGAAATGGACGGCTGTTGCCGTTCACCACATTTTGCCCTAATTTAGGGGGCAGGGTTAATGCAATTAGACGGGAATGCCGGGACAAACCGGTGGGGGACTTAAGCTTAACACTCTGACTTCCCACCATTTTGCCTGGATTGCTACGGGGACGCTCTAGCTTGCGTGAGTCCATCAAAGGGCTTCGCAAATAGGGCAGCGGGGGAATGCCGGCCGGCGCGACGGGCGGACGATCCCGCGGGTTAGGGGTGACCTGGAGGGAAAATGGGCCGACGCTTACCTCGTCGGGTGTGGCACACCATCGCTGCGTTGGTGCCGCTTCCCCTTATCGGCTTGGGCTATGTTGCCGCGGTGCCGGGCAATCCCGTCGCTTTTCAAGTCGAGCTATTCCTCTCCGGCACTGGCTCAGCCTATGCGCTGAAGCGCACCGCCGATATCTCCCATGCACCGCTGCCGCGCGAAGCCTCCTATCTGTTCAGGACCGGCGCCAAAGGCCCGCGTGCCGATCAGGTTCTCGCCGCCAACACCGTCACCTCAGCCGGCAAGCAGCTCATCGCCGCGAGCCTTGGCGGCGATCCGACGACCATGACCAGCGCGCTCGGCATGCGCGGCGAGGTCAGCCGCGGGCTCAAAGGCGACCGTCTCAAGCCGACCATCTCCGACGTCGCTCTGCGCGGCCCGGTCGGCGGCGGCAACATGGCGAACTCGCTGCTCATGAACGCGAGCTACGCATCGCCCTTCGCGCAGAATTTCAGCATTGACGGGTTCAAGCCGTCAGCCGGCGAGCTCGCCTACCATCCGAGCGCCGAGGGCCTGAACTTCAAGAGCCAAGGCGAGAGCCAGGCCGAATTCGAGGAGCGCGAGCGCCGCTGCCTCGCCACTGCCATCTATTTCGAAGCGCGCGGCGAGCCGGTACGTGGTCAGGTCGCGGTCGCTCAGGTCATTCTCAATCGCGTGCGCAGCCCGGACTTCCCGCAGACCATCTGCGGCGTGGTTTATCAGGGCCAGTTGCACCCTGGCTGTCAGTTCTCGTTCACCTGTGACGGGCAGACCGACACGCCGCGCAACGACGATCAATGGGCTCTCGCCAAGAGCATCGCCAAGAAGGCCACCGCCGGTGAGCTTTGGCTTCCCGAAGTCGGCTATTCCACCTACTACCACGCCAATTACGTGAGCCCCCGCTGGATCGGCGACATGAACAAGATCGATGCGATCGGGCGGCACATCTTCTACAAGAGGCGGAATGAAGAGCCCTATGTCGTCGAGGCTTCGACGGCTCCCGGGGCCGATACGAGCATGTCTCTCACCCCGACGCTCTCTCTCGTGTCGGCAGCCGTAACCGGCACTACGACCGCGCCCACTCCAGCGATGAGTCTAGGCTACGCGGCGCGTTAGTAAGCGCCCCGACTGAGATCACATCGACGCCGGTCTTCGCGATCTCGCCTACCGTTTCGAGGCTTACTCCGCCTGACGCCTCGGTCACCACCCGGCCCTTCACCATCGCAACCGCAGCCTTCAGCGTCTCGACGTCCATATTGTCGAGCAGCACGGCGTCGATCGGAAACTTGAGCGCCTGCTCGAGCTGAGCGAGCGTGTCGACCTCGACCTCGATCTTCACCAGATGCCCGACCCGCGCCTGAAGCTTGGCGAGCGCGTTGGCGATCCCGCCCGCGGCGGCGATGTGGTTGTCCTTGACGAGCACGGCATCGTAGAGCCCGAAGCGGTGGTTGACGCCGCCGCCGGCCCTGACCGCGTATTTCTCGAAGGCGCGCAGGCCAGGCGTCGTCTTGCGCGTCTCGGCGATCCTTGCCGGCGTGCCCTCGACCGCCGCGACGAAGGCAGCGGTCAGCGTGGCGATGCCGCTCAAGCGGCCGAGGAAATTGAGCGCGGTGCGCTCGCCGGTGAGCAGCGCGCGCGTGCTCCCCTGTACCTCGGCGATGGTGCCCTTGGCCGCGACCTTGCCGCCGTCCTCGACCACGCGGGTGAACTTGACCTTTGGATCGAGCATCCTGAACGCGGTCTCGGCGAGATCGAGACCGGCCACCACGCCCGCCTTCCGCGCCACGATCTTAGCCTCGCCATGGGCCTCGGGCGCGATAATCGCATCGGTGGTGATGTCGCCGGCATCGCCGAGATCCTCTTTCAGCGCCGCCGCGACGGCGCGCTCGACGAGCAGCGGCGGCAGCTCAAGATGCGGGGAGGGCGTCTTGCTCATGCATGGAGCGCGGTGCGGCGCGGCGCGCCGAAATGCGGGCGCAGCACCCGCTCGCGCGCGGGGACATGCGTCTCCGCCGCCTCGCGCGCGATCTCGTCGGCTTTGGCGAGGGTGAGGAAGCTCCGCCGCGCCAGCCGGTCGTCAGGCACCGGATAGTCGCTGCGGAAATGCGCGCCCCGGCTTTCCTTGCGCGCGAACGCCGCGGCGGCGATCAGCTTGGCGGTGGCGAGCATGTTGCCGAGGCGGCGGTCACGGCCGGCTTCCGGCACGAGCGATGAGATCGCGGCCAGGGCCTTGGCGAGCGAGGTCTCGTCGCGGACCACGCCGACCTCTCCCGCCATGGTGCGGCGAAGCACCTGCACCAGCCGCTCGTCATGGCTGCCGCTCGCGGCCTCGCTCTCGGCCGGCCCGCTCATGAGCGGCTTTGCCAGGCGCCGCGAGCGGGCGATGTCGTTGGCGACGCGGGCGCCGAACACCACGGCCTCGAGCAGCGAGTTGGAGGCGAGCCGGTTCGCGCCATGCGCGCCGGTCGAGGCGACCTCGCCGCAAGCCCACAGTCCGTCGATCGTGCTCCGCCCCTGCGCGTCGGTCAGAATCCCGCCCATGTGATAATGCGCTGCCGGCGCAACCGGGATCGGGTCCTTGGCCGGGTCGATGCCGGCGGCGATGCACGCTGCGTAGACCGTCGGGAAATGCTCGGCGAGCTCGCCGCCCAGCGCACGGCAATCGAGAAACGCGCCGCGCCCGCTCGCCACCTCGCGATAGACCGCGCGCGCCACCACGTCGCGTGGCCCGAGCTCGGCGTCCTCGTGCACCGCGCGCATGAAGCGCTCGCCGCGCGAGTTGATCAGGGTCGCGCCTTCGCCGCGCAAGGCTTCGGTCGCGAGCGGCGCGGGGTCGCGGCCGATATTGATCGCGGTCGGATGGAACTGCACGAATTCGGCGTCGGCGATCACCGCGCCGGCCCTGGCGGCAATGGCGATGCCTTCGCCGCGCGCCTCGCGTGGGTTGGTGGTGATGGCGTAGATCTGTCCGGCGCCGCCGGTCGCGAGCACGACCGCGCTCGCCGGCAGGACGAGCCCGCGCCCCGTCGCGCCGCCGTTGACGGCAGCGACCTCTAGCCCGGCCACCCGGCCGTCGCGCATGATGAGATCGCGCGCGGCGAAGCCTTCGAGCACGGTGATCGACGGCGTCGCCCGCACCGCCGCCATCAGCGCATGCATGATGGCCCGGCCGGCGGTGTCGCCCTTGACGTGGAGAATGCGGTTCCGCCCGTGCGCCGCCTCGCGGCCGAAGCTGAAATGGCCTTCGAGGTCCTTGTCGAACGGCACGCCGTAGCGGAGCAGATCCTCGATGCGCTCGCGCGCCTCGCGTGCGAGCAGGAGCGCGATCTTCTCATCGACGATACCGGCCCCGGCTGTGATCGTGTCGGCGGCATGGTCCTCGGCGCTGTCGCCCTCGGCCAGCGCCGCGGCAATGCCTGCCTGCGCCCAGAGGCTGGATGCGCCCTCGCCGAAACGCGCGGCGGAGATCACGGTGACCGGATGCGGCGCGAGCTTGAGCGCGGTGAACAGCCCGGCAAGCCCAGCGCCGACCACGATAACGCCGCCGGTCGCAACCTGCGCCGGCAGCTTGGTTCCGTTGATATGCGTGTTGGTCATGGCGCGACGCCTCTGCGCGGCACTAGTGGTTGAGGTTGATCATGCGCTCGACGGCCGCCCGCGCGCGCACCGCGACCGCGGGGTCGACTGTCACCTCCTCCTTGAGGAACAGCAGCGATTCGAGGATCTTCGGCAGCGTGATGCGCTTCATATGCGGGCAGAGATTGCACGGCCGCACGAACTCGACATTGGGAGCGTCGACCGCGACGTTGTCGCTCATCGAGCACTCGGTCACCAGCAGCACCTTCGACGGCTGGTTGTCGTGCACCCATTTGATCATGCCGCTGGTCGAGCCGGTGAAATCCGCCTCGGCGAGCACGTCGGGGGCGCATTCGGGGTGCGCCACGATCTTCACGCCGGGATCGCTCTCGCGATAGGCGCGGAGCTCATCGGCGCTGAACCGCTCATGCACTTCGCAATGGCCCTTCCAGGTGATGATCTCGACGTCGGTCTTGGTCTGCACCCATTTGGCGAGATATTCGTCCGGGATCATGATCACGCGCTTGGTGCCAAGCGACTCGACCACGCGCACGGCGTTCGATGAGGTGCAGCAGATGTCCGACTCGGCCTTCACCTCGGCGGACGTGTTGACATAGGTCACCACCGGCACGCCGGGATAGGCTTCGCGCAGCGCGCGCACATCGGCGCCGGTGATCGAGGCGGCGAGCGAGCAGCCGGCGCGTGAATCGGGGATCAGCACCGTCTTGTCGGGATTGAGCAGCTTCGAGGTCTCGGCCATGAAGTGCACGCCGCCCTGCACGATGATCTTGGCGTCGGTCTTCGACGCCTCGCGGGCGAGCTGGAGCGAGTCGCCGACCACGTCGGCGACGCAATGGAAGATCTCCGGCGTCATGTAGTTGTGCGCCAGCACCACGGCGTTGCGCGTACGCTTGAGGTCGTTGATGGCCTTGACGTAAGGGGCGAAGCTCGGCCACTCGATCGGCGGGATCACTCGCGACACGCGCTCGTACAGATACGCGGTCGCCCGCGCCACCTCCGGCGTATAGGCGAGGTCGGGCAAGAACTCAGGGCTAAACGCCTGAGGCGCTGCCTCGCCACGGAGCCCAGTGCTTTGGACCGTCGTCATCTCGTTTAGCCTCTCCTGACCTATAATGCTCATTGTGAGCATATATGGGTCGTTAAAACATCCGGCACAAGGCCGGCTCTCGCTAAACTCCCCTATCCTCATTTGGAGTATAGGCCATGCTTGGGAAGCTTCAAAGGGCCTGTGTCAACGGTGGCGCGATTGTGATGCGGCGCCTTCGTGGAATGCCATTCCCATGACGCGGCGGCCCAAGAATCGGGCAGATGGTGATAGCCCTTACGCCCATCTCGGATTAACTTAGGCGATAGTACGAGGGGGTTTGTGGGATGCGTGGACGGCCCTTGGTCGCGGCCCTGGTTGCTTCAGTCGCTTGCTTTGCGGCTTTGGGAGCTTCGGTTGCGGTCGCCCAAACCCAATCGGTCGACCCGCAGCAGGCCAAGACCGAAACCGCCGCCGAGAGCCCGCCGGACCTGCTCTCGGGCGAGCCGCCTGATTTCGTAGCCAAAGCTCCCGAGCAACCGGCCGCCGCACCCGAAGAGGTCGCGCCGACGCCAAACGCGAGCCCGGTCGTCGCCAGCATCCGCGCCAAGCTTGCCGATCTCCGCAAGAGTTCGTCGTCCAGCGAGATCGTAGCGCTCGAAGAGTTCTACAACGGCCGCGACGACGCGCTGTGGATGACCGACATGGGCTTCTCCGGCGAGGCGCTCGCGGCCATCGACGAGATGCTCAGGGCCGACGATTGGGGCCTGTCGAGCGCGGCGTTCGAGCTGCCGCCCGCGGGCGCGCTGCCGAAATCGCCCGACGAAGCGGCCGCCAACGAGATCAAGCTCGACCTCGCCATTCTGAAATACGCGCGCTACGCCCGCGGCGGCCGGACCGATCCCGCCAAGCTCAACAAGCTGTTCGGCGTCGCCCCGACCTTGCCCGATCCGGATAAGGTGCTGACCGAGCTCGCCGGCGCCGAAGCGCCCGACGCCTATCTTCGCTCGCTGCATCCGAAGCACGAGCAGTTCCAGCGCCTGCACCAGGCGCTGCTCAAGGCCCGCGCCGCGAGCGACGCCGGCGCCAAGGCCAACACCCAGAAGATCGTCGTCAACATGGAACGCTGGCGCTGGATGCCGGAGGATTTGGGCTCGCTCCATCTCTGGCTCAACGTTCCGGAGTTCACCGTCTATGTGTTCAAGGACGGCAAGTCGATCTACTCCGACAAGATCGTCGTCGGCGAGCTGAAATACGCGACGCCGATGTTCTCTGCCGACCTCAAGTCCATCGTGTTCAATCCGGAATGGACGGTGCCGCCGACCATCGTTCGCGAGAACCTGCTGCCCAATCTGCGCGGCGGCGGCGGCTGGTTCGGCGGCGGCAACACCGCGATCCTCGATCAGCACGAGCTGAAGGTGAAGTACAACGGCAAGCTGGTCGACCCGGGCAGCATCGACTGGAAAAGCGTCAATATGGGCGCGATCAGTTTCGTGCAGGCGCCTGGGCCCAACAACGTGCTCGGCAAGGTGAAGTTCGTCTATCCGAACCCGTACACCGTCTACATGCACGACACCATCAAGCCTGGGCTGTTCGACAAGGACAGCCGCGCCGAAGGGCATAATTGCCCGCGCGTGTTCAAGCCCGGCAAGATCGCCGCCGTCGTGCTTGCCGCCGACCAGAACATGCCGCAGGCCCAGGTCGATAAGCTGCTCGCCGATGGCTACAACAGCGCGATCGCCATCCAGCACCATTTCCCGGTGCACACCACCTACTTCACCGCCACGGTGGACGACGAGGGCAAGGTCCAGACCTACGCCGACATCTATAAGCTCGACAGCGTGGTCGCCGCGGCGATCCTCGGCAAGGAAGCGAGAGCCGATGCGGTCGCCGACAACGCCCCGGCCAAGCCGAAGCCGCCGAAGCCTGACGGCCTGGCCGACTCGACCCGCTGAGCCACGCGTTTCCCGCAAGCCGATCCGTGCATTCCGCTCAATAATCGTGGGCTGCCCCCCGTTCTTTTGCTAGGCTCGGCGCGTCAAGCCTCCAAGGAGGGACGCGCCCGTGCAGTCGCAATTCACCGTCGGAATCAGCTTGGAGGGCAAGGGCGACCGGCTGGTGGTCAGGGCCGAGGACGCCTTGATCGCGGCCCTCAAGGTCAAGGCCGAGCATCCCGAAGCCGCCATCACCTATGTGCGCCGCCTGAACCGGCGTGGCGACTCGCGCCATCCGCCGCACCGGCTCGCCGACAACCGCTACTGATCCCGCCACACCCGCATCGCCGCATAGGCGCCAAGAGCGAACAGCAGCAGCGCGCCTGCGAGCGCCGGTGCGCGCCAGTCGCCAGTGCCGACCCTGACCACGATGAGCACGAGACAGACCGTGGCGCCGAGCGCCGGCACGAAGCGCGGCACCTCGAAGCGCCCAGGTCTTTCGCCCTTGCGCCGCTGCAAGACCAAAAGCGCACCGTTCACCACCACGAACACGGCGAGCAGGAGAAGCACGGTGGCCGCCGCAAGCTCGGCGATGCTGCCGAGTAGAGCGAGCGGTGCGAGCACGAGGAGGAGCGCGGCGATGGCGAGATGCGGCGTCCGCCGTCCCGCATGCACCGTGCCGAGCCGAGCCGGCAGAAGTCCCTGCCGCGCCATGCCGTAGACGAGCCGCGAGGCGGTGATGTAGTTGACGAGCGCGGTGTTGGCGACGGCGAACAGCGTGATCAGCGTGAACACTGACGGTGGGATCAACGGCGCCGCGCGTCCCATTACCTCGGTGATCGGTCCCGGCGCCGCGGCAAGCTCGCGCCACGGCACGACCGACACCGCGGTGATTGCCACAGCGATATAAAGGATCGCCGCTCCGGCCATGGCGAGGATCAGACCGAGCGGGAGCGTGCGCTCGGGCTCGCGCGTCTCCTCGGCGACATTGATCATGTCCTCGAAGCCGATAAAGGCGAAGAAGGCGAGCACCGCCCCCTGCATGACGAGGAGGGCGGCAGGGTCGCCGCCTTGGGTTGCCGGCGTCTCGAGATAATCGACCGAGCCCCAATAGGACATGCCGACCAGGATCACCAGAACAAGTCCGCCCGCCTCGATCAGCGTGCACAGCACGTTGACCCACATCGACTCGCGGATGCCGCGAAAGACGATGCCGGTGAGAACGAGCAGGAAGCCGAGCGCAAGCCAGGCCAGCGGCACGTTGGCAAGGCCGAGCAGCTCGGCGAGATTGGCGGCGAACACGCGCGCTTGCGTGGCCGTCGAGGTGAGTCCCGAGGCGACCAGCGCGAGCCCGACCATGAAGCTCAGCAGCCTGAAGCCATAGGCGCGCTCGGTGACGAACACGGCGCCGGCAGCGCGCGGATGGCGCGAGCCGAGCGAGGCGTAAGAGAGCGCGGTGAGCAGCGCCGCCACGAGCGCGACGACGAAAGCGAGCCACAAAGCGTTGCCGGCATCGCCGGCGGCTTTGCCGATCAGCCCGTAAATGCCGGAGCCGAGCATGCTGCCGAGCCCGTAAAGCGCCATCTGGACAGGGCCGATGGTCCGGCGAAGCGCCGGCTCCCCGCCTGAGCGCGGCGCACTGTCCAGCCTTCGATGCCGCCTTCATCGTCGGCACCCTATCATGCCCCTCCAATGCGCTCCGCGCCGGCTCTTGCCTTACGCCTTGCAAAAGCCATGCTCTTGGTCTATATGCAGACCATCGACATTTGGCCGGACCACATGGCCGTATCGCCTAAGCTGATTGCCAGGCGCACGTTCAGACCTCCAAACATCGACGAGCCGAGCTTTAGGTCCCGCAACTGGGGCCCGAGTTCACCTGCACTGACAACAGCGAAAGGACGACCCCAATGATTTTGGGCACTGTGAAATTCTACAACGACCAGAAGGGTTTTGGATTCATCCAGCCTGAGGACGGCGGCAAGGACGTGTTCGTCCATGCGACCGCTCTCGAGCGCGCAGGCATGCGCAGCCTGGTCGAGGGGCAGAAGGTATCGTTCGATACCGCCCAAGACAGCCGCAGCGGCAAGACTGCCGTGAACAACATCAAAGCCGCCTAGTCCCTAACCGGACGAAGCAGTCTTGTTGTTATTTAGAGCCGTCCCTTCGGGGACGGCTCGTTAGTTTTGGGGAACCTTGCCCGGACGCTTCTGGGTGGTCGAAGTCGGGATCAGCCACACGGTGATGATCTCCTGCTCTTCGTCGGGGTCCGACGCGGCGACCTCGTCGCTCAATTTTCGCCAGATCGTTGCCTCGGCAGACGTCGCCTCGCGAGCGAGGATGCGTGCATGGCCGTTCCAGATGCGCCGGCCGTCGCTGTGCAGCGTTTCGAGCGTATGGCGCATGACGGCATGGATATCCAGCCAAGCCTGCGCGCAAGAAGCATCCACCGCGCGGAACGCGAAGATCGCGCGCCCGTCAATCTCTGCGACATAGGTCTGCATGGGAATCTGCTGCTCCACCCAGCGGCACGCCGGACCTCCATCTAGCACGCTTAGGCTTGCCGCGGCCATGCGGAACAGCTACCCGCGGCGATCGCGCTTCGGCTCGGCATCACGCGGAACGGCGCGCTTCAGCGGATAGTCCGAGCTGTCATAGAGGCGCCTGATGCCGCCGCTGTCGAATCTCTCCTCCTCGACCTCGAGATAGGTGCCGAGCAGGTGCTGCGGCGGGAGCTCCTCGATGGCGTAACGGACAGCCTCAGCCGCCTTGTCGAACCGCTTGTAGGTGATGCGGCGGGCGCTGGCCTTCCAGCTCCTGGCGGGGAACAGCTCGGCCGTTGCCGTGAAATCGAATGAGGACATGATCCAAATCTTTCTGTGACCGGGAACCGTACAAGAAAAAATCAAAATAGCTTTTGGGTAGAGGTCACTGTTACCTGCAGGCCTATTTAATCATTCGCGGCGCAGAAAACTAGGGACGATCCTCGATTAACTGCGGCAATTCAGGAGCTTCGCTGCCCGAATCGGCGGCAAAACACGCGGTGCGCCCGATATTGGATGACCGAGCACGCAGTCTCTAGCGATGTTCAGTGGCGGAACAGAAAGTTGAACCGCCGCAGCGGCTTCGGCCATACTCCGCCCTCCAGCCTGGCCGGGATCCCGAATGGCCGAGACCGTCGTGTTCAAATATCGCGCCTTCATCTCCTATAGCCACGCCGACACGAGCTGGGCCAAGTGGCTGCATCGCGGCGTCGAAGGCTTCCGCATCGACAACGACCTCGTCGGCCGCAAGACTGAGCTCGGCGCCATCCCCGCCTCGCTTCGCCCCGTGTTCCGCGATCGCGACGATTTCTCCGCCGGTCACACCCTGACCGAGCAGACGCTGGCCGCGCTCGATGCCTCGGAGGCGCTGATCGTCATCTGCTCGCCCGCTGCCGCCAAGAGCCATTACGTCAATGAGGAGATCAAGCTCTTCAAGTCGCGTCATTCGCAGCGTCCGGTGATCCCGCTGATCGTTGCCGGCAAGCCCGACGATCCCGAGCTCGAATGCTTCCCGCCGGCGCTCAAGTTCAAGGTCGACGCCAAGGGCCGCATCGGCAAAAAGCGCATCGAGCTGCTCGCCGCCGATGCGCGCGAGCAGGGCGACGGCAAGCAGCTTGCGCTCGCCAAGGTCGTCGCCGGCCTGCTCGATGTCACCTCTGACGAGGTGTTCCGCCGCGCCGAGCGCGAGCGCCGCCGCAAGTCGACGATCCGCAACGGCGTCATCGGCGTATTGGCCTTCCTGTCCGTGGCCGCGATGGGCAGCGCGGCTTATGCCTGGCAACAGCTCAAGACCAACGAGGCGTTCCTCTACGCCACGCTGAAGACGGCGACCGAGTTCGTCGATGAAGCCGTTGCCCAGGCCGAGCGGTTCGGCATTCCGCGCACCGCCACGCTGTCGCTGCTGACCAAGGCCGAAGGGTTGTTCGACAACATGGCAATGCTCGGCAAGCCGACGCCCGAGCTGCGCTACGAGAAGGCCTGGATGCTGCTCCAGTTCGCCAACAACTATCAGGCGGTCGGCGACACCACCAAATGGCGTGAGCGGGCTCTGGCGGCCCAGGAGATATTCGCGTCGCTTGCCGACGAGCGGCCCGAAAATCCCAGCTATGCCGGCGAGCTCGCCGTCGCCAATAGGACGCTCGGCGATGTGCTAGCAGCCCAGGGCGATCTGTCTGGTGCGCTGCAAAGCTATGCTGCGTCGTCGGCGCTTCTCCTGCGTCTCGTTAGTGCCAATTCGCAAAACGGGGCTTTGTTTGCCGAACTCGGAGCATCCAATGCAAAGCTGGGCGCGGTGCAACTTGCTCAAGGCAAGCTCGGCAATGCCCTGAAGTCGTTCCAGGATAGCTTGAAAATTGCCGAGATACTTGTCGCGCAGCATCCGGAGGTTGTCGCCTGGCAGCGCGGCCTCTCGTTGGCTCATAATAATGTTGGCGACGTGTTGAGCGCGGAAGGGGATTTGACGGGCGCCTTGTCGGCCTATGGCGAAGGGCTCGACATCATCGATCGCTTGGCGGAAAGCGACCCCAACAATGCTGGCTGGCAGCGCGATCTCTCTTATTCGTACGGCAAGGTTGGGCGCGCCCAGTCGGCGCAAGGTCACCTCGACGCGGCACTCAAGTCGTTCCGCGAGAGCTTTGCCATCTCAGATCGTTTGGCCAAGGCCGATCCTAGCAATACAAACTGGCAGCATGACTTGGCCGATGCCTATGACCGGAATGGCGATGTTCTCGCGGCGCAAGGCAATCTCCCAGAAGCCGCAGAGGCCTATCGAGAAGCGCTTGCCATCGTAAGCCGCATGGCGAAGGCCGATCCTGAGAATGCCGGCTGGCAGCGTGAGCTTTCCATCGCTGAAAGCAAGATGGGCGACGTGTTGCGGGCGAAGGGCGATTCGGCCGGCGCCTTGTCAGCCTATCGCGATGGGATCGATATCATCGACCGCTTGACCAAGGCCGATCCGAGCAACGCCGGCTGGCAGAGCGATCTCGCTTTTTTCCATGTCAGGGTTGGCCGCGTGCTCTCAGCTCAGGGCCATGTGGACCAAGCGCTGAAAACCTACCGCGACGGGCTGGCGATCAGAGACCGTCTGGCCAGGGCCGATCCAAGCAATGCTGTTTGGCGGCATGACCTGGCCACGACCTATGATCTCGTCGGCGATACTCTGTTTACCCAGGGCAATCTCGCTGACGCACTGCAATCCTACCGCGACCAAATTGCGATTTACGACGGCCTGGCGAACTTGGATCCGGAGAACGGCAAGTGGCAGCATGATCTCTCTCTCGCCGCCGGCAAGGTCGGGATGATGCTGTTGGGGCAGGGCCATGCCGATGAGGCGCTGGCCGCCTTCGTCGACAGCCTGGCGAGCGCCAAGCGGGTTGTCGCGTCAGATCCGAGCAATACCGGCTGGCAGTTCGATCTCGCCGTCTGCAACAATCGGTTGGGCACCGCTCAGTACGGGCTGGGCCATCGCGCCGACGCGTTGATATCCTACGAGGCGGCCCGGACGATTATGGACCGGCTTGCCGCTGCCGACCCGAGCAACGCCGGCTGGCAGAGCAATTTGGCCCTTTCCTATTTCCTGACCGGCGATGTGCTGCTTACGCAGGGCGAAGCGACCGAAGCGCTGAAGCGGTTTCAAGAATCGCTCGCCATTCGCGATCGTCTGTCCAAGGCCGATCCCCGCAATGTGGATTGGCAGCACGATGCGGCGCTCGCCCATGGCCGCATCGCGCTTGCGCTGGCAAAACAAGGCAAACAGGAGGAGGCTCGCGCCGAGCTCAAGCTTGGGCGCGACAGGATCGTCGAGCTGAAGCAGCAATATCCAGCGAACGCCGCTTTCGCCAACGACCTCGTTCTGTTCGACAGGGCTCTCGCCAATCTCGATCAGACGAGCGCTGCCACACCGCAAGAAGCCAAGCCTGAGCCCAATTGATGGGGCTGCGTTAGCTCTTAAGCCGGTAGCCGGACTTGAAGATCCACGCCACCACGGCGAGGCAGATGGCGAGGAACAGCCCGGTCATGGCGAGGCTCACCATGGGGCTCACATCGGCGATCTCGAAGAAGCTCCAGCGGAAGCCGCTGACCAGATAGACGACGGGATTGAGCAGCGTCACGCCCCGCCAGAACGGGGGAAGAATATCGATCGAGTAGAACGTGCCGCCGAGAAAGGTGAGCGGGGTGATGATCAACAGCGGCACGAGCTGAAGCTTCTCGAAGCCGTCGGCCCAGATGCCGATGATGAAGCCGAGCAGGCTGAAGGTCGCAGCAGTCAGCACCAGGAACGCGATCATCCAGAACGGATGGGCGATCCTGAGCGGCACGAACAGCCAGGCCGTGGCGAGGATGATCAGCCCGAGAATGATCGACTTGGTGGCGGCGGCGCCGACATAGCCGGTGACGATCTCGAAATAGGAGATCGGCGCCGACAGAAGCTCGTAGATCGTGCCGGTGAAGCGCGGGAAATAGATGCCGAACGAGGCGTTGGCGACGCTCTGGGTGAGCAGCGTCAGCATGATCAGCCCGGGCACGATGAACGCGCCGTACGGCACGCCCTGGATCTCGGTGATGCGCGAGCCGATCGCCGCGCCGAACACCACGAAATAGAGTGAGGTCGAGATCACCGGGGAGACGATGCTCTGGAGCAGCGTGCGGCCCGCGCGCGCCATCTCGAATTTGTAGATCGCCCTGATTGCCGGCAAATTCATTTCTGCCTCACGAGATCGACGAAGATGTCCTCGAGCGAGCTTTGCGACGTGTCGAGGTCCTTGAACCTGATGCCGGCGGCGGCAAGATCGGTGAGAAGGCTGGTGATGCCGGTGCGCGGGCCTTGCGTGTCGTAGGTGTAGATCAGCTCGCTGCCGCCATTGACGAGCGTCAGATGATGACCGTCGAGTTCGCCCGGGATGGCGCTGAGGTTGTCATGCAGCTGGAGGATGAGCTGCTTCTTGCCGAGCTTGTGCATCAGCTCGTTCTTGTCCTCGACCAGGACCAGCTCGCCCTTGTTGATGACGCCGATCCGGTCGGCCATGTCCTCGGCCTCGTGGATGTAATGGGTGGTGAGGATGATGGTCACGCCGGCATCGCGCAGCGACCGCACCACCTGCCACATGTCCTTGCGCAGCGCCACGTCGACGCCCGCGGTCGGCTCGTCGAGAAACAGCACGGTCGGCTCGTGCGACAGCGCCTTGGCGATCAGCACGCGCCGCTTCATGCCGCCCGACAGCGTCATCAGCTTGGAGCTCTTGCGGTCGAGCAGCGACAGGTCCTTCAGAATCTTGTCGATATAGGCCGCGTCGTCCCACTTGCCGAACAGGCCGCGGCTCAACGTTACCGTGGTCACGACCGTCTCGAACATGTCGAGGGTAAGCTCTTGCGGCACCAGCCCGATCATCGCCCGCGCCGCGCGGAAATCGCTGACGATGTCGTGGCCGTCGACCACGACCTTGCCGGCGCTCGGCGTCACGATCCCGCAGATGATGTTGATCAGCGTCGTCTTGCCGGCGCCGTTAGGCCCGAGCAAAGCGAAGATCTCGCCCTTCTTGATCTCGAGATTGATGTCCTTCAACGCCTCGAAGCCCGAGGCGTAGGTCTTGGACAGATGCGAGACGGAGATGATCGGCTGCATGCGGTGGACGCTATGATGTGAGGCTGACGGGATTAAGGAGGGAATGCGCTCGGACGTGAGGCGGCTTCCCTATCATCTCGCAAGCGCCCACGCCACTCAGGCTTCCGTGACAATTCGCGCCGCGCTTCGATCGGAACCATCTGCGCGGGTGGCACGTCTTCCAACCAGGGACGAGAGGTTGCTCCTGAGGCGGGACTCCAATGCCCGCCTCCGTGGCGACAGGGAGAGAAACCTGCAAGGAGAACGATCATGAACCGTCTTATTGCATGCACCGCCATCGCTCTCGCTCTGGGTCTCGCGCCGGCTTTGGCCGCCGACCAGCAGGAGCAGTCGCCGGCTTCGCCCGGCGTTTCATCTGACCCCGCCAGCCCGGCCCATCAGCCCCAATCCGGTAGCGCCGACACGTCAGGTGGCGCCGCCGAGCAGAGTTCGGCTCCTCCGAATTCAGACGCCGCCAAGATGAAATCGGCCGAACAACCGACGCCGTCGTCAGGCCAGGCGGATAGCTCGGGGGGCGCGGCTGAGCAAAGTTCGGCGCCGCCGAAATCCTCTGCGGCAGAAACCAACAAGCCGAACCCGACTTTGGGCATGCACGGGGCGCGCAGCCAAACTCGCAGCCCGAGTAGCGCCTAACCCCGTACGACTTGGCGAACCCGGCCGGGGCCGCAATCAGCGGTCCCGGTTTCGCTTTGCGCGCTTCACTTCGCTTGCGCGGCGCTGAGCCTCAGGATCGAGCCGTCGGCCGCGTCGGTCAACGCATAGACCGCGCCGTCAGGGCCTTGCACCACGTCACGGATGCGCGCGCCCATCGGAATGCGCTCCTCGGCGGTGACTGTCTCGCCATCGAGCGCGAGGCGGATGATCGCCTGAGACGAAAGCCCCGCGAGCAGGAGATTGCCCTTCCAGCCGGGGATGGCGTCGGCCGTGTAGAAGGCGATGCCCGACGGCGAGATCACCGGGTTCCAATGAGCGACGGCATCGGCGAATTCGGGGTGCGTCGGCGGCGGCGGGATCGGCGTATCGTCATAATTGCTGCCCCAACTCACCACCGGCCAGCCATAGTCCTTGCCGGCTTCCGGGATGTTCACCTCGTCGCCGCCTTTCGGCCCGAACTCGCTCTCCCACAGCCTGCCGGTCACGGGGTGGATCGCCGCGCCTTGTGGGTTCCGGTGCCCATAGGACCAGATCTCCGGCCGCGCGCCCGCTTTGCCAACGAAGGGATTGTCTTGCGGCACCGTGCCGTCGGAATTGATGCGCACGATCTTGCCGAGATCGGTGGAGAGATCCTGCGCCGGGGTGAACTTGAAGCGCTCGCCGAGCGTGACGAACAGCTTGCCGTCGGGAGCGAAGGCGAGTCTGCCGCCGAAATGATTGCCACCCTCGACCTTGGGCTGCTGGCGGAAGATGACCTCGACATTGTCGAGACCGCCGTCGCCGAGCTTGCCGCGCGCCACCGCGGTCCCGGCGCCGCCTTCGCCTGGCTCGGCATAAGAGAGATAGACGAGGCCGTTGCTGGCGAAACCGGGATCGAGCTTGACGTCGAGCAGCCCGCCCTGGCGTTGCGCGAACAGTTCGGGCACGCCCTTCAGCGGCTCTGATTTCGTGCCGTCCTTGGCGATGATGCGAAGCCGTCCCGGCCGCTCGGTGACCAGCATCCTGCCGTCGGGCAGGAAGGCGAGGCCCCAAGGATTTTCGAGACCGCTCGCTATCGTCTCGACCTTGATCGGGCCCGACTTGGTGTCGATCGTCGTCTCGGCGGCGAAGCCAGGCTGCGACATCAGCGCCAACGTCAATGCCGCCAGAACGCCAAGTTCGGCGCGCATGCCTCGGCAACCGTCTAGCTCAGCCTTGTTGCGGATCATCGCACACCTCGAATTTCGGCCAAGCCATCGTGCCAACGTCACAGGCGCTTAATAGGTTCGCTCATCTTGATCGCGCTTCGGTCTTGCGTGACGGCGCGAAGGTCATCAACTGTCGCCCCATGCGGACCCTTTTCCTTGCGATTTGCGGCAAATCAAAGCCGGGCCGGGCGTCACACGCCCCTGATGCGCGCCGTTCTCTTGGTGCTGGCCCTCGTCGCCACGCCTTCTCATGCCGAGGCTACGAGCAGCGACGATGCGATCCGCGCCTTCATCGAACACGTGAATGTGGCTTCCACCAGCTTCTTCGCTTCAGGCTCCGAGGCCGATGCCAAACAACGCTGCCGCGATCTGCTCGCCGCGTCGTTCGACGTGCCTGCCATGGGCAAGGAGGTGCTCGGCAAGGCCTGGGACAAAGCGAGCGAGGACGACCGCAAGCAATTTCTCGACGCCTTCGAGGACGAAATCGTCACCGGCTATCTCCGCCGCATGCGGCCTCAGGGCACGACCATGACCTTTGTTGGGCTCCGGCCGCCGGTCGGCGAGGATCGTCTCGCCGCGAGCCGCCGCTCGGTGCCCGGCAAGCAGGATCAGACCTGGATCTGGTGGTTGCGCGCCGACGGGCAATCCTGGCGCATCGTCGACGTCCTGCTCGACGGCCATAGCGCGCTCAACAGCGAAGCCCAGGAATACTCCAATATCCTTCAGAGCAACAACGGCGACATCGGCGCTCTGATCGCCTTCATGCGCAAGCGGGCGGCGACGCCATGAGCGCGTCCCTGATCGCGCTCGATCACCTCGGCCACGATTTTGACAATGGACGCATTGTCGCGTTGCGGGACGTCAACCTCACTTTCGCAGAAGGCGAATCGGTAGCCGTTCTCGGTCCGAGCGGGAGCGGCAAGACGACGCTAATCCTCGTTATGTGCGGCATCAGGATCCCCACAGCCGGTGTGGTGCGCTGGAAGGGCGACCCCATCACCACACAGCGACAATGGGCCAATTTGCGACGCTCGGAGATCGGCATCGTGTTTCAGGAGTTCAACCTGTTTCCCACCCTCACGGCCAGCGAGAACGTCGAGGTGGCGATGTTCGGCTTCGGTCTCAGCAGCGGCGAACGCCGGCGCCGCGCCGAGGAAGCGCTCAAGATCGTGGGTCTTGCCGACCGCGCTACCCATTTGCCCCACGAGATGTCCGGCGGCGAGCGTCAGCGAGTTGCCATTGCACGAAGCATCATCAACAACCCGGCGCTCATTCTCGCCGATGAGCCTACCGGCAATCTCGACAGTGCCAACGCGTCGGCGATTTTGGACCTCCTATTCGATCTACAGCGCGCGCGCGGAGTGACCCTGATCATGGTGTCTCATGCGGCGGACCTGGCACGGCGCTGCAAGCGGCAGATCAAGATGAAGGACGGCAAAGTCATCGACCAACAGTCACTGCCGGCCCGCGAAGAGGTACTATGAACCACCTAGAACTTGCCTTCCGCAATCTCCGGCGCCGCCCCACCCGCTCGATTCTCACCGTGCTCGGCGTCGCCGTCGCCGTCGGCAGCTTCATCACGCTTTATGGCCTGTCGCGCAGCGTCAACGAAAACGTGCGGCAAGCGTTCGAGGAGCGCGGCACAGATCTCACCGTCAGGCGCCGAGGCATCGCCGAGCCGTTCGGTGGCACGGTGCCCGAATCGATCATCCCGGACATCGCGAAGATCTCCGGAGTGGCCGCCGTCTCGGGTCAACTTCTGACCTTTGCCGCCACCGACAATGACGACCATGTCATCGCCTTTGGCTGGCCCGAAGATAGCTTCTTTTGGTCGAGTGTTCCTCTGGCCGAGGGGCGTCTTCCGCAACCCGGCGAGCGCAAGTTCGCGCTGGTCGGCAAGGACATCGCAAACACGCTCGGCAAGCATATCGGCGACGACATCACCCTGCTCGGCGACAAATTCCACATCATCGCCTTGACCAACTACACGTCGGTCATCAACCGCAACGCCTTGATCGCCAGCCTCCCTGACCTCCAGGAAGCGACCTTCCGCACCGGATCGGTGACCTTCATCGCGGTGCGACTGGCCGATCCGGGGGACCAGGCGGCCAGTGATCGTGTCGCGAAGGTGATCGAGAGCTTGGGCGAGTTCTCGGTGACCAGAAGCGAATCCATGCTCAAGAACGACAGCCTCGTTGGTCTGCTCGACGCGGTGTCGAGCTCGATGGCCTGGGTCGCTCTGCTCATGGGCGTGCTCATGGTGCTGAACACGCTGCTGATGGCCGTGCTCGAGCGCACGCGCGAGATCGGCATATTGTCGGCGATCGGCTGGTCCAAAGAGCGCATCATGGGTGCGCTGGTGATCGAGGGATTCCTGCTGTCAGCCTTGGGCAGCGGGCTCGGCATCGTGCTTGGCATCGGCGGCTCGCGGCTCTTGAGCGCGATCCCAGCCATTGGCCGCTATATCGCCGTGAGGCCCACACCAGGACTCATAATCGTGACGGCGATTGCCGCGATCGCGCTCGGCATTCTCGGCTCGTTCTATCCCGCCTTCGTGGCCACGCGGGCGAGCCCAGCCGAGGCGCTCGAGCGCGCCTGAGCGCGAGACTCAGCTCCGTCCGGCCTTGACCCTCAGGCCAGGGGCGGGGCGCTCCAGCACCACCTCGCGGCGGAAGCGGTAGAGCCGCGCCGGGCGTCCGCCGGTCTCGGTCGAGACATTGCCGGTGCTCTCGACCAGGCCGCCCTTCTCGACCAGCCTTCGGAAATTCTGCTTGTGCAGCAGCGTGCCGGAGATCGCCTCGACGGTCTGTTGCAGGTCGTAAAGGGTGAACTCCGGCGGCAACAGCTCGAACACGACGGGCCGGTATTTCAGCTTGCCGCGCAAGCGGCCGAGGGCGGTGGCGAGAATGCGGCGATGATCGAACTCCATCGGCCGGCCAAGCTCGGGCAGCGCGGGCCATTGCTGAGCGGCGGTGCGCCCGTCGCGCATCGCTTCCGCCACAAGCCCTGCCTCGTACAGCAGCTCATAGCGCTCCAGCACCTTCTCCTCGTCCCAGCCCCCCTCGATGCCGAAGCCGATCTTGAGCCGCTCGGTACGCCTTAGCGCGCGCACCGGCTCGTCGGGGGAGGGCGGCCGCTCGGCCCATTGCTTCAGGCGAGGCTCGATCTCCTCGGTCAGAATGTCGGGTTTCCCCCTCCGCCAGTCCTCCCAGGGGAAATAGGCGTACCAGGGCGACCAGTGCGATCCCATCAGCTCTTCGCCCGCGCCCCGCGTCAGCGCGAGGTAGCCGACCGAGAGCGTATGCGACCCGCCAGGCTCGGCGTGGCGCCCGCGATCGCCGAACGTATAGAGCTGCTCGACATAGCCGAGCTCTAGCCCGGTCTGCCGTTTCACCCATTCGCGAAGCCCGATCTCGAGCGTGCGATGGGCGCGCGGCGCGAACGTGCCGAAGGGAAGCGCGTCCCATGCGCCCGTTCCGGCGATGCCAGGCCTGACCACGAGGATGTGCGGCTGCTGCTCGCGCACCGTGACGATTGCCGCGTTGAGCCCAAGCTCGATCCTGGGATCGGAGCTTTCGGTCTCGGCGGCAAGGTGCGGCGTTTTGCGCCTGGCTTCGGCCATGGGAGTTTAGGCGGCAAGTCGCGCCGGCAGCGCGAACACCTCTGCCTCGGCGGCGATTCTGCCCCGCCCGATATCCTCGACCGCCGCCAGCATGCGGCCGTCGCGGGCGAGCGCCTCGTCGGCGAGCGCGATGAGAAGGCGGTTCGGGTAAGCGGTCGGAGAGGCGCGGCGCAGCGCGCGGGCAAGCTCCAGCTCCTCGGCTTCGGGGTTCAGCGCGCAGAGCGTGATGAAGGCCGCCGCCGTCGAGCGGCTGATGCCGGCCCAGCAGTGGATCAGAAGCGGCGCCTTGCGGTCCCAGTCGAGCGCGAATTTGACGAGGTGCGCGACATGGGTCTCGCACGGCAGCACGAGGCCCTCTTGTGGCGCGCAAATGTCGTTCATCGCCAGTCTCAGATGCCGGTCGGGCCCGATCGAAGGCGGCGTGTCGATCAGTGTCTCGCCGTTGATCAGTGTCACGAGATGGCTGACGCTCGCATCGGCGACCGTGGTCTGCACCAGGCTCAAGGGAGCTACGAAGATGGTCTCTGGGGTCATTCTGGCCGGCACTTTAGCGCCTTCTCTTGGCAAAAACAGGGAGGTCATGCCGGCTTCGTCCGCCGCGTTTGGTTTCGGCCCCCGGCTTGCGCATTTAGCTGATTGAATTGCTTGAGGAAAAGCGCCTCTCCCTCTGACGCTTGAAGCGGGCTTAAGTGCGACAGAGTGTTGACGAGACGGGGGCTCAAGCCGCGCGGCTGGCCGAAGAATCGCCGCGCTTCCTCGCGCGAGAAGCCGGCCAGCGAAATGGCCTCGTAATAGGCGGCGATCTTGTCGGCCCGCTTGATCAGCTTGGTGATGTCGGCCGGCAGCACCGCGGGAATGCCGAAGCGCACATGGATAGCGGCGAGCAGCTTTGCCTCGAAAGCTCGATAATCGAGCGACAGCGCCGCCTTGAACGGGCTGATCAGGTCGCCGATGACATATTCCGGCGCGTCGTGGATCAGGCTCGCCAGCCGGAAGCGGGCGTCGAGCGAAGGCTCGATCTCGCCGGCGACGGCCTCCACGAGAAGGCTATGCTGCGCCACCGAGAAGGCATGCTCGCCATCGGTCTGGCCGTTCCAGCGGGCCACGCGGGCAAGCCCGTGCGCGATGTCCTCGATCTCGATATCGAGCGGCGAGGGGTCGAGCAGGTCGAGCCGCCGCCCGCTCAGCATGCGCTGCCAGGCGCGCGCTCCGGCCTCCTGCTTGGCCGCGCTGTCGGTCTTCGGGGTGCTCTTCATGGTGTCACAAAGCCGATAGCATGAGTCACGCGCGATCAAGACTGCGCGACCAGGATCAGGAAAAAATGGACGAATCTCGTTCATAATGCCATGCATCTGCTGCTATTGTCAGAGTACAGCTATTAAAAACGTCACGTGGGAGACGCAGATGGCAAAGTTGCCGAGATATTCGTTGGCGCACGACGACACGAAGAAGCGCTGGGTGCTGAAGCATGAGGGCACCGGCCAGGCGGTGAAGACTTTCGCCACCAAGGCCAAGGCTACCAAAGGCGGCGTGCTCGAGAAGGCCGTTGGCGGCAAAGGTGCAGTCCGCATCCGGAAGCGTAACGGCAAGATCCAAGAAGAGCGCACCTATCCTCGCAGCGCCGATCCGCGCGGCTCAAAAGGCTAAGCGGCTTCGCGGCCGAGCCTTACGCAGGCCGCGTGACGGTGACAGCTCATCAGGTGATCGTTGACCATGCCGGTCGCCTGCATGAAGGCATAGACGATCGTCGGACCGCAGAACTTGAAGCCGCGTGATTTGAGATCCTTGGAGATGGCGCGCGACAGCTCCGTCTCCGCCGGGATCTCGGTCATCGCGCGGTAGCGGTTGACGATCGGCTTGCCGTCGACGAAGCCCCATAGATAGGCCGCGAAGCCCGCGCCTTGCTCCATCATCTGGAGCCAGGCGCGCGCTGAGGCGACCGTGCCTTCGATCTTCATGCGGTTGCGGACGATGCCTTCGTCCTGCATCAAGGCCTCGACCTTCTTGCTCGGAAAGCGGGCGATTCTTTCTGGCGCGAAACCGGCGAAGGCACGGCGGAAGGCCTCGCGCTTCCTGAGGATGGTGATCCAGGAGAGGCCGGCCTGGAAGCCGTCGAGCACGAGCTTCTCGTAGAGCGCCCGGTCGTCGCGCTCGGGCACGCCCCATTCCTCATCGTGATAGGCGATGTAGAGCGGGTCGGTTCCGGGCCACGGGCAGCGCTTGAGCTGGGCTCCGCTCATGCCGCCGGCGCCGTCACCGGCACGGCGAAGCGGGCGAACGCGGGCTGCCGGAGTGTGATCCTCACCCCTCCTGCCATCAGCGCGCTGCCTTTGGCCAGCGCCTCCTCGGCGCGGTCGAGCCTGAGCGAGGCAAGCCCCGATGCGCCGGCCACTGAGCCGAGCTCGCCGATCGGAACGCCGCCCGCCTCGACCGGAGTGCCGCGGGCCGGCAGTGGCGCATCGCCCTCGACCGGGACGATGCGCTTCCGCGCGAGGCCCCGATGCTCCATGCGCGAGACGACCTCCTGGCCGACATAGCAGCCCTTCTTGAAATCGACGCCGTTCAGCTGGTCGAACAGCGCCTCGTGCGGGAACGTCTCGCCGAAGGCATAATCGCGCCCGCCTTCCGGCACGCCCTGCTTGATGCGCATCGCGTGGTAGTCGGCCTCGCTCGCTTCGCCGCAGCCGAGCGCGCCAACGCTCGCCGAAGCGGCAAGTATCACCCGAGAGCCGAGCTCGGCGAGGCGCGGGTCGGCATAGGCGATCGTGCCTTCCGGCAGGCGAGGGGATCCGCCCCACACAGCGGCGACCTTGAGCCCGTTCTCCTCTTCGATCGTGACCTGCGAGCGCAGGCGATAAAAGCCGAGCCGCTTGATCAGCTCGGCCGTCCTGTCCTGCGCCATGTCGATAAGGAAATCGCCGTTCAGCGCGACTACGAACAGCTCGAACAGGATCTTTCCCTGTGGCGCGAGCAGGCCCGAATGGATGGCGCGGCCATCCTCGAGCTTGCCGACCTCGTTGGTCAGCATCCCTTGCAGGAATTTGCGCGCGTCGGCACCCGTCACTCTGAGGACCGCGCGATCGGCGAGGAGCGCCGCTTGGCAATGGCTCATCATCTATCCTTCTGCTACCAAGGCGTCCCGACAGGATGAAGCTATTGAAGCGTGGGTGAGCCCGCAAGAGAGTTGAGCTAGAGCCGTGGCCGAAACCTTCGACCTCGTTTTCAAAGGCGGGACCCTCGTCAATCATGCCGGCGAGGGGCTTGCCGATATCGGGGTCAGGCACGGTCGTATCGCCGCCATCGGCGACATCGCCGAGGGGCTGGCCGGCGAGATCATCGACGCGGCCGGGCTGCATATCCTGCCGGGCGTCATCGACAGCCAGGTGCATTTCCGCGAGCCGGGCCTTGAGCATAAGGAGGATCTTGCATCGGGGAGCCGCTCGGCGGTGCTGGGCGGCGTCACCGCCGTGTTCGAGATGCCGAACACCAAGCCGCTCACCACGAGCGAGACGACGCTCGCCGACAAGGTCGCCCGCGCGCGGGGGCGCATGCATTGCGACTTCGCCTTCTTCGTCGGCGCGACCCGCGACAATGTCGATGCTCTGCCCGAGCTCGAGCTTCTGCCCGGCGCCGCCGGTATCAAAGTGTTCATGGGCTCATCGACCGGCGACCTTCTCGTCGACGATGAGCAAACCCTGGCGCGCATCCTTGCCAAGATCAGGCGCCGCGCGGCCTTCCACTCCGAGGACGAGGCGCGGCTCAAGGAGCGCATGGCGCTGCAGCGGCAGGGCGACCCGTCGAGCCACAGCGAATGGCGCGACGCCGAGGCGGCGGTCGTATCGACCAGGCGCCTCCTGCGGCTCGCCGCGCAAGCGGGGAAGCGCGTGCACGTGCTGCATGTCTCGACCGCGGAGGAGATGACGCTGCTCGCCTCGCACAAGGACATCGCTTCCGTCGAGGTCACGCCCCAGCACCTGACGCTCGCCACGCCCGACGCTTACGAAGAGCTTGGCACGCGCGCACAGATGAACCCGCCGCTCCGCGACCGCGCCCATCAGGCGCGGCTGTGGTGGGGGCTCGATCAGGGCGTGGTCGATGTGCTCGGTTCTGACCACGCGCCGCACACGCTCGAGGAGAAGGCGAAGGGCTATCCCGCCACGCCCTCCGGCATGCCCGGCGTGCAGACGCTCGTGCCGGTGATGCTCGACCACGTGAACAAGGGGCGCTTGAGCCTGGCGCGCTTCGTCGATCTGACCAGCGCCGGGCCGCAGCGAATCTTCGGCATCGCCGGCAAGGGCCGCATCGCTCTCGGCTACGACGCCGACCTGACCGTCGTCGACCTTGGGCGCGAGCGCGTCATCGACGATGACTGGATCGGCAGCAAAGCGGGATGGACGCCGTTCGCCGGGCGGAAGGTCAAAGGCTGGCCGGTCGGCACCGTCGTGCGCGGGCGGCTCGCCATGTGGGAGGGCGAGCTCGGCAAAGCCGCGGGCGAGCCAGTCCGCTTCGGCGAAGCTCTTCCGTCAAAAGAAGCCTATTGAAGGAAATACTGCCAGACCCCGGTCGGCGAGACGCCGAGCCGGTAGTAGCTATATTTGCCGCTTCTCTTCATCGGCAGCGCGAGTTGGGGCGGGACGATGCGGTACAGCTCGACCTCCTGGGCCGGCGTCAATTTCGCCAGATCGGTCTCGGCGAAATAGGGCCAGACATAAATCTCGTCTTTGCCCTGGCCGACGCGCACATAGCCACTCGACAGCACGTTGAGCATCGCGGCCAGCACGTCGCGGCCCTTGCCGTCGGCCGACGCCTTTTTCCAGAACGCGATCGGATCGTCGACGAAGCTCGTGGTCAACCATCGGCTTCAGCTCGTTCGATTCGAACACCGGTTGCATCGCTTCGATGTCGCCGCTCTCGGCCGCGCCGGCGATCTGCCGCAACATGCGTTTGACCGGATCGGGCAACGCATCGAAGTCGTAAAGCACCTTAGGGGTGCCCGCCTGGGAGGCGCTGGGCGCGGCCCCGGTAATCGTCACATCCCTCCCGCCATTTCGGCCGAAATCCTGCGTGTCGCGTCTGTGTCGCGCTCGGCATAGACAACGGCCAAAGCGCCAGCTACCAATGCGCCGAGGGCAATCATGATATTGCGGCGGGTCATGCATCACTCCATGAGTGCTCGATCAATTTCGCAGATCAGCGAAGATGCGCAAGCCTGCAGCGGGCGGAAGCGCGAGCGCGGCACTGCCGCTCCAGCCGCTCGGTTCGGCGCCTAGGCGGTGCCCTTGCAGGCGGGCGCTCATATCGTGCTTTCGGGCATTCAGCTCATGCTCGCCGGTATCGGCATCGGCCTCTTGATGGCGGCGCCGATCGGGCCGGTCAACGTGCTGGTCATCCAGCGCGCCGCGGCGAGCGGCTTCTGGGGCGGCCTTGCCGCCGGCATCGGCGCCGTGCTCGGCGACGGCATGCTCGCGGCGATCGCGGCGTTCAGCGTCACCGCGATTTCCGATGTGATGACCGCCTATTCCGGCATCATCCAGTTCGTCGGCGGCATCCTGCTGGTTGCCTTCGGGTTGGGCCTCCTGTTCGCCAGGCCCAAGCTCGCTGCTCCACCGGGCGGAAGTCCGAGCTGTGGGAGCATACCGGCATCATTCCGCAGACCTTCTTCCTCACCGTCACGAATCCCGGCGCCATTCTCGGCATGGCGGCGATGATCGGCGGTCTCGGCTCGCTGATCGGCGGCCTCAATACGTATCTCGAAGCTCTGGTGCTGGTCGTGTCGGTGATGGGCGGAAGCCTGCTGTGGTGGCTTGGCCTCTCCGAGCTGATCGCCACGATCAGGCACCGCCTCACCGAAAGCCGATTGAAGCTCGTCAACCGAATCGCCGGCGTGATCCTGCTCGCCTTCGGAGCGATCCTGCTCGGCGATGGGATCCTGCGCTACTTCGCCTGAGCGTCGCCTATTGCGAGGTGCGCTTCAGCGTGAACTCGCCGTGATGGATGCGCCGCGACAGGCCCGTCGTCATCTTGGCGACGGCATCCTCGCCATAGACGCCGATGAGATCGGCAAGCGACGCGAACAGGGCGGCGTTCGCCAGCATCTCCGGCTCGATGCCGTCATGCAGCGCCTCTTCCCACGCGTCGAGAATGTATCTGAGCGCCTGCTGCTTCTGCGCCTCGTTTTCCGAGGACCGCGCCGCTCGCCGTGCCGTTCGCAATTGTGGCGCCCTCTTTTAGGTTACCGGAGAGTCCGGGAACGTCACAATTACACCGCCGTTCCGCCGCCCGGACGACAGAGTGAACTAACGGTTAATCTTTACGATTGGTAAACGGCTAGAAGCCGCCATCTGGCCCACTATCGGCCGGCGCGGCGGCAGCGGGATCGGCGGCTACCGCATCGGGCGCCGCGGCGTCGTTCTTGTGGTGCTTGCCGCGGCGGTGGCCCGTTTCGGGCGGCTTGGCCTCGGCGGTGGGAGCCACGGCTTCGGCCGCGGCCGGCGCGGCGCCGCCGTTCGCGTCGGCCGAAGGCGCGGCATCCGGCTCGACCGAACCGGTCGGGGTGGCTTCAGGAGCGGTCCCCTGCTTAGCGGCCTCGGGCAGCGGCGCGCCCTCCTTCTTGTCCTCAGGCTTGGCGGCCTCGGGCTTCGGCTCGCTCGTCCCTTTGCTCGCGAACACCGAGCCCTGGGCGAGCGAGGCGGCGATGGTCGCGCCCTCGGTGCTGAACCTGATGGTCGCAAGCGTCGCCGATTGGGTGCAGGTGCGGTAGGTGCGCCGATAGCCCCGGTAGCCGTCGTTGAAGCTGTTGACCAGCTTGGCGCGGCGGACGGCGGTGGTTCCCTCGTTCTTGAGGACCTCTTTCATCTGGTCGCGCCAGAGCTGCCCCTCCTGCGCGCCGCACAGCTCACGCAGGTAATGCACCGCCCCCAGGATCTCGGCGAGGCGCATCAGCTTGTTGTCATAGGGGCGGTCGTCGGGCGGGGGCGGCGCCGTGCTCTCTTTGGGCACGATCGGCGGCAGGTCGTCTCCCGGAGGCCTTACCCTCGCCTTCGGCTTTGGCGCCGGCTCGGAGTTGAACCAATTGAAGAACTGGGCCTTGGCGGGAGGAGAATAGGCCAACGCGGCAGACACAAGCCAAACGGCCGCAAGTCCAAGCAGCAATAGGCCTTTGCCGAGCTGTCGCATGGGGTCTGAGTAACCCCAATTCGTGGTCAAATCTAGCCTTGGATCGGCGGTCCGGATCGCGTTTTCGCCCCGACCCGCGCGGCTCTAGCGGGTGCCGAACAGGGCGTCGATCGCGGCCTGGCCGCTGACGTCGCCCAACTTGTCGGCATCGACCCGCTCGGGCAGCGCCTCGCCATTGGCGATGGCGTTTGCCTCGTCGATCAGCACGCGCAACCGCTGGGCGGCATGCTCGCATGTCTTGTCGAGGCGGCCTTTGCCACTGCCGAGTTGCCCCGCCACCTCGCCGACGATAGTCAAGGCTTCGCCGTGCAGCCGGGCAACGGCCTCGTCGAAGCGGGCGCGGATGCGCGGCGGCGCGCGGCGATAGGCGGCGATGGCGAGATTCTTGTCGCGGAACCCCGACTCCGAGAAATGCTCTTCGTAGGTGAGGGGCCGCCAGGACATCAGGTCGTCGGCGAATTCCTTGGGCTCGGTGCCGATCGCCTCGAGCAGCATCACGAGCTCATGGAAATGGTTGAGGTAATCGCTCGCGATCAGCGTCGATTCGTTGATGTTGGTGCCGGGAACGTGCGAGCGGAAATGGCCGACCATCGCCGAGCGAAACGCCGCGACGATGTCTTCTCGGCTCACGTCTTCAGGGATTTCTGCCTGGCGCTGATCGCGCTTCTCGTCAGCAAACATCGCTATCACTATATGAGATGAATACAGTCTGGAGTGTTGCCCAACTATGATTGCCAAAGTGTTACTGGTGGTGCCGGCGCATGTGTTCGCGCTATAGCCTCACCTCGCCGCCCGAGGCGGTGCGCGCCTATTTCGGCTATGCCGACACGCCGAATTTCCCGGCCCGCTACAACCTCGCCCCGACGCAACCCATTCCCGTCGTCTGCGTCGACCGCGAGGGAGCGCGCCGCTTCAGGCTCATGCGCTGGGGGCTGCTGCCGTCCTTCGTCAAGGACCCCAAGAAATTTCCGACCCTGATCAATGCCCGCTCCGAGGAGGTGCTGGACAAGCCGTCTTTCCGCAACGCCATGCGCTGGCGACGTTGCCTGATCCCCGCCGACGGCTTTTACGAATGGACTGGCCCCAAGGGAAAGCGGCGGCCGTTCCTGCTGAAGTCCAAGGTGCCGAAGCTGATCGCCTTTGCCGGGCTCTACGAGCGCTGGCGCGACGGGGAGGGCGGCGAGGTCGATACCGTGACCATCCTGACCTGCCCCGCCAATGCGACCGTCTCGGCGCTGCACGACCGCATGCCGGTGGTGCTTTCGCCCGAGGATTTCGCGTCGTGGCTCGACGTCAAGGGCACCGCGCCCGACGCGGCGCTGAAGCTGTTGCTCCCCGCCGCCGCCGATCTGCTCGACAAGGTTGAGCTCGACCCCAAGATCAACGACTCTAAGCGCGACGAGCCCGGCATCCAGGAGACGCTTCAGAAAGAGTTGTTGCTATAGCCTTGGCGATCGTCGACACGCATCAGGCGAAAGAGGGGATCAATGCTGCCACCCGAGGTTATCAAGCATTACCGCGTCCGCGACGGCAGCGGGTTCAAGCTCGCCGATATCGACCCCAACGACAAGGGCGGGCTCGACAAGGCTGAGGCAAAGACGATGCTCGCCAAAGGTGCCGAGCGTCTGGGATCCTTGCAGGAGCGGCTCTATGCCGAGCACACTTACGCGATCCTCGTCATCCTCCAGGGCTTGGATGCCGCCGGCAAGGACGGCGTCATCGAGCACGTGATGTCCGGCGTCAATCCGCAAGGCTGCGACGTGCATTCCTTCAAGGCTCCGAGCCAGCTCGAGCTCGATCACGATTTCCTGTGGCGCGCGTCGCTCGCGCTGCCCCGGCGCGGGCATATCGGCATCTTCAATCGCTCCTATTACGAGGAGGTGCTGGTGGTCCGCGTCCACCCCGAGTTGCTCCAGCGCCAAAGCCTGCCGCCGCAGCTCATCACCAAGACGATCTGGCAGGAGCGGTTCGAGGACATCAACGCCTTCGAGCTGCATCTCGCGCGCAACGGGATCGTGCCGATCAAGGTCTTCCTGCATGTCTCAAGGGAGGAGCAGCACAAGCGTCTGCTCGAACGGATCGACGATCCGGCCAAGCAATGGAAATTCAACGCCGCCGATGTCGGCGAGAGCAAGCTATGGGACCAATATATGGCCGCCTATGAAGACATGATCCGTGGCACCGCGACGAAGGTTGCGCCATGGTATGTCGTGCCCGCCGACCACAAATGGTTCACCCGCCTCGTCGTCGCCGCGGCGATCGTCGAGCACCTCGAGACGATCGATCCGCATTTTCCGACCCTCGACGAAGCCGCTTTGCGCGACCTGAAAACCTTCCGCGCGGCGCTTACCGAGCCGCCGCAGGGCAAGAGCTGAGGCGAAGTGACGGAACGCTTCAGGTTGCGCCGGTGACGGTGAGGATGGCGATGCCGTCATGGCCCTTGCCGCCGACGGTCTGGAGCACCGTACCGCTCACGCGCTTGTCGGCTGCCGCGAGCTCGTAGAAGCGGCGGATGCCCCGCACGTGCGGGTCGTCGCTGTCGTCGTCGAGGATCGCGCCCTCGCGCACGACATTGTCCACCACGATCAGCGTGCCTGGGCGCGAGAGCTTGATCGCCCATTCGTAGTAGCCCGGTGTGCTCGGCTTGTCGGCGTCGATGAAGATGAGGTCGAACGGCGCATCTGCGGCAAGACCCGGCAAAGTGTCGAGCGCGCGGCCAATGCGGATCTCGACGCGGTCGGCGAGACCGGCGCGGTCGAGATTGGCACGCGCGACCGTGGCGCATCGAGGATCGAGCTCGAGCGATATGAGCTGTCCGCCCGGCTGAAGCCCGCGCGCGAGCCAGATCGTGCTGTAGCCGCCGAGCGTGCCGATCTCGAGAATGCGGTGCGCGCCGATCGACTGCGCGAGCAGCATCAGAAGCTTGCCCTGGTTGGCCGAGACGTTGATCGCCGGCAGCCCGGCCGCCACACTCGCCTCGAGCGCGGCTTTAAGCGCCTCGTCCTCGCCGACGAGATGCTTGTCGATATAGTCGTCGACGGCGGTCCACAATTCGTCGGTTTCGAGACGCTTCATCACAATAGCTTTCCCTGGATTGAGGATCCCGTTGGGATCGAACGCCGCCTTGATCTTGCGCATCAGCTCGAGCTCGATCGGCGGCTTGGCGTGAGGCAGCAGGTCGCGCTTCAGCCGGCCGATGCCGTGCTCGGCGCTGATCGAACCGCCAAGGTCGAGCACGATCTCGTGCACCGCGGCGTTCAGCGTCTCCCACGAGCTCAGGAAGATGACGCGGTCCATGCCCGGCGGCTGGCTCACATTGTAATGGACGTTGCCGTCGCCGAGATGGCCGAACGGCACCGGGCGGGCGCCGGGAATCATCAGCTCGACCAGCTGATTGGCGCGGGCGATGAATTCCGGCACGCGCGCGACCGGCACCGCGACGTCGTGCTTGATGCTGCCGCCTTCGTGCTTCTGCACCTCGCTCATCAGCTCACGCAAGCGCCACAATCCGGCCGCCTGCGCCAGCGACGAGGCGATCACCGTGCCGTCGATCTCGCGCGAAGCGAGCCCTTCGCCGAGCACGGTCTCGGCGAGGCGCGTCAGCTCCTCTCCCTCGCGCGGGCTCGAGAGCTCGAACAGCACATACCAAGGGTGAGGCGAGGGGAACGGATCGCGCACGTCGGTCGCGTGCTCGAGCACGAACTCGAGCCCGATGCGCGGCATGATCTCGAACGCAGTGAGCGCCGGCCCTGCCTGCGCCAGCACGCGGGCGAAGAAGTCGGGTGCGGCTTCGAGCAGAGAGAGACCGGCCATGCAGGTCACCTGCTCGGCGGGCTTGGGATAGAGACGGAGCACGGCAGCGGTGATGATGCCGAGCGTGCCCTCCGAGCCGATGAACAGGTCCCTGAGGTCGTAGCCCGAATTGTCCTTGCGCAGGACTTTCAGTCCGTTCCACACGCTGCCATCGGCCAGCACGACTTCGAGCCCGAGCGCGAGATCACGCGCGCTGCCGTAAGCGAGCACGGCGGTGCCGCCGGCATTGGTCGCGAGCACGCCGCCGATCTGGCAGCTACCTTCCGAGGCGAGGCTCAAGGGGAACAGCCGCCCGGCGCTTGCCGCCACCTGCCGGGCAAGCGCCAGCACGAGGCCGGCTTCGACCGTCATGGTGTTCGAGGCGAGGTCGATGTCGCGGACGCGATTGAGCCGTTCGACCGCCACCACCACCTCGTGCCCGCTCTCGAACGGGATCTGCCCGCCGACCAGCCCGGTATTGCCGCCTTGCGGCACGATGGCCGTGCGAGTTTCGTTGGCGCATTTCAGGATGGCCGAGACTTGCTCGGTCTCACCGGGCCGAAGCACAAGCGCAGCCTTGCCACGATAGCGGTCGCGCCATTCGACGAGATAGGGCGTCATTTCGTCCTCGTCGCGGATTGCATGCTCCTCGCCGACGATGCGGACGAGCGCGTCGATCGTCGCCTGGCTCGGCGGCTTATGGCTAGGCTTCGGCGTCATGACCGATCGCTAGCGCGGCTTGCCGGTGCACTGCAAGCCGCACGGTTGAGCCGGTCGTTGATGGCCTCGCCGAGCCCGCGGTCGGGGATCGGCATGACGGCGATTGTCGTGGCGCCCGAAGCGTCGAGCTCGCGGAGTGCGGCGAACAGATTGGCCGCCGCCTCATGCAGGTCTCCCACATGGCTGAGATTGATGGTGATGCGGGCTCCCTCCGGCACATCCTTACCGAAGGCGAGCAACGCATCGCCGATTTCCGGGCGCCGCACATTGAGGCGAAGCGGCGTGCTCGGCGCATAGTGGGTAGCGAGCTGTCCGGGCGAGGTAATTGCGTCGTCCGGCTTTGCGAGCACGAGAGACTGCCCCAGCACGCGCTCGATGTCCTCGCGCGGCGTGGCGCCCGGCCTGAGCAGGACCGGCACGGGTCCGGCGATGCTGACCACGGTCAACTCAAGCCCGAGCTTGCAGGGGCCGCCGTCGAGGATCATGGCCGGCACCTCGCCGAGTTCTGAGGCGACATGCGCCGCGGTGGTCGGGCTGACGCGGCCGGAGCGGTTGGCGCTCGGCGCGGCGATGGGGAGCCTGGTCTCGGCCAGCAGCGCGCGCGCGACCGCGTGGGCCGGCGCCCGGAGCGCAATCGTTTCGAGCCCGGCGGTGACGAGGTCGGCTATGCCGCTTCCGGCGCGCTTGTTCAGCACCAGCGATAACGGTCCCGGCCAGAACGCCTCGGCGAGCGTCCGGGCCGTCTCCCCGATCACGGCAAAAGCGCCGGCCTCGGCGAGCCCCGGCACATGCACGATCAGCGGATTGAATCGCGGCCGCTCCTTGGCGGCGAAGATCTTGGCGACCGCGCTCCCGTCGAGTGCGTTGGCCCCGAGGCCATAGACCGTCTCGGTCGGAAACGCGACGATCTCGCCCCGCGCAAGCGCGCGCGCCGCTTCCCTGATGGCTCTTGGCGTGGCAGGCATGATCGGCATGGGCGACATGTCTCAGCGAGGTTTCCTGCGCCATGTAGTACAGCACCTTGCCAAGCTCCGCCGGTATCCAGGCATGCTTATCTTGTCTGACATGATAGCCACGCCATGACAACCCTGCTTCTGACCCATCCTGCCTGCCTCGAGCATGATACGGGCTTCGGCCATCCCGAGCGGGCCGACCGCTTGCGCGCCATCGAGCACGCGCTGGAAGACGAGCGCTTTCATTATCTCACGCGTGAGCAGGCCCCGCGCGCCGATCTCTCCGTGATCGAGCGGCTCCATCCCAAGGCCTATATCGAGACGGTGCGCGCGGCGATCCCCAAGCGCGACCATAACTGGCTCGATCCCGACACCATCGTCTCGCCCCGCAGCTTCGAGGCAGCCTTGCGCGCGACCGGCGCCGCGGTCCATGCCGTCGACCAGGTCATGACCGGCGCCGCCAAGAACGCCTTCTGCGCCGTGCGCCCGCCGGGCCACCACGCCGAGCCCGCCCGCGCCATGGGCTTCTGCCTGTTCAACACCGTGGCGGTCGCGGCGCTGCATGCCCGCGCCGCGCACGGCGCCGCGCGCGTGGCGGTGATCGATTTCGACGTGCATCACGGCAACGGCACGCAGGACGCGTTCTGGTCCGACAAGGATCTGTTCTACGGCTCGACCCACCAGATGCCGCTGTTTCCCGGCACCGGCGCGCGCGACGAGACGGGCGTCGGCAATATCTGCAACGCCCCGCTCAAGCCGGGCGACGGCGGCGAGGAGTTCCGCGACGCCTTCGCGACGCGCATCCTGCCCGCGCTCAATGATTTCGCGCCGGATTTCCTGCTGATCTCGGCCGGCTTCGATGCTCATGTCAACGATCCCCTGGCGCAGATCAGGCTGGTCGAGGCGGACTTTGCCTGGGTGACCGAGCAGCTGCTCGAAGCCGCGGTCAAGCACACAAGCGGCAAGATCGTCTCGACGCTCGAGGGCGGTTATGACCTCGACGCTTTGGCGCGCTCGACTGCCGTCCATGTCGCGACGCTGATGGGCGCGTGAGGCGAGCCTCTAGAGGCATCTTGATCGAAGGCGCCTGAAAGGGCTAAGGCAGGCCATGGCCAACCCGACCGACCATTCCGACATCAAGGCGATGAGCTTCGAGCAGGCTTTGAAGGAGCTCGAGACCATCGTCGACCGCCTGGAGAAGGGCGATGTCGAGCTCGAGGCCTCGATCCTGATCTATGAGCGGGGCGAGGCGCTGAAGACCCATTGCGACGGCCTGCTGCGCAAGGCCGAGGCCCGCGTCGAGAAAATCTCGCTCAACCAGAACGGCCAGCCGACCGGCACCGAGCCCCTCGACGTCGAGGACTAAAATATCGTCACTTTGAGCTTCAGCCCGTCTTTCGGGCGGAGCGTGATGCGGGCGAACGGCACGGGCTGCTCGCCCTCGGGCAGCTCGAAGCGGGCTCGCGCCAGCAGCGTAGCGAGGATCGCCTTGCCTTCGACCATAGCAAAGGTTGCGCCGATGCAGGTGCGTGGGCCCGCCCCGAACGGCATATAGGCGCAGCGGTGGCGCGTGGCCTTGGCTTCGGCGGTGAAGCGCGAGGGATCGAAGCTCAGCGGCTCTTGCCAGAGCTTGCGGTGGCGGTGGACCACATAGACCGGGACGCTAACCGTCGCGCCGGCGTTTAGGGTCACGCTGCCGAGCGTGGCCGGCTTGACCGTTCGCCGCATGATCACCGGCGCCGGCGGATAGAGGCGCATCGCCTCCTGGAACACCGCGTCGAGCAGCGGAAGCTTGCCGATGTCCTCGCGCCCGATCCCGCGCTCGCCGGCCACCCCTGCCACCTGCTCGCGCAGCTTCTCCTGCCACTCCGGGAACAGCGCGAGCAGATAGAGCGACCAGGTCAACGCCTGCGAGGTGGTCTCGTGCCCGGCGATCAGGAAGGTGACGACATTGTCCACGATCAGCCGGTCGGGCATCGTCTCTCCGGTGGCGGGATCGCGCGCGCCGACCAGCCGCTGGAGCAGCTCATCGCCCTTCACCTCGCTCGCCCGCGCCTTGGCGAGCACGCGTTCGGCGACGCCGCGCATGGTTTTGCCGTCGCGCGCCATCGCGCGCGAGCCCGGATGGGGAATCGACGGCGGCAGCCGGAGCGAGGTGAGCACCACCTTCCAGATCGAGTTGCGGAGGAACTTCGCTCCCGCCTGCTCGATGAAGCTCCGATCCTCGTCGCCGAGGCTAGCGCCGAGCACGGTGTCCTGGAGCGCCTGAAACGTGGCCCGCGTCATGTCCTGGTCGATCCTCTGGATCGCGCCTGGCTTTGACTTGCTCCAGCGCTCGAGAACAGGCGTGCAGGCGGCGGAGAAAGCGGGGACGTAGGCCAGCACATCCTCCGCCCGGAACAGCGGCGCGGTATGCCGCCTTTGCCAGCGCCAGTCCTCGCCTTCGGCGTTGAGCAGACCGCCGCCGATCGCCTGGCCGAACACGTCGTCGTTGAGCGGCTGCTTGGAATAGCTGTCGGCATCGTCGAGCAGCACCGACTGGATCAGGGCCGGATCCATGACGAAGGCGGTCTCGAGCCCCAGAGACCGGTAGACGACGACCGGTTCCTGGTAGAAATCCTCGCCCCAGCTCGCCAGCGGATTGCCGAGCATCTGGAGCATCATCATCGGGAAGGAAAGACGCCCCTTGGGCGGGGCGGGTCTCTCCGCTATGGTCGCGTTTCTTGCCATGCTTTCCGACACGATTTGGCCTGGCTCTCACGATAGTTGCAACACCGAACACCGGCCGCTAAAGGTGCACTAAAGCATTGATCCTTCGATCCCTTCCCTCACAACGCCGCTAGGGTGAAATGAGCGCCGAACAGACCACGCCCCTGCTTGACCGCATTGATACTCCGGCGGATTTGCGCGCGCTTCAAGACGGCGAGCTGAAGCAGCTGGCGAGCGAGCTCAGGCAGGAGCTGATCGACGCGGTCTCGGTCACCGGTGGCCATCTCGGCGCTGGGCTTGGCGTGGTCGAGCTCACCATTGCCCTGCACCATGTCTTCGACACGCCGCACGACCGGCTGATCTGGGATGTCGGCCATCAATCCTATCCGCACAAGATCCTGACCGGACGGCGGAGCCGCATCCGCACGCTGCGGCAGGCCGATGGTCTGTCGGGCTTCTGCAAGCGCGCCGAGAGCGAATACGACTCCTTCGGCGCCGGCCATTCCTCGACCTCGATCTCCGCCGGGCTCGGCATGGCCGTGGCGCGCGACCTCGCCGGCGGCGAGCATAACGTCATCGCCGTGATCGGCGACGGCGCCATGAGCGCGGGCATGGCCTACGAGGCGATGAACAATGCCGGCGCCATGGACTCCCGCCTGATCGTGATCCTCAACGACAACGACATGTCGATCGCGCCGCCGACCGGGGCCATGAGCGCCTATCTCGCCAAGCTGATCTCTGGCGGCACCTATCGGCGCTTCCGCCGCTTCCTCAAGCAGCTTGCCGGCAAGCTGCTGCCCAAGAGCTGGCAGCTGCGCGCGGCCCGCGCCGAGGAGTTCACCCGCGGCTTCTGGACCGGCGGCACCCTGTTCGAGGAGCTCGGCTTCTATTATGTCGGCCCGATCGACGGGCATAATTTCGATCACCTGCTGCCCGTGCTGCGCAATGTGCGCGCCATGAAGAACGGGCCGATCCTGGTCCACGTCGTCACCCAGAAGGGCAAGGGCTACGGCCCCGCCGAGATCTCCGCCGACAAGTTCCACGGCGTCGGCAAGTTCAACGTCGTCACCGGGGCGCAGGAACCCTCCGCCGCCGGCACGCCGCCGAGCTACACCAAGGTGTTTGCCAATGCCTTGATCGAGGAGGCGCGCACCGACGACAAGATTGTCGCCATCACCGCGGCCATGCCGTCTGGCACCGGGCTCGACCGCTTCGCCGAGATTTTCCCCGAGCGCTGCTTCGATGTCGGCATCGCCGAGCAGCATGCCGTGACCTTCGCCGCGGGGCTTGCCGCCGAAGGCTACAAGCCGTTCGCCGCCATCTACTCGACCTTCCTCCAGCGCGCCTACGATCAGGTGGTGCACGACGTGGCGGTGCAGGGTCTGCCGGTCAAATTCGCCATCGATCGCGCCGGGCTGGTCGGCGCCGACGGCCCGACCCATGCCGGCTCGTTCGATGTCGCATATCTCTCCTGTCTGCCGGGTATGGTGGTCATGGCCGCTGCCGATGAGGTCGAGCTAACCCACATGGTGGCAACCGCCGCGTCGATCGACGATAGGCCCTCCGCCTTCCGCTATCCGCGCGGGGAGGGGACCGGAATTGCCTTGCCGAAGCGCGGCACGCCGCTCCCGATCGGCAAGGGGCGGGTGCTGCGCGAGGGCTCAGCCGTCGCGCTGCTCTCGTTCGGCGCGAGGCTGCCGGAATGCCTGGTCGCCGCCGACCAACTCGCCGGCTTCGGCCTGCCGGCGACCGTGGCCGACGCGCGCTTTGCCAAGCCGCTCGACATGGACCTTATCCGCCAGCTTGCCCGCAATCACGAGGTGTTGATCACCGTCGAGGAAGGGTCGTCCGGCGGGTTCGGTGCCCAGGTGCTCCAGGCGCTCGCCCGCGAGGGGCTGCTCGACCGCGGGCTCAAGGTCCGCACGCTCACTTTGCCCGACAGCTTCGTCGAGCAGAACAAGCCTCAGGTGATGTATGCCGAGGCTGGTCTCGACGCGGCCGGCATCGTCGCCAGCGTGTTTTCAGCCCTGGGCAAGGATGCCGACGCCGCCGGTGTCGTCCGTCTCGCTTAGCCCTGCTATTCCAGCTTGCAGTCCTGGCTGAAACTCTCGACCGCCTCGGCGCGGCCGTGCTCGGCGAGCGTGGCGGTCGTCTCGCCCATCTTGACGGTGATCGGCCCCTTCTCGCGCAACACCGCGAGCACGGGCTTGACCTTGATGTCGCTCGCCTCGGCGAAGGTGACGCCGCTCGCATCGTCGTGCGCCGTCTCGCCATTCAGTGGCGCCGTCACCGTGCCGGCGCTGAGCTCGATGGCGAGCTTCTCCCCGGGCTTGCCGCCCGCGATCTCCTGATGCACGTCGAGCACGGCGATATCCATGCCGTTGAAGCAGGACAGCAGGAAGAGCGGGGCCTTGGTGGTATCGACCGGCCCGTAAGCGAGCGTGACCAGGGAGCCGTTCGACTTGCCTGATCCACACCAGAGTGTCCGCGGCACGCGCGAGGCTTGCGCCGAGCGGCAGGGCGATAAGAGCAGCCAACGCGAGAGGGATGCGAGCCGAGGGTCGGACCATCATGGCATGAATGCTTTCGTGCAAAATTCAGTTGCATAGGCCGAGGCGGCAATACGCGGGAATTGCCTCGCCAGCGCTCCTATCTAGTCAAGCGTGCAGCCCTTGGCAAACGCGGCGAGCGCCTTGGCGCGGCCATTCTCGGGCAACAGCGTGGTGAGCTTGCCGGTCTTTATGATTGCCGGGCCCTTCCCCTTGAACACTTCGACCACCGGCTTGACCTTCGGCCCCTTGGCCTCGGCGAAATAGAAGCCGGTCATGCCATCGGTGCGGATCTTGCCTTTGACCGTCGCCTTGGCCGAGCCGACGCTGATCTCGATCGGCATCGCCTGGCCGACCTTGGTGCCGGTGATGTCGACGTAAAGCGTCAAGTCAGTCGCTTTCGTCTTGGGCTCGCAGGTGAGCCAGAACTCGAGGTCCTCGACCGACTCGGGCGAGCCGTAAACGAAGGACGCGGTTCCGTCGCGCACGACGCCCTGCCACTCGTAGCCTTCGATCGCGCCGGGCTCGGCGGCAGATGCTGCCGGCACGGTCAACCCCGCCGCGAGCAGTGAGAGCGCGACCACCAGCCTGCCCCGCACAAGCGGCATGAGCCGGAGCACGCCTAGCGGCCGTTGGTGCGGTGACCGGCCTGTCCGCGGCCGTTCTTGCGCGCTGGCCTGCCTGCGACGAACAAGCCCCTGAAGCCCGGGTCGAACTCATGATAGTTGCAGGTGATCTCATCGCCGGCGGCGATATCGATTAGCGCATAGCCCTTGTCGAACACGCGGAAGTCCGTGTTCGGCGTCATGCTGTGGTTCATGAAGCGCCCGTTATCGCTGTCGACCACCACCACGCCTGGCATCTCGAGATGCGGGTAGGAGTAGCGCGCGATGTAGTCCTGCATATGCGGCGGCAGATGGTCTAGCTCGCCCGGATACACGAACACGTCGAATTTCGGGTTCAGGCTCCACATGAGGCGGCCGCGGGCAATTGGCTCGGCGGTGAATACGCCAAGCCCATCGATCGCGCTCTGCGCCACATAGGTGCTGATAAGCAGCATCGTTCAGCTCCTTGAACTGGAAGGGTGGGGAAGGTTGGGGAAATGGAGGAGCGCCTCAGGCGCTCCGGTACTGTCGCCGCCGGCGGAACCCATCACGCGCCGCCTTGAGCCTGGCTCGCGGCCAGCATGAGCTTGCGCTTATGCCGGCGCGGGGCACGCACCCGCCTGAGCGCCTCGATACGACGAGCGAGATAAGGCGAGAAATGCCCGGCGTAGCGCTCCCAGAGGGCAGGGCTCCGCCAGTCCTCGCCGGTCACCCGGCCGCGACACAACGACGACCCGCACTCGCAATCGAACTCGTCATAAGGCGAGCCGTCGCACATGGCGTAGTCGATCGTCACCTCTTCGCCGGGCAGGATGCGGTGCAGGGCGACGATGGCGACCTGTCCGTCCAACCCCGCGTTCGGCTCGCAGGAATGGTTGATGAAGTCCGGCGCCTCGTTCGCGCTGAGCGAGGCGAGATAGATTCCCTCCTCGACCTGCACGGTGTGACGCCTGATGTCCTCGGGGAGCTCGTCGAGCTCCTCCGCCACCACGATCCGGCCGCTCCAAACGCCGATCAGTTCGCCGGGCTCGATTACCTCCCGGGCGAATACGGCTTTGCCGCCGGTCACGTCACGATTTTGGACTTCACATTTATCGGTGAGGTAAGCCGTAGATTCCGGGCTCACGAGACCTCCGCGTGTCGCGCCGAGCGGTGCGCTCCGCAGTATATAGATGGGCGGTGACCGGCCGCTCCCGGCTCGACATCCGCGCGCGAGGAATCCCCGTCGCGCGGGAAGCATATGAGAAGCTCACGTGCCCATCTACAAAAAAACGCGTCTCGATCAATTATTGGTGGATAGTCGACTGGCGCCGACCCGCTCGCGCGCCGCCGATCTCGTCCGGCAAGGCATGGTGAGCGTGGCGGGCGTGACGGCGCTGAAGCCGGGCGCGCTGGTGCGGGCCGACGCGAAGCTCGCGGTCAGCGCCGACGCCACGCTCCGCGTCTCGCGCGGCGGGCAGAAGCTCGAGGCGGCGCTCGACGCGTTCGGCTTCCCGGCGGAGGGGAGAGTGGCGCTCGATATCGGCGCCTCTACTGGCGGCTTCAGTGAGGTGCTGCTAAGTCGCGGCGCCGCAAAGGTCTATTCGGTCGATGTCGGCCGCGACCAGCTCCACGCCAAGCTCCGCGCCGACCCGCGAATCGTGGTGTTGGAGGCGACCGACGCGCGGAGCCTCGATGCCGCCCTGGTCAAAGAGCCGGTCGGCGCCATCGTCGCCGATGTCAGCTTCATCAGTCTGACTTTGGCGCTTCCTGCGCCGCTGAAGCTGGCCGCGCCAGGCGCCTGGCTGGTGGCCCTGGTCAAGCCCCAGTTCGAGGCCGGCCGCAAGGCCGTCGGCAAAGGCGGCATCGTGCGGGACCGTACAGAACACGCGAAGGCCGTGATGAAAATTCGCGACTTCATCGAAGGGGCAGGCTGGCGGGTCGCCGGCGAGATCGATTCGCCGATCCTTGGCCGTGGCGGCAATACCGAATTCCTGATCGGTGCGCGCCATGAAGCGTGAGGGCATCGAAATGGAGGTCGAGATCGGCAGGCTCGGCGCCGGCGGCGACGGCGTGGCGGACGGCTCCGGCGGTCCGGTCTATGTGCCGCTCACGCTGCCGGGCGAGAGGGTCAAGGTCGCGCTCGAATCGGGCGAGGACCGCGCCGTGCTGCTCGAGGTGATCCAGCCGAGCCCTGACCGCGTGTCGCCAATCTGCCCCTATTTCGGGGTGTGCGGCGGCTGCGCTCTCCAGCACATGGAGATGAAGCGCCTACCTCGGCTGGAAACGCGAGCAGGTCGCCGCCGCCTTGCAGACGCGTGGCCTTGCAGCGGAGGTCGAGGCCGTCAGGCCGGTGCCTTTGGCGAGCCGTCGGCGGGGCGCCCTTGCCCTCGGCCGCACCAGGGAGGGCATTGCGCTCGGCTATCGCCGCGCCCGCTCCCACGATCTGATCGACGTCGCCACCTGCCCGGTGCTCACTCCACGCATCTCCGAGCGCCTGCCGCAGCTCAAGGCCGCGCTCGCGCCGCTGCTCGGCGGCAAGCGCGAGGCGCGCGCCAGCGTGACGGAGACTTTGACCGGCCTCGACATCGTGTTGGAGGGGGTGCGGCCTTCGCCCGCCGCGCTCGGGGCATTTGCCGGCAAGGCCGGCACGCTCGGCGTGGCGCGGCTCACGGCCGATGGCGAGAGCATCGTGCTCGGCGGCGCGCCCGAGGTCGATCTCTCGGGCGCTCGGGTGAAGCTGCCGCCCGGCGCCTTCCTCCAGGCCTCGCGCGAAGCCGAATTCGAGCTGGTGAGGCTCGTGCTGGAAGGAGTCGGGACCGCCAAGCGCGTGGCCGATCTGTTCGCTGGCCTCGGCACCTTCACACTCGCTCTGGCGCGGAGCTCAGCCGTGCACGCCTATGAGTCCGACGAGGCGGCGCTCGGCGCATTGGCGGAGGCCGTTCGCCGAACGCCCAAGCTGAAGCCGGTCAAGACTGTCGCCCGCGAGCTGTTCGGCTCGCCGCTCGGCGCCAAGGAGCTGCAAGGCTTCGATGCTGTGGTGTTCGACCCGCCGCGGGCAGGCGCCGCGGCGCAGGCCGAGGCTATTGCCAAGTCGCGCGTGCCCAAGGTCGTGGCGGTCTCCTGCAATCCCGGCACGCTCGCCCGCGACCTCCGCATCCTGGTCGACGGCGGCTACCGCATCGTCCGCATCGTGCCGGTCGACCAGTTCCTGTTCTCGCCGCATATCGAGGTGGTCGCCCATCTCGTGCGCTAGGACCGGCCAGGCCCGTCCCGGCCATCAAGCCATCCCTCGTAGCGAACGAGCGGCGAGCCCCACGGGAGGGCGATTGCAATCATGAACCGGTAGAGCGGGCCTTCGGTGCTTTCCCGCGCAACGATCTTCGGCCAAAGCAATCGCGGGAGAGGCAGCCCGAGCAGCCGCACTGCCACCGGCACCTGCATTACGCCGCCCGCGTCGGCATCGAGGCGAGAGATGAGCGTCACGGCCGCCAATGTCTCCGCGACGGTTCCCGGCAGCCTTCCGGGAACAAGCCGCGTCGTCATGGGACGACCGGCGAATCTGCGCCGCCAGATTTCCCCCGCGCCATCGGGCTCCATGACGACGACGAGCGGCACGCCCCCGCCAGACGGCGGCAAGCGGAACAGCCGGCAGAGCAGCCTGGCGGCAAGCGATGTGCCTTGCGCGACCTCTGCCTCGCCGCGCCACGTCCGGGTTTCGCGCACATCGTGGATGGTGACGATCGGCGCGGGCAGGCGGGGCAGGGCATCGCCATAGAGGCGGTGAAAGAGCGGCAGGTCCTGCATCAGTCGATCAGCCTCGCCTTGATGGCCGGATCGCCCGCAGCCGGGCAGGCCTCGTACTTGCCGAACATGGAGTAGCGGTTCTGCGCGACAAAGGAATAGAAGCGGTTTCGCGAGGCGCGTGGCAGGAGGATCACCGCGCGGGCAAGAGACCAGGGCCAGCCGAGCTTGCGCAGGATGCGGGCGAAAGCCTCGAGCCTCCCATAGGCGCGGCCGTTCACGATCAGAAGGTTGGTCTCGAACTCGGTGTGGTTCAGCCCGTAATGACGGAACAGCGCCTGGCCGAGCGCGGACTGGGCCTCGGTAAAGAGAAACTCATCCTTGCTGTCGCGCGCGGCGACGAAGCGGGCGAGGGCGTTGCACATCACGCAAACGCCGTCGAACACGATCAGCGCCTTCTCGTCGGGGTAGACGGGAACGGCCGGATCGTCGCGATAGGAATAGGCCGGGAAGTCCTCGATCGCGCGCGGCGGAGCTTCAGTCATCGCCCGCGTCGGATCTCACCCGCACTGGCCGCGATGGCGGAGGAAGTGGTCGGCGAGCACGATGGCGACCATCGCCTCGCCGATCGGCACGGCGCGGATGCCGACGCATGGGTCGTGGCGGCCTTTGGTCGAAACCTCGGTCTCGTTGCCCTTGGTGTCGACCGTCTCGCGCGGCGTCAGGATCGATGAGGTCGGCTTGACGGCGAAGCGCGCGACGATCGGCTGTCCGGTGGCGATGCCGCCCAGTATGCCGCCGGCATTGTTCGACTTGAACACCGGCCAGCCGGCCGGGCGGTTCCGCATCTCGTCCGCGTTCTCCTCGCCGGACATGGCGGCCACGGCGAAGCCCGCGCCGATCTCCACCCCCTTGACCGCGTTGATGCTCATCAGCCCGCTGGCGATGTCCTGGTCGAGCTTGCCGTAGATCGGCGCGCCGAGCCCTGCCGGCACGCCGTCGGCCACGACCTCGATGATGGCGCCGGCCGACGATCCGGCCTTGCGTACCTCGTCGAGAAACTTGGTCCAGGTCTCCGCGGCCTTGGCGTCCGGCGAGAAGAACGGGTTGTTGTCGACTTCGTCCCAGCGCCAATTGGCGCGGTCTATTCTGTGCGGCCCGATCTGGACCAGCGCCCCGCGTATGCGCATCTCGGGCACGACCTTGCGCGCGATGGCGCCTGCGGCGACGCGGCAAGCCGTCTCGCGCGCCGAGGCCCGGCCAGAGCCGCGCCAGTCGCGCACGCCATATTTGGCGAAATAGGTGTAGTCGGCGTGGCCGGGGCGGAACTTGTCCTTGATCTCTCCGTAGTCCTTGGAGCGCGCGTCCATATTGGCGATCTCGAGCGAGATCGGCGTGCCGGTGGTCACCTGCTTGCCGTCCTCGCCCGCGAACACGCCCGACAGGATGCGCACCTGGTCAGGCTCCTGGCGCTGGGTGGTGAAGCGCGACTGCCCGGGCTTGCGCTTGTCGAGATAGACCTGGATGTCAGCCTCGGTGAGCGGGATGTTGGGCGGGCAGCCGTCGACCACGCAGCCGATCGCCGGCCCGTGGCTCTCGCCCCAGGTGGTGATGCGGAACATCTGGCCGAAACTGTTGTAGGACATGGCGCCTTCTTAAGCGCCCGATGGCCCTACTTTGTCATTACCAGCGACGCTGATTGCGCGCGGCCGCTGACCGTCCCCTGCAAAGGAATGTGCGCTGCCAAGCATTCTTTCCCCTCTCCCCCTTGTGGGAGAGGGCGTCACGCCGCGATCTTTCGGCGAAGCTCGCAAGTCGTATGGCGGGAAAGGGTGAGGGGTGATTCGCGCCTGACGCGGCTTCGCCGTTTACCCCTCACCGCGCGCCGAGTGGCGCGCGTGCTCTCCCGCGAGGGG
>CAWBSA010000014.1:0-550559 GCA_963791255.1 uncultured Alphaproteobacteria bacterium | reverse complement strand
ATCAATGCCGACAAATACGCCCAACAAGGGGAAGCGCATCGTGAGGCCCTTAATTGGCAGCTCGGACTATTTTTCGATGTGCTCAAGACCCCCGGGCAACATGACCTCTTGCGAGAATGGGTGCTGCATTATGTAGAGGACGAAGGCACCGATCGGGTAATGCCAGAGGCCGACGCGATCATGAGACTGGAGTTGCTTGGTTTTACCCACGTCGGAATTATCTATCGCAAATACATGGATGCCGTGCTCATCGCCCGAAAGCCCTGAAATCCGCTTTGGGTCAAAAGCTCCGCGTGATCGAGTTTTTCCGCTATGGGGATTAGCGGACATGTCGGATGACAGACGGCGCATGAATTCCTGCTATATTGCCCATCAGGGAGGGAGACCCGTGGACTTCGTCGGAACCGGACGGAGGCTGAAGAGTGCAGAGCTGTTGGCGGCCGCCAATAAGCTTGGAGTAGAAGTGGCAACAATCCGTGCCGTTCTCGAGGCTGAGACGGCCGGCGCAGGCTTCGATGCGAAGAGGCGGCTGAAGGTTCTGTTCGAGCCTCACATCTTTTACAGACAGCTTGGGCCAGGTCCCAAGCGGGACGAAGCTGTCCAAAAAGGCCTTGCGTATGCCAAGTCAGGCACGCGCCCGTATCCAACTCTCTCTAGGCGCTACAATCAGATCGCTGCTGCCATGGCGATCGATGAGGAAGCTGCGCTGAATTCTGCCTCGTGGGGGCTGCCGCAAATCATGGGCTTCAATCACGAGGCGGCGGGCTTTCCAAGCGCAAAGGCCATGGTCAGTTCTATGCTAGAGGGCGAGGATCAACAGCTTGATGCCTTCGCGAATTTGTTGTCCGATTGGAAACTAAGCGATGCACTCGGAAATAAGGACTGGCGCAGGTTCGCGCTCAAATACAATGGCCCGAATGCCCTCAAGAATGGCTATGATAAAAGGCTGAAAGCGGCCTTTCAAAAATTCTCTGGTATCGCTGCGCGAGCTGTGGCTAGGCCCGGCACAAACATGAACTTTGTTTTTCCGAGTGGATTCTAGGAGCCAGCACTTAGACCGCGACGCAGTGCCCGGTTGCTGACGTCTCCTATGGGGTCAGAAGCTGACACCGTCTCGCCCGCTGTGGTCTTAGTGCCTATAAGCGGACATTGACTGACATGGCTTAAATTCGTGCGTTCACCGACCGTCTTGCGCACTTGCGGATCGGCCCCTAGTCGCGCATACGCGATCATACGGCCCCGACTTTCGATGCAATAGATTCCCGGCAAAGAAGCAGCCCCTTCACAATAGCACCGCTCGGTAACCGGGTTCGCGGGCGCGCCGTTTTCTTCTGAGGCGACAGCCTGCATGGCTGCTGGCGACAATCGAATTGATGCCTCAGCCGGCGGTGCCGGGTGACGGCTGGCAAATAGACTGGCTTCCGAAAATCTCGATAGGGCTTAACCATCGCGCAGCATCGACCCGACTGCGCTGCGCTGGCTGCGACGGTCCGCTCCAATCCGTTAAACCGTGGCGAATGGCAGACGTGCTAAGAAAGCCGTAGGAGTACAAGCGAGGTATCCATGCTTAGAATTTTGATCGTCGTCGCTATTGTTGCAAGCAGCTTCGCTGGGCCTGCTCTAGCGGATTGGTGGATCGTCCGGTCGTCGGATAAGGAATGTCTTGTCGTCGATCTCGAGCCGACAGACAAGAGCGTCACGAAGATCGGCAAAGAATCTTATCAAACAAAAGAGCAGGCCGAAGTCGATGCCAAGAGCTTATGCAAAGAGCCCACGTTGGCCCCGAAGCCTGATCCTGAAGACCAGTGAGCATCCGGCCTCAATCCCACAGGAACGGCGAAACGCCCGGCGCGTCGCGTCGCTTTGTGCGAGCAGATCCCCGGCGGCTTCGAGTTTGTGAGCGTCCGGAGATTGGCTTCGCCCTCTTGCCTCGTTCTTGCGGTGCCTCCGAGATAGCGCTCGGCAAAGTCCCACAATGTGTCCCCGCGGCGGACCGTGTAGATTTTGGGTCTGGCTTTCGTCTGCTGCAGTTTCGTCCGCGGCTAACTCGGCGTCGATTCACGGAAGCACCACACCCTCTCTCTGTTAAGACCCACGAGATCGTGCGAATCGAGAGACGGAGACGCTTACAGATGAGGATTTTATTCGTCGCGCTTACCAGTTGCTGGCTGATGGCCGCTTGCTCTTTGCAAAGCCCGACTTCTGAAGCCCATTCGAATATGCTCGGCATGACTTAGAAGCAGATTTCGTCCTGCTTGGGTGCCCCTACTCAGAAGACCACAGTAGGTGTCGCCGAGGTTTGGTCATATGCGGCGGGCCAATCCTGCGTCGTAAAGATCTCATTTGCGTACGGTCGCGCGAGCCACGTGGACTACTTCGGATTTAATGGCGACACCCCCCGTTCGCCAGGAGCTGAGTGCCCCTTTGTTGGCGAAAAATGCGTGATGAACTAATGTGGATGTGTGAAAAATAATCGAGAAGTTGAGTTGGCTGAGGTCCCAATGGATCTCGAAAGCGGACTTGCGTATTTTGGCAGCGAACGTCCGCTTTGTGCCATAAGCGGAAGTCGGCGCCATCACGCCTCGTCCGAGGTGAGAAACCTTGGCGAGACGACGCAGCAAAAAGTAATGTCTGACCGTGTAAGACTTGCCCGGTATATCGCCGCGCGCACCGAGCCCCGCTTCATCGAAATCAAGCCTAAAGTCTCAGTTCAATTCGAAGCCTTTGCCACACCACACCCAGCCGTTGCCCGGGTCGGGAACGTCGTGGCCGGCAATGTAGCACCATTGATCCGGATGCCGCTTGTACATTTGGACGCTCGTGCCGCCCTTCACCGAGCCGAACGGCGTGCCCACGCCGCCCGGCAGTTTGTAAATATCGACATCCTGCAGAACTTCGCCGTGCCGCTCGTGTTCGCCTTAGGGGGAGTGTTGGCCACTTCCTTTTTTAGGCAGTCGGCAAGTAGGCCCACGCGCGCGTCGTGCTCCGACCATCCCTGCTGCTGACTTTTCAGCTGCATGCACCAACCGTATTGCGCTTGCTGTCGGACTCCACGGATCCAGTAAGCCGCATCTGGCGCCTTGGGCAGCGCGGCGACTGCCTCGGTAGCATACCGGTCGCAGCAAGCCGAGCACTCCGGTTGCATCAAGTCTGGTGGCGCCGAGAGCCCCGTTCCTCGCCCTCCGCTCTGCGGCGTCGCCCGTTCGCAGCAGACCCCCAATAAACTCGACAACGGGTATTGCAAATCCGGGTATGTTTGGCGTGACAGCTATCCCGGTGATGGGCTTTGCGTTACCCCAGCGGAGCGCACAAGGGCCAAGGCAAAGGCCAAGGCCGCTGCGGAATACTGCAAAACCCAACATGGAACGGTGAATAAGGGCGTTTGCTTTTTCTAAAGGGCATTCTACGCGCCCGATTAGCTTCGCCGCGAGGGCTATACGCACATCGAGGCCAACTGCCCGCGCTGCCGCTTCATTAGGCTCCGGCCGATCGACCAGCTTCCGAGGCGGCAAGTCACCTCACCGTTTTTGGCTGAGCTCCAGAGCGTAAACGGCTGAACTTTTTTAGCAGCAACTAGCCATGCGTCGCGCGCGGCGTCGGAGGAAAGCCGTCCACCCGCACCTCTTATATCCGACGATGCGAGTGCAGCCCATCCCGAGGTCAAAAAGCAAACGGCCCCGGGCACGGGATACCCGAGGCCGCTTGACGCAGTACTCCTGTCCCAGGCGCGGCCCGATCTTAGCCCCGGTCAGCGGAGACACACGAGCAGCGCTCGGCTTCGGGCTCGCAGCCGCGGCGCGTCGTCGTTCCCTTCCAGCGTCCAAAACCGGCCGCAAACCGGGACGCAAGTTGCGCTCAGGACGTCGCGGCATCCTCCTAGAAAGCGGCACCGCGCGAAGCATAGCGCCGCGTGCTCGTTGCCTTCGGTCGATGGTCTCCTGCTTCTGCCCGGCCGTCGTCTGCGGTGTTGTTCTCCGCCTGCTCGATGTTGAGCTCGATCTGGTTCTCGATCGCGCCGGCGTCTTCTCCCTGCTCGCAGACGGCGGAGTCGGTCACGCCAATCCGACGACCGCGTCATGATGTCTGGCGCGACGCTTTCGAGGACGACTACAAATGCGTCGTGCTGAAGGATCGCTACCGCAACCCCGATGGGACCTGCAAGACGGGTTATGTGTGGCGGGATACGTTCGACGGCGACAATGTTTGCGTCACGCCGAAGGAGCGGGATGCTGCGAAGGCCGCCGCAAAGGCCAAGGCTGGGCAGGTGCTGCCCGGCAGCACGCACAGGGAAGGGCGGCGGGTTCATTCAGATGTTTCCCACGCTCGCGATCAGGGAGGACCTCGACATCCACGCCGAGCCGGGACCGGACACCAAAGTCATCGGCATAGCGCGAGGCAACACCGCGGCTGCTCTTATCGACAAGAATGCCGACGGCTGGTGCAAGTTTGCTTCGTTGCCCGCCGACCCGGGACCGCCCAAATTCGCCGGGGGCGACGGCTGGGTTTGGCTGGGTGATGTCTGCAAGCCCTAAGCGCTGCTGTTCCGCAAGACCGCCGCTCTTGGTTGCTCCAGCCGCATCAAACACGGCGCGACCAAGGGCTTAGCTGCTAAACCGCGCAACGTGGGTCCGGGTGAATTCCACGTGATGCTTGTGGATATCAGTGCTCGGCTGCATAACCTCTCGCCCGCCGCCCAGGACATCAGCAGCACCCTTTGTCGTGCCGGATCCGCGCGCGAACTAATCGAAATCTCTGCGAGGCTACTAGGGCCTGGGTGACAACGGGGTGACAAAAAGGGCTGCGATTGGGAGGGGGACAACCTCGATCCTCTACACGAGTAGTTGGTGGCCTGCGATGCCAAGTCCTCTCGTTCTGCCCTAGGAAAACTTCACGTTGCGATCTGCCCCGTTTCGGCCATGCGACTTGAAATCGAGGGGGCGCATACCGAGATAGTGGTCACGGGGGCTGGGCTGGAGCCTGGCCATGAAGCGGTTGCTTGTCTCGTTGTGCCTCTTGGGCGCTGCAATTTATGCAGCCGGCGACGCTGTTTCCCCCGCCAAATCCCACATCTGTTCAGGTTCGACCCGCTCATTCAGAGCCGAGGCAGCTCCGGTCGTGGGGCACGACCCTGTCCGACCTGCCGCTCGGCCAAAAGCCCCGCGCGCAACTGGCGAGCTATCAAAATCCGGCTCCATTGCCGCCTCAGAAGACTGACGCCGCAGATTTTCGACCGGCGGCATCGGCGTCGGCGAGCGACGACCTGGAGTTCAAATCCGTCGAGTGGACCAAGGTGGCGATCGCCGCCAAGGTCCACAGCGAGGCCTCGGTCTCGTCAGCCACGGTCAGGTACTATCGTCCCGGCGCGGAATTACAGGTCGTCAGCCGGGACGGCGGCTGGGTCGGCGTGTCGGACCCGGTGACCCAGGAGCGCGGCTGGGTGTTCGAGAAATATCTTGCCTCGAGCGATGGACCGACCGCGATGCAAACTGCAACGCGTTCGACCAACGAGAGCGACCTCTCGGAGCCAACCCTGGCCAAGCCGGCCTTGCCCAGCCTGAAAAAGCGGGCCCCGGCGCGCCCGCTCCTGGTCTCGCAGGCCACGCCTGTCTCCGATGCTGTTGCGGCGTCCCCCAGGGTGGGCGGTGGGCTCGAAGCGGCGATCGTCGCCGGGGCGGGTTCTTCATGTTCGCCCCCTTCGCCGGATTCTAAAGCCTGCACCGCACTTGAGCCCGGCCGTCCATTGCTAGAGCGTTGCAGACGTTCTACTAGTGTGGACCGCGTTCCGGCCTGCCCCCCGAACACCCGACCATTGGCTCTCGAGACCAAGTCACGATTTGAAACTCGACCGCGAAACTGAAGCGCTGCTGTTTTGGGCATCGTCTGCGACCGCCACGCCGCTCTGGAGTCTCAGCCCCGGTGCCGCGCGCGACGAATATCGGCGGACGCTGGGCAAGACCGAGATCGCGCCACCAAAGATCGGCGAGGCAAGCGATCTGGCCATTCCGGGCCATGCCGGGGCGCTCCGCTTGCGCAAATATGTGCCCGCCGAGCCAGGACCTGCGGCCGGCGCCGCCATTCTCTTCATGCATGGCGGCGGTTGCGTTCTCGGCGACATCGAGACCCACGACGTCATGTGCCGCACGCTCTGCCACGACACCGGCGCGACGGTGTTCTCGCTCGACTACCGGCTCGCGCCGGAGCATCCGTTCCCCGCGGCAGTCGACGACACCGCCGCCGGGCTGATCTGGCTGTCGCATGCGGCAGCCAGTCTCGGCCTCGATCGGCAGCGCATCGCTGTGGTCGGCGACAGCGCAGGTGCTGGACTGGCGGCCGTCGCTCTGCACGAGACCATGGGACGTCTTGCGGCGCCGGCGCGCGCCCAGGCCCTGATCTATCCCGCGCTCGACATCCGCTGCCGCTTCCCATCGCGCAAGGAGCTCGGCCAGCAATTCCCGATCCCGCACGACATGATTGACTGGTTCTTCGGCCATTATTTCGGGACGTCGTGGCCGGTGGCCGATCCGCGCGCGATGCCCTCGCTCTACGAGGACTATACTGGGCTGCCGCCGGCGCTGATCATCACCGCCGGGCACGACCCGTTGCGCGACGAAGGCGAGGAATACGCCCAGACGCTCGCCGCTGCCGGCGTTCCGGTCGAGTATGAATGTGCCGAAGGCACGATCCACGGCTTTATGAATATGGGTCGCGTGCTGCGACACGCGCATGGCCGCGCGCGCCAGCGTCTCTCGGCCTGGCTCGTGGAGCGCTTGCGCCCGGTTTGATAGAAGCGTCAAGGTAGGCGATGACGCCCAGCCACGAGCCTGTGGATCCGAGGATCGCCAAGTCCGTTCTGGCGAGCGCGCTCGACTGGTTGGCCGAGGGGCACCGTGTCGCTCTCGCTACCGTGCTGCAAACCTGGGGCTCGGCGCCGGTGCCCCCCGGCAGCCAGCTCGCCATCGACGGCGAGGGAAATTTCGCGGGCTCGGTTTCGGGTGGCTGCGTCGAAGGCGCGGTGATCGCCGAGGCGGCAGAGGCGATGGCCTTGGGCAAGCCGAAGACGCTGCAATTCAGCGTCGCCGACGACACCGCCTGGGCGGTGGGCCTGGCGTGCGGCGGCGCCATCCGCATCTTTGTCGAGCCGCTGGTGCCCGGGCAAAACCTCGACGTGCTGGCGGAGCTTGCCAGGACCGTGTCAGGCCGGAAGTCGGCAGCGCTCGTCACCCACCTTGCAAGCGGAACGCATAGCCTTGCGCTGAAGCCGTCCGACGTGCGCCCCGAGCTTCGCCCGGCGCTGCACGATGCCTTCGCGCGCAACAGGGGCGCGGTGGTCGAGGGCAAGCACGGAGACGTGCTGATCAACGTGTTCAGCCCGCCGGTCCGCCTCGTCGTGGTCGGCGCGGTGCATGTGGCGCAGGCTCTGGTGAAGATTGCGCGCATGCTGGGCCATGAGGTGGTGGTGGTCGATCCGCGCTCGGCCTTCGCCACGCAGATGCGCTTCGGCGACGTGACCGTCAAGGCAGAATGGCCCGGCGACGTGATGCCCGGGCTCGGCATCGACGCGCGCACGGCAGTCGTTGCGCTCAGCCACGAGAGCAGGATCGACGAGCCGGCGCTGATCCACGCGCTGAAATCGGATGCCTTCTATGTCGGCGCCATGGGCAGCAAGAAGACCCATGCCGGCCGCGTCGCGCGGCTGGCAGAGGCGGGCGTCGCGCCAGAGGCCATCGCCCGCATTCACGCGCCGATCGGTCTGGATATCGGCGCGACCGGCCCCGCCGAGATCGCGCTCTCGATCATCGCCGAGATCACCGCCGCGCAGCGCGGCAAGGATCGCGGACGCGCATGAGCGGCGGCGTGCCGGGCGGTGAGAAGCTTAGCCGCAAGATCGCGGCGATCATTCTCGCTGCCGGGCGATCGTCGCGCTTCGGGCTGCGCAACAAGCTTCTCGAGTCGATTGCAGGGGTACCGGTGGTGCGGCGCGTCGCTGTTGCCGCGCTTGCAAGCGGCGCGCGACCTGTGATCGCCGTCACGGGCTCTGAAGCCGCGCGCGTCGCCGGGGCGCTTGCCGGGTTGGAGGTGGGCACCGTCTTCAACGAGGACCATGAGCAGGGGCTGAGCAGTTCGCTCCGCGCGGGCTTGCATGCGCTACCGCAAGTTTGCGACGGCGCGCTCATATTGCTCGGCGACATGCCGGCGATCGGCGAGGCCGAGCTCAAGGCCTTGATCTCCGCCTTCGTAGCGCAGGGCGCCGACGGCGTGTGCGTGCCGGTGCGTCATGGCCGGCGCGGCAACCCCGTGCTGTGGGGCGCGCGTTTCTTCGCGGAGATGGCGGCGCTCTCGGGCGATGCCGGCGCCAAGGAATTGCTGCGCCGGCACGCTGACCAAGTGACCGAGGTGGAGATGGGAACGGGCGCGATCTTCGCCGATATCGACGCGCCTGCCGATCTCGACCGTCTTAACGACGAGCTCAATCAGCGGAAATAGATGCGGATGGTGTAGGAGGCCGAAGCCGGGTTCGGCGGCGGTGGGAAGGGCGCGGCGTTGCGCACGGTGGCGAGTGCCATCTGGTCGAGCTGTGAATCGCCGCTCGAACCGCTGACGCGCACGGATTTCAACCCGCCGCCCGGTCCGATGGCGAAGGTCACGCTGGCGCTGCCGCTCTTGCCAGTCTTCGGCTTGTGGCGCGCGAGTGCCGACCAGATCTTAGCATTGTAGCCGCCAGCGCTCTCGGTGCGCTTCGGCGAGAGCTTCGGCTTGGCTACGGTATCCTTATCGGCTGGAGCGAGCGCCATCGCCGCCCAGCGCGGCTTCTGCTCGGTTGCGGCCTGATCCTCCTGCTCGGCGGTAGGCGCTTGCGGCTTCGGTGCGGACTTGGCCGTCTTGCCATCGGCGACCGGTGTGGGCTTAGGCGTCGGCAACGGTACGCTCTCAGACTGTGGCGATTGCGACGCGACCGCGGCCGTTAGTTTGGGCGCAGGCTGAGCCGCTGCGACGGCAGCCGCGGAGGCGATGGCTTGTGGCATGGCGCTGTCAACGCTGGCAGTCAATGCGGGGGACTTTGCTTCATCCATTGGCGATGGCGAGGCCGCGACTTCGGCAGCGGCGACGATGGCTGCGCTCGCATTGTCGTCAGCGCCCGCCCTCGTTATGGGCTCGGACGTTGGCGCGGCAACGGTTTCAACCGACGCTTGCTGAGCTGCCGGCGCGTGAGAGGCGATGTCGCTCGGCGCGGTGCTGGCATGTTGCTCCTCGACCGGAGGGCTCACAGCATGCCGCTGCTCCTCGGCAATCTCTGCGACCGCGTGCTGCTCGGGGACCGAGGCGTTGGCGGGGAGCTGCGGCTCAGCGGAGGTAGTTTCGGCGGATGCCGTGTCAGGCGCGGCTTCGGACGTTGCCGGCCCGGTGGGAGCCGCGTCATCGGCGCCGAGACTCGTCTGGTCGCCCACGAAGGGTGCGGCGGGCGTGGGCAAGGATTGGGGAAGCGACGCGGTGATCTCGCGGCTGGATGGCGCGCGGACAGGCTCGGGCGCTGTGGGTTCAGGAGCGGCCTGACGATCGAGCGGCGCTTCCGAGGCGCTCTCCGTAATGATTTCGACGGAGCTTTCCGAGGCGGGCGCTAGGGAAGGCGCCGATACCGGCAGTTCGACTTCGGCCGGCTGGGGCTCGAATGCGGGCTGGCTCGCGATCAGCAGCAGATGCGTGCCGCAGACGAGGATGGCGCTGGCGAGCAGAGCCGAGAAGGACTGGAGAAAGCGGTTCTCTGACACAAAGGAGATTGCACCGCATCATAGTTAACAAATGCTAAATTCGCTGGGGATTTTGTGTCGCGCCACGAAAAGCGTGTCTGACCCCGGTATGGTAAAAGGCGGCCTACTGTTGCAAATCCGCAACCAATTCAGCCCGGAAATGTGATTTCGTTGGGGTAGTAAGTGTAGCGTTATGAGTGGGGGCTAGTAATGCGTGTGATCGCCATCTTGGCGGTCCTTTCAGTGCCATTGGCGCTGGGGGGCTGCTTTTTCCATCACGATCAAGCCGTCGTCGCTCAGCCGCTTCCGCCGCTGAAATAGCGAGCGCGGGCTGTCCCGGAACGAGGCCGAGACCCGCGACGATACGGCTGCGGGTTCGTGTCTTTCCGGCGAGGTCAGGGATTGATGCGGGTGATCTTCGAGCCTTCGAGGGTCAGATTGTACATCAGCCCCTTCTGGTCGAGCACGAAGCCGATGACCGGGCTCGTGAGGTTGTTGGTGTCGATCGAGCCGTCGGCGCCGAGCGTGACCAGCACCACCGATCCGTCGACGCCCACCTTCCACCCGGCCGTGCGATCGAACTGATCGAGCGCGTCGCGGGTCATGAACATGATGATGATCGTGCGGGACTGCACGCCGAGCTGGAAGCCGAACGACGCCGAGATGATATTGTAATAGCTCGTCGGCGCCCCGCGCACCAAGAGCGCACCTTCGCCATATTCTCCGCCGAAACCGAAGCCGGCTTTCACCACCGACGGAAACACGAGCACGCCCTCGGCCTTTGCGGCCAGCTCGCGGGCGCCGCGCACCTGCGTGGCGAATTTCTCGGAGGCAGCGCGAACATCGGCATCGATCGCTGCCTTGGAGGCCATGCTTTTCTCGGGCGCCGCGAGGGTCGCCGAGGCGGCAATGACGATGAGGCACAAAGTTCTGAGTAGGGTCTTCATGTGTGGCAGACCTCCCGGCGAATCACGGTTCGCGCTAACCTAGCACCGTCGCTTCCTAGCTAACACGGCATCCCGAGCCGCAGTTCCGCGCTCCGGATTACCGTCAAGGTTTCAAGGACATAGAGGCGAAAGATGGAATCTCATGAGCGCGTCGCGGGCGTCATTCTTGCCGGCGGCAGATCGCGCCGCATGGGTGGCACCGACAAGGCGTTGCTCCAGCTTGGAGGCGAGACTCTGCTCGAACGTGCCGTCGCCCGGCTCGCCCCGCAAGTGTCGGACACCGTGATCAGCGCCAACGGCGATCTTTCCCGCTTCGCTTCCTACGCGCGCCCGGTCGTCGCCGACAGCGCGTCGGACCATTCGGGGCCGCTCGCCGGCATTCTCGCCGGGCTCGAATGGGTCGCCGCGAACCGGCCCGACCTCCGCTATGTCGTCAGCGTGCCGACCGATACGCCGTTCTTTCCACTCGATCTCGTTGCCCGCTTCCTCGCCCAGCCGCGGCCTCGCCCGACGCTGCTCGTGGCGCGCTCGGAGAGCGGCGTGCATCCGGTGGTCGGGCTGTGGCCGGTCGAGACCGCGCCCGATCTCGTCAAGGCGCTCGCCAACGGCATGCGCAAGGTCGGCGATTGGACGAAGCTGCAAATGGCCGTCGAGATCTTGTTTCCGCCGGCGGAGATCGGCGGCAATCCGCTCGATCCCTTCTTCAACATCAACCGGCCCGAGGATCTCGCCGAGGCGGAAGCCTTGCTCAAGACGCGATGATCCGCTCGGTCAAGCCACGTGGCTCGCGATCTTGCCCTTCACCCGCTGCGGATGGGTGAAGATCTCGAACCCATCTTTGCGTGCGATCGCCACCAGCGTCATGCCGCATGCCTCGGCCATGCGCACTGCGAGCGCCGTCGGCGCCGAGACCGCGACGAGGACCGGCGCGCCGATCATCGCCGCCTTCTGCACCATCTCGATCGAGATGCGGCTGGTCAGCACCACGAGACCCTGGCGTGCGCTCGCGCCGTCGCGGGCCAAGGCGCCGGCGAGCTTATCGAGAGCGTTGTGGCGGCCGACATCCTCGCGTAGCGCAACCAGCCCGCGCTCGGGCTCGTAGAAGCCGGCGGCGTGCACCGCGCGCGTCTCGTGGTTGAGCGCCTGGAGGGGAGAGAGCGCCTCGACCGCGGCCATGATCTGATCGGGAGTGAACACGCGGCCCTCGCCGACTTGCGGCGGCGGCCGCATCGCCTCGGTCAGGCTTTCGATGCCGCACAGCCCGCAGCCGGTGGGCCCGGCCATCTTGCGGCGGCGGCCCAAGAACTCCGCGGCCTCGGGCGCCTTCAGCCAGATGCGGAGCTCGATGCCGACCTCCTCCTCGACGATGTCGATCTGCTCGATGGCATCGATCGAGGACACCACGCCCTCGGTCAGGCTGAAGCCTATGGCGAAATCTTCGAGGTCTTGCGGCGTCGCCATCATCACCGCGTAGGAAGCGGTGTTGAAGGTGAAGGCGATCGCCGTCTCCTCAGGGATCGCGCGCTCGCCCTCGACGCTGCCGGAGGCGCGCCAGATCGAGCGGCGAACGCGGATGACGGGCTGCGCCATTGGCGCTTGCTCCCAAGGTGTCGTCTCGTCCGGAAGCTAGTCCTGAGAGCGCCGCGTTACAAGCCGAGCTGGTCCTGCTGCACGCGGGTTCGGGGCCGTTTTCGGCCAGGTCCACCTCACCAAGACGTGACGCCGGGCCTCATTTCGGCGCGGCGCATTTAGGCTAGAGTTTCGCTTGAGGAGACGCTTCTTGCCGTCAATCAAATCTGCCGCATCGCTCGCCGTCGTCGCGCTCCTAACCGGGCTTGCCGGCGAGATTTCCGCCCGCGCCGCCGAGCCGGACGGCGGCAACCCCTGCAATCAGGACGCGATGATCGTGTTCGACGCGTCGGGCTCGATGGCCGGCAACGTCAATCAGGGTATCGCCACCACGATCCCGCGCATCGACGAGGTGAGGGGGGCGCTCGAGAGCGTGCTGCCGACCGTGACCCGCGCCCGGCGCGTCGGGCTCATCACCTACGGCCCGGGGCCCTATCAGCAGTGCAATGTCCAGCTCAACCTCAAGCCGACCGCGAATGCCGCCGCCCTCATCATGCAGGAGGTGAATGCGCTCAACCCCGCCGGCAAGACGCCGCTCACCGCCGCGGTGAAGGAACGCCGCAGAGGTGCTCGATTACCGCCATAAGCCCGGCCTGATCGTCGTCTTGACCGACGGCGAGGAGACCTGCGGCGGCTCGCCTTGCGATCTCGGCAAGGAATTGCACGCGGCGGCGGCGCAACTCACCATCCACATCATCGGCTATCGCATGAAGGGACTGAGCTGGACGGGCGAGGGGAGCATCCTCGATGCCAAATGCCTCGCCGAGACGAATGGCGGGCTCTATATCGCCACCGAGTCGAAGCAGGACCTGATCGAGGCGCTGGAAAAGACGCTTGGCTGCCCGATGCTGTCGGAGCTCGATACCGGCGATTTCCGCCACACCGCCAGATAAAGCCGTGGGCAATTCCGACCGCACTTGACCTGAAGGCGATTTTCCCTCTCATTCCAGCTGCTTCGACGCCGTGGGGAGCCCGCAAGGGGGCGCGCGATGCTGCAGTGGTTTCATCGCCTGATGCCGCACCAGGGAGACTTCTTCGCCCTGTTCGAGCGCCACGCCGCCGTCATGGTGAGCGCAGCGCGGGCGCTGCGGCAGATGCTCGCCGGCGACGATCAGCTCAAGCTCCGCTTCCAGGATGTGGTCGCGCTCGAGCACGAGGCCGACGGCATCACGCGCGAGGTGCTGATCCTGCTCCGCACCACCTTCATCACCCCGTTCGATCGCGCCGACATCAAGAGTCTGATCACGGCGATGGACGATTCGATCGACCAGATGCAGCAGACCGCCAAGGCCATCGTGCTGCTCGAGGTGACCTCGTTCGAGCCGGAGATGCGCGCGATGGCCGACGCCATCGTCGAATGCGCCGAGCTCGTGCAGCGCGGCGTGGCCATGCTGACGAATGTCGGCAGCAACGCCGCCGCGCTCAACGAGATCGGATTGCACATCACGCGCATCGAAGGCGATGCCGACGACGTCCATGACCGCGGGCTCGGCCAGCTCTACCAGAAGGCCAAGACTGGCGACGCCATGGAGTTCATTCGCGGCAACGAGATCTACAACCATCTGGAGAACACCGTTGACCGCCTCGACGACGTCGCCGACGAGATCCAGGGCATCGTCATCGAGCATGTGTGACGCCCGACCGGTTGCCACGTCATGATCGGCGGCTCGCTCTACATCGTCGCCGCGCTCATCGCCGTCGCGCTTCTCTTCGATTTCCTCAACGGCTTGCACGACGCCGCCAACTCGATCGCCACCGTGGTGTCGACGCGCGTGCTGTCGCCGAGCATCGCCGTGATCTGGGCGGCGTTTTTCAACTTCATCGCCTTCCTGTTCTTCGGGCTGCATGTGGCGCAGACCATCGGCACCGGGCTGATTGCGCCAGAGATCGTCGATTGGCGGGTGATCTTCGGGGCGCTGATGGGCGCCATCACCTGGAACCTGTTCACCTGGTGGGGCGGCATTCCCTCGTCGAGCTCGCACGCTTTGCTCGGCGGGCTGGTCGGGGCGGGGACGGCCAAAGGCGGGGTCGGCGCCGTGGTATGGCCGGGCATCACCAAGACGTTCGGTGCGATTCTATGGTCGCCGATGCTCGGTTTCGCGCTCGCGCTCCTGCTGTGGCTCGCGGTCGCCTGGCTGTTCAGGCGAAGCACGCCGTTCGCCGTGGACCGCAAGTTCCGCGTCATGCAATTGGGCTCCGCCGCGCTCTATTCGATTGGCCACGGCGCCAACGATGCGCAGAAGACCATGGGCATCATCGCCGGATTGATGTTCGCCGAGGGCATGCTCGGCAAGGATTTCTACGTGCCGTTCTGGGTGGTGCTCGCCTGCCAGGCGGCGATGGCGCTCGGCACGCTGATCGGCGGCTGGCGCATCGTGCGCACCATGGGGTCGCGCATCACCCGGCTGAAGCCGGTGCAAGGCTTCTGCGCCGAGACGGCGGGCGCGGCCACGCTCTATCTCGCGACCTCGCTCGGCGTCCCGGTGTCGACGACGCACACCATCACCGGCGCCATCGTCGGGGTCGGCACGGCGCGCAGGGTCTCAGCCGTGCGCTGGGGCATCGCCGGCAGCATCGTCGTCGCCTGGGTGGTCACCCTGCCCGCGGCGGCGCTGATCGGCGCGTTCTTCTATCTCTCGGCGGCGGCGTTTCCCTAAGCGATCAATAGAACAGATAGGGCCGTCTGATCTCTGTGAACTCGGCCTCGCCGGGGGCCCAGCTGGCGATGATCTCCGGGAGCGGGACCTGCGCCTCGATCTGCTCGCGGAGGGTGGGCGAGCCGGCGAGGATGTCGATCGGCATCTTGTCGTGCTCGTATTCGTAAGGCGGATCGCGCCATTTGAAGCCATCAGGCGCAAGCCCGTAGCTCTCGCGAAGCACCGACACGCCGGCCGCGACGGGCGCGAAGGCGGCGCGCTCGGTCACATGAATCTGGCAGCCGCCGCAGGTCGACTTGGCGTGCTTCTGGAAGGTCGGCTCGAACGTGGCCGCGCGGAAATGCACGCCCGTCAGCCCCGCATCGTTCAAGCGCGCCGCAAGAGCTTCGCCGTCAAGCCACGGTGCGCCGATCAGCTCGAACGGACGTGTGGTGCCGCGCCCCTCGGACAGCATGGTGCCCTCGAACAGCACGGTGCCGGGATAGACGATGGCCGTGTCGAGCGTCGGCATGTTGGGCGAGGGCATCACCCACGGCACGTCGGTCCGGTCGAAATACATGTCGCGCGACCAGCCCTCCATCGTCACGGTCTCGAGCTCGGCGCCCAGCTTGAAATGCTCGTTGAACAGGCGCGCGAGCTCGGCTGTGGTCATGCCGTGGCGCATCGGCATGCGGAACAGGCCGACGAACGACTCGTAGCCTGGCTCGAGCGTCGGTCCTTCCACCTCGATGCCGCCGATCGGATTCGGGACGGTCGCAGACGATGACGGGAACGCCGGCGCGCGCCGCGGCCTTCAGGCAATTCGCCATGGTGTAGATGAAGGTGTAGATGCGCGCGCCCACATCCTGGATATCGATCACCAGCACGTCGATCAGCGAGAGCATTTCGGGCGTCGGCTCGCGCGTCTCGCTATAGAGCGAGAAGATCGGCACGTTGCGGCGCTTGTCCTTGGTGTGCGGGCTCTCGATCATGTTGTCCTGGAGATCGGAGCGGAAGCCGTGCTGTGGGCCGAAAATCGCGGCGAGCTTGAAGCCCGAAGCCGCGCCCAGCCGGTCGACCACATGGGTGAAGCCGTGGTCGATCGAGGCGGGGTTGGCGAGGATGCCGACCTTCAGCCCGTTGAGGCGCGAGGAGGCGAGCAATCGTTCGGAGCCGAGCAGCATGGTGTCAGGCGGTCCTGGCTTTTTGGCCGGTTCTCAAGCGTATGGGGCGGAAGCTGGCGGGTTTGAAACTTCGGTCGTGCTATGGTAGTCGGCGGCGGGGGCGACAGGAAGCCTAAGCGGGCTCCCCTATAACGCGAAAGACGAGGCCGCAAGCCTCTCCTCGCGCATGGGCCACCGCCTTACGCCTTGGTAGACCGTGCAGGGAGTTCGATAAAGATCGCATGACGAAAGACCGTACGAGGCCGATCGCGGCCTTCATCGACTTGGCGGCACAGCGCGAGCAGCTCGGCGACAGCGTCGAGATTGCAATCGCCGCCGTGCTGAAGCATGGCCAATATGTTCTCGGGCCGGAGGTCAGCGAGCTCGAGCGTCGGCTCGCCGAATTTTGCGGCGCCAAGCATTGCATCTCTTGCGCGAACGGCACCGACGCTCTGCTGCTGGTGCTGATGGCCGAGGGCATCGGTCCCGGCGATGCGGTGTTCGTGCCCGACTTCACCTTCGTGGCGACGGCAGAGGTGGTCGTGCTCGCGGGCGCCACGCCGGTGCTCGTCGATGTGCATCCCGACAGTTTCAACATGGACGTCGAGAGCCTCGAAGCGGCAATCAGCGAGGCTAAACGGCTTGGGCTGAACCCGCGCGCGGTGATCCCCGTCGATCTCTACGGCCAGCCGGCCGACTACGACGCGATCGACCGCGTGGCCGAGGCGAACGATCTCGTCGTGCTGGCAGATGCGGCGCAGAGCTTCGGCGCGAGCCTCAACGGCAAGAAGGTCGGCACGCTCGCCGACTATACCGCGACCAGCTTCTATCCCTCTAAGCCGCTCGGCGGCTACGGCGACGGCGGCGCGATCTTCACCGACGACGACGCCAAGGCGAAGCTTCTCCTCTCGCTCCGCTGCCACGGCAAGGCGCCGGATCAGCCGGAAAGCGAATATGTCGGGCTGAACAGCCGGCTCGACACCATCCAGGCGGCGATCCTGCTCGAGAAGCTTCGCCTGTTCCCGAGCGAGATCGCGGCACGGCAGAATGCGGCAGACCGCTACGCCGAATATCTCGGCGAGGTGGTGCAGGTGCCGGCGCTGATCGACGGCGCGGCCTCGGTGTGGGCCCAGTACACCATCCAGGTCGAGCGGCGCGATGAGTTCGCCAAAGCCTGCCGCGAGGCGGGGCTGCCCACCGCAATCCATTATCTGAGCGCGATCCACGCGCTCCCGTCCTATCGCGAGTTCCCGCGCGCGCCCGGCCTGCGCAATACCGATCGGCTCGCGCGCCAGGTGATCAGCCTGCCGATGCACGGCTATCTCGCCGCCGAGACGCAAGACCGCATCATCGGCGCGGTGCAGACCGTTCTCCGCTCGCTCAAGGCAGGGGTCGCCGCCGAGTAGCGGTCAGGTAGAAGTCATGGCAGACCAGATTCGCGTCGCCGTTGTGGGGGCTGGCTATTTCGGGCGCTTCCACGCCGATCACTATTCGCGCAACCCGCGCGCCAAGCTGATCGCCGTGGTCGACACCAGCCCGGAGCGCGCCAAGGCGGTCGCGACCGAGTTCGGCGCGGAGCCGCTGGCGGATTATCGCGAGATCATCGGCAAGGTCGATGCGGTCAGCGTTGCAGTGCCGACCCCGCTCCATTACGGGATCGCCCACGCGCTCGCCGATGCCGGCATGCATATCCTCGTCGAGAAGCCGGTCACCGACAGCGTCGAGAGCGCGACTGCGCTCGCCGACCTCGCCGAGCAGCGCAACCTCGTGCTCCAGGTCGGGCACATCGAGCGCTTCTCGAGCGCCTATAAGACGCTCGCCAAGGTCATCGTCGACCCGCTTTATTTCGAGAGCTATCGCATCGCCCCTTGGAAGAATCGCGGCGTCGAGGTCGACGTGATCCTCGATCTGATGATCCACGACATCGACATGATCATCGGCCTGGTCGCTTCACCCGTGGTCAAGGTCGATGCGGTCGGCACGCCGGTGCTCGGCCAGAGGATCGACGTCGCCAATGCGCGCCTCACCTTCGCGTCTGGCTGCGTTGCCAATGTCACGGCGAGCCGGGTGGCCTACAAGACCGAGCGCAAGCTGCGGGTGTTCGCGCGCAATCACTATCTCAGCTGCGATCTCGGCGAGGGGCGCATCCAGGGCTATCGGCTGCGCGGCGATCCCATGACCGAGGGGTTGGCGGCGATCGCCATGGAGAGCTACGAGATCCCCAAGGAGGACAGCCTCGGCAACGAGATCGAAGCGTTTCTCGACTGTATCGTCACCGGCAAGAAGCCGCTGGTCGACGGCCGCGCCGGCTGCGATGCGCTGCGCGTGGCGAAGTTGATCAACGAGAGCATCCAGGAGCATCTCAGCGTCGTGCAGGGGCCGTCCGGCGCCGCGCCAGCGTCTTAGAGCATGATCCCGAACAGTTGCAGACTTCTCGGATGAAACCAGGTTCGAGCAATCACGATTCAACTTGGATGATTGCTCTAAGTGCTCGCGACTGGCGATGACATCGAGCACCACTTTGGCGGCGCGCTCGCTCGGGCCTGGGTGAGCTTCGCCGAGCGCGGCCACCACCTCGCGGAAGCCCCGGCGCTGCGCCTCGCGCGTCTCGCCTGAGTCGAGCAGGGCCTCGACGCCGGAGGCGACCCGCTCGGCCGTGCAGTCCTCCTGAAGGAACTCGGGCACCACCTCGCGGCCCGCCAGCAGATTGACCAGCGAGGCGTGCTCGACGCCGACCCCCATGCGGCGGACGAGGAAGGCGGTCGCCGGGCTGACGCGGTAGGCGACCACCATGGGGACATCGGCGAGAGCGAGCTCGAGCGTCACCGTCCCCGACTTGGTCATGGCGGCGTCAGAGGCGGCGAACGCGTCGAAGCGGTCGGCCATCTTGGCGAGAACGACCGGGAACGGCCATTCCCTTGTGAGCAGGCTGACGGTCTCGGTGACCGCATCGGCCACCGGAATGACGACGCGCAAATCGGGATGGTTCTGCTTGATCAGGCCGAGGGCCGCGCCGAACACCGGCAGCATGCGCCGCGCCTCGCCGGCCCTGCTGCCGGGCAGGACGCAAAGCAGCGTGGCCTCGGCCGGGATGCCAGTGACGGGTCCTGAAGCCTGGGCCGTCACCGGAATCGGATTCGATGGCGGGATGTCCGACGAAAATGCTCTTGATGCCGTAGCCGGCGAAGAACGGCACCTCGAAGGGCAGCAGCACCATCAGCCGGTCGACGCGCGTGGCGAGTTTGTGCGCGCGTCCCGGGCGCCACGCCCAAAGCTGCGGCGCCACATAGTGGACGATCGGGATGCCGGAATCGCGAAGACGATCGGCGAGGCGGAGACAGAAGCCCGGCGAATCGACGGTGACCACGGCGTCGGGCTTGAGAGCCAAGGCCGCTTCGGCCGTCTGGTTGAGCCGCTTGATCAGGCGCGGCAGATGCGGCAGCACCTCGGCGAGGCCAATCAGCGACAGTTCGCGCATGGGAAACAGGCTGGTCAGACCCTCCGCCTCGCTTTGCGGGCCGCCGATCCCGGCGAAGCGCACGCGCCCGTCGGTCTCGGCCTTGAGCGCTGCCATCAGCTTCCCGGCGAGGTTGTCGCCTGACGTCTCGCCCGAGACGATGAAGATCAGAGGCTGCTTAAGGCTCATGCCGGCTCCAAGGCTTCCCCTGCATCAAGGCTCGTCCCGCATCGAGGCGCGCCGGAGCGCGGTCCCGGCGGACCCTGCCATTGGCTGAGGTGAATTTCAAACGCTCCGCCAGGAGTGGAAGGTCGCGGCCTGGCCATGACTCACCCCGTCCTGGTCGATGAGCTCCCAGACGATGCCATCCTCGATGATAAAGTGCCGGCCGGACTTGGCAACGCGCAAACCGCGATAGCCCGACATGAAGCCACGTTCGGCGACCGCGTCGAGCAAAGCCTGGCGGGCGGCGCGATCCGGCGCTTCGGCCGAGAGCCGCGACGGCATCGACACCATCTCGTCCCAGTCATACTCGAAGCAGGCTTGCGCGCAGCGGTTGGCGTAGATGAATTTCGGGTCTGATGCGGTGTCGTGCGCGAGCAGAGCGAACGGCGCGTCGGCGTACAGCCAATCGGGGCTGGTCCCTTCGGCAACGAGCTTCTTGCCGACGAGCCGGGCAAAGCTTCCGGTCAGCAGCGCGAAGAAGTCGGGATCGGTCGACCGGTTCATTGGCGGGCAGGGTCCGGGACTCGCGGCGGAGGCTGGATTTAGCCCAAGACGCCTCCCGCCGCGCCAAGAAATTCTATTCCGCCCGGCGCGGCGATCTGCATCGCGCGCCACATGAACCTCACCTGAACAGCCCGGGTTCTTGCGGAAAATTAATGTTCGCGACGTTCTGCCACGGCCTGCGCGCCAAGCGGCATTTGGCGACTACATTGCATGGGTGGGACATCGTTGGATGCAGTTTCGATGCAGAAGCACGTGAAGCAAACCGAGGCCGGAGCGGCGCTCGACGGGCAGCCATCCGAGCCGTTCGAGGAGCGGCCGGAAGAGGTCAACGGCGCGGGTCGCCGAGCCGCTGAAGCCGGTGCGCAAGCGCGGTGCGTCCGCCTGGCTGACCGCGCTCGTCGTGGTCGCGCTCGGCGCGCTGCTGGTCGTCAATCGCGCGCCGATCGAAAAGACCGGCGGAGCTCCCGACAAGGCCGCGAACGTCCCGGACAAGAAGCAAGGACCGCCACCGGTGCCGGTCACCGCGGCCGAGGTCAGCGTGCGCGACGTGCCGATCTATTTCGAGGGCCTCGGCACGGTGCAAGCCTCCGAGACGGTGGCGATCCACACCCAGGTCGACGGCAAGCTGCAAAGCGTCAATTTCGCCGAAGGGCAGCGCGTCAAGGCGGGCGACGTGCTGGCGATCGTCGATCCACGGCCGTTCCAGGCGGCGCTCGACCAGGCCAAGGCCAAGAAGGCGCAAGACCAGGCGCAGCTCGTCTCCGACGCGAAGGACCTCGCGCGCTTCCAGGACCTGGTGAAGAAGGGCGCCGGCACGCAGCAGGCGGTCGATCAGCAGCAGGCCAAGGTCGATGCCTTGAACGCGACCATCGCCTCCGACCAGGCCGGGATCGAGAACGCCGAGACCCAGCTCAGCTACGCGACGATCACCGCGCCGATCGACGGGCGCGTCGGCTTCCGCCAGGTCGATGCCGGCAACATCGTTCATGCCGGCGACCAGACGCCGATCACCATGCTGACCGACCTGACCCCGACCGTGGTGGTGCTCACTCTGCCGCAGCGCGACCTCGCCGACGTGCAAGACGCCATGGCCAAGGGCGAGGTGACGGTGATCGCCATGGATCAGGACAATGTGCACGAGCTCGGCGCGGGCAAGCTGCTGCTGATCGACAATCAGATCGACCAGACGACGAGCACGATCAGGCTCAAGGCCTCGTTCCCCAACGAGGACGAGCGGCTCTGGCCCGGCGAGTTCATCAGGGCGCGCGTGCTGGTGCAGACGCTGAAGGACGCGGTGACCATCCCGCAAGCCGCCGTGCAGCGAAACTCGCAAGGGCTGCTCGCCTGGGTGATCGATGCCGACAATAGTGCGGAGAACCGCCCGATCGAGGGCGGGCCTACGGTCGACGGCATGACGGTGGTCAAGAGCGGGCTCAAGGCCGGCGAGCGCGTCGTGGTGAGCGGCCAATATCGGCTGAAGCCCGGCGTCAAGGTGAGCGCCGCGGCGCAACGACGCCGCCCGAGGCGGCGGCACAAACGACGCCGCAAGCCGTGCCGCACCCACATGCCGCAAAGACGGCGGCGCCATGAACATCTCGGCGCCGTTCATCAACCGTCCCGTCGCGACCACTCTGCTGATGATCGCCGTGGCGTTGGCCGGGCTCGCGGCGTTTCCGCTGCTTCCCGGTGGCGCCGCTGCCCAAGGTCGACTTTCCGACGATCAGCGTGTCGGCGTCGCTGCCCGGCGCAAGCCCGGAGACCATGGCGTCGGCGGTGGCGCAGCCGCTCGAGCGCCAATTCTCGCAGATCGCCGGCGTCACGCAGCTGACCTCGACCAGCACGCTCGGCGCCACCTCGGTCACGCTGCAATTCGAGCTCAACCGCAATATCGACGCCGCGGCACAGGACGTGCAATCGGCGATCGCCGCGGCGGGGCGGCAATTGCCCACGGACCTGCCGTCGCCGCCGACCTACCGCAAGGTCAACCCGGCCGATTCGCCGGTGCTGGTGATGGGCGTGCATTCGGATTCGCTGCCGCTCACCGTGGTCGACGACTATGCCGACACCATCCTCGCCCAGCAGATCTCGCAGATCGATGGCGTGTCGCAGGTGTCGATCGGCGGCGAGCAGAAGCCTTCGGTGCGTGTGCAGGTCGATCCCGCCAAGCTCGCCGCCAAGAATCTCACGCTCGAGGATTTGCGCTCGGTGCTCGGCGCGTCGACGACCAACGCCGCCAAGGGCACGCTGTACAGCAACGACCGGAGCATCACGCTGGCCGCCAACGACCAGTTGTCGAAGGCGAGCGACTATGCCGAGGTGATCGTCGCCTATCGCAACGGCGCCGCGGTCAGGATCAAGGATGTGGGCGAGGCGGTCGAGGGGCCCGAGAATCTCTATACCGGCGCCTGGGACAACAGCAAACGCGCGGTGCTGCTGGTCGTGTCCAAGCAGCCGGGCGCCAACGTCATCGAAACGGTCGACAAGGTGAAGGCGGCGCTGCCACGGCTCAGAGCCGTGATCCCGCCGGCGATCAGCGTCGACATCCTGTCCGACCGCACCGAGACCATCCGCGCGTCGGTCGACGACGTCGAGTACACGCTCGGCGCTCACCATCTTCCTCGTGGTGCTGGTGATCCTGCTGTTCCTGCGCAATCTGCGCGTGACGCTGATCCCGGGGCTGGTGGTGCCGCTGTCGCTGCTCGGCGCGATTGCGGTCATGTATCTTTGCGGCTTCAGCCTCGACAACATTTCGCTGATGGCGCTCACCATCTCGGTCGGCTTCGTGGTCGACGACGCCATCGTCGTGGTCGAGAACATCTACCGGCATATCGAGGACGGCATGCCCCCGCGCGAGGCTGCGCTCAAAGGCTCGCGCGAGATCGGCTTCACCGTGCTCTCGATCAGCATCTCGCTGGTCGCCGTGTTCATACCGCTACTGCTGATGGGCGGCATCGTCGGGCGGCTGTTCCGCGAGTTCTCCATCACCGTGACGGCGGCCATCGCCGTCTCGGCGCTGGTGTCGCTGATCCTGACGCCGATGCTGTGCGCGCGCTTTCTGCATCACGAAAGCGGGCAGCATGGGCTCGTGTGGCGCGCCATCGAGGCGGTGTTCGACGGGATGCTCTCGTTCTATCGCCGCACGCTCGACGTCGTGTTGCGCCACCCGTTCATCACGCTGATGGTGTTCTTTGCCACCATGGCGGCGAGCGTCTATCTCTACATCGCCATTCCCAAGGGCTTCTTCCCCATTCAGGACACCGGGCTGATCACCGGCTTCGCCGAGGCCGGGCAGGACATCTCGCCGCAAGAGATGGCGCGGCTGATGGTGCGGCTCGGCGATGTGGTGGCGAAGGACCCCGACATCGCCGCGGTCGGGCGGCATGATGGGCAGCACGGGCAGCGCCCAGACCGCCAACACGGGCCGCTTCTTCATGGGCCTCAAGCCGCGCGATCAGCGCAGCACCGACGCGACCGGCATCATCGACCGGCTGCGGCCGCAGCTCGCCCGCGTCGAGGGCGTCAAGCTCACGCTTCAGCCGTCGCAGGACATCACCGTCGGCGGGCGCATCGGCCGCGGCCAGTTCCAGTACACGCTGCAGGACGCCGATATCGGCGAGCTCAACGAATGGGCGCCGAAAATCCTCGCCAAGCTCCAGACTCTCCCCGAGCTCGCCGACGTCTCGACCGACCAGCAGGGCAACGCGCCGCAGCTGATGGTCAGCATCAACCGCGACCAGGCGGCGCGCTTCGGCATCATGCCGGAAGCGATCGACGCCACGCTGAACGATGCCTTCGGCCAGCGCCAGGTGGCGCAGTACTACACCCAGACCAACACCTATCACGTCATCCTCGAAGTGCCGCCTTCAGATGCAGGGCGATCCGAACACGCTCGACCGCATCTATCTCAAGTCGCCGCTGACCGGAGCGTCGGTGCCGATCTCGACGCTGGTCACCATCGACAACACGCAGGTTGGACCGCTCTCGGTGTCGCATCAGAGTCAGTTCCCGGCGATCACGCTCTCCTTCAACCTGCCGAGCGGTGTCGCGCTCGGCCCCGCGGTCGAGGCCATCAACCAGGCCGTCATCGGCATGGGGGCGCCCGTCACCCTGACCGGCACGTTCCAGGGCAACGCGCAGGCCTTCCAGGACTCGCTCGCCAACGAGCCGGTGCTGATCGCCGCGGCGCTGGTCGTGGTCTATCTGATCCTCGGCATGCTGTATGAGAGCTTCATCCACCCGCTCACCATCCTCTCGACGCTGCCCTCGGCGGGCGTCGGCGCGCTGCTCGCGCTGATGGCCGGCGGCTTCGATCTCTCGGTGATCGGCATCATCGGCATCATTCTGCTGATCGGCATCGTCAAGAAGAACGGCATCATGCTGGTCGACTTCGCCATTCAGCGCGAGCGCGTGGGTGATACGCCGCACGAGGCGATCCGCGAGGCCTGCCTGCTCCGCTTCCGCCCGATCCTGATGACCACCATGGCGGCGATGCTGGCCGGCGTGCCGCTGATGCTCGGCCACGGCGCGGGCTCTGAGCTCCGCCAGCCGCTCGGCTATGCCATGGTCGGCGGCTTGGCGCTGTCGCAGGTGCTGACGCTCTACACCACGCCGATCGTCTATCTCTATCTCGCCCGGCTGCAGAACAGGCTGCGGGGTGCGAAGCGCGAGACGCACAAAGCAACCGCGCTCGCTCCCGCCGAGTGACCAGGGCCGCCGCCGGCCCCTTGCTGACGGCGGTGGCGCCGGCCATGAACGAGGCTTGGCACCGCTTCGCCGGATCGCTATCAGAGCTGTTGCCGGCCGAGGCGCAAAGCGTCGAGGAGTGGTGGGAGCGGACCAGGGCCGGTCCAGGCTTGCGCGCCGCTGGTTAGAGCAAGATCTCCGAAAGCTGCAAGCTTTTCGGCTAAGATCACGCGTCAGAGACAAGGGCATGATCCCGATGAGTTGCCTTTCGGATAAGGTCATGCGTCGCGGGATGCGGCTCGCATGAGGAAACGGCGACGGTGACCGCTCGCGCTTCAAATTTGGACGTGATCGTCAGGTTCGCCAATGGTGGCAGGTTCACGCCGGAAGACCTCGCGCTGATCGAGGCGATCCGCGCCTCCCGCTCGATCCTCGGCGCGAGCCGGGCGACCGGGGTCTCCTACCGCAAATGCTGGCTGATGGTCGATGCGATGAACCGCACCTTCGAGACGCCGGTGTTCGCGACGTTCCCGGGCAGGAAGGGCGGCGGCGCCGAGCTCACCGATTTCGGCGAGCGGCTCGTCGCGCTCTACCGCTCGATGGAGCGCCGGGCAAGGAGCGCGAGCGCGCAGGGGCTCGCCGAGCTCAACGCCTCGCTCAATCCGTCCTATCGGTCGCGGGCCAGCGGCGAGGCTCAGGAAGGCGATCAGCCTCAATCGCGTCTTTCCCGAGCACGACGGTCTTGATCATGGCCCAGGCGCGAAGCCCGCGCTCGAGCCCAAGCCGCTCGACCGACTCGGTGGTGACCAGCGCGTCGAGGCGGGTCGCGCCGAGATCGAACGTGACGCGCACATAAGGTAGCGCGAGCGGCTCGATGGCGACGATGGTGCCGGGCAGGCGATTGGTGATCGACACGTCCATGGGCCGCGACAGCGCGATCGACACGTCGCGCGCATAGATGGTCACCCGCACACCGGAATCGACCGGCGCCGCGACCAGCGGCACGCGGAGTTCGCCGTCGCCGAAATAGAGCGTCGACAGCCCGTGCACCTGATCATGCCGGAGAATGCGGGCATTGAGGGTGGTGGAAAGGGCGGGCGGCTTCGTCGACTTCGCCGCGAGCGACTTCGCCCGTCTCGCCTGCTCGGTTCTCATGGCAGTCTCTCGCTGACGGTGCGCCGGGCTTGGGCAACGGTCATGTCTTGGCGCTCGACGCTTGGCGCTCAACGCGAGTTTTCGAAAGAGCAACCATAGGGATCCAGCCGGTTTGACATGCACCTATATCGCGAGCGATATAGGCACAACGAGGCAACGTCCATTCATAAGCCTAAAGGAACGGTCATGAAGATTTCTGCACGCAACGCGCTTCCCGGCAAGATCGTCGACATCAAGAAGGGCGCGACCACCGCCCACGTGCGCATCGACGTGAGCGGCACCATCGTGACCGCCTCGATCACCAACGAATTGGTCGACGAGCTGGCGCTGAAGGTCGGCGACAAGGTCCACGCCGTGATCAAGTCGTCGGACGTGATGGTGGCGGTTCCCTAGCCGTCGAACTCTGATCTAGATCAGACTTTTCGCGTAAAGGTCGGTGCGGCGGTCGCGGAAGAAGCCCCATTCGGCGCGATAGCGCTCGATTGCGGCGAGGTCGAAGCTTCCGATCAGCACGCCTTCGTCGGCCGAGCCGAAGCTCGCGATGAGCTCGCCTTTGTGGTCGGCGATGAAGGAGTGGCCGTAATAGCTCTGCTTCACCCCGTCGTTCTCCTCAGCCCCGATACGGTTCGCCGCGACGATGGGCACGGCGTTGGCGACGGCGTGGCCTTGCATGGCGCGCTGCCATTGCTTGTGGGTGTCGAGCGTGAGGTCGTATGGCTCAGAGCCGATCGCCGTCGGGTAGAGCAGGATCTCGGCGCCCTGTAGCACCATGGCGCGTGCGGCCTCCGGGTACCATTGGTCCCAGCAAATGCCGACGCCGATCGTCCCGGCCCTCGTCTTCCACGCCTTGAAGCCGGTGTCGCCGGGGCGGAAATAATATTTCTCCTGGTAACCGGGACCGTCGGGGATGTGGCTCTTGCGATAGACGCCGAGGATCTCGCCGCCGGCATCGGCCACCGCAACGCTGTTGTAATAGCGCGGCCCATCCTTCTCGAAGAACGAGATCGGGATGACGACGCCAAGCTCGCGCGCGAGCTTGGTCAGCGCCAGCACTGAAGGGTGCCGGTCGACGGGATGAGCGGTCGCGAACCATTTCGGATCCTGCCGCGTCGGGAAATAGATGCTCTGGAACAGCTCCGGCGGGAGCACGATCGCGGCGCCCAGCCCGGCCGCCTCGCGCACCAGCGCCGCCGTCTTGGCGATGTTCGCTTCCATGTCGTGGCCGTAGGCCGCCTGGATCGCCGCAACCGTCAGCTTGCGCTCCGCCATCACAGAGGCTCCTGCTGCGTGATGCAATGGAACGAGCCGCCGCCCGACATGCCCGAGCCGAGCAGTCCGTGCGAGGGGAGGCCGACGATCTTGCGGGTGGGGAACACGCTCTGCAACGCCGCGAGCGCGAGCGGGGCGGATCGCGTGCCGTAGACCGGCACGACCACGACGCCATTGGCGATGACGAAATTCATATGCGATGCGGGCGAGGCGTCCCCGCCGGCGTTGGCGCGCAGGCCTGGGCTCGGGATGCGGACGATGTCGAGCTTCCGGCCATGCGCGTCGGTCGCGGCGCCAAGCTGCTCGGCAATGCTGTCCAGAATCGCGGCATTGGGATCGTCGGCGCCTGACGGTGACTGGCAGACGACGCGGTCAGGGGCAACGAACCGCGCCACATTGTCGATATGCCCGTCGGTGTGGTCGTTGGTCAGGCCCTCGTCGAGCCAGATGATCTTGCGCGCGCCGAAGGCTTGATGGAGCGCGGCTTCCGCCTCCTGCTCGCTCCATCCGTTGCGGTTCGCATTGAGCAGGGTCTGGCGCGTGGCGAGCATGGTGCCATCGCCGTCATGATCGACGGCGCCGCCTTCGAGCACGAAGTCGAAGCTCAGCGTGGCGACGCCGGCGAGCGCGGCGATGTCGCCGCCAACGGTCGCGTCGTCGGGGAAGTCGAACTTGCCGCCCCAGCCATTGGTCAGGAATTTCAGCGCGACGGCGCCATCCTCGTTTCGCGCGAAGATCGGGCCGGTGTCGCGCAGCCAGATATCGCCGTAGCGCGCGCGAACGAGCTCGGCAGCCTGCCCCAGCTCGGCGCGCGCCGAAGCCTCGGCTTCTGCGCCGTTCACCAGAAGGCGGACGTGGTTTTGCGGAGCGAGCGCGCGCACCAGAGCAGCCACGTCGCGGCGCGGCGCGGCGAGGTCGCCGTTCCATTCCGCAGCGGAGGCGGGCCATGCCGTCCAGATCGCCTTCTGCGGCGCCCATTCGGCGGGAACTGAGATCGATGTATCGGCCTGGGGGGCTCTCATGAATTCCTACTATAGAGAGTGGTTGCGATGCGCAAAGCCTAAGGCCGTGCCAGCGCCATCGGCCATTGCGCCGCGACATATCGGCGGAACCAGACGCTGTAGCGCTCGGGCATGGCGGCGCTGTCGGCGCGCACCTGCTCGAGGCTCGCCCATTGATAGCCTTCGGCCTCTAGCGGATTGGGCGCGACCGTCCCGTCATAGAGTCCGCGAAACACATGCACGATCTCGTGCTCGGTCATGCCGCTGTCAAGCTCGGCGCGGTAGGTGATGGTGCCGAGCGGGGCGAGGGGGCAGACGAAGCCCATCTCCTCTTCGAGCCGCCGGCGCGCCGCCGCCCCGATGTCCTCCCCCGGGCGGGGATGGCCGCAACAGGCATTGGTCCACAATCCGCCGGAGTGATATTTGCGGACGTAACGCTTCTGCAACAGCTGGCGGCCCATGCCGTCCCACACGATTACCGAGAAGGCACGGTGGAGGGTGCCGGCGCGGTGCGCCTCGAGCTTGCCGGCGGTGCCGATAACTTGGTCGCCCGCATCGACGAGGACCATCAGCTCTTGTTGATCGCGCATGGTGGGCTCTCTTTGGATGACACTGACGAGTAGTAGGTCCTTGGCCGCGCGCGGAAAAGGACGATTTCGCGGGGCTTTCGTCAACCGGAACGCTTGGACGCCGCACCGGGCTCGACGGCGCTCCGATATGCCACTAAGAAGCAGGCTATGTCAGTGTTTCCCGCACCCGCCGGCACCGTCCTCATCGCCAGCGTTTTGTCGCTTGCCTGCGTCGCCCCGGCGCTTGCGAACGTCAAGGTCTGCCGCAGTCAGGAGCAGCGCTACGAGCAGATCGAGCGCGACCCCTCGTCGATCGAGATGAATGCGGCGCTGTTTTCGGCGACCGACAAAGGATGCCTCGATCTTGCCAAGCACCTGCTCGAGTTAGGCGCCTCGCTCGATGCGCGCGATCGGTTGGGGGCAAGGCCGCTGGCACACGCCGCTGTCGCCGACGAGGTCGAGCTGGTCGCTCTGTTTTTGGACAAGGGCGCGCAGATCGACGCGCAGAATCTCGACGGCTCCTCGGCGCTCTATCAGGCGGCGGAGAATGGCCGGTTCCCCGTCGTGCAGCTCCTGGTCGAGCGCGGCGCCAACGTGAACCTTCCCGGCCGAAGCGGCATCACGCCGCTGTCGGCGGGGGCCTATATGGGCAGCGTGCCGATCGTCGAGCTGTTCATGGCCAAGGGCGTCGATCCCAAGACGACCGACGGCACGGGCAAGTCGGCGATCGTTTATGCGGCGGGCCGCGGCTTTCCGGCGCGTCGTGCGCCTCCTGCTGGATCACGGCGTCGACGTCAATGCGCGTTACGGCAACGATCTCACCGTGCTGATGTGGGCGGCGGGCTATTCCGACGAGGCCGGCGTGCAGGACGAGATCGAGGTCATGAAATTGCTGCTCGATCGCGGCGCGCATATCGACGATGCCGACAATCGCGGCCGCACCGCGCTGATGATCGCCGCCGAGCTCAACCACGCCGCCGCCGTCGACCTGCTCCTCGCGCGCGGTGCCGACAAGACTCTCAAGGACAAGCAGGGCAAGACGGCGAGCGATCTCACGACGCTCACCGCGCTTCGCGACAAGCTCGCCGCCAATCCCAACTAGTCGCCGCCATCCGGGCGTTTTACTGGCCCTGGTTGAGATATTGGTCGACTTGCAGCCCAGCCAGATATTGCGCCAGCGCGGCGAGATCGTCGGGCGACGCCGCGTTCATCAAATCCGACATGCCGGGATTGTTGCCGCGGGTGCGGTCGCGAAAGTCGGTCATGGTCTTGATGAGATAGTCGTGGTTCTGCCCGGCGAGGCGGGCGGTCGAGCCGTCTCCCTGGAAATGGTCGAGATGGCAGCCGATGCAGCCAATGGCAGCCACGGCCTTTTGTGCGGTGGCGGCGACATCCGCGGGCGCCGGGGGCTGCTGCAAGTTGGGCCATTTCAGTTTCGAGAAATATTCCGCGAGCGGGAGCAAGTCCTCCTTCGCCAGCGTCGCGGCGATCGGCGACATGAGATCGTTCTTGCGCGCGCCGCTTTGAAAGTCGCGCAATTGCAGGAAGAGATAACCGGCATTCTGACCCCAGATCACCGGAAACGCCTTTTGGATGGGGACGCCCTGCTCGCCGTGGCAGGTCGCGCAGATTTTGGCCTTGGCGTCGATCGCGTCATCGGCGAACGCGCTCGAGCTCGCAAGCAGCAGCGCGGTGAGAAGGAACGCGCTCGTTACGCATCGAAGTTGCGGCATCGTCGACCTTCCTTTCTCTGCCGTGGCCGATCGGCCGGCCGGTTCTTGTCTACTGTTTCATCAGCTGGTTGTAGACCAGCTCGAACGCTTCGGACGAGACGCCGAGGTCACCGCGAAACGGGTGGTCCAGAAGGGCGATCACCGAGATCACGGTGGCAAGATAGAACGACACCAGCCCGCCAAGGATCAGGTGCGGCCGAAGACGCAAGTCGAACAGCCAGATCAGCACAATGTTGATGAGGGCCCCGAGCGCGATCGTGTACCACAAGACGGCCGGGATGCCGGAGGTGACGCTGTAAAGTCTCGACCTTCGATAGGCGTAGAAATTGTTGAACTGCCGCAGGGTCTCCTCATGCAGCAGCTCTTGCGATTTGTCCTGCGGGTGGAACTGGACGAGCAGCAATTGGAATGCAGCGACCGGCTTCTCGGCCTCGAGCGGGACAAAGCCGCGGTGTTGCAGCGACCATGACGTGTCGATGACGTCGCGCGTGTATTCGCGAAGCTCATTCTGTAGCGCGGTGCGGTTCGGCTCGGGGTAGGCGCCGATGTCTCGATAGAGAGCGGCCAACGAGGAGGCTTCGTTGGCGACTCCCTTCTCGGCATCGGCGAAATCCTGATAGGTCGCGATGGCGAGCAAGCCGAGCAGCAAGCCGTAGAGGACGCCAAAATAGTGGAGGAAGTTGGCGAGAATCTCATTGAGATGTTGATGCTGGTGCAGCGCGTCTTTGACATGGGGGCGGAACAGAAAAATGCCGGCCCAGCAGAAGGCTACGAAGATCGCGCCGAACAGGGCGACCACGACCAGAGTGGGGACTTCGTAGATCCAGTAGAACATGCCCTGGCGACTCCGCGGCGGTCGGTCCCTTCTAGCCCCTGTGGTGGCAGAGGCGTTGGCCATGAAAAGGACGGGGCATTGCTGCCCCGTCCCATAATGTCTCAACAATTAGAGCGCGTGAACGATCAATCGACCGTGAAGGCGATGATGTTGTTGCCGCGCTTGAAGTCGATTTGGGTGTTACCACCCGCGCCGACCACGACGTACTGCTTGCCGTCCACCGCATAGGAGGCCGCAGGGGCATTCACGCCGGCGCCGGCGAAGAACGACCACAGGACCTTGCCGTCCTTGGCGTCATACGCCCTGAACCAGCCATTGCCCTCGCCGGTGAACATCAAGCCGCCAGCGGTCGTGAGCGCGCCGCCCATCATGGGCAGAGGCGTCTTGACCTGCCAGGCGATCTTGCCGGTGTTGTAGTCGACGGCGGTGACATTGCCGAACGACGCCTCGGTCGCGATCACCTTGAAGGCGCCGCCGAGCCACAGCTTGCCGCCCGGATAGGGCGAGCTCTGGACCTGATAGGTCATCGGCTGGTGCAGGTTCACCGCGTAGGTCAGCCCAAGCTCGGGGTTGACCGCCATCGGCGACCACTCGACGCCGCCATTGGCGCCGGGAAGCATCTTCGCACCTTCAGCCGTGGGCAACGTCCACAGGCCTTCTTGCGACACCATCGGCTCGGAGAAGCGGATCAGGCTGCAATCCTTGCGGCTGTTGACGAACACGTTGCCGATCTTGTTGCCGTGAATGACGGCGGGAACGACGTTGCCGTCCTTGTCCTTGGCGTCGACCAGAATGGTCGGGCTCACGGCGTCGAGATCCCACACGTCGTGCGGGATGAACTGGAAGTGGCAAACATATTTGCCGGTATCGAGATCAACCGAGACGAGCGACTCCGTGTAGAGATTGTCGCCGGGCCGAATGGCGCCGTCGAGATCGGGCGACGGATTGCCGACCACGAAAAAGATGCGGTTGGCCTTGAGATCGACCGCCGGATTCTGCCACACGCCGCCGCCGACCGTCTTGTAGGGGTCGCCGGCTTTGGCGAGCTGAGCCTTTTCCGCCGGCGATGTCGCGATGCATGTCGTGGCCGGTTGCGTCATTGGCCGCCCACACGCCGACCGAATTCTCGGGCGTCGTATCGAAGTTCCAAATCAGCTTGCCGGTCTTGGCGTCATAGGCACGCACGAAGCCGCGGATACCGTACTCGCCGCCGTTGGTGCCGATCAGGATCTTGCCGTTGACGGCGGTCGGCGCCATGGTCTCGCTATAGCCGAGCGTCGGATCGGCGATCTGGGTCTGCCACACCACGCTGCCGGTCTTGGCATCGAGGGCGACGAGCTTGGAATCGAGCGTCGCGAGATAGACCTTGTCCTCATACACGGCGACGCCGCGGTTGTTCGGGCCGCAGCAATAGGTCGTGACCGGACCCATGGCGTGCTTGTAGTGCCAGAACTCCTCGCCGGTCTTGGCGTTGATGGCGTAGACGTGGTCGAACGACGTCGTGACATACATCACGCCGTTGACGACGATCGGCGTCGTCTCCATCGACTCCTTCACCTCGGTCTGGAAGATCCAGGCGGGATGAAGCTTGCCGACATTAGAGGTGTTGATCTGCTTTCCGGGATAATACCGGGTCTGGTCGTAATTGCCGTTGGTGTGAAGGAAGTTGTTCTCATCACCGGCAGCGGCGTTAAGCTGATCTTGCGAGACGGGAGCCGCCGGCGCCCCTGCATCTGCGCACCAAGCCGGGCTGACAGCACCGGCAAAACCTAACACGAGCGCACCCGTAAGCGCGCCACGCACTTTCCAACTCACCATGTTTTCCTCCCTTGGGTGTGGTCCCGAATTCCCGTGCTTACGGGTGCTCCAGTCGGGGCTTCACGCCAAAAACACTGCTCGCGGCCTTGCCATTTGTCAATAAACCCATTGCTTGTCGGCCCAATGTGGGCTGCCTAACGGCAATGCAATTGCTATTTCTGCCTGTATGACTTGCTATTTTGCGTTTCCGCGACCGGATACATTTAGAGCAAGAGTTCCGTGTTCACCGGGTCTTTCGGCATGCAGTCAAGACAGCGTCGCCGGTCGCAAAGACCAAACAGCCCGGAGCCGCGCCAATCCCGCATTTCTGCGTGGCGTTTCCTGCCGGCGATCTCGGCGTGGCTTCTCCTCGCTACGGCGCCGGCTGTTCTCGCCGAGGATCAAAGCGCGAAGGGTGCCGATACGCCGGCGCCGGCCGGCGACGTCGTTACCGTGCCGATCGGCTATCTCGAGCAGGAGGTGAAGCGGCCGCTGCCTCTGTCACGGCTGAACGTCCCGCCCGAGGATCTCGGCGTGGCGGGTGCGCAGATCGCGCTCAAGGACAACAACACGACCGGGCGCTTCACCAAGCAGCAATTCACGCTCGAGGTCGAGCGCGTGCCGCCTGACGGCGACGCGGTCGCCGCCTTGGCGAAGCTCGTCGAGAGCGGGCATCATTTCGTGCTGGTCGATGCGCCGGCAAAGACCCTGCTCGGTCTTGCCGACTCGGTCAAAGGCAAGGACGTACTGCTGTTCAATATCAGCGCGCCGGAGGTGAGCCTTCGCCAGGAGGATTGCCGCGCCAACGTGCTGCACACCGCGCCGGACCGCACCATGCTCGCCGACGCTCTCGCCCAATATCTCGTGTGGAAGAAATGGCCGCGCTGGCTCGTGGTGAAAGGCACGTTTCCCGAGGACCTCGATTATCTCGCCGCGATCGAGCGGGCGGCCAAGCGCTTCGGCGGCGTCATCGTCGAGGAGCGCGAATACAAAGGCACGCTCGAAGCGCGCCGCACCGATTCAGGGCTGCAGCAGATCCAGCAGCAGATGCCGAGCTTGACGCAAGGCGCGCCCGCTTACGACGTAGTTGTGGTCGCCGACGAGAGGGAGGTGTTCGGGCCCTATCTCCCGTTTCGCACGTGGGACCCGCGCCCGGTCGCCGGCACCGCCGGCCTCAAGGCGATGAGCTGGCATCCGGCGCATGAGCAATGGGGTGCGACCCAGATGCAGAACCGCTTCCAGCGCTTCGCCAGCCGCTTCATGCTGCCGCTCGACTACCAGGCCTGGGTCGCGGTGCGCGCCATCGGCGAGGGCGTGACGCGCACGGGCTCGGCCGAGCTCATCCCGGTCGCCGCCTATATCAGGGGCGACAAATTCGATCTCGCGGCGTTCAAGGGCCAGAAGGTGACGTTCCGCAGCTGGGACGGCCAGCTCCGCCAGCCGATCATCATCGCCGGACCCGACATGACGGTGTCGATGTCGCCGCAGGAGGGCTTCCTGCACGAGCATGCCGAGGTCGACACACTCGGCATCGACGAGCCCGAGACCAAGTGCAAAATGCAATGATCGAAACGAGCCTCGCGCGCGTCAATGGCGAGGCCGATGGGAGGATGTCTTGAGAGCGATGAGCGTTATCAAATCTTGCTTCGGCGATCGCGGCGGCCGTCGTGCTCGCCGCGACGCCTTGTGCCGCCTACACCGTCTATGTCTCCAACGAAAAGGGCAACTCGCTGACGGTGATCGACAGCGCCACGCTCGAGGTGCAGGCGACGATTCCGGTCGGCCAGCGCCCGCGCGGCATCAAGATGACCAAGGACGGCAAGCAGGTGCTGATCTGCGCCAGCGACGACGACACGGTGCAGATCCTCGATGTGGCGAGCCGCGAGATCGTCGGCGATCTGCCGTCGGGCCCTGACCCCGAGCAGCTCAACATCCACCCCTCGGGCAGCCCGGTCTACGTCGCCAACGAGGACGACGCGCTGATGACGGCGATCGACCTCAAGGACAGGAAGGTGCTGGCCGAGGTGCCGGTCGGGGTCGAGCCCGAGGGCGTCGGGGTAAGTCCAGACGGCAAGATCCTGATCGCCACGTCGGAAACCTCGAACATGGCGCATTTCATCGACACCGACACATATGAGGTGGTCGACAATGTTCTGGTCGGGTCGCGGCCGCGCTTCGCCGAGTTCACCGCCGACGGCACGCAGCTCTGGGTCACCTCGGAGGTGGCGGGAACGGTGTCGGTGATCGACGTCAAGACGCGCAAGATCATCAAGACGATCGGCTTTGAGATTCCTGGCGTGCAGCCGGAGCAGATTCAGCCGGTCGGCGTGCGCATCACCAAGGACGGCACGCGCGCCTTCGTCGCGCTGGGTCCCGCCAACCGCGTCGCGGTGATCGACGCCAAGGCGCTCGAGGTCGAGAAATATTTGCTGGTGGGGCAGAGGGTGTGGCAGCTCGTCTTCACGCCCGACGACAAGCTGCTGTTTGTGACCAACGGCAACAGCAACGACGTGTCGGTGATCGACGTGCCAAGCCTGACCGTGGTGAAGTCGATTGCTGTCGGCGATGCGCCCTGGGGCATCACGGTCTCACCGGAGTGAGCGAGACCGCTCGATGCCCGACTGCCGCGGCTTTCAGCGCGCGGTATTAGAAGGTCCCGAATCGGGCGCCTAAGCCGAAGCAATCCATTCTCCGGCGACATAGCCGAAAGCGCAGGCGTCGGGATTGGCTTTGGCCGCCAGACGCAGCTTATCCTCGGCGTCGACCAGAACTTTGCGATGCTTGGTGCTTCGCTCCAGGGCTTCATCTTTGAAGCCGCTCAGGAGAATAATCTTCCTGCCGCGCAGGACGATCTTGGGGAGTGCCATACCCACCTCCTAGAGTTGCCTCAGAAGGGTGCGCTCTGAATGTTGTGAAGGCTTCAGAGTCGCGGCTTCCAAGGCAACGGCCTTGCTCCGATGGCGACCCCCGTCTGCCATTAAACACACTAGCAAAAAAATGCGACGAAGGTAAGACGCTTCGTCTCCAACACACATAAAAGTCGCGGCTTTTTGTGCAGCGCAACTAAGCGACAATTTTCTCGCGCAGAAGTGCTGCGAGTGCAGCTTCCGTTGTCATCGGCGGCTGCCAATCGAGACGTTGCAGCGCCGACGGATCGGCGACGAGCGAGCCGAACAGCGGCGCGTAGTCGTCGGCCTGACGCGTGGCGCGGAGGCTCGCCGCGAGCAACGGACCCGGCACATAGAACAGACCAGGCTTGCGCCCGAGACCCCGGCGCATGGCGGCGATCATCGCGCCGATGGTGAAGGGCTTGGGATCGGCGACGATGAGAGGACGCTTGAGCGGCGCCGGAGCGGCCAGAACCTTGTCGACAGCCTCGACCAGATTGTCGAGGGCGAGCAAGGAACGCTCGCCCCTGAGCCCGGCGAGGGGAAGCGGGTAGGGGGAGCGCGCGAGCCTGGCGAGCTTAGCCACGTTGCCCTGAACGCCGGGCCCGTAGACGAGTGCGAGCCTGAGCGCGACCCAGTCGAGCCCGGTCGCGGCGAGGCCTTGCTCGGCGGCGAGCTTGGACCTGCCATAGGCATCGGTCGGACGCGGCTCGTGCGCCTCGGTGAGAACGTCGGACGCGGTCGGTCCCGATTGCGCCCTGATCGAGGACAGGAACACGAAACGCTTCACGCGCGCCCGCTCGGCGGCCTTGGCAAAGCCGATCGTCGCCTCGGTGTTGAACACGCGATAGTCGTCCTCGGGCACGCCGGACATCGCCTCGGCGAGCCCGGCGGTGTGGATCACGGCGTCGACATCGGCCAGTGCCTCGGCCATGTTGTAGGGCTTGGCGAGATCGCCGATCACCGCGCTCGGGCAGCCGGCAGGGAGCACGGTCGGGCGGCGCAGCAGCACGCGCAGGCGATAGCCGCGCTTCGGCAGCTCTTGCAGCAAATACTGGCCGATGAAGCCCGTAGCGCCCGTCAGCGCCACCAGCGTCTTGCGTGCCTGCGTTCCTGTCGTTTTCGGCTCTGAGTTCATACGGCTCCGCGGGCAAGACCTGTCTCGGCCTTGCCCTTTAGGAGCCTAGTTCACAACCTCATTTGGGCCAGAGCAAGCCCTGCTTGATGGGCCGAATTCCTCAGTTCTTACCCTTTCGGCTCGAGCGCGACCGTCAGCTTGTCAATCGTGCCGGTAAAGCGGAACCGGCGTCTCTCCTGGAGCCGGGCGCGACGGAGCGTTGAGCGTCCTCAGCCCGAGGGCAGGAGTTTCAGTGTCAGGCTGTTGAGCTTTCCGTCGAACGCGAACGGCGTTTGGTAGTCGGAGTCGTTCACGCCGGTTCCCGTGTCCGAACCAATATCGAATGTCTCGCTCGCCTCGAGTGCGAAGGGGATGGTGTGAGGAAAGGTGCCGCTTCCCGCCTCGACGCCATCGACTGTGATGGTGCCTGTCGCGCCTTTGCCAAGGCCCGGACCGTCATAGTTGAAAGCAAACTCGACCTTGTGCTTGCCAGGCGTCAACGCCGCGCCACCTTCGACCCTCGGCCGCGCCAGATCGAGCAAGTCATAAACGAAGACCGGCTTGCCTTTCAGCAGGTAGAAGCCCCAACCGCCGAACCTTCCGCCTTGTGTGGCGAGCATGCCGTTGCCGCCACCCGACGGCACCTCGATGTCCGCGGTGATTGCGAACGACTTGTTGAGCACGCTCGGCGCGGTGCCGAGCGGCACGCCAACGATCGGCTTGGTGTAGGTGAACTCCTCGCGACCAGCCACGATACTGGGGCGAGGCAGGATAAAGCGGGTCAGCGCCGAGGCGTCGAGCGGCAACACCTGATATTTCGCCGCCTCGACCCAGAACAGATCTTGCAGCTCCTTGAGCTTGTCCGGATTGCTGGCCGAAACATCGTGGTTCTGAGTCCAGTCTTTGGTGAGATCAAATAGCTCCCACTTGACGCCGTTCACGATATCCTTCGGCGCAGGCGCGGTTCCGTTCCACGGCTCCCGATAGGGCACAGTCGAGGCCATCCAGCCTTCGTGATAGAGCGCCCGATTGCCGAACATCTCGAAGTACTGCGTCTTGTGCGTCGATGGCGCATCGGCATTCGCCTTGTCAAAGGTGTAGGCCATGCTCACACCCTCGATCGGTGTTTGTGTTATGCCGTCGACCTGTTCCGGCGCGCGGATGCCCGTCGCTTCCAGGATAGTTGGAACGATATCGATCACATGGTGGAATTGATTACGGATGCCGCCCGCATCCGTAATGTGACCCGGCCACGCAATGGCCATGCCGTTGCGGGTGCCGCCGAAATAGGAGGGGATCTGCTTGGTCCATTTGTAGGGCGTGCTCATCGCCCAGGTCCAACCCACCGCCATGTGCGGATAGGTGAACTGCGAACCCCAAGCGTCGTAGAATTTCATCTGGTCGGCGACCGGGACCTCCACGCCATTGAAGAATGTCATCTCGTTCGGCGTGCCGACTGGCGAGCCTTCGGCGCTGCCACCATTATCGCCGCTGATATAGATGATCAGCGTATTGTCGAGCTTGCCCATGTCATCGACAGCTTGCACCACGCGACCGATCTCGTGATCGGTGTAGGCCAGATAGGCGGCATAGACTTCCATCTGCCGTTCAAACAGCTTTCTCTCGACAGGACCGACGTCCTCCCAGTTCTTCAAGATGTCCGAGGGCCACGGGGTGAGCTCGGCATCTTGGGGGATCACGCCGAGCTTCTTCTGATTGGCGAAGATTTGGTCGCGGAGCGCATTCCAGCCCATGCTGAACTTGCCCTTGAACTTCTCGATCCATTCCGGGGTGGGATGATGTGGCGCGTGCGTGCCGCCGGGCGCGTAATAGAGCAGGAACGGCTTTTTTGGATCGAGCTCGTTTAGCTGATTGAGATAGGAGATGGCCTCATCCGCCATGTCGGTGGTGAGGTTATAATTCGGATTGCCGACATAGGGATAGATGCGCGTGGTGTTACGGTAGAGATCGGGTTGCCACTGATTGGTCTCGCCGCCGTTGAAACCGTAGAAATATTCGAAACCCATACCGATGGGCCATTGGTCGAAGGGGCCTGCCTGACTCGTCACGAACGATGGCGTGTTATGGTTCTTGCCATACCAGGACGTTGCATAGCCGTTCGCCTTCAAGATTTGGCCGATCGTCGCCTTGTCCTTGGTGATGATGCTGTTGTAGCCGGGATAGCCGGTCGCGGCTTCCCCGATCACGCCGAAGCCTACCGAGTGGTGATTGCGCCCGGTGATGAGGGCCGCACGCGTCGGCGAGCAGAGCGAGGTGGTGTGAAACCGCGTGTAGCGCAGACCCATATTGGCGATGCGGTCGAGCGTCGGCGTTGGAATCACGCCGCCGAAAGTGCTTGGCGCGGCAAAGCCCACATCATCGGTGATAATGAGGAGAATGTTTGGAGCACCCTTCGGCGGCACCACGGTCGACTGCCAATAGGGAGTCGAATTCGGGGCATCGAGATTAATCGTGCCACCGAAGGTGGCGGGCGGTGGCGGAATTCTGCCGCCCATCGATGGTCGTTGTGGCGTCGGGCGAGCCCGGTGTGCCGGTGGTCTCCTGCGCGCTCGCTGGTAACGTCAAAGCCGTGCCGACGAGAAGTCCCAGAGACAACGTAAGCAAGCTCTTGTTCATGACGGCTCCTCCCAAGTGTTGACGCCCGTTCTGGGTCTTGTTCAGACGCAGCTCGATCTAATTCCGCATCATTGCGGCAGTGCGGCCGCGGCGGCCGCCTTCATGACCGGCGGCGGGTTCCACTTGCCGGTCAGCGCGTCCGATTTCGGCGCATAAAGCCGCATCGTCAGATTGTAGGGACCTTTCGGAGCCGGGAGCCAGTTGGCTTCCTTGCCGTCGCCCGGGCTCTCGTTCTGGAAATAGAGATCGAGAGAGCCGTCGGCGTTGTAGGCGAACGGCATCCAGCTCGACACGGCGAAGCGGTTGATCGCGTTCGCGACCTGGAAGCCTTCATTGTCGTAGAGCGTGATCGACCAGAAGGCTTGAGCCGGCGGGATTTGATCTTTGTCGAAATGGATTGTGTAGGCGTTGGCGCCGTCGAGCGGCTTGCCGTCGCTGTCGCCGAGATTGAGCGGATAGATGGCGTCGCCAGGGCAGGTTGGCGCCGAGGCCGAGCTGGGCGACGATAGCGCGCTTCAGATAGTAGTTGCCATAGACGCCCATCGTGTCGGTGTTCATCGACCAATAGTTGGCCACGCGCGCCAAAGTCGGGATCTTCCACCGCATTAGCGCCTGCGCGTCGGCAGGCGCGCTTGCCAAGCCTTTCTGTATGGCGGGATCGGCAGCATTCAGATCGAAGCTTTCGCCAACCTCGAAGCCGAGACGGCTCAGCTGAGCGACGATCGGTTGATCGGTAATATGCGGCGGCTGGAGTTTGAGAATCTCGGCGGCCAGCGCGAAATATTTGTCGGCAGGCATCGTGTCGACCTGCGTCTTCGGCGGCGTCTTCATGTCGATGTCGGGATCGATCTTCACTTCGGGCACGACCGCTTCCTTGCCCCATTGCGACAGCGGCGTGATCTTGTAGCCGGCCTGGATTTTATGGACCGCGTCGTAGTCGGCCGGTCCGTCGGTCTTGGTCCGGCCGATGATCCACACATAAGGAGTCGGCGCAGGCGATGCGCGTGAAGTCCGGCCGTATCGCGCCGGTCCAACCGGGCGGCGTCACCAGGAAGTTGCCGGCGGCGGTCCCGGTGGTCCGCCAGCCGGGCGCGGCGAACACGTCGCTCCACATGTCGAGCATCGGCAGGAGGTAGTAGCGGCCGCCCGTATCGGGCGCCGAGACGACCACCGGCTCCTTGGTGAGATCGAGCCAGCCGCTCGAATAAAGCGTGTCGAAATTCGGTCGACCACCGCCTTCATGTCGGCAGACGGAAAGGCGGGAATATTGGCGAAGCGATTCATCGGACCGCCGAGCGATGCCGGCCTGGCTCCTGATTGGTAAGCTGCCGGCGGGTGAGCTCCATCGTCACCAGCGGATAGAAATAAAGATAGGCGTCGACGCCGATCGCGTGCGCCTCATTTTCGGTGATGTCCTCGGCCGCCGGGGCGAGTGTGGGAAGGATGATCGAACTCAACGCCAACGCGAACAGATGTCCCTTCATTGCGCTCCTCCTCAGATTGCTTGCGGGTCAGCCGGTAACATGACGGCGCCGACAGGCGCGAACCGTGCGGCCAGAACGTCGAGGTTGTGGATGAAAGAGTTTGAAACCGCACGCGTCACATCCCTCCCAAGATGCGAGCAACGGCTCGAGTGCCCACCGATCAGATGGACATCACGAGCCTGGCTTGCAAGGGGCGAGGCAGCTGGCGCGCGGCAGAGACCGCGAATCTCGGCGAGAAAATGAAACGGCGGCGGAAATGTCCGCCGCGGTTTCATTTAAACACAACTGTCTGTCTTAGTAGTTCGGGTAGCAGGGCGGGTAGGGGTAGTAGCCGCAAGCCGGAGGAGCGTAATAGCTCGGCGTAGCCGCCGCCGCTCCGACCACCGCGCCGACTGCCGCGCCGGTGGCGAAGGCCGCGCCCGGACGCGCATACCATGCGCCATGCCAGGCGGGACGTCCGCCGACCACGACAGCCCCGCCGTGAAATCCTCCGGCAGCCACGGCGAAGCGATCGATGAACAGCGAGGCAGGACCGGTCGCGCTGGCGAGACCGCCTTCAAGCACCGACACCTCGAAGGTCAGATCGGTGCCGGTCAGCTTCGGCGCCTTGAGCGTCACGACGGCGTCTTCGACAGTCTTGCCGTCGCTGCTCAGCACCGAGATGGTGGCGTTCGGCGGATCCTTGGCGAAGCTCTCCGCGCCTTCGTCCCATTCCTTGATGAAGTCTGCGGTCAGCACGTGGCCGGCGGCGCGCACCGGGCGATCGGCGAACACGATGGAATTGAGCGACACGCCCTTCAGCGTCAGCTTGTTGCCTTGCAGAGTCGCGCCGTCGGAATTCACGACGGCGAGCGATGCGACCATTTCATTGCTCGACGGGCCGATCGGCTTCTTTGCCGGGTGGCTGATGGCATCCTCGGCAAGCGCCGGGTCAGGACGCGCAGATGAAGCCTGCCACCGCGAATGCGAGGCAAGCGATATGATTGCTTTTCATGAGGGGCGTTTCTCCTGTCGAAAGTGATTCGAAGGCGGGGAGAATAACGCAAATAGCCAATCAGAACTCCGACACTCGGGCGATTTGCTTATTCCCGGCGTGGCTAATGCGCGGCAGGGCAACTCTGCAAGGGCGCTAGAACTTGAAACTAACGGCGACGTCCACCGTGTTGCCCTCGAACGTGTGCTCGGCGTCGAACTCGCTATACCATTTGGCGAGAACGGTGAGCGCCTTCGACGGATCGGCGCTGGTGGTGAAGCTCACAATCGGGCCTACGCCGTAAACGCGCGATTCGAATGAGCCGAGGCGCGCGCCGGACCCACTGTCGGGTGTCGTTTGGATCATCGCGTAGCTGACCACGCCTACGCCGAGCGGTCCGAAATTCTTGGTGAGCGCGCCTTCGAGGTTGAGAATGTTTCCGGTCTCATAGTCGGTGGCGGGATTCTCCCAATTGATCGAATAGATTGCAGCACCGGTGACTTCCCAGCCCGTCTTGGGATTGAAATAGGTTCCTGCAAGCCGCGGCATGACTGCCCAGTGATTGAGGCTAGTATTGGCAAGCTGCTTCCTGTCGAATTCGCCGGTGGGAGCGAAGCCGAACACGCCGACGTTCCAATGGAAATTGCCGGCATCCCAGCCAATAACGGCCGGGGCGAAAGCGGTGTCGCCTTGGGAAAATTCCGTGTCGCCTACGTTGATGTCCAAGGGTTCGAACGTCCTGCCGCGCGGACCAGTGAATCCGGGCAGCCTGAGGCCGACATCGACATTCATGGCCACCACGGTGGGAACCACGGCGACGGCGTAGGTGCCGCCCAGGATCTTCCACGGCGTTACGTAGGTCAGCGCCATAGCGAGCGGTATAGTCCTGATCGACGCCAAGCGCGATGCGGCCGTCGAAGATGGTGGTGTCCGCGCTGCCGTTGTAATGATAGGCGTCTCCGCGAAAGTAGAACCCGGGCTGCGAAGGTATGACACCGCCAAAAATGTCCGTGTACCCTTTGATCCAAGGGCCCATGCCGAATTCGGCCGCCCTCACGCCGCTCGTGCCAGAAACGGTCAGGAGTGTCACGCCGCCTATGAGCGTTGCCGCCTTGCCAAGTCGCATGATTTCCCCCTGCCAACTCCCCAGCCAAAGCTTACGACGCCGCAAGGTGCATTTCTATCCGATAGAGCGTCTCGCCGAGATTTGCCGCGGTCTGGGATGCCGATTTGCAACAGTGTGGCCCAACCGCTGAGACTCGCGCCGCAACCGCTACGCGTCGCGGAATGCAACCTCAACATCTCTTGCCAAGGAACCGTGACGCCCCTAGCGTCGCGACGAATAACCAGAAACGCGATACTCAATTTCGGTGCAGCGTATTAGGGAGGTGCAGGGATGGACGATAATTTTGCAGAAGCGCAGCAAACGCGTAGCTGGCGCGACCGGAGCTCTATGACGGCTTTGGCGGCAGTTCTCGCCGCAAGCCTCACGGCGGCACTGCCGGCTGCGCCGGCCGCGGCTCAGGACCAGCGACCGAACATAATCTTCATCATGGGCGACGACATCGGGTGGTTCAACATCGGCGCGTACCACCAAGGCATCATGTCGGGAAAGACGCCAAATCTCGACAAGCTGGCGTCACAAGGTATGCGCTTCACCGACTACTACGCCGAGGCAAGCTGCACGGCAGGTCGCGCCAATTTCATCACCGGCGAATTGCCCATTCGCACCGGATTGACCACCGTCGGTCAGGCGGGGGCAGATGTCGGCATGCCGGCGGAGGCGCCCACCATCGCCACCGCATTGAAGGCGATGGGATACACCACCGGTCAGTTCGGCAAGAACCATCTCGGCGACCTGAACAAGTATCTGCCCTGCGTGCACGGTTTCGATGAGTTCTTCGGCTATCTGTATCACCTCGACGCCATGTCGGATCCCTACTGGTATTCGTATCCAACCGATCCAGCGATCCGTAACGCCGTCGGACCGCGCAATCTCGTTCATTGCTGGGCGAGCGACACCGACGACGCCACAGAGCAGCCGCGTTGGGGCAAAGTCGGAAAGCAAAAAATCGTCGACGAGGGACCTCTCGCACCGGGACCCTACACCGGACGCACGCCTTATGGTGGCGAAGGCGAGGGGGTCGGTGATGCCAAATACGACATGACCACCTTCGACGATGTGCTGGTCAAAGATTCGATCGACTTCATGAAGAGAGCCAAGGATAGCGGCAAGCCCTTCTTCCTTTGGCACAACACCACCCGAATGCATGTGTTCACCTTCCTCTCAGCCAAATACAAGGCGATGATGAACCCGGAGACGAATTTCGGGCTCGAGGAAGCCGGCATGGCGCAGCTCGACGATTCCATCGGCGCGCTGCTGAAGGGGCTGGACGATCTCGGCCTCGCCGACAACACCATCGTCGTGTTCACGACCGATAACGGTGCAGAGGTGTTCACCTGGCCCGACGGAGGCATGACGCCGTTCCGAGCAACTAAGGGCACGGTCTATGAAGGCGGCTTCCGTGTGCCGGCGCTCATTCGTTGGCCGGGAAAAGTCCCTGCTGGTAAGGTTGAAAACGGCATCTTCTCTGGGCTCGACTGGTTCCCGACCTTTGTCGCGGCGGCAGGCAACCCCAAGATTGTCGATGAGCTGAAAGCCGGTAAGGATCTCGGCGGGACAAACTACAAGGTCCACCTCGACGGTTACAACCAATTGGACCTGCTCACCGGCAAGGGACCGTCGAACCGGCATGAGATTTGGTACTTCGCCGAATCCAATCTCGGCGGCTTGCGCCTCGATGAATTCAAGTACCGGTTCATCGACCAGCCGGAAGGTTGGCCGGGACCCAAGGTTCCGATCAACATGCCGATCCTTGAGAACATCAAGCAGGATCCGTTTGAGCGGCTGCCGGTTTCGAATTTGCTCGAAGGCTCGCCAGCCTACTTCAACGACTTCTACGCGCGTGAATTCTGGCGCTTCGTCTATGTCCAGCAGAAAGTCGGAGAGCTTGCACAGACGGCAATCGAGTTCCCGCCGATGCAGAAAGGTGCGTCGTTCAACCTCTCCGCGGTGAAGCAGGAAATCGAAGCCGCAATCGCCAAGGGGAAACCCGGTAACTGAGACGCATAGCAAAGCGGGCGTCTCATTCGAGGCGCCCGCTTCCCCGCCCTGCGGCCCTTTCCACTTGTCGAGACGCCGCGCATGATCAGCCGCTATATCAAGCCGATCCTGGTCGTCACCGGTATCATCACCGCGAGCATGATCGCCGCGTTTTTTGCGCCGGCGATCGTGCTCAACCAGCTTTTCGCCGAGCCGCCCTCCGACGCGGTCAGCCTCGCCATCACCCGGCATTGGGGATTGCTGGTGTTCTGCTTCGGCGGGCTGCTCGTCTGGGCAGCATATCGTCCGGAGATACGCAAGCCGGTGCTCGTCTTCACCATTGTCGAGAAGGTCGCGCTGGTGCTCGGCATTCTGCTGCTGCCGTTGCCCCTGAAATCGGGCGCCTACGTCGCGGCCGGCACCGATGCCACGCTCAGCATCATCTATTTGCTCTACCTCGCCGGACTCTGAAGGGACACTCTCATGCCGCTCATTTTCTCGGGCTTCGACATCGGCAATTTCGTGCGCAGCTTGGTGCTCGGTGTTGCGCTTCTGATATGCGGGATGGCGCCGGCGGGAGCAGAAGGGACAGATCCGCTGCCGTCATGGAACGACGGGGCGACCAAGCAATCGATCATCGACTACGTGGCGCGCGTCACCAAGGAAGGCGGGCCCGATTACGTCGCGCCCAAGGACCGGCTCGCCACCTTCGACAATGACGGCACGCTGTGGATCGAGATGCCGATGTACAACCAGTTCGTGTTCGCCATGGACGAGGTGAAGGCGCAAGCGAACCAGCATCCCGAGTGGAAGACCAAGGACCCGTTCAAATCGGTGCTCGCCGGCGACATGAAGGGGGTCGCCGCCATGGGCCAGAAGGGGATGTTGGAGATCGTCGCGGCGACGCATTCCGGCATGACGACGGTCGACTTCAACAAGAGCGTCAAGGGTTGGCTGGAGACCGCTAAGCATCCGCGCTTCAAGGTGCTCTACACCGACCTTATCTATCAGCCGATGATCGAGCTGCTCGACTATCTGCGCGCCAACGGCTTCAAGACCTTCATCGTCTCGGGCGGCGGCGTCGAGTTCATGCGGAACTTCGCCGACAAGACTTACGGCATCCCCGCCGAGCAGGTGATCGGCTCCTCGGGCGTGACACAATATGCGACGTGGGATGAGAAGCCCGTGCTGATCAAGCAGCCCAAGGTGCTGTTCGTCGACGACGGCCCGGGCAAGCCTGAGGGCATCAACCATTTCATCGGGCGTCAACCAATCTTCGCCTTCGGCAATTCCGACGGCGACAAGGAGATGCTGGAATGGACCGCGGCCTGCGAGCATGCCTGCTTCATGGGCCTCGTGCATCACACCGACGCAGAGCGCGAATACGCCTATGATCGCAACTCCGAGGTGGGCAAGCTCGACAAGGCGCTCGACGAGGCGGTCGCCAAAGGCTGGACGGTGGTCGACATGAAGAACGACTGGAAGACCATTTTCCCGGCGCCAAAGGCCAATCCTTAAGAGGCTTGAATGAGCATCGCGCGCAAGATCAAGCGAGCAGGCGGCGGCGGGATCAGGCCGAAGCCGGAGATGATCTACGTGCCGGGCGGCGAGTTCACCATGGGCTCGGACGACCACTATGCCGAGGAGAAGCCCGCTCATCGCGTTAAGGTCGACGGCTTCTGGCTCGACAAGACTTTGGTGACGAATGCCGAGTTTCGCCGTTTCGTCAGGGAGACCGGCCACGTCACCTTCGCCGAGATCGCTCCCGACCCCAAGGATTACCCCGGCGCGCTGCCGCATATGCTGCGCGCGGGCTCGCTCGTCTTCGTGAAGACGAAAGGTCCGGTCGATCTCACCAACTGGTCGAATTGGTGGAGCTTCACCTTCGGCGCCGACTGGCGGCACCCGTATGGGCCGGGGAGCTCGATCAAGGGCGCTCGACGATCACCCGGTCGTGCATGTCGCCTATCGCGACGCCGAGGCTTACGCGAAATGGGCCGGCAAAGAGCTGCCCAGCGAGGCGGAGTGGGAGTTCGCGGCGCGTGGCGGCCTGGAGAACGCGGAGTTCGCCTGGGGCGACGAGCTCGAGCCGGGCGGCAAGTGCTTCGCCAACACCTGGCAGGGCGAGTTCCCGTGGCAGAACCTGCTCAAGGACGGTTACGAGGGCACCTCGCCGATCGGCATCTATCCGCCCAACGGCTATGGCCTCTACGACATGATCGGCAATGTCTGGGAGTGGACCACGGACTGGTACGCCTCGACCCATCAGCAGCAGCATTCCTGCTGCATGCCGCAAAATCCGCGGGGGCCGCGTGAGGAGGACAGCTTCGATCCGTGCCAGCCCAAGATCAGGATCCCGCGCAAGGTGATCAAAGGCGGCTCGCATCTTTGCGCGCCGAGCTATTGCCGCCGCTATCGGCCGGCGGCGCGCCATGCCGAGCCGGTCGACACCTCGACCTGCCATCTCGGATTTCGCTGCATCAAACGGGAAAGGACGACAAGCGATGACGCTCGCGCCTAGGCTTCCGCATCTCGCGCTTAGCGTTGACGTTGCTCGGTCTCGCCGCGTTTTTGTCCGCACCGGCGGGGGCCGAGGGCGATACGCCGATCCCGCCCTCGCTCACCACACCCGACCAGGTCGAGACCTCGATCGGGACGCTCAGATTCCGCGACGGCATTCCTGATTCTGCGACGGCCGCCAAGGTCTACGACCAGCTCGACTTCCAGCGCGGCGTCTCCGCCTTCCTCAACGGCTTGCGCGGCGTGTCGATCTATGCGGCGCGCCAGGGCATCAGGGATGCCGGCGTGAAGGACAACGAGGGCGTCCTGATCTTCTCCGGGCTGATGGATTCGCGTTCGCTGTTCCTGACCGCCAACGCCGACACCGTGTATTTCCTCGCCAACATCGATCTCTCCAAAGGGCCGATGGTGATCGAGACGCCGCCGGACTCGCTCGGCCTGTTCGACGATCTCTGGTTCCGCTGGGTGATCGATTTCGGCGCGCCGGGCCCTGACCGCGGCATGGGCGGCAAATATCTGCTGCTGCCGCCGGGCTATGACGGGCCGCTGCCCGACGGCGGCTATTTCATCGGCAAGCCCACCACCACCTCCGTCGCACTGCTCGGGCGGTCGTTCCTCGTCAACAACGATCCGAAGCCGACCGTCGAGACGATCAAGAAGACGCTCAAGATCTATCCCTACGTGCCGGGATCGTATGGCACGAGCATGGGCACCTTCCTGACCGGCAAGGGACCGCTCGCGCCGTTGAGCAAGCCCGGCACTCTGACCTTCGTCGAGGGCACCGGGCTCGCCATGAACACCATCCCGCCCAACGACTTCTCTTATTACGAGATGCTCAATGCGCTGGTGCAGGAGCAACCGGCCGAGGCGTTGCAGCCGGAGATCGGCGGACAGTTCGCGGCGATCGGCATCGTCAAGGGCAAGCCGTTCAGTCCCGATCCGCGCATGCGCAAGATCCTGACCGACGCGGTCGCCGTGGCGAACGCCGCCGGTCGCACGGTCGCCTTCACCCCGCGCGAGAGCGAGGGCTTCGGCTATTACGGCCCGGCGTCCAGATGGCTGAACCCGCTATTCATCAGCGGCTACGATTTCATGCGGCCGCCGCCTGAGGTCAGCAAGGAAGGCGTGAAGCCCTATCCGAACACCGGCGCCCGCACGCTCGACGCGCGCACCGCCTTCTTCTACGTGGCGACCGGCGTGACGCCGGCGATGATCATGCGGATTCCAGAGGTCGGCTCGCAATATCTGTTCGGCATCACCGACGCGGCCGGCGATCCGTTCGACGGCGCGAAGACTTACAAGGTGACGCTGCCGCCGAACATCCCGGCGGCCAAGTTCTGGTCGTTCACGGTCTATGACAACCAGACCCGCTCGATGTTGCAGACGCCGCAGCGCTTCCCGCGCGCCGGCAGCCAGAGCTTTCCGAGCCCGGCGGCTGAGGCTGGCGCAGACGGCGCAACCACCGTCTATTTCGGCCCGACGAAGCCCGACGGGGTGAAGGATGGAAATTTCATCCAGACTCTGCCCGGCAAAGGTTGGTTCGTGATCTTGCGCCTGTACAGCCCGCTCGAGCCGTTCTTCGACAAGAGCTGGAAGCCGAGCGAGATCGAAAAGGTCTCAGGCGGCTGAGCTTCGCGGCTTGACCAAGCTAATTGGCCGACACGCAGACATTCTTGTCGGCTGACCACTTGCAGCCGAGCGAGCTGTCCGATTCGCAGATGGATTGGCCGCCATGAGCGGCGCAGGCATCCTGCTTCGGCGCCGGACCCGGATAGCATCCGCGCTTCTCGCCATCCCAATGGCACTCGGGATCACCCAGGCAGATCGCGGAGTTGCCCGTCATGCAGTGCTCTTCCGCAACAGCCGCAAACGAACCCGCACCCATCGCCAGGATGAGCGCAGCGAGTACAACCAGAAATCGCATAGGAACCTCCGGGATCTGCAATGGTGGCGACGATAAGCGAGCCGTGGCCGAGAGTGTAGTCCAAAGGGGTGCGAATTGGCGGCCGCGGCGAAGTGCTTGTTGCCCATCGGCAACGTCCGCCAATATTCGCTGATCTAGGTCGGATTGCGGCGTGCCGGCCGTGTGGCGCCAAGCTAAGCTTTTGAAAAATAGAAGGAAGCAGAACCAGCCGCATCTCGCCGCAGCGTAGGAGCAGGAGAATGGCAGTGAGGCTTCATCTCGCAATTGCCGCGTTACTCCTTTTGGAATCGTCTCGTCACCGCGTCTCAGCATTCCTGTTGCCGACTCAGTGATGAGATGCCAAGGCTGCGATAACGAGAATCCTGACGGGGCTAAGTTCTGCAGCTCCTGCGGCGCCCCGTTGGCCCTGCGCTGCCCCAAATGTGGGGAGCCAAACCGTCCGGGATCCCGATTCTGCAACGAGTGCGGCAGTCCGCTCTCGCCCGCTGACAATCTCGAACGTGCTCGCCCGCCATCGCCTCCGCCGGCACCTCCACCACACGCCGAAGACTCTCAGGTCGTGCCCGAAGGAGAGCGCAAGCTTGTCACCGCGCTGTTCGTCGACATCATCAACTCGACGGGATTGGAGCAGGATCTCGACCCCGAGGAAGCCCGGGCTCTCGTAGATCCCGCGCTCAAACTCATGATCGAGGCGGTGCGGCGCTACGACGGTCACGTGGTTCAATCGACGGGCGACGGGATTTTCGCGCTGTTCGGGGCGCCGGTCGCGCACGAAGACCATCCGCAACGCTCGCTCTATGCCGCCTTGAGGCTGCAGGAAGACATCAGGCGCTTCGGCGATCGGCTGCGGGCGCAAGGACGGGCGCCGATCCAGATCAGGGCGGGCGTCAACACCGGCGAAGTCGTCGTTCGCCAGATTCAAACCGGCGAGGCGCAAACCGAATACACGCCGATCGGACACACCGTGAATCTGGCCTCGCGGGTGCAGTCGCTTGCAAATGCCGGCTCGATCGTCATCAGCGACGCGACGCGCAGAACTGGTGGACGGCTATTTCGCGTTGCGGCCGATGGGATCGTCTCGCGTCAAGGGCATCGACGAGCCGATCAATGTCTACGAGGTCATCGGCCTCGGCCCATTGCGGACGAGGCTCGATAAATCCGCCGGGCGCGGACTTTCGAAATTCGTCGGCCGCGACCAAGGAGAAGGACTTGTTCCGTGGCGCGGCGGAGAAGGCGAGCTCAGGTTTGGGCCAGATCGTTGCCGTGGTTGCCGATCCCGGAGTCGGCAAGTCCAGGCTCTTCTTCGAGTTCAAGGCCGAAGTCAGCGCTGCCTGGACCGTGCTCGAGGCGTTTTCCGTGTCCCATGGCAAGGGCTCGGCCTACCTGCCGCTCATCGAGCTGCTGCACAATTACTTTGGCTTCGCCGACGGAGACAACGCGTCGGCGCGACGCGAGAAGGTGGCGATGAAGATCGGCAGGCTCGATGCAGGTCTCGAGAATACCCTGCCATATCTTCACGCTCTCCTCGAGATCGGCAACGAAAAGGATCAGCTCGGCGGCATGGACGCGCAATTGAAGCGTTCACGCACCTTGGAGTCGATCCAGCGTTTGCTTTTGAGCGAGGCGAAGCGCCATCCGCTCATCATCATTGTCGAGGACATGCAATGGCTGGATGACGAGAGCCAGGCCGTCCTCGATCTGCTGGTCGAGTCGATCGACAACACCAGGATCCTGCTGCTTGCGAACTATCGCCCGGAGTACAGATTGCGTTGGGGGGACAAGGCCTCTTGCCAGCAGCTGCGGCTTGAGTCCCTAGGCCGACTAAACGCAGGCGAGATGCTTTCGGCGGCTCTTGGCGATTCCCCTGACTTGGCGCCGCTCAAGCAGGTCATCATCGAGACGACTGGAGGCACCCCGTTCTTCATCGAGGAGACCGTTCAGGCCCTGTTCGACGAGGGCGCTCTCCAGCGGGAGGACGGCGCCGTGAAGCTGGTCAAGCCGCTCGCGTCGCTGAGAATCCCTCCTACCGTCCAAGCAATTCTCGCGGCGCGCATCGACCGGCTGCACAACGACGAGAAAAATCTGTTGCAGACATTGTCGATCCTCGGCCGCGAATTCGTGCACAGCTTGGCGAAGGCGGTCGCCGGAAAGTCCGAGGCCGAGCTGGACCGCTTGATCGTCAATCTACAGCTCGGCGAGTTCGTCTACGAGCAGCCCTCGATCGCCGACGTCGAATACACGTTCAAGCATGCCCTCACGCAGGAGGTGGCCTACAATTCGGTGTTGCTGGAGCGACGAAAACAGCTCCATGAGACGGTCGGTCGCGCTATCGAGCTGATTTATTCGGCCTCGCTTGACGACCACGTAGCCGATCTCGCGCACCACTTTGCGCGCAGCGCAAATCAGGCCAAGGCCATCGAATATCTGCAACTGGCGGGCTCGCAAGCCGCGTCACGTGGAGCGCTTCCCCAGGCGGTGCAGGATTTCGAAGCCGCCTTGGCGCTTCTCAAGAATTTTCCGGGCGGCCCAGTGCGCGACCAGCTGGAGCTAAGGGTTCTCGGGCCGCTGGGAACCGCTTACATCGCCGCGCGCGGCTATGCGGCACCGGAGGTGGGTCCGGTGTTTCAGCGCGCGCGTGCCCTTTGCGAGAAAATCGGCGAGCCGCAGCAGCAGTTCGCAGTCCTGTTCGGCAATTTCGCCTGGCGGGTCGTCAGAGGCGAGATGGGCCTATCGATGGATCTCGCGCACGAGGCGCTTAGCGTCGCCGAACGGCTCGACGATCCCGGCGTGTGGATGGAAGCTCTGTTCTTGTTGGGAGTCACGCTGTTCTATCGCGGCGATTTCACAGGCGCGCGCGAACAATATGAAAGAGCGCTGTCGCAATACGACGATCGCGAACGGACGCGCGCGTGGGCCGGCCGGGTCGGCGAAGACGCGGGCGTGACGCACCGCTGCTATCTGGCGCTCGCGCTATGGCATCTTGGCTATCCGGATCGGGCGCTCAAACAAAGCGAGGACATGCTCAGCATCGCCCGCTCGATCGATCATCCCTACAGCCTTGCCTACGCGCAGCATCACGCGAGCTGGCTTTATCAGCTTATGCGGCTGCCGGCCGAGACGCTCGCATCGAGCGAAGAGGGCACGCGGATGTCGGCGGAGCATGGCTTCCCGCTCTTCCACGCGACGGGTGTTGTCTATGGCGCGGCCGCCTTGCTGCTTCAGGGCCGTACGCAGGAGGCGTTGCCCGCGCTCATGAGGGGGTTCGATGCATACCGCGCGACGGGAGCGGCGCTTGCGCTCCCCTATTATCTCGGACTGGTTGGCGACGCCCTTGCGCAAGCCGGCGCCGGCACCGACGCTGCCAACATTTTCGACAATGCTTTGGCGATCGCGGAGCGAAGCGACGAGCGATGTCAGGAGGCGGAGCTGTACCGCCTCAAAGGCGAGCTTGTCTTACGCGAAGGCCAAGATCTCGTGGAGGCGGAGGGTCACTTTCTCCGCGCCATCGCCACGGCGAAGGAACAGCAGAGCAAAGCATGGGAACTCCGCGCCACAACGAGCCTTGCGCGTCTTTATCAGCGCCAGGGTCGGCGCAAGCGGGGGCAGGAGATGCTTGCTGCGGCGCTTGGTTCGTTCACCGAGGGATTCGCGACGCCGGACCTGATGGAGGCGAAGTCGCTTCTCGACGAACTAAGTGCCACGCGAACGGCCTGAAACCGTCAATTTCTGCGATGGGCGGTATCCGTGGAAGAAAACGCCGCCACGGATGGGGGAGCATTGAGCCATGCTAACCACCGGTCTCGTTCAGCCTTAGCTTGAGCGGCGCGCATTCCTCCCGTAAATAGGCGCGGAAAACCGTTCTTGGGGAGTGGAGCATCATGGATCTGGCCGAGTTGAATAGGGTGGCGAACGCCATGGTGGCGCCCGGTAGGGGCGTTCTCGCGGCTGATGAATCGGCGGGCACCGTCAAGAAGCGCTTCGAGGTGATCGGGGTCGAATGCACCGAGGAGAACCGGCGCGATTATCGCGAGCTGCTGTTCCGTTCCAACGGCATGGCCAATATCTCGGGCGTGATCCTGTTCGACGAGACCATCCGCCAGAACGCCAAGGACGGCACGCCGCTCGCCCGCATCATCGAGCAGTCGGGCTCGATGCCGGGCATCAAGGTCGACAAAGGCGTCGCGCCGCTGCCGTTCCATCCCGGCGAGGTGGTCACCGAAGGCCTCGACGGCTTGCGCGCGCGGCTGGTCGAATATCGCGAGCTTGGTGCCAAGTTCTGCAAATGGCGCGCGGTGATCGAGATCGGTGCCGGCATCCCGAGCTATTACTGCATCAGGGCGAATGCGGCGGCGCTCGCGCGCTACGCGGCGCTGTGCCAGGACGAGACGCTGGTGCCGATCGTCGAGCCCGAAGTGCTGATGGACGGCGATCACGACATCGGCCGCTGCTACGAGGTCACCGAGAAGGCGCTGAAGACGCTGTTCCAGGAACTCTACCTCGCGCGCGTGAAGCTCGAAGGCATCGTGCTCAAGCCGAATATGGTGGTGCCGGGCAAGAAGAGCGCTAAGCAGGCGTCGGTCGCCGAGGTCGCCGAGAAGACGTTGCGCGTGTTGAAGGAATGCGTGCCGGCAGCGGTGCCGGGCGTCGCCTTTCTCTCGGGCGGCCAGTCCGACGTCGACGCCACGGCGCGGCTCGATGCGATGAACCGGTTGGGCGGCGGCCCGTGGAACATCACCTTCTCCTATAGCCGGGCGCTGCAAGCCGCGCCGCAAAAGGCATGGTCGGGCAGGCTGGAGAATGTCGGCGCGGCGCAGGCCGCCTTCGCCCATCGCGCGGCGATGAACGGGCTCGCCTCGATGGGCAAGTGGTCTGCCGATCTCGAGCAGAAGGCCGCCTAGCAACCTCCGGGCCTAGCCCTCGATCCATCGGATGTTCGCCGCCTTGCGCGGCACGGGCGCCGGCTTTCGCCGCGCATGGCCGACGATGATCGGGGCGACCGGCACATAGGAGGCGGGGAGGCCGAGTGCGGCCTTGCCGTCGGCCGTGCCAAGCCAATGTTGGGCGAAGCCGATCCAGCACGTGCCGAGCCCCGCCTCGTGCGCCGCCAGCATCAGGTTCTGCGCCGCGAGCGCGCAATCCTCCACCGTCCAGTCGGTGGGCTCGGCCGCCGCGATCACGACCAGAACCGGCGCGCGATAGAAGATGTGGAATTTCGGGTCGTTCAGCATGTCGCGGAAGGGGTGGGCGGGCGCCGCGAGCGAAGCCTTGAGCAGATGCGCCTTGGCCTTGTCGGAGATATGCGCGAGCAGGGACTGGCGCTTGACGACGATAAAGCACCAGGGCTGCTGATTGATGGCGCTCGGGGCCTCGATCGCCGCGTCGATCAGCTGGCGCAACAGGGCATCGTCAACCGGCTCGTCGGAATATTCGCGCACCGACCGGCGCCCGTTGATGGCTTGCATCAGCTCCATGGTCCGACCGGAAGCGCCGTCACAGCACGACGCCAATGAGTGAGTGGCTAGCGCTACGATCCCGCTCAAAAGTTGCGCCCGCGTTGAGCCAGATCAAGGACTGTCGGCGGTCGGAGCGGGGGGCATCGGGGGCATCGGCATGTCGGGGGCGGGCGGTTCGGCCGGAGACGGCGCGGCTGGCGGCGGGGCCGCGGCGATCGCCGCCGTGCTCCAGTCGAACAGCTCGGTCAGCAATTTGCCCAAGGCTTGGTTGAAGGCGGCGACATAGGCCTTGGCGTCGCTGCCGGCGGCCGGCGCGCTGCCCTGGAATTCCTTGGCGGCGAGGATCTTGCCGTCCTGATCCAGGATCTTCGCGACGAAGCCGATTTCTGCCTCGGCTTCACCCGACGTCGCGACATGGAAGCGGCGGATGTCGATGAGCAGCTGGTAGCTGCCGGTGACGCCCTCGCGCGTCCGGCTGACAGACTTGGTGTAGCCGGCATTCTCGAAACTCTGGATCACCTTCTCCTGGAGCAAGACCGGCAGGTTGTCGCTCCAACGCGCATTGGCCAGCGGCACGCTCTCTCCGCCCGCCGGCTGAAGCAGGATCTTGTCGGTATTGAAGCCCATCAGCGTGTTGGGTTCGGGCACCACCAGCAGCCAGGAGGGCAATGGTTCCGGCGGCGGCGGGAAGCCGGTCGCGGCGATGAGATCGTAGGTCGGGATCTCGCCAGGGGGCGTCGAGCCGCCGGTCATGCGCTCGATCCCGGCGAGGATGCCGTCGACCTTGTCGGAGTTCCGCGCCAAGGCCTGGGCGAAGGTGTCGATATTCTTGATGGCGTTGTGCAGCGACTCGGAGTTCTCGGTGAGGACCGCGTCCATATTCTGGAAAGCGTCGCGCGCCGCTTGGGTCCAGTCTTGGCTCGCCATCGGCGGCGCGGTCAGCACGGGCACGGTCCCGCCATCGGCAACGGGCAGCGGCGCGCCGGCGGTCCCGCCGCGAAGCGTCACCGCGGCGCCGCCGGTCAGGCCTTGCGTCTCGAGCCCGACCTCGGTGTCGCTCTTGATCGGGGTATTGGGGTCGACGCCGATCGTCGCGGTCACCTGATCCGGCGCGTCGGCGTTCAGGGTAAGATTGGTGACCTCGCCGACACGAATGCCGTTGAACAGGACGGCGGAGCCGACCAACAGCCCCGACACCGAGCCCTGGAAGCGCACCTGGTACGTCTTGCGCTCGGCGAAGCCGCCTTTGTTCTGCAGCCAATAGACGAAGCCGAAGCTCGCGAGGATCACGGCGAGCATGAACAGTCCGATCAAGGCGTAGCGGGCACGGGTTTCCATCGCTCAGTTTCCTTGTCTCATGTGCTCATGCGCTCACGCGTCGGTCGGCGAGCATGCCGCCGCGCTTGCCCTGGAAATAGGTCTTGACCCACGGATGGGTGCTTTCGAGCATCACCTCGATCGAGCCCTCGGCCACGACCTTGCCGTCGGCGAGCACGGCGATGCGGTCGCAGGCGGTGTAAAGGCTCTCGAGGTCGTGGGTCACCATGAACACGGTGAGCCCGAGGGTGCGCTGCAGCGTGCGGATCAGCTCGTCGAAATCGCCGGCGGAAATCGGGTCGAGGCCGGAAGTCGGCTCGTCGAGAAACACGATCTCCGGATCGAGCGCGAGCGCTCTGGCGAGCGCCACGCGCTTGGTCATGCCGCCCGACAGCTCGGCCGGAAATTTGTCGCCGTCGTCCCGGGTGAGACCGACCATTTCGAGCTTGGCGAGCGCCATCTCGTCCATCAGCCGCTGCGAGATGGCGAGGTTCTCGCGCATGGGGAATTGCACGTTCTCGCGCACGGTCAGCGAGGAGAACAGCGCGCCCTGCTGGAACAAGACGCCCCAGCGGCGCTCGAGCGCGCGGCGCTCGGCCTCGTTGGCGCGATCGAGATCGACGCCGAGCACCTCGATCCTGCCCGCGCGCCTCGGCAAAAGTCCGATGATGGTGCGGAGCAGAACCGACTTGCCGGCGCCAGAGCCGCCGACCACGCCGAGGATTTCGCCGCCGCGCACGTCGAGGCAAAGGCGGTCGAGCACGGTCTGCCGGCCGAAGCCGACGACGAGGTCGTGCACCTTGATGACGATCGGCTCGGCCATCGCCCGCTCACATCCCGATCGAGGCGAAGAAGATGGCGAACAACCCGTCGAGCACGATCACCAGAAAGATCGATTCCACCACGGAGTCGGTGGTCTTGAGCCCGAGCGACTCGGCGCTGCCCTTGACTTGCAGCCCTTCGGCGCAGGCCACGATGCCGATCACCAGCCCCATGAACGGGGCCTTCAGGATGCCGACCTTGAAATGGGTGAGTGAGATCGCCTCGACCAGGCGCGACATATAGATGTCGGGGCTCATGCCGGCATAGAGCCATGCCACCAGCCCGCCGCCAATCAGTGCCGATATCGAGCCGAGGAAGGTCAGCACGGGAAGGGCGATGATCAGCACGACGATACGCGGCAGGACCAGCACCTCGATGGGATCGAAGCCCATGGTGCGGAGTGCGTCGATCTCCTCGCGCATCTTCATCGCGCCGAGCTCGGCGGTGTAGGAGCTGCCGGAGCGGCCGGCGACCATGATGGCGACGATCAGCACGCCGATCTCGCGCAGCACGAGGATGCCGACGAGATCAACCGAATAGAGCTCGGCGCCGAATTTGCGGAAATGGAAGATGCCCTGCTGCGAGATGATGCCGCCGATCAGGAAGGTGATGAGCAGGACGATGGGCACGGCCTGCCAGGCCACGCGGTCGAGCTGATTGATGGTCGAGGTCAGCCTGAACTCGCGTGGCCGCGCCAGCACGCGCAGCGTCGCCACGCCGACGGCGCCCATCATGTCGGCGAACAGCATGAGGTCGTGGCCGAACGAGGCGCCGGCCTGGCCGACACCGGCGAGGAAGCCGACGACGGCGTTTTCGTGCTCTCGGCTTGGCCTCGGGCGCGCGATTGACGCCATGCATCTCCTCGAGCAGGCCGCGGTCGTGAGGCGGGAGCCCAAGGATGACCGTCTCACGCCCGGCCGAGGATCCCTCGCGGGTGAGGCGCTCGAGCAGCCAGGCACCGAACGTGTCGAACTCGCGCACGCCGGCCATGTCGATCGATATTTTCGTGGCTTTGGCGGCTTCGCCGGCTACGCCGTCGACGAGAGTTTCGAGTTCGCCGGCGTGCGGCGCGGTCCAGGAGCCGAAGGCGAGCAGCTCGAGACGCTCTCCCTTCAACTCGCTTTTCAGCAGGATTTCGCCCATGGCAATGCTCCTTCCCGGCCCTGCCCAAGGTCGAGCCCGAGTGACGCCCAAACAGGCGCGGACTAGCTACGGGACAGGTCGATGGTCACGCTCTTGAGAGCGACCCCTTGCGTCGAGATCGCAACGCTTTGGCGCGAGGACGAATACGATACCAGCATGGTGCCGCTCACGCCGCCGGAAATGGACAGGCTGATCTTGCCGGTGCTCGCCTGGCCGGTGGCGCTCCCTTGTGCATTGTAGGTGCGCTCCTCCCAGGTGCCGGTGATGCGGCCGCCGCTCTGGCTGAGCTTGCTCCTGATCTCGACATTGGAGCTTTCGCTCTGGCAGCGTATGGCCATGCCGAGCTGGGAGCCGCCGCCGGTGTAATAGGCATTGCATTTGAGGCGCTCGGTCTTGCCGTCGGTCAGGGCAATCTGGCCGTTACCGCGCCAGGAGCCGAGCAGCGTATCGAACGGGTTGCCGTCGGCGGCCTGGCTGCTCTTGAAGGGGGCGAGCAGACAGATTGCCGCAATGGCGATGGCGGGGAGGAAGCGGGTCGCAGGGCGAATCAGAGGGCGCATAGGTCTCACTTTCGGCATTTTGCGTTCCTGGACAAGTCAGGATTGCTATGACGAAATGATGACCTCTCGGGGGTCAGCGACGCTCGGGCAGCCCTATGAAAGCAAAACCTTAGCTCAGGCAGCCGCTTGCAGCTTGGTCGCAGGCTTCGGGGACGGGGCTTTCTCAAGCTCGATTTCGGGCTCAGGCTGCACGTTTGGCCAGAGTTGCGACGTGCGCGGGCCGAACAACAGCCCCATCGCGGCGAGGTCGGCAAAGCAGAGCGCGAAGGTGGTGGCTACGAGGCGGCCCCATTCCTCGGCATAGTCGCTCTGCGCCGCGCTGACCCACGCTCTGTGGCACTCGCCGACATGCTCGGTCTCGCGGCAATGGCCGAAGCCCCGAAGCAGCTCGAGATTGGCGTGGAGCCGCTTGGCGACGAACAGAGTGCCTTCCACCTGATAGGCCTGCCAAGCCTTGAGCTGGGTCTCAAGCCCGGCAATGGTCAGGTCGAGCAGGGGATTGGAGAGGCGAGCATGGCTCGGCTCGGCTTGATTGACGGTCTCTGGCATGATCGCCTCGCTGTGGGATCGGCGGCTTCGCGCCGCCAGTTGGGCCAGAGTTTAGCGCCTTCAACGGGTTAAACCTTGATCGGCCTCAAACACGGGGCGATTGTTCTAGCCGCGCGATCCTTGCTCCAAGCTAACGAAACAGGCCCTCCCATGACGCCAAGCCCCAATGTCGAGATCACCTATTGCCGGCTCTGCAACTGGTTGCTCAGGGCCGGATGGACGGCGCAGGAGCTGCTCTCGACCTTCGCCGCGGAGCTCGGCTCGGTCACCCTGATCCCCGACGACACCGGAGGGGTGTTCGAGGTCAAGGTCGACGGCAGGCTGATCTGGTCGCGCAAGGACCATGGCCGCTTCCCCGAGATGAAGGAGCTGAAGCAGCTGGTCAGGGACGAGGTGGCGCCCGAGCGCGATCTCGGCCATGTCGATAGCAAAGAGGCGAAGCCCTAAAGGGCAATCGCCCTTTGTGAGGAAGCTCACAAAGCGGCCTCTCCTTGCGCGCCATCTGCCTGCCAGCCCAGGGGGTAATCCAGCCTTCGGGAGCGCGAAAGGATTGTCATCATGAGCTTGAGGCATTTGTCTTTGGGCGCCGGCCTCGTCGTGCTTGCGCTTTCGGCCTTCGCCGGCATCGGAGCCGGTGCGGCGGCCGATCCGCATGACACCGCGGTCAAGGCCTGCACCACGGCCAACGGGCATCAACCGGCGAGCCTCGTCACGGCGATCGACGACGGCCGCGGCGGGAGCCTTGTCTGGCTGACAGATGCCGAGGCCAATCTCTGGTTCTGCAGCGCCGACGCCGCCGGCAAGATCTACGCGTATGTGACCATGACCGGCGACTTGCTCCAAGGCGCCGGCGCAAGCCTCCTTCCCGAAGATCCGGTGGTCGATGATGAGTACAGCGTGCCGCTGCCCGATCCGAACCCGCTCGATATCGCCGAGCTCGCCTGCAAGGCCTATTTCCCGGGCGACACCGGCAAGGTGATCGGCAGGGGCCTCGACGGCCTCGGCGACAAATTCGTGCCGGGCTACTACGTGTTCTTCCAGAATGAGGGCCGGACCTATCTCTGCGATGCGACAGGTGACGCCCAGGTGTGGGCCTTCGCCGAGATCGGCGATCCGCTCGCGATCGGCAACCCTGTCGGCTGAGCAGGTTTGCCTGAAGCGGGCGCCAGGGTCATAAATCCTTGCGCCCGCTTCGTTTTCTCTCCGGGCGACCGGAGCGATCTGCCTCTGGAAGATTGCTCTTTTCTCCCCACATGAGGGTGAAGATCAGCCCGTCTCGGAGGTCGCTCAACAGATGGCAGAGCCCGTCGTCGTTACTATCCCCCACAAGCTCGGCAAGCAGGAGGCGACCAGGCGCCTGCAAGAGGGCTTCAAGAATGTGCGCTCGACCTTCGGCGAGAAATTCGTGGTCATGAAGGACAACTGGAAGGGCGACCATCTCGATTTCAGCGCGAGCCTGCTCGGGCAGAACACCACCGGCATGCTCGATGTGGCCGAGGACCACGTGCGCCTCGAGGTGCAGCTGCCGTGGATGCTGGCGATGTTCGCCAACAAGGCCAAGGCGCTGGTCAAGAAGCAGGGCCAGCTGATGCTGGAGAAGCCGACCAAGCCGACCACCACGCGGACGTAGTCAGGCGATCGCGACGATCTCGGCGTCGGCGACCCCGGCCTGCACCGTATCGCCGACCTCTTTTCCCAGCAGAGCCTGGGCGACCGGCGACACGTAAGAGAGCGTACCGAGCGAAGGGTCGGCCTCGTCCTCGCCGACGATGCGATAGGTTTGGCGGCGCCCGTCCGCGCGCAGCATGGTCACGGTCGAGCCGAACTGCACGTGCTTCGCGTCGCGCGGCGGCTCGGCCACTTGGGCGGTCGCCCGGCGCGAGGTCCAATAGCGCAAATCGCGGTTGATCTTGGCGAGCCGCGCTTTGTCTTCGGCCTCGTGCAGCGCCGCGTGCTCCTCGTGCAGGCGCGCCAATTCGGCCTCGATCAGCTCGAGGCCCCTAACGGTCACGAGGTTATGGGGCGACACCGGGCGGTCGGGAAGGTCGTCATAGACGTCCCCGCCTTCAGCCTCCTTGGTGAAGGCCTTGCTCATCCCAAAACTATACCACGCCACGTCTCCTGATTGTGGCGCAACTCGCCGGGTCCCCTGCCGGCGTCGTAATCGTGGCGCCGGCGCGGTTCTTACGTTAACGCTCGCCGGCGAACCCTGGCCCGACGGAGCGCGATTCAACTCACCTTGGTCGCCGTCCCTTGCTATGGTCGGCGCTGGTAAGCTTTGCCATTGCCGATGTCGTCCAAGCGGTCGCAGGATTGCGCGTGAGCGCCCGGGATCGAGGAGCAGGGTCTTTGACCTCAGACATCGCGGCGAACGCGGCTACAACATGTGATTGGGGACGAGTGCCATGAAATACATCATCGCAGTGATTCAGCCGCATCAGCTCGACGCGGTGCGCACGGCGCTCTCGGCTATTGGCGTGCATGGCATGACCGTGACCGAGGTGCGCGGCTTCGGCCGGCAGAAGGGCCAGACCGAGATCTATCGCGGCGCCGAATACACCATGAACTACGTGCCCAAGGCCAAGCTCGAGGTTGCCGTCGACGCCTCGATCGCCGACCAGGTCGTCGAGGCCATCGGCAATGCCGCGCGGACCGGCCGCATCGGCGACGGCAAGGTGTTCGTGCTCGATCTCGAAGGCGTCATGCGGGTCCGCACCGGCGAGATGGGCGCCGAAGCGCTGTGATCTAGCCGCCGTGGATTTCACCCTTTACCGCAAGCAACTGCTCGAGCAGCGCCAAGGCGAGATCGCGCTCTGGCAATTGGTGCGCAATTTCTCGCAATGGTTCTTCGACCTGTTGCGCAATTTCGTGCTGGTCGGAGGGTTGAAATATTTCTACGAGAAATCCGGCAGCACGGTGCTGTTCTATCTGCACGAGCTCGCGCTCGGCGTGATCCTGCTCTACTGCCTCTCTTACGCCGATCAGTGGTACGTCAACCTGTTCGGCTTCCTCGACAACAAGCGTATCGCCCACCTCCTCAACCGCGCCCTCAACATCGGCATGGCGATTTTGCTGTTCCTGGCGATCAGATGGGCCGCCTCGATCATCGTTGCCGAGATCTCGCACGCGCAAGTCTAGGCGTTACGCGAAGCCTCGCCGGCCAGGCGCAAATCCTTGACCAGAAGGTCGAACTCGCGCCGCTTGTCGCGCTCCTCCTGCAATCTGAGCAGATAAGAGGGATGCACGGTGATAAGCGCCTGGTTGCCGCCGGCAAGCGCGATCAGACGCCCGCGATTGGCATTGATGGTCATCGACTTTCGCATCAGCCCGCGCGCCGCGGTGGCGCCGAGCGCCACGACGACGCGTGGTTGAACGATCTCGAGCTCGCTGTCGAGCCAGAAGCGGCAAATGTCGATCTCGCTCGTGTCGGGCTTCTTGTGGATGCGCCGCTTGCCGCGCGGCTCGTTCTTGAAATGCTTCACCGCGTTGGTGATGTAGACATCAGAGCGGACGATGCCGGCAGCCTCGAGCGCGGCATCCAACACCTTGCCGGCGGGTCCGACGAACGGGCGCCCGGCGAGATCCTCCTGGTCGCCAGGCTGCTCGCCGACCAGCATAAGATGTGCATCGGCGGGGCCTTCGCCGAACACGGTCTGGGTCGCGCCCTTGTAGAGATCGCAGCGTGTGCAGCCGCGCGCCTCGGCGGCAAGCAGCCGGAGCGCCTTGCTCGGGTCGTTGATGCGCTTCACCCGGAACAGGGGAAGGTCAATGTCTCTCGCCGCCATCGGAATGCAACGCCTATCCGTCGCGAGGAAACCCGCGCAGCCGGCACAACGATGCAGAAACCGCGCGGTTCGGTGAGCCTATCGACACTCCGCCGCGGCGATCACGCATGAATTTGGCGGGGCCGAGCCGCTTTGGCAGAACTTGAGCGCGTTCTGCTTGGCCTGCTGATCGGTGGGAGCGCCGCCGGCGGCGTACCAATAGCCGCCCTTGGTGCTGTGCGCGTAGGCGACGCATTTGTCCTGCGTGGTCCAGAACACCTTGCAGCCGCTGCCGCAGCCTTTGAGCGCGAGCTGCTTGGCGATGTCGACAGTCGCCCAATGCGTGCCGTATCCCCAATGGCCACTTCCGTTGCTGGCGAAGGCCGAGAACGGTCCGCGTTGATTGCCGCCACTGCCGGTATCGCCAGGTGGCGGGGGTGGCGGCGGGGGGCGGAGGGGGCGGCGGCGGCGGGGTGGTGGTGGTGGTGCGGCCGCGCAAAGCGCCGGCACATTATTGGCGAGAACGCCGGGATTGCCGGTATTCCAGTTCCCCGTCGGCGAGTAGCGGCACACATAATAGTTGAAGCCCTGGCAGACCGACATGCCGCAGCCGAGCTGCTTGCTGTTGCGCCAGATCAGCTGGGTGAAATGCCCGACGGCATCGCTGTAGCTCGGCGCCGCGAAATTGTACTTGCCGATCTCGGCATACCAGCTGTCGACTGCGCCCTTGCGGCGTTTGGTTGGTTCCCCAAGAGAGATTCTCGCCATAGCCGTTCTCGCTTTGCCAGGCTCCGGGCGAGTGCTTGCCATGCCGTTCTGCGGACACGCATCGGCCCATTGCTGCGCTTCAGCGGCAAGCTGCGCCGACCAACTCAGGGCGGGAACGCAATGCTTCGCGCGATAGGCATTGTGCGCGCTGAGAATTGCCTGGGAGTCGAGTGCGCCCGCCGGCGATGGCGATGCGATCAGGAGGCCGGCCGACAGAGTGGCTGCCGCAACGGCAAGCACACATAGAGTGAGGCGATGACTTGGCTTCCGCATGAAGCTACTCCGCATCTCCGGGCCTACGGTCTCGGCGGAAGGACAGCACTGCGTGCAGCTCCCCCTGACAAAAAGCGACCGAGATGCAAGGATAGCAAAGACCGGAGCGGGCGGTAAGCTTTTCAAGTCCGCGACCGCCATTTTCGCTTACAAGACGGGGGTACAACCCCTATATGGAGGTGCGGGGCGCGGGGGGCTGTTCAGACTAGGTCTCCGAGGTGTCAAAAGACATGCTGGACGATATGCCGCAACGCCAAGGTTCCGCTCTCGTCGCCCCTTCAGAGGATGACTTCGCCGAGGTCGGCGATCCGCCGGCGAGGCCGCGGCCGACCAGGCTCGCGCGCCGCTCCCGCGAAAAAGTGGTGAAGCCGAGCGCGCTCGGCATGCTGCTCCGGCCGATCGGCATTGCCGTCGGCGTCGTGCTGTGCGCCTACGCGATCCTCTCGCTCAGCACCACGTTCTATCGCAGCTATCAGCGCCACCTCGATCACACCGCCGCGGTGCACACCGACAACAGCGTGCTCGACATCTTCTTCGGCGATCAGAGCCTGCCGCCCGACGCGGTCGATCTGATCGTCAAGGACGTCGACGGCAATCTGCACAAGGTGGTGGCGAGCAAGTCGGAGACCGACAAATTCGTCAACGACACCATCCTGATGCTCGACGATGAGCGCGCCAGCATCAAGAAGGCGGCGCATGAGGATCTCGACCGCACCTTCGCGCTCGCCTTCCAGGATCGCGAGGCGGCGATCTCCGGCTATGCCGACTGGTTCTACGAGTGGAAGCGGTCTTACGTCGTGCTGAAGGAGACCATCAGCTCGGCCATCACGCGCTTCTTCGAGGCCGGCAAATACGAGTCGGTCAACGAGGCGATCGAGGCCGACGTGAAGGACTACTTCCTGCGCAATTATAAAGAGCAGGTGCTGAAGCCAGAGCTTCGCGACGTGACCATCACCAAGGGCGTCGAGCAGGCGGTGCGCCATGCCCATGACAGCTACCGCCGTGTGATCGCCAATGGCGACATGCGGCTCCAGCTGTTCCTCGCCAAGCATACCGATCATCTCGAGGACATCCCGGCGGCGACGCCGATGACCAATGTGAAGCTCGATTGGGATGCGCAGAAATGGAAGGCGCCGACTTATCTGATGGAGGATCGCGCCTTTGACGGCATCGCCGGCCTTGGCGCCGCGGCTGCCGGCGGCACGGTTGGCGCGCTTGCGCTCGGGCCCGCCATCAACGGCGTGCTCGCGCAGAGCTTCGGGCAGATCTCGCGCTCCGTCGCCACCTCGCTCGGCGCGCGCATCACCCTTGCCGAGGGCGGGGCCGTGGCCGGCACCGTGGTCCAGCCCATGGGCGGGCAGGTGGTCGGCGCCGCGCTCGGCGTGCTGATCGGCACGGCGGTCGATTACCTCTCCAACGCCGCCAACGCGGCGATCAATCGCGACAGCTTCGTCGCCGCCAACGAGGAAGCGCTCGATTCGACCATCGCCACGTGGAAGTCGAGTCTGGAGGCCAATATCGACACCGCCATCGACAAATGGTTCGACGACGCTCGCGCCTCGGTCGTGCTCGCCGCGAAATAGCCTGTAGGGTGGGCAAAGTGAAGCGTGCCCATCCACCTGTCGCTCCCGCGTGGGCAACGACAAATCGTTGCCCACGCTACCTAACGCAGCGCAAATTTCGGTCGCATTGCCGCCCCTTGGGGCGATATGCTGAAGCGCTAAGGCCAGGGAGGCAATAACGCCGAAAGGCGACGGGGATGGACGAAACCGCCAAGGCATTGGCGCGGCCGGCGGCAAGCCGGTCGCTCCGCGAAGCGATCCGCAAGGCGCGGCTGGAGGAAGCCGAGCAGCTCGATCGCACGGCCGATCTCCGCGATGGCGAGATCGCGCGGCTCGAGCTGCTCAAGTCCGAGCTCGAGACCGTATTCGCCGAGCTCCCGCATGACGACCGCTTCAACCTGACGCTCGTGCCGAGCCGCCCGGCGCGGCTGTGGGTCGACCTGTTCACCTACGCGGCGATCGACGACGGCTCGGGCGCCTATCTGTTCGTGCGCAACAGCGAGAACGGGCGGCGCACGCTGTTCAGCTCGACCAATGTCACCGACATGGCCGACCGCGTGACGCGCTACATGGCGCGCGAGATCGTGCGGCGGGAGCGGATCGAGGCGGCGCTGGTCGAGCCTTCCCGCGTCGTGCCGGGCAGGGGCGAGGGCTCGTTCGGCTCGAGCCTCGGGATCGTCATCGCCGCCTTCGTCATCGGCTTGCTCACCGGAGTGGTCGGATTGCTGGCGACGGTCTGGCTCAGCGTTCCCTGAGCAGGCGCCGTTCGCTCTCCCACACATGCTCCGGCGCCGCCGCGACCGAGCGCCCGATCATCTCGACGTGCCAGCCATTGCCCTTTCGCGCGATGCGATATTCGTTGTAGCGGGCGGCCGGCGCGCGCCCTTCGACCGCCTCGGAGGCCGACGGCACGCCAACCACGGCGGCGGGTCCGCTCACCGTCTCGATCTCGTGCACGGTCTGCTCGTGGTTGTGGCCATGCAGCACGAGCTCGGCGCCGTTCTGCTTGATCACGCGAGTGGTGCGCCCGGCGTCGCGAAGGCCGCGGCGCCAGCTCGACTGGCCGGGAAGCGGCGGGTGATGGATCAGAACGACGCGGAACAGGCCCTCGCGCCCGAGCCGCGTCAACGCCTCGGCGAGCAGGCCGCGCTGGAGGGTGCCGATCTTGCCGGCGGCGACGAACGGCATGGTCGGGACGGCGGAGGACAGCGCCACGATGGCGATTTCGCCGAAACGCCGCACGAAGGGAAACAGCGTCGGCGGCGTCGGCACCAGCAATTCGCCGGCCTTGTTCGACTGCATGTAAGGCTGCCAGTGCCCCGTGCCCCGCTCGGGATGCAGCCTGACATAGGCGTCGTGATTGCCGGGGATCGCCGTCACGTGGCTCGGCGGCCCGAGATGATGCAGCCATTCCGCCGCGCGCACGAATTCCTCGGGCAGCCCGAGATTGACCAGATCGCCGGTCACGGCGATGTGGTCTGGCTTCCGCTCGACGATGTCGCGGGTCAGGAGGTCGAGGATCTCGCGCCGGTGCACGAGCTTCCGCCCGCGATGCCAGTTGACATAACCGAGGATGCGCTTGCTCATGAGCTCGCTACGCCGCGCCCGCGGCATCGGGCTCAAATGAATGTCGGAGAGGTGGGCGAGGGTGAACACAGGGCTCCCTTAACGTGACGGAACGCGAGGAGGCAAGACTGAAGCGGACCTTTCTTGGGCGTCTCCGGCCGAACCGCGTCATCACGGCGATGGCCCGGCCGATCTGGCGCATGCAGCGGGGGATGACGCTCGGCGCGCAAGGGGCGGTCATCGACGGCGAGGGCCGCGTGCTCCTGGTGCGCCACGGCTACCGGCCGGGCTGGTGGTTTCCCGGCGGCGGCGTCGAATGGGGCGAGACCATCGAGACGGCGCTCGGCCGCGAGCTCGACGAGGAGGTCGGCGTGACGCTTACGGGCGCGCCGAAGCTGCACGGCATCTTCTCCAACAATGCGAGCTTCCCCGGCGACCATATCGCCGTGTTCGTGGTGCGGCACTACCAGCGGCGCGGCGATTATTTCAAGCGCGGCGAGATCGCCGAGGCGGGCATGTTCACGCGCGACGACTTACCGGAGCACATCGATCCCGGCACGCGCGTGCGCATCGCCGAGATTTTCGACGACACGCCGCTCAGGCCGCACTGGTGAGGCCTGATCCCCCACTTCCCGTTGGGGAGAGGGTTGGGGTGAGGGGGACGTTGAATTGGCTGCCTTTGCGAATCCCCTCACCCGCCGCGTTTTGCGCGCCGACCTCTCCCCACGGGGGAGAGGTTAAGTCTACGGATTCTGCGCCAGGCGCTTGACGATCTTGGCGACGTGGTGGCCCTGGAAGCTCGCGAGGTTCAGCTCTTTCTGTGACGGCAGACGCGAGCCATCCGGCGCGGCGATGGTCGATGCGCCATAGGGCGAGCCGCCGCGCACCTCGCTGATGTCGGCGAGGTCTGGCGCGGAGTAGGGCAGGCCGACCACGATCATGCCGTGATGCAGCAAGGTAAAGTGGACGGAGACGATGGTGGTCTCGTTGCCGCCGCCGGTCGAGGTCGAGGTGAACACGCTGCCGACCTTGCCGATCAGCGCGCCGCCGACCCACAGCGGCCCGGTCTGGTCGAGGAAGTTCCGCATCTGCGAGCTCATATTGCCGAAGCGGGTCGGCGTGCCGAAGATGATGCCGTCATAGTCGGCGAGCTCTTGCGGATCGGCGATCGGCGCAGGCTGGTCGACCTTCATGCCCGCCTGGCGCAGCACGTCCTCGGGGATCAGCTCGGGCACGCGCTTGACGCTGACATGCACGCCGTCGACCGCGCGCACACCGTGGGCCACGGCATAAGACAGCGTCTCGATATGCCCGTAGGACGAGTGATAAAGAACGAGCAGTCGCGCGATATCAGCCATTGGTTGATGCCCCCCGCTTCACATAAAGGGGCGCGGGCTCACGCCGCCCCTCCCCGCCTGGGGTTAAGTTTAGCAGCAGTTTCAAAGTTCTGGCGAGAGGCGATAACAGCCGGTTGACCTGCGACGATTTTGCGAAACTGGGCGAATTGGCGGGCGAAACTCTGGACCAGCGCGGTTTAGCATGATATGGCAGCGCCCGCCATGAGGACGAAGATCGACCAGCTGAGCTTTTCGCGACGACGAGGCCGCGCGCGCATTGCGCCCGCCGCCTAGTCCCTCGTCGCCGTCGCCTCGGTCCATCCATCCATTCGGGTCTGGTGCTCACGAAGCGGCTGAGGGACGCTCTCCTCATCAGCCTGTTCAGGACCCATCTCATGTCGAACTTCTACATTCGCCTCGAAACTGACGGCGATGCGCCGGTACTCTCGCAACTTTCGGCCGACGCGTTCGGCCCGGGCCGCTTCGCCAGAAGCGCCTATCGCGTGCGGGAGGGCATTCCGCCGGTCAAGGCGCTGAGCCTGGTCGGCTGGCGCGAGGAGAGGCTCGTCGGCGGCATCCGCTTCACCGCCATCAGCATCGGCGAGACGAATGACGCGGCGCTGCTCGGCCCGGTCGTGGTCGATCCGGCCGAGAAGGGCCAAGGCTTCGGCCGCGCTCTGGTCGAGGAGGGGCTCAAGCGGGCCAAGGCCGAGGGCTTCGCGCTCGTGCTGCTCGTCGGCGACATGCCCTATTACGGGCGGTTCGGCTTCGCCCCGGTCAGCCCGGGTCAGGTCACCTTGCCGGGCCCGGTCGATCCGGAGCGGCTGTTGGCGCTCGAGCTTATCCCCGGCGCGCTTGCGGGCGCGAGCGGGCAAGTGAAGGGCTTTGCGCGCTAGAGCATGATCCGGAAACGTAGGAACCGGTTTTCCGAAAAGATCATGCGCAAACAAAAAGCTAGAGCGAAATCCGGATTCAACCTCAAGCGATTTCGCTCTAGTTGCCTTCGCGGAACCAGGTCAGCGCGAGCAGGCCGAGCAGGAGGCCGAGCGCGAGGAAGCCGGTGAACAGCGGGAACAGCCGCACGCCCTTCACGTGGTAGGCGTCGCGCTTGTGCAGCCCGAGCCAATCCTCGCCGTGCATCACATGCCCGCTCCGCATCATGACGAGGCGCGGCAGGCTGGCTGCATCGGCATCGTCACGCCCGAGCCAGAAGCTGCCGCCGCCGGTCGCCTCCAGAATGGGCGAGAGCGGCTTGTCGGTCGCGACCACGGCGGACAGCTCGCGCGCATTGGCGTTGCCCACCGTCACGACATTGGCGAGCTTGCCGGAGGCGACGCGGTAGACGCCCTGTTCGCTGACGGTCATGACTTTCCGCCATTGGCCGTGCTCGCCCTTGTCGAGGGTGACGGTCTCTTCCTTGCCTGACGGCGCGGTCACGACGATCGGATCGATGCTGTCCTTGATCGAGCCGCGCTCGATGGTGAGCGTCTGGCCGCGGCTCGTGGCCTTGAGCGTCTCCTCCTCGAGGTCGGGCTCCTTCATCAGCCAGTGCGCCAGCCGGCGCAGCAGGTCGGTATAGGGGCCGCCGCCCTCATAGCCGCGCGCCCAGAGCCACGCATGGTCCGAAAGCAGCAGCGCCACGCGGCCTTTGCCGCGCTCGCCGATCACCAGCAGCGGCTTGTCGTTGGCGCCCTTCATCAACACCTCGGCGTCGCGCGGCTCGGAATCGACCACGCGGAACCAGCGGCCCCAGGAGGGCTCGGGGCCGGAAGCGCCCGGCAAATCGTTGGTCACGGGATGCTTCTCGCCGAGCTCGGTGAGCTTCGGCTTGAACGGCTCCTCGATCACGCGGCCGCTTGGCGCGGCGGGCAGGATCTGTCCGAGCGGCGAGCGATAGAGGCTAAGCGGCGAGGCGTAGTCGTCGCCGGCCGACACCAGCACGGCGCCGCCGCGCTCGACGTAATGCACGACGTTCTCGAGATAGAGCAGCGGCAGCACGCCGCGCCGCTGATAGCGGTCGAAGATGATCAGGTCGAACTGATCGAGCTTCTCCTGGAACAGCTCGCGCGTCGGGAAGGCGATCAGCGACAACTGATTGATCGGCGTGCCGTCCTGTTTTTCCGGCGGCCGCAGGATGGTGAAATGCACGAGGTCGACCGAGGCGTCGGACTTCAGCATGTTGCGCCAGGTACGCTCGCCGGCATGCGGCTCGCCGGAGACCAGCAGCACGCGCAAATTCTCGCGCACGCCCTCGACGGTCAGAACGGCGCGATTGTTGACGGTGGTGAGCTCGCCGGGCGCCGGCTCGACCTCGATCTCGACGATGTTTGGTCCGGCATGATCGATGGCGACGGGAATCTCGACCTTGTCGCCGATATGCACGTTCTTGGTCGTCGCCGGCTGGCCTTGATGGGAGATGGTGAGCTTGACGGGTGCGGCGTTGGCCGGCTCGGTCGTCTCGATGACCTTGACCTCGATGTTCTGCGAGCTGCCGACGATGCCGAAGCGCGGCGCGGCCACCACCAGCAGTCTCCGGTCGAACTCGCCCGGCTTGCCGGTCAGCAGCGCATGCACCGGCGCATCGAAGCCGAGCGCAACGGCTGAGGCGGGCACGTCGTGCACCTCGCCGTCGGTGATCATGATCACCCCTGCCAGCCTGTCGGGCGGCACGTCTGACAGCGCCTGGCCGAGATCGGTGAACAGCATGGTGCCGTCGCGCTCACTGTCGGCGGAGGTCGAGGCCGAATGCACGTAGCGCACGTCGAGATTGGGGAACGCTTTGAGCTTGTCCTCGAGCGCTTTGCGCACCGCGTCGGTGCGAGCGGTGCGGCCGGCGATCGCCTGGCTCTGGCTGTCGTCGACCACCACGGCGAGCACGTCGTTGAGCGGCTCGCGGTCCTCCTGCTTCAGGTGCGGGTTGGCGATGGCGAGCAGGAGCAATGCGAAGCTCAGCAGACGCAACACCGCGCCGCGGCTCGCGCGCCAGAACAGCAGTGCGAGCAGCACGGCGCCGGCGGCGGCGATGCCCCACAGCACGGGCCACGGCACAAAGGGTAGGAACTCGACGGACCAGCTCATCGCATCATTGTCCCAAACGCTCCAGCAGGGCAGGGACGTGCACCTGGTCGGCCTTGTAGTTGCCGGTCAGCGCGTACATCACGATGTTGACGCCGGTGCGGAATGCCATCTCGCGCTGGACCTCGCCGCCGGGCACGGCCGGATAGAGCGGCCGGTTTGCGTCGTCGAGCGCCCAGGCCGAGGCGAGGTCGTTAGAGGTGATGATGATCGAGCTCACCCCGTCGGTGCGGCGCGAGCGCTCGCTCCGCTCGGCCTCGTCCTGAGGCTCGGCCTCGACCCACAGCGACCCGCCGTCGTAGCGGCCGGGGAAGCTCCGCATCAGATAGAACGATTTGGTGAGCACGTGGTTTTCGGGCACCGGCTCGAGCGGCGGGATGTCGAGCTGGCCGATCAGCCGGCTCAGCGCCTTGCTCTGCGCGCCGGTATCGACGGCCGAGACGCCCTGATCGCGCGTGTCGAAGATGATCATGCCGCCCTGCTTCATGAAGGCATCGACCTTGGCGAGCGTCGCGTCGGAGAGCGGCTGCACGTCCTCGCGCACCGGCCAGTAGAGCAAGGGGAAGAAGGCGAGCTCGTCCTTGTCGATGTCGATGCCCATCGGGTCGGCGGGCTCGAGCGCGGTGCGGGCGCGCAGCACCTTGCTTAAGCCGGACAGGCCTTCCTCGCTGGTGCGGTCGATATCGGCATCGCCGGTGATGACGTAAGCGAGCCTGGTCTGGAGCGAGGCCTTGAGCGCAAAATCGTCGGCAGCGTTGCCCGTGGATTTGGGTGCGGGCGGCTCGGCCTCAGAGGCAAGCGGCACCCGCGGCAACAGCATAAGCGCGAGCAGGATGACGGCAGAGGCCGTCGCGGCCCTCCGCCCGAGACGCAAGCCGGTGCTCAGCACCAGCACCGCCAGCACATCGGCGGCGAACAGCGCGAGCGCGGCGAGATAGAGCCAGGGCTCTAGCGCGCGCGGCTTCTTCATGGTGTAGCCACTCACCGCGCCGGCGGCATCGATCGCCGCCAGCGGCTTCAGCACGGTCTTGGCGGTGACGAGATTCAACGCATGCGCCGCGCCTGACGGGCCGTAATAGCCGGGCGGATGATCGGGGCCGGGCGCGGTCGTGTCGATCCTGTCGGCGGCGATCGGCGCGGCGCGAAGCGGCGGCGAGCCAAGCTGGCCGAAGCCGTCGAGCGTCTGGATCGGCGGCAGCGCGATCGAGGAGGTGGCCGGGACGGTCGAGGATTGCTGCGTGGCTTCGAGCGTGGCGGCGTCCTTGTCGCCGGTGGTGAGCGACACCTGGCTCGGACCAAGCGTCACGACGCGGCGGAGCATCTCGACGAACAGGCCTGACAGCGGAAGGTTCGACCAGTCGGAATTCGCCGTCACGTGGAACAGGACGATATAGCCCTGTCCCTCCTTCGCCGCGGTCACCAGCGGGGTACCGTCGGCGAGCGTCGCCCACACTTCCGCGTCGGAGGCCGCGGTCGGATCGGCGAGCACCTGGCGGTTCACCTTGACGTCGTCGGGAACGGCGAGCCCGCGGAACGGGCTCTTCTCGTCGAACGGCGCGAGGGGCTGCGGCGTGCTCCACGAGAGCGAGCCGCCGAGCGAGCGGCCGCCACGGCGCAAGGGGACGGGAAGCAGCTCATCGCCGCCCTGCTCGAGCCTTGGCCCAGCGAAGCGGACGAGGATGCCGCCGGCCTTGAGCCAGGCGCCGAGCTCTTCCTGGGTGCCCGGCACGAGCTTGCCGATATCGGCGAGCACGATGGTCGAGACCTTCTGCTGGTCGATCAGCTCATGCACCGAGGTTGAGACATTGCCTTCGGCCGGCGTGATGATCTCGGCATAGGGCGAGAGCGCGCGCTGCACATAATAGAGCGGCGAGAGCAGAGGCTGCGCCGCCTCGCGCGATTCGCCCGACACGATGCCGACGCGATGCCATTGCGAGCGGGCGTCGAGCAGGAACACCGCGCCGGCGGAGTGCTCGCCGGCGATCTCGATGCGGGCCACCTGGTTCCTGATCTCGAGCGGCAGATCGAATTTTACGGTCGCCTCGTTGGCGCCGTCGGCCATTGCGAATTGCGCATCGCCGAGCGGCTCGCCGCGGCCGGTCACGGCCTTGACCACGCCGGTGCGCGGACCGTCTTCGCCTGCCAGTATCCGCGCGGCAAGGCCGCTGCTTTCGCCGGTCGGTTGGCCGAGCGCGAGCGCGGCATCGTCCTTGCCGGGACGGAGCATGGCGAAGCTGCCGGTCGTGCCCCTGAGCTTGGTGATGGTCGCGGTCAGCGCATCGCCCTCGCCATAGTCGAGCCCGTCGGAGAGAAAGAGCACGCTGTAATCGGTCTTGCCGGCGAGATCGCGGTCGAGCGCGGCAGCGAGTGCGGCGCGGTCGGGCGCGTAAGGCTGCGGCGTGAGACCCGCCAAACGCTCGCGCGCCTCGTCGGGGCTCAAAGGATCGCTCACCGGCTGGCCCGGCGCGGTCGGCGCGAGCAGGATGGTGCGGCCGTCACGTCCGGCGCGGTCGATTGCCGCCTCGATCGCCTCGCGGCGGTCGGCCCAATGGGCGGCCGACGCCCAGCCATTGTCGACGATGAGGATGAGCGGCCCGCTGCCGGCGAAGCTCTGCCGGTCGGGGTTCAGCACGGGGCGCGCCAAGGCAAGGATGATCAATGCCGCGAGCAGCATGCGGAGCGCCGTCAGCCACCATGGGCTATGCGCCGGCGTCTCCTCGGTGGTCTTGAGATCCTTGAGCAGCCGCGTCGGCGGGAACACCACGACATGCGGGCTCGGCGGGGTGAAACGCAGCAGCCACCAGATGGCGGGGAGCGCAGCGAGCGCCGCCAAGATCCAAGGCTGGAGGAAGCCGATCGAGCCGATGGTGATCATGGCGCGCGGCCCGTGGCTGACTCGGTGCCGGATGCCCGTGGCGGGCGATAGCGATAGTCGCGCTCGAGCCCGGCGAGGCGGTTATGCAAGATGAGCACGACCTCCTCGGGCGGCCGGTCGGTGTGATGCACGATGAAGGACCAGCCAAGCCGCTCGGCCATAGCGGCCATGTCCGTGCGGTGTTGCTTCAGCCGTTCCTGATAGCGCTCGCGCAAGGTCTCGGCGCGGCCGGCGATCATGCGATCCTTGCCTTCGCTCGCGGCGAACTCGGTGCGGCCGGAATAGGGCAGCGTCTCCTCGGCGGGATCGAAGATCGCGACGAGATGGCCGCGCACGCCCTGCGCCGCGATCTCCTCTAGCCGCGCGCTCGTCTCGGGCACCGGCTCGAGGAAGTCGCTGAACATGAGGCATTCGGAGAACCGGCTGAGCTTGGCCGGCGGCGGCAGGCTCTCTTCGCCCGTCTCGCCCATGAGAATCTCGGCGACGCGCCGCGTGGCATTGCGTCCCCTGAACGGAAGGCCGCCGATCAGCCCGACGCGCTCGCCGCCGCGGGCGAGCAGCTCGGTCATCGCCAGCGCCAGCACGACGGCGCGGCTTTCCTTGGAGGTCTTGGCTAGCGACGAGCGGAAGCGCATCGACGGCGAGAGATCGACCCAGAGCCAAGCGGTGTGAGCCGCCTCCCATTCGCGCTCGCGCACGAACAGGCGGTCCGAACTCGCCGAACGCCGCCAGTCGATGCCGGTGGCCGGGTCGTTGCGGTCGTAGAGGCGGAATTGCCAGAAGGTCTCGCCAGGCCCGGCGCGGCGGCGGCCGTGGGTGCCATGGGCGACGGTATGCGCCACGCGCTGCGCCTCGATGAGGAGCGCAGGCATGCGCGCCGCCAAGCCATGGGCCTCGGATTCCTCGGCCGGAAAAGGCTGAAGCTTTCTTTCCCGCGCGTCGGCCAAGCCTACATCACCCTAGCGGCTCGACGAGCTTAGCCACCATATCGCTCATCTCGATCCCTTCGGCACGGGCGGCGAAGGTGAGCGCCATGCGATGCTTGAGCACGGGTTCGGCAAGCTCGATGACATCGTCGATCGAGGGGGCAAGCCGTCCGTCCATCATCGCCTTGGCGCGGACGGCGAGCATCAGCGCCTGGCTCGCGCGCGGGCCAGGGCCCCAGGCGATCATGTCATCGAGCTCCTGGTTGATGCCGGTGCCGGGACGCGCCGAGCGGACCAGCTTGAGGATCGCATCGACCACCTGGTCGCCGACCGGAAGCTGGCGCACCAGCCGCTGCGCTACCATCAGCTCCTCGCCGGAGAGGATGGTCTTGAGCGTGCGGTCCTCGACGCCGGTCGTGGCGAACAGCATGCGGCGCTCGGCGGCGGCGTCGGGATAGGACACGTCGATCTGGAGCAGAAAGCGGTCGAGCTGCGCCTCGGGGAGGGGATAGGTGCCTTCCTGCTCGAGCGGGTTCTGCGTCGCGAGCACGTGGAAGGGACGCGGCACGTCGTGACGGACGCCGGCCACGGTGACGTGATGCTCCTGCATGGCCTGGAGCAGCGCCGACTGGGTCTTTGGGCTCGCGCGGTTGATCTCGTCAGCCATCAGCAGCTGGGTGAAGATGGGGCCCTTGACGAAGCGGAAGCCGCGGCGGCCCGACGCTTCCTCCTCGAGCACCTCGGAACCGACGATGTCCGACGGCATCAGATCGGGGGTGAACTGGATACGCTTGTTCTCGAGCCCAAGCACGGCGCCGAGCGTCTCGACCAGGCTGGTCTTGGCGAGGCCCGGCACGCCGATCAAGAGCGCGTGGCCGCCCGAGAGCAGCGTGATCAAAGCGAGATCGATGACGCGGTCCTGGCCGAAGATGATCGAGGCGGTGGTGTCGCGCACCTTCTGGATCTTGGCGCCGACTTCCTCGATGCGATCGATGAGCTGAGTCTCGTTGGAGGCGAGTGTTGTCATGGCTACAGTTTCGCTCAATCTTGGGTCTAGGGGACTATTTGGGTCTAGAGGACTATAGGGCCAAAGCCCGGGATGGGCAGAAGCACTTTGCGCAAATGTGTGGTCACAATAACGTTGATTCCGGGCTCATTGCGCGCGTGCAAGGTGCGGGGTCAGAGGCGGTAAAGGGCGATGCCTGACCAGAACGAACGAGACCTTTTGGTAGCACTTGAGACGGTCCGCGGCAAACCGCCATCGCGAGGATTGCCAAAGCTTAATGTTTGCGGCGACATCGGGCTGAAAATCGCCCGTGACGGCACCTGGTCCTATCAGGGGAGCCCGATCGGCCGGAAGCCGCTCGTCAAGCTGTTCGCCTCGGTGCTGCGCAAGGAGGAGGACGGCTTCTACCTGGTCACTCCCGTCGAGAAAGTGCCGATCGAGGTCGAGGGCACGCCGTTCGTCGCCGTCGAGATGTGGGCCGAGGGCAGCGGCAAGGACCAGCGCCTCTCGTTTCGCACCAATATCGACGAGGTGGTGGTGGCCGACCCATCGCATCGGCTCGGCTTCGACAAAGGCGCGACGGGAGGCTTCGTGCCGTTCATCGTCGTGCGCGACGGCCTGACCGCGCGCCTGGCGCGGCCGGTCTATTACGAGCTGGCCGCGCTGGCGATGAAGGGAGGCAAAGCGCCGGGGGTCTGGAGCGGCGGGATGTTCTTCCCGTTCCCGTCAGGCGAGGGGCTCGACTGAGGCGAGCGGCCCACTCGCTTTATGCGGCGCGCATCGCTATGGTGCGCGCGCGGCGGCCCGAAACGGGCTCGCCCTGAACAGGCCTGGCCCCTCGATGTTGCGCATCGCGCTGATCGACATCTTCCTCTTCTCGGTGCCCTTTCTGCTCTACGGGGCCTATATGGTCTCGGTGAAGGGCGTGGCGCCCGCGAGCCTTTGGCAGGGCGCGCCGGTGCTCTGGCTGCTCGCCGCGGGGTGCGGCTTGCTGCTGGTCACCATGGCGACGCTGATCCAATTCTCGGGCGGAAAGCCCGGCGGCGTCTATCATCCGCCGATCGTTAAGGACGGTGTGATCAAGCCCGGCGAGATCGACTGATTGCGGGGTCGCTAATGCCCGAGCCTGTATCGGAGCGCCCCGCGGCGCCTCCTTCGCTCAAAGACGCCGAATGGCTGAAGCGGCCGCAGGTCGCGCGCGTGTTCGCGGCGCTGAACAAAGACGGCGTGTCGACCCGCGCGGTTGGCGGCGCGGTGCGCAACACTCTGCTCGGCCTTCCCGTCACCGAGATCGACCTCGCCACGACCGCGCTGCCCGAACGCGTGATCGCGCTCGCCAAGGAGGCGGGGCTGAAAGCGGTGCCGACCGGGATCGAGCACGGCACGGTGACGGTGATCGCCGATAGCACACCCTTCGAGGTTACGACGCTGCGGCGCGACGTCGAGACTTACGGCCGGCACGCGACCGTCGCCTTCACGCAGGATTGGCAGGAGGACGCGAGGCGGCGCGACTTCACCCTGAACGCGCTCTATGCGGCGAGCGACGGCACGCTGTTCGATCCGCTCGGCGGCTATGGCGATCTGGTCGCGGGCCGCGTCCGCTTCATCGGCGAGGCGAGCGCGCGTATCGCCGAGGACTACCTTCGCATCCTCCGCTTCTTCCGCTTCAACGCTTACTACGGCAAGGGACCGCTCGATGCTGACGGGCTCGCGGCCTGCGTGCGGCTCCGCGCCGGACTTGAGCAGCTCTCGGCCGAGCGGGTGGCGAGTGAGCTCAAGCGCATCCTCATCGCGCCGCAGGCGGTCCAAGCGATCGAGGCGCTGTTCGATAACGGCCTGCTGACCGGATTGCTCGGCGGGGTGCCGCGGCTGATGCGCTTCGCCCGGCTGGTCGCAGCAGAGGAGGCGCTTGGGCTCGCGCCTGACGCCGCGCTGAGACTGGCGGCGCTCGCTGTGTTCGTGCCGGAGGATGCCGAGCGGCTTGCCGCGCGCTTGCATCTGTCGAATGCCGAGCAGGCTCTGCTGCTGCTTGGCGCCGCCGACCATGACGGGTGCGCGCTTCCCGACGAGACTGCGGCGCGGCGCGCGCTCTATCGGCTCGGTCCGTGCAAGTTCGAGGCGCATGTCCTGCTCGCCGCCGCCGATGAAGGCGCTGCTCCCGATGACCGGCTCTGGCGGCAGGCGCTCCGCCTTGCCGACCGCTGGCAGGCGCCGGAGTTTCCGGTGCGTGGCCCGGACATCATCGCGCTCGGCCACGTGCAAGGCCCCGAGATCGGCGACATGCTGCGGCGGCTCGAGGCCGAATGGATCGCCTCGGACTTCACGCTCGACCGCGAGGCGCTGCTCGCCAGAGCCAAGCAGCCACGGAACTAGGCAAGCCGCTCGATCAGCGCCATGGCAGCGGCCGGCGCGCGCAGCTTTCCCTCATGGATGAAATAGATGAACACGTCGCGCGGCTTCGCCTCGTGCTTGTCTTCGACGCGTGGCAGGTCGTCGGGCGCGCCACCCGATGCCCACAGCTTGGCGCGGCCGGCCCAGGCATCGAGATCGGCCGGCGTGTAGGCGGTCGGAAGCGTATCGTCGCCCTTCTGCAGCCGCGCATAGACGACATCACCGGTGAGATCGGCGATGGCCGGATAGTCCTCGGCTTCGGCGAACACCGCCGCGACGTTCTCATCGCGCAACAGCTTGATGAACTCGCCCGTCTGGAAGCTCGCGTGGCGCGCCTCGACCACGTGATTGAGCGGCTTGCCGTCGAGCGCGCGCGGCAGATGGGCGAGAAACTTGGCGAAGTCGTCGTGGTCGAAGCGCTTGAAGGGCGGGAATTGCCAGAGCACCGGCCCGAGCTTGTCGCCGAGCTCTGCGACGCCCGACTTGAAGAATTTCTCGATGAAGCTGCCGGTCTCGGCGAGCACCTTCTGCTGCGTCACGAGCCGCGGGCCCTTCACCGAGAACATGAAACCCTGCGGCGCGGCTCCCGCCCATTTGCGGAAGCTCGCCGGCGACTGCAGCCGGTAATGCGTGGCGTTGATCTCGATCGAGGTCAGATGGCTCGCGGCGTACGCCAACTCGTCGGCCTGCTTCAGGCCCTTCGGGTAGAAGCTGCCGCGCCACGGCGCATAGACCCATCCGCCGATGCCGACGCGGATGCGACCCGACTTGGCGCTTTGCGCTTCCGGCATTCCTTGCACTCGAGGGCTCCGTCAGCGTGGCCCGGCACTTGCCTGCACCGGCATCCAGCCGATGCTCCTTGTTCTCGAGCAACGCCACGTGTCCGATGCGCCGGGGCATGCCCGACTCGCCGTGACTGTGAGTCCCGCTGATGGAGCTTGTCGCTAGCGCCTTGAAGCAAAGAGCCGCGCCCGGGGAGGGCGCGGCTCACATACGCCTTGGGGGTTACGCGATACGCAGGCGACAACGCAACCGTTACGCATACTGGCGCAAACGCAAACGATGCGCGCGATCCATACGCCGATGCGGACGCAACGACGCAAAGTTACTTCGCGGTAACTGATGCGTACGGCGGAATGTACGTCCTAGAAGTCCATATCGCCCATGCCGCCCATGCCACCGCCACCCGGCATCGGCGGGGCCTTCTTCTTCGGCTTCTCGGCGACCATCGCCTCGGTGGTGATGAGCAGGCCGGCCACTGAGGCCGCGCCCTGAAGTGCGTTGCGCACCACCTTGGCGGGGTCGATCACGCCCTGCCTGACGAGATTGCCGTACTCGCCGGTCGCGGCGTTGAAGCCGAACGCATAGTCGTCCTTGTCGGTGATCTTGCCGACCACGACGGCCCCGTCCTCGCCGGCATTCTCGGCGATCTGGCGCGCAGGCGCCTGGAGCGCGCGGCGCACGATGGCGACGCCCGTCTTCTGGTCGTCATTGGCGGTATTGAGCCGGTCGAGCACCTTAAGGCTGCGGATCAGAGCCACGCCGCCGCCGGGCAGGATGCCTTCCTCGACAGCCGCGCGGGTCGCGTTCAGCGCGTCGTCGACGCGATCCTTCTTCTCCTTGACCTCCATCTCGGTCACGCCGCCGACCTTGATCACGGCAACGCCGCCAGAAAGCTTGGCGAGCCGCTCCTGGAGCTTCTCCTTGTCGTAATCCGACGAGGTGTCCTCGATCTGCTGCTTGATCTGGGCGATGCGCGCCTCGATGTCGGCCTTCTTGCCGGCGCCGCTGACGATGGTGGTGTCGTCCTTGGTGATGACCACCTTCTTGGCGCGGCCGAGCATGTCGAGGGTGACGTTCTCGAGCTTGATGCCGAGATCATCGGAGATCACCTGGCCGGAGGTGAGCACGGCGATGTCCTGGAGCATGGCCTTGCGGCGGTCGCCGAAGCCGGGCGCCTTGACGGCGGCGACCTTCAGCCCGCCGCGGAGCTTGTTGACGACGAGCGTGGCAAGCGCCTCGCCCTCGACGTCCTCGGCGATCACGAGCAGCGGCTTGCCGGACTGCACGACGGACTCGAGCAGCGGCAGGATCGACTGCAGGTTGGAAAGCTTCTTCTCGTTGATGAGAATGTAGGGGTTGTCGAGCTCGACGCGCATCTTGTCGGCATCGGTGATGAAATAGGGGGAGATGTAGCCGCGGTCGAACTGCATGCCTTCGACCACTTCGAGCTCGGTCTCGAGCGCCTTGGCCTCCTCGACGGTGATCACGCCGTCATTGCCGACCTTCTGCATCGCCTTGGCGATCATGCCGCCGATCTCGTGGTCGCCGTTGGCTGAGATGGTGCCGACCTGGGCGATCTCCTCGCTCGAGGTGACCTTCTTGGCCCTGGCGCCGAGCTCCTTGATCACTGCCCCGACGGCGAGGTCGATGCCGCGCTTCAGGTCCATCGGGTTCGCGCCGGCGGCGACCGACTTGGCGCCTTCCCTGACGATCGACTGGGCGAGCAGGGTGGCAGTGGTGGTGCCGTCGCCGGCAGTGTCGGAGGTCCTGGACGCGACCTCGCGCACCATCTGGGCGCCCATGTTCTCGAACTTGTCCTCGAGCTCGATCTCCTTGGCGACGGTGACGCCGTCCTTGGTGATGCGCGGTGCGCCGAACGATTTGTCCAGCACCACGTTGCGGCCCTTGGGCCCGAGCGTTACCTTGACGGCGTTCGCCAAGATGTCGACGCCGCGCAGCATGCTCTCGCGCGCGTCTTGGCCAAACTTCACTTCCTTAGCAGCCATTGTTGTCTTCTCCGTTAGCTCCTCGTCCAGAGCAGCGGGCATCTGCGCGCGCAAAGGACGGGATCGAATCTTGCGGGCTCATCCTTCGAGACGCGGCCTCCGGCCGCTCCTCAGGATGAGGAATTGCCGGCCTACGCGGCCTTCTTCTTGGCGACGGCGCCTTCGAGCACGCCGAGAATGTCGCTTTCTTTCATGATGAGCAGTTCCTGACCGTCGAGCTTGACCTCGGTGCCGGACCATTTGCCGAACAGCACGCGGTCTCCGGCCTTCACATCGAGCGGCTGCACGTGCCCCTTCTCGTCGGGAGCGCCGGGGCCGACGGCGACAACCTCGCCCTGCTGCGGCTTCTCCTTGGCGGTGTCGGGAATGATGATGCCGCCGCGCGTCCTGTCGTCTTCCTCGATACGGCGTACGACGACGCGGTCGTGCAATGGACGAAACTTCATGTGGGCCCTCCTCCAGGCAATGTCGTGGGAAGCGCGACCCTCACGGGTTGCACTCAGTTGTATGTAGCTTTGCGCTTTGGCACTTTCAAGGGCCGAGTGCCAGACCGTTAGCAATTCTCTGCCTTTGCTGCCAACATGCTGATTCAATTCGGAAAATGGACTGGACGCAACCCAACTCGCGGGTTAACACTGACAAGTCCTGAACAAGACGACCGGCAGGGTTCCGATCATGGACATGGGCTTCCTGCGCCAAATCGAGGGCTTCTCCCTCACCACGGCGGAGATCCTCTATCGCTTCCCCGACCACCCCAAGCTGCTGCAGAGCTATATCTGGCAGGACTACGACGTCGCCCCGCGCTTCCCGAAGCTCACCGACTTTCTCGATTTCTGGGCAGCGAATCTCGACGGCGCGCTCTATCGCATTCGCGTCGCGCATCGGCGCCTGGTCGCTCCGGCGGAGTTCAGCTTCGTCGAGGGCGAGCTAAGGCTGCACTGAGCCCGCAAATCAGGCCGGAACCACCGCCACGTTGATGCTGTGCACGGCGCAGCTCTCGGCGAGATCGGACTTAGCGCCCGGATTGAGGGCGTTGACGTTGACGCCGCTCGCCGTCCAGCGGCTCTTATGCGCGAGAATGACGCCCCTCGGCACGTCGGTCGAAACCGTGAGCCGGAGCGTGATCGCGCCGGTCGGGTTCGATAGGGTCACATGCGCACCATCGACGATCCCTCGCGAGCGCGCTTCATCGGGGTGCACGAACGCATCGCCCTCGCCAAGCTGCTTCAGGATCTTGGGGTCGTTGCCGAAGCTGCTGTTCATCAGCCATTTCGACGCCGGAGAGAGCAGCCGTAGCTCGCCGCGCTCAGGCCGCGCCTCGGCCGAGGCGAAGGGCGCGGCCGGTAGTCCCGCGCCGATGAAGGAACTGCCGGCAAGCTCGATCTTGCCCGAGGCCGTGCGATAGTCGTGGCGCTCGAATTGCACGACCGGCTCGGGCGGATAGTCGATCGTCCCGGCTTCAGCCAGGGTCGCGAAGGTGAGGCCGGGCTTCGCCTGATCCAGCAGCGTGCCGATCATGGCGGTGTCAGTCTCGAAGAGCTCGGGATCGCTCAATCCCATGGCGGTGGCGAGACGCCTGAAGATGTCCTGATTGGGCAGCGCCTCTCCGAGGGGCTCCACCGCCTTCACCTGCGCCGAGATGCTGGCGTTGAAATACGACATGACGACATCGTCGAACTCGAGGAAGCTCGCGGCCGGAAGCACATAGTCGGCGTAGTTGGCGGTATCGGTCTGGAACAGATCGAGCGTGACTTGCAGCAGGTCTTCGCGCTCCAGAGCCCGCCGCAGACGCCGCTGCTCGGGGCTCGAGACGGCGATGTTGTTGTTCCAGGTGACGATCGCCTTGCTATCGGGCGCCTCGAGCCTGCCGGCGAGATCCATGTGGCTGATGGTTTGCGCCGACTTCGGCTTTAGATGCACGGCCGTCAGATAGCCCGCATCGACGCCACGCGTGTCCCAGCCGTTGAGATAGAGAAAGCCGGCGCCGTATTTGCCGATATTTCCGGTGGCCGCCGGCAACAGCCCGACCGCGCGCATGGCGTTGCCGCCGAACGACTGACGCTGGAAGCCTTGCCCCATCCACAGCAGCGAGGGCCCCGCCGCGTATAGCAGCGCGGCGTCTTCGATGAGCTGCGCCGGCACGCCGGTGATCGCCTCGCCCCAAGCCGGGGTGCAGGCATCCAATTGACATTCGATCTGCTCCCAGCCGCGCGCGTGCGCGGCCAGGAAGTTCCGGTCGATGCGGCCTGCTGCACGGATGACATGCAGCATCGCGAAGGCGAGCGCGCCATCGGTCCCTGGGTAAAGCTGCAAATGAATGTCGGCCTCTGCCGCAGTCTCATGGCGAATAGGATCGACGACGATCTTGGGCACGGCCGTCTCTGACAGCCAATATTGATGCACGTGCGGTGCCGAGGCCGATGGATTTGCGCCCCAGATCATCACGCAGCTCGAGCCGTCGATGGTGCGCGGGTCGAAGCCGCGCGTCGATTCTCCGTACATCAGCTGGAGCGCCGCGTGCCCCGCTTTGTTGCACACCGTATCCGGGTCGACCTCGGTCGCGCCGATGGCATTGAAGAACCGCAACGGGAAGACCCCGGCGATCAGCGAGCATGTTCCGGTGTAATGTGTGTGCAGAATAGACGCCGCGCCGTCGACGCCGCGGATCGTGTTGAGACGATCGGCGATATCGCCGAGCGCCGCGTCCCAGCTCACCGGCGCGAAATCGCCGGTTCCTTTGGGCCCGACCCGCTTCAAGGGGCGCGTCAGGCGCACGTTCGGATCGCGCCACACCCCGTTATAGCCGATCGAGCATTTGCCGCACAGCGCGCCCCGGCTGACGCTATGGTCGGGATCGCCGACGACGTTGATCGTGCCGTCGGCCGCCGTCTTCACCAAAATTCCGCAGGCGTCGTAGTAGTCGCGAGGGCAGGTGGTGCGGGTCGTGGCGACGCTCGGCATCGGTCGTCTCCTGAAGACGAGCCGATCCTACAAAGCCGGCGGAGTTCTTCTAGCCCTAATTTGCTTGCGCGGAGATCGAGGGGGATGGGTCCGGCCGCGGATGCCCGAACTCGTAGATATGCGCCTGCTCGCGATCCAGCACCGGCTTCAGCGAGCGGAACGCGTTCGGGTAGAGATAGAATGGCACGCGCGGGAACAGGTGATGGATGAGGTGGAAGTTCTGGAACAAATAAAGCCCGTTCACCACCGGCTCGAGGATTCTGCCCCTGAACCAGAAGATGTTGGTGTCGCGATAGCGCTCATGCACCTCGTGCGGCTTATGGGTGAGATAGGCGAAGAAATAGATGATCAGCGCCGAGGCGAGGATATGCGGGAAGATCCACAGCATCAGCACCTCGCGCCAATATCCGAGCAGCGCCACGCCGAGCGCCACGCCGTAGAGCAGCGCATACATGGTGGCGATATGGATGGTGAGCGGCCGCATGCCCGGGATGTGGGCGTGGAAGGCGATGTGCCGCCAGAAATAGCGGTTGTACCAAAACACGATGGTGAGGCAGCGCCAGAACACGCGGAACGGATTCTCCACCGCGACCCAATGATCGGGGTCGATCTCCGGATTGTTGGTGTCGCGATGATGGGCGAGATGCATGTAGCGGAACGCCTTGTACTCATGCAGCAGCATCGCGCCGCATACATAGCCGACGAGGTGGTTCAGCCACAGCCACTTTGAGTCCTTGCCGGCGATGTTGCCATGACAGGCCTCGTGCAGCGGCGTCTGGTCGGCATAGAGGATCAGCGTGTTGAGGATGAGCCCGAGCCAGAGCGGGATGATGCGCATGGTGGCGAGGACGATGACAAGGATGAAGGCGGTGAGGATGCCGACGGCGAGAACCACGGTCGGCCAGGCCACCATTCCCTGATGGGGCTTGACCAGAGTGAGCGCCTGGCGGTCGGCCGGAACGTTCGGCGCGTCGCGCGGCGTTTCGATCTCGGGGCCGACGGCAGTGGCAAACTTCATGGTCCACGAGTCCTTCTTCGTCACCCAAAATACGGCACCGCTCCGGGGCCCTTAAGCGGACCCGGGCCGACGCTCTCATTGGGACTCATCCCGGAACGGGGGGATTTTGCGCTGTGAGGCGGCCGCGTTCAAGACACAATGGCGGTCGACCCGCGGTTCAGTTGCCGCAGGGTCAACAGCGCGTCAAAAATCTGAATGGTTATCAGGAGTTATGCGGCCCGGCGCGGAGCGTCAGGCAAGTTCCGGCCGCGGGCAACCGAGGGGCGCTCATCAGCGGCCCAGGCCGGCTCGCGTGCCGGCCCGAGTCGCTCGATGAGGATGTCGCTCGCGCGTCTACTGGCAGAAATACCAGCCGCCGTCGGCCCCCTGGAAATAGCCCGTGTTCGGATTGAAGTAGGGGCCATGGATGTTGCGGCAATAGCTGTACCAGGCCGGGCTCCATGGCGGCGGCCCGTAGGCAGCCGGGCCGTAATAGGCCGGAGGCGGCGGGGGCGCGACATAGACCGTGCTCGGCGCGAGCGCCGTGCCGACCAATGCCCCGATGCCGAAGCCGACAATCCCAGCGCCCCAGGCGTTGCCGTTGCCGCCATGGCCGTGGCCGTAATAGTAGCCGCGACCCGCTTCGGCGGGCACGGACATCGTCAGCGCAGCCGTGCCGATCAGCGCCGCGGCAGCGATCGCTTTCATGCTTGTCATGGTCATTGTCTCGTCCGAGTTAGCGTTGAGCTCGCATCCGCTTCGAATGCTTGCCGGGAGGTGCCCCAGGGATTGGGATGCATAAGTTTTGCACCTGCTTTTTGGCAAAATAGAGCCGTCGAAATGAATCACCCGTTAAGTTGATGGCAGGGTGTGCTGACGAGCTTCTTTCGCCGACGACCGTGAAGCGGCCGGTCATCTGAGCCTTCATGCTCCGTCCTGCCTGAACGCAAGCTGAATGGATCGGCGGGTGAGGTTTGGCGAGAGCGTCTTTGCCCGGCGTCAGGACATAAAAAAACCGCCGGGCACCGGGCCCGGCGGCTGTTGTTCAATCGCTCGCGAGTTGCGCTTAGGCGAGCTGGACGTTGGCGGCCTGCTTGCCGCGGCCGCGACGGTCATCCTCGATTTCGAAGGAGACCTTGTCGCCCTCGTTGAGGGCCGGCACGCCAGACCGCTCGAGAGCGGAAGCGTGCACGAACACGTCCTTGCCGCCGTCCTCGGGCTGAATGAAGCCGAAGCCGCGCGCATGATTGAAGAATTTCACAGTGCCGTTGACACGAGCCATTGGGAATTTCCTTTCCCGTTGAAAGTTAAACACAAACGGGCCATAGGCCCCCGAAAGGGGAGGCCTTCGGCGTCTTGAGATGTCAGGAAAGGTCGTGCTCTTCTGGCGCGATAAGTCACTTGCCGTCGTCCAAGTCCGCGCCCAAAGCCTTGGGCGCCCGGTGCCTTAAAGATGGGCGAAAGGGCGACTTTTGGCAAGTCCGAAGTGGTTTCCAGCATTCACATTCTAAACCGCCGATGAACGGCTGGCTCAGATCCGGTTCAGGGCGGAACTTCTAGAGAACCCTCACGAACGGCGTTGCCGACGCCGAGCTCCTGGGAGGTTCTCATGTGGAAGATCGTTGCGATCGCGTTGCTGACGGCGACCGTCATTTTGCTGGCCCGCCTGGTCTATCAAGCGCCGGTGGTTCAGACCCACTTAGGCGCCTTTATTTCGGACATGCGCGGTGGCGCGACCCAGCCGCTTTCGCCTTCGCTGATGTACGCCGGCGTCAGGGGGTAGAAGGTTAAGGCCAGCGCACCAGAGGCGGCATGGAGGACAGGATGGCATCGACATTGCCGCCGGTCTTCAGCCCGAAAATGGTGCCGCGGTCGTAGAGCAGGTTGAACTCGACATAGCGGCCGCGCCGGACAAGCTGCTCCTCGCGGTCGGCATCGGTCCAGGGCGTTCCCATGTTGGCGCGGACGATCTCCGGATAGACCTCGAGAAAGGCGCGGCCGACCTTCTCGGTGAAGGCGAAGTCTCGCTCCCAGTCGCCCGAGTCGAGATAGTCGTAGAAGATGCCGCCGATGCCGCGCATCTCTTGCCGGTGCGGCAGATAGAAATACTCATCGCACCATTGCTTGAAACGCGGGTAGTCGGCGGACGGCTCGCCGTCGCAGGCGCCTTGCATCGCCGCGTGGAAGGCGACCGAATCCGCGTCCTCTTGGGTGCGGCGGCGCGCGAGCACCGGCGTCAGGTCGCCGCCGCCGCCGAACCAGCCTTTGCTCGTCACCACCATGCGCGTGTTCAAATGCGCGGTCGGGGCGTTCGGGTTGGTCGGGTGGGCGATGAAGGAGAGGCCGCTCGCCCAGAAGCGCGGGTCCTTGTCGGCACCTGGGATCTGCTTGGCAAATTCAGGTGCGAAGGTGCCGTAGACGGTCGAGGCGTGACAGCCGACCTTCTCGAACACGCGGCCACCCATCAGCGCCATCGTGCCGCCGCCGCCGTCATCGCCGTTATGATCTTTGCGGGTCCAGGGCGTCTTGGTGAAGCGGCCGGCTTGCTTGCCCTCGCAGCCGGGAAGTCCCTCGGCGGCGTCCTCGACCGCCTCGAGGCTCGCGCAGATCAGCCCCTGGAGTTGCTCGAACCAGGCGCGGGCGCGCGCCTTCTTGGCCTCGCCGAAGGTCGGGGATGGATCGGGCTCTTTGGGGGTCTTCTGGTCCATGACTGCCATTCGTCCAAGCTAGCCTGACTGAGCGGCGGAGCGCACGAGGTCAAAGCCCGGCGCCGCGAAGACTCCCAAACTGGCCCGCTCAGGCCGGGATGCCTTGACGGGGATCAATGCCAAATAGCGGCAAAATCATCATCGTGTCGCAGATTTTTGACAGAATCCCTTGTGCGCCAATTTGCCCAGGGCGGGGAAGCTGGACAAGTTTGAACCTGAATGTAAGAAACCAAATCCAAAAAAGCCTGCCGACGCACGAGCCACGACCGGCAATGGGGAGGCAAACAGCTCGAAGGCGAGGATTTTGAGCACGGCCGTGGCGCCGGGGGAGGGAGTTTTGCCTCCTCGCATGCCACGGTCGCCGATGTTGTTTTGGCTATTTGCGCAAGGAGCCTTGGCACCGTGGCATCCCACGAGACCTCCCTCAATCCCCCTCTCGAGCCGGACGACGAGCCGACGCGGCGCGACGTCATCCTGATCGCGGCGAGCGGCTTTGCCGCCATCGGCGCGGCAGCCGCGCTTTGGCCTCTGCTCGACCAGATGAATCCCGACGCATCGGCGCTGTCGCTGTCGAGCACCGATGTCGACATCTCCCATGTCGAGGCCGGCCAGGCGATCACCGTGATGTGGCGCGGCAAGCCGATCTTCATCCGCCACCGCACCGACAAGGAGATTGCCTCGGCGAAGGATGTCGTGGTCGACGATCTGCGCGACCCGCTGGCGCGGAACGCGAATCTCCCCGAGAGCGCGCCGGCGAGCGACGACAATCGCGCCGCCAAGGATCGCGAGCCGTGGCTCGTGATGATCGGCATCTGCACCCATCTCGGCTGCATTCCGAAAGGCCAGGCGGTCGGCGATTACAAAGGTGAGTTCGGTGGCTGGTTCTGCCCGTGCCACGGCTCGCAATACGACACGGCGGGCCGCATCCGGCTCGGACCGGCGCCGCAGAATCTCGCGATCCCGCCTTACACTTTCGCCACCGACACCAAGCTCAAGATCGGATAGAGCCGGCCATGGCGCACGAATCAACCTATCAGCCGGCCACCGGCTTCGAGCGTTGGCTCGACTCCAGACTCCCGGTCGTGCGCGTGATGCACGACCAGTTCATGGTGTTCCCGACGCCGCGGAACCTGAACTACTGGTGGACGTTCGGCGGCATCCTCACCTTCATGCTGATCGCGCAGATCGCCACCGGCATCGTGCTCGCGATGCATTACGTGCCGACGCCCGAGCACGCCTTCGACTCGGTCGAGATCATCATGCGCGACGTGAATTGGGGGTGGTTCCTTCGCTACTCGCACGCGGTCGGCGCCTCGATGTTCTTCGTCGCCGTTTATATCCACCTGTTCCGCGGCATGTATTACGGCTCATACAAGGCGCCGCGCGAGATCTTGTGGATCCTCGGCGTGCTGATCCTATTCTTGATGATCGCCACCGCCTTCATGGGCTACTCGCTCGTGTGGGGGCAGATGAGCTTCTGGGCGGTGACCGTCATCACCAATCTGTTTTCATCGCTCGACGCGGTGATCCCCGGGCTCGGCACCACGCTGGTGCAGTGGATCTGGGGCGGCTTCAGCGTCGGCGCGCCGACCCTGAACCGGCTGTTCAGCCTGCACTATCTTTTCCCGTTCGTGATCTTCGGCGTGGTGATTCTGCATATCTGGGCGCTGCACGTGCCGGGCAACAACAACCCGACCGGCATCGACGTGAAGTCCGACAAGGAGACCGTGCCGTTCCATCCCTACTACACGATCAAGGACGGCTTCGCGCTGGTGGCGTTCATTCTGCTGTTCGCAGCGGTCGTGTTCTACGCGCCGAACTGGCTCGGCCATCCTGACAATTACGTCCCGGCCAACCCGCTGCAGACGCCGCCGCATATCGTGCCTGAATGGTATTTCCTGCCGTTCTACGCGATCCTGCGCGCCATCCCGAACAAGCTGTTCGGCGTCATCGCGCTGCTGTCGTCGATCGCGATCCTGTTCTTCATTCCGTGGCTCGACACCTCCAAGGTGCGCTCGACCAGCTACCGGCCGATCTACAAATGGTTTTTCTGGGCGTTCGTTCTGACGTCGATCGGGCTCGGCTATCTCGGCTCGCAGCAGCCCGAAGGCTGGTATCTGATCTTAGGGCGCCTGCTCACGTTCTATTATTTCGCGTTCTTCCTGGTGGTCATGCCGGTGGTCGGTTGGATCGAGACGCCCCGCAGGCTTCCCGGCAGCATCACCGAGGCTGTGCTCGGGCACGAAGCGCCTGAAACCGAGGCGCTGCCGTCAGCATCGCCATCGCCGCCACCGCCGCCTGCGCGAAAGCGGAAGCGCGCGGAGGAGGTGCTGTGATGACGCTCTCCTCGATGAGATTGGCCGCGATGATGATGGGCGGTGCGGCGGTGCTGTCGCTCTTGCTGTTGGGTAGTGCGTTCGCCAAGGACGATGCTCCCGAGCCAGGCAACCACGCTCCCGAGATCGAGAGTCAGAGCTGGACGTTCGGGGCGCCGTTCGGCACCTACGACAACGCCCAGCTCCAGCGCGGCTTCCAGGTCTACAAGGACGTCTGCTCGAACTGCCATTCGATGCGGCTTCTGTCCTACCGCAATCTCGGCGAGCCGGGCGGTCCGGAATTCTCGCCCAAGGCGGTCGCGACGTTGGCAGGTCAGGTGCAGGTCACCGACGGGCCGAACGAGAAGGGCGAGATGTTCCAGCGTCCGGCGCGGCCGGCCGATCATTTCCGCTCGCCCTTCGCCAACGAGCAGCTCGCGCGCAACGCCAATGGCGGCGCGCTGCCACCCGATCTCTCGGTGATGGCCAAGGCGCGCGAAGGCGGCCCCGACTATATCTACGCGCTGCTCACCGGCTATGCCAATGCGCCGGCGGGCTTCGATGTCGCCCAGGGCATGCATTACAACAAGGCGTTCCCCGGTCATCAGATCGCCATGCCGCCGCCGCTCAGCGACGGTGTCGTGTCCTATACCGACGGCACCCCGAAGACGCTCGACAATTACGCGCGCGACGTGTCGGCCTATCTGATGTGGGCGGCGGAGCCGAAGCTCGAGGAGCGCCACAGGACCGGAGCGCGGGTGCTGCTGTTCCTCGTCGTGTTCGTGGCCATCATGTATCTCGCCAAGCGCGCGGTGTGGGCCAAGCTGCATCGCGACGACGCCACCCACACGGCGTGAGGCTTGTCCTCGGTTCGCAACGGCTTCGTCATACCGGCGCAAGCCGGTATCCAGCATTATACTTTCTCTCTCGTCGCGCTGGATTCCGGCTTTCGCCGGAATGACCGCGTGTGGCAAGTTGGTGCGCGTTCATAGGGGAACTCCATGCTGCGTCCGTTGCTTGCCCTGCTGTTAGGCCTCGCGGCGCTGCCGGCTTTGGCGGCCGATGAGCCCGAGGCGCCGCCGCCCAAAGAGATGGTTCTGCTGACCGTGAGCGGGCTGATCGGCGACACCAATCGAGGACCGCTCGATCCCCACAAGGACAGCCTGCTCGCCGCGCAGAAGGCTGCGTTCAGCAAGGCCTTCGTCTTCGACCGCCCGAGCCTGCTCGAGCTCGAGCAGGGGAGCGTGACGGCGCAACCGCCCGAGCTCGATGCGCCGGCGACCTTCAAGGGCCCGCTGCTCCGCGAGGTGCTGGGCCATGTCGAGGCGGCCAAGGTCAAGATCAGCTTCACCGCAGTCAACGGCTATACCGGCTGGTTGACGCCCGAGGACATCGACTCGTCGGACTGGATCCTCGCGCTCGAAATGAACGGCGTGCCGCTCGGCATCGGGCAGCAGGGGCCGCTCTGGCTGATCAACACACGCGCCGCGGACTTCAAGCCGACCGACACCCACGAAGCTCATTGGGTCTGGGCGGTGTTCTACATGCATGTCGGCGACGATTGAGTTTTGGAACGAGAGGGCAGGGGGATATGACCAAAGCGGTGCTCGGCATTATCGGCGGCTCGGGACTTTACGATCTGCCGGGCCTCAAGAATATGCGCGAGGAGCGCGTCACGACCCCGTGGGGCCAGCCGTCGGCGCCGCTCCGTGTCGGCGACATCGGCGGCCTGCCGGTCATGTTCATGTCGCGCCACGACAAAGGCCATCGCCTGTCGCCGTCAGACATCAACTATCGCGCCAATATCGACGTCATGAAGCGGGCAGGGGTCACCGACCTGATCTCGCTGTCGGCCTGCGGCTCGTTCAAGGAGGAGCTGCCGCCCGGCACCTTCGTGCTGATCGACCAGTTCGTCGACCGCACGTTCGGCCGCGCCTCTTCCTTCTTCGGCAAAGGCTGCGTCGCGCATGTGTCGATGGCGCATCCAGTCAGCCCGCGCCTGCGCATCCATCTCGCAGAGGCGGCGATGGCCGAGGGCATCCAGGTCGTGCGCGACGGCACCTATGTGTGCATGGAGGGTCCGCAATTCTCAACGCTCGCCGAGAGCCTAACCTATAAGGGGCTCGGCTATTCGGTGATCGGCATGACCAACATGCCCGAGGCCAAGCTCGCCCGCGAGGCCGAGCTCTGCTACGCGACCGTCGCCATGGTCACCGATTTCGACTGCTGGCATCCCGACCATGACGCGGTCACCGTCACCGACATCATCAAGGTGCTGATGGCGAACGCCGAGAAGGCGCAGAAGCTCGTGGCGCGGCTCGCCCGCGACTTCCCGCGCGAGCACGAGCCGTGCCCGATCGGCTCCGACCGCGCGCTCGACACCGCGATCATCACCGCGCCGGAAGCGCGCGATCCCGAGCTGCTCAAGAAGCTCGACGCGGTCGCCGGCCGCGTGCTGAACCGCGTGCTGATGTAGGTTAGGCCGGCGGCAGCGGCAGGGGTGCGCCGCAGTCGCCGCAAAGCGTCGTCGCCCAAACATAATAGGTAACCGCCGCGAGCGTGACGGCGACGAGCGCCACGATGGCGGCGATCTTCCACGTCCGCTCGCTGCGCGCGCGTTCAGCCTTAGCGGCCCTGTCGGCCGCCGCCGCAAAGCTTCGATCGATCATATTCATGGGATGGCCTCCCAGCACTCAAGTGGCGCCATTATAGAGCTAAACGTGAACCATCGCAGTGACCAGATCGAGGCCCTTTCGCCGCAGGGTCTTGCCGCGGTCACCCGGCCGTCAGACGGGGGGTGGAGTGACGTCGGGAAGCGGCACGCCCAGGGCCTGTAGCAGGCTGTTGATGATCGCGACCACGCTGCCGACGATCCCACCGATCACCGCGAACAGCAACGCGTACAGAATTGCCGCGATGATGATTGCCGGGATTGCGGCGATCGACCATTTGACGAGGATCATCACCATCCGGAAGAACGGGACGTCGATGTCGCGGATGGTTACGAGATTGGTTCCGTCTGCCATGAGCATGCCCCCTTCGTTACGCTTCGCGCGGAGCGACTAGCCAGCCGCGCGCCGTTCGACTATAGCGACGAGGGCGGCGGCGTCACGCTGTCCGCGCCCCCATTTTCGCGGAGATCCTGCATGAGCCTGACCACGGATATCGACATCAAGGATCTCGTGCGCACCATACCCGACTATCCCAAGCCGGGCATCATGTTCCGCGACATCACCACGCTGCTCGGCCACGCCAACGGCTTCCGCGCCTGTGTCGAGCGGCTGGTGCAGCCGTTCACCAATCGCCGGGTTCAGGCGGTTGTCGGCATCGAGGCGCGTGGGTTCATTCTGGGCGGCGCGGTCGCCGACCGCTTGCGCTGCGGCTTCGTGCCGATCCGCAAGAAAGGCAAGCTACCGGCCAAGGCGATCGGCGAGGAATACGAGCTCGAATACGGCATCGACGTGATCGAGATCCACGAGGACGCGCTCAAGGCCGGCGAGCCGGTGCTGCTGATCGACGATCTGATCGCGACCGGCGGCACGGCAGAGGCCGCGGTCAAGCTGCTGCGCAAGCTCAAGGCCGACGTGGTCGGCGCCGCGTTCGTCATCGACCTGCCCGATCTCGGCGGCACGGCCCGGCTCGCCAAGCTCGGCGTCGAGTGCCACACGTTGATCGCCTTCGAGGGAGACTGAGTTTCCCCCATGAACATCGACGGCAAAGCTTACCGCACCATCTGGCTCAACGACGACGGCATGACGGTCGAGATCATCGACCAGACCAAGCTGCCGCATCGCTTCGAGACGTTGAGCCTGCGCACGCTCGACGACGCCGCCCACGCGATCAAGTCGATGCAGGTGAGGGGCGCGCCGCTGATCGGGGCGACGGCGGCCTATGGCGTCGCGCTCGCGCTCCGCGCCAATTCATCCGACGAGGGGCTCGATCACGCTTGCGACAAGCTTGCCGCAACGCGCCCGACCGCCATCAATCTCCGCTGGGCGCTCGATGAGATGAAGAAGGCGGTGCAGAACCAGCCGCGCGACAAGCGGGTTGCGGTCGCTTACGCCCGCGCCGCGCAGATCTGCGACGAGGATGTCGAAACCAATCGCCGGATCGGCGAGCATGGGCTCGGCCTGATCCAGGCGCATGCCGACAAGAAGGGCGGCAAACGCGTCAACATCCTCACCCATTGCAATGCCGGCTGGCTCGCCTGCGTCGATTGGGGCACGGCGCTGGCGCCGATCTACCGCGCGTTCGACCAGGGCATCGACCTGCATGTGTGGGTCGACGAGACGCGGCCGCGCAATCAGGGCGCTTCGCTCACCGCGTTCGAGCTCGGCGCGCATGGCGTGCCGCATACGCTGATCGCCGACAATACCGGCGGGCATCTGATGCAGAAGAGACAAGTCGATCTCTGCATCGTCGGCACCGACCGCACCACGGCGATCGGCGACGTCGCCAACAAGATCGGCACCTATCTCAAGGCGCTCGCCGCGCGCGACAACCACATCCCGTTCTTCGTGGCGCTGCCGTTCTCGACCATCGACTGGAACCTTGACGACGGCAGCACCATCCCGATCGAGGAGCGCGACCCGAGCGAGGTCACGCATATCTCAGGCAAGCTGCCGGACGGGAGGATAGCGAGCGTGCTGATCGCGCCAGAGGGAAGCCCCGCCGCCAATTACGGCTTCGATGTCACGCCGGCGCGGCTGATCAGCGGCTTCATCACCGAGCGCGGCGTCACGCCCGCGACTCGCGACGGTCTCGTGACGCTTTACCCCGAGCGCCGCAAGGGCGCCGCAGCCTGATCGAGGCGTCTTGGCGACGATGCCGAGGACAGTGAACAACCCTGCCGACTGAGCAACTTTGACCACGTTTCCCGCTGCGGCTCTATTTACTCTCAATGCAACTGAACCGTTGCGAAGAGCCCTGGCGATGGCGATGGCCGACAACTCGCCGGGGCCGGCAAAGCAATCGATGGGTCAGCCGTCAAGCTAGAGCGAAGAGCGTGAGCTAAGGCGATTTCGCGTCAGGCGAGAGCGGCGACGGCCACGGCGCCGAGCAGCGCGGCAACGGTCAGCGGCACGAGCCAGAGCGCGAAGCGCAGCGTCTGCTTCGAGCTGTCTTGAGGCAGCGTCGCCTGAGCCGACTGAGCCAGCAGCTCGCGTTCGGCTTCGTCCTTGGGCTGGGCGGAAGCGGCAAGCCGGAACGAAGCGCGGTGCTTCTCCTGCCATTTGGGCCCAGGCCCGCGCATATAGTGCCGCTCGGGCCGATATGAATCGCGGAACTTTCCCACTTTACGTCCTCACCGAAAGGAGCCCCGTAAGCGGCAGAGATTGCAGGCAAATATGTTGCAAATCGGTAAGGAAGCGTGGCGGAAAGTTGATCATTTGCCGGGGCGCCCAACGAAGCGTCATGTGACACCTCAAAGATGGGTGCTCAATGCTTGCAGTGAAAGACCATCTCTGCAACAACGCGCGCCATGAAAAGCCAATGGAACGACAGCGCCGCCGACGAAACGATCGCCGCTTACGGCGCAAAGGGCGTCGGCCCCGACATCGCGCTCAGGGTCTACACCACCCGCCTGCTCGGCGGCGATCCGCTGCTCGTGCTGCATGGCGGCGGCAATACTTCGGTCAAGACGCGCGCCCGCGACGATCTCGGCGCCGAGCATGAGGTGATCGCGGTCAAGGGCTCAGGCGCCGACATGGCCGATATCGAGCCGTGGGGGCTGCCCGCCGTGAAGCTAGAGCCGCTGCGGCGCTTGCGTGCATTGGATGCGCTGTCGGACGAGGCCATGGTCAACGTGCAGCGGCTGAACCTGCTCGACTCGTCGGCCCCAAACCCGTCAGTCGAGACGCTGCTGCATGCCTTCCTGCCGCATAAATTCATCGACCATACCCATGCCGCCTCCGTGCTCTCCCTGGTCGATCAGCCCGACGGCGAGGCCCTGGCGCGCGAGGTCTATGACGGCCGCATGGGCATCGTGCGCTATATCGCACCGGGCTTCGGGCTCGCCAAGGCCGCCGCCGAAATGTTCGAGCAGAAGCCCGACGTCGAGGGCTTGATCCTGCACAAGCACGGCATCTTCACCTTCGGGGAGACCGCGCGCGAGGCCTATGAGCGCATGATCGAGATGGTCTCGCTCGCCGAAAGCCGGCTCCGCCAGGGGCGTCCGATCGTCTTCCAGGCGCGGCAGATTGCCGGCGCGACCGCGACCGCCGCCGAGATCGCGCCGATCATCCGCGGCGCCTGCGCCGTCAAGACCGGCCGCCAGGAGCCGGTCCGCTTCATCGCCGATTTCCGCACCGCGCCCGAGATCCTCGACTATGTGAACGGCGCGGAGCTCGCGTCCTACAGCCAGCGCGGGGTGGTGACGCCTGACCACATCATCCGCACCAAGAACCGGCCGCTGGTGGCGCCGGCTCCGGAGGCCGGCAAGCTCGACGATTTCGCGCAAGCGCTCCGCGAGGGGGTGACCAAGTTCATCGCCGAGTACGATGGCTACTTCGCCCGCGAAAATGCGGCCGCAGGCAACACCAAGACCAAGCTCGACGGCGCGCCGCGTGTGGTGCTGGTTCCGGGTGTCGGCCTGTTCGGGCTCGGGCGCACGGCCAAGGATGCTGCCATCGCCGCCGACCTCGCCGAGAACACCGTCAAGGTGGTGACCGACGCCGAGGCGATCGGCCGCTACGAGCCGCTGCCCGAGAGCGATTTGTTCGCGCTCGAATATTGGAGCCTCGAGCAGGCTAAGCTTAAGGGCGCGGTGGTGAAGCCGCTGACCGGCCAGATCGCACTCGTGACGGGCGCCGGCGCGATCGGCGCCGCGACGGCCAAGGCGCTTGCCGCGGAAGGCGCGGCGATCGCCATTCTCGACATCGACGGCGAGGCGGCGAAGAAGGCTGCCGCTGCTGTAAAGGGCCTCGGGATCGAATGCGACGTAACCAAGCCCGACCAGGTCAAGCGCGCCTTCGCTCTCGTCTGCGAGCGCTTCGGCGGCGTCGATATCGTCGTTTCCAATGCCGGCGCGGCGTGGCAGGGGCGGATCGGCGATGTCTCCGACGAGCTGTTGCGCAAGAGCTTCGAGCTCAACTTCTTCGCCCATCAGACCGTGGCGCAAGAGGCGGTGCGCATCATGCTGAAGCAGGGCACCGGCGGAGCGCTCCTGTTCAACATCTCCAAGCAGGCGGTGAACCCTGGGACCAATTTCGGCCCCTACGGCCTCCCGAAGGCGGCGACCATGCTGCTGATGCGCCAATACGCGCTCGATTACGGCGCTGACGGCATCCGCTCGAATGGCGTGAACGCCGACCGCGTACGGAGCGGGCTTCTGACCGACGCCATGATCGCCGCAAGGTCAAAGGCGCGAGGGCTTTCTGAGGCCGAATATATGGCCGGCAATCTCCTGAACCGCGAGGTGCTGGCCGAGGACGTTGCGCAGGCTTTCGTCGCGCTTGCCAAGGCGAGCAAGACGACCGGGCATATCGAGACGGTCGACGGCGGCAACATCGCGGCCGCGCTCCGCTGATTGCCCGGTCGCTCAAGCCCTGGTTGCAAATTTCTTGGGACTTGTGCCCAGAAAACAGGCTCTCCTAACAGAGTTTTAACCACAAGCAGAGAGTCTTACGGCGATATCTTCGCGTCGAGATTCGCCTTTGCGTTGGGTGAGGTTCGGTCGCGTGAATCCCGCCGCCGTCGCCATAAATTAAAGAGATTTCAAATGGTTCTCCGCTTGAAAATCACGCTCGCTTTCGCCGCCACGGCAATCATGGCGGTGCTGGTGTCGTTCTTGCTTGCCGCCATGATCAAGGGCACGCTGCTCGCGGCCGTGCTCGCCATGATCATCGCCGGCGCGCTTGGAGCCGGCATCGGTTATGTATTCGGCGGCGCGCTCGCCCATGCGCTCACCGACTTGAACGACGTCATTCTGCGCTTCATCAAATGGGACATGGACGGGAAGGTGCCGCACGCGGCGCGCGCCGACGAGGTCGGCGACATCGCCAAGGCGCTCAAGGCCTTCCAGTCTGACGCCATCAAGTGGAGCGAGAGCCACAAGAGCGAGCAGGACAGCCAGATCCAGGGCAGGCTCGCTTCGCAGCAGCGGACCGAAGAGTTGATCCATCAGTTCCGCGGCTCGATAGCCGGCATTCTCGGCGCGTTCGCCGATAGCGCGCGGTCGATGGGCGAGACGGCGCGCTCGCTGTCGACGCTCGCGAGCGACACCAATGAACGGGTCGGCGTGGTCGCTTCTGCTTCCGACGAAGCCTCGGCCAACGTGCAGACCGTGGCGGCGACCGCTGAGGAGCTTGCCGTGTCGGTCGGCGAGATCGGCACGCGCGTCTCGACCGCGAGCCGCATCGTGAGCCAAGTCACCGAGAATGCGCGCACCGCCAATCTCAAGGTCGAGGGGCTGGCCAGCGCGACGCAGAGGATCGGCGACGTGGTGAGCCTGATCCAGGACGTCGCGGCGCAGACCAATCTGCTCGCGCTCAACGCGACCATCGAGGCGGCGCGAGCGGGCGAGGCCGGCAGGGGCTTCGCCGTGGTGGCGAGCGAGGTGAAGACGCTCGCCGACCAGACCGCCAAGGCGACCGACGACATCAAGCACCAAATTGCCGCCATCCAGAACTCGACCAACGGCGCGGTCGAAGCCATGCAGTCGATCGTCACCACCATGGGCGAGGTCAACCGAAACACCCAGGAGATCGCCGGGGCCGTGCAGCAGCAATCGGCGGCCACCTCGGAGATTTCACACAGCGTGCGCCAGGCGGCGCGCGGCACCGAGGACGTGGTGGCGCACATGCCGGGCGTGACCAAGGCGGTCGACGAGACCAGCCAGTCGGCGACGCAGATGCTCCAGGTCAGCCGCGATCTCTCGCGCCAGGCCGAGCAACTACGCCATACGGTCGAGAACTTCCTGCGCCAGGTGGCGGCGGCCGATACACTGAAGCGCGCGAGCTGACGCGGCGACGCTTCAGCGACAGGCCCGGCTTAAACCAGCCATCCGTTGATCGGAGGCTTGCCGGCGAGGTAGACGGCCCACGACGCGGGCCACACCGCCGACCAAGCGACGGCCTTGGCGTAGCTCGGGCCGCATTCCGGCATCCCGCTGCATTGATTGGAGCGCACCCAGGCTTGGAAGATCAGGGTGCAAAGCGCCAGCGCCACGTAAGTATTGATCCAGCTCTGTCGGGTCATATCGATCTCTCGCGGGATTGATTAATTAACGATTCGCTAACCCTGCCGCTTAAAGCTTTATAAACCATAAATCCGCGAGCGCTGACCCCGTCGTGCGTGCCGGCGTCGAGGTGTGGATAACGCGGCGAGGGCGTGGCGCGCCCGCAACCTGAAGGCGCGAGCCGGTTGACGGAGCCTCCCGGCGCGGGGCAAGCTTTCTCGTGGGAGGCGACGGTGGGCCGGATCTTACGCATATTCCTGGCGGGCCTGCTCGCGCTCCTGCCGATCGCGGTCACGCTGATCGTCACCGCCTGGGTCGGCAGCCTGATCGCGAGCTATGCCGGGCCGGGCAGCTTCGTCGGCGGGCTAATCACCTCGCTCGGCCTCAATCTTTCGCCATCGTCCACGGCTGCCTATTTCTTGGGGCTGGCAATCATCCTCGGCGGCATTTTCGCGCTCGGGCTGGTGGTCGAGTTGGGTTTGCGGCATTGGGTATCGAACAGCTTCGACTGGCTGATGATGCGCATCCCGCTGATCTCCAACATCTACGATCTGTCGAAGCGCTTCGTCGCCATCGTCGACCGGGGCGATCAGGGCGACCTCAAATCCATGAGCCCGGTCTGGTGCTTCTTCGGAGGCGAAGGGGGCGCCGCGGTGCTCGCGCTGCTGCCCTCGCATGTGCCGGTTGCGGTCGGCGAGCACAGTTATGTTGGCGTGCTAGTCCCCTCGGCGCCGGTGCCGTTCGGCGGCGCCCTGATCTATGTGCCGTCGGAGTGGATCAGGCCGGCAGAGGGTGGTGTCGAGCGGCTGATGAACGTCTATGTGTCGATGGGCGTGACGCCGCCACTTGCGAGGCCTAGTGTCGTCGATGTCGCACCCCCGTCCGCCAGGTCCGCGAAAAGGCCGAAAAGCCCAAATCTCTCACTGCGGATTAGACATTTTGCCTCAGCGATCCTTGGTCTCAGCGATAGTTCGTCCCAGCTCCCTGCGCAGCTCTTTGCCGTATCCGTCGGGGGCTACCAGCAAGGTAGTCTCACGAAGGAGATGCGATCATGAAGAAGCTCGTTATGGTTCTCGTGGCCCTTGGCCTCGCGGTTGGCGTTGCAGCCCCCGCCGCCTATGCCGCCGCGCCGAAGACCAAGGCCGCCTGCGAGAAGGCCAAGATGAAGTGGGACGACACCGCCAAGAGCTGCTCGAAGATGTAGTCGCCGACTGAGCTCATCTCGGCGGCGGGCTGTTGAAGCCTGCCGCCGTTTTTCTTTCGCGAGGCGTCGCGCCCTAATCAATTGGCGAAGCGAAAATGCAGAACGTCGCCGTCCTTCACCACATAGTCCTTGCCTTCGAGGCGGAGCTTGCCGGCGTCGCGTGCCCCGGCCTCGCCTGACAGAGCCACGTAATCGTCAAAGGCGATGGTCTCGGCGCGGATGAAGCCCTTCTCGAAATCGGTATGGATGACGCCGGCCGCCTGTGGCGCGCGGGTGCCTTCGACCACGGTCCAGGCGCGCGCCTCCTTAGGCCCCGCGGTGAAATAGGTGATCAGCCCGAGCAGCTTGTAGCCTTCGCGGATGAGGCGGTTCAGCCCGGGCTCCTTCAGCCCAAGCTCGGCGAGGTAGGTCTTGCGCTCCGCGGCATCGAGCTCGGCAAGCTCGGCCTCGATCTTGGCGGAGATGATGATGCAGCCGGCGCCTTCCGCCTTGGCCAGCGCCTCGACGCGAGCGGAATGGACGTTGCCGGTCGCGGCCGAGGCCTCATCGACGTTGCACACATAGAGCACGGGCTTAGATGTGAGCAGGCCGAGCGTCTTGAATGCGGCCCGCTCCTCTTCGCCGACGACGGCAAGCCGGGCCGGTTTCCCCTCGCGCAGCAGGACCTGCGCGCGCTCAAGCAGGGCAAGCGTCTGCTTCGCCTCCTTGTCCTGGCCTCTGATCTTCTTCTCGAGGATCGGCACGCGCCGCTCGAGGCTGTCGAGATCGGCGAGCATCAACTCGGTCTCAATGGTCTCGGCATCGGCGAGCGGATCGACGCGGCCCTCGACATGGATCACGTCGTCATCCTCGAAGCAGCGGAGCACGTAGGCGATGGCGTCGACCTCGCGGATAACGGCGAGGAACTGGTTGCCCAGGCCTTCGCCCTTTGAGGCGCCGCGCACCAGCCCGGCAATGTCGACGAAGGTCAGCCGCGTGGCGATCACGTGGGCGGACTTGGCAATCGCGGCGAGCTTGTCGAGGCGTGGGTCGGGGACGGGGACCTCGCCGACATTCGGCTCGATGGTGCAGAACGGATAATTGGCCGCGGCCGCCGCGGCGCTCTCGGTCAGAGCGTTGAACAGGGTGGACTTGCCGACATTGGGCAGTCCGACGATGCCGCATTTGAATCCCATGATCTCAATCCATCATTTCGCTTGTCATCGCCCGGCTCGACCGGGCGATCCAGTAACCACTACCTGCGCTTGCTGGATGCACGTGGCCGTGGGCATGAAACAGTTGGTGTTCACGAGCCGAGCCAGCGGCGGAGCTTGCTCGCCAGCGTCCCCTCGGGCGCGGGCGGCTCGTTCTTGACCTCTGCTCTAGGCTCCTTGCGGCGCGACGCCGGCTTCTCGCGCGGCGCGGGTTTATCGGTCTCCTCGGGCTCCGACTGCATGGCATGCGCCACGCGCGACTGGAACTTGTCATTGGCGCCCTCGGCGAGATAAGGCGCTTCGGTTGCGATCGCGCCGAGCAGCGGCTCGAGCCAGTCATGCTCGGCCTTGGCGAAATCGCGCAGCACGTGGCCGGTCACCAGATCCTTGGACCCGGGATGGCCGATGCCGATCCGCACGCGCACATAGTCGTTGCCGATATGGGCGGTGAGCGATTTCAGCCCGTTATGGCCGGCGACCCCGCCACCGGTTTTCACCCGCACCTTGCCGAGCGCGAGATCGAGCTCGTCATGGAACACGACCACGTCGCCGAGATCGAGCTTGTAGAAGCGCGCCGCCTCGCCGACCGCGCGGCCGGACTCGTTCATGAAGGTCTGCGGCTTGAACAGCAGCACCGGCTGGTCGGCAAGCTTGCCCTCGGCGGAAAGACCCGAGAAGCGCTTGCGCCAGGACGGGAAGCCGTGGGCCTGGGCAATGGCGTCGACCGCCATGAAGCCGACATTGTGCCGGTTGAAGGCGTATTGCCCCCCGGGATTGCCGAGGCCGACAAAGAGCTTCATCGGGTCATCCTGATCGAAGCTTGAGAAGCGCGTACGGCGACGCGCCGGAAGACAGAAGGGCTACTTCTTCTTCTCCGGCTTCTCTTTTTCCTTCGGCTTGTCCTTGTCATCGCCCTCGGCGGTGGCAGCGGCAGCCTCGGCGCCAGGCGCGGCGGCCTCGGTCACGGCGGGCCCAGTCGGGGCCTCTTCGGCCGAGCGTCCGACGATGGTCGCCACGGTGAAGTCGCGCTCGGTGGTGGTGGGGCGCACGCCCTCTGGCAGAACAATGGCCGTGATATGCACCGAATCGCCGATCTCGAGACCGGTCAGGTCGACCTCGAAATGATCGGGAATGGCGTCTGACGGGCAGCGTACCTGGATCTCGTGGCGCACGATGTTGAGCACGCCACCGCGCTTCAGTCCGGGCGAGGCGAGCTCATTCAGGAAGCGCACCGGCACCTCGACAGTGACCAGCGCATCCTTGCTGAGGCGCAGGAAGTCGACATGGATCGGAAAGTCGCGGATCGGGTCGAGCTGCACGTCGCGGGGGATCACCCGCATCTTTGTGCCGTCGACGTTGAGGGTGAAGACGGTGCTCTGGAAGTGGCCGGTATGGAGCTGCTGGTTGATCGCGCGATAATCGACGGCGATGATCTCAGGCTCCTTGTTGTCGCCATAAAGAATGCCGGGAATACGGCCCTCGCGGCGGGTCGAGCGTGCGCCGCCCTTGCCCGAGCGGGCCCGTGCCCAAGCCTTGAGTTCGATCGCCTCAGCCATGCTAGCCTCCAAAACCCAGAAATAATGAGGGGCCGGAAAGCGGCCCCGCAGGTGCGGGCGGGCGCGTTCAGGCGCCGCCAGCAGCGAATTCGAGCAGGCTTATAGCCCCTAAGACGGGGGCCTGACAATGTTCTATGCGCGGGAAATCAGGTCCGCCAGGGGTGCTCCGGCAGCTCGCTCACGCCCAGCACCTTGGCGCCAGCCTCGGCCACCTTGTGGTCGTTCTCGACCGCGCTGCCGCTGACGCCGATGGCGCCCATCAGCACGCCGTTCTCATCGACGATCGGCAGGCCGCCGGGGAAGGTGATCAGCCCCTCGTTGGAATGCTCGATACCGTAAAGCGGCTTGCCGGGCTGCGAGAGCTGGCCCAACTGGCCCGTCGCCATGCCGAAAAAACAGGCGGTCTTGGCCTTCTTGATGGCGATGTCGATCGAGCCGACCCAGGCATCGTCCATGCGAAGGAAAGCCTTGAGATTGGCGCCGGAATCCACAACGGCGATGCACATCTGCGTCTTGAGCTCGATCGCCTTCTTGCGGGCCGCGGCAATGGCCTTCTCGGCATTCTCCAAATTGACGTGCATGAGCTTCGTTCTCCTGGTTGGGGGAAGAGAGTGATAGTCGGAAAGGCGGGTTAAAGGGTAAACGCGCGAGACAAACCTTGGGTCTCCCGAAGGTCACACATTTCGCGCTAATCGGCGTAGGATGGCCCTCATATGGGAGTGCTGCGGCCGGAACCAAGTCCCGCGATGTCGCACGGTCCCTCATTATGACAAGGAGAAGCGTCATGACGCAGAGCGTCTACAAAGTCATCGAGGTCATCGGCACCAGCACGAAATCTTGGGAAGAGGCCGCCAAGAATGCGGTCGAGCTCACCGGCGAGCATCTCCGCGGGCTCCGCGTGGCGGAGGTGATCGCCCAGGACCTCGTCATCAGCGCCGACGGCAAGGTCGAGGCCTACCGCACCAAGCTCAGTGTCTCCTTCAAATATGAGGGCGGCCACTAGAGGCGGAGATGCTGTGATCAAACCACCGAGACTATGGATAGCGTCGCTCGCGGGCCGCGCGGCAGATCGTGCTCGAAGAGCAAACGCTAGTAGAACAGGCTCGACACCGATTTCTCCTCGGCGGTGCGGGCGATTGCCTCGCCGAGCAGGGGCGCGATCGGCAGCAGGCGGATGTTGTGCGCGTTCCTGACCAACTCGCTCGGCTGGATCGAGTCGGTGATGACAAGTTCCTTGAGCCGCGAGGCCATGATGCGGGCAACCGCGCCGCCCGACAGCACGCCGTGGCTGATATAGCCGGTGACCAGTGTCGCGCCGTGATTGAGCAAAGCCTCGGCCGCGTTCACCAGAGTGCCGCCTGAATCGACGATGTCATCGACCAGGATGCAGGTGCGCCCGGTCACGTCGCCGATCACGTTCATCACCTCTGAATCGCCCGGGCGCTCGCGGCGCTTGTCGACGATGGCGAGCGGCGCGTCGATGCGCTTGGCGAGCCCGCGGGCGCGCACCACGCCGCCGACGTCGGGCGATACGACCATCAGATTGTTGGTGCCGAACACCTGCTTGATGTCCTGCACCATCACCGGTGCGGCGAACAGATTGTCGGTCGGGATGTCGAAGAAGCCCTGGATCTGCCCGGCATGGAGATCGAGAGTAAGCACGCGGTCGGCGCCGGCGCGCACGATCATATTGGCGACGAGCTTGGCCGAGATCGGCGTGCGGGGGCCGGGCTTACGATCCTGGCGCGCATAGCCGAAATAGGGGACGACGGCGGTGACGCGCCTGGCCGAGGCGCGCTTCAGCGCGTCGATGATGATCAACAGCTCCATCAAATGATCGTTGGCGGGGGCCGAGGTCGACTGGATGACGAACACGTCCTCGCCGCGGACGTTCTCCTGCACCTCGACGAAAATCTCGTCGTCGGCGAAGCGCCGCACGATGCATTTGGCGAGCGGGATCTTAAGGTAGGCTCCGATGGCCTCGGCGAGGGGCCGGTTGCTGTTGCCTGCGACCAGCTTCATTCGATCGCTCCTCGCGTCCTCAGTCCACTTCAAGGACAGATTGTCCTTGGCCCATACGCGGCTTGTAACAAGGGCGAATGGGCGCTGTAAACCTGGTCCGGGGAAATCGGACGCGTCACGCGAGCGCAAGGTGCGGGCGTATGGTTCGCCCGCCCAACCCAGCCGGAATGGCGGCTCAGCTGGATTTGGGGAGGAGCTTGATTATGCCGTCGGCAGCGGCGCCGGCCGCCGCGTCGGCAATGGCGCCCCACGGCCCGTTCAGGGAGCCGCGCGGGATCATATTCTGCTGCGACACCGTGCCGAGCCGCTTGCCGCTCGGGTCGAGCACCAGCCAATCGATGCGGATGCTCTGCTTGCCGCCGCTCGCGTCCGCCAGCACCACGCTGCCTTTTACCATATAGACGCCTTCGTTGGTGCCGTTGGCGAGCTTGATGCCGCCGGCATAGAGGCGCTTCTTCAAGGCGGTGGTCAGCGAGCGCTGCCCGTCGCCGGGAGCACCAGACACGGGAGCGACCATAACGCCGTTAGCCCGCGGCAACGGCGCGGCGGGAGAGGGCGCGGAAGCTGTCACGGCGGGGCTTCCGCTTGAGACGGCGGCGACCGGCGTCGCGCTGCCATGCGGCAGGCTCGCGGCAAGCTGCGACGTGGTCTTGCCGGCAATGCTGTTCAGCACGGTGCCGTTGACGTTGTCCCACGGGTCGGTGGTGCGGCCTGGCACCAGCTCGTCGCCGGACACACGCGCCACGCGTGCGCCGTTGGCGTCGGTCACGTCCCAAATGTAGGAGATCTTCGAGCCGCCCTTCTCGCTCGAGGCGAGCAGGTAGCCGCGCAACGTGTAGTTCCCGCCGCCGGCGCCTGCGGGAAGGATCGTGAGATTGCGATCCTTGCCCGCCACGACGAGGGCCTGGGTGAACTGCTCGGCGATCGGCTGCGGCGCGCCGACGATCGGGGCGAGCGAGATTTTGGTCGATTTGCCGAACATGCTGGTCGCGCTGCTGAAGAAGCTGCTGGTGCTCGGACCGCCGCCGCAGCCGGCGAGGCACGCAAGCGCCAGAGCGGCGAACGCGATCGATGCGATACGCCCAAGCCGGCCGCGCACGTGCATTGAGTCCGCGCCCAACAAAACTCTCCCTCTGTTGGCCGCACAGCACCGTTCCCGACAATTCTGTCGTGACGGGACTCCCAACCCTCTAGTAAACAATAGCTTACCCGCCTCGGCCCGTTGGCGTCCAGTTATAGCGTGGGCACGAAGGGCGCCCGTCGCCACCTATGGTGAACACTACTCAGGTAAGCAGGATGGCGGAAATTTGGCGGCCGTAATCGTCCTCGCCATGGTGCTGCGACCGCCGATAGCTGAACAGCCTGGATTCGTCGCAATAAGTGCACAGCCCGAGGTCGGAAATGGTACCGACGCCGGCCCGCTTCAGCCGCTCGCCGACATAGCCGGGCAGGTCGAAATGGGGCTCGCCGGAGCCCTCGTCGGTGGCGAAGAAGGCGGCGCTGCCGCTCTCCTCGGCGAGGAAGCGCTCGACATAGTCGGCGCCGACCTCATAGGCCTTCTGCGAGATGGCAGGGCCGATCACCGCCACGATGCGCTCCGGCGAGGCGCCGAGTGTGGTCATGGCCTCGACCGTCGCCTCGACGATGCCTGACAGGGCGCCCCGCCAGCCGGCATGCGCGGCGCCGACCACGCCGGCCTCGGCATCGCAGAACAGCACCGGCGCGCAATCGGCGGTGAGCACGCCGATGGCAAGGCCGGGCGTCGCGGTGACGACGGCGTCGGCATCGGGCATCTTGCCTGCTTCCCACGGCGCCGTGGCGATCACGGCGGTGGCGGTGTGCTTCTGCGATAGGCTGAGCAGGCGAGTGGGCTCGGCACCCAGGATCTCGGCGACGCGGGCGCGGTTCTCCTGCACGCTTGCCGCGTCGTCGCGCGAGCCCGGGCCACAATTGAGCGAGGCATAGATACCGCGCGAGATGCCGCCTTGGCGGGTGAAGAATCCGTGGGCGACCCCCTCGATTGCCGCGAGGCTCGACGCAGTCAGCTTCATCTTGTCAGGTGTCACCATGGCGGGCACGCTTGAAGGCCTAACTGTCTCCGAAGGGCGGCGGCGGGGCAAGTCCATCGCTCGTCAGTGCCAGCGATTTGAACAGGACTCCCATCTGGGCGGGGTCGGCAAGCCGTGCGGCTCCCGACAGGATCGCCGCCTTCTGCTCGGGACGCGCCTCTTCGAGCAGCCGGTCGCGGCGCTCGCCAAGGCCAAGCTTCAGCAGGAACTCGCCCTGCGGCATGGGACCATAGGCCTTGAGACCGAGCGCTTCAGCGGCGCGCTTCAAAGCGGCGAAATCGACATGAGCGCTGAGGTCGGTCTCGCCGGGCAGAGCGAGCGGGTCGGCGTAGCGATGGCGGCGCACGGCTTGCAGCGTATCGCTGGTGCCGGACTTCTGCGTGACCGTAGTCGACGATCAGTGCGGCGAGCGGCGTATCGGCGGTGCGAAGCGCGAGCGAGGCAAGCAGAGCGGCCGCCGCCGGACGCGTTTCGACGATGGCGCCATCGGGGGCGGGGGGGAGGCTGTCGTCATTCACCACATCGCCCTCGGTAAACGCGAAGGCGCCTTGTGGGTCTAAGCCGATGCAGCGCTCGCGCCAGAGCCCGTCACGGCGCACCGACTGGCGGACGGGAAGCGCGTCGATGAACTCGTTGGCGAGCACGATGAGTGGGCGCCTTGCGGCACCTCATCGATGGTCTCGCACCATTGGATGGGCGCATGCGAGGCGCGCAGCGCCTTTTTCTGGAGTTCGCGCAATACCGGGCTGGTCTCGACCAGAGCGAGCGAGACGCATCCGGCGAATTGCTTGACGCTCCGCCAGGCGCGCGCGGCGTCGGCGAGCAGGGTGCCGCGCCCAGGCCCAAGCTCGGCCACGACCACGGAGCTGGGCTCGCCCATCGACTGCCACACGGCGACGGTCCATAGCCCGAGCAGCTCGCCGAAGATCTGGCTCACCTCTGGCGCGGTGACGAAATCGCCCGCGGCGCCGATCGGCTGGCGTGAGGTGTAGTAGCCGCCGCGCTGATCGGCGAGGCACGCCTGCATGTAGTCGGCGACGCTGATCGGGCCGTCGCGCGCCATGCGCTGCTTGAGCTGCGACGCGAGCGCGCTCTCCTCAGCCTCGGCGCGCTTGCCCTTCGCGCCCATCACGCCGCGAGCGCCGGCTTCCGCCGCGCGCGCCAGATCAGCCACGCCCCCAACAGGATCATGGGGATGGAATAGACAAGGCCCGGCGTGAGGATGCCGATATCCAACGGGTGCCCGGCATGGGGCTCGCGCGCGAACTCCTCGACCAGGCTCCTGAAGATTCCATAGAAGATGAGAAACAGCCCGAACACCGTGCCGGGCCGCGTCAGCGCGAGATAACGGTGGGTGGCGATGCGGAGAATGATGAACAGCACGACGCCTTCGAGCGCCGCCTCGTAGAGCTGGCTCGGGTGGCGCGGCAGATCGCCGGCGCCGGGAAACACCATGGCCCATGGCACGTCGCTCACGCGCCCGACAACTTCGGAATTGATGAAATTGGCGAGCCGGCCGAAGAACAGGCCGAACGGCGTGGCTGCGGAGGCGACATCGCCGAGCGACAGCGGGTTGATGTGCTTGATGCGCGAGAAGACATAGACCGCGACGACGACACCGAGCAGTCCGCCATGGAACGACATGCCGCCGTTCCACACCGCGGGGATCTCGGAGGGGTTCTGCCAGTAATAGCTCGGCTCATAGAACAGCACGAAGCCGAGCCGGCCGCCGACCACGATGCCGAGCGTGATCCACAGCAGAAAGTCGTCGGTCTGGGCGACGGTCATCGGCGACTTGCCGCCCCACAGCGCCGGCCGCGAGACGAGATAGCGCCCGTACAGCCAGCCGAGCAGGATGCCCGCCATGTAAGCGAGCCCGTACCAGCGCACCGAGACGGGGCCGATTTGGAGCGCGACCGGATCGATGATCGGATAGGGGATGACGAGGAGGTCCATGCGCTTTCGCCCCGAGCTTTCGCGAACCGGCGGACCCTTGACCGGGCCCGCTTGGCTGTCAAGGCGCGGAAGGCATGCTCGCTTGCCGCAGCTTGCGCAGGGGCGGGGGGAACCGCATAGTCCTCACGCTAATTAGGGGCTCCCACACAAGTCGTTGGCGCCTCGGACGAAAAGTGCACGCGTGAAGGTTCGCACATGACACAGACCACGGGCCGGTTCTTCGACGAGCTCGGCAAGCTCATCACCGACGCTGCCGGCGCGGCCGACGGCGTGCGCAAGGAGGTCGAAAACGTGGTCCGCGCCCAGGCCGAGCGCGTGCTGCGCGATCTCGACGTCGTGCAGCGCGAGGAGTTCGAGGCGGTCAAGGCCATGGCGCAGAAGGCGCGCGAGGAGAACGATGCTCTGAAGGCGCGCATCGCCGCGCTGGAGGCCGCGATCGTCAAAGGTCTGGCCGACAACGGCTAGAGCATGATGCCGAAAAGGTGCAGACTTTTTGGACAGGATTATGCGTCACAGACAAAGATCTTGAGCGTGTTTGCAGCTTCCCACGCTTGCCACTTGACTGGCCGATTTTGGGTTCGATGCGCAGCCCTGGCGAATCGGACTCACCCCACCGCTTGGGCCCCAAGTTTAATCCACAGCTATCTTTAGGTGGTCCACAGCATTCGAACTCGGGCCGAGTCTGGCCGAGTTGGTACGGCAAAGTCTCCCATTATATAACTGATTCACAAAGTGATTCGCGGCGTCGTCTCGGGTTGCGCGGAACTCTGCTGAGGGCCACACAGGGAACGCATGGCTACCACACAGGTCAACTACGACCGGTTCACCAACCCGGTCGACATGGTCGAGCAAATCGCGACCGTCCACGACTGGACGTTCGAGCGGAGCACTGCGGACGAGCTGACGCTCACGGTGTCAGGCTCCTGGTGCGACTATCATATCTCGCTCACCTGGCGGGAAGACCTCGAGGCGCTGCACCTCGCTTGCGCCTTCGATTTCAAGGTCACCAAGGTCAGGCTGCCGGAGATCTACCGGCTGCTGGCGCTGATCAACGAGCAGCTCTGGCTCGGGCATTTCGACCTCTGGAAAGAGGACGGCATGCTGCTCTATCGCCACGGGCTCCTGCTCGCCGGCGCCGAGAGCCATGCCGGGCAATGCGAGGCGCTGCTCAGGGCGGCGCTCGAGGGCTGCGAGCGCTATTACCAATCCTTCCAATTCGTGCTGTGGGCGGGAAGAACTGCCGAAGAGGCTCTCGCCGCCACCATGCTCGAGACGCAAGGACAGGCATGACGCTCCGCCTCGCCGGCCCGCTGCTGCTCGTGGGGGCGGGCAAGATGGGCGGGGCGCTGCTCGAGGGATGGCTTCGCCAAGGGCTCGACCCGGCGCAGATCTTCATCAGCGATCCAGCCCCTCCGGCAGATGTCGTGGCGCTGCTCGCGCGGCATCGGATCGACGCGTCGCGCCTGCCCCCCCGGCCTTCCACCATCGTCATCGCCGTCAAGCCGCAGCTGGTCGATGAGACGCTGAAGGCGCTCGCGGTTCTGATCGGCAAGAGCACCGTCGTGCTGTCGATCGCGGCCGGACGAACGCTCGCCTCCCTCGCCAAGCACCTGCCGAAGCGCGCCGCAATCGTGCGGGCGATGCCGAACACCGCCGCCGCCGTCGGCCGCAGCATGACGGTCGCTTGCGCCAACCCCGCGGTGACGCGCGACCAGGCGCTCGAATGCACCGAGTTGCTCGAGGCGGTCGGCGAGGTGATGTGGATCGAGAACGAGGGCTTGATGGATGCGGTGACCGCCGTGTCGGGCAGCGGGCCGGCCTATGTGTTCCTGCTCGCCGAATGTCTGGCCGAGGCGGGCCGCGAGGCGGGGCTCGACGCCGAGCTTGCCGGCCAATTGGCGCGGGCGACGGTCGCCGGCGCCGGCGAGCTGCTCAGAAGCTCCGACCTCACGCCGGCGGAGCTCCGCGAGAGGGTGACCTCGCCCAAAGGCACGACGGCTGCCGCGCTCGAAGTGCTAATGGGAGAGGGCGGCTTCGAGGAGCTGCTGATCCGCGCCGTCGCCGCCGCCGCCAAGCGCTCGCGCGAGCTGTCGTCCTGATCAGACGGCGCTATCCGACCACGCCCTTACATTTGCCCTTTGGCAAGCCCTTCAGGGCTTTGGTGGCGTCGTCTTGTGAAGCGTAGCCGTTCTTGTCGCCCAGGATCGTCATACCGGCGCTTGCGCTCGGTTTAGAATCGACGACGGAACAATTCCCGACCGTGTCCATCTCGACAAAGTACTTCGCGCCTGCGGCAAAAGCGGTTCCGGCCATGCTCATGAAGGCGATCATAACTACGAGAGTCTTCTTCACGGGGTTTCTCCCTTTTCCAATGAGGGGTGACACGATGAGCCTGCGGTCCTCTGCTCGTCAATGGCACCATTAGCAGCACCACAAGCGCGCTTCGCCTTCCGGCTGCCATCAAATGCGCCTATGCTCCAGGCCGAAGGAGAACCCCCATGTTCGACGATTTCTCCAAACGTTCCAAAGCGGTGCGGGCCGCGCTCGACCTTGCCGAGAAGCGCGGCTGGGGCGACACGAGCCTCGCCGACATCGCGCAGGAGGCAGGCCTAAGCCTCGCCGATCTGCGCCGCGAGTTCACCTGCAAGAGCGACATCCTCCGCGCCTTCCAGCGCGAGGTCGACGCCGAGGTGCTCGCCAAGGCCAAGGCCGCGGGCGAGGCGCAGAGCCCGCGCGACCGGCTGTTCGATCTCATCATGACGCGGTTCGAATTGATGGCGCCCTATAAAGGCGGGCTCAAGCGCGTCGTCGCCTATCTCTCCTGCCGCCCCGGCGAGAGTGCAACGTTTCTCTGCTCGGCGCTCGGCTCGCAATATTGGATGCTGGCAGGGGCCGGTGCCAAGCTCGATGGCGCGAGTGCAGCGCTTCGCGTCACCGGCCTCACCGCGATTTACGGCAAGGTGTTCCATGTCTGGCTCGACGACGACACGCCATCGCTCGACAAGACCATGGCGGCGCTCGACAAGCGACTGGCAGGAGGCGAGCGGATGCTCAATCGCGCCGAAATCGGCGTGCAAGGATTTCTGCCGCGTCGCTTGCGGGTTCCTGCCGCGCGGCTGGAAACGCGGCGAGGCGCCGCCTGCCGCACCCACGCCGCCATCCGCGGCGCCGGCCTGATCGCGTGTTATTCCGGGTAGGACTCGTCGCCGGGGCCTGACAAATCCTCGGGGCCTTCGCCGGGGAGAGCATTGTCGACGGGATCGCCGGCGAGCGGTGTATCAGGGTCGGGAAGCTCGAGGCTGCCGTCCGATGCGCCAACGCCCGCGCCGAACGCCCGGCCGATACCTCCGAACAACGGGCCGCCACTGCGCGCCGGGCCGTGAAGCCGCTGCCGCCGCCGAAGGTGAGATTGATCTGCGAGCCGGGCTGCTCGGCGTCCTGAATCTGGTCGAGCTCGGATTCGCCCGCGGCCGGTCCGGTGAAGGAGACGGCGAGGAGGCTCGCGAGTCCTACTGCCACGCGTCGCATCATGCGCCTCCCTCGTGCTTCGTCGTGTTTTCTAGACAGGCACTTTTAGCACGGCTTTCAGCCCGCCGAGTGTCGATTGGCTGAGCGCGATGTCGCCGCCATGGATGCGGGCGATGTCGCGGGCGATGGCGAGGCCAAGTCCGGTCGAGCCGGAATCCTGGTTGCGCGCATGGTCGAGCCGGTAGAACGGGCGGAACACATGCTCGCGCTCGGTCTCGGGGATGCCGGGGCCGTCGTCCTCGACTGCAACGGTGAGCGTGCCCTCCTGGCGCTCCGCGGTCACCTTGACGTGCTCGGCGAAGCGCGCGGCGTTGTTGACGAGATTCGCCACCGCGCGCTTGAAGGCGTGGCGGCGAAGCGGCACGACCAGCGGCGCGCGCTCGACGTCGATGGCGATGTCCTTGGCGCCATGCGCCTGGCTTTTCACCTCGTTCAGGATCTCGCCGATATCGGCGCGCACGATCTCCTCGCCCGAGCCGCCTTTGGCGAACGCCATGTAGTCCTCGAGCATCGCCTGCATCTCGTCGATGTCGTTGCGCAGAGCCTCGAGCTCGGGGCTGTCCTCGAACAGAGCGAGCTGGAGCCGGAAGCGGGTCAGCACGGTGCGGAGGTCGTGGCTTACCCCGGCCAGCATGACGGTGCGCTGCTCGACATGGCGCTCGATGCGGTCGCGCATCTCGATGAAGGCATTGGCCGCCTGACGCACCTCGCGCGCGCCGCGCGGCCGGAAGTCCTCTGGCGGCGGCCGTCCCTTGCCGAAGCTCTCGGCCGCTTCCGACAGGCGCAGGATCGGCTTGATCTGATTGCGCAGGAAGAGAATAGCGACGGTGAGCAGCACGAGCGAGGTGCCGACCATCCATAACAGGAAGATCTGCGAGTTCGAGGCGTAGGTCTGATTGCGCCGCGCCAGCACATGCATCACGCCATCGTCGAGCTTGATCCTGATATCGACGAAACTGGATTTGCCCACCGTGTCGATCCAGAACGGGCGGCCGATCTGGCGCGTCAGCTCGTCGGACAGCGTGGTGTCGAGCAGATCGAAGAAAGGCTTGGAGTTCGCGATCGGCAGCTCCTCGCCCAGCACGAAGCGTACGCGTAAGCCGAGATCGCTCTCCGCCAGCGTGGTCAGGGTGTTGGCGTCGGGGTCTTGCGGAAAGTCCTTGTAGATGTCGATCAGCATGGCGATGTTCTGCACGGTGACCGTGGAGAGGCGGCGCGTCACCGTCTGCCAATGCCGCTCGAGGAACACGAAGGTCAGCACCGACTGGAGCAGCACCATCGGCGCGATGATGATGATGAGCGCACGGGCGTAGAGCCCCTTCGGCATCTGGTCGCCGATCGCGCCGGTGATGCGCCGGTAAAGCGAGCGGCGCCCGGGCGGGACAGTCGCGGTGGCGTCGGTGAGGGCGTCCATCACTCGGGATACAAAATGTAGCCCTTGCCGCGCACGGTCTGGAGATAGACCGGGTTGGCAGGGTCGTGCTCGATCTTGCGCCTGAGCCGATTGATCTGCACGTCGACCGCGCGCTCGCCGCCGGAGTCGGCATCCTTGGCGAGCTCCTGGCGCGAGACGGGCATGCCGGGGCGCTGGGCGAAGTAGCGCAGCAAATCGCGCTCGCGCTCGGTAAGGCGGATCGTCTCGCCGTCGCGCTTCAGCTCGCCGCGCGAGATGTGGAACACGAACGCGCCCATGCGCACCTCGCCCGAGGAGGTGGAGGCGGCGCCGCGGCGGAGCACGTTGCTCACCCGAAGCAGCAGCTCGCGCGGGTCGAACGGCTTGGCGAGATAATCGTCGACGCCGGTCTCGAGACCTTCGATGCGCTGCTCGGGTTCGGCGCGCGCGGTCAGCATGAGGATCGGCACCTGCGAGGAGCTCTTGAGCGAGCGGGCAAAATCGATACCCGATTCATGTGGCATCATCACGTCGAGGATCAGCAGGTCGAAGGCGAGGCTCCGCATGCAGGCGCGCGCGGTCGCGGCATCGATCGCCGTGGTCACGCGGAAGCCGTTGTCTTGCAGATAGCGAGCGAGCAAGTCGCGAATGCGGCTGTCGTCGTCGACCACGAGGATATGCGGCGCGTTGTCGTCGGGCGCCGTGCCGCGATGGGCCTTGATCGGCGTTGGCAGGGTCATGCCCCTCCTCCCTTGCCGCCCTCCTTGAGCGGGACTGGAGAGGACGCCATGATTGAGGAGACTTTGGGTCGCTCCTCGGCGTTGACCATGGCTTCGAGGAAGCGGCGGAGCGAAGCTTCAGCCCCCGGGCCGGCCGCCTTCAAGGCCGAGGCAAGCCGCACCGACTGCGGCGCTGCCAGCCGCTCGGCGAGCGCGCGGCCCCGGTCGGTCGGAAACAGCAGCCGCTCGCGACGGTCCGAGCTCCCGGCGCGCTGCACGACATAGCCCTTGTCGATCAGCTGCTTCAGCACGCGGCTCAAGCTCTGCTTGGTGATGTTGAGGATGTCGAGCAGGTCGGCGACGCGCAGGCCGGAGTGGCGATTGACGAAATGCAGCACGCGGTGATGCGCCCGGCCGAAATCGAAATCGGCGAGGATGGTGTCGGGGTCGCGCGTGAAGTCGCGATAGGCGAAGAACAGGAGCTCGGCGAATTCGAGCAGCTTGGCCTCGGATGGCGCGCCTTTGCGCGCGTCGCCGCCATTGCCGCGCCGTTTCGTCTCGGCCTTGGCCGCGCCGGTCACAGGTTCATTTAGGTCAGTCATGTTGACTTATTTTTCGCAGTCCGTTATGTCAGCCATGTTGACTTAATTCAGGCTCTTGATACGCCTCGACGCCTGCTCGCGCAATTGCCGTTCGAGGTGCTATGAGAGGCGTTCGGCGACCTACCCGGCTCGGGCAAGAAGGCCGGATAAGCTCCTGGAGGAATTCTCATGCCTAGTCTCCCCTACGATCAGCGCGAGGGTTTCATCTGGCTGAACGGCCAGCTCGTTCCGTGGGGCGATGCGCGCGTGCACGTGCTGACGCATGGGCTGCATTACGCGAGCGCGGTGTTCGAGGGCATGCGCGCCTATGACGGCATCATCTTCAAGCTCAACGAGCATAATCAGCGCCTGCACGAATCCGCCAAGATCCTCGACTTCGAAATTCCCTTTTCGGTCGCCGATCTCGACAAGGCGGCGCGCGAGGTGCTGCGCGCCAACAAGCTGACCGACGCTTACGTCCGTCCGATCGCCTGGCGCGGCAGCGAACAGATGGGCGTCGCCGCGCAAGCGACCAAGACCAACGTCGCCATCGCCGCGTGGGACTGGGGCTCGTATTTCGATCCGGCCGCGCGCGCCAAGGGACTGCGGCTTGCCATCGGTCATTTCCGCCGGCCCGACCCGCGCACCGCGCCGACCAAGAGCAAGGCGACCGGACTCTATATGATCTGCACCATCGAGAAGCACAGGGCCGAGCGCGCCGGCTATAACGATGCGCTGATGCTCGACTGGCGCGGGCAGATCGCCGAGGCGACCGGCGCCAACATCTTCTTCGTCAAGGACGGCGTGCTGCATACGCCGCTGCCCGATTGCTTCCTCGACGGCATCACGCGCCGCACCGTGATCGGCCTCGCCAAGCAGCGCGGGCTGAAAGTCATCGAGCGGGCGATCATGCCGGAGGAGATGTCCGAGTTCTCCGAGTGCTTCATCACCGGCACGGCGGCAGAGGTCACGCCGGTCGCAGAGATCGGCCAGTACAAATTCACCATCGGCGACATCACCCGCAACCTGATGGACGACTTCACCGCGCTGGTGCATCCGGCACGCGCCGTCGCCGCCACGGGCTAGCGCCCACACGGACACGCAGCGCCAAGCGCTCGCGTGTCTCCGCATCGCATCAAAACTGCTTGCCGACATAGAGAAGGACGCGTGCAATGGGACGGCCACCGCTGAAACAGGCTTTCACCGTCTGCTACGAGAAGGGCGGCACGGAGCTGCAGCGCTACACGATCACCGCGCTGACCCAACTCGCCGCCGAGACCGAGGCTGACAACAGGTTCAAGCGCGCCCATCCGGAGGTGAAGGAGTCGGATCCCGCGGTCTCGCGGCGCGTCGAGGCGCATTAGAGCCGCCTGCTGGAGGTGTGGTGGCCTTCGCGAATGGCTGTTTTCGGCCATTTTCTAGGGGGACTTGAAACGCCGCCGGCGATAACCATTTATTGGTCTTGATGGGTCTTCCCTCCCCATCATTGTTCCCCCCAAAGGAACCGAAGATAGCCCCGCTCCCCCCCGTGCGGGGCTTCTTCATTTTTTGGGCTAGTCAGGTGCGAGGTGCGGCGATTCAGGATCGGGGAAGGTACCGGGCGGCAGGTCCTTGTTGGCGACCCACTCGATGCTCTTGGGCAGCGCGCCGTCTGTCTCGATGAATTCCTTCACCGCGAGCCACGCGCTCTTGAACGGGATGAACAGGCCGACGGGGAGCGGGTCGTTGTGCAGATTCGGCACCCACTCCTTGAGCCGGCTCATGTCGCCCTTCGACGTGTAAGCCTCGCTGAAGCCGCCGCCGTACTTGGCCGGTCCATTGGCCGCCGTCGGGATTGCCGCGCGGCACGCGCGGCTGGTTGGGATTGAAATTGGCTTTGACCGCGCGTTGGAGAGCGCGGAGCTTTTCCTCGACCACGTTTCGCCAGGAGAAGCCAGCGCATGCGGTGCAAGCACGCACTTGTCTGCCAGCTTGCCTTCGATTCCTGCACCGACCGCTCCTAGCCTCGCTTTGGTGGCTAGGATTTTATTCCCGCTACAGCAGGCGGGGAGAAGCAGCGCCGTTCCGTGCTAATCTTCCCGCATGGAGCGCGTGGGTGAAGTGTCAGTCGCGGAGCGTAGGGACGAGTCCCGGAGGAAGTCCCCGCCGGAGTTCGATGCCGCGTTCCGGCAGAAGCTGCTCGATCTGCTCAGATGGCGGCGCGACGTGCGCCGCTTCCAGCGCACCAAGCTTCCCGGCGGCGCCATCGAGCGGCTGATTTCGATCGCCTGTCTTTCGCCTTCGGTCGGCCTGTCTGAGCCTTGGCGCTTTGTGCTGGTCGAGGATGGAGCGCGCCGCGCCGCCATCCGCCAATGCTTCGAGGCGTGCAACAAAGACGCGCTTGCGATGCAGTCGCCCGATCGCGCCGCGCTCTATGCGCGGCTCAAGCTCGCCGGTCTCGACGATGCGCCCTGTCAGCTCGCCGTATTTGCCGACCGCTCGACGGCACAAGGGGCGGGGCTCGGCCGGCTGACCATGCCGGAGACGCTCGATTATTCCGTGGTCATGGCGATCCACACGCTCTGGCTCGCGGCGCGCGCCGAAGGGATCGGCATGGGCTGGGTGTCGATTCTCGATCCGGCGCGCATCGCCGCGATCCTTGACGTGCCGAAGCATTGGATCTTCATCGGGCATCTCTGCATCGGCTTCCCCGTTGCCGCCGACGACACGCCGGCGCTGGAGCGCGAGGGCTGGGAGCATCGCCATGCGCCCGACAGCGCCGTGATTTACCGCTAGGACCCAGCCGGCGAGACTATTTGGCGGCTTGATCCGAGGCTGGTCACGCGGCACTCTGTCTGGCAGGCGAGACCAGGGGCAACGGGCTTAGCTGGGGAGGGGGCGCGTCATGCGCAAGATCCTATGGATGCTGGGCATGGCCGGGCTGCTGGCGGCCGGCTTGCTCGCGCTCACCGCCGGCGGGGCGAGTGCGTTGATCTGGAAGGACTGCCAGGAGATCGCGCAGTGCTCCGGGTGCAGGCCGGTCTATAAATGCCGCTCCTGCGCCTATCAGAAGCAATGCGCCCAAGGGCTCTGCCAATGGGCCGATGTCTGCGTGTGGAGCCCATCGATGAAGCTCCTGCCGCGCGGCGCCCGCATCATCCGCTAGCTTCGCTACCCGGCGGCGTGCTTCTTGTTCCAGCTTGCCGTCGCGGCGTCGTCGCCGGCTGACGCCTCCACCCAATGGCTGCCGCCTTTGCCGCTCTCGCGCTTCCAGAACGGCGCACTCGACTTGAGATAGTCCATCAGGAAGCGCGCGGCGTCGAACGCGGCGTCGCGATGCTCCGCCGCGGTGACCACCAGCACGATGTTGTCGCCGGGCGCGAGCGTGCCGTAGCGGTGCACGATAAGGGAAGCCTGTAGCGGCCAGCGCGCGTGAGCCTCGGCCTCGATCCTTTCGAGCTCGCTCTCGGTCATGCCGGGATAATGCTCGATGCTCATCTGATCGACCGCGCCGGACTGGTCGCGCACCGTGCCGGTGAAGGTGACGATGGCGCCGATGTCGCGGCGCCCTTGCGTAAGCCGCGCGATCTCGGCGCCGATGTCGAAGTCCTCGTGCTGGACCCTGATCATGTCAGCCCCCGGTGACCGGCGGGAAGAAAGCGATCTCGCGTGCCGCGCCGATACGCGCATCGTGGCGCACATGGCTCCGGTCGATGGCCGCGCGGATCACATCCTCCCGCTCGAACGCATTGGCGAATTCGGGCCCGCGCGTCTTGAGCCAGGCGATCAGCTCCGCCACCGTCGCCACGTCGCTCGGCAGCACGACGTCCTCGGCGGATTTGCCGACCTTCTCCTTGACCCAGGCGAAATAGAGCAGCCGGGTCATGCTAGTCTTTCTTTGCGCATGATCTCATCGGAAAACCGGTTGCCACTTTTCCGGATCATGCTCAGTCCTCGTCGGTCATGACGTGGCGCACCGAGGCGAGCAGGTAATCGTAGCCGGTGTAGAGCGTGACGATCGCCGCGATCCACAGAAGCGTCAGCCCGAACAGAGTCGTGTAGGGCCAGATCTTGTCGCCGGCGCCGCCGGCGAGCAGGAAGCCGATCGCCACCATCTGCACCACGGTCTTCCATTTGGCGAGCGTCGAGACGGGCACGCTGACCGCGAGCGAGCCTAAGAACTCGCGCAAGCCCGACACCAGGATCTCGCGGCAGAGGATGATGACGCCGGCCCATAGCGACCAGCCGGCGATGGTGCCGTCGGCGGCGAGCATCAAGAGCGCCGCGGCGACGATCAGCTTGTCGGCGATCGGATCGAGCATGCGGCCGATGGCGCTTTGCTGCTCCCAGGCGCGGGCGAGATAGCCGTCGAGGAAGTCGCTGACGCCGGCGGCGATGAAGATCCACATGGCGGTCCAGCGGCCCCAATCGCCGTGGACGAAGAAACAGGCGACCAGCGCCGGAATGGCGAGGATCCGGAAATAGGTGAGCAGGTTCGGCAGGCTGGCATAGCGGCCGCGGCCCGGCCCGCGCCGCCGCGCCACGCCCGGTCCCGCAGTGTCTAGCTGTCCGCTCACGTCACGCTACCCATGGAAATGATCATAGATGGTCTTGGCCATTTGCGCGCTGATGCCGGCGACGCCCTCGAGATCGGCGATGCCGGCGCGGCTCACCGCCTTGGCAGAGCCGAAATGCTTGAGCAAAGCGCGTTTCCGCGACGGGCCGATGCCCGCCACCTCATCGAGCGGCGAGGCGGTGATCGCCTTCTTGCGCTTGGCGCGGTGCGCGCCGACGGCAAAACGGTGCGCCTCGTCCCTGAGCTTCTGGATGCAATACAGCACCGGATCGCGCGGCTCCAACAACAATGGCTCCTTGCCGCGCAAATGAATGCGCTCGCGGCCGGCGTTGCGGTCGGGGCCCTTGGCGACCGCCGCGATCCTGATGTCGTCGAGCCCAAGCTCATCGAGCACCTCATGCGCCGCGGCGAGCTGGCCCGGACCGCCGTCGATCAGCACGAGATCGGGCGCCGCCCAGCCTTCCACCTCTCCCTTGCTCTTGGCGAGCTTGCTGAAGCGCCGCTGCAACATCTCGCGCATCATGGCGTAGTCGTCGCCCGGGGCAAGGTCCTCGCCCTTCATGTTGAACTTCCGATATTGGCTTTTGATGAAGCCTTCAGGCCCGGCCACGATCATGGCGCCGACCGGGTTGGTGCCGGAGATATGGCTGTTGTCGTAGACCTCGACCCGCTCGGGCGCCTCGTCGAGATCGAACAGCTCGGCAAGGGAGGCGAAGATCGCGCCTTGCGAAGCCGAGTCGGCCAGCCGTCTGGCGAGCGCCTCGCGGGCATTGATCAGAGCGTGCTCGACGAGATCGCGCCGCTCGCCCCGCACCGGCTTGCCAACATCGATCTTGCGCCCGGAGCGCAGCGACAGCGCCTCGGCGAGCAGGCGGCGGCCGACGATATCGTGCGACAGCAGGATGAGCTTCGGCGGCGGCTTGTCGTCGTAGAACTGGGCGATGAAGGATTCGAGCACCTCCTCGACCTCGACGGATTTGTCGGCGCGCGGGAAGTAGGCGCGGTTGCCCCAATTGTTGCCGCTGCGGAAGAAGAACACCTGGATGCAGGTCTGGCCCGCCTCCTGATGGGCGGCGAACACATCGGCTTCCTTCAGGTTCAGAGGGTTGATGCCCTGGCGCGACTGGATATGCGACAGCGCCGTCAGCCGGTCGCGGAAGCTAGCCGCGCGCTCATAGTCCTGCTTCAGGCTCGCCTCGTCCATCAGCGCATGCAGCCGCCGCTTCACCTCGTCGCTCTCGCCGCGCAGGAAGCCGAGCGCCTCGCCGACGAGCAGGTCGTATTCCTCGGCGGAGATCTCGCCGGTGCATGGCGCGCTACAGCGCTTGATCTGGAACAGGAGACAGGGCCTGAGCCGCGTTTCGAAGTAAGCGTCGGAGCAGGAACGGAGCAGAAAGGCGCGCTGCAGCGTATTGATGGTGCGTCCGACCGCGCCGGCGGAGGCGAACGGGCCGAAATAGTCGCCCTTGCGGTTGCGCGCGCCGCGATGCTTCAGGATCTGCGGCACGGTGTGGTCGCGGGCGATGAGGATGAAGGGGAACGACTTGTCGTCCCTGAGCACCACGTTGAAGCGGGGCTTCAGCCGCTTGATCAAGTTCGCCTCGAGCAGCAGCGCCTCGATCTCGGTCGCGGTGGTGACGAACTCCATGCTCGCCGTGTCGGCGATCATGCGGGCGATGCGGTTGTTGTGGCCCTGCCCACGCGCATAGCTCTGCACGCGCTTCTTGAGGTGACGCGCCTTGCCGACATAAAGCACCTCTCCGGCCGCATCGATCATGCGGTAGACGCCTGGGCCGGAGGGGGCGGTCTTGGCATGGCGGCCGATCACCGGCGCGCCGGTCTCGGGGCCAAGCAAGGCGTCTTTCAGGCGCGCCACGAGCGGGGCCCTGGCGCTGTCGGGGTTCTCTAACGGCATGGGATCACGAAGCTTTCGGCATGCTGTAAGCATGCATCTTTAGGGTGAAGGTAAGGTCTAAGCGTGACCTCCTTCAAGGGCTGTAGGGCGGGCAATCGCCGGTCCATTGCCCACGCCGTCCGGCGCCTTTCAGCGTAGGCACGGCGTTTGCGCGGCTTTCCCCACCCTAGGGTCCTCTTTGTCAGACGAGGTGCTGGCCCGAATCGAGCGCGATCATCTGGCCGGTGATCGAAGGGGTGTCGAGCAGGAAGCGGATGGCGGCGGTCACGTCCTCTACCCCGACGCCGCGCCCGAGCAGCGTCGAGCGGCATTCGCGCGCGAACTCCTCCTCGCTCTGATTCAGGCTCGGCAGCACCGGGCCGGGCGCAATCGCATTCACCCTGATCGAAGGCGCGAGCGCCTGGGCCAGGGTCTGCGTCGCGGTCAACAGCGCAGACTTGGAGATGGTGTAGGAGAGGAACGCGGGGTCGAGGCGGAGCACCCTCTGGTCGATGACGTTGACGATCGTGCCGCTCGCGCCGTTCGGCAGATTGCGGGCGAAGGCCTGGGCGAGAAAGACCGGCGCGCGCAGATTGACGTCGAGATGGGTCTGCCAGCTGGCCCGGTCGAGCGTATCGATATCGTCCCACTCAAAACAGGCGGCGCTGTTGATCAGGCAGGTGAGCGGGCCGAGCGTTGCGGCGCAGCTCTCGATCAAGGGTGCCAGCGCCTCGATCCGGGAGAGATCGGCGGGGAACGCCGCGGCCTTTCCGCCCTCGGCCTCGATCGTCGCCACGACCTCGAAGGCCTCGGCCGCGGACGCGTGATAGTGGACGGCGACGCGCCAGCCGTGATTCGCCAAATCGAGCGCAATGGCACGGCCGAGCCTTCGCGCTCCGCCTGTCACGAGAACGGTCGCGGGTTCGTCGTTCTGAGCCATGCATCTTTTGGTGAGTGTTTCGCCGCCGAATCAGATCCCCAAAGGCGAATCCAGCCAGCAACAACCACTATAGGTGAGCATCGAAGATGGAACAAGGCCAACCCGGCCTCAATGCGCACGGCGGCGTAGCATGGTCCCAGTCAAGTCGATGATTCGTTGAGTGGATCGGGTTTCGCCTGTCGTTTGGGCAATTGCCCGTGCTGGGAGCAATTTTGTTGAGTATTTGTGCGGCGCGGAAGAAGGCGCAAGCCCAATGAGGCGTCAAAGCTCTTGCACCATTGCAGAATAGTCACACTGGTCGAGATGTTTTTGGAAACCGGGGGTTTTTCGTTGCTTCGGAGGTCGGTCGTCCTATTCTGTGACGGATGGGGAACGTCGCACCGCGGGGGACATGCGGGGCGCGGCATCCTGACAAAGCAATTGATCGCAGGGAAGCGATAAATCAGGAGAACTGGGAAATGACTCGGCGCGACAGGGAAGCGGGGATCATCAAGTCACTTATTCTGGGTGCGGCGCTCGTCGCCGGGCTGGCCATGCCGGCCAATGCCGGTGACAACAAGCTGGCCTTTACGGGGTCTGCGATGCTCACGACGGACTACATGTTCCGCAGCATTTCCAACACGACTCAGGATCCGGCGGCGCAGGTCGAATTCGATGCGAGTTACGGCATGTTCTGGGCCTACGCGTGGGGATCCAATACCGATTATGGTGAGCACATCGAGGTCGATTACGGCCTCGGTATCTCGCCGAAGTGGAGAGACTTCACCTTCACGGTCGGCGGCCTCGAATACACCTATCCTGGCGCCAACAGCGAGATCAGTTATTTCGAGCTGAAGACCGGTGTGGCCTGGACCAGCGGCGCGTGGACCCTCGGCGTCAACGATTATTGGTCGCCGGATAATTTCCAATTTTTTGGCAAATCTAATGCGATCGAGGGATCGGTTGGCTACACCTTCGCCGGCAAGCTGTTCAACTTCTTCACGCCCGGCGTCAGCGGTACCTTCGGTTTCCAGTCTTACGAACAGAATCGCTGACGATTACACCTACTGGAACGCCGGTCTGACGCTCAGCTTCCTCGACCATTGGTCGGCGGACATCCGCTACTACGACACCGATTACAACCAGGATCAGTGCTTGGCGCAGAGCGGCGGTCGCGACAACTGCGACGCACGCGCGGTCGGAACCATCAAGGCGACGTTCTAGAGCTTCAACTTCCCCAAAAAGCATTTCCCACCTTAAGGGGCGCCCTCCAAGGCGCCCCTTTTTTCATGTGCGCCGCGATCCGTGCGGACTTGCGACCGCCCCGTGCGATGCAGCCGACGCTTCGTCAGGTGCCGCGCCGCGATCGCCGCAGAGAGATTTGTTCGCAGAGTCTCTGCTGACTTTGGGCAATGCCGTGGTATGAATCTTGCGGCAATTTGCTGTGCCTGGCGACAAATGGGGGGTTTGCATATGGCTGGTGATCGAAGTGAGGAATAAGCGCGCGGCTTATGACGTCGTCTTGTGCATATGACGCTCGTCGTCGATTGGCGCCAAGGCTGGCGCCACGGGGGCGAGGCCGGCGTGGGGCACTTAATATCCGGCAGCATTTGACAGAGAAGTTAGGGGGCTCCCTCCGCGCCCGGCTTGGTGGGCGCTTGGGGAGACTAGAGGGGAGCAATTCACATGTCGTACACGGAAGCCGACAAGAAGGAGGACGTGAAAGTCCTCCACTCCATGGGCTACGCCCAGGAGCTTTCTCGAGGGATGAGCAAGTTTTCGAATTTCGCCATATCGTTTTCGATCATCTGCATCCTTTCCGGGGGCATCAACTCCTTCGCCCAGGCGACCTCATCGGTCGGCGGCGCGGGAGCGGGCATCGGCTGGATCGTCGGCTGCGGCGTTTCCGCGGTGTTCGCCGTCGCCATGGCGCAGATCGCCTCGGCCTACCCGACTGCGGGCGGGCTCTATCATTGGGCGTCGATTCTCGGCAACCGCTTCACCGGCTGGGTCACGGCATGGCTCAACCTGCTCGGCCTCATCACGGTGATGGGCGCCATCAATATCGGCACCGGCGTTCTTCTTCACCGGCACGTTCGGTCCGATGATCGGCATGACCGGCACACCCGGACAGATCGTCATCTTCGTCGGCGTGATCACGGCCCTGCAAGCGCTGATCAACCATCTCGGCATCAAGCTGACGGCGTTGCTCACCGACTGGTCGGGCTACCTCATTCTCGGCACTACGGCGCTGCTGGTCGTGGCCTGCTTCGCCTTCGCGCCGACGCATGATTTCAGCCGGCTGTGGACCTTCACCAACTTCTCCGGCGACCCCGGCGGTGGCGTCTGGCCGCCAGAGCAACTCGCTGGTCTATCTATTCGCTCTCGGTCTCTTGCTGCCGATCTACACGATCACCGGCTACGACGCCTCGGCGCACACCTCCGAGGAGACCTACAAGGCCGCGCATTCGGTGCCGCGGGGCATTATTCATGCGGTCGTGTGGTCGTCGCTCGCCGGCTGGGTCATGCTCTGGGCGATGGTGATCGCCATCCCGGACATGGCTGAAGGCGCCAAGCAGGGCTGGAACGTCTTCTTCTACATGATCAACGCGATCATGCCCGGCTGGCTGACCCAACTGCTGTTCCTGTTGATCCTGATCGCCCAGTTCCTGTGCGGACTGGCGACGGTGACGTCAACGTCGCGGATGATCTACGCATTCAGCCGCGACGGCGGTCTGCCGCTCATCTCCAAATGGGTCTCCAAGGTCAGTCCCAGATTTCGCACGCCGGTGGCGGCGATCTGGACGGGCGCCGTGCCTGGAATTTCTGTTCGTCTGGATGGCGCAGACCGTGTCGATCGGCGGGACCAACATCTACACCATCGTGGTGAACGCGACGCTGATCTTCCTGTTCCTGTCGTTCACCGTGCCGATCGCGCTCGGCTTCTTCGCCATCGGCACGTCCAAGTGGCCGAAGATGGGGCCGTGGAACATTGGTATCCCGGTTTACAAGCTGTTCGCCGTGCTGTCGGTGCTGTGCATGGCACTCATTATTTATATCGCCGTGCAGCCGCCGAACGACAAAGTGCTTTGGATAACCCTGGTCTTCCTCGTGATCACCGCGATCATCTGGGTCCTGTTCGAGAACAAGCGCTTCCAGGGCCCGCCGATCGGCGACGTGATCAAGAAGCGCCAGGCCGAGATCATTGCGGCGGAGAAGGCGGTCGGCGAGATCACCTGACCGCTTGACCTGTCGAGAACACCTGCGCGGGATTCGTCCCGCGCAGGTCCTTTGTTGAAAGGGCGAGGCGCGGAGGCGCAGTGGACCCGGGCGTCAGCGTTGATGCGGTGCGACAGCGTCCGGTGGAGCGCGTCGCCACGCTTGCGATCTGGTCCGGGCGCGTCGAGCCTCTGCCGCTCACCGGCGGCATTACCAACCAGAACTTCACCGTCATGGATCGCGGACGCCGCTACGTCGTGCGGGTCGGCGACGATATCCTCGTTCACGGCGTCGTACGCGCGAACGAAGTGGCGGCGAGCCGGGCGGCGCATGCGGCCGGTCTCGGCCCCCGGGTGGTGCACGCCGAGCCTGGGATTCTCGTGCTCGATTTCATCGAAGGGGGCCGCACCTTCACCGCCGAAGACGTGCGCGATCCGGCAAATCTCGAGCGCCTGGTCGACATGGTGCGGCGCTGTCACCGGGACATTCCGCAGCATCTGCGCGGGCCCGCCGCGATGTTCTGGGTGTTCCATGTCGTGCGCGACTATGCGCACACGCTCGGCGAGGCCAACAGCCGGCACGTTCCGATCCTCCCCGATCTTCTCGCGCCGTGCCGCACGCCTCGAAGCCGCCGTCGGTCCTATCGAGGTGGTGTTCGGCCACAACGACCTTCTCGCCGCCAACTTTCTCGATGACGGGCAGCGGCTGTGGCTGGTGGACTGGGAATATGCCGGGTTCAATTCGCCGCTGTTCGACCTCGGCGGCCTTGCTTCCAACAGCGAGCTTTCCCCCGAGCAGGCCGAGCTGGCCTTGAGCCTTTATTTCGACAAGCCGGTAGACGATGAGCTGCGCCGCCGCGCCGCCGCCATGACCGCGGCGTCGCTCCTGCGCGAGACCATGTGGAGCATGGTGTCGGAGGTCTATTCGAGCGTCGATTTCGACTACGGCGCCTACACGGCCGAAAATTTGCGGCGTTTCGAGGCCGCCTATGCGAATTATCTGACCATGGACCGCGCATGAGCGAGCTGCCGACCTCCGCGAAGATCGTCATCGTCGGCGGCGGCATCGTCGGCTGCTCGGTCGCCTATCATCTCGGCAAGATGGGTCTCACCGACGTGCTTCTGCTCGAGCAGGGCAAGCTTACGTCCGGCTCGACGTGGCACGCCGCGGGCCTGGTCGGGCAGTTGCGCTCAAGCGCCAACATCACCCAGCTGCTCGGCTACTCGGTCGAGCTCTATGACAAGCTCGAACAGGAAACCGGTCTCGCTACGGGGTGGAAGCGGAACGGCGGGCTTCGGCTCGCCTGCAATCCCGAGCGCTGGACCGAGGTGAAGCGGCAGGCGACCACCGCGACCTCCTTCGGGCTCGAGATGCACCTCCTTAGCCCCAAGGAGGCGCAAGACCTGTGGCCGCTGATGCAAGTCGACGACGTGGTCGGCGCCGCTTTCCTGCCGACCGACGGGCAGGCCTCGCCATCGGATATCGCCATGTCGCTGGCAAAGGGTGCGCGCCAGAACGGCGTCACCATCGCCGAAGGGGTGAAGGTCACCGGGATCGAGATCGACGCCGGCAGGGTCCGCGCGGTCGTCACCGACAAGGGCCGCATCGCTTGCGACAAGCTCGTGATCTGCGCCGGGCAGTGGTCGCGCGAGATTGGGCGCATGGCCGGCGTCAACATTCCGCTCGTATCGGTGCAGCACCAATATCTCATCACCGAGGCGATCGAGGGCGTGGCACGGGACCTGCCGACGCTGCGCGATCCCGACCGGCTCACCTATTGGAAAGAGGAAGTGGGCGGCCTGGTGATGGGCGGCTATGAGCCCAACCCCATGCCGTGGGCCCTGGACGGCATTCCTCCCGGCTTCGAGTTCCAACTTCTCGACGACGATCTGGAGCATTTCGAGCCTCTGCTCGAGCTTGCCGCCGGGCGTGTTCCCGCCATGCAGACGGCCGGCATCAAGCAGTTCATCAACGGGCCGGAGAGCTTCACGCCGGACGGCAACTTCATCCTCGGCGAGGCTCCCGAGACGCGCGGTATTTTTGTCGGCGCCGGCTTCAACGCGTTCGGCATCGCGGCAGGCGGCGGCGCCGGCATGGCGCTTGCCGAGTGGGTCGCCAAGGGCGCCGCGCCCTTCGATCTCTGGCCGGTCGACATCCGCCGCTTCGGCAAGAATCACCTCGATACGGGCTGGGTGCGCACCCGCACGCTCGAGGCCTACGGCAAGCACTACACGATGGCCTGGCCGTTCGAGGAGCAGCGCTCGGGCCGGCCGCTACGCCGCTCGCCGCTCTACGACAGGCTCACCGCGCAAGGCGCGTGCTTCGGCGAGAAGCTCGGCTGGGAACGGCCGAACTGGTTTGCCGATCTTGCCGGCGGGCAGAGGCCCGAGGACATCTACAGCTACGAGCGGCAGAACTGGTTCGATGCGGTCGGCCGCGAGCATGAAGCAGCCCGCGAGCGCGTCGCTGTGTTCGATCAGACGTCGTTCGCCAAGTTCATGCTGGTCGGCCGGGACGCCGAGCAAGCGCTCTCGTGGATCGCGGCCAACGACGTCGCCAAACCGCCGGGGCACCTCGTCTATACCCAGATGCTGAACGATCGCGGCGGCATCGAGTGCGACCTGACGGTCGCCAGGCTGTCGCCGGCCGAATATTACATCGTGACCGGCACCGGCTTCGCCACGCACGACTTCGACTGGATCGCGCGCGGGATTCCCGATGGGCTCGACGCCCACCTGACCGATGTTACCTCCGCCTATGCCGTGCTCTCGGTCATGGGCCCGCGGTCGCGCGACGTGCTTCAGGCCCTGACCGAGCATGACATGTCGAACGACGGCTTCCCGTTCGGCAGGGTGAAGCGAATAACTCTCGCCGGCGCACCCGTCCTTGCGCTCCGCGTCACCTATGTCGGCGAGCTCGGTTTCGAGCTGCACATTCCCGTCGAGTTTGCCTTGACCGTCTACGACGCGCTCATGGCCGCCGGGGAGCCGCACGGCATCGCCAATGCCGGCTACCGCGCCATCGAGTCGCTCCGCTTGGAAAAAGGCTACCGCGCCTGGGGCGTGGAGATCGGGCCCGATCACTCACCGCTGGTCGCCGGTCTCGGCTGGGCGGTGAAGCTGAAATCGACCATGCCGTTTCGGGGACGCGCCGCGCTCGAGGCTCAGGCCGCAAGCAAGCTGCCACGGCTGCTCGCCGCGTTCACCACCGATCCCTCGATCGTGCTGTTGGGACGCGAAACCATCTATCGCGACGGCAAGCGCGTCGGCTGGCTCGCGAGCGGCGGCTACGGGTACACGATCGGCCGCTCGATCGGCTACGGCTATGTCCGCGATCCCGAGGACGGCGTCGATCGCGAGATGGTAGTCTCAGGCCGCTACGAGCTCGAGGTCGCGACGGTGCGTGTTCCCGCGGAAGTCTGCCTTGATCCGCTCTACGACCCCAAGATGTCGCGAATCAAGAGTTGAGGGGTGTCGCTTGCAGTGTTCAAATCGCCTGCCAGCCTATGGCGGGGACGACAAACAGGCGCCCACGCCGCCGGCGAGGGCCACTTCAGGGGAACGGCACAATGGTGGAGAAAATGGCTGAGACGCGCCACGAAGGCGGGGTTTCCTACCATGTCCCCGACAGCGACTATTTCGACCAGCGCGAGCTCAGACGTCACGCCGGGGTCTTCTATCTATGGGCGCTCGGCGTCGCCGCGGTGATCTCGGGGGATTTTTCCGGCTGGAACCTCGGCTTTGCCGTCGGCGGCTGGGGCGGCATGTTCGTCGGCACCATCATCATCACCATCATGTATCTCGGCCTAACCTACTCGATCGCCGAGATGAGCCCGGCGCTGCCGCATACCGGCGGCGCCTATTCCTTTGCGCGCACCGCCTTCGGGCCATGGGGCGGGTTCATCACCGGGGTTGCCGAGAACATCGAATATGTGCTTACGCCGGCGGTCATCGTGTATTTCATCGGCACCTACCTCACGGCGATTTTCGAGACGCCTGCCGCGTTCCAACCGCTGTGGTGGATCTTCGGCTACATCGTCTTTGTCGGCGCCAATACGCGCGGCGTCGAGCTGTCGTTCCTGGTCACCGCGGTCGTGACCCTGCTCGCGATCATGATTCTGACCGTCTTCTTTGTGAGCGCGCTTCCGTTTATCGAGTTCGGCAAATACGCGATGAATATCGGGGCCGATGCTAGCGGGGCCGGAATCGAGCTGCCGGGCGGTCACGGACCTTTCCTGCCGTTCGGCGTTCACGGCATCCTCGCTTCGCTGCCCTTTGCGGTCTGGCTGTTCCTCGCCATCGAGCAGCTTCCGCTCGCGGCCGAAGAGTCGGCCGACCCCAAACGCGACATGCCCAAGGGCATCATGCTCGGCATGTTCACGCTGATTGGGCTCGGCTTCCTGGTTCTCGTCATCAACCCGGCGATCCCGATCGAACGCCAGGTGACCGACGCCGCTGGCGTCGTGACGACGGTCCACGGCGCGTTCGCGCTCGGCACCTCGGGCGAGCCGATCCTCGACGGCTTCCGCGCCATCTTCGGCTCGGACTGGGCGAAGATTTTGAGCCTGGTCGCGGTGTGCGGGCTGGTTGCCAGCTTCCACGCCATCATCTTCGCCTATGGACGGCAGATCTACTCGCTGTCGCGCGCCGGTTATTTCCCGCACTTCCTGTCGGTCACCCACGGCACGCACAAGACGCCGAACGTCGCGCTGATCGCCGGCGGCTTACTCGGCCTCGCTGTGATGCTGGTGGTGTGGTTCACCATGGGCGGCGAGGCGGCGGGCTCGTTCATCGGCGGCGTGCTGCTCAACATGGCGGTGTTCGGAGCGATGATCTCCTATCTGCTGCAGGGGCTCACTTTTATCCAACTCCGCCGGCGGTTTCCCAGCATCGAACGCCCGTTCCGCAGCCCGTTCGGCGTGCTTGGCGCCTCGCTCACGGTGATCATCGCGCTGGTGACGATTGCCTTCCAGCTCGCCGATCCGGTCTACCGTACCGGCGTGATCGGGGTGGCGATCTGGTACGCGCTGGCGATCCTCTATTTCGCGGCCCATGGGCGAAAGAATTTGGTGTTCTCGCCCGAGGAGGAGTTCGCCGTGAAGCACCGCGAAGGCACGGCCAAGGTATAGCGGCGCGAAGCGCCTCCGGTTCAAGCTAGCCGGCTCGCTCGCGACCGCTTGGCCGGCACGCGCGCCTTGCAGCGGCAGGAGACGCCGTCGATGAACGCCTCGACCGAAGTGTCGAACGCGGCATCGCGGTCGAGCGCCCTGAAGGCTGGGATCAGCGCGAGCGTCGCCGGGCAGGAGAGCGGGTCGAGCGCCCTGAGCTCAGCCTCGTCCTCGTCGCTGATCGGGCGGAGCAACCCTTCGGCTTCCGCCAAGGCATAGCCGAGGATGAAAGCGTAGAACGCGAGCCCGAGCCCCGCGGCCTCGGCATCGGCGAGACCAGCATTCCGCAGCGCCCGATAGACCACCTCGCTTGAGGCATGGTCGGCTGGCCCGGTCGCATGGAAGCGGAAATGGAGGTGGAACAGGCGCGGATGGCGGTGGGCGAGGTCGCGATAGGCGGCGGCCACGTTGCGGAGATCGAGGCGCCAGTCTGCGGTCGGGATCGGCAGCTCGACCGTGGTCAGGGCCCGGTCGGCGATCCGCCGCATCAGCTCGTCCTTTGAGCCGAAATGATGCAGCACGGTCATGGGGTCGACGCCGATCTCTACCCCGAGCTTCCGTACCGAGAAGGCGGCCTCGCCGTCGCGCGACAGCATGGTGAAGGCCGCGTCCAGAATCGCACTCTTATCCAGGTTCCGCCGGCCCCGCGGGCGGGATTTGGCCTTGCGTGCTGTTTGCGTTGACAATTCTACACCGTAGCCAATACAGTCTACACCGTAGCCATACCCGCCGATGGGCGCCTGTCAAGGCTGACGCGGGTAGGCATATTGGGCGCGGGCTTACATGTTGGCTTCCCGAACTTCGATTGCCCTAAACGGGCTTTGCTCGAAGGCGTTGCTCCTGCTGCTTTGCGCCCGTATCGGCTATACGCCCCACGCCGGCTTCCAGCTTTAACCGGTTGGCCTTCGGGTCACGCTCTGCTGGAGGTTATGTAAAGTGACTAATCAGTATCAAACCGCGCAATTGAAAGAGCTGGACGCTCTCCATCATCTGCATCCCTTCAGCAACCACAAGTCGCTGAGGGCGGCCGGCACGCGGGTCATCGTCCGCGGCGAGGGGCCCTATATCTTCGACAGCGAAGGCATCCGCATCCTCGATGGCATGGCGGGGCTGTGGACCTGCAATATCGGCTATGGGCGGAAGGAGCTCGCGCAGGCGGCTTACGACCAGATGGTCGAGCTTCCGTTCTACAATACGTTTTTCAAGACGACGCACCCTCCGGTCGTCGCTCTGTCGCGCAAGCTCGCCGAGCTCGCGCCGGACAATCTCAACCAGGTGTTCTACGGCTCGTCGGGCTCTGAATCGAACGACACCGCGATCCGCCTGATCCGGCATTATTGGGCGATCAAGGGCGAGCCCAAGCGGCGCATCATCATCTCGCGCAAGAACGCCTATCACGGTTCGACCATCGCCGCCGGCTCGATGGGCGGCATGGTGCATGTGCACGCGCACAGCTATCCGGTCTATGAGGGCTTCCGCCACATCGTCGATCCGTATTGGTATGGCGAGGCGAAGGACGGCGAGACGGCCGAGGCGTTCGGCCTCAGAGCTGCGCGCGCGCTCGAGGACGAGATCCTTGCGGTCGGGCCCGAGAACGTCGCGGCGTTTGCCGGTGAGCCGGTGCAAGGCGCGGGCGGCGTCAAGATCGCGCCTTCGACCTACTGGCCTGAGGTGCAGCGCATCGTCGACAAATACGGCATCCTGCTCCTCGCCGACGAGGTAATCACTGGGTTTGGCCGCGTCGGCACGTGGTTCGCCTCGCAGCATTACGGCATCCGGCCGAACATCATCACCTTCGCCAAGGCGGCGACCTCGGGCTACATCCCGCTGTCGGGCATCATCGTCGACGACAAGATCGTCGAGGCGCTGATCGAGTCCGACGACGACTTCAACCACGGCTACACCTTCTCGGGCCACCCGGTGGCGTGCGCCGTCGCGCTCAAGAATCTCGAGATCATGGAGCGGGAGCGGCTCGTCCCGCGCGTCAAGGAGTTCGCCGGACCGGCGCTCGCCAAGATGCTGGCGAAGTTCAAGGATCACCCGCTGGTCGGAGAGGTCCGCTCGATCGGGATGCTCGGCGCCATCGAGCTGGTCGCCGACAAGCGGAACCGGCGACGCTTCGCCGATCCGGGCCGGGTTGGGCTGATCTGCCGCGATCATTTCTTCCGCGAAGGCTTCATCATGCGGGCCGTGTTCGACACCATGGTCATGGCGCCGCCGCTGATCTGGACGCAAGAGCAGTTCGACGAGGCGGAGGCCGTGATCCGCCGCTCGCTCGATCTCACCCTCAGCGACGTCGCCGGAGAGCTCGCAGCATGAGCCGTCCGATCGTCGTCATTCCGGCCTGCACCAAGATCATCGACGGCCATGCCTTCGACGCGGTGGGCCGTAAATACGCGGCGGCCGTCGCCGAGGTGGCTGAATGTCAGCCGCTGCTGGTGCCGGTCGGCGCCGGCATGACCGACATCGGCGCCGTGCTTGAGATTGCCGACGCCATCCTGTTGTCGGGCAGCCTGTCCAACGTCGCGCCCGAGCATTACGGCGACGAAACGCCGATCAATCCCGATGCGCTCGATCCGTTGCGCGATGCGGTGACGCTGCCGCTGATCCGCGCAGCGGTCGAGCGCAAGACGCCGCTATTCGCCATCTGCCGCGGCTTTCAGGAGCTGAACGTCGCGCTTGGCGGCAGCCTGTATCAGGCGGTGCATGACGTGAACGGGCACAAAGACCATCGCGCCAGGACCAATGTTGCGATCGACGAGGCTTATGGTCCCGTCCACCCGGTCTCGCTCCGCGGCATGCTGCGCGATTGGGTCGGGCGCGACCAGATCATGGTCAACTCGTTGCACTGGCAGGGCATCGCCCGCCTCGCTAGCGGGCTGAAGCCGGAGGCGTTCGCCGAGGACGGTCTGGTCGAGGCCGTGCGGGGACCAGACGACGCGGCGTTCTGCCTGGGCGTGCAATGGCACCCTGAGTTTGCGGCCAAGGCCAACCCGGTCTCGACCTCGCTGTTCCGCCGCTTCGGCGCGGCAGCGAAAGGCGGCGCATCATGACCGGCACGCGGCTCACCGTCGACGAGGCGCAAGCCTTCCTCGCCGCCAACCCCGCGGTGCAGTGGATCGACGTGTTCGTGTTCGACATGAACGGCATTCCGCGCGGCAAGCGCATGCGCCGCTCCGACCTGCTCGGCGTCGCCAAAAACGGGCTGATGATGCCGAGCTCGATCTTCATCATGGATCCGCTCGGCAATTGCGTCGAGGAGACCGGCCGGCTGTGGGAGACCGGCGACCATGACCACCTCTGCCACGTTCTCGGCAAGACGCTGGTCCCGATTCCGGTCGGCGGCGGCAGGCACGCGCAAGCGGTCATGGCGATCGACGTCAAGGATGAGCTCGATCCACGCGCGGTGCTCGCCGATCAGGTGGCGAAGTTCACGCGCGCGGGCCAGACCCCCGTGGCCGCCGTCGAGCTCGAGTTCTATGTGGCGAAAAAGGGCCTCAACGGCGATTTCGGCATGGAGAAGCCCGACGGCATCTCCGATGACCCTGAGCGGCCGCACACGTTCGGCTTTGAGGAGATGGACGCGCTGTCGCCGTTCATCGACGACGTCTACCGGATTTGCGAGGTTCAGGGTCTGCCGGTCGATGCGATCATGAAGGAGTCGGGTCCCGGCCAGTTCGAGATCAACCTCAAGCATCGTCCAGATGCGGTCGGCGCGGCGCTCGACGGTCTGCTCTTGAAGCGCGCGGTCAAGTCGGCGGCGCGGGCGCACCAGCTCGACGCTACGTTCATGGCCAAGCCGCATCACGATTGGGCTGGCTCGGGCATGCACGTGCATATGAGCCTGCTCGACCAATCGGGACAGAATTTGTTTGCCGGCGATCCGATCTCGCCGCTGTTCCGTCACGCGCTCGGCGGCATGCGCGAAACCATGGCGGATTTCATGGCGGTATGGGCGCAATCGGCCAACGCCTATCGCCGCTATGTGCCCAAGGCCTATGTGTCGATGGCCGCGCATTGGGGCTTCAACAATCGCACGGTCGCGTTGCGCATTCCCCACGGCAACGGCGCCGCGACCCGCATCGAGCATCGCGTTGCCGGCGCCGACGCCAATCCCTATCTGGTAATGGCGTCGATCCTTGCCGGCATGAGCCACGGCATCGCCAACAAGATCGATCCCGGTCCGGCGGTCGAAGGCAACTCGGAGATGATCGAGGCACCGGCGCTGCCGACCGCGTGGTGCAACTCGCTCGATCTGTTCCAGCGCTCGGAGATCGTGCGCGGCGCCTTCGGCGGCCCATTCCAGCATGTATTTTCGCGTCTAAAGCATGCCGAGCGGAGCAATTTCGAGCGTATCGTCACTCCGCTCGATCACCTTTGGTACGCGCGCGTCGCGTGAGGCTTAACCTATGACATCGCTTGCACATTTCGAGAAAGTCGCAGGCGCGATCGAGCTCCCCGGTCGAGCGGTGATCGACGGCCGCCTCGAGCCCGCGCGCTCGGGCCGCGGCTTCGACAATGTGACGCCGCGCAACGGCACGGTGATCAACCGCGTCGCCGACTGCGATGCGGCCGACGTCGATCTCGCGGTGGCCGCCGCGCGGCGCGCCTTCGACGATGGGCGCTGGCGCAACCTCCATTATCGCGACAAGAAGCAGACCTTGTTTGCGCTCGCCGACCTCATGGAGCGCGACGCCGAGACGCTCGCCGTGCTCGAGAGCCTCGATGTCGGCAAGCCGATCAAGGACGCGCTCGCTATCGATATACCGCAGGCGATCCGCACGCTGCGCTATTACGCCGAAGCGCTCGACAAGGTCTACGGCGAGGTCGGCCCGGGAACGAGCGACCGCTTCTCCTTCGCCGTGCACGAGCCGCTCGGCGTGGTCGGTGCCATCGTGCCGTGGAACTTCCCGCTGCACATGGCGATGTGGAAGGTCGCGCCCGCGTTGGCCATGGGCAACTCGGTCGTGCTGAAGCCGGCAGAGCAGTCGCCGATGACCGCGCTGAAGCTTGGGCAGCTGGCGCTAGAGGCCGGGCTGCCGGCCGGCGTGCTCAACGTCGTCCCCGGCATGGGCGCCACGGCCGGCAAGGCGCTCGCGCTGCACATGGATGTCGACATGATCGCGTTCACCGGCTCGGGCGCCGTGGGCCGGCTGCTGATGCAATATTCGGGGCAGAGCAATCTCAAGCGGATCAGCCTCGAGCTCGGCGGCAAGTCCCCGCAGATCGTGTTCGCCGACTGCCCCGACCTCGATGCTGCCGCGTTCCATGCCGCGTGGGGCATCTTCTTCAACCAGGGCGAGGTGTGCACGGCGGCCTCGCGGCTTCTGGTGCATGAGGCGATCGCCGATGCGTTCCTCGACAAGCTGCTCGACGTCGCCAAGCGCATCGTTCCGGGCGACCCGCTCGAGCCCAAGACCAATTTCGGCGCCATGGTGTCGGCCGAGCAGATGCAGACCGCCTTGCGCTACATCGAAATCGCCGGCCGCGAGGGCGCGGCCCTCAAGCTCGGCGGCAAGCGCGCGCGGGTCGACAGCGGCGGCTTCTTCGTCGAGCCGACCGTGTTCGACCAGGTGACGCCGGACGCGGCGCTGTCGCGCGAGGAGGTGTTCGGACCCGTCCTCGCCGTGACGCGGTTCGCGGAGCCCGACCAGGCGATCCGCCTCGCCAACGCGACCGTCTACGGGCTCGCCGCCGGGTTATGGACGCGCGACGTCTCGCTCGCCCACCGCGCCGCGCGCGAGATCAAGGCCGGCCTCGTCTGGGTCAATGGCTGGGACGCCTGCGACATCACCATGCCGTTCGGCGGCTTCAAACAATCAGGCTTCGGTCGCGACCGCTCGCTGCATGCCCTTCACAAATACGCCGATCTAAAGTCGGTCTCGATTACGATACGCTGACGGAGATTGACGATGAACATGATCGCCAAGAAATTTCCCACCGCGGCACTGATCGGCGGCGAATGGGTCACCTCCGCCAAGACCTTCGCCGTCACCGATCCGGCGACGGGCAAGGAAATCGCGACCGTGCCCGACCTCGGCGCCAAGGAGGCGGCTCTCGCCATCGACGCCGCGAGCCGCGCGCTGCCGGCCTGGTCGGCAAAGACCGCCAAGGAGCGGGCGGCAATTCTCAGGCGCTGGTTCGATCTCATCACGGCGGAGACCGAGAGCCTCGCCCAGCTGATGACCACCGAGCAGGGCAAGCCGCTCGCCGAGGCGCGGGTCGAGGTGGGCTATGGCGCCTCGTTCGTCGAGTGGTTCGCCGAGGAGGGCAAGCGCGCTTACGGGCGCACCATCCCGACCACCGCCGCGTCCAAGCGCTACATCACCATCAAGCAGCCGATCGGCGTGGTCGCGGCGATCACGCCGTGGAATTTCCCGATCGCAATGATCACGCGGAAGGTCGCGCCCGCGCTTGCTTCGGGCTGCACCATCGTGGTCAAACCCGCGGCCGAGACGCCGCTCTGCGCGCTCGCCATCGCCAAGCTCGGCATGGATGCAGGCCTGCCGCCTGGCGTGCTCAACGTCGTGACCACCACGGATGCGCCCGCCGTCGGCAAGGTGTTGTGCGACGATGGTCGGGTTCGCAAGCTGACGTTCACCGGCTCGACCGAGGTCGGCAAGATCCTCTACCGGCAATGCGCCAACACGGTGAAGAAGCTGACGCTCGAGCTCGGCGGCAACGCGCCGCTGCTGGTGTTCGACGACGCCAATCTCGACCAGGCGATCGCCGGCGCCATGGCCTCGAAATACCGCAACGCCGGTCAGACCTGCGTCTGCGCCAACCGCATTCTGGTGCAGTCCGGCATCTACGACCGCTTCGCCGCCGCCCTGGTCGATGCGGTCAAGAAGCTCGCGGTCGGGCCCGGCATGGCGCCCGGCACCATGCTCGGCCCGCTGATCACTAGCGAGGCGGTCGCCAAAGTCGAGGCGCTGGTCGGCGATGCCGTCAAAAGAGGCGCGAAAGTCCTGATCGGCGGTTCGCTCGATAAAGCCGGGCCGTTGTTCTATCGTCCGTCAGTGGTGGGAGACGTCACGCCGGACATGGAGATCGTGCGCGAGGAGATTTTCGGCCCCGTGGCGGCGCTGGTGCGCTTCGACACCGAGGAAGATGCGATCAAGCTCGCCAACGACACGCCGTTCGGGCTCGCCGCCTATCTTTTCAGCCAGAATATGAGCCGCGCCTGGCGCGTCGCCGAGAAGCTCGATGCCGGCATGGTCGGCGTCAATGAAGGCATCTTCTCGAACGAGGTCGTGCCGTTCGGGGGCGTCAAGGAATCCGGCCTCGGCCGCGAGGGCGCCGCCGAAGGCTTGGAGGAATATCTCGAGATCAAATACATCTGCCTGGGTGGTATCGATGCATAATTGGTCGCTCACAGGCGGAAATTGCCTACGGAATGAGCTTGGCCGGCTTGGTCGCGAACGGCCATACTCGATGGAGCCCACACGACCACAGACCGCAGCGGCGAGTTAGCCGCCAGCAAGCACAGGGGAGAGTGAGTATGACCGACGTGCCCGCCAAATCCCTCGCCAGCCGCGCCTCGCGCCGCTCGATACTGAAAGGTCTCGGCGCCGCCGCGATCGGCATCAGCCTCTCGAGCAAGACACGCAAGGCTTGGGCCGCCGAGGAGCCGAAGCTCAATTTCTATAACTGGGACACTTATATCGGCGAGACGACGCTCCAGGACTTCAAGGACGCGAGCGGCATCGACGTCAATATGAGCCTGTTCGCGACCAACGACGAGTTGTTCGCCAAGCTGCGCGCCGGCAATCCCGGCTACGACGTCATCGTTCCTGGCAGCGAGTTCGTCGAGCGCATGATCCAGGCCGACCTGCTCGAGCCGCTCGACCACGCCAAGATCCCGAACATCAAGAATATCGCGCCGGAGTTCATCAACGACGCGCCCTACGATCCCGGCCGCAAATTCTCGATGCCCTATACCTGGCTCGTGATCGGCATCGGCTATCGCAAGTCCAAGGTCAAAGGCGTTCCCGACAGCTGGAAATATCTGTTCGATTCCGACCAGTACAAGGGCCGCATCGCGGTGATGTCGGACGCGAGCGAGCTGTTCCGCAATTGCTTCAAATATCTCGGCCACTCAATCAACGACACCTCGCCCGAGCTGATCAAGCAGGCCGAGGCCTTGCTCATCAAGCAGAAGCCCAACATCAAGTCGTTCCACGAGGACAACGGTCAGGACCTGCTGGCATCCGGCGAGGTCGACGTCGTGATGGAGTATAACGGCGACATCGCCCAGGTCATGGCCGAGGACGACGACCTCGACTTCGTCGTGCCGAAGGAAGGCGCCATGAAGCAGTCAGACACGCTGGCGATCCCGAAAGGCGCGCCGCATCCCGAGAACGCGCTCAAGTTCATCAACTTCATCTTGGACGCGAAAGTCGGCGCCGAGATCTCCACGACCATCAAGTATCCGTCGCCGAACGCCGCCGCCGTGGCGCTGATGCCGGCGTCCTACAGGGACAACCCGGTGATCTTTCCGCCGGCGGAGATCATGGCCAAATGCGAATATCCGCGTTACCTCGGCCCAGAGTTTACGCGTCTGCTCGATGACGCCATGACTCGGCTGCGCGCGGCTTGATCTGAAGATGTGAGGTGAGGTAGCGAGCGAAGGACGCGACAATGGCCACCCAAACACAGGAACGCCGACTGGCCTTCTTGGTAACGGCATTGCCACCCATCGTCTGGGTGGTCGCGTTCTTCCTCGCTCCGCTCGCCATCGTCTGGGCCTACAGCTTCGGCCAGAATGCCGGCCTGACCGGGGTCGAGATCAACGGCACCTTCGACAACTATATCCGCGCGCTGCAGCCGCTCTATCTCGGCATCTTCGCCAAGTCGATTTTCATCGCCGGCCTTACCACCCTGCTTTGCCTCATCATCGGCTTCCCAGTCGCGCTGTCGATCGTGTTTGCCAGCGAGAAATGGCGGGCGTGGATGCTGCTGCTGATCATGCTGCCGTTCTGGACCAACCTGTTGATCCGCACCTATGCGCTGATCGCGGTGCTGCGCACCGAGGGCTACGTCAATTTCATTCTCGCCTGGTTTTGGGATCAGGCGAGCTGGCTGATGACGCTGGTCGGTATGGAGCCGCTCGGCGACTTCACGCCGCTGCAGCTGCTGTACAGCAACTTCGCCGTGGTGGTCGGTCTCGTCTACGTGCATCTGCCCTTCATGGTGCTGCCGCTCTATGCGGCGCTCGACCGGCTCGACAAGTCGCTGATCGAAGCGAGCCTCGACCTCGGCGCGGGGCATCTACGCACGTTGTTCTTGATCGTGGTGCCGCTGGCGCTGCCGGGCATCATCTCCGGCATCATCATCACCTTCGTGCCGGCGCTCGGCGCCTACCTTACGCCCAATCTCCTCGGCGGACCCGATAGCCAGATGATCGCCAACGTCATCGAGCGCCAGTTCAAGCAGGCCAACGACTGGCCATTCGGCGCGGCGCTATCCTTCCTGCTGATGTATGCGACGTTCGGGGCGATCGCCTTGCGCGCCTATTTCAGCAAGGGCAAGGCTGCTGACGGACACGGGATCTAGGCCATGGCCCTAAGACGCGCGCCTCTCGAATACAATCGCACGTGGCAGATGCGGCTGTGGCTGCTCGGCGTGTTCTTCTTCCTGTACGCGCCGCTGGTCGCGCTGGTCGCCTTCAGCTTCAACGACAGCAAGCGCAACATGGTTTGGCGCGGCTTCACCCTCGACTACTACCATAAGCTGTTCAACGACCAGGCTCTGCTCATCGCCTTTGGCAACTCTCTGACCATCGCGCTGATGGCGACGCTCATCTCGCTCGTCATCGGTTCGCTCGCAGCCATGCTGTTGTGGCGTTACCGCTTCATCGGCAAGACCGTGGTCGAGGGCGCCTTCACGCTGCCGATCGTCGTGCCGGAAATCTGCATGGGCGTCGCCATGCTGCTGTTCTTCACCAAGGTTTTGCCCTGGCCGAACAACCTCATCTGGCCGCTCAGCCTCGGCTCGATCACCATCGCCCATGTCTCGTTCTGCTTCCCGTTCGTCGCGCTCGTCGTCGGTGCGCGGCTGGCGAGCTTCAACAAGGAGCAGGAGGAGGCGGCGCGCGACCTCGGCGCCAACGATTGGCAGGCATTTCGCGATGTGCTGCTGCCGCATATGCAGCCGGCCTTGATCGCCGGCGGCCTGCTCGCCTTCACGCTGTCGCTCGACGACTTCGTGATCACCTTCTTCACGTCCGGGCCGGACACGATCACCTTCCCGGTCAAGGTCTATTCGATGCTGCGCTTCTCGGTGACGCCCGAGGTCAACGCCGCGTCGACCATGCTGATCTTGGTCACCATCGTGCTCATGGCGCTGATGATGATCATGCAGGGTAAGGGGCAGAAATAGAGCCGCAAGGATGGGTAAAGTGGATCAACCAGTAGCCGGCGCCGCCAAGAGCGACGTCAAGCCGATCATCAGCTTCCGCAACATCACCAAGCGGTGGGGCTCGACGGTCGCTGTCGACAATGTCAGCCTCGACATCGAGCCCGGCGAGTTCTTCGCCCTGCTCGGACCTTCGGGCTGCGGCAAGACCACCTTGCTGCGCATGCTGGCCGGCCTCGAAGTGCCGAGCGAGGGCCAGGTGCTGATCGATGGCCGGGACATGGCCGAGATCCCGCCCAACAAGCGCGCCGTGAACATGGTGTTCCAGTCCTATGCCGTGTTTCCGCATATGACGGTCGCCGACAACGTCGCCTACGGCCTCAAGGTCGACGGCGTGCCGCAGGCCGAGCGCGACCAGCGCGTGCAGGAGGGTCTCGACCTCGTGCAGCTCGGCCATCTTGCCGCGCGCAAGCCTGACCAATTGTCGGGCGGTCAGCGCCAGCGCGTGGCGCTCGCGCGCGCCCTGGTCAAGAAGCCGAAGGTGCTGCTGCTCGACGAGCCGCTCTCGGCACTCGACGCCAAATTGCGCGAGGCGATGCGCTTCGAGCTGTCGCAGCTCCAGCGCAAGGTCGGCATCACCTTCATCATGGTCACCCACGACCAGGACGAGGCGCTGGCGATCGCATCGCGCATCGCCGTGATGAACAAGGGTTCGATCGCCCAGATCGGCACGCCCTCGGACCTCTACGAGTTTCCCGCCACGCGCTTCGTCGCCGACTTCATCGGCTCGGTGAACATGTTCGAGGGCAAGCTGATCGACGACAAGCCCGACGAGGCGACGGTGTCTTGCCCCGAACTCGATCCGCACCACATCCACGTGCCCCATTCCGTCGCCGGTCAGGAGCAGGCGCCGGTGTGGGTGGCGATCCGGCCCGAGAAGATGAACCTGCACAAGGACGCCGACGCGCCGCCGACGGTGCCGGAATGTCCGAAGGCGCACAACGTCGCCAAGGGCGAGATAAAGGAAATCTCCTATCTCGGCGACATTTCCATCTATCACGTGCTGCTTGCCAACGGCCGGCTGATCCGGATATCGCGGCCCAACCGCTCGCGCTTCGACCAGGACAATTTCGGCTGGGGCGAGAAGGTCTGGGTGAGCTGGGTCGGATCGAGCCCGGTCGTGCTCCAGTCCTGACGCTTCGCATTTCAAAAACACTGCCAAGATCATCTGGGAGATTGGAACGTCCACATGGCAAACTCGGCCGAGCTTCAGCAGCGTAGAGAAGCGGCCGTGCCGCGCGGCGTGAGCAACGCGACCGCCATCTACGCCAAGCGCGCCAAGAACGCCGAGATCTGGAGCGAGGACGGCAAGCGCTATATCGATTTCGGCGCCGGCATCGCCGTGGTCAATACCGGCCATCAGCATCCGAGGATCGTCGCCGCCGTCGAGGAGCAGATGAAGGCGTTCAGCCATGTCTGCTTCCAGGTCACGCCGTACGAATCCTATGTGCGCCTGGCCGAGCGGCTGAATGCGCTGGCGCCGGTCGCGAGCCCGGCCAAGACGATGCTGATCTCGACCGGCGCCGAGGCCGTCGAGAACGCGGTGAAGGTCGCGCGCATCTTCACCGGGCGTCCGGGCATCGTGTCGTTCAGCGGCGGCTTCCACGGCCGCACCCTCATGGGCATGGCGCTGACCGGCAAGGTGGTGCCCTACAAGAAGGGCTTCGGGCCGTTCCCCGCCGACGTTTACAACGTCGCTTTTCCCAACGCCTATCACGGGGTCAGCGGCGAGCAGAGCCTGGAGGCGCTGAAGGCGCTGTTCAAATACTCTGCCGATCCGTCGAGCATCGCCGCGATCATCATCGAGCCGGTGCAGGGCGAGGGCGGCTTCTACATCGCGCCGTTCGATTTCCTGCGGCGCTTGCGGGCGCTGTGCGACGAGCACGGCATCCTGTTGATCGCCGACGAGATCCAGACCGGCTTCGGCCGCACCGGCAAGATGTTCGCGCTCGAGCATGCCGGCATCAAGGCCGACGTCGTGACCATGGCCAAGGGACTGGCCGGCGGCTTCCCGCTGTCGGCCATAACCGGACGCGCCGATGTCATGGATGCGTCAGGCCCAGGCGGGCTCGGCGGCACCTATGCCGGCAACCCGGTCGCCTGCGCCGCTTCGCACGCCGTGCTCGACATCATCGAGGACGAGAAGCTGTGCGACCGCGCCAACGCCATCGGCAAGATCATTCTCGACCGCTGCAACCAGATCAGGGACCGCTCGAACCTGAACTGCGTCGGCGATGTGCGGGGCATCGGCGCGATGTGCGCCATCGAACTGGTCAAGGACGCCGCGAGCGGCGAGCCCGCGCCGCAGCTGACCCAGGCCTTGATGAAGGTCGCAAACGAGAACGGGCTCATTCTTCTGTCCTGTGGTACCTACGGCAACGTCATCCGCTTCCTCGTGCCGTTGACGGCGAGCGACGAGGTGGTGCGCGACGGCATGGACATCTTCGAGGCGAGCCTCACCGAAGCCGTGACCCGGGTCGCGTGAGCTCTTCGCGAATTCAATTCAGCACGGTTATCGGACACTCACATGAGCGCAAAGCTTGCGACCAACGATCTCGAAGCATTCTGGATGCCGTTCACGGCGAACCGGCAATACAAGAAGTCGCCGCGCCTGATCGTCAGCGCGGAGCGCACGCGCTACACGACCAATGACGGGCGTAGCGTGCTCGACGGCACGTCGGGGCTGTGGTGCGTCAATGCCGGCCATTGCCGGCCGAAGATCGTCGAAGCGGTTCGCAAGCAGGTCGGCGAGCTCGATTTCGCCGGCACGTTCCAGATGGGCCATCCGCGCGCGTTCGAGTGCGCCTCGAAGCTGGTCAATGTCGCGCCGCCCGGCTTCGACCATGTGTTCTTCACCAACTCAGGCTCGGAGTCGGTCGAGACCGCGCTCAAGATCGCGCTCGCTTATCACCGCGCCAAGGGCAACGGCACCAAGGTGCGCCTGATCGGCCGCGAGCGCGGCTATCATGGCGTCAATTTCGGCGGCACCTCGGTCGGCGGCATCGCCAACAACCGCAAGATGTTCGGCACGCTGTTGAGCGGCGTCGATCATATTCGCCACACCCACGATCTTGCGCGCAACGCCTTCACCCGCGGCGAGCCCGAGCATGGCGCCGAGCTTGCCGACGATCTCGAGCGGCTGGTCGCGCTGCACGACGCTTCCACCATCGCCGCGGTGATCGTCGAGCCGGTAGCGTGCTCGACCGGCGTGCTGATCCCGCCCAAGGGCTATCTGAAACGCCTCGCCGCGATCGCCGCCAAGCACGACATAGTGCTGATCTTCGATGAGGTCATCACCGCCTTCGGCCGCCTCGGCACGCCGTTCGGCGCCGACTATTTCGGCGTGTCGCCCGACATCATCACCACCGCCAAGGGCATCACCAACGGCACGATTCCGATGGGCGCGGTGTTCGTGAAGTCCAAGATCTACGATGCCTTCATGGGCGTCGGCGAGGAGGTCATCGATCTGTTCCACGGCTACACCTATTCCGGCCACCCGGTGGCCTGCGCCGCCTCGATCGCCACGCTCGAGACCTATCAGGAGGAGGGGCTGCTGACGCGCGCCTCGGAGCTCGCGCTCTATTGGCAGGACGCGGTCCATTCGCTCAAGGATCTGCCGCATATCATCGACATCCGCACCATCGGGCTGATCGGCGCCATCGAGTTCGATCCGGTCCCGGGTGAGCCTGGCAAGCGCGCCCATGCGCGCTTCATCGAGGCGTTCGAGCGCGGGCTCCTGGTCCGCGCCACCGGCGACACCATCGCGCTTTCGCCGCCGCTGATCATCGAGAAGAAAGAGATCGACCAGCTGATCGATATTTTGTCGGGCGTGCTGAAGAGCGTCAATTGAGAGCGTAGCGAAGCTTCATGCGCACCATCCAGAACGCCATCGACGGCCGCAAGGTCACCTCGTCGTCGCCGCGCATCGCGCCGGTCTACGACCCTGCCACCGGGGAGCAGATAGCTGCCGTGCCGCTTTCGACCGCGGCCGATGTGAACGCCGCCGTCGCCGCCGCCAAGAACGCGGCCGCGAGCTGGGGGACCATGCCGCCGCTCAAGCGCATCAAGCCCATGTTCCGCTTCAAGGAGCTGCTCGATCGTCACGCCGACGAGATCGCGCTGACGATCTCCAAGGAGCACGGCAAGACGCACGCCGATGCGCTTGGCGAGCTCGCCCGCGGCATCGACGTGGTCGATTTCGCCTGCGGCATCCCGCATCTGCTCAAGGGCGAGTACAGCCGCAATGTCGGCCCGGAGATCGACAGCTGGTCCGACCGCCAGCCGCTCGGCGTCGTCGCCGGCATCACGCCATTCAACTTCCCGGCCATGGTGCCGATGTGGATGTATCCGGTCGCCATCGCTTGCGGCAACACCTTCGTGCTGAAGCCGTCGGAGCGCGACCCTTCGACGTCGATGCTGATCTTCGATCTGTTTCAGGAGGCGGGCTTCCCGGCCGGCGTGCTCAATGTCGTCAATGGCGACAAGGAAGCCGTCGACGCGATCCTCGATCATCCCGACATCAAGGCGGTGAGCTTCGTCGGCTCCACCCCGATCGCCGAATATGTCTATCGGCGCGGCTCGGCGGCGGGGAAGCGCGTCCAGGCGCTGGGCGGCGCCAAGAATCACATGATCGTCATGCCCGACGCCGACATGGATCAGGCGGTCGATGCGCTGATGGGCGCGGGCTTCGGCTCGGCCGGGGAGCGCTGCATGGCGATTGCGGTCGCGGTGCCGGTCGGCGAGAAGACCGCGGACCGTCTGGTCGAGGCGCTCGCGCCCAAGATCCGCATGATGAAGGTCGGTCCCGCGACCGATCCTGAGTCGGAGATGGGGCCGGTGATCACGGCGGACGCCAAGCGCCGCATCGAGGGTCTCATCGGCCAGGGCGTCGCGGAAGGCGCCGAGCTCGTCGTCGACGGGCGCGGACTCGAGCTACAGGGTTATGAGCGGGGCTTCTTCCTCGGTGGCTCGCTGTTCGACCGCGTGACCAAGGACATGACCATCTACAAGGAAGAGATTTTCGGGCCGGTGCTGGCGGTGGTGCGGGCCGGCGGTTACGACGAAGCCGCCGATCTCGTCAACCGCCACGAATACGGCAACGGCACCGCGATCTTCACCCGCGACGGCGACGTTGCCCGCGCCTTCGCCGACAAGATCGAGGTCGGCATGGTCGGCATCAACGTGGCGATCCCGGTGCCGGTCGCCTATCATTCGTTCGGCGGCTGGAAGCGGTCGCTGTTCGGCGATCACTCGGTCTACGGCCCGGAAGGCGTGCGCTTCTACACGCGCCTCAAGACCGTGACCGCGCGCTGGCCGACCGGCATTCGCGCCGGCGCGGAATTCAACTTCCCGAGCTTGAAATAGCTCGTTCCGAAAGATGTATTGAGGCTATGCGGGCTGAACCGCTTGTGTCCGAACTTCGGCGCGCATCTCGCGGAACGAGACGCCTCGCCGCTGCGCTTCGCTCCACAGCCCGACGCGCAGGCATTTCAGGCTGTCCCACAGCGTGAGCCGCCCGACCGCGGCGAGCTGCGGGTGATCGCGCAGCACCTTCGGCAGCCGGTAGTAGGGGATGCGGCTGCACAGATGGTGGACGTGGTGCACGCCGATATTGGCGGTGAACCAGCGCAGCACGCCCGGCAAGTCATAATGCGAGCTGCCCATCAGCGCGGCCTCGTGGAAGGTCCAGGTCTCGTCGCGCTCCCAGAAGGTCTCTTCGAACTGGTGCTGGACGTAAAACAGCCAGACGCCGATGGCAGCGCCGATGCACGTGATCGGGAGATGGACCAGCAGGAACGGGCCGACCCCGACCAGCCAAATCAGCAGCGCGGCAAAAGCGGCGATGGCGACATTCGTTCCCATGGTGCTGGCCCAGGGCCGCCAGCCACTGCGCATCAATCCGACCGGCAGCCTTTGCCGCAAGATGAAATTGTACGCGGGACCGATGCCGAACATCACCAGCGGATTGCGGTATAGCCGGTATTTGAAGCGGCGCCAGCGAGGGAGTTCCAGGTACTCGCGGACGGTCAGCGTGTCGATGTCGCCGATACCGCGATGATCGAGATTGCCTGAGTGCGCATGATGAATAGCGTGCGCCTGCCGCCACCAATCGTAGGGCGTGAGGGTGATCACGCTCGCCACCCGGCCGACCCAATCGTTGGCGGCGCGCCGGCGGAAAAACGCTCCGTGGCCGCAATCGTGCTGGATCATGAACAGGCGCACCAGGAAGCCAGCCGCCGGCACTGCGAGCAGCAGGCACAGCCAGTAGCTGACATCGAGCGATGCCCACATCAGCACCCAGAGCGCGATAAGCGGCAGCACCGTGACCGCGATCTCGAATGCGCTGCGCGCGTTGCTTGGATCGCGGTAGCCGGCGAGCAGCTTGGACCAGTCGCGTAAATCGGTTGGAGCCGGGAGAGTGGCCACTTGCTCGTTCATCTGATCACCAAGGATTGGCAGCAAACGTCAGGGCTTCCGCATCATCTTCTTGGCGATGCCTTCGGCGACTCTCTGCTCGGCCATCGGGATCAGCGGCTTGTTGCTCCAGCCGGGACGCGATGAGGAGGGAGCGCGCTCGCCTGGTTGGCACTTTGTCACGGGATGTGCGGCGATCTCGCGTGCGAGCCGGGCGGCCTCCTCCTCGCGGGTTTCGCCAGTCAGCACCCGCTTTGCCGCCCTCATGCCAGGCTGCGCGGGCTTTCTTGTGAAGCTCATCGAAGGACCTCCCGATGTTGAGAACTTGGCCAGGGACGCGCGCTTACGCGATTCAGTTGCGCGCGCGGAAAGCCCTATGTCGAGTTGAAGACTGAATTTAGGCTGCCGCTACCAGCCGACGACGTATTGCTACGCTCCGATAGCACAATTTTTCAGTGTGTGGGCACAAACCAAGGGCAAGTTCACAGCGTAATCGGCGAGCTCAATCCCCGACTGTTCACAATTGACCATGCTGTCAAGTCGGCTGAGGAGGTGTTTGAACTCGCGACTCCAAGCAAGAAAAGCCGGTCCGCTCGGGGGAGGAGTGGACCGGCTGACGGACGCGACGGGGGGATGCGTCCGCGGGGGAAATCAACCCAGTTCAGGCGGCTAGAACTACTTTTCCCTTTGACGAGGGTCCACGATCGAAGCCGAGCGAGGCCGCGACCGCGGCATGCATGATCCGCCCGTCACGGACGTTCAATCCGGCAGCAAGGTGCGGGTCGTCATCGAACGCAGCCAAGCCTTTGTTGGCGAGCTTGATCACGAAGGGCAGCGTGGCGTTGTTGAGCGCCTGTGCCGAAGTGACAGGGACCGCGCCCGGCATGTTCGCCACGCAATAATGAATGATGCCGTCGACCTCGAAGGTCGGATCGTCATGCGTGGTCGGCCGTGAGGTCTCGAAGCACCCACCCTGATCGATCGAGACATCGACGAGCACTGCGCCGCGCTTCATGCGGGGGAGCATGTCGCGGGTGACGAGCTTCGGTGCGCTCGCCCCGGCGACCAGCACCGCGCCCACCACCACGTCGGCGCCGAGCACTTCGGTCTCGACGGTCTCCATGGTCGAGGCGAGCGTCCGCACGCGGCCCTCGAACAGCTCGTCGAGCTGACGGAGCCGGGGCAGCGAGCGATCGATGATCGAAACTTCAGCGCCAAGGCCAGCGGCCATGCGCGCCGCATGGGTGCCGACGACACCGCCGCCGAGCACAACAACTTTGGCGGGACGAACGCCAGGGACGCCACCCATGAGCACGCCCCGCCCGCCGGTCGGGCGGCGCAGTGCAATGGCAGCGGCCTCGATCGCCAGTCGACCGGCGACTTCGCTCATCGGCGCGAGCAGCGGAAGACCACCGGCTGCATCGGTCACCGTCTCATAGGCGATTGCCGTCGCGCCCGACCCCATTAGGCCACGGGCCTGCTCCGGATCGGGAGCGAGATGAAGATAGGTGAAGAGAATCTGGTGCGGCTTGAGCCGGCGATACTCGACCGCCTGCGGCTCCTTGACCTTGACGATCATGTCGGCGTCGGCGAACACTGCTTCGGCGGTCGGCAGGATGCGGGCGCCCGCTTTCTGATAGTCCGCGTCGTCGGCAAAGATGCCGGCGCCGGCGCCTGACTGCACCACGACCTCATGGCCGCGCGCGACGAGCTCGCGAACCGATCCCGGCACGAGCCCAACTCTGAACTCGTTGCTTTTGATCTCAGTCGGAACGCCGATGCGCATGATGGACCTCCGAATCGGATGAGCAGCCTCAGTTGGGTGGAGAATGCCAGAAAATGCGAAAAGATTGTTGGCGTTTTGCTCAACGAGGCGCTAATTTCACGCATGATTCCTGCGTATCGATAATGAAGAGACGCCGGAAAATGAAAGAAATTAGCTTGGATGCGCTGGATCGCGCGATCCTTGGCGCGCTGCTTGAGGACGGTCGCCAGAGCCAGGTCGAGCTTGCCGAGCGCATCCCGCTCTCGGCGACCGCCATTGCCCGGCGGATCCGCGCGCTCGAGGAGCGGGGGGTGATTCAAGGCTACCAGGCGAAGATCAGCCGGCAGGCGCTCGGCTTGAGCATAACGGTGATCGTGCAGATCGGCCTCAAGAGCCAGAACGAGGATTTGCTCAAAGACTTCGAGGAGGCCGTGGCATCGGCGCCTTCGGTCGTGTCCTGTCATCTGATGTCTGGCGAGGACGACTATCTCGTCACCGTCATGGCCCGCGACCTCGCCGATTTCGAGCGCATCCATAAAGAGCAACTATCGCGGCTGCCGGGCGTCGCCCGGCTGAAGTCGAGCTTCGCGCTCCGCGACGTTACGAGCAAGCCCCTGCCTGCATCATGCCTGTTGCCCTCGCGCAAATGACGGCGCGATCAATGTGGCATTCGGTTGCTTCACCATCGCAAACTTCTGTGACAAACTCTGCCGGAGTAGGGGAGGGCCCATCGCATGTCACGCACGCCGTTATTCGCCGCCGTAAAGAAAGCCCTCGCGCAAGCGTCGCACGAACACGGAATTGAATGGCCACGATCCTCGGCGCTGAGCAGACGGCAAATGTTGCGGCTCTCGGCGGCCGCCGCCGGCGCAGCGGCGCTCGTCCCGATCACCGATTGGAAGGCCTATGCCAAGAAGCCGAAGCGGCCCAAGGGGCCTGTGCCGCAGAGCGTCGCCATCATCGGCGGCGGCGTGGCCGGACTGACTGCCGCTTATCGTCTGCAGCAAGCTGGCGCCAAGCCGGTCCTGTTCGAGGCGAGCAATCGCTGGGGCGGGCGCATGTTCACCCAGTACGATTTCTATAAGGGCATGTTCTGCGAGCTCGGCGGCGAGTTCGTCGACACCGACCACGAGGATTTACAGAAGCTCGGCGACGAGCTCGGCGTGGAGATGCAGAAGCTCGCCACCGAGGGCGAGGGCGAGGATCTTTATTTCTTCAAGGGTCAATTCCATACGCCGAAGGAGATGATCGACCCGGCGAAGAAGACGGGCGCCTTTGCGCCGATCGCCAAGCAGATCGCCAAGGACGCCGGCAAGCTTACCGATAAGAACGACGATTGGACGAAACACGCGACCAAGCTCGACCAGACGAGCCTCAAGGACTATCTGGAGCAATTCCGCGGCAAGACCGACGACTGGGCGATCGACCTGCTCGATGTCGCCTACAACATCGAGTACGGGCTGGAGACCAAGGATCAGTCCAGCCTCAATATGGTGGACTTCATCACCACCGACATGAGCAAGCCCTTTTCGATGTTCGGCGAAAGCGACGAAGTTTTCCGCATCAAGGGCGGCTCGTCGGCGCTGATCAAGGCGCTGGTCGCCGCGCTCGACAACAAGATCGACATGAAGCAGGGCTATGCGCTGACGACGCTCGATACCAAGGACGGGAAGATCGTCGTCGGCTTCGACGCGCCCGGCGGCGTCACGAGCTCGGAGAACTTCGATGCCGTGATCCTCGCTTTGCCGTTCACCAAGCTCCGGCAGGTCAAAGGCCTGGAGAATCTGAGCCTAGGCGATGACAAGCTGAAATGCATTCGCGAGCTCGGCTACGGCATCAACGCCAAGATTTTGCAGGGCACCACGTCGCGCGTGTGGCGGACCCCCGACTCGGGCCTGCCGGCGCCGTCCAATGGACTGTTCTATTCCGATCTTGGCTTCCAGAATCTTTGGGACTCGAGCCGAGCCCAGCCGGGCGAGGCCGGCATCATCACCAACTACCTCGGCGCAAAGCCTGGGCTGACCGACGCGAAGTCCGCCCTCGACGCGTTCCGCGCCGACCTCCCCAAGATGTCGCAGAAGATAGCCGACAGTATCGACCCGTCTGCTGTCGTATCCTGGTTCTGGGCGGTCTATCCCTTCACGCTCGGCAGCTATGCGAGCGCCAAAGTGGGCCAATACACCACGTTGTTGGACGTCGCACCGGAGCCGGCTCTGGACGGGCGCCTGCAATTCGCCGGCGAGCATACGTGCGCCGACTTCCTAGGCTTTATGAATGGTGGCGTGCAAAGCGGAAACCGGGCTTCCGCCGCGCTTATCAAGATGATGGCGCTGCACAAGCAAAAGTGACCAGTTTTCGGCCGATTCACTGTGGCGGAAAAGGTGCTTTCCTGTGGCGCTCGGCCCCGCGCTGGACTAACCTTCCTCGTGGTTTATCGGGGGGTTGCGCGTCCTGTCCAAAGCCATAATCCGGGAAATTTTGGGTCGCTCGCGCCTCGTTTTTGGGGATGGTCGTATCTCGTTTGAGGAGTCAATCGAATGAAGCTCACTTTCAGCGTCGCAGCAGCTGCCGTCGCCGTGATTGCCCTTGGCGGCACCGCACTCGCCGAAATGCCGAAGGCAGTCGGCGCCGGCGAAGGCGAGGTCGATATCGTTGCCTGGCCGGGCTACATCGAGCGCGGCGAGTCCGACAAGGCCTATGACTGGGTGACCGCCTTCGAGAAGGAGACGGGCTGCAAGGTCAACGTCAAGACGGCGGCCACCTCAGACGAGATGGTCACGCTGATGAACCAAGGCGGCTTCGATCTCGTCACCGCCTCGGGCGATGCCTCGCTCAGGCTGGTCGCCGGCAAGAAGGTGCAGCCGGTCAATGTCGATCTGATCCCGAGCTGGAAGACTGTCGATGACCGGCTCAAGGACGCGCCCTGGCATACGGTCGACGGCGTCCATTACGGCGTCCCCTATCAGTGGGGCCCCAACGTGCTCGCCTACAACACCGATGTGTTCAAAGAGGCGCCCAAGAGCTGGTCGGTGGTGTTCGAGGAGCAGAAGCTTCCCGACGGCAAGAGCAACAAGGGACGGGTGCAGGCCTATGACGGCCCGATCTACATCGCCGATGCCGCCGTCTATCTCATGAAGAAGAAGCCCGAGCTCGGCATCAAGAATCCCTATGAGCTGACGCCTGACCAGTATGCAGCGGCGATCGCCGTGCTGCAGGCCCAGCGAGCGCTGGTCGGCCGCTACTGGCACGACGCGACGGTGCAGGTCGACGACTTCAAGAACGAAGGCGTGGTGGCATCCTCGTCATGGCCGTATCAGGTCAATCTCTTGCAGAGTGACAAGAAGCCGGTGGCCTCGACCATTCCCGACGAAGGGGCAACCGGGTGGTCCGACACCACCATGATGCACGCCGACGCCAAGCACCCGAACTGCGCCTATAAATGGATGGAGCATTCGCTGAGCCCGAAGGTCCAGGGCGACGTCGCGGCCTGGTTCGGCTCGGTGCCGTCGGTGCCGGCCGCTTGCAAGGGCAACGAGCTCCTGACCGATGCCGGCTGCGCGACCAACGGCTTCGACAATTTCGAGAAGATCTGGTTCTGGCGGACGCCGACGGCCAAATGCGAGAAGGAGGGCGCTTGCGTCCCCTATTCGCAGTGGGCGAAGGACTACATCGCCATCCTCGGCAAGTGATGCGTCTCATCAAGAGCGGTCCCCACTCCAATGAGCGGGGCCGCTCCCGCTTTGGCGCAGCCCATGCCGCCTGCCGTTAGGTTCGTCAATGTCAGTCGCCGTTTCGGCTCGGTTAGGGCCGTCGACGGCGTCACGCTCGACATCGCCGAGGGCGAGTTCTTCGCCATGCTCGGGCCCTCGGGCTCGGGCAAGACGACCTGCTTGCGCCTCATCGCCGGCTTCGAGCAGCCGAACGAGGGCCATATCGAGATCTTCGGCGACACCGCCGAAGGCGTGCCGCCCTACAAGCGCAACGTCAACACCGTGTTCCAGGACTACGCGCTGTTCCCGCATATGACGGTCGGCGAGAACGTCGCCTACGGCCTCATGATCAAGGGCGTCGGCAAGGCCGAGCGTGAGGCCAAGGCTAGGGACGCGCTCGCCATGGTCAAGCTCGGCGGATACGGCGAGCGCCGTCCCTCGCAGCTGTCGGGCGGCCAGCGCCAGCGCGTGGCGCTTGCCCGGGCGCTGGTGAACGGCCCCAAAGTGCTGCTGCTCGACGAGCCGCTTGGCGCGCTCGATCTCAAGCTCCGCGAGCAGATGCAGGAGGAGCTGAAGGCGCTGCAGAAGAAGCTCGGCATCACGTTCGTGTTCGTCACCCACGATCAGGGCGAGGCGCTGTCGATGGCCAATCGCGTCGCCATCTTCAACGACGGCAAGATCGTCCAGGTCGGCTCGCCATCGGATATCTACGAGCGGCCCCGCTCGCGTTTCGTCGCCGACTTTGTCGGATCGTCCAACGTGCTGTCGCCCGAGTTCGCCGCGAGCCATGGCGGCGAGGCCAAGTGGATCAGTCTCAGGCCCGAGAAGATCGGCGTGTTCGCCGCGGGCGCGGACGTGCCGGCGAAGGACTGCCACATCGACGGCGAGGTCAAGATGATCAGCTATCAAGGTGCGGCGACGCGGTTCAGCGTCGAGGCCGAGGGGACGCGGATCGTCGCCGAGGTGCCGGCCGATGCGACGCGCTTCAACCAGGGCGACAGCGTGCGGCTGATCTGGTCCAAATCGGCCATGGTCACCATGGAGGACGGCGCGTGAGCCAGGCGGTGACGGCCGACGCGCGCAACGGGGTGCTCGACCGCATCTCCGATCTGTTCTTCGCGCGCCCGAAGCTCCTGACGCTCGTCCTGTTGCTGCCGCCGCTTCTGTGGATCGGCATCGTCTATGTCGGCTCGCTGTTCGCGCTGCTGCTGCAGAGCTTCTATTCGCTCGACGATTTCTCGGGCCTCATCGTCCACCAGTTCACGCTCGCGACCTACGCCCAGCTGCTCGAGGAGGCCAACCTCCAGATCATCATACGCACGGTGCTGATGTCGGCGCTGGTCACGCTCGCCTGCGCGGTGATCGCATTCCCGATCGCCTATTACGCGGCGCGCTATGCGCGCGGCTGGGGCAAGGCGCTGTTCTATCTCGCGGTGATGATGCCGCTATGGTCGAGCTATCTCGTCAAGGTCTATGCCTGGAAGCTCATCCTGGCCAAGGAAGGCATCCTGACATGGATCGCCAAGGGCCTGCATGTCTCGTGGCTTCTGGATGGAATTCTGGCGCTGCCGGTGATCGGCGGCCCGTCGCTGTCGTTCAGCTATATCGGCACGTTCCTGGTGTTCGTCTATATCTGGATCCCGTACATGATCCTGCCGACCCAGGCTGCGCTCGAGCGTGTGCCCACCAACTTTATCGAGGCCTCGGCCGATCTTGGCGCCCATCCAAGGCAGACATTCTGGACGGTGATCTTTCCGCTCGCGCTGCCCGGCATCATCGCCGGCTCGATCTTCACCTTCTCGCTCACGCTCGGCGACTACATCGTTCCGACCATCGTCGGCAACTCGCGGCTGATGATCGGTCAGGCGGTGTACACGTTGCAGGGCACTGCCGGGAACGTGCCGCTCGCCGCGGCGTTCACCGTCGTGCCGATGGCGATCATGGGTGTTTATCTGTGGGTGGCGAAGCGCATGGGGGCATTCGATGTCCTCTGAGACCAACCGCGACAAGCCGCTCGGTCTCCGCATCGCGGCGATAGGCGGGCTGCTGTTCCTGCATTTGCCGCTGGCGCTCATCCTGCTCTACGCCTTCACCACCGAGGAGAAGAGCTTTCAATTTCCGCCGCCCGGCTACACCACCAAATGGTTCGGCGTCGCGTGGTCCGAGCGGCCCGACATCTGGCCGCCGCTCTATCTCTCGCTCGAGGTCGCGGCGATCGCGACAGTGCTCTCGCTCATCTTCGGAACGCTCGCAGCCGCGGCGCTGTCGCGCGCCAAGTTCTTCGGCCGCGAGACGATCTCGCTGCTGTTCGTGCTGCCGATCGCCCTTCCCGGCATCATCACCGGCATATCGCTGCGCTCGGCGTTCGACATCATGGGTATTCCGTTCTCGGTCTGGACCATCGTGCTCGGGCACGCCACGTTCTGCATCGTGGTTGTCTATAACAACGCCATCGCCCGGTTCCGCCGGCTGTCGCGCAACCTGGTCGAGGCGTCGATGGATCTCGGCGCCAACGGCTTCCAGACCTTCCGCCATGTGGTCCTGCCGCAGATCGGCACGGCGCTGCTGGCGGGCGGCATGCTCGCCTTCGCGCTTTCGTTCGACGAGGTGATCGTCACCACATTCACCGCTGGTCAGCAGACGACTCTGCCCATATGGATGCTGGGGGAGCTGATCCGGCCGCGTCAGCGCCCCGTGACCAATGTGGTCGCGGTGTTCGTCATCTTCGTTACGCTGTTGCCGATCCTCGCCGCGTACTATCTAACGCGCGAAGGCGAGCATACCGGCGGCTCATCGAAATAGCCGGCACGCCACGCCCGTAAGTGGAGATAGTCCATGCTCGACACGCAAATGTTGATTGGCCCGAATTTCGTCGCCGGCACCGAGGCGCCAGACACCGTCATCAATCCCAAGACCGAGGAGGCGATCGTCAGCCTCCCCGATGCCTCTCCGGCCCAGGTCGACGCCGCCGTCGATGCCGCGGTCAGGGCGTTCCAGTCCTGGTCGCGCACCACGCCTGCCGAGCGCTCGGCGCTGCTGTTGAAGCTCGCCGACGCCATCGACCGCGAGGCTGAGGCGTTCGCCGTGCTGGAGGCGCTGAATTGCGGCAAGCCCCGTATCCGTGTCCTCCAGGATGAGATGCCGGCGGTCTCCGACTGCTTCCGCTTCTTTGCCGGGGCCGTGCGCACCATGCATGGACCCGCGGCCGGCGAGTATATGGCTGGCTTTACCTCGATGATCCGGCGCGATCCGATCGGCGTGATCGGCTCGATCGCGCCGTGGAACTACCCGCTGATGATGGCGGCGTGGAAGCTCGCGCCGGCTCTGGCCGGCGGCAACACCATCGTCATCAAGCCGTCGGAGCAGACCCCGCTGACGACGCTGAAGCTCGCCAAGGTCGTCGCCGGGATCTTCCCCGAGGGCGTGGTCAACGTCGTGGTCGGGCGCGGCGCGACCACGGGCAACGCGCTCATCAGTCACCCGAAGATCGCGATGGTGTCGCTGACCGGCAGCGTCGATACCGGGCGGAAGGTGCTGCAGGCCGCCTCGGCCACGCTGAAGCGGACGCATCTCGAGCTCGGCGGCAAGGCGCCGGTGATCGTGTTCGACGACGCCGACATCGCCGCGGTGGTCGCCGGTCTCAAGGCGTTCGGTTATTACAACGCCGGCCAGGATTGCACCGCGGCGTGCCGCGTCTATGCCGGCAAGAAGATCTACGACAATCTGGTCGCCGACCTTTCCAGCGCGGTGAAAGAGCTCAAATATAACCGGCCCAATGACGACGAGAACGATATCGGGCCGTTGATCTCGTCGGTGCAAAAGGGCCGCGTGCAAAGCTTCGTCGAGCGCGCGGGTCGCGAGAAGCACATCTCGATTACAGCCGGCGGAAAATCTCCCGGCGGCAAGGGCTTCTTCTTCGAGCCGACGGTGGTCGCGGGCGCGCTGCAGGACGATGAGATCGTCCGCAAGGAGGTGTTCGGTCCGGTCGTGTCCGTCACGCGCTTCGACGATGTCGACCAAGCGGTGGCCTGGGCCAACGACAGCGATTACGGGCTCGCCTCATCGGTGTGGACCTCTGACATCGGCAAGGGCATGGCGACTGCGGCTCGCCTTCAATACGGCTGCACCTGGGTCAACACCCACTTCATGCTGGTGAACGAGATGCCGCATGGCGGTCTCAAGTCTTCCGGTTACGGTAAGGACCTCTCGATGTATGCGCTCGAGGATTACACCGTCGCGCGCCACGTGATGGTCAAGCTGTAAGACTGGTGCGGACGGAAGATGCGGCTGGCTGACGAGCGCACGGAAAAGACCGACGCCGTGAGCGACGCCGACATCGCGCGAGCGCACGCGGTCTACACGCCGTCCATGCTGTCGATCTACGACCTGCTCGTGCATGGGCTGTCGAACCATATCGCCTGGCGCTGCCCGACGCGGCGGCTGCTCGACCTCTATCGCGCCAATCTTTCGTCCAATCATCTGGAGGCAGGTGTCGGCACCGGCTTCTTCCTCGACCGCGCCGGAAAGCGAAGCTTCGAGCGCCTTGTCCTGCTCGACATCAATCGCCACTGCCTCGACCGCGCGGCGCGAAGGCTTGCGCGCTTCTCACCGGTGCTTCGCCAAGCGAATCTGCTCGCGCCGATCGAGCCGCGGCTTCAGGCTTTCGACAGCGTCGGGCTCACTTACGTGCTGCATTGCCTGCCCGGCCGCCTGAGCGAGAAGCTCGCGTGCCTCGATCATCTTCGCCCCGCGATGGGCCAGCGCGCGGTGCTGTTCGGCGCCACCATTCTCGGGCCGGCATCGCGCCGAACGGGGCGGCGCGGGCGCTGCTCGATCTCTACAATTCGAAAGGCGTGTTCAATAATCGCGAAGACGATTTCGAGACATTGTCCGACGAGCTGCGGCGCCGCTTCGCAAAGGTCGAGATCGAGCGCCAGGGTTGCGTCGCTTTATTTCGCGCCGTGCGCCCATAAGCTTGAGGCGAGGGCGGTTTTCCGGGCATTGGCGGCGATCCCGCCTTGGGATGGTCATTAACCCGCCGCTTACCATGCGAAGTTTCGCCCAGGTTCACGGTTAACCCTTGGTAAGGGTAGGGCACTACCCTGGGGCCGTGAGTGCTTGGTCCAGTGCACCTTCGTGCTGGCGCGACGGCGGACCGGAGCCTTCCGATCGTGAGGGAATCTGTTATGCGTACGCGATTGAACCAGGTTGTGGCTTTTGCTGCCGTGCTAATGGCCAGCGCCACGGCCTCAAGCCCAGTTCTTAGTGCCGACCTTCCACCTGCGCCGCTGACCCCGATCTACGAGCAGCCGCTGCCGCCCGAGAATGTGTTCGAGGGTTGGTATCTCGGCGGCACGATCGGCGGCGCCACGGTGAGCTACGACTTCTCCCCGGCCGACGGGTCGGTCGACACGAGCGGGGTGCTCGGCGGCGTCATCGGCGGGTGGAGCTGGCAGAGGGGACCGTGGGTGGCCGGCATCGAAGGCGACATCCTCGCCGCCGATATCAGCGGCAGCCGCCACTTCAACGGCGGTGCGAATTTGGCGAGCCCAGACATTGATACCATGGCCGATCTCCGCTTGCGTGCCGGCTATGCCATCACCCCGCGCGTGCTCTTGTTCGGCACGTTCGGCGGCGCGTGGGCCAGTGCCGATCTGCCGATCAAAGGCCCGGGCGGCAGCGGCGGTAGCGCCGACTTCTTCGGCTGGAGCGTCGGCGGCGGCGCCGAGGTCGCGCTCAATCCGAATTGGAGCGCGCGCTTCGACTATCAGTTCACCGATTTCTCCTCGGAGAAGGTCAACTATCCGGGCGGCTCGGTGACCTACGATCCCGATGCCAACACCTATCGCGGCTCGCTGATCTACCGCTTCTAGACGCGAGTTCGACCAGACTTCGTCATGGCCGGGCGTGTCCCGTCCATCCACGATTTTTCTTGTCGTAAGACCTGGATGCCCGGCACAAGGCCGGGCATGACGCTCAGTGCGCGATCGGGGGCACGGCGATCTCGCCTGCCCGGCACAGCCGGTCCTGGTCCTCGTTCGCGCCGCAGCCTCGCGGCGCAAGATCGCGGCCGAAGCAGACGCGGATATCGAGAAGCTTGCCCTTGCGGCAAGTGATGGAGATCATCTCCGGCTTGAGCCAGGGGTTGGCGGCGAGGAATTGGCGCTCGATCTCGTCTGCCGAGCGTCGGAGCGGCGTATCGGTTGCCTTGAATTCGGGCGGCACGGCGATGCGCTCGTAAAGCTGGCGCGACACGGCGAAATAGCGCTCGGGATCGAGCCCCGAGCAGGTGCCGTGTGTGCGGTACTCATGGATGACGAGGTTCTTGCTTGGCATGATATCGCGCATGTTCGCGATCACCTCGCTCGGCACCCAGATCTTGGTCTCCGTCCGGCAGTTCTCGGGCCAGCCTTTCTCATATTGCGGCCAGAGCCCGTGCAAGGTGAAAGCATGGGGCGTGCGGTCGTCGCATTCCGCGTCGTTGCGGAGATCGCCTTTGGTCAGGCAATAGGTCGGCGCCCAGCCGAGCACGAGCGCGTAATAGTCGAACGTTCCCGTATCGTCGTGGCCGAAGGTGCTTGGGCCGGGCGCACCTGGTTTTGGCGCACTTGGCTCCGGCCCGTTCGTGCCGCGCATCGCGTAGATGGCAATGAGCGCGATCGCGATAATCGCGGCGGCGGCGAAGTTGGATCGCGACGGCGTCATGCGTTGCGACCGAGCTCGGCCAGGATGCGCGCCCAGCTCCGCGCGCCCTTGGTGAAGCTGCGGAGATTATACTTCTCGTTCGGCGAGTGGATGCGGTCGTCGTCGAGCGCAAAGCCGATCAACAGCACATCCATGCCGAGCCGCGAGCGGAACGATTCGACGATCGGGATCGATGCGCCGCAGCCGATCATCACCGGCGGCTTGCCCCATTCGGCCTGAAGCGCCCGCGCCGCGGAACGAAAAGCAGGCGCGCTGGTGTCGAAGCCGACTGCCGGCGATCCGCCTTCGCCGGCGAAGGTGGCGCTGGCGTCAGACGGCAGGCGCTCTTCGACGAAACGATGCCAGGCCGCGATGATCTTGTCGGGCTCCTGTCCAGGAACCAGGCGGAAGGACAGCTTGGCGGTCGCGCGCGAGGGGATCACCGTCTTGTTGCCGGGGCCGCCATAGCCGCCATGAATGCCGTTGATCTCGGCGGTCGGGCGCGACCAGAGCTGCTCGAGGATGCTAAAGCCGGTCTCGCCGGAAGGCGTGCTCAAGCCGACGCCGCCGAGAAAGCCCGCTTCGTCGAAGCTGAGCGCGCGCCAGGCGGCAAGCTCGCCGGGCGGGGGCTGGCGGACGCTGTCGTAGAAGCCGGGAATGGCGACGCGGCCGTCTTTGTCGTGCAAGCCCGACAGAAGCTGCGACAGCGCCTGGAGCGGATTGCGCGCAGGGCCGCCGTAAAGACCTGAATGCAAGTCGCGCGACGGCCCGGTGACGGTGATCTCGGAATAGGCAAGCCCGCGCAAGAAGGCGGTGACGGCCGGGCTGTCCGCGTCCCATTGCCCGGTGTCGCAGACCAGCGCGAGGTCGGCCTTGAGCTCATCGCCATGGGCCGCGAGGAACGGCGCGAGGCTCGGGCTCCCCGATTCCTCCTCGCCCTCGATCAGCACGCTGACATCGACGGGGAGGGAGCCGTGCTCGGAAAGCCAGGCGCGGCAAGCCTCGATGAAGGTCATCAGCTGGCCTTTGTCGTCGGAAGCGCCGCGGGCCACGATCATTTTGCCGTGGCGCGGGTCCTCGACGAGGCGCGGAGCGAAAGGCGGCGCGTCCCATTCCTCCAACGGGTCGGGCGGCTGAACGTCGTAATGCCCGTAGAACAGCACGTGAGAGCGCCTCGGTCCGGCGTCCTTCGCGCGCCAATGCGCGACCACCATCGGTTTGCCGAGAGTGGGCTCGACGCGGGCGTCGAAGCCGATCTCGCGCAAGGCTTCGGCGCACCATGCGGCGGCGGCCACGCAAGCCTCGTGATGGGAAGGATCGGTCGAGACGCTCGGGATGGCGAGCAACTGGAACAGCCGCTCGAGCGAGGCCGCCTCGTGCTTGGCGAGGCGGTCGAGGACGCGCGCCAATGCGGCGCTCGCGTCATGCGTCGCGACGATGGTCATGGCTTTGTCCGTCGGGCGCGGTCGCTGACGCTTACGCGCGAGAAACGAGCCCCACACCGATAACCGCGTGATGCGATGCTACCGGTGTGGGTGGAAGACAGGCTCGAATGTGGAGGAGAGCTACTCGCCGAGCTGCACGTTGATGGCCTGCGGACCCTTGCCACGGCGATCCGGCTCGGTCTCGAACGATACCCGCGCACCTTCATCCGGCGCCGGCAGGCCCGAGCGCTGCAATGCAGAGATGTGCAAAAACACATCCTTGCCACCATCGTCCGGCGTGATGAAGCCGAACCCCCGCGAATGATTGAAGAACTTGACCGTCCCAGTCTGACGCATGGGATGCTCCTTTTCCCCTTCCAAATGACCCGCGTGCCGAGCGCACGCAGAAAATCAGGCGAGTCCAGAATTCGGGAAAAGAAAGAGCGTCGCCTCCCAACGAGCGCACGCGGCCAGTTCTCCACCCGGGTTCGCAGTCTGCCCGCAAAACGCCTCACTCTAGGGGCGCGAGCGGGCCAAGCGCAAGACCCATGTGGTTCGCGTTCTCGGCGAGATCGAAGACGAAAATTGTCTAATTCGGGTAGGGATCGTGCGTGAGTCCGCCGCTCAGAGGCTCAGGCGGAAAGTCAAAATGCGGTCCGAAGTCGGTGGGCGCGGGGGGCATCTTGGCCGGTCCCCAAACGTCCCGCAAGGTCAGCGAATAGCCGCCCACGCCGCGCTCGCGCACCACGTAGCCGCCCTCGGGAGCTTGCGCGGCTCCGGCCCCGTTCCGCGGACCGGCGGAGACATCGCCGGCGACGAGCGACAGGACAGCGGCGAGGGGAAGAAGCTTGCGAAGGGCGGGCAGCATGGACATCACCTAATAACGCGGTTGGAGGCGGAACGGTTTCGAATCGCTCCCTGACCTACCCCCGATTCTGATCGATGCAGGTTACCATAGCGTCACCCGCGCCTTCGCAAGATTCGGATAGGCTCGGGCTACCCGCAGACTTTAGCCGAACTCGTGCAAACGGCAAGCGGGCCCTTTTTCGTGCAAGTGGTGTGGATCTTGCCTTCCTTGACGCTCTTGTCTTTATTCTTGTCCGCCCAGTGGTTGATCTTGTGCTTCAGCTGCTTCAGCGACTTCTCGGTGGCCTTGGTATCGGTCAAGGCGCGCGCCTTGGCCGAGGCGACCGTGCAGCTTCCGGCCTGAACCGGCTGCGAGGCGACCGCATAGGCGGAAATCGCAGCAAGTGCGGCGCCGGCAATCAAGAATTTTCTGATCATCGTGCTCCCCTTATGAGTGACTTGGCGGCGTCTACCGCCGCGCGGACTATGCGATTTCCGCCATTCTCTGCCTAGCGACTCAAGCGCCACAGAACCGTCACAGGCAAACCTGTGGATTTCGCCTTTCTTAGCGATTTCCACGACTTGGCCAGAGGACCGAGAGACGCGCGATGTTGTGACGCAAGGACGCACCAAGCGGTAAGTCCGCAACCGGTTTCAAGAAGAGACGGGGCGTAATACTTCAATCGGGACGATGAACCGTGCGAGCGGGTCCGGCCGGCTCGCTCCGCCACAATGAGAAACGCCGGGCTGGTCGCCCGGCGTTTCGTTCGGTGTGGTCGAGAACCTCTCGACGGTGGCGGCCTAGCCGGGACGGGCCCGACCGGAAATGCCGCTATGTGCGTCAGCTAGTCTTTGGCGATCACTAGGCGGCGGGCTTCATGAAGCCGGGCGCGCTGGCGAAGATCGCGTAAGGGTGGGCCGGAGCCTTGGCGAGGCGCTGGCGCGGCCCGCCGCCGGTGGCGGCAGGTCTGGCTTTGTAGGAGTAGGAGACGGCGATGCGGGTCTTGGCGCCTTGGCTGTAAGCCGCGTACCTCGCTGCCTTCTTGGAACGTGGCGGCTCCCATGCGACCGCGATCCTGGCATGCGAGCTGTAGCTCGTGGCACCGTGCCTGGTCTTGATCGTGGCTGAAGCCACCCTGGTCTTGGCCTTGACCTCGGCCATCGAGGCCACGGTCGTGAATTTCGGCGTCCGGGCGGAGCGATTCTTCGCCTCGATGAGCCGCGCCGATGCGGCCTTTGTTGCCACCTTATGCGGCTCGTCCGCCGCGTCCCTGGCGGCAAGCTCCAAGCCCCGCTTTGCCTTGGCGGTGGCGTCGCCGAGCGCGGCAACCGCGTTGCCGCCGTCGGGCGCGGTGGTCGATACCCGCACCTGAGCGGTGCCGGCGTTGAGCATGCCGATGCTTTCCGCGGCGGCCTTCGACAGGTCGATGATGCGCCCGCCGATAAACGGTCCGCGGTCGTTGATACGCACGACCACCGAACGCCCGTTGGTCAAATTCTCGACGAGCACCCTCGTTCCGAACGGCAGGGAGCGGTGGGCAGCTGTCAGCTCGTTCGGGTTCATCCGCTCGCCATTGGCCGTGGTATTGGCCGGGAGCGAGTACCAGGAGGCATGGCCGACCTGGTCCGCTTTGGCGAAATCGAGAGGTAGCATCGCAGCTGTGCCGAGAAGCCCCACGCTAATCATCTTGGCTCGCAGTTTGAACATGCGTTCAGTGCTCCTTATTCGATTGTCAGGGGGTATTAGAGGCCGACGACGATTCAAGCCGGCCAGCACTCTTTGGTGCAGTGCGGTAACCTACGGAGCATGAAGGCGAAAAATAGGCTTGCAAAGGGTCATTGAAGGGCGATGTCGTGGCGCCTCGCATTTTTCTTTTGTTAAGGTTGACTTGGGTCAGTCCAGCCTTGATATGGGTCAGTCCAGGCGCGTTTCTCTCGCAGTTGCGAAGGCAACCAGCGCAACGCGGCAGGCGCGCTCCCGCACTGCGAGAGCAGAACGCCTTTAGAAATGATCGACCTCTGTCAGCGACACTTGACGCCGACTGGGCTCTACATTGCGTTGGGTTGCGCTCGCTTGTTGGGCGCGAACGATAGCTGCCTAATCCTTTGCCAAATGGCGCCCAATCCTTGCCCTTTTCCACACTTACTGTCAGAGTGTCGATTCACGAAGAACATGAGGAGCGCCAAGGAAAGGACGATGACGCAGAAGAAGAAGAGCCATGAGCCGCAGGAGAGCCAGCAGCTTTCCACCGGCGATTTCACGGGCCGTGAGCCCATGACCGGCGCTCAAGCCGCCTACCTCCAGGCCCTGGCCGATGAGGCCCGGGAGCCCGGCGCCTTCACGAACGGCCTGAGCCGGCGTGAAGCCTCCAAGCGCATCGATGCGCTGATGGAGAGGCTCCGGCTCGGCGATCTGCCGCCGCATACCGACTAGGGGTTCTGGCCAGACGCTTGGCTGACGTTCGGGCCGCTTCGCACCCAAGGGTTGGCGATGCGTAACCTGCGCGCGGCAAGCTGGCTTCGGTTGGCGTCGCTTCTCCTCGGCGTTCAAGCCTTGCTCATTGGCGCTGCCGCGACCACCGCGATGGCCCTGACGCTCACCTCTCCGGCCTTCAAGCAGGGCGGCACGATCCCGGCGCGGTTCACCTGCGAGGGCGACGATGTCTCGCCGCCGCTCGCCTTCGACGGCGCACCCGCCGGCACCAAGTCGCTCGCGCTGATCCTGGACGATCCCGACGCGCCAGATCCAAAGGCGCCGAAGCGCGTCTGGGTGCATTGGGTCGTGCTCAATCTGCCGGCCGACGTCAAGGGCGTTGCCGAGAACGCCGCCGCGGCAGGCCTGCCCGCGGGCGCGCTCCAGGGCGTGAACGATTTCAAGCATAAGGGCTATGACGGGCCGTGCCCGCCGATCGGACGGCACCGCTATTTCCACAAGCTGTATGCGCTCGACCTGGTGCTGCCGGCCAATGCCTTGACCAAGGCCGAGCTCGAGGCGGCGATCGAAGGCCATGTGCTGGCCAAGGCCGAGCTCATGGGCACCTATCAGAAGGGCGATCGGTAATCGGCGATGGAACCGCTGGAGCTCATCCTCGGCCTCGCCGTCACCGTCCTCTGCGTGTTCGCCGCCCAGGCTTTGGCCATCCGCAAAGGCCGTTCGCGTATGGGCTGGATGTGGGCCGCCGCCTTACTTGGGCCAATTCCGCTTGTCATTCTGTTGCTCCTTCCCGCGAAGCTTCCCTTCGGGCAAACTCCGGCTTCGTAGCGTCAAACGTTCCTCCCCCTGACCGACCAACCGCCAATCTCACAGTGAGGCTATGCGCAAAACCTCCCTCCTCGCCTCTCTCTCCACCTCAACCACCGCTTTCACCTCGATCCTCAGCCTAGCCGTCGCGATGTTCTTCGCGCCGAGCGCCGTTTCGACCGGCGCGTATGCGGCGGGCTGCGCGAGCCCGGCAACGTTCGGCAGCTGGCTGCAAGGCTTCAAGAAGGAGGCGGTGGCGCAAGGCATCTCGCCTCAGGTCGTGTCGGAAGCGCTCGACGGGCTGAGCTACGATCCCGCCGTCATCGCCAAGGACCGCGGCCAGGGCGTGTTCGCCCAAAGCTTCCTCCAATTCGCCGGGCGCATGGTATCGGGCAATCGCTTGAGCGTCGGCTCGTCGCTGCTCAAGAAGAATGCCCAGACCTTCGCCAGGATCCAACAGCAATACGGCGTGCCGGGTCCGGTGCTGGTCGGCTTCTGGGGGCTCGAGACCGATTTCGGCAAGGTGATGGGCAATATGGATACGCTCCGCTCACTCGCCACGCTCGCCTTCGACTGCCGCCGGCCCGACGAGTTCAGGGAGCAGCTGATGGATGCGCTCCGTGTCATCCAGCGCGGCGACCTCACGCCGAGCGACATGCGCGGTCCTTGGGCGGGAGAGGTCGGCCAGTTCCAGTTCGTACCGAGCGTCTATTACAAATATGCCGTGGATTTCGACGGCGACGGCACGCGCAACCTCATCACCAATACGTCAGACGCGCTTGCTTCAGCCGCCAATTATCTCGACGGCCTCGGCTGGAAGCCCGGTCAGCCTTGGATCGAGGAGGTGCGCGTCCCGGCCAACCTCCCTTGGGACCAGGCCGACGTCACCATCAAGAAGCCGCGCGCCTTCTGGGCGCAGCAGGGCGTGACCTATGCCAACGGCAAGCCGATCCCGGCCGACAACGTGCCCGTCGGGCTGCATCTGCCGATGGGGCGGTTCGGGCCGGCCTTCCTGACCTATCCCAATTTCGACGTCTATCTCACATGGAACAAGTCGCTGGTCTATTCGACCACGGCCGCCTATTACGCCTCGCGGCTCGCCGGCGCGCCCGCGCTCAACCCCGGCAATGCGCCGGTCATGACCCTGCCCGAGCTCAAGGAGCTTCAGCAGCTGCTTGCCAAGCGCGGCTTCGACGTCGGCAAGATCGACGGCGTGATCGGGGCCAGCACGCGCGATGCCATCCGGAAGATGCAGATCAAGTATGGGCTGCCGGCCGACGGCTATCCGACCGACGAGCTGCTCGATCGCTTGCGCGGCGGCTGATCGGGCCAACCCATCAAGCCTCGTCATGCCGGGCCTATGCCGGGCACCCACGTGTTTTTCAACGAACAAGAAGACGTGGATGGCGGGGACACCGCCCGGCTTTCCAACGCGCGGCGGGGCTTGACAGGAATCTCTGAGGGTCGCTGACTTCCCTCTTTAAGAGGCGCGGTGGCCATGCCGGATGACCAGTCCTGCTCCGACGAGCTTGCAGTGTTCCAAGCCTATGTTGATCTGATCAACTCCGAGCGCGAGACGAATTGGGCGCGCAACAATGCGTTGCTCGTCGCGAACTCGCTGATCCTCGGGGCGATGATCGCGAGCCCGACTGGACTGTCGGGACAACGAGGGCTCACCGTCGCGCTGCTCGCGGCTGGTTTCCTCATGACCCTGGTCTGGGCGGCGATCACCATCGCTGGATGGAATGTGCTCGATCGGCACGTCAAGATCGCCGCGACCCTGTCGTCGCCCTGCTTTGCGCAGCTGCCCAATCCATTTTCGAAAGGCGCAAGCCACCATCAGACGCGAGGCGCGATCTTCATTCTCACGATGTTCATGATCTCCGTGTTTGCACTGATCTATCTGTCGCTCGGCTATTTGAGATTTTTTGCCTAGCGGGTGGCCATCGCCGCGACCTGCGCGCGGTCCCACACCAGATGATCGAGCGAGTGGCGCCCGGTCCCCGCGCGAGGATCAAGAGCAGCAGCGCGAACCAGAGAATGTGGTCGGGCCAGCCGTCTCTCGACCTCTCCATTTTCCAAAAATGAGCCCAGATAACAAAGCCCTAAGCCGGCTCAGCACGAAATGCTGATCGAGGATCAACACCATAGCCCCTCGCTATTGGACCTCGCCGGCGGGGGGAGGCGATAACGGAGGCTCAAGAAGCGCATTCGGATGCAAATCCATAGGCCGGCGGGAGGAGGGCCAATGAATGAAACAACCGGCCTTCGCCACCCTAGAAGAGGCCTTCCGCCACTGCCGCGACATGGATGCATCCCTGAACGAGAGGCTCGAAGCCTTCAGCGAGGCCACGCGCTACCTGATCCCCGGATATCAGGAGGCGGTCGACCGCATGGTCGGCCGCTTCAAGTCGCATGACGCGGGGCAGAGCGCGCCGAGGCCCGGCGAGATGATGCCGCCTTTCGCCATGCCCGACGAAGAAGGACGGCTCGTGACGCTCGACGGCTTGCTCGACGACGGGCCGCTGGCGATGACCTTCCATCGCGGCCATTGGTGCCCTTATTGCCGCATCAACACGCGCGCTCTCGCCGAAGCCCAGGCGAAGATCGCCGCCGACGGCGCCCATCTCGCCGCGATCATGCCCGAGCGGCAGCAATTCGCTGCGGCCTTCAAGCAGGACGGCGAGATGCGCTACCCCGTGCTGACCGACATCGATAACGGCTACGCGCTGTCGCTCAATCTCGCGGTGTGGGTGGGCGATGAGATGCAGCAGATCCTCGAAGCCGGCGGGCGGGACGTCCCCGACTATCAGGGCAACCAAACCTGGGTGATGCCGATCCCGGCGACCTTCGTCGTCGCTCGGGACGGGCGGGTCACGGCCCGCTTCATCGATCCGGACTATCGCAACCGCATGACGATCGAGAGCCTGCTTGCGGCGCTCAAGGCGGCGCTTGCCGAAGGCCAACGAGAGCAGAGACCATAGGCAGGAGTGACGATTGGCGACTGTTCAGTGGCCGCGTCGGATGATATGCAGAAGAGACGGGTAGAATTGGGGAATCTCGGTTCCTTGCGGATTTTTCGGCCGGTGCTTCGGTGCTGGACACTGGGTCTATGTGAATGAACTCGAAACCGCTTTCGGAGCTGCTCGAAGAGGCCTTCGTCAAGTGCCGCGACATGGATGCGTCGCTGGCCGAGAGGCTTCAGGCCTTCGCCGAGGCGGTGCGCGAGCTCGGTCCGATCTTTCAATCCTCGGTCGACGATCTGGTGACCAGGCTGCGCGCGCATGAGGTCGGCGAGACGGCGCCCAAGCCAGGCGACAAGATGCCGGATTTCGTGCTGCCTGATGAAAGAGGGCAGCTCGTCAGTCTCGAGCAGTTGCTGAAGAAGGGGCCGGTCGCCGTCACCTTCCATCGCGGCCATTGGTGCCCCTATTGCCGCATCAACACGCGCACTCTCGCCGAAGCTCACGAGCGGGTCGCGGCGGTGGGCGGCCAGGTTGCCGCCATCATGCCCGACCGCGAGCACTTCACCGCCGAGCTCAAGGCAGTGTCAGAGGCACCGTTCCCGATCCTCACCGACATCGACAACGGCTACGCGCTGTCGCTCAATCTCGCGTTCTGGGTGGGTGCGGAGATGCAAAAGCTTATGATCAGTGCCGGCTGGGACGTTGCGCCGTCGCAAGGGAGCGACACCTGGCTGCTGCCGATCCCCGCCACCTTCGTCGTCGGCACCGACGGAGAGGTGAAGGCGCGCTTCGTCGATCCGGACTACCGCAAGCGCATGACGATCGAGGATTTGCTGGCGGCGCTCAAAACCGCGCACTAGCCGGCGCGCATCAGGCGGAGTAGCGCGACCAATCATAGGCACGCAGCATCTTCATCATGGCCGACGCCACGGCGGTGCGCTGCCGCCCAGCGACCCCGTAGAGATGGACGGTGCGCTTGATTTCGAAGTCCTCGACGCCGAGCCGCATCAAGCTTTCCGTGCTTTTGGTGCTGCGGGGAACGAGCGCCACGCCGAGCCCGGCTTCGAGCAATGAGATCAAATCGCCGTCGGCGCTCACCTCGTGGAAGCGGGTCACGTCGAACTCCCGCACGCGCAACAGCTCGATCAGCGCGGGCGTCGTCTCGCAATAGGTGCGCACCATCAGCCGCTCGGGCTTGAGATCGTCGATCGGGACGCTCGGCCGGTTGGAAAGCGCATGCATCGAGTTGACGAAGAGCTGGAAGTCCTCGGTGAACAGCGCCCAGCTGTCGAGGCGCTCCCATTCGTCCTCGATCTTGGCGGCGATGGCGAGCTCGACATTGCCCTGCTTGAGGTGCTCGAGCACCTCGCTGCCGGTGCCGCGCAGCAGCTTCAATTCGAGGCCGTCGAACAGCTTGCCGAGCTCGACCACGTGAGGCGTCACCAGGGACGGGTCGATGGTGGTGGAAAGCGCCAGCCTGAGCGAGCCGACCTCGCCCTTCTTGATGGCCGAGGCGAGCGTTCGGGCGCTCATGGCGCTGTCATAGCATTGCTTGAGAAGCGGCAGCATGCGCTGGCCGAGCTCGGTCAACTGGGCATGTGGCCGCTCGCGGCGGAACAAATCGCCGCCAAGCTCGCCCTCGAGCTGGCGGATGGCGCGGGTCAGCGAGGGCTGGGCAACATTGCATTCCTCGGCGGCGCGCGTGAAATTGAGCGCCCGCGCCACCGCGAGGAAGTAGCGGACCTGATGCATCTCCATGCAGATAAGCCCCGCTGCCTAGTCTACGCGTGAAATCGGTCGAATGGCGGCCCCCGCACGCACCGCGTGCTCCGTCAGCCCGTCCAGATCGGCTCTGGCCAGGTGGCTCACGAGGCAAATGGTCATCGTCGCGGAAATGCTCGGTTCGCGCCTTCGTCCGATTTGCGAGTTGTACGATTGATCCGCGTTTCCCGTCGAGATGATTTGCGGGGCATGCCTGATCTTTGATCAGTCGAATTTGTCGCAGGTGGCGGCCCGATTCCGGCCCTTTCCCAAGGGTTTCCGGGCATCGGCCCGACCATAGCGCAACCCTATCGAAACCTTAGCCAATGGGCATTTCCCGCATGACCGGTCCGGCGGGCATGATCCCGCTCGACCAGAGCGTGTCCTCGCACGCAACCAACCGGCGACCGACAGGAGTGCCCGGCCATGAATTTCGCCATGACGGAGCGGGCTTTAGCTCCTGCAAAAGCGCTCAAGGACAAGGTTTCGCTCATCACCGGCTCGACCAGCGGGATCGGGCTCGGCATCGCCCGCGCGCTCGCCGCGGCTGGCTCGGCCGTCGTCCTCAACGGCTTCGGCAATCAGGAGGAGATCAAGGCGACGCAGGCAAGCATCGGGGCGGATTTCGGCGTCCCGGTCGCCTATTCCGCCGCCGACATGACCAAGCCCGAGCAGATCGCCGAGATGGTGCAGATGGCGATCGACATGTTCGGCAGCGTCGACGTGCTGGTCAACAATGCCGGCATCCAGCACGTGGCGCCGCTGCAGGAGTTTCCGGTCGCCAAGTGGGACGCGATCATCGCCATCAATCTCAGCTCGGCGTTCCATACCACGCGGATCGCGCTGCCGGCGATGCTCGCCAAGAAATGGGGCCGCATCATCAACATCGCCTCGGCGCACGGCCTGGTCGGCTCGCCGTTCAAGTCAGCTTACGTGGCCGCCAAGCACGGCATGCTCGGCCTGACCAAGGTCACTGCGCTCGAGACCGCGGAGATGGGCATCACCTGCAACGCCATCTGCCCGGGCTATGTCTATACGCCGCTGGTCGAGGCGCAGATCGAGGGCCAGGCCAAGGCCCACGGCATTCCGCGCGAGCAAGTGATCCGCGACGTGCTGCTCGCCCAGCAGCCCAACAAGCGCTTCGCCACCACCGACGAACTCGGCGGCATCGCCGTGTTCCTCGCCTCAGACACCGCAGCGTCAATCACCGGCAGCTCGATCGCGGTGGATGGCGGCTGGACCGCGCATTGAGCCGGAAGGAGCAGCCATGACGCAGAAATCCAGGGGTCTCACCCCGCTGCAAGCGGTCAACGAGATCCGCAACAACAACGGCGGCCAGGTGGCGCTCGTGCTGCAAGGCGGCGGCGCGCTCGGCGCCTATCAGTGCGGCGTCTATCAGGCGCTGCACGAGGCGGGCGTCGAGCCCGATTGGATCATCGGCACCTCGATCGGCGCCATCAATGCCGCCATCATCGCCGGTAATCGGGTCGAGGACCGGCTGCCTACGCTCCAGAAGTTCTGGCGCCGCGTGGAGAGCAGCACCTTCTGGGGCGCGTTCCCCGCCTTCACCGGCGTCGCCGACGCGCTGTCGTCGTGGAGCACGCTGACCAGCGGCATCCCCGGCTTCTTCGAGACCAACATGCGGGCCTTTTTCGGCGCTCATGTGCCGCTCGGCGCCGACCATGCCGGCTACTACTCGACCGAGCCGCTGCGCCGGACGCTGGAAGAGCTGGTCGATTTCTCGATCATCAACAAGGGCCATCCGCGGCTCACCGTAGGCGCGGCGCATGTCCGCACCAGCATGATGCACTATTTCGATTCCAAGGAGATGGACATCTCGCCGAGCCACATCATGGCGTCAGGCGCTCTGCCGCCGGCTTTTCCTGCCGTGCGCATCGACGGCGAGCTCTATTGGGACGGCGGCATCCTCTCCAACACGCCGACCGAGCGCATCTTCGACGATCACCCGCGCCGCAACTCGCTGATCTTCGCGGTGCATCTCTGGCACCCGACCGGCGACGAGCCAGAGACCATCTGGCAGATTCTCAATCGCCAGAAGGACATCCAATATTCGAGCCGGATCGCCAGCCACATCGTGCGTCAGCGCGAGACCCACAAGCTCCGCCACGTCATCACCAATCTGCTCGAGTTCGTGCCCGAGGAGGAGAAGAACGATCCGCTCTACCAGGAGCTCGCCGGCTATCGCTGCGACACGCGCATGCATGTGGTGCGGCTGCTGAGCCCCAAGCTCAGCAATGAGACCCACACCAAGGACATCGATTTCTCGCCAGCCGGCATCAGCAGCCGCTGGGAGGCCGGTCATGCCGACACCAAGCGCGCGCTCGAACGGCAGGCCTGGATCGGCGAATGGGGCCTGCTCGACGGCGTGCTCCTGCATGAGCCGACGCCGGGCGCCGAGCCCGCCGCCGAGATCGAGCCCGGCAAGCCGTGCCCAAGCGACAAGCAAGTGGCGCGGAAGCTCGCGGCGGAATGAGGGAGGCGGCCATGAATGCATGCACGGGCATCTCGGCGATCCAGCTTCTCGCCATGGTCGTCACCTTCCTGCTTGCCGTGCTGTCGCTCGACGTGTTCTGGGTGAGGGTCCGCAACGAGCTGCATCACGGCGACATCGCCGGCGCGCTCAGGAAGCAGAGCTGGCTCAACGCATTCGTCGCGTTCGGCGCGGCCGGCGCCGCCATCCTGCTCCTGCTCTGGGTCAGCTCCTGCACCGGCGGCGTGCTCTAGCTTTTTTGTTTGAGCACGATCTTATCGGAAAACCGGTACCCACTTTTCGGATCATGCTTAAGCCAAAGCCAGCACCACCGCGACCAGGCTCGCGCCGAGTGTCAGACCGGGAATGATCCAGCTCTGCTTCGGCAGCACGAATCGCTCATTCGCCAAGATACTCTCGAACACATTCATGGCTTGATCCTCTCGCCGGGGCGCGGGCAGGAGAGAACTTTGTCGCCGCCCGCATTCCTCTCAAGCCAAAGCCGGAGATGAGGCGCGGGTTCCTGCCGAAGGCGCTTTTTTCGAGCCTGGTGCAGGCGGGCCACAGCAGATTTCGGGGCACAAATGTCGATGGCCGGACGGGTCTCTGAGGCTAGAGCCCAAGACCCGATCCGGCCATGACGGAGCTTGTCCTCGGCCTCACTGACGCCGGAGCGTCCGGAGAGACCGAGGCTTATGTCTACTTCAGGGGCGTGGTCGCCGGCAATTCGCTGACGTACGCCTGCTGGGAGTGATGGAAGCAGCCGCCCAGCGCCACGGTGGCGACGATGACGGCGAGAGCAACGATGGTGCGCATGACTAGATCCCTCTACTTGGTACTGAACTCGACTTTGGGTACGCGGAACTGAGGCCCATCTCACTCCGATCCGCTTAGAAAAGGGTTAATGCGCGGACCAATTTAGAACTGCGTTCTACCGCCGGCGAGAGGGGGAGGCGCGCACAAGAAGAAGCCCGGCGAAGGACCGGGCTTCTCCATTCTTACTGCTTCTTGCGGCACGCGTACCCTGGGGTGCCGAGTAGATGCGGGGAGCCCTACTCGCCCAGGGGAGGAAGAGGCGGTCTCGAGCTTTGGCGTTCGCTCGATACGGTCAAGACCAGCGGGTGAGAGCGGCAAGACACCCCAACGGCCGCTCTACCTGTCCGGAGGATAGGGAGAGGGCCGGGTCCGGACTTTGAGCTAGATCAAAGACGGGGGCGCGGCCGCCCGGGGCCCCCGCTGGCTTGCCGCTCGGGCCCTTGCGAAGGCGGGTCAGGCCGTCGCCGGGGACATTGGCGTCCGGAGGAAAATGGCAAGCAAGGCGGCCGCCAGGAGCGAGATGGCGATGCCGCCGACGCATGCGGTCCAGCCGAACATGTCGAAGGTTACGCCGAGCACGGCGCTGCCGATCAAGCCGCCGAAGAAGTAGCTGGCGAGATAGAGCCCGCTCGCGGAGCCGCGATCGGAGGTCGCGGCGCGCCCGACGAAGCCGGTGGCGATGGCCTGGGCAAAGAAGGTGCCGGCGCCGACCAGCACCATGCCGAGCAGCACGGCGGACAGGTTCGGCAGGATGAGCAGCGGCAGGCCGAGCGCCGCCACCAGCAGCGCGGCCCAGAACGCAGGTCGCGTGCCGAAGCGCTTCACTGCGCGCCCGGCGAGCGGCGTGGTGGCGACGGCTGGGAGGAAGACGAAATAGACGAAGCCGAGCGTCATGGTACCGACGCCGAGCGGCGGCTGCACCAGCACGAAATTGACGAAGGTGAACGTGCCGATGAAGGCGAACAGGATGCAGAAGCCGATGGCGAAGCTCGCGCGCAAAGACGGGTTCTTGAGATGCATGATCCACGCCTCGAAATGCGAACTCATGCCGCCGCCCATGTCCTTCATCGGCGGCGCCTTCTCAACGGTGAAATAGACCAGCGCCGCGCCGAGCAGATTGAGCGAGGCGAAGAAGTAGAAATTGGCGGCGAGCCCGAAATGATCGGCCACGGCGGCGGAGATCAGCCGCCCGATCAGATTGCTGGCGACGTTGCCGGTGATGTAGGCGGCAAACGCGCTGGCCGAGTCGGCGGCGCTGTAATGCTCGCCGAGATAGGCAAGCGTGAGGGTGAAGGCGGCGGCCATGCACAGCCCTTGCGCCACGCGGAGCAGGGTGAAGGTGGTGAGGTCTGGAGCATGCGCAAGCAGTGCGGTCGGGATCGAGAGCACGAGCAGGCTGAGCAGGATGCCCATGCGCCGGTCGATCGAGCGGCTGAAATAGCCGACCGCGAGCCCCGAAACCGCCATGCCCATGGTGCTGGCGTTGACGGCAAAGCCCATGGCCGCCGGCGTGACGCCGTAATGCTTGGTGAGCGAGGGGAGAATGGCCTGGGTGGCGAACAGGTCGACCACGGTCAGGAACGCGGTGAGAGCGATGACGACGAAGCGGAGGATGGCGCCCGCCGCGTGCGATCGGGCTTCGACCTTGGGAGCTTCGGCGGCTGACAGCTCGGTCATGGCGTGCTCCTCGAAAAGGGAGGATGTGACGTCCGCGAGGGGAGGGGACGTCACATCCGAGGGCGAAGCGGGCTTACATGTTCTTGTCGTTCGCATCCTTGAGCAGATCGGCTGAGATCAGCACGGCGGTCTTGTCGCCGAGATTCTTCCACCAGTGCGACACCTCGGGCGTCTCGGCGACCACGTCGCCGGCCTTGTGCACGATCGGCACGGCGCAGTTCGAGGCGTATTCGACGATCTCGCCCTCGGTGATGTAGATGATCGCCGGGCGGTCGGCGTGGCTGTGCCACGGGACGATGCCCATCGGCTCGACCGTGAGCTTGCGCATGCGGAAATTGCGGTCCTTGATGTTGAATGGCGGCTTGGCCACGTCGATCGAGGCGATCACCGTGTCGGTTACGCCGACCGGCTTGAAATCCACCGGACCGCGCGCGTCGGCCTTCTTCTGATCGGCAGGGCATTCGCCGGCGAAAGCGGCGGAAGCTGCCAGGCAAGCGCCGAGTGCTGCGCCGGCGAATAGAATGCTGCGGCCGAAGCGGCCTCTCTCTGTGGTGTTCGACATATCGGTCTCTCCTTTTGGCTCGTGCTCGGGCCGAAAGGAACGGCCGCGGCGATGGCAGCGAACATCGCCCCAACCCGTCTCGGACGGAAATGCCGGTTGGCTTTTGACTCGATAGCCGAACGCTATTCCGCGCCGCGCACGCTGTTTTCGTTCTGCGGATGCCTCCGGAACGGCGCTTCCATGCTGAGAACTCGGCGATCCATAGCCAGAAGGTATTGGGAAGGGCCGAGCGGCGCAGCTAGCGTGATCTCGTTTCCGGTCGGTAGACCCGGCCAGAAGGGATCCGGAGGTCCGGGTCCCCTCAGCCACCCTTCCTAGGAGAATCCCTATGCGCAAATATCTGATCGCAGGCCTTTTGACCGTCGCTTTCGTCACGCCCGCGCTCGCCGAGGATTTCTACGTTGCCGTCGACCTCGCCAGCGGCCGCTGCGTGATGATGGGCGGCGCGGCGCCTGACACGAAGTTCTTCAAGTCGATGGGCAAGTACTCGTCGCATGAAGGCCGCGCACACGGCCATGGGCGGCATGAAAGAGTGCAAATAGCCTCTCTCGCTTTCCCTAGCGTCTCGCAGGGGGCGTCCGCGAGAAACGGGCGCCCCCTGTGTGTTTGTTGGTGCTAACGCTTTCCCACCACGACCACCCAGCCGCGTCTGCCGTCGCAGTCGCTTGTCTCGCGCCAGAACACGAGCTTGGGCGTGCGCTTCTCGCCTTCGAGCTTCCAGCGCCCCTCGCTGCGGCAGATCGGCAGGGTTCTCATGGTCGACGAAGATCTCGCCGATCTCTCGGGTCTTGGGATACCAGCGGACGTTCGACAGCACGTCGCCGGCCACGCCCTTGCGCTTGGGAGGGCCGGGAAACTTGAGCGGCCAGCCGTTCGAGCCGTCCTCTTCTGCCGAGAAGATCAGCGTCTCCATGAAGTTCTCGTTGTTGCTCGGACATTGGATGGCGAACACGAAGCCGCCGGCGAAGGGCTTGCGGTGTGCCGGGGTCTTCGCATCGGCGTCGCAATCCTGAAGCGCGAGCACGGCAGCGGGTGTCGGCGTCGCCTCGTCGAAATAGACATCGCCGTCGGCGTCGACCGCCCCGGCCTGGCCGGCGATCAGGCAGAGCGCTAACGCGGCCAGGCGGCAGCCGAGGCGAAGCAGAGAACCGGCCACGCTTGCCTCCGTCTTTCCCCCATAGCCGCGCGCCGCTCCGGGCGCTGCATTGCGCGAGCCTACACCGGGATCAGCGCGGCCACGCTGGCGGTGAACCGCTGGATGCGGCCGATGTCGTGATATTCGGTGAGCTTGACCGGCCAGCCCTCCTCGAAGGTCCAGAAATTGGCGATCATGGTCTCGAGCTGCGCGCCAGTCTGGCGGTGGCGGTAGCGGATGGGGATCTCGACGCCGGCACGGTTCCTATGGAACATCAGCTCGCTGGTGTCGAAGCGCAGGAAGTCAAACTCGGCAGCGATCGCCGCCAAGCGCTGGAGCGAGGCGCGCTTGCCGGTGGCGGCTCCGCCCAGAGGATGGATTTCGGTCGGAATATGAATGACATGGCAGAAATCGTCGGGCAGATAGCTGGCGAGCCGGTCAAGGTCCTGCGCGCGCCAAGCGTCATAAATGTCCGCAATCACGATCTCGGTCTTGGTCACGTGCCCCCCAGCATAACCGCCAACCAAGTTAGCATGCGAGGAGGGGCCCGCGCATCGGCAGCGTCTCTCCGTCCACTGAGTTTTTTCGCGGTGAGAAGCCTGCCCCAAGTTTAGACGGTGATCCCTCATGCAGCCCGATCTCAGGCCGATGCTCGCGACCCTCACCGACCAGCCATTCGACGATCCCGATTGGCTGTTCGAGACTAAATGGGACGGCTTCCGCGCCATCGCCGTGGCCGAGCCAGGCCACGCCTCGCTCTATTCGCGGAACCTGATCGACATCTCGCGTAAATATCCGAGCATCTGTCGGGCGCTCGAGGCGATCGCTCAAGAGGCCGTGCTCGACGGCGAGCTGGTGGCGCTCGACGCCCATGGCCGCTCGCGCTTCCAGCTGCTGCAGAATGCCGAGCGCGAGGCGACGCGGCTGCTCTATTGCGTGTTCGACCTGCTCTATCTCGACGGCAAGGATCTGCGCTCGCTCCCGCTGCTGGAGCGCAAGGCGGCGCTTAAGGCGGTGCTGCCGAAGAGCCCGCTCCTGCTCTACAGCGCTCATGTCGTCGGCGCGGGGAAGAAGGCGTTCGCGCGCGCCAAGGGGGCAGGCGAGGAGGGCGTCATGGCCAAGCTCGCCACCAGCCGCTACCACTCGGGCGTCCGCACGCGCGACTGGCTGAAGGTCAAGGCGAGCCAGGAGCAGGAGGTGGTGATCGTCGGCTTCACCGTGCCCCGCCGCAGCCGCAAATATTTCGGGGCGCTGCTGCTCGCGGTGCGCGAGGGCAAAGGCTGGGCGTATGCCGGGCGCGCCGGGACCGGCTTCGACGCCGAGACGCTGCGCTCAGTCCACGCCAAGCTCGTGCCGCTCATCACCGACAAGAAGCCAATCGCAGAGAAGGTGCCCGATGCGGGCAAGACCACTTGGGTAAAGCCGAAGCTCGTCGCCGAGGTGAAGTTCACCGAATGGACCTCGGGCGGCGAGATGCGGCACCCGGTGTTCCTTGGCTTGCGCACCGACAAGAAGGCGACCGAGGTGACGCGCGAGCTGCCGAAGCCGCTCAGCCAGGCCAAGCCTCCGACGTCATACCGGCGGAAGCCGGTATCCAGCAAATAGGCCTTGAAGGTGGATTCCGGCTTGCGCCGGAATGACCGTGATCGGGACCTAGCGGCTCTTGCCTTTGAAGGCGTGGGTGCCTGGCTTGCCGCCCTTGGACCGCGGCCGCGATTTCCTGAGCGGGATCTCGCGATTATGCGGGCCCATCTCGTCGAGGCTCGGTTTGTGCGGGCGGGTGAGGGGGTTCGCCGGTAGCAGCGAGGGCGCGTCGGGATCGATGCCGCTCGCGGTGCTCTCGAGATCGGTCTGGCGCGCGAGCGGGTCGTTGGCGACCGCAAGCTGCATCTGGCGCAGGCGCTTGACCTCGTCCCTGAGCCGCGCCGCCTCCTCGAATTCGAGATCGGCGGCGGCGGCGCGCATGCGCTTCTCCATGTCGGCGACCACGGCTTCGAGATTGTGGCCGATGGTCGCCTGCTCGTCCTCGCTGAAGCCCGCGCCGGCATCGACCAGCACATGGTCGCGCTCGTAGACGCTCGCCATGATGTCGCCGATACGCGACTTGATGCTTTCCGGCGTGATGCCGTTGGCCTCGTTCCACGCGGTCTGCTTCTCGCGCCGCCGTCCGGTCTCGGCCATGGCGCGCTCCATCGAGCCGGTCATGCCGTCGGCATAGAGGATCACCCGGCCGTCGATATTGCGCGCGGCGCGGCCGATGGTCTGGATCAGAGAGGTCTCCGAGCGGAGGAAGCCTTCCTTGTCGGCGTCGAGGATGGCGACCAGGGCGCATTCCGGGATGTCGAGGCCCTCGCGCAGCAGGTTGATGCCGATCAGCACATCGAACGCGCCGAGCCTGAGATCGCGGATGATCTCGATGCGCTCCAAGGTCTCGACGTCGGAATGCATGTAGCGCACGCGGATGCCCTGCTCGTGCATGTACTCGGTCAAATCCTCGGCCATGCGCTTGGTCAGAGTGGTCACCAGCACGCGGTAGCCTTGCGCCACGACCTTGCGCGTCTCGTCGATCAGATCGTCGACCTGCGTCGAGGCGGGGCGCACCTCCACCGGCGGATCGACCAGGCCGGTCGGCCTGATCACCTGCTCGGCGAACACGCCGCCGGTCTGCTCGAGCTCCCAGCCGCCGGGCGTCGCCGAGACATAGACGGTCTGCGGCCGCATCGCGTCCCACTCCTCGAAGCGGAGCGGCCGGTTGTCCATGCAGGACGGAAGGCGGAAGCCATATTCGGCGAGCGTGGATTTGCGCCGATAGTCGCCGCGGAACATGCCGCCGATCTGCGGGACGGTGACATGGCTCTCATCGACGAACACGAGCGCGTTGTCGGGGAGATACTCGAACAGCGTCGGCGGCGGCTCGCCGGGCTTGCGCCCGGTGAGATAGCGCGAATAATTCTCGATGCCGGCGCAGGAGCCGGTCGCGTCGATCATCTCGAGGTCGAACAGGCTGCGCTGCTCGAGCCGCTGCGCTTCGAGCAGGCGCCCGGCGCCGTGCAGCTCGTTTAGCCGCTGCTTCAGCTCCTCCTTGATGCCGCGGATGGCCTGCTTCAGCGTCGGCTTCGGCGTGACGTAATGCGAGTTGGCGTAGACCTTGACCATGCTGAACGCGTCGGTCTTGGCGCCGGTGAGGGGATCGAACTCGGTGAGGCTCTCGACCGTGTCGCCGAACAGCGAGATGCGCCAGGCGCGGTCGTCAAGATGCGCCGGCCACAGCTCGATGGTGTCGCCGCGCACGCGGAATGAGCCGCGCACGAAATTCACGTCGTTGCGCCGGTATTGCAGCGCCACGAGGTCGGCCATCAGCTGGCGCTGCTCGACCTTGTCGCCCTGCTTCAGGCTGAAGGTCATGGCGGTATAGGTCTCGACCGAGCCGATACCGTAGATGCACGACACCGAGGCGACGATGATCACGTCGTCGCGCTCGACCAGCGCGCGGGTCGCCGCATGGCGCATGCGGTCGATCTGCTCGTTCACCGAGCTGTCCTTCTCGATATAGGTGTCGGTGCGCGGGATATACGCCTCGGGCTGGTAGTAATCGTAATAGGAGACGAAATACTCGACCGCGTTGTCGGGGAAGAAGCTCTTGAACTCGCCATAGAGCTGGGCGGCCAGCGTCTTGTTGGGAGCGAGCACGAGCGCCGGGCGCTGCGTCGCCTCGATCACCTTGGCCATGGTGAAGGTCTTGCCCGAGCCGGTGACGCCGAGCAGCACCTGGTCGCGCTCATGGGCGTTCACCTGCGCCACCAGCTCGGCGATCGCCGCGGGCTGGTCGCCCTTGGGCTCGAACTCGGACTGGAAGCGCAAGGGGATGCCGCCCTCGCTCTTGTCGGGACGGGGCGGGCGGTGCGGCACGAACTCGGGTCCGCCGGTGCCGGTCACCAGCGGATGGTCCTGCATCAGCGGCTGTGGCGCCTCGCCGAAGCCGGGCGGCCGGCGGTCGGCGCCGATCGGCAGCCCGGCGGATTCGCCCGTGACGGCGCGCGGCTCGGCGCGCGAGCCGAAGGTCTTGGGAACGCGGAGGGGCATGGATGCGAATATGGCGGCTGAAAGAGCGGGATGGAAGACCTTGTCGAGGCCTGATCGCCCGAGCTCTGCGAAAGGCTGCCTGGCTGACGCCAAGGAGCTGATTTCCAAAAGACTTTGCATTAGAACGGGTGCCGGGACAGCTCTGAGGGCAATCAGCTTGATCAATGTGATGAACCACGTGCCGCTCTGGCTGATGGGGCTCGCCCTCACGGCGGCTGCCGAGATCTTCGCCATCGGCCTGATGCTCATGACGAGGCGCATCTCCGGCGTCGAGCGCCTGCGGACGAACAACGAGGTTGCCGGGTTCAAATTCGCCGTCGTCGGCGTGTTCTACGCGGTGTTACTGGCGTTCGTGGTGATCGCGGTGTGGGAGGAGTATCGCAATACGGAGGCGGCGGTGCGCAACGAGGCCAAAGCCGCCGTCGATCTCCACCGCCTGACCTATGCACTTCCCGCCGAGGGCGGCGCCAATATCCGCCAACGGCTCATCACCTATACCGACCACGTCCGCAAATTCGAGTGGCCGACCATGGCGCGAGGCAGGCCGAGCGACGACGCGAGCAAGGATCTCGATCAGCTCGGGCAGACCATTTACGACGTGCAGCCGCAAGGCTTCCGGGAGCTTGCGCTCTACCAGCACGCTCTAAGGCTGCTGACGGTAATCGCCGACAATCGCGATGAGCGGCTCGACAGCGCCGACGGCTCGATGCCGGCGCTGCTGTGGTTCGTACTGATCGTTGGTGCGTTGATCACCCTCGGCTATCCGGCGTTTTTCGGCGCGCCCAATCTGGTGGCGCAAACGCTGATGACGGCGGCGCTGGCGGCCCTCGTCGCGCTCGCGCTCCTGCTCGGCCTCGCCCTGAACTATCCGTTCACCGGCGCGGTGAAGATTTCGGCGCAGCCCTTCGACGCGGCGCTCGAGCAGATGCCGCCCAACTGAGACATGGCTGAATAGCGGCATAATGGCGCTCGCCAAGGGGAGCGAGAGATATTGCCGCATTTTTGCGCAGGATCGAGACGGCCGCTAAACGAAATGCACTCGACTTCGCCCCTCGGTCACTTTTATACCGGCCTGACAAAGAGGGTTCCGCCAAGGACTTAGCGGTCGCAAAGGCTGGCTCTCGCCGGCGGTCTTGAGCGGTCGCAAGGCGACGATTGGTGAGCCGGCTCTTGATACCGCATGATCTGTCCGAGGATCGGTTTTCACCTTTCCGGGTCATGGTTTAGGAGACGCTTTTTGACCGAAGCGAGATCCCTCGAGCAAGCGCTCGGCGAGGCATTTCAGAAGGCTGACGCGCTGCGCGCACCGCTTCCCGCGCGGCTCCAATTCTATCTCGGCGAGTCCCGCAAGCTGCTTCCCGATCTCGAGGCGACCTACGACCGGCTGGTCGAGCGCATCGGGCAGAACGGCGCCGAGCGGCAGGTGCCGGGCATCGGCGAGCTTTTGCCGGATTTCGTGATGACCGACAGCGACGGCCATCTGGTCGAGCTCGCCGCGCTGATCGAGAACGGCCCGCTCGTGATCAGCTTCAATCGCGGGCCGTGGTGCGATTATTGCGGGCTCGAGCTGCACGCGCTCGCCCGCGCCTATCCCGACATCGTCGCGGCGGGAGGGGACGTGATCTCGATCGTGCCGGAGCGGGCGAAATATGCCCGAGCGCTGCGGACATTGCGTGGGGTGCCGTTCCGGGTGCTGACCGACCTCGATCTCGCCTACGCGCTCTCGCTCGGGCTGGTGTTCTGGGTGGGCGACAAGATCAAGCAGACCTATCTCGGCTTCGGCATCGATCTTGGCGAGTTCCAGGGCAATGGCGGCTGGCTGCTGCCGATCCCGGCGACCGTCGTGGTCGGCCGGGACGGCCGGGTCAAGGCGCGCTTCGTCGATCCCGACTTTCGCCACCGCATGGCCATCGAGGAGATCATCGGCGCCGTGGTCGGAGAGGCCGCGAGATAGCGCCGAGCCGGTCGGCCGGACGCCTTGCAGTGCAGCAAGCACGCTCCGCGTGTCGATATTGATGCGAAATCGCGCCGCCGCGTTGGCACTTTCTGTCGCGATCAGCGTATAATGACAAAAAAAGATTGACTCGCCATCTGGGACGGCAAGCCTGGACCAAGTGGAGGCGTGATTCGCGCAAGTACGCGCGTCCGTTTAAGCGGTCGAGTGCGGCAACAGAGCAGAATCGGAGCGAAACCATGGCTACTAAAGCGAGTGGGAAGAAGCGCACAACGAGTAAGAAGACGAGTCCACGTAAGATTGCAAGGAAGGCCGCGCGTACTGTCCGCAAGACCGCGCGCAAGGTCGGCGCGTACCGTCCGCAAGACGGGTCGGGCGGTGGCCAAGAAAGCGAGCGCCAAGAAGACCAGCGCCCGCAAGGCCCCGGCCAAGAAGGCCGCTGCCCGGAAGGCGCCGGCAAAGAAGGCCGCTGTCCGCAAGACCGCGGCAAAGAAGCCGGCAGCCCGCAAGGCGCCGGCCCGCAAGCCAGCAGCCAAACCGGTGGTCGCAGACCCGTGGCCACGTGATCGCGCCGAAGCCGGTCGTCGCCGCGGTGACCCCGACCGATGCCAGCACCGAAGCCGGCAGCCCCGGCCCCGATGAAGCCGGCGACGCCGCCAGCACCGCCGGCGGCGCCAAGCCGATGTCGCCGACCTCTCCAGGTGGCATGGCAGCGGTCCGGCATCGGCCGCCGCGGCCGGCGAGCCCGATCGGCGGGCATTCTGCTCCGTCGACGCCGCCACGCCCGGCCTCACCGCCGAGCAGCCCCGGCGGCGGCAGCCCGCAGCCCTACCGTCCCTCTTGGGCCAAAGACGACGACGACGATCTCTAGCCGACACGCTGTGAGGGGCCGGCGCTAGCGCCGGCCTTCTCGCTGCGCGAGGCGATTTGCGTGCGCCCCGAATAGGACGCTATGTCTGCTCGCTTGCCGGCTCGGCAAGTCTAGCCTGACAGGCTTCGTCCAGATTCGTGAGAGGCTCCCGCATGACGCTCGCAACGCCAGGGCCCTGGTCCTATCTCGCCCCGATCCTGCTGCTGGTTTGCTCGAACCTGTTCATGACGATCGCCTGGTACGGGCATCTCAAGTTCAAGGCGGTGCCGCTCGTCACCGTCATCCTGGTGAGCTGGGGCATCGCCTTCGTCGAGTATTGCTTCGCCGTGCCGGCCAATCGCATCGGCAGCGCGGTCTATTCGCCGGCCGAGCTCAAGACGATGCAGGAGGTCATCACCCTCATCGTCTTTGCGCTGTTCACCTGGCTCTATTTCGACCAGCCGCTGAGCTGGACGCAGGGAGCGGGCTTCGCGCTGATCGCGCTCGGCGCCGTGCTCGTGTTCAAGGGCAACCCCTGAATGCTCTCGACTATGCTTGGAGGAGGAGGGGAGGCTCGCCGGGCTATAGGCCTCTGAACAGATTGCCGACCGCCAGAACGACATAGGCGATGACGGCGACCCAGAAGCCATGCTCGCTGATGAAGGGAATTGGCACGAACTTGCCAATGATGGCCAAGGCGGCCAAAATCAGCGAAATCACGAACACGGCTGTTGTCGGTGGCGACAGGTTCATCTCCAGCCCTCCCGTTCTGTTGACGAGCGGACTGTAATTGTTTTCTCTCAAAAAGCGAGTGACATTGGCGGCGCGGAGGGCCACCCTAAAGGCGCTAGCGGCGGTTAGAAAGCTCGACGAGAAGGAGGCTCAGTGATGCGTCCCATGACGCGCTTGTTTCTTGGGATAGTGGTCCTCGTCGGGATCTTGGCGGCGGTTTCGCTCGGGCTCCCGGCGCATGTGACTGTGGCGCGCTCGGTCGTCATCAACGCGCCAGAGTCGGCGGTCTTCCCCTATCTCGCCAATCTGAAAAATTTTCACGACTGGTCGCCGTGGGCGGCGCGCGATCCGCAATTGCAGCTGACCTATTCGGGGCCTGAGTCCGGCAAGGGCGCGCATGTCGATTGGGTGAGCCAGGTGCGCTCGATCGGCACCGGCAGCATGGAGATCACCAGCGCCGATCCCAACAAGACGCTCGAGCTTGCCGTCAACTTCAACGGTCTCGACGGCACCAGCATCTACGACATCGTGCCGTCGGGCTCAGGCAGCAAGCTGACCTGGAGCTTCGGTTACGATTCAGGGTCGAGCCCGCTCAAGCGCTGGAAGGCGCTGGCGCTCGACGGATTCATCGGGGCTGAGTATCGCGTCGGCCTCGACAAGCTGAAGGCACGCATCGAGGAGGATCGCCGTCCGCTAGCCCCGACGACGGGCCTCGTGCCGCAGCCGGGAGTGGTGGGCGGAGCCTCGAGCCAGTTCGAGCAGCAGCCTTCGGCAGCATTGCCGCCTGGCGCCCCGGTGCCCGCAGGCACACCCGCCACGACGGCGACGGCGACGCCCGCGACCGGAGCCGCAGCCCCTGGCGGAGCCACACCTTCGCCAGGCGCTCAGGCTGCCGGCACGCCGGCGACCCAGCCGACGGCCGAAGCGGTCACGCCGGCGCCTGCGGCCGCGCAACCGCCGAAGAAGCCGGTCAAGAAGCGCCGGCAGTTCCAATAATGGACTGGACGGATGGAGGGCCTAGGCGCTCAGAAGCTCCTAGGGCTGCGCCTAGAGCTTCTGCTCGACGCTCGGCTCGGGGGCTTTCGGCTGCTCGGCTCCGGTCGCCTGAATGACGGCGCGGAGCGAGCTCGCCATCACGTCGAACGGCCAGCAGATGATGGGCGCGACTTTGCCGTCGGCAGGCGTGCCGCTGTCGCTCTCGGCGAGGTGCGGATCGACCACGTTCCTGCCGGTGAGCTTGGAGTCGCGGGTTAGGCCGTCAGCGGTGGTGACGGCGATGCCGTCGCCGATTGCCACGTCACCAAGTTGAGCGCGAGACGGCTCGGCTTGGGCGCCTGGCCCTTGCCTCGGCGCGGCCGGGGCGATGTCAGCTCCGCCGCTCGCTTCCCTCAACACCGCGGCGCTCAGGCCGAGACGTGGCACGGCATTAGGCTCGTGCGCCAACGTGTCTTCCCAAGGCCAAACCTTCTGGGCGGGCTCGTCCTTCAGGGCGTGCCGCCAAGCACTTTGATGCGTCAACTGAGAGAGCGCCGACCGCGCGCCCGGCTGCACGCTGCCCGATCCCTCGGCCATGAAGGCCAAAGCCACAAGAGCAACCGCCGCCCCTATCCTCCACCCGAGCCTCGCGCTCGGGTGGAAGAAGAGGAGGAGGAGCCGCACCGACCCCCGTTTCGGCATCAGATCCTCCTCCCAGTCCGCCGCGGGGAGGCATAGTCGCGGCGGTGGTAACGCCACAAGACCAGCGTCACCGCGCTAAGTATGGTGAGCAGCAAAGCGATAATGACCAGCCGCTGAGCGGCGTCATGCGGCGCCTTCAGCAAGACCATCGGGTTCGCGTCGGGCTTCGGCACGACGGTGAGCGGCAGCAGCGGATAGGATTGCTGTGCATCGCTCCGGTCGGCCGGCGTGACCGTCGGCGAGACCGTGGTATCGGCCTCTGGCGCGGTGTCGGACGGCAGCGTCGCGGTGTCGGGCATGGGCGCCACATCGGCTGGCTGAGGCGCCGTCTCGGTCTGCGCCATCGCGTCGGGCGCAACGGGCGCCGCGCCGCCGTCATAGCCGTATTGCGCGCCGGCGGCTGACGGCATCAGCGCCATCGTTCCGTTGGCACGGCCCTTCATTGCCTTGTACTGGCGAGGAGGCAGCGAAGCGGGAACCCCGAACACTTTGTCGTAGTCCCAGCCGTCGGGGAGGTTCAGCGGCATGTCGACGCTCGACACGCCTTGGCCGTCGGGCCGCGACTTGATCTTGTCGATGGCGACGAGGCTCGTCTGGCTCGACACGAGATGATGCGCGAGTGCGACCGTCTCGATCGCCTTATCGATGCCCTTGGCATTAGGATCGGTATAAGCCTTCGCTTCGAGCGAGGCAATCTTGCTGCGCGCCCAGAGCTTGGCGACGCCGGCACCGTCGATGGCATCGGCAATCCTCAAGCCAGCCGTCCACGGCTTGCCGTCGAACGTGCCGGAGAGGTGCAGCTCGCCGTTCATGGAGCTCACTTTGGCCGACAGCACGACCGGCTCGCCGGCATAGAGGTCGGGGAGGGGATCCGGCCAGGTCTCGACCGCAGTCCCGTCAGGCCATGACGCCTTGAGCCCGACCATGACCGGCTTCTCGAGCTTGGCGAACAGCGCGCTCATGCGTTCCAGCACCTGATCCTCCGAGCCGATCTCGGTGAAGGTGCCGCGGCCGAGCTCGGATGCGCGGCGCATGAAATAGGAATTCGGCGCCGAGCCGATGCCGACGGTGAACAGCCGCGAGCGGCCGGTGTGGTCGGCGATCTCCTTAAACAGCTCTGCCTCGTTGCCGACCGCGCCGTCGGTCAGGAATACGACCTGCCTGAGATGCGTCGTGTCGGACGGATTTGAGTCCTTGAGCGCGGCCTTCAGCGCCGGAAGCATCTCGGTGCCGCCATTGGCGTCGAGCCGCTTCACGAAATTCTTGGCGATCGCCAAATTCTCGGAGGTGGCGTCGACCGCATCGGCGAACAACACGTCCATGGTGTCGTCGAAGCGGATCACGTTGAATCTGTCGCCTGGCCGCAAGCGGTCGAGGGCGAACAGCAGGCTGTCCTTGGCCTGGCCCATCGAGGTGCCGGCCATCGAGCCGGAATTGTCGATGACGAAGATCAGCTCGCGCGGGAGCTGCTTGGGCGCGCTGTCGAGCGAGGGCGGCGTGACCATGGCGAGCAGATAATCCTGGCCGTCGACCACCTCGTGGAACAGGGCGGTCTGCGGCACGGCGGCGGCCTTGGGGGCCCAGGTCAGCTCGAAATCCTTGTCGGCGGGCACGGTGCCGTCGGCGAGGCTCAAAGTCGCGGTCTCGTCGCCGGTGCGGCTCAGGCTGATCTGATGGAACGAGCTCTTGACGTCGCCGAGCATGAAGCCGGCATTGAGCTTCACCGCGATCGACACCGGGTTGATCTTGGGGAACTTGGCAGGGTCGAGCACGGGCGAGGTGATGCGGTCGCGGTCGGGAACCGGATCGTTCGGCAGCTGCTTGCCGCCGTAATCGACGGTCTCGACATTGCTCGGCGCCGGATTGTAGCGGGGCGCCACGACGAGCGGGAAGCGGAGCGAGTAGATGCCGCCCTCCTGCTTCACCGTCTCCTGATATTCGATGCGGATCACGATCGATTCGTGCGGGCCGATATTGGCGACCGAGTTGGTGAAGATGTTCGGCCGCTCCTGCTCGACCAGGCTCGCCTTCTGGCCGTTGTCCTTGGCGGTCTCGTAAAGCTGCTGCGCTTCGTCACGGCCCTTGATCTCGCCGTCGATCACGCGATCGCCGATCTCCATGTGCAGCGCATCGACTGCCGACTGCTCTGGGAGCGGAAACACGTAGATGCCTTCGAGCCATTTGTCCGAGGGGTTCTCGAAGCGCTGGGTGACGACGACGCGGGCGATGGTGCCGTTGACGCTGATGGCGGCGTCGGTGTTGAGCCGCGGCGCCTCGACGAAGCCGCCGTCCTCTCCCGACTGAAGCAGGAGGGCGCCGGTGTTCATGTCGCCGGGCTGGACGGGGGCCGCTTTGCCCGGCTGGGCGTCCTCCGCGCGGGCGAAAATGCTCGGCAGCGTGAGTAGAAAAGCAAGGATCAGAGAAAAGAAAACGTAAGTTGCCAGGGGCTCGCGTGAGCGCAGAGCTTGGCGTCGGATGGTCATCGACTTAGCCCTCGACTGTCGGCACGAAGCAAAACTAACCATGCCATTTAGGCGCGGCTTTAGCCGGATTGTGTTCCGCCCGCGCGCTTCGCATGGCTACTTCGCCACAGTCGTGTCCTAATTGCGGTTGTGCACAGGGCCCGAATGCAGGGCGGCGGCGCGGGAACCTTGGGCGCGAGACGAAGTTAGCTCCTCAAGTTCCCCAGGAGGGAGCGATGCAGGGCGCGCTCGACTGCGCCCGCGCACCCCAACCATAACCCCAAGGAGCCAGCAATCATGGTCACGAAATCGTTGGAGGATCTGTTCGTAAACCTGCTCAAGGACGTCTATTACGCCGAGAAGCAGATCCTCAAAGCCCTCCCCAAGATGGCCAAGAAGGCCGACTCCGACGAGCTCCGCCAGGCCTTCGAGCACCACCTCAAAGAGACCGAGGGCCAGGTGCAGCGGCTGGAGCAGGTGTTTGCGCTCTGCGAGCTGAAGCCCGCGGGCAAGACCTGCCATGCCATCAAGGGCATCCTCGAAGAGGGCGAGGAAGACATGAAGGAAATCAAGGACCCTGACGTGCTCGATGCCGGCATGATCGCCGATGCCCAGGCCGTGGAGCATTACGAAATCGCCCGCTACGGGACGATGGTCGCCTGGGCCAAGCAGCTCGGGATGAACGATGCGGCAAGGCTGCTGCAGCAGACGCTCGATCAGGAGCACAATGCCGACAGGCTGCTGACCAAGCTCGCCGAGACGAGCCTCAATCGCGAGGCCGCTTAGCGTTCCCGCCAAGTTCTAGGAAACTGCGCAAGGATGAAGCAGCGCGGGCCGTTCGCCCGCGCTGTGGCTATTTGCGCCTGGGCCCTTGCGGGAGCCAGCCACGCCCCTTAGGTTGCGCCCGTCCGCCGCCAAATTTCCCAACTTTCAGGAGATCATCATGGGACTGGTCGCCCGCACGCTCGAACGGGTCAAACCCTCGCCGACCATGGCCATCACGAGCAAGGCCCGCGAGCTGAAAGCCGCCGGCTTCGACGTCATCGGCCTTGGCGCCGGCGAGCCCGATTTCGACACGCCCGACAACATCAAGCAGGCGGCGATCGAGGCGATCAAGCGCGGCGAGACCAAATATACCGCGGTCGACGGCATCCCCGAGCTCAAGCGCGCCATCGTCGAGAAGTTCGAGCGCGAGAACGGCGTGACCTACAAGCCGTCGGAGATCACCGTCGGCTCGGGCGGCAAGCAGGTGCTGTACAATGCCCTGCTGGCGACGCTCGACCCGGGCGACGAGGTGATCATCCCTTCGCCCTATTGGGTGAGCTATCCCGACATCGTGCTGCTCGCCGGCGCCGAGCCCGTCATCGTCGAGACCAAGCTCGAGGACGGCTTCAAGCTGAAGCCCGAGGTGCTCGCGCGGGCCATCACGCCCAAGACCAAGTGGTTCATCTTCAACTCGCCGTCGAACCCGACCGGCGCCGCCTATAGCGAGGACGAGATCAAGGCGCTGACCGACGTGCTGGTGAAGCATGAGCGGGTGTGGGTGCTGTCAGACGACATCTACGAGCACCTCGTCTATGACGGGTTCCGCTTCACCACGCCGGCGGCGATCGAGCCGAGATTGAAGGCGCGCACGCTGACGCTGAACGGCGTGTCCAAGGCCTATTCCATGACCGGCTGGCGCATCGGCTATGGCGGCGCGCCGGAGCCACTGATCAAGGCGATCTCGACGCTGCAATCGCAGTCGACCTCGAACCCGTGCTCGATCAGCCAATGGGCCGCGGTCGAGGCGCTCAAAGGTCCGCAGGGCTTCCTCAAGGACTGGGTCGTCTCGTTCCAGGAGCGGCGCGACCTCGTCGTGTCCATGCTGAACCAGGCCAAGGGGCTGTCCTGCCCTAAGCCCGAAGGCGCGTTCTACGTCTATCCGTCCTGCGCCGGGGTGATCGGCAAGAGCACGCCGGCCGGCAAGCGCATCGATAATGACGAGGCGTTCGCCACGACGCTGCTCGAGGAGGAGGGCGTCGCCGTCGTGCATGGCGCGGCGTTCGGGCTTTCGCCCTTCTTCCGCATCTCCTATGCGACCGGGATCAATGCGCTTGAGGAGGCTTGCCGCCGCATACAGCGCTTCTGCGGCAGCTTGAGCTAGGTGGATCTGCACGGAGAGCGGGCATGAAATTCAGCACGGGCAACCAGATCAAAGGCAAGATCATGGAGATCCGCAAAGGGGGCGTGACCGCCATCGTCTATATCGCCGTCCCCGGCGACACGACGCTCGAGGTGAGCGTCACCATCCCCGCGCTTGAGACGCTCAAGCTGTATGAGGGGAAGCCGGTGGTGCTGATGATCAACCCCGGCGACATCATCATCGGCTGCGAGTAGGCGCGCTGTCGTAAGGTTGCCTTGGTCGAGGTGTTAGAATCGCGCTCATGAACACCATCACGGCGATCGACCGGACCGGCGCTGAGGACCGCACCTCGCGCCTCCATCGCCTCGCCGACGGCAGGCGCATCTCCTTCGCCGAATTCGGCGATCCGCGCGGCCTGCCGGTGCTGGCGCTGCACGGCACGCCGGGCTCGCGCTTCATGTTCGGGTTGACCGATTCCGCGGCCCGGGAGAGGGGCTTGCGGATCATCGCCCCCGACCGGCCGGGCTACGGCCATTCGGATTACCGGAAGTGCCGCTCCTTGATGGGCTCGGCGGAGGACTTCGCCGCGCTCGCCGACGCGCTCAGGCTCGACCGGCTCGCGGTGCTCGGAGTCTCGGGCGGCGGACCCTATGCGATCGCGGCCGCAGCGCAGATGGACGACCGCGTGCAGCTGCTCGCGCTCATCTCGCCGGTCGGCCCGATCGCCGAGTGCCGCAAGCAGATCCGCATGTCGCCGATGCATCGGCTGATCTTCACCCGGATGGGCCGGTCGCCGCAGGCCTGCGCCGCGTTCTTCTGGTCGCTGCGCGGCATGGTCAAATGGGCGCCCGGCGTCGCCTATCGCGCGCTCCAGCAGCGCGTCACTCCCTCCGACAAGGGCGTGCTCAGGCAAAGCGAGGTGAAGGCCAATCTGCAGGCGGCGATCCGCGAAGGCTTGAGGCCCGGCATCAGAGGCGCGCTACAGGACTTGCGGCTGTTCTGTGGGCCGTGGGGCTTGCCGCTCGCCGAGATCGACGTGCCGTCGGTGATGTGGCAGGGCAGCGACGACACCATCGTGCCGGCAAGCGGGGCGTATTATCTTGCCGGGCAACTGCCGAACTGCCGGCTCGATGTCGTCCAGCAAGCCGGACATTATTGGGGGTTCGGCCAGTTCGGCCTCGTGCTCGATACGGTCGCCGCCGCGCTGAGGCGCTGAGCTAAGCCGCCCGGACACCCCGCCAACGTCTCCCCGCGTCAATTTGCACACCGTTGCTTCCCGCCTCTGCGGCGTTCTGGCGCTAGGCCAAACCTGCCGAAGCGCCCTACATCACGCTACCGGGCGAACGAGACTGATTCACGTAAAGATTCTGAAATCACCAACTCGCTATGACCGGTAAGCCAATATTCTTCGATCCGTCGGGCAAGCGCGGCCGCAGCGTTCATCAGGCTCGCCTGGTTGGTCGGCACGGTCGGTGGGGTCGTCATGACGTTGTTCGTCGCGACGCTCTTGATCGTGCATCGACCCATCGCCGAGGAAGCCGCCGCCGACGCGCACGTGTCGATCCGCTGCGCCTGGGCGCCGACCTGCTCGGCGGCGCATGGCATCACGATCACAAATGCCGCCGATCCCGAGGCGCTCAGAAGCGCGGCGAGATTGGCCGCCGAACTGCGCGACACTGAGAGGAATTTGCCGCATCGACCGCAGGCCGCCGTGCCTGAGCGGCCTGCCGTGCCCGCCTCGCTCGCAAGCCCGGCCGGAAGGCCGCTGAGCATCGGCTTTTACGTCAACTGGGATGAGGATAGCTATCCGGCTCTCAAGCGGGCGCTGCCGCGTCTCGATTGGGTGATCCCCAGTTGGCTCAGTCTCTCTGGGCCGACCATGGACCTGAAGACCGGCGTCGATGATCGGGTCCTGAAATACATTCAGGATACCAAGCCCGACATTCCGATCGTACCCATGATCCAGAATATGGCGGATGAGAAATGGGACGGCCCGGGCTTGGCAAGGCTGCTCGCCGATCCCGCGGCCCGGCAAGCACGGCTCAGAGACATCGTCACGTTTCTCGAGGTGAACAAATTTCAGGGGCTGACCGTCGACTTCGAGGAGCTGCCGGCAAAGTCGCAGAAGGATCTACAGGCCTTTCTGACCGAAATGTCGGAGGCCTTCGCCGGGCACGGTCTTGCCATCGTGCTGGCCCTGCCGTTCGACGACGATGACTGGCCTTACGCGACCTATGCGAAGATCGTCGATCGTGTGCTGCTCATGGGCTACGATCAGCACTCGGACGGCGGTGCCGCAGGGAGCATAGCGGCCCAGGACTGGTTCGAGGAAACGCTCGACCGGCGAATGAAAGAGCTTGAGCCGAGCCGCACCATCGTCGCCATCGGCAGCTACGGCTATGACTGGGTTAAAGGCCAAGCAACGCAGAACCTGACTTTCGAGGAGGCCGTCCTCTCGGCGCGGGATTCCGAAGCCGATATCGTGCTCGACCCGGAGACCTCAAACCCGCACTTCTCCTTCATCGAAGATGACGGCAAGCTGCATGACGTATGGTTCCTGGACGGCGTCACCGCCTACAACGAGATCAACGCCGGTGACGCCTATCACTTGGCGGGTTACGCGGTGTGGCGGTTGGGCTCGGAAGACCCTTCCATCTGGTCGGTGATGGGCCGACCCTACAACGCTCCCGTGCCGCGTGGGCTGCGCAAAATTGGCACCAGCGAGGACACCGACTTCGAAGGCACCGGCGAGATCTTGCAAGTGGCGGAGGAGCCGGCCAAGGGCGAGCGCAGCATCCAGGTCGACGACAAGACCAGCCAAATCGTCGACGAGGTCTATACGAAAGTGCCAACCCCTTTTGTCATCGAGCGCAGGGGCGACACGCCCGGCAAGCTTGCGCTCACCTTCGATGACGGCCCGGATCCCGACTGGACGCCAAAAATCCTTGACACTCTGAAAGATAAGGGCGTCAAGGCCAGCTTCTTCATCATCGGCGAGAACGCGCAAGCGTATCCGGAGCTCGTCCAGCGGACTCTCGCCGAGGGTCACGATATCGGCAACCACACGTTCACTCATCCGAACCTCGGCGAGTTTCCGGACGCGCTCGTCACGCTTGAGATTAATGCCACCCAGCGCCTGTTCGAGGCGCTCACCGGGCGATCGATGCGGTTGTTCCGCGCGCCGTTCCTCGGCGATGCCGAGCCGACCACTGCCGATGAGATCGTGCCGATCCAGATCGCCCAATCCATGGGCTACGTCTCGGTCGGGTTGCATGTCGACCCCAATGACTGGCAGCGTCCGCCTGCCGATGTCATCGTCAGCTCTGTACTTGCCCAGGTGAGCGATCCCGACCCGGACATGCGCGGTCACGTCATCCTGCTACACGATTCTGGCGGCGACAGGTCGCAGACGATTGCCGCGCTGCCCAGGCTGATCGATGCGCTGAGAGCCAAGGGTTACCAGTTGGTGACGGTTTCGGAGCTTGCCGGGATGACGCGCGATCAGGCCATGCCGCCGGTGCCGCCGCGGTCGCTTGGACAGTTTGTGAGTTTGCCGGTGTTCGTGACGATCGGCTGGCTCGGCCATCTCGCCACGGCCGTGTTCTTCATCACGATCTCGCTCGGAGTAGCGAGGATCCTATTTCTGAGCGTGATCGGATGGCGCAATCGACGGACCGAGATGCACCGCGTGCCGCCGCTTTTGCCAGACCCTCCACCGCTGCAGACGGTGCTGATCCCCGCGCATAACGAGGCCAAGGTCATCGTCGGCGCGGTCGAACACATCCTGGCGAGCGACTATCCGAATCTGGAGGTCATCGTCATCGATGACGGGTCAACCGATGGTACCTCGGCCCGGGTGCGTGCGCATTTCGGCGCCGATCCGCGCGTCGGGCTCATCGGCATGGCCAATGGCGGCAAGGCGGCCGCGCTCAATCGCGGTCTTGCCGAGGCGCGGGGTAGCGTCGTCGTAGCGCTCGACGCCGATACCTATTTCGAGCCGGATGCGATCACCAAGCTGGTGCGCTGGTTCGAGGACCCTGCCGTCGGAGCCGTGGCCGGCAACGCCAAGGTCGGGAACAGGATCAACGTAATCACGCGCTGGCAGGCGCTTGAATATGTCACGAGCCAAAATCTCGAGCGCCGTGCTCTGGCGAGTCTTGGCTGCATCACCGTTGTGCCTGGCGCCATCGGCGCATGGCGGCGCGAGGCGCTTCAGCAGCTTGGCGGGTTTCCTGCCGATACGCTCGCCGAGGACCAGGATTTGACCATCGCCGTCCAGAAGGCTGGCTACATCGTGCTGTACGAGAGCACCGCGATCGCCTGGACAGAGGCGCCCGATACAGTCAAGGGCCTCGTTAAGCAGCGCTTCCGCTGGGCCTTTGGTACCCTGCAATGCCTGTGGAAGCATCGCGACGTGACGTTACGACGGCGCTACGGTGCGTTAGGCCTCATCGCCATGCCACAGACTTGGCTGTTCCAATTCTTGCTGTCCACCGTTGCGCCGCTCGTGGATCTCACGTTCATTTGGCAACTCGCCGTCTCGGGCCTCAAATTGATCGAGCACCAGGATCAGTTCGATCCGGACGGTTTTCGCAAGATCTGCCTCTATTATCTCGCGTTCCTGGTCATCGATCTCGGCAGCGCCGCACTTGCGCTCGCCATGGAGGGCAAGGAACAGGCAACGCTGCTGCCGTGGCTCGTGTTGCAGCGCTTCGGCTATCGTCAGCTCATGTATTACATCGTGATCAAGGCGGTGCTCGCAGCCATGCTCGGGCCCCTGGTCGGCTGGGGCAAGCTCGAGCGGAAGTCGACAGTGGCCGCGGTTACCTAGAGCATGATCCCGAAAAGTGCAGACTTTTCGGATGGGATTATGGGTTTCCCGGTTCAACTTGGATGGATTTCGCTCTGGAGCCGATCGCCGAAGGCGGCCGCGACCGCGCCGCTACAGCTTGTCGTAGACCACGCAGCAGCAATCCTTCAATCCGTCCTGCCGCATCTTGCAGGAGAGCTTGGCTTCGAGGTCTTGGCACGGTTCGGGGTTGACGTTGACCGGCAGCTCGCTCTTGCACATCGTGGCGGTGTAGTGAACGCAATTGCCGCCGAGCAATTCTGAATTTTTCGGGCAGCGACAGCCGGGCGGCGTGCCGACCATGCCATGCTGGCAGCCGGTCGAGACTGCGTCGGGCGTTGCCGCCGGCGCGCCGCTCTGGGCGGGATTTGCAGCCGGCGCGGGATAGGCCGAACCTTGGTCGCCACCCGTCAGGCCGTCCGATGGGGTGTCGGGCGCTCGGGAGACGCCCGGCGAGGCATTTTTCCCATGCGGCTCTTCGCCCGGAGCCGCCCTGCAACTGAAGCTTCCGTCGAACACGCCGCAGGTGAAGGCGGCATCGAGCACGAGCGGCGGTGTGGATGCCGATGATCGGACGACCGGCGGGACCAACGCGCCCGACCGCGCGACGCCGGGGGCCATCAACAATTCCGAGACAAGGGCCGTCAGCACAAGTGCATGCTTGAAACGCATCGAAACTCCAGCCAATCAGATCACGCAGGCAGCCTGCGGTCCGGTGTCACGTAATCGGGATTCTTCGTCAGCCGGCCATTGCTCAGCACATAAGGATGCGCCCGGAGCACGTCGGCCAGCACCGCAGCGGGAAACTTGGTCGTGTCATAGGCGCACACGACAACATCCTCATAGAGCGGCACGATATAGTTGAGCCGGCTCTCATACTCGGCAAGCTCATGGACGCCAGGAACGCTCAACAAGGCCCACTCCATGTTGCCCCAGATGCGTGACCGGTCGAAGCCGCGCCGCGTGCCGGTGCCGAGCATGTCCTGAACGCAATTCAGCATGGTGTTCTGATCGAACCGGCCGTCTTGCAGGTAGGAGCCTTGCCAAGTCTCGATCTCGAGCCGGCCGTCGGCGCGAGCGGCCTCGACGTCGATGCCCTCTCGCTTGAAGCGGGCGACGTCCTCGCCGCGACGCCGCTCGTCAACAAGGCAGACACTGTGATCGCCGGCGGCGCATCCCTCGCGCAGGAACGGAAGCAACGTGGCGTAGGCTTCGTCCGCACCGCCGAAGAAGGCGCACACATGGCAAGGACAGCCCACTTCAACTCCAGCCAGATGGATCTTGCTCTTGCGTGATGGTCTTTTCGCTACCGAACGCGCCATCGACCAAGCTCCCCGCCTCGTTGAACGGACTGGAGCTTATCGCGGTCCGAGAGTTCGCGATATATGCCGCCGAAGCTTGGCCCACTTAGGGCCAGGCGTCCCGAATCGGGCCTCTTGCCAGAGGCCGTTCATCTTGACACGATGGCGATACTAAGAGGCCGAGCGCGAGTAGGGGTGCGTCAGGAGCCTTCTCCCGCGCGGGGTCATAACCGCTAAGGGAGGAGACCATGGGTCAAGCGCAGGGCCAGCCAGCCCGCAGCGCCCGCTGCATCGCACTGGTTGGCCCCTATCTCAGCGGCAAGACGACGCTTCTCGAAGCCATCCTCGCGCGTACCGGCGCCGTCGCCCGCCAAGGCACGATGGCTGGCGCCAATACTGTCGGGGATGCGTCGGACGAAGCGCGCCACCACGGCATGAGTGTCGAACTCAACGCGGCCACCGTCGATTTCCTGGGCGACAGTTTCACCTTCCTCGATTGCCCGGGCTCGATCGAATTCCAGGCCGACGCGGCCAACGCGCTCACCGCCTGCGACGCGGCGGTCGTGGTATGCGAGCCCGACGAGAAGAAGGTGCCGGCACTCCAGCTGATCCTCAAGCAGCTCGAGGATCGCGGCATTCCGCATTTTCTGTTCGTCAACAAGATCGACAAGGCCGAGGCGCGCGTGCGCGACATCGTGCCGATGCTTCAGCCGGCGAGCGGCAAGCCACTCGTGCTACGCCAGCTGCCGATCTGGGAGAACGACATCGTCACCGGCTTCATCGATCTCGCGCTCGAGCGCGCTTACGTCTATCGCGAGCACGCGCCGAGCGAGGTGATGGCCATCCCCGACACGCTCGCGCCGCTGGAGAAGGAAGCGCGCTTCTCGATGCTGGAGAAGCTCGCCGACTACGACGACGCGCTGATGGAGCAGCTGCTGGAAGACGTACCGCCGCCGCGCGACCGGGTGTTCGACGATCTCGGCAAGGAGCTGCGCGACGGGGTGATCTGCCCGGTGCTGCTCGGCTCGGCAGAGACCAGCCACGGCATCTTCCGCCTGCTCAAGGCGCTGCGTCACGAGGCGCCGTTCGTGGCCACCACGGCGAAGCGGCTCGGCGTTGACAAGACGCTCTCCTGCGCCTTCGTGGCCAAGACCTTCCATACCGCGCATGGCGGCAAGCTCTCGCTCGCTCGCGTTCTGACCGGCACTTTCGCCGACGGCACGACCGTCTATGGCGGCGCCGACGAGGAGCGCATCTCCGGCGTCTTCTCGGTCATGGGGCAGGAGCCGGTGAAGCGCGGCGAGGCCAAGGCCGGCGACACGGTCGCGTTCGGACGGCTGGACAGCGTCAAGACCGGCGACACGCTCGGCGACGACAAGGGCCACGTGAAGAAGATACAGACGTCCGCCATCGCCAAGCCGGTGTTCGGGCTCGCCATCGCCGCCAAGGAGAAGAAGGACGAGGTGAAGCTCACCGCGGCCATCGCCAAGATCATCGAGGAGGACCCTTCGATCTCGCTCACCCATAGCCAGGACATGGGCGAGATGGTGCTGTGGGGGCAGGGCGAGATGCATCTTCGCGTCGCGCTGGAGAAGCTCGTGCGCAAATACGGCATCGACGCGTCGACGCGTCCGCGCCAGATTCCCTACAGGGAGACCATCCGCAAATCGGTCGAGGTGCGCGGCCGTCACAAGAAGCAATCGGGTGGGCACGGCCAGTTCGGCGACGTGGTTGTCACCATCAAGCCGCAACCAAGAGGCGCCGGCTTCGCGTTCTCCGACCAGATCACCGGCGGCGTGGTGCCGAAGAACTACATCCCGAGCGTCGAGATCGGGGTGCGCGACTATCTCGGCCACGGGCCGCTCGGCTTTCCCGTGGTCGACGTCTCGGTCTGCCTGATCGACGGCTCCTACCACAGCGTCGATTCATCGGACATGGCGTTCCGCCAGGCCGGGCGCTTGGCCATGAGCGAGGGCATGCCGCAATGCTCGCCGGTGCTGCTCGAGCCGGTGATGGCGGTCGCGATCGCCGTGCCGTCGGACGCAACCGCCAAGATCAACTCGATCGTGTCGTCGCGGCGCGGGCAGATTCTCGGCTTCGACGCGCGCCCCGGCTGGGCCGGATGGGACCTGGTCGAGGTGCATCTGCCGGAATCGGAGATCCAGAACCTGATCGTCGAGCTCAGATCGGCGACGGCGGGTGTCGGTACCTTCCACGCCAAGTTCGACCATCTCGCCGAGCTGACCGGCAAGGCCGCCGATCAGGTCTTGGCGGGCAGGGGGGCGAAGGCCGCTTAATGCCGTTTTTTGGCCTTCGCCGGGCTTGCCGCGAGGCACGCGGCTCGCTAGACGATGGTCCCGCCTGTTTTTTGACCACCACCGCAGTCTCCTTGAGGACGTTCCCATGACGAAGATCTATCCGTCGCTTGAAATCCCGGCCACCCTTGCCGCCGGCCCCGGCCCCGGAAACACCGACCCGCGCGTGCTCGAGCGCTTCGCCAAGACCGGCGTGGCCGACCACATGCAGAAGGACGTGCTGCGCGGCATGATCGAGGCCAAGGAGATGCTGCGCGAGCTGTGGGGCACCAAGAACGTCTATACTTACGGCGTCGCCGGCACCGGCTTCTCGGGCCTCGATTGCGTGCTGTCGCTGATCCTGCCGGGCGATACGGTGGTGGCGTTCCCCAACGGCACCTTCTCCGGCATCGACTCACTTACCATCCGCATGAAGGCCTCGACCGCCGAGGAGCTCGCCGCCGATTCACTGAATCCCAAGGCGAAGAGCGTGACCGTCATCGACACGCCGCACGGCCAGTCGGTCTCGGGCGAGACGGTGGACAAGGCGCTCGCCCAGCACAAGCCGATGTGGGCGTTCATGGCGCATTGGGAGACGGGCTCGGGCCGCATCAACGACCTCAAGGGCTTCAACGATGCCTGCCTCAAGCATGGCGTGATGGGCATCGTCGACGCGGTGTCGAGCCTCGGCGTCGCCGACTTCAACATCGACGATTATCCGGGCGTGGTGGCGTGGGCGTCGTGTCCGCAGAAGGGCGTGCTGTCGCTGCCGCTCACCTACGCGCCGGTCAGCTTCACCGACAAGGCGATCGAGATGGTGCGGAAGCGCGGCTGCCGCAGCTACGTGCACCACCCGATCCTCGACGCGCGGCATTGGGGCATCATCGACGGCAAGGACGCCGCGCCCGCCTACCACCAGACCCATTCCTGCTATGCGGTGGCCGCGTTCCACGAGGCGCTGCGCATCATTCTGGGCTATGGCCGCCGCCGCAAGGCGTCCGACTACGCCTATCACGAGAAGGCGCTCCGCCAGGCGGTCGAGGCCATGGGCTGCGACGTCACCTCGAACATGACCAGCCTCATCGTGCTCAACCTTCCCGGCAAGCTCAAGGGCAAGGAGAAGGAGCTGGTCGCCGGCTGCCGCGAGAAGGGCTTCGGCATCTGGCCGACGCTGTCGGAGCCGGTGCAGGTGCGCATCGGCATTCTGAACCAGCTGAGCCCCGAGCAGATCGGCGAGATCACGAGCCGCTTCGCCGACGCCATGCTCGCCATGGGCGCCGAGTTCGACAAGCAGAAGGTGATGAACCAGCTCAAGTCGTATTACGCCAAGGCCGCGTAAGTCTCCAACGCGCGGCTCATCCCCGCCCGGAGGCGGACATGAGTGAAAGCCACTGCGGATGCGGCTGGTCGTTGCGGACCGCGCCCGCGGTGGTTTTGTTTTTGCTCACGGCGCTTCTCGCTGCTGCTGCGATCGCCTGGCGCGGCGCGAGCCCAGGGTGCCGGTGATCTCGACAGGCTGAACCACGAGATCGAGCGGCTCTATGGCGAGAACAAGATCGCGGCAGCGTTGCCGCTCGCCGAACGCTATGTCGCCCTGACACGCCAACGCTACAGCGAGGACAATCCCGAATACGCGACTGCGCTCACTTGGCTTGGTTCGCTCTACGCAGCGCAGCAGCGCTTTGCCGAGGCAGAGCCGCTGCTGAAAAGCGCACTCGCGGTTCGCGAGAAGGCGTTTGGCCCGGATCATCCGCTGGTCGCCACGAGCCTGAGCAACCTCGCCAATCTCTACCGAAGAGAAGGGCGCACCGCCGAAGCAGAGGCGCTTACGAAGCGCGCGAAAGCCATTCACGCGAAGGCGGTCGGCTCGGACGAGTTCGAGGCCCTGCCACGCCAGATCCAGGAGCTGCGCTGGGGTGGCAAGGTGGAAGAGGCGGTGCAGCTTGCCGAGCACTATGTCGAGCTTGCCAAAGCGCGCTACGGCGAAGACCAGCCGGATTTCGCGGCGCCACTCTTGTTGCTCGCCCAGCTCTACGCCGCTCAAGCGCGTCCCGCCGACGCCGAGACGCTGTTCAAACAGGCGCTTGCCATCCGCGAGACGGCGCTCGGTCCGGACAATCTGCTGGTGGCCGACGCCCTGGTGCAACTCGCCTATTTCTATCAGGCGCAAAGCCGCTACCAGGAGGCCGAAACCGCCTTCAAGCGCGCGCTATCGATCCGGGAGAAGGCATTCGGGCCGGATAGCCCGGAGATCGTCAACAGCCTCGAAGCTCTCGCCGGCCTTTACGAGGCGACTGGCCGCAAGGCTGAGGCGGATCAGCTTTGGGTCAGGGTCCATGCGATCCAGCAGAACTCGCACGAGCCGCATTTCGTGACCGTGGACAAGCCATCCTACGCCGTGGTGAGAGTGTACTACGCCACGGATCGAGCGAAGACCAGGAACACGGATCCCGACGAGACCTACGCCGGAGATCGCGGCGATCTGTCACTGGGCTTCTGTAACGTCAGCATTCCGAGGGACCACCGCATGGGTGAGCTCGAGACCCCGTCGGTATGGCGGCTTGAATTCAGCAACGATCCGGAGAACTTCGTGGTGCTGCTGTCGGTGAGCGAGGCCGATCCGGCGACTTTCTACAAAGATGTGGCCGCCAAGGTGCGCGCCTCGTCCGGCAAGCGCGCCTTTATCTTCGTGCATGGCTACAACGTGACGTTTGCAGACGCGGCACGGCGAACGGCGCAGATGGCCTACGATCTCGGCTTCGACGGCGCGCCGGTGTTTTACAGCTGGCCGTCGCAGGCGCGCTACGCCTCCTACAAGGTCGACGAGACCAATGCCGAATGGGCCGTGCTCGACTTCAAGAATTTCCTCGAGCAGTTTGCCAAGCAGTCGGAGGCGGACAGTATTTTCCTGATCGCCCACAGCATGGGCTCGCGCGTGCTGGCCGGCGCGCTCAAGGAGCTCGTGGCCGAAGACCCGGCGATACGTCCGAAGTTCAAAGAGATCGTCTTCGCCGCTCCCGATATCGATGCCGATACATTTAGGCGCGACATCGCACCCAAGATCTTCGGCCCGACGCGCTCGGCGACGATGTACGCCTCGTCCGGCGATTACGCGCTGCTGGCCTCCAAGAAGTTCGCGGGCTATCGGCGCGCCGGCGACGCCGGTGGTGGCGTTACCATCGCTCCGGGGCTCGATACGATCGATGCGAGCGGCATCGGCACCGACTTCATCGGCCACAGCTATTTTGCCGACTCAACTTCGGTCTTGGGCGATCTTCGCGATCTGATCCTTCTTCGCAAGCGGCCAGAGCAGCGCTCGCGCCTGTCGCCCCTGTCAACGGGCCAAAGCCGCTACTGGACGTTCGCCCACTGACGCCGGCCAGCCGGCCCGAAGTCCGCAACCCGAGTTTTGACGATCGGCTCGCCCGCGCGCAAATGCGGGCACGCCGCCCGCTAGGGCTCGACGCAGGTCGCAACCAGGCGGAAGCCCGGAGCTTTCAGCCCGGCGTTCCGCCTAAGCTCGTCGCGCGCCTCGCGACAGGCGACCATGGTGGTGAAATCGATCACGGTGGTGGTCGCCGTGCTGCCGGGCGTGCTGGCCGAGCCATAGAGCGCGAACACCAGCATCCTGCGCCCTTCGGAGTCGGCTGAATGGGCGGCGCCGAGCGCGAGTGCGGAGAAGATAAGCGCAAGACCAAGACGTTTCATAGGATCCCCCTGTACTCCGTTACCTGCTTTGCGGTGAGTGGCCCTCCTCACGTCCTTACGCAAATTGAAGCATAGTCGGGCCTTGCGAGGAAGTGGGGCGGAATGCCTCGCGATCGGGCGGGCGGCGCGCGAATCCAGCGTTCGCGCTAAATTTTGGCCACAACTGGCATCGACAGTCGTTCTCGCGCGTTAGTCCCCTTGGGCCGGGGATGTCGGGGGAAGTCGATGATCGATCTGTACAGACTGTTGGGCATCAAGCGCGGTGCCTCCAAGGCCGAGGTGCGCAAAGCCTATCGGCGCAAAGCCAAGGTCTCGCACCCCGACAAAGGCGGCTCGGCAGAGGCGTTCAGCGCGCTGGCCACCGCCCATGACGTTCTCTCCGACGAGCGGCGCCGCGAGCGCTACGACGCAACCGGCGAGATCGTGGCGGCCAAGCCAGACAACGCCGACGTGGCTGCGATCGAGATCATCGCGCAGAAGCTCGGCCTGATCATCCACTCGGAGCACGATGTGAGCGCGCTCGGCATCGGCGAGATGATCGAGCAGGCGATCCGCGAGGACATCGCGCGGCGGCAGGCCGGCATCGCCGATCACGACCGGGCGATCGAGCGGGCGGCGCGCTTGCGCGCGCGCGTCAAGCGCAAGGCTGACGGCGCCGACAACATGCTCGCCCGCGTGCTCGACTGGCACGAGCGCTCGGCCAAAGACCTCATCAAGAAGAGCGAAGAGGCGGTCTCATCGATGGAGCGCGCGCTCGCGATCCTCGACGGCTATTCGTTCATCGAGGACCTACCGGCCAACGCCGACGGCGAGGACCAGGTGGCCAAGGCCCTGCGCGACACCATCCAGACGCTCGATGAGCTCGCTGCGATCCTAGCCGCCCAGCCCAAAGAGGCCGTGGGGTAGGGGCCCAGCCTTAAGGCGCGACGAGCTCGACCCGGCGGTTCAGCGCGCGGCCTGGCTCCGCCGCGTTCGACGCTACGGGCGCGAGGAACCCGACGCCCGCCGTCTTCATCCGTCCGGGCGCGATCGTGTAGGACCTGGCGAGCGCGGCAGCGACCGCCTCGGCGCGCTTTCGCGACAGGTCCATGTTGTAGTCGTAAGTTCCCTGGTTGTCGGTGTGGCCGACGATGAACACGTTGAGCGCGGGTTGGCCGGTCAGCAGCTTGGCGATCTCGGCAAGCGTCGGGGCGCTCTCGGGCTTGATCACCGCCTTGTCGGTGTCGAAATAGATGCCGTAAAGCGCGATGTGTCCGGTCTCGCCGAGCCCCTTGGCCATGGCCGCGGCGTCGATCATCTTGTTCTCGATGGCGCCGACCTCGGCGATCACGAGCTGCGCGTAAATCTCATCGTTGTTCTTGCTGACCAGCACCGTGGCGTAAGTCTCGCCACCGTCGGTCGCCTTGTGGCCCGAATAGTAGCGATAGTCGAAGCCGTCGATCCACATCGCCGGAATTGGCAAGACATCGAGAGCCTCGGTGAACGGGATGGCGCCGCATTCATCGGTGTTGCAGGCGAGCAGCGTATCGAAGCCGGCCTTTTTGAGCTGGGTCTCGAAATTGCGTGACACTTCGACGATCGAGGGGCCGGGGCCCGTCTTGTAGGCGATGCGCGTGATGCGCCCTTCCGGCTTCCGCTCGTCGGTGGCCGTGCCGTTCTTGAAGGGAGCGGCCTGGAGCCGCGTCGCGTCGAAGTCCTTTACCTCGTAGCCGGTGATGACGCTGCCGGCGAACCGCCCGATGCCCGGATAATCCTTCGCCCCTGCGACGTCGCCTTTGTCGGCCAAGGCCGGAGAGAGACCAACTCCGGAAACCGCGACGAGCAGCATGACGGCAAGCGGGGCGACGCTGGATCTAAGCATAGGTCTGGCCCTTCGGCGGTTGGGGGCTGGCACAGAGGCCGGCAACGCTTAGCGTCAATGTGAAGCGCAATTGTGAAACCCGGAACCATCCCGTTGCGCCGGACCCCCGAATCATGTGAGAACATTACAGGAACTGCCTGCCGTGCGGAGTTGGTTTAGCCATGGCCAGAAGCGCTACCCAGCGAACGAGCGCGAACCCTCAACGGATCGACAGCACGCAGCGGCGCGCGCGGTTCGCCGTGGGTGTCGTCAGCGTCCAGAGGCATGCGCTGTCGCGCGTGCGGTTCTGCGCACTCGACGGGCCCGTGCGCGTCGTGATCGAGGCCGACAGCGAGCTCGATGCGCGCTGCCTTTGTCGCGACATGGGCTTCGAGTTCATCGGGCTCTGCGACTGAGCTTCGCGCCCTCAGCGCCCGGGCGAGGGCGTGTCGCGCCGTGTGAGGCGCAACAGGAAGCGCAGAGCGAGCCACAGGAACAGCACCACCAGCAGGAGCGCGATCAGCGGCGCGGTGATCGCCAGGATCGACACTAGCAGCGAGCCGCCGAGCTCCGTCGTGGCGATGACGGGATTGCCGAGGCCGCCGGTAAACACTGTGGACTTCGCTCTCAGCAATGCCGAGGTGCTTTGGATCAGCCCGGCGATGCCGCCGCCCGCGATGACCGCAGTGGCCCATTTCACCGTCGGCGGCAGATCGGTGATGACGGCTGCCGATATGACCGTGCCGGCAACAAGCGCGGCAGGCGTCGCCAAGGTGTCGAGCAGGTTGTCGACGCCGGGAATGTAATAGCCAAGAATCTCGACGATCGACGCGACGCCGAGCAGGATGAGCGCGGGCAGTGTGCCGATCCAGGCGAAGCTGTCGGCGAGCGCGAGATGGCCCGTGTTGGCCGCGATGCTCAGCACCAGCATCGGCAGGAACACGCGAAAGCCGGTCGCCGCGGCAAGCCCGATACCGAGCGCGACCGATACTGCGATATCCAAGTCAGACATCGAGCCTGTCCTTACCCGAGCGCAATCTCACGAGCCCGCCGACCGGTCAAAGCAGAGATGCTCGCGGTGCTTCGGGCGGCTCCTTCGCCAATCGCTCGAAGATGCCGCGAATCTCCTGCATCGACGCATTGCCGATCGCGCCGTTGGCCACCTCCTCCTTGCTCCACATCCAGCTCCGTGCCGGGTCGTGGCGCATGGACCATTGCGGAAACAGCCTTGCGTCGATATCGCTCGACACGAGATTGACGACATCGACATGCCGCTCGTCGCGCATGATGCGGGAGAATGCCGCGGTCACCACGTCGCGTCGGCCCTCCAGCAATTGCATGAACAGGTCTGGGCGGCAGATCAGCGCGCCGGTGATGCCGTCGCGGGCATTGTTGCGCCGCGCCGACGCTAGAATTCCGACCAGCGTCAAGTCGTCGTAGCCGAAGGGCTGCGAGGCATAGATCAGTTGCATCTCTCTCAAGGCCGGCTCCTATGCGAGGCGTGGTTCGGGACCTCGTCCCATAAGCCTAGCCGATTTTTGCCCGCCGAGGGGACGCTCAATCGGCTTCGCGCGGATGCGCCTGGCGCCAATCAGACGGCCGGTCGAACGTGCCGCGCCAGATGCCGCGCTTGGCGTCCTTGGCCTCGGTCTCGGCGGCTTGATAGGGGTTGCCGGCCTCGCCGCCGAGGTCGATGGCATAGCCGTCGCGCACCAGCTGCTCGCCGAGATCGGGCACGCCTTGGGCGCTGCATACCGCGACGATGCGATTGTAGCGGTCGGTCGCGCGCGCCACGCAATTCACCGCGCCCGCCTTCATCAGCGTGGTGAGCTTGGCCTTGGCGGCGCGGCCGCACAGCCACGACTTGCCGCTCGCGTCCTTGCAGGTCTGGTGCAGCTCCGGAGCGTCGATGCCGAAGATGCGGTACTCGTCGCCGTTGCCGGCTCGGAGCGTGTCGCCGTCGATTGCCGTGACCTTGGCGTCAGGCCCGAACGCCGGCGGCTTCACGGTGCAATAGCGCTCGAACAGGAAGACGACGAGAACGACCAGCACGAGCGCGATCACCTTGCCGATCGCCTGGGCCAGCTGCCGCTTGGCCTTGGCGCCGTCCTTGGCCTCGTCTTTGGCCTGCTGGGCCGCCGGGTCGGGCGCCGGCTTCTTGGCGGGGTGGGCGGGGTCGGTCACGGTTCAAGCAGGTAGCGCAAATTCGGGGCCTTCGCCATGGGCTACGTTATTGGCTAGGTCTCGGCGCGCGCGATGCCGGCACGGATCAGCTCGATGGCCTCGGGCGGCTCGGCCCAGCGCAGCACCTTCACCCATTTGCCCTGCTCGAGGTCCTTATAGTGCTCGAAGAAATGGCCGATCTGCTCGATCAGAATCTCGGGCAGGTCGCGATAGCTGCCGACCCGCTTGTAATAGGGATGCAGGCGGTCGATCGGCACGGCGATGATCTTCTCGTCGATGCCTTGCTCGTCCTCCATCAAGAGAGCGCCGATCGGCCGCGCACGGACCACCGCGCCGGTCGCGACGGGGGTCGGCGCGATCACCATGCAGTCGAGCGGGTCGCCGTCCTCGGACAGCGTGTGCGGGATGAAGCCGTAATTGGCCGGGTAGAACATCGCGGTGTGCAGGAAGCGGTCGACGAACATGGCGCCCGAGTGCTTGTCGACCTCGTATTTGACCGGCGCGCCGCCTTGCGGGATCTCGATGATGACATTGACCTCGTGCGGTGGATTTTCGCCGACGCTGATGCTTGAGAGATCCATTTTTCGATCCGGAAATTGTGGGCCTGCGTGTCACTTTAGCTCACAAAGCTTAAACGTGAGCATCAATGCGCGAATGACAGCCGGTTGATCTTGGTTGGCTGGAACCTCTTGCTGGGCTTGGCGTTTTCCTCTGAAGCACGGAGGACACACCATGCGGGAACAGCGGAACTATATCGTCTGCTCGGTGGCGACAGCCAACGGCTTCGCCATGCCCTATCGCGCGAAACCAGTGACGGCGATCGACGAGAGCGCCGCCGCGGAAGACGATGTCATGCCGGACATGCGGCGGCCGCTCATGGCAGGGGTGTTGGCGACCCTCGCCAAAGGCAAGCGCAAGTCGAAATCCTAGACGCGCCGCTTTCGTCAGTTGCCGTCGATGCGCTTGCCGACGATGGCGATGGTCTGCTGATAGACGCCGGCGGCGTTCCAGCCCTGGATGGCGGCAAAGTTGGGCTCGCCCTGCTGATAGCCCTGCCCACGAACCCAGCCGTGACCTTTCAGGAAGTTCGCGGTCGAGGCGAGCGCGTCGGCCTTGACGTTGAGGTTGACGACGCCATTGCCGTCGCCGTCCACGCCATAGAGCAGGATGTTCTTGGGCAGGAACTGCGTCTGCCCGACCTCGCCATGCATGGCGCCGCGCGTGTCGCCGGTGATGACGCCGCGATCGACGAGCTGGAGCGCCGAATAGAGCTGGTCGGTGAAATATTCGGTCCGGCGACAATCATAGGCGAGCGTGGCGACGGCCGAGAGCGTCTGCTGATTGCCCATGAACGTGCCGAAACCCGGTCTCCATGCCCCAGATGGTGACCAGCGGCCCGGGCGGCACGCCATAGCGCTTCTCGATCGAGTTGAACAGCGCGGCATTGGCCGCCTTCATCGACTTGCCCTTGGCGGCGATGGCGGGCGCGCCACGCTTGGTCATGAACTGATCGAGCGTGAGGGTGAAGCTGTGCTGGCCGCGATCGGCCCTGATCGTGCCGGTCGAATAGGTCGTGTTCATCAGCGCCGAGATGGCCGTCTGCCCGACGCCGCGCGCCTGGGCCTCGCGAGCGAACACCGGCTTCCAGGCTTCGAAACCAGCGCCGGTGTTGCCGCACGGCGCCGCCAGGACCGCGCCAGACATCGTCATGAGCGCGCCAGCAAGGGATGCTGCCACGCCAAATCTCATTTCCGCCATTGAGCTTTCGCCCTCCAAGTCGCGCACCAAGAAGAGCGCCGGCCCGCTCCCGTTCCGGCGTCACCACCCCCGCCGGGGGTGAGGCTATCGCGACGGTGCGTGACTTGGCAATGTCCCTGGTCGGAGGGATTTGGGGCATTTTTTCCTGCCCCCGGCCTTTTCGCGAGAGGCAAGCGACGCCGGTGTCCCGTGCCTCGCTCGGCCGCGACTACTCGGCGGCTTCGGCGACCTGCTCGATGCCGGCGAGATATTTCTCGACGTCGAGCGCCGCCATGCAGCCCATGCCGGCGGCGGTGACCGCCTGGCGATAGACGTCGTCGGCAACGTCGCCGGCGGCGAACACGCCGGGCACGCTGGTCGCGGTCGAGCGGGGATGGGTGATGATGTAGCCCGACGGCTTCATGTCGAGCTGGCCCTTGAACAGGTCGCTCTGCGGCGTGTGGCCGATAGCGATGAACACGCCGTCGGTTGCGAGCTCGATGGTCTCGCCGGTCAGCGTGCTCTTGAGCTTGACGCCGGTCACGCCGAGCGGATGGTCGTGGCCGAGCACCTCGTCGAGCTCGTAGTTCCACATGATGTCGATCTTCTCGTTCTTGAACAGGCGCTCCTGCAGGATCTTCTCGGCGCGCAGCACGCCGCGGCGATGCACGAGGATGACCTCGCTGGCGATATTGGCGAGATAGAGTGCCTCCTCGACCGCGGTGTTGCCGCCGCCGATCACGATGACCTTCTTGTTGCGGTAGAAGAAGCCGTCGCAGGTGGCGCAGGCCGACACGCCGTAGCCCTGGAATTTGTGCTCGGTCGGCAGCCCGAGCCAGCGCGCTTGCGCGCCGGTGGCGATGATCAGCGCGTCGGCGGTGTACTCGGTATGGCTGTCGCCAGTGAGCACGATCGGGCGCCGCTTGAGGTCGGCCGAGACGATATGGTCGCGGATCATCTCGGTGCCGACATGCTCGGCCTGGAGCTTCATCTGCTCCATGAGCCAGGGGCCCTGGATCACGTCCGGGAAGCCCGGATAGTTCTCGACGTCGGTGGTCGTGGTCATCTGGCCGCCGACATGGATGCCCTCGATCAGCAGCGGCTTCAGCATGGCGCGCGCGGCATAGATGGCGGCCGTGTAGCCGGCCGGCCCTGAGCCGATGATGATCACCTTAGCGTGGCGGTGTGCCTTGGCGCGGGTAGCCATGAAGTGCCTCTGACGTGGGAAAGGACCACAAGAGGTAAGCACAGCGCGGCCGATAAGCAACCCGCCCGACGGCGCTGTCCCCTTGGTTAGGAATTAGCTCTTGGTTTCAAGGTGTAGCGCGCGCCTGATGGCCTGGGCGACCAGCTCGGTGTCGTTGACCGGCGCATAGGTCCAGCTCTCGAGCTTGCCCTCGAACGGGCGCGTCGCGCCGCGCTCCTGCATCAGCGCATGGAAGCGGGCGAGCCGGCGCGAGTTGCCCTTCAGCGCCTGCACATAGACCGGCTTGCCGGTGCCCGCCGCCTCGGTGACCATGTTGACCGAATCCTCGGTGGCGACGATGGCGTCGGCAAGCGCGAGAAAGGCGAAATAGGGATTGTCGCCAGTGCCGTCCCACACGAGATGCGGCACATCCTTGATGGCCGCCGACAAGGCGGCAAGCGAATTGGTCCTGGTGCGGCGCGAGGGGGTGACGAGGAGCGAGCCTCCGGTGCCGGCGGTCAGCTTGGCGAGCATCGCACCGAACGCCGCCGCGTCCTCCGGCGGGAAGCTGAAGGCCTGGCTCTCACCGCCGAGCAGCACCGCAAGCCGTGGATGGGGCAGCGGCGCCACCTTGGCGGCAAAGCCTTTGGCCGCCTCGGTCAGGCGCGCGCCGGTGACGCTGTGCACCGCGCCGAAAGTGGTGAGGACGTTAGATCCTTCGAAGCCGTCATGCACCGGCGCGGCCACGAGATCGAACAGCTCGCAGGGAACCTTGGGGTTCTGGATGTGCAGGCCGAAAGCTTGAGCGATGCGTTTGATGGCGAGCGCGATCGGCACGCTTCTCCGGCCGATGGAGATGACGAGACGCGGCCAGGGCTCGCCGAGCGGCCCATTGGATTCGACCGAGCGGAGCAGGCGCTTGGGCGGCAGATAGATCTGGAGCCGCGCCGGGAGAAGCCGCATCGCGCCCTTCACCCGCACGCGCTTCAGGCTGAACGGAAGGCCGACGGCCTCGGCCACGGCGATGCCTTGCGCCTCCATGCCGACCGAGCCGTCGGTGACGATCCAGGTCTTCTCGGCCCGCGCCTTCCGGCTCGCGGCGATGAGGGCCTCGGCGGCCGTGGGTCCTGGTGGAGCAGAGGGCCGCTCTGACGGCACGGAACCGGCTCCGCTAACATTTTCGGAACGTTGAACGCTCAATTTCTTTTCGATTCTTTTGACTGGAGGACGTAAAGTTGCGCGGACGCCGAGCGAGCCCCGATCGGATGGCCGAGTCGCCTTCTAGCGCGCAACGGCTTTCACAGTCCAGAACCCGCGCTCAAATGCCGAGGCGGTAGCGCGAAAGGAAGTTTGAGAGATGCGTCGAGCCCGCCTTGATGCAACCGACTGGCTGATCCTGCGCGAGCTTCTGGCCGACGGGCGCATCACCAATGTCGAGCTTGCGCGCAAGGTGGGCATCTCGGCGCCGCCCTGCTTGCGCCGCGTGCGTGCGCTCGAGGAGGCGGGCATCGTCAAGGGCTTCACCGCGATCCTGAACGACAAGGCGCTCGGCTTCGACGTCACCGCCTTCGCCATGATCAGGCTGCACAGCCAGGCCGAAGCCGACCTGATCGCCTTCGAGGAGCGGGCGCGGAGCTCGCCGATCGTGCGCGATTGCTACATGCTGTCGGGCGAGATCGATTTCCTGCTGAAATGCGTGGCGCCCGATCTCGGCGCGTTCCAGGAGTTCATCATCCACGAGCTGACCGCGGCGCCGAACGTGGCGAGCGTGAAGACCTCGCTCGTCATCCGCGCCTCGAAGCACGCGGCTGGCGCGCCGCTCGAGCTCGCAGGCGACGGCGTGCCGGCGACGCGCGCCCGGTCGTAGTCCGTGCGTCCAGGCCGCATCGTCATGAGCGAGAGCACTTCCAGCAATCCGGTCCTGGTCGAAATCGTCAGGGGCTCGCTCGTCGAGAGTCGGCATACCGGCGCGATTGCCGTCGCCGATGCGGGCGGGCGGCTCGTGCTTGCGCTCGGCGATGTCGAGTGTCCAATCTATCCGCGCTCGGCGGTCAAGGCGATGCAGGCGCTGCCGCTGGTCGAGAGCGGGGCGGCCGACGCGTTTGCGCTCAGCGAGGCCGAGCTTGCGGTCGCCTGCGCCTCGCATAGCGGCGACCGCGTGCATCTCGATGCGGTGCGAAGCCTGCTCGCCAAAGCCGGGCTCGACGAAAGCACCCTCGCTTGCGGCGCGCATTGGCCGGTCAGCGAGGAGGCGACGCGCGAGCTGATGCGGGCCCGCCAGCGTCCGCGCGCCATCCACAATAATTGCTCTGGCAAACATGCTGCCATGCTGGCGACGGCGAAGCATCTTGGGCTCGATCCGCGCGGCTACGAGCAGCCCGACCATCCCGTTCAGCTCGATGATCGCGCGAATCATTTCAGAGACTTGCGGAGTCGCGCTCGATCGGACGCGCATGGGCATCGACGGTTGCTCGGTGCCGACCTTCGCGCTGCCGCTCGCGTCCTTGGCAACTGGATTCGCGCGGCTCGGTAGCGGCGTGGGGTTGCCATCCGAGCGCGCCTCTGCGGCGCGGAGGCTGCTCCATGCCTGCTTCGCCGAGCCGCTCCATGTCGCAGGCGAGGGCCGGTTCGACACCATCGTGCTCAGGGGGCTCGCGCCGTCATGCTTCGTCAAGGGCGGTGCGGAGGGCGTGCATTGCGCGGCGCTGCCAGAGCTCGGGCTTGGGATCGCACTCAAGATCGACGACGGTGCCAAGCGCGCGGCGGAGCTTGTCATGAGCGAGCTGCTCGCCGCGCTGCTGCCCGAGGCGCGGCAGGTTCTCGCCGATCAGCTCGCCGGCGAGATCCAAAACTGGAAGGGCGTCGTCGTCGGCCGCGTCGCCCCGAGCGAGCTTCTGCGGCAGGCGGTCGCCTCACCTCTCCCATCGGGGAGAGGAGAATGATTTCGGTGTTGCGTGTGAGTCCGTTAGCGGCGACGTTGGAATAGACGGCGAGGTTGGGATAGGCGGCGGCGGACGCCGCGGCGAGGTCGGGGCCGGTCGGCGTCGCACCGTTCATGGCGCGGATCGCGCCGTCCTTGGCGCCCGAGATCAGATTGTCGGTGATGAGCGCCTTGCCGGCCGCCGAATCGATCGAAACGCCGATGCCGATATGGGCGTTGCGGATCAGATTGTCGGTCACGCTCACGTCGCGGAGATAGCGACCCCAGCCGATCACGATGCCGTAGCCCGGCGCGCCCTCGACGACATTGCCGCTCACCACGCTGTCGGCCTCGACCGCGATGCCGACGCCGCGCGCGTCGACGTCCTTGCGGAAGAACACATTGCGGATGAGGTTGCCCTGCACCACGGCGAGCCGGCCGCCTTCGTTGAAATTGGTGACCGAGATGCCCATCGCCGCCTTGTCGACGATGTTGTTGGCGATCACCGCGCCCTCGAAGGCGAACTCGGCATAGAGCGCGACCTCGCCGAGGCGCGCACAGGAATTGCCGATCATCTGGCAGTTCGAGCCGGAATTGGAGCGGATCGCCGAGAACGCGCAGTCGGCGATGCGGTTGTTGCTCACGATCACCGAGCCGGCGCGGAACACATTGACACCATTGCCGTTTTGGCCGCTGCCGCCGCTCTTGGCGGCGATGCGCTCGATGCGGTTGGCGGTGACGATGGTCGCGTCCTCGCCGACCTCCGAGCGCCACACGAGAATGCCGTTGTCGCCGCAATCGTGCACTTGGTTGTGCGCGATCTCGAGCCCGGCGGCGTCCTCGCTGAACAGCCCGCCTTTGCGGATGTCGCCGATCTCGCAATCGCCGATACGGCCGGAGACTTTGCGCAGCACGATGCCATCCTCGGCGCTGCCGATGATGCGGCAGTCAGATAACGTGAGGCCCTTGACGCTTTCGGCGATGAGCAGCGCGCCGCCGTCGATCGGCTTGCCTTCGCCCGCGAGCGTCAGCCCGGTCAGGCGGATGTCAGCGGCGTTCTCGATGGCGATGATCGCGCCGCCGCCGGCATAGCGCAGCACCGACTCGCCCGGCACGCCCTGGATCTGCGTGCCCGATTTCAGCGTGAGCTTGTAGGTCGTGTAGTTGCCGGGCGGCAGGAAGAACGGGGTGCCGGACGCCGCCGCCTTGTCAGCCGCCTCTTGGAGGCTCGCGGTCTGATCGATGCCGCCGCCGGGCACGATGCCATAGGTGCTGAAGGGCTGCGGCAGGTCGGGTTCCTCGCGCGCGGCGGCATCGCGTGGGCCGGTCGCCGCGGCAAGGCCGGCGCCAAGCCCGCCCAGCATCAGATCGCGCCGCCCGATGGTCATAGCGCCACTCTCCGGCTTGCCGCCCCGCGGGAAATGAGAGGCGGAGCGTATGCGCTCGCGGTGGCGAGCGCGAAGCGCAGGATGGCTTCGGCGCCGTCGAGGAGGGCGGCCTCGCTCATGGGGCCGCCGTCGGATGCGTCGGGCGGAATGTGCACGAACAGGACGATGGACGAGCCGTCCCGCTGCGCTGCGTGGTCGAGCGAGAGATAATAGAGGAAGTTGCAGAGATAGCGCCCGGCTGAGCGCGACGGCGCGGCCTCGATGCCGCGTTGTTGGAGAGAGGCGGCGAGCGTGTTTGCCGGCAGTGACGTGTCGCGGCGGTCAGGCCCGCTCGGAGAGATGATGCGGCTCGACGGCAGCGCGCCCGAGGCGTCGGCGCGCGGGCTCGCGCGATTATGCGCCGAGCGCTCGATGCGGAATCCGCGTGCACGCTGGCTCAAGCCAAAGTGAATCGTTACATGCGGTTGCAAAGTCTCGTGGAGGTGCGGCGTGAGGCGCGCGACTTGTTCCCACTCGGTCGGCAGCACGCGCGCATGCAGTTCGCCGTCGATGTCTTGCACGCGCTCCGGCAGCGTCTCGGCGAGCCACGCCGAAGGGTTGATCGAAGCGCCGGGGAAGGGGCCGAAGCCCGTGAGGAGGACGCGCGCCATGCCGTCCGGCTTACAAGCGGTGCGCGCTCGAGGGAAGCGATTTCGCCGGTCGCGGTTACTCGGCATCCTTGATGCCGGCGAGGCGGGCAAGCTCGTGCGCCGCCGCGCCGGGGGTCGTGTCGCCCGCGCGGACCTTGTCCTCGAGCTCGCGGAAATGGCGCGCCGCGCGCTTGCCGCCTTTGAACGCGGCGAGCAGGCGCTGCTCGAAGATCTCGCGCATCCAGGCGACGGACTGCTCGGCACGGCGCGTGCCGAGCGCGCCCGACTTGGTGAGCGTCGCATAGCGCTCGCCGATCTTGGTCCACAATTCGTCAAGCCCGCGATTGTCGCGCGCCGACAGCGTCAGCACCTGCGGCTCCCAACCGGCATGGCCGGCGGCGAGAATATGCAGCCCCGTGCGGTATTCCATGGCCGCGCGATTGGCGCGCTCGACATTGTCGCCGTCGGCCTTGTTGACGGCGATGATGTCGGCAAGCTCGAGCAGGCCGCGCTTGATGCCTTGCAGCTCATCGCCGGCGCCCGGGATCGCCACCACCACGAACACGTCGACCATGTTGGCGACGGCGGTCTCGGACTGGCCGACGCCGACCGTCTCGACCAGCACCACGTCGTAGCCGGCCGCTTCGACCAGGGCGATGGTCTCGCGCGTGGTCTTGGTCACGCCGCCCAGGCTGTCGCCGGCCGGCGAAGGGCGGATGAAGGCGGCGGGCTCGGTGGCGAGGCGGCCCATGCGGGTCTTGTCGCCGAGGATCGAGCCGCCGCTTCGCGATGAGGTCGGATCGACGGCAAGCACGGCGACCTTGTGGCCCTCCGCGATGAGGTTCAGCCCGAGCTGATCGATCAGGGTCGATTTGCCGGCGCCGGGCGGACCGCTGATGCCGACGCGAACCGCCTTGCCGGTCATCGGCAAGAGGTGCTCGAGCAGGGCGCCGGCGCGCGTCTGGTCCTCGGGCTTGGCGCTTTCTATGAGCGTGATGGCGCGGGCGAGCGCGACGCGGTCGGCCGCGCGGATCGCCTCGGCGGTCCGCTCGATGTCCTTCCGCGCTTTGGTCTCGGGCTGCATGAGGATGCGGGTAGGGGCAAACCGGCGCGAACGCAAGATGGCGATGACAAACAAGCCGATATGTGATACGTATAACGTACTAGTCTGGAGGCGCTACGGCTCTGATCCGCTCTTTTGCCAGTCGGGATACCGAACGGCTCTATCGCCGCGAAAGAGTGAATCGTTTCAGGTCGTTCGAGCGGATAGCTTTTCGCAAGCCTCGGATGCTCGACGCCGCAACGAGCGTGGCCGACCTGAGAACGCCGCCCGGCAACAGGCTCGAGAAGTTAAAGGGCGACCGCGAAGGCCAATGGAGCATCCGCATCAACGACCAGTGGCGAATCTGCTTCCGCTTTGACAATGGGGACGCCTTCGAGGCCGACATCGTTGACTACCATTGAGGACCGTATGACCAAGTTGCTACCGCCGGTTCACCCGGGTGAGGTGCTCAAGGAAGAGTTCATGAAGCCGCTCGGGCTGAGCGCGAATGCTCTGGCACGCACGCTCCTTGTGCCTGCCAACCGCGTCTCGGCCATCGTCAATGCCGAGCGGAGCGTCACCGCCGATACCGCCTTGCGTCTGGCCAGGGCCTTGGGCACCTCGCCGGAGTTCTGGCTCAACCTGCAGAAGCAATACGATCTCGATTGCGCACGCGACGCCGCGACCGATCTCGCGCGGATCGAGCCGATTCGCGCTTAAGCCAAGCCTAGCCGGCAGGCTTGGGCTGGCGCTGGCTCTTCATCCACCGCATCAGAATAACGATGGTGGCCAGGGTGGCGAGATAAGCGAGCAGCTGGAGCCCGTTCGGCCTGTCGGTATAGCCGACCAGCACGTGCAGCATGCGGCCGAGAATGCTGGAATCCGACAGAAGCCAGGAGGTGTCCCACAGCCTCGTGCGTAATGCCGTGACGACGCCGGCCGACTGGAGGAAGCGCACCGCCTGCGCCGCCATGCCGGCGGCCAGCAGAGCGAGCAGCACGCTCGTCACCTGGAAGATGTAGCGGGTGGGGATGGCGATCAGGCCGAAATAGCTGAGGCCAGTGACGGCCGCGCCGGCGAGAAGGCCGAGCACGCCGCCGGTCAGCAGAGCGGTCATCGACGTGCCGGCGACGACGATGCCGTAGAGAAACAGCACGATTTCAGAGCCTTCGCGCATCACGGCGACAAACACCACGACGGCGAGAGCGGTCAGCGGGCGGCGCCCCGAGCTGACGTCGTCGCCGACCCGGCGAAGCTCGGCGACGAGCTCGCGCCCGTGCTCGGCCATCCACACATTGTGCCAGGTGAGGCTGATCACGGCGATGATCAGCACGGTGGCGTTGAGCAGCTCCTGGCCCGAGCCGGCGAAGGCGTTGGAGATCGCGCCGGCGAAGATTGCGACCACGCTCGCGCCAAGCACGCCGGCCAGGATGCCGAGGCTGACCCACCAGCCGCGCCCCTCGATGCCGCGCGTCGCGGCGAGCACGATGCCGATGACGAGGCCTGCCTCGACCACCTCGCGAAACACGATGATGAGCGCGCCGAGCATCGAGCTATTTCGCGACGAGCGCGCCCTTGGCGGTGTCCTCATGATACTCGCCGAAGAACTCGTAGCGGCCGGGATCGAGCGGATCGACCTTGATCACCGCGCTCTGTCCGCCGGCGATCACCTTCTCGGCGTCGAAATCGTCGCTCTCGAACTCCTCAGCCGTAGCGTCGGCGTTAGTGACCGTAAGGGTCAGCTCCTTGTTCGCGGGCACTTGCAGCTCGGCGGGTTCGAAGCGGTGATCCTTGATGGTGAGCGCGAAATCCTCGGCGAAGGCGGGAGATGCGACGGCCAAGGACGCAAGCAGGGCAAACGCAAGCGGGCGCATATGTCCTCCTTCGGACTGTTCGGAAGTTGCGACGTTGCTTGCCCAGCGCACGCAGCATTGCCGCAGTGACGCGTCGCTCGCAAGCCTCGCAAGTCAGCGGTCCTGGAAGCTAGAGTCATTCCAAGGAAGGATGTGACCTAAGGGATTGGAATGACGAAGAATTCGGCCCGTTCGAGCTCCGTGGCGGCTCGCTTGCGGCGATCCGACGCAAGGAGAGCGCGCCGCCTCAACGGCGCAGGACGCCGATCACTTTGCTGGCGAAGCTCAAGCGCTCGGCCATGACCCGGATCACATAAGTGAGCAGGGCCTGGGCGAGGGGACCGTTGTCGCGTTTGATGCGCTCGTAAGCGTCGGCGCTGAGCGCATAGAGCACGTTCGGGACCTCGGCCTGGATGGTGGCGCTGCGGAGCTGCTGGGTGATGAGGCCCATCTCGCCGATCGTGGTGTGCGGACCGAGGCTCCGCACGCGGATCAGACGTCCGTCCTCCATGCCGACGATGATGCCGACCCGGCCCTCGAGGATGAAATGCATCGAGCGCGCCGGCTCGCCCTGCGCGGCGATGATCGCGTCCTTGCCGACCTCGAGCCGCTCGCAGGCTGCCGCAAGCTCCTCGCCATAGGCTTGATTGCCGAGCGCCTGGGACAGCCAGTCGCGCAACGTGCGTGCCGTGCCCGCTTCGGCGAAATGAGCCTCGATCACCGCCCGCTCGCACGATTCGAGCGCGCGATCGAGATCGTCGGCGAGGATCACATCGGGCGTGATGAAGCGGCGGGAGAGAAAGGCGGGCTTGAGCTCACTCGAGAGATTGACCAGCACCAGTCGCGCACCGATCTCGTCGGCCACCCGCTTGATCTGGGTGAAGCTGTGCATGGCCGAGGAATTGATGCCGGTGACGAGGCGGAAATCGAACAGGAGGAAGCGGCATCTGGGCTCGGCCGCGAACAGCGCCTTGACCTGCTGATAGAGCCGGTTGGCTGAGCCGAAGAACAGATAGCTCTGCAGGCTCATGCCTTGGATCTCGCCGCCATGCGCGGCGAGGATTGCGAGCTCGTCAGGTCCGCGATCGAGCGTCGAGCGATATTCCGAGCCGTCGAAATTGAACTTGATGGCGTTCACCCGGCTCGCGCTCCACGGCGAAGGTGGCGCAGCCGATGATCACCCCGATCAGGACTCCGGCGATGAACCCGACCTGCACGATCAGAATGGCGATGGCGAGCAGCGAGGCATATTCCGGCAGCGAGATGCGCCGCACCGCATCGATCAGCCATTCATACATCAGGCTCGCGCCGAGATAGAGCAGGAGGCCGCCGAGCACGAATTTGGGGACGTAAGCGAGGAAAGCTGGGTCGACCAGCAGCATCAGGCCCGAGACCACGGCGACGACCAAGCCGCAGGCCCGGCTGCGTCCGCCGGTCGAGTAGGTCAGCGTGGTGCGGCTGAGCGAGACGCAACTCACATAGCCGCCGAGGGCAGAGGCCACGAGATTGGCGACGCCAAGCGTCTTTAGCTCGCGCCCGAGATCGGCCTCGCGCCTTGTCACCAGCTCGATACCCGTGGTGTTGAGCAGCATGGTGATCGCGGTCACGAACATGACGGCGAAGATGTCGGCGCTCAGTCCCGGGAGGAGGCGCTAGGGGAAATTGCGCACATCGCCGAAATCCCAGGTCGGAGCGAGTCGGACTTCGGTCGGCGCCTTGAAGGTCCAGCCGAGCTGAAGCGCCTCGCCGAGGCTCGTCCCGGTCAGGGCGAAAGCGAGATGGGCGAAGACCGTGGCGATGAGCAGGATTGCGGGGAGGAGGAGCGGGCTTCGGGCGCGGCGCAGCACGAGATAGAGCGCGAAGGCGACGCCTGACGCGGCGGCGAGCTGCGCCAGCGTCGTGGCGGTGAGCGGCTGCCCGAACGTCGCGAGACCGAGGCCGTGGTCGGTGATGACGCGCACGGCGCCGCTCACCATCAGCCAACCGGTCGCGCTCAAAAAGCCACCGATCACCGGATAAGGGATGAAGCGAATGGCGGCGCCGGCGCGGGCGAGGCCGAGCGCGAAGAGAAGAATGCCGGTCAGCGCGGTCGACAGGGCGACCACGATCATGACCGGCGCGAGCAGGTCATGATCGGGCGGACCCATGGCGATGAGCCGCTCGGCGACCGTAGCAGCAAGTGTTGCCGTCACGGCCGAGGTTGCGCCGTCGGGAGCGGCGATGGCGAACGGAAGCGAGCTTCGCAGGGCGACGAAGGCGGCGCCGATTGCGCTCGCGATGAAGGTCGCGGCGATGCCGTAAGCGATCCAGGTATTGAGCGGGGGTGCGAAGATCAGGGCGGCGAAAGACAGCCCATAGGCGACCGACATGATGCTGGCGGCGGCGCCGGCGAAGAGATCCCTCGATTGCGCCGATATGCGTCCGGCGGTCCGGCCCCTTCGGGTCGCGGCACGATCCTTGGCGAGCATGTCAACCTATCCCGCGAGGCCTCTACGCTCCGCCATGAGCGCGCGCCTCAACACCGCGAATGCGTGCTTGGTCAGTATCGCGCGAATTCGGCGGCGACGGATAGTTGAGAGATGTGACAGTTTGCTAACGCCGGCGACGGCCGAGCTTTATTCGGCTGCCTGCTTCGATGTCGCAGTGTCGCAGCCGAGCTTCTTCAGGAGGTCGATGGCGGCTTCCGCGATCGAGGTGCCTGGCCCGAAAATCGCCTTGGCGCCCGCCTCGTACAAGGCCGGATAATCCTGCGGCGGGATCACGCCGCCGACCACAATCATGATGTCGTCGCGCCCTTGCGCCTGAAGCGCCTCGCGCAGCGCCGGGACGAGAGTGAGATGGCCGGCGGCGAGCGACGACACGCCGACGATATGCACGTCGTTCTCGACGGCCTGGCGCGCGGCCTCCTCGGGTGTCTGGAACAACGGCCCGATATCGACGTCGAAGCCGAGATCGGCGAAGGCCGATGCGATCACCTTCTGCCCGCGGTCGTGCCCGTCCTGGCCCATCTTGGCGACCAGGATGCGCGGGCGGCGCCCATGCTCGGTCTCGAAGCTCTCGATCAGCTCCTTGATGCGGGTCAAGCTTCCGTCCATGCGACCGATCTCCGCCTTATAGACCCCGGTGATCGCTGAAACGCTCGCCCGGTGGCGGCCGTAGACCTTCTCCAGCGCGTAGGAAATCTCGCCGACGGTCGCCTAGAGCGCGAGCGGCCTCGACGGCGCCTTCGAGCAGATTACCGGTTCCTGTCTCTGCGCTTCGCGTGAGCGCGTCAAGGGCATGCTGCACCGCGCTCTCGTTCCGCTCGGCCTTGAGGCGGGCGAGCTTGTCGAGCTGCTGGCGGCGCACCGAGCGATTGTCGACCTTGAGGATGGCGATGTCGGCCTCGCTGTCGGGGCGGTATTTGTTCACCCCGACGATGGTCTGCCTTTTGGAATCGATGCGCCCTTGCGTGGCGGTGGCAGCCTGCTCGATCATGCGCTTGGGGATGCCGGCCTCGATCGCCTTGGCCATGCCGCCAAACTTCTCGACCTCCTCGATATGCGCAAGGGCGCGGGCGGCCAGATCGTAAGTGAGGCGCTCGACATAGAAGCTGCCGCCCCACGGATCGATGATGCGGGTCGTGCCCGATTCCTGCTGGAGCATGAGCTGGGTGTTGCGGGCGATGCGGGCGGAGAAATCGGTCGGCAGCGCCAGCGCCTCATCGAGAGCGTTGGTGTGCAACGACTGGGTGTGGCCTTGCGTCGCCGCCATGGCCTCGACGCAAGTCCGCACCACGTTGTTGAACACGTCCTGGGCGGCGAGGCTCCAGCCGCTCGTCTGGCAATGGGTGCGGAGCGCGAGGCTGCGCGGGTCCTTGGGCGCAAACTCCTCGGCCATCAGCTTCGCCCACAGCAGACGTGCGGCGCGCATCTTGGCGATCTCCATGAAGAAGTTCATGCCGATCGCCCAGAAGAACGAGAGCCGAGGCGCGAACGCATCGACGTCGAGCCCGGCCTTCACGCCGGCGCGCACATATTCGATGCCGTCGGCGAGCGTATAAGCGAGCTCGAGGTCGGCGGTCGCTCCCGCCTCCTGCATGTGATAGCCGGAGATCGAGATCGAGTTGAATTTCGGCATCTTCTTCGAGGTGTAGGCGAAGATGTCGGAGACGATGCGCATCGAGGGCGCGGGCGGATAGATATAGGTGTTCCGCACCATGAACTCTTTGAGGATGTCGTTCTGGATCGTGCCCGAGAGCTGCTCGGGCGGCACGCCCTGCTCCTCGCCGGCGACGATGAACAGCGCGAGTACCGGCAGCACCGCCCCGTTCATGGTCATCGACACCGAGACCTGGTCGAGCGGGATGCCGTCGAACAAAGTGCGCATGTCGTAGATGGAATCGATCGCGACGCCCGCCATGCCGACATCGCCGGTCACGCGCGGGTGGTCGGAGTCGTAGCCGCGATGGGTGGCGAGGTCGAAGGCGATGGACACGCCCTGCTGGCCGGCGGCGAGGTTCCGCCGGTAGAAGGCGTTGGAATCCTCGGCGGTCGAGAAGCCGGAATATTGGCGCACCGTCCAGGGCCGCTGCACGTACATGGTCGGGTAGGGCCCGCGGAGATAGGGCGCGATGCCGGGCATCCCGTCCAGGAAGTCGAGGGCAGCGAGATCGCCCGCGCCATAGGCCGGCCTGACCGCGATCCCTTCAGGCGTGTGCCAAGGTTCCGCGGTTGCAGGCGTTGCGGCGCCCGCGTCGCTTCCAGCGTCGAACTTCACCTCGGCGAAGGAGGGGATGCGCGTCATGCTCGACTCAGATCTCGTCATAGGCGGCGTTCAAGACTTGCAGCGTATCACAGCCCTGGTGAAGGAAGCTGCCAATGCCTGCGCCTTCCAGGCTGGCGCGGTCGGCGCCGGGCTTGCCGGCAAGGTAAATATGCTTGGCACCGGCGGCGGCGAGCGCCTTGGCAACGTCAGCCGCCTCGCGGGCATAGACCTTGTCAGAGGAGCAGAGGCAGGCGAGCTTCGCGCCGGAATCCGTGAATCGTTTCGCGAGGTTGTCGCCGCTTCCTTCCACCGCTTCGATGCCGCCAGCCTCGAACAGGCTCTTGGCGAAGCTCGCCCGCGTATTGAAGTCGGCGGCGCGCCCGAGACAAGCGAGGAATACCTTGGGCCTGCTTCCATGCCTGGTGAGATGATCGTCGCTCCGGTCGCGCAAGCGCTCGAAGGACTCGGCGACACGATGGCGGGGCAGCGCGGCTTCGTCGGAGTTGATGATCGAGAGGCGCGGCGTGCTCAGGATCGGCACCTTGTCCTCGGCGAGATCGGGGAAGTCGCTGGTGCCGACGAGCGCTTCCTTGCGCCGCGCGACATTGGCCTCGCGCTTGGCCCTGACCCTGGCGACCTCTTTCTGGATCGATCCGGCTTCGAGCGCCTTGGCGGCTCCGCCCGCGCGCTCGATGCCCTGGAACAGGTCCCAGGCAACGCGGCAGAGCTGATCGGTCAGGGCCTCGATGGCGCCCGAGCCGGCGGCCGGATCGGCGACGCGGTGAAGATTGGCTTCCTCGATGAGGATGATTTGCGTGTTGCGGGCAACGCGGCGGGCGAATGCGTCGGGAATGCCGAGCGCGGCGCTGAAAGGCAAAACGGTGACCGCGTCGGCGCCGCCAACGGCGGCGGCGAGCGCGGCGATGGTGCAGCGCACGATATTTCCGTGGGGGTCGCGCTTGGTCATCATGCGCCAGGCGGTCTCGGCGGCGACGAAGGCTGGGCGGGGTGTCAGCCCGCAAGCCTGCTCGATGCGCGACCAGAGCTTCCGAATGCCGCGGAGCTTGGCGATGGTCAGGAATTGATCCTGGTCGGCGGCGAGACGGAAATAGATGAGCGACCGCGCGTCGCCGAGCGCGATGCCGCCTTGCTCCATCGCGCGCAAATAGGCAACCGCGCTTGCGAGCGTGAAGGCGAGCTCCTGCGCCTCCGAGCCTCCCGCCGCGTGGATCACGCGGCCGTCGGCGACGGCGAACGGACCGGCGAAGCCCTGGCCGGCGAGGTCGCCGATATGCCCGGCGAAGATTGGCGCAATGTCGGTCCAGGGCATGGGGCTCAGCCCGCTCATGGCGATGCCGCCGATAGGGCCGAAGCCGAAGCGGATCGTCACGTCCTTGGGCGCGAGACCGCGCGCCTTGACCAGAGTTGCGATAAGCCCAGCAGCATCCTTCGACTGCATGCTGAGGTCGAGGTCGATGGCAATGCCGGCGTCGAGATAGACAGTGTCGAGGGCTTCGCTGATCGCCGAGCCAGTTGCCGGCAGCGCGTAGCCATAGTCGCCGACCGAGCCCTCGAACACGAGCGTGAGCGCGGTGGCGCCGTTGCCGAGATCGTCAAGGGCCTGCGTATTGGCGGCTTTGGCATCGGGGAGGTCAATCCGCTGCGTGACCGCCCAAGGCGCTCCCGCCGCGCGGCCCTCGATGCGGCTTCTCCCTTGCGCGCGGGAGTAGAGCGGCTCGATGGCGATGCCGTCATAGCTCTCGGAGCGGAGCGAGGCGAAAGGCGTGCCCTTCAGCGCCTCCTCCACCAGCGCCTTCCACGCCGCCTCGTCGGCCGGCGGGAAGTTGCGGGCAAGCGTCAGTTCCACCATGTGTGTCAAGCTCTAGGGGTGCAAAACCCCTCCTAGCATGAAGGCGAAGCGGCACGGAAGCCGTGCGAAAAGCGTGCCGCGTATCTTCGCCGCCTTTGCGGGGGCCCTTGCAGAAGATAAAGTGCGCTTGCGGCTAAAGGGGAGGAGCGTTGAATGGCGAAGCGCAAGGCGGCAGTGCCTAAAGACGATGCAAGCGACGGCGACGTGTCCACCGCGGCTCCCGCGCCCGCCGACAGCGTCTATATCGGCAACAGCACCGGCCAGAGCCCCCAGTCTCAGTTCATCCTGCTCCGCCTCGCCAACCGCCATGGGTTGGTCACCGGCGCGACGGGCACCGGCAAGACCGTGACGCTCCAGGGCCTGGCGGAGGGCTTCTCCGACGCCGGTGTTCCCGTCTTCTGTGCCGACGTTAAGGGCGACCTCTCGGGCGTGTCTCAGGAAGGCGAAATGAAGCCTTGGATCGAGGCGCGCGACAAGGCGATCGGCTTCACCCAAAACTTCCAGGCCTATCCCGTGATCTTTTGGGACCTGTTCGGCGACAAGGGCCAGCCGATCCGCGCGACGGTCTCCTCGCTCGGGCCGCTGCTCCTGTCCCGCCTGATGGATCTGAGCGAGGCGCAGGAGGGCGTGCTCAATATCGCCTTCAAGATCGCCGACGACGAGAAGCTTCCGCTCATCAATCTCAAGGACCTGCAGGATCTGCTGCAGAATTTGGCGAGCCGCGCCGGCGATCTCACCACGCAATACGGCAACATCACCAAGGCTTCGGTCGGGTCGATCCAGCGCTCGCTGCTGGTGCTCCAGCAGCAAGGCGCCGAACATTTCTTCGGCGAGCCGGCGCTCAAGATCAGTGACTTGATGCGGGTGGCGCGCGACGGGCGCGGCTATATCAGCGTGCTCTCGGCCGAGCGGCTCATGCAGAGCCCGCGCCTCTACGCGACGTTCCTGCTGTTCCTCATGTCGCAGCTGTTCGAAGAGCTGCCCGAGGTCGGCGATCCCGACAAGCCGAAGCTCGTGTTCTTCTTCGACGAGGCGCATCTCCTGTTCAAGGACGCGCCGAAGGCTCTGTTGGACAAAGTCGAGCAGGTGGTGCGCCTGATCCGCTCCAAGGGCGTCGGCGTCTATTTCGTGACGCAGAACCCGCTCGACATTCCCGATACGGTCTCCCGCCAGCTCGGCAATCGCATCCAGCATGCGCTGCGCGCCTTCTCGCCGCTGGAGCAGAAGGCGGTAAAGGCGGCGGCGACGACCTTCCGCGCCAATCCCGCCTTCGACACCGAGAAGGCGATCATGGAGCTTGGTACCGGCGAGGCACTGGTCTCGACGCTCGACGATAAGGGGCAGCCCACGATCGTGCAGAAGACGCTGGTCAGGCCGCCGAACTCGCGGGTGGGGCCGATCACCGACGCCGAGCTCAAGGCAGTCATGCGGGCGAGCCCGGTGGCCGGCGTGTATGACGAGACGGTCGATCGCGAGTCCGCCTCTGAGATCTTGCAGAAGAGGACCGCCGAGCAAAGTGACGCAGCTGCCGAGCAGAAGGATGCCAAGAAGACCGGCGGCGGCGGCGCGCGCAGCGACAGCTTCGGGGAAACCGTCGTCAAGCAGGTGGTCAAATCCGGCGTGCCGATGCTCACGCGGGTTCTGGAAAGCTTCCTCAAGGGCAAAAAGTGAAAGGCGTCTTGCGTCGCGCTGCCTAACGTTGCATGAGGGGGACCCCATCCTAGGTTCCTTTCATGCTCGTTCTTGACGGTCTCTCGCTCCGCCTTGGCGGAAATCTCATCCTCGATCACGCGACAGCCGCGCTGCCGCCCCGGTCCCATGTCGGGCTGGTCGGGCGGAACGGCGCCGGCAAGTCCACGCTGCTGAAGCTGATCGCCGGGCTGCACGAGCCCGACGATGGCAGGATCGAGGCGCCGTCGGGCACGCGCATCGGCTATCTCGCCCAGGAAGCGCCGGGCGGCGAGGCGACGCCGTTCGAGACCGTGCTTGCGGCGGCGACCGAGCGCGCCGAGCTTCTGGCCGAAGCCGACCACGCCGAGGACGGGCACCGTATCGCCGAGATCCACGAGCGGCTGAACGCGATCGATGCACATGGCGCGCCGGCCCGCGCTTCCCGCATCCTCGCCGGTCTCGGCTTCCCGGAGGACGCGCAGCATCGGCCGCTCTCGTCGTTCTCCGGCGGCTGGCGCATGCGGGTCGCGCTCGCGGCGCTGCTGTTCTCGGAGCCCGATCTGCTGCTGCTCGACGAGCCGTCGAACCATCTCGATCTCGAAGCCGCGCTCTGGCTCGAATCGTTCTTGAAGTCCTATCGCCGCAGCCTGATCGTGGTCAGCCACGAGCGCGATCTCCTCAACAACGTGGTCGATCACGTGCTGCATGTGGAGCGCGGCGCGTCACGCTCTATCCCGGCAATTACGACGCGTTCGCACGGCTCAGGAGCGAGCGCCGCGCCCAGGCCGATGCGTTCCGCGCGCGGCAGGAGGACAAGGCCAAGAAGCTTCAGGCCTATGTCGATCGCTGGCGCTACAAAGCGCACACCGCGCGCCAGGCGCAGAGCCGGCTCAAGGCGCTCGCCCGCATGCAGCCGCTCCAAGCCGTGACCGACGACGCCTCGCTGGTGTTCGACTTTCCGAGCCCGAAGGAATTGCGTCCGCCGCTGATCGTGCTCGACGACGCATCGGTCGGCTATGCCGAAGGCACGCCGGTGCTGTCGCGGCTAAACTTGCGCATCGATCCGGACGATCGGCTCGCCTTGGTCGGCCGGAACGGCAACGGCAAGACCACGCTGGCGCGGCTGCTCGCCGGTCAGCTCAAGCCGATGGGGGGAACGGTCGCCGCCGGCGGCAAGCTGAAGGTCGGCTATTTCGCGCAGCATCAGATCGAGGAGCTCGTTCCTGCCGACACGCCGTTCCAGCACATGGAGCGGCTGTTGCCGGGGGCCAAGCCCGGCGAGGTGCGCGGCCAGCTCGGCCGCTTCGGCTTCTCGGGCGAGAAAGCCAATCTCCCCGTGCGCCAGCTCTCGGGCGGCGAGCGCGCCAGGCTGTCGCTCGCGCTCATCACGCGCGACGCGCCGCATATCCTGATCCTCGATGAGCCGACCAACCATCTCGACGTCGATGCGCGCGAGGCCCTGGTCGAGGCGCTGACCGAGTTCGGCGGCGCGGTGGTCGTGGTCAGCCACGACCGCCATCTGCTGTCGCTGATCGCCGACCGCCTCGTGCTGGTCGATGGCGGCACGGCGAAGGAGCTTGACGGCAGCCTCGAGGACTATCGCGACATGGTGCTCGGTGCGAACGCGGGCCGCTCCGAGCGTGGCGCGAGATCGTCTGCGCCGGTCGACCGCAAGGAAACGCGGCGGCTTGCGGCCGAGGCGGAGGATCGCGCCAAGGCGGCGCGCAAGATCATGAAACAGGTCGAGGCGGAGCTGAAGCGGCTGGTGCAGCGGCGCACCGAGATCGATGCTGCGCTGGCGGCGCCGCACGCCAATGGCGGGAGGCCGGTGGCCGAGCTGATGAAGTCGCGTGCCGAGGTCGAGCGCAGCGTCGCCGCCGCGGAGCAGTCCTGGCTCGAAGCGAGCGAGCACGCTGAAGCATCGCTCGCCAAGCGGGGATAAGACGCGAACAGGGAAGCCGCGGCGCCAGTCGCAGATCCCGTCAAATCCGTGCAATATGGCGGCTATTGCGGTGCAATTTCACCGCGGTTGCGCGCAAATGGGCGGCTATTTCGGCGCCAGGTCGTACATCTCCTCGACATGGCCCCAATTGATCAGATGATCGAACCAGGCCTCGAGATATTTCGGCCGCTCGTTGCGATAGTCGATGTAATAGGAGTGCTCCCACACGTCGACACCGAGCAGCGGCCAGCCGCCATGCACCAGCGGGTTCTCGCCGTTCGGGGTCTTGGTCACTTCGAGCTTGCCGCCCTTCAGCGTAAGCCACGCCCAGCCTGAGCCGAACTGCGTCTTGCCGGCCTCGATGAAGTCGTTGCGGAACTTGTCGTAGCCGCCGAGGTCGCGGTCGATCAGCGCCTGCACCGAGCCCGGTACCTTCTTGCCGCCGCCGTCCTTCTTCATCCACGGCCAGAAATGGATGTGATTGAAGTCCTGACCGGCATTGTTGAAGATGCCGGGATTCTTGCCGTAGCTCGCCTTGATGATCTCCTCGAGAGGTTTGCCCTCGAAACCCGAGCCCGGCAGCAGCTTGTTCAGATTGTCGACATAGGCCTTGTGATGCTTGTCGTGGTGATATTGCAGCGTCTCGGCCGACATGAAGGGCTGAAGCGCGTCATAGGCGTAAGGCAGCGGGGGGAGTTCGAAGGCCACGGGCGGTACTCCGGAAGGTTCGGGGTGAGAAAGCTCGCCGGAGGCTAAAGGTTCCCCAACAGCGAGGCAAGCCGGGCGCTTGGCCTATTTGGTAAAGGAAAACGATGAGGGGGGGTGGGCGCGGAGCCCCTGAACTCCGCGCCCGGTGCCGAGGAAGGTTCGCTACATCAGTACAGGGATCTGACGCTTTCGACTTTGCGTCCGCGCGCCTGAACCCTGCATGAACCGCACGTGCAGCTTTGCGTCAGGATTGGCGGGTTGCCGCGGCTTCACCTCTCCCCGCCGGGGAGAGGTCGGCTCGCTCTAGCGAGCCGGGTGAGGGGGGCTGATACGAGCGTAGCCCATTCGCCTCCCCCTTACTTGATGAGCGCTTGCAGCTCTTTGAACTCTCGCGTGCCGGCGCGCTCCAGCCACTCGAACAGCACCATCTCGCTGTCGACCACGTCGGCGCCGGTCTTGGCGAGCCGCGCGAGCGCGAGCTTGCGGCTGTCCTTGGAACGCGAGCCCGTGGCGTCGGCGACCACGAACGCCTCGAAGCCTTGGTCCTCGAGATCGATCGCCGTTTGCAGTACGCAGACATGGGCCTCGATGCCGGCGACCACGACTTGCGGTCTGCCCTGGCGGCGAAGCTCGTGCAGGCGCTCGCGCAAGAACTCGTTCCTGAGGCAGGAGAACTCCACCTTGTCGGCGACCAGCGCGGCATTGGCCAACGCATCGCGGATCGAGTTGGCCGTGGGCCCAAGCCCTTGCGGATATTGCTCGGAGACGGTGATCGGCACGTCGAGCGTGCGCGCCGCGCGCACCAGCCGAATGCAGCGGTCGATGACGCGGTCCTTGCCGGAGATCGCTTGAACCAGCTTCTCCTGCACATCGACGATCAGCAGCTGGGACTTGTCGCGGGCGAGCAGCATGGCGAGTAAAGTGACGAGATTCGTCCCTATTGCAAAGTGCGGTTGCCGACGATCTTAAGCGCGAAGGCGTAGGCGAGCGCCACCTCCTTCAACCGTTCGAAACGGCCGCTCGCGCCGGCATGCCCCGCCTCCATATTGGTGCGAAACAGCAGCAGCGCTGAGCCGGTGTCGCGTTCGCGGAGCTTGGCCAGCCACTTCGCCGGCTCCCAATAGGTCACGCGCGGATCGGTGAGCCCGGCGAGCGCGAGAATATGCGGGTGCGCCACCGCTTGCACATTGTCGTAAGGCGAATAGGCGGCGATGGTGCGGTAGTCGGCCTCGCTCTCGATCGGGTTGCCCCATTCGGGCCATTCGGGCGGCGTGAGCGGCAGGCTCGCATCCAGCATGGTGGTCAGCACGTCGACGAACGGCACCTCGGCGACGATGCCGAGGAAGAGCGTGGGCGCAAGATTGGCGACGGCGCCCATCAGCATGCCGCCGGCGCTGCCGCCATGGGCGACGATGCGGCTCCGCGCGGTGAAGCCCTGCTCGGCGAGAAACTCACCGGCGGCGATGAAGTCGGTGAAACTATTCACCTTCTTCTCGCGCTTGCCGTCCTTGTACCAGCGATAGCCCTTGTCCTTGCCGCCGCGTATATGCGCGATGGCGTAGACGAAGCCTCGGTCGACGAGCGACAGCGCGTTGGTCGAGAAGCCGGCCGGGATGCTCATGCCGTAAGCGCCGTAGCCGTAGAGCAAAAGCGGCGCAGTGCCATCGAGCTTGGTCTCCTTGCGATAGAGCAGGGAGACCGGCACCGTCTCGCCATCGTGCGCGGGGGCCATGACGCGGCGCGGTGACATAGAGCTTTGGGTCGTGGCCGCTCGGGATTTCCTGAGTCTTGCGCAGCACGCGCGCGCGCGTCTTCATGTCGTAGTCGAACACTTGCGCCGGCGTCGTCATCGAGGAATAGGTGAAGCGCAAGCTCGTGGTGTCGTACTCGTAGCCGTCGGAGATGCCGAGCGCATAGGCCTCCTCGGCGAAGGCGATCTCATGCTCATCGCCGTCGGCGAAGCGGCGGATGACGATGCGCGGCAAACCGTCCTCGCGCTCGAGCCTCACCAGAAAGTCTTTATAGGCGACCACGTCGAGAATGAGCCGTCCTTGCCGGTGCGGCTCGATCTCGCGCCAATGCTGGGGGCCGGGGCTTTCAGCCGGCGCCTCGACGATGCGGTAGTCCTCTGCGCCGGCGGAATTGGTGAGGATGACGAGCCGCCCGTCATGATGATCGACGGAGTAGTCGTGCTCGGGCGCGCGCGCCGCAACCAGACGCGGAGGCGCCGATAGATCGGCGGCGTCGATCAGGCTGATCTCGGCAGTCTCGTGGTCGTGCACGCTGAGCAGGAGGTAGCGCCGGTCCTGCGTGGCGCCGATGCCGAGAAAGAAGCCCGGATCGCTCTGCTCATGGATCAGCGTGTCGGCGCCCGTGGCGCCCACCGCATGGCGCAGCAGCTTGCGCGGACGGTGCTCGTCATCGACCCAGACATAGAGCAGCTCGCGGCTGTCATTGGCCCATTCCAGCGCGCCATTATTGTCGGTGATGGCGGAATCGAGCAGCGCGCCGGTGGCCGCCTCGATGATGTTGACGGTGTAGAACTCGGAGCCCTTGGTATCGACGGCGTAGGCGATCAGCCTGTGATCGGGGCTGTGGCTGACGCTGGCGATGCGAAAATAGGCGTGCGGCTTGGCGAGCGCGTTGCCGTCGACCAGGACCTGCTCATCGCCGCCGGCGCGGGGCCTGCGGCAGAAGATCGGGTGCTGGCCGCCGGTCACGAAGCGCGAGTAATAGGCGAACGCGCCGTCGGGGGCGGGGACGCTTGCATCGTCCTCTTTGATGCGCCCCTTCATCTCGGCGAACAGCGTCGCCTGAAGCGCTTCGGTGTCGGCCATCGCCGAGGCGGTATAGGCATTCTCCGCCTCGAGATGGGCCCTGATCGAGGGATCGAGCCGGGCGGGATCGCGCATCACCGCCTGCCAGTTGTCGGCGCGAAGCCAGGCATAGTCGTCCACCCGCTCGATGCCGTGATGGGTGGCGGCGAGCGGGAGGCGGCGCGCGCGGGGGGCCCCTGCGCGGGACAGTTTTCCAGTCATGACGGGATGACTATGCCTTGGTCTTGCCGCTGTCGTCGCCGGTGTCGAGGTCGAGCGCGCAGCCATTGATGCAAAAGCGCTGGCCTGACGGGCCGGGGCCGTCGGGGAAGACATGGCCGAGATGCGCGTCGCAATTGGCGCATCTGACCTCGGTCCGGCGCATGCCGTAGGAATTGTCCTCGTGCAACGTCACCGTATCCTCTGCGCCCGTGAAGCTCGGCCAGCCGGTGCCAGAATCGAACTTCGCATCGGAGCTGAACAGCGGCGCACCGCAACAGACGCAACGATACATGCCGTCGCGTTTGTCGCTGTAATAGGGGTGACTAAACGCCCGCTCGGTGCCGTGCTCGCGCGTCACGTGAAACTGCTCTGGCGAAAGCTTCTTTCGCCACTCGGTCTCCGACGCCGCCATCTTGTCCTTACCGGGTTTCTCTATTTTGTCGGGCTTGTTCATGTTGGGGAACACTTTCGGGTTTGTTCGCATTGTTCTCCCGGCAATATAAGCACTTCCACCGACCTACCGAAGGGGTGCCTTCAGCTGCTCACGGAGGCTTGATTCCCGGAAAAATTGCGGGCCACAAGCGGGGGTTGGTGAGACAGGCGGTCATTCTGCGGCACACACGCACGCTGTTGGGTAAAGCTCAGCAGCGGCGCGAAGTCGTTTGGGTAAACAAAAGTCTTGCCTTCCTTTATCATGATTGGTTAGCCGCCAGTCTTCATTAGATCAGATGCATTGCGGTTTCGAGAAAAGGTGCTATAGAGAGCAAATCAGTTAAGCTCGTTAGGGCGCAGCACATTCTCTAGTTGAGAAACATTGTCGGCTCCCGTCACAAAAACGGCGTAATCTGGTGACTTCAAGAGTCTCGTGGGCCCGGGAGATGCGTGAGCACCAGCCATTTGTCTGCGTGCTTGTTTGGACCGGGGATTAGGCAGGATCAAGGAGCGACTTCATGGAAGCGAATCTGGAGAAAAACGAGCTCGTCGAACTTACCGCTGAGATCGTCTCGGCCTATGTCAGCAACAACACGGTTGTCGCAACAGACCTTCCTGGTGTCATCCACAATGTGTTCGATGCTCTGAGCAAGGCCTCCAGCGCCTCAGGCGTTCCTGCCAGGGAAGAGTTGAAGCCCGCCGTCCCGGTCAAAAAGTCGGTGACGCCGGAGTTCATCATCTGCCTCGAGGACGGGAAGAAGTTCAAATCGCTGAAGCGCCACCTCCGCACGCATTACGATCTGTCGCCTGAGGAATATCGCGACAAATGGGGCCTCCCGCACGACTATCCGATGGTCGCGCCGAACTATGCAGCAGCTCGCTCCGATCTCGCCAAGCGCATGGGTCTTGGGCAGCGGCGCCGTTAGGAATCTTGCGATTCTGCCACTTCCGCAAATGAAGCGGCGCGGCGACCTGTTTAGCCGCGCTCGCGCCTCTTTTCTCTCCCCAGATCGAGTATTTGCCTTAAGTGTTACCACAAGCCATTGCGATTCATAGTGAATCTGGTGCTCTTGGCTTGCAAGTCGCGTTTGAACTGCACATAGTCTGACCACGTCGCGGTGATTCGCGGGGCTTGAAGCCTTGCGGCGGGGGGATGCCGATGATGTCCGGACGAGCCTTTCGAGCACAATTGGTGATGCAAGGAGAGCGTGAGCTCTTCGATTATTGGCTTCGCTCGGCGGGCGCGCGGCGGATGCCGGCAAGGTCGGACCTCGATCCCCTCAAAGTCCCGCGGCTCCTTCCCCATCTCGGCCTGATCGATGTCAGGGACGGCATCGAGCGGGCCTCGTTCCGGCTCGCCGGGACGCGGCTTCGCGACGTCTATGGGCAAGAGGTCACCGGCAAGCGGGTCGACGAGGTGTTTTCCGGGGATTGCGCCGACTATTGGCGCCGGATTCATGGCCGTGTCGTGGAAGCCGGGCAGCCGCTGCACGGCGTGGTGCGCGGCCCGGCCACCGGGCGTGACCATATCGTATTGTTTTGGATGAGACTTCCGCTGTCGGAGGATGGCGGACAGGTCGACAGGATCCTGTGCCACGACGTGGTCGGGCCTGCCGAGACCGCGCGGAGCGAGGTCGAGCGCTCGCTTCTGCACTATCCCCGCCCCAAGCCACAAATCAGGCCGATGGCGCGACGGGCGCAGTTCGGCTGAGTTTCGGCCGGATTGCCTTGAGCCGCGCAAGCTCTCCCTTATAGGCGCTGACCAAGCCGAGATGCCGGTTGAGGTCGTAGCTCCAATGGCCCGAGGTTGCTCGGCGCCGCTCGGCGCGAAGCGCCTGGCGGAGCTTGGCGAGCACGAGCTTGCATCCCTCCAGGCTCCCGTCGGCGAGATCATGCGGCCAGAGCGCGATCAGTCGCGGCAGGTCGCGGCTCCGCGCATGAGACGCTCGCGCCCGCCGCCGTCATGGTGCTGAAGATGCGTCTTGCGCCCGACGCTCGCGCGGTCTCGCTTCTTTGCCATCCTGACGCTTCTCACCCGACATTGGCCTCGCCTCCTGTTTACGAGGCGGGAGCATGCGCTTGCCTGATGCGCCGGGGATTTGCAGAGGATAGCGGAGGCGCGATCGCCATTGTCCGCGCCCTGTTCACAGCCGCTAAACTTGCCGCGGGCTGTTCGTCTTATCCCCGCCGCGCTTGCGCCTTTTAGAGTGTGCGCCAATCAATGGTGACGGGCAGAGCGGGCGCCGAGCGGGTGGCGTGCGCCATTGGGGAAGCGAGGATTATCGCCCGACGCTCGATGCCTGGCGGAAAGGGTGAGCGCCAGCTCAGTGCGGCTTGGCGTTGGCGAGCGCCGTCTCGGCGTCGTGCCTGACGCGTTTCACCATCGCCATGAGGCCGTTCGAGCGCTGCGGCGTCAGGTGCTCGGTCAGATGCAACTGTCCGAGCGACTGGTTAGCGTCGACGACGAGAATCTCCTTGGCCGTCTTGCCCGAATAGAGCGCAAACAGAATGGCGATCAGCCCCTTCACGATGTGAGCGTCGCTGTCGCCGATGAAGCTCAGCCGCGGCATGCTCCCGTCCGGATGCACGATGGTCGAGAGCCAGACCTGGCTGACGCAACCTTGCACTTTGTTGGCGGCGGAGCGGTCGGCCTCGGGGAGCGGCTCGAGCTTGCGGCCGAGCTCGATGACGTAGCGGTAGCGGTCCTCCCAGTCGTCGAGCAGCTCGAAGTCGGCGAGGATCTCCTCGAAGCTTGTCGCTCCGAGCGTGTCGTTCAGCGTGTCCATGAACTCAATATAGGGGGGAATGGTCGGCGCCGCGACAGCGTTGCGCAAAAAGTAGGGGGCGCGCAGGTTGGGAGGGAAAGGGCATTACCATCCCAATTGCGCGCCCCGTTGGCAGGCGGGGGGGCTGCCAATAAATCTCGTCTTGTCGGAACCGGCGCCGTCGCTCGACGCGGCCTATCAGCGAGCTGCTACGTGCCGGAACCGCCGGGTCCGCCCCAGGCCGCTTCGCGGTCCTCGGGGCTGAGTGTGTCTTGCGAGCTGCCTCTGCTCCAGCTCGCCGGCGCCATGCCGCTCACCGAAGCAGACGTTGCAGCGCCCGAAGATGCGGTCGCATCGCCGCCGAGTCCGCTCTTATCCATGATGAAGCCCATCAGGATGCGGGCGCCGAACTCGGCCTTGTGCACCAGAACGTCAAATGCGTTCTTGCCGGTCGTGCAGGTCTCGGGGTTGCGATCGCAGAAGGTGGCGACATCTTTCACCGCCGCTTCGGCCGACCCGTAAACTTGATTCTGCTGTCCCTCGTCAGTCGGGACCAGCAGGACAACGATCATCAGCCAGAAGGCTGACCTGATTAGAAACATCATCGACTTGCCCTCTCTGTTTGAGAAATCTGCGACTTGCCGCCGCTATCCTTCCTCCGCAGATGGACACCATAGCGCAGAGAACATAAGGGAGCTTCACTGCAATCGATAAAGTTTGATACAAAAATTGTATCGATAACAAAGTACAAACTGCACGATATCTCCAAATGTTGTTCGATAAATTGTTGCTTATCGCAAAACAAGCACGGTTAATGCTCGTATACACCGATGTCACTCGGAGATCGGCGGGTCGCTAGCCCAGATATGTTGCATGGTGTTTCGACGGCTTGGTCTTTTCCCGACCGCCGAGATCGCAGAGCGGTGCTGTCGGGGCGTCTCATGCCGGGCTCCGAATCACACGCGAGGCGAAGATGAGATGAGGGCGTTTGCTTGCGCGATGTGCCGGTGAAGCCGGCGCGCCCGTGCCGAAGCTTCACGAAAACCGCTCGTCTCGGCACGGGGCGAGGGCCGTTTTCGCGCCGTTTTACGTTTCTTAAGCGCGCACCCGAATAATCGATTCAAGTCAATTGGGGACGTGAGCGGCGGCCATTCCGCTCCGAGATGCGCGTGTTAGGTAATGAGAGTGTCCGCGGGCTCGCCGCTTATTTCGGCTCGCTCGTTCACCCGTCCGTTCGCGGCGAGGCGCTGACCGCCGCGCGGCACCAATCGTTTATCGCCTCACACCTGCTTGGCGGGCTGCTCGCACTCTGTGTCTTCCCCGTCTATCTCGTGGTCAACGGCAGGCCGACGCTGCTCGGCGCCGCCGCCTTTCTCTGGCTCCTGTCGCCGATCGGGATCGCCATCTTCCTGTCGCGCACCGGCAAGTTCGCCGCGGCGCATCTTGCTTCCGCCGCCAATTTCGCCGGCCTCGTCACCTTCACCGCGTGGCTCACCGGCGGCCTGAGCTCCTGGCTCATCCCATGGATGGTCGCCGTGCCGCTCGAGGCCGCGCTCGCCACCGACCGGCGCATCGTCGCCTGGTCGGCGGGCGTCGCCGGCCTCGGTCTCGCGGTGCTCTACATGCTCGGTTATTACGGCCACATCGCGCCGGTCGAGACCTTGCCCTTCCCGCCGCTCATGCTGGCGCTGCTCGGCACGATGACGGCGACCGCCTATGCCGCCGGGCTCGCGGTCATGGTCCAGCTCGTGCACAAGCACTCCGAGGGCGCGGTCAGGGCCGGAGAGGAGCGCTACCGCCTGCTCGCCGAGAACGCGACCGACATGATCACCCGCCACGACGACAAGGGCCGCGTGCTATTCGCCTCGCTCGCCGCGCAGACCTTGTTCGGCGAGCCGGTGCAGAAGATTCTCGGCGACGGACTGTTCGAACGTGTGCACGTCGCCGACCGCCCGGCCTATCTCACGGCGCTGTCGCGCTCGCTCGCCAACAACGAGGCGATCGCGGTCGAGTTCAGGGTGCGGCGCGCGGGCGATGCGTCGCGCCATGTGTGGGTCGAGATGCGCTGCCGGCCAATGCCGCCCGCCGAGCACGGTGCTCCCGAGCGCGCCGGCATCGTCGCCATCACCCGCGACATCTCCGATCGCAAGGCGCAAGAGGCCGAGCTGCTCAGGACGCGCGACGAGGCCGAGAGCGCGAGCCGCGCCAAGACGCAGTTCCTCGCCAATATGAGCCACGAGCTGCGTACGCCGCTGAATGCGGTGATCGGTTTCTCGGAGATCCTCAACCGCGAGCTGTTCGGCACGCTCGGCGAGGCGCGCTACCGCGACTATGCCCGCCTGATCCATGAAAGCGGCGAGCACCTTTTGAATGTCGTCAACGACATCCTCGACATGTCGAAGATCGAGGCCGGCAAGTTCAAGATCGTCAAGGAGCCGTTCGACGTGGCCCCGCTCGTCAAGTCGTGCTGCGATATCATGCGCCACACCGCCGAGCAGCGGTCGCTGTCGCTGATCGTCGATATCGCGCCGGGCATTCCCGAGCTTCCCGCCGACAAGCGCGCGTGCAAGCAGATGTTGCTCAACGTGATCTCGAACGCCATCAAGTTCACCGATGCCGGTGGCTGGGTGCGCGTCTCGGCCAAGGTGGCCGGCGGCAATGTCGAGCTCAGCGTCGCCGATAACGGCATCGGCATCGCCGAGGCTGACCTGCCGAAGCTCGGCAATCCGTTCGTGCAGGCGAACAATTCCTACGACCGGAGCTATGACGGCGCGGGGCTTGGGCTGTCGGTGGTGAAGGGGCTGGCCAGGCTCCATGGCGGCAAGCTCGAGCTGACCAGCAAGCTCGGCAGCGGCACCACGGCTTGCATCGCCCTCCCGCTCGACAGCGCGAGCGAATCAGTCGAGGCGCCCATGCCGATGCCCAAGGTTTCAGCCGCATGAACGGTCCTGCGACGGCCCCTGGCGTGAGGCTGGCCGCGCGTTTAGCTTCTCTTTAGCTTCGGACGCCAAGATGGCCGTTAACGGGGGCGACATTCGCCTGCCGGCCCTTGGGAAACCTCGAACTCACCGTGATCGATGGGCGTAGTGCTTGCGCGTCTCGTATTTCTGGCCTTTCTCGGCCTGACCGGGACCATCATCTACAATGCGCTCTATTTGCAGGACCAGCATGGTCCGGCAGCGATCTCCGCGGCGCCGCCCGCGCGGGTGATCGCCAGCACGGCTGCGCCGACCGCCCCGGTCGAGATCAAGAAGCTCCCGCCGGTCAGCACCGATCTGCCGCCGCCTCCGCCGGAGCAAGCGGCCGAGGCGGGCGCGCCGGAGCTTCTCGTCAAGGCGGTGCAGCGCGAGCTTTCGGCGCGGGGCTACGATGTCGGCGACGCCGACGGCAAGCTGAACGACAAGACGCGCGCGGCGATCTCGACCTATGAAAAAAGCGAGGGCCTGCCCGCGAGCGGCGAGGCGAGCGATGAGCTCCTGCATCACATCCTGCTCGGCGACAGCGTGAAGCCGTCAGCCGCCACCGGCTCGGTCACCGACGACGCGCAGGCGAAAGCCAAGACCGACAATCCCAGCAAGGCCGACGGCGCCGATCCTTCGGTGAAGGCGGTGCAGCAGATCCTCGCCGATCTCGGCTATGCGCCGGGACCGGTCGACGGCGCGATGGGAACAGCGACCACGCACGCCATCACCGCATTCCAGCACGATCGCAAGCTTCGCGAGACCGGGCGTATCTCGCCCGAGCTGATGCGCGAGCTGAAGCGCGTCACCGGGCACGACTTGGCCAAGACCGCGGCGAAGCCCTAAACTCTCGCATGCGCATCAAGAGCGAGATCTGGGTCAGGGCCTATCTCCGCCGCTGCCAGGCCGAGAGCGTGCCCGCGGTGATCGTGCGGCGAGGGGACGAGGCGGCTGGCGCGATCTTCATCTGCGTCGACCGGCTCGACGGCACGGTCTGCCTGTTCGGCCCGGCGCCGGCGGGGTTCGAAGGCAGCGAGACCGAGCGGCGCTGGGTGTGCTGCTTCCACCCCGAATGGGTGCGGCAGCAAGAGGCCGACCTCTATCTCGCGCGGCAGCGCGAATTCGATGCCGATCTGTGGATCGTCGGCATCGAGGACAAAGCCGGCCGGAACTTCCTCGGCGATGACGCGGTCGAGGATTGATACAAAGCTCTTGCATGCGCGGACGGTTAGGGGTTCGTTAACCTTACCCGCGTCTTAATTAGGTCAGCCGAGAGAACGCAAACCTCTCGGTCGAATGCGCGATGATCGCGCGAGCAGCCGTGGAGAGCGAGAATGGGTAACATCCTGGAATTCCGCCGTGGCGAGGACGCCGCAGCAAGGATCGCCAAGCCCGTGGACGGCTCGCTCGGTCAGATCATCATCTTCCCAGGCGTGCGTATCGACCGCAGGACCGGCGACACGCCGCGAGAGACGGGGGCCCCGTCGCGCCGCCGCGCCCAACGCGCCCGCAAGAAATAACCTGATCTCTCGCACTCTAGGTGTTCAAGCGCTCTTTGGTCTCTTCCGGGCGCTGACGGGGCGGGGGGTCGCGCGCTTGGACAGGTTCAGCGCCACGGCGGCGCGAATGAGCGCCTGTAACGCCTTCCCATCGAGCTTGTCGCCCTCATGGATATCGATGGCGCGCCTGGTGTTGCCTTCGAGGCTCGCGTTGAACAGGCCTGAAGGGTCCTCGAGCGAGGCGCCCTTGGCGAAGGTCAGCTTGACGACAGCCTTGTACGTCTCGCCGGTGCAGATGATGCCGGCATGCTCCCACACTGGAACGCCTCGCCACTTCCACGCCTCGACCATCTCGGGGTCGGCCTGCTTGATGAGCGCGCGGACGCGCGCGAGCGTCTCGCCCCGCCAATCAGTCAGCGCGGCGATTCTCGCGTCGATCAGCTGAGAAGGAGAATCGCCTGCTTTTCCTTCCTTCGACGCGGTCTTGCTTATCACGGTGATCGCTTTCTTGATGGCTTGTTAGCCGCTCACATGCGTTCGCCGGGCAAAAGGCTCGCTTGCTTCACCCAGGCGGCGAGCTGAGCTTCGTCGAGCTGGTCGTCCTCATGGATGTCGAAATAGCGCGTGTCCGTGCTCTTGGACGCGCCGGGCGGGACAGGACGCAGCGACGCGCCGCGGAAGAAGGCGATCTTGACGTAATGCGTGAAGCAATGGATGCCGAGGAACCAGCCTCCTTCTCCTTTTGGGCCCTCGATACCGTAAAGCGGGGAGTTCCATTTCACCGCCTTGCGCACGCCGGGGACGGTTCGCACGATGAGCGCGTCGAGGCGGCACCCAATTTCGCGTTTCCAGCCCGGCATGGCCGCGATGTAGGCCTGCACAGGGGCGTCGCCGTCGGCCTTCGGAACTTGCGGGTTGCCGCCGGCGAGCAGGGCCGGCTTCGCAGCGACCCGCTTGGGGGCGGCCTTCTTTGCGGCCTTCGTTGACTTGATAGACGTCTTGTTGGCCATCGCGTTTACCCGCAGAGGCCTACGGCCTAGCCTGACTTGGAATAGGGACCGCACGAGGTCGCCTTGAGCGCTTCCTCGGCGCGCGGGGCGCGGCTCGCTCCTTTGAGCGGCGCGCGGATCAGCGCGATCCCCTGATTGACCGGCGAGTTCACCACCAGCACCTCGTCGGTGCTCTCGGGCGAGTCGACACCGGCTTCCTCGACCGTCTGATCGGCGGAGGCGATGACCAGCTCGATATTGGCCTTCTTCAAATCGGCGCCGGTCACCGCATAGAAATTGTCGCCCTCCGGCGAGTAGAGGCCGATCAGCCAGAGATCGTCGGCGACGGTGGCGCTCAGCCGCACCGGCCCGTTGCTGAGATCGAAGCGGCAGAATGCGTAGCGGACGTCCGGGGCCATCATCGGCATGGCCTGCTTGCCGGGCGCTGCCGCCGGCAGCTCGATCATGGTGTTGACGGGTCCGAGCTCGGCGAGCCGCGCCTGCGCGTTTCGCGGCGCGAGCATCGGCAGCGTGAGCACGGCAACGATATGGATCAGCCCGGCGAGCACGACGCCGAGCACGATATAGAGTCCGGGGATCCTTATTCGCATGCGACGCGCTCGATTCTGGGCAGGCGTTCGTCGGGGACGAGACCGACGCCGAGCGAGTCGGTGTCGCGCGGCGCATAGATGCGCAGCATCAGCACCAGATTGCGGTCGGTGTCGTCGCCGCTCGGAAGCCAATTCTCCGGCCGCGCCGTGCGCGCCACGCGAATGCGGAACGTGCCGTCCGAATGGCGGAGCGCCTCCTCGCTGTTGAAGGAGTAGCGGTTCGACCCGTTCTCGATCAGGCTGCCGGTGTCGTCATAGAGCGCGATCGACCACCACCGCGCATTGATCGGCGAGCCGGTGACCAGATATTCGCAGCCCGAGGTGAGCCCGTGGCCGGCGCCGTCGGTGCGCGCCACGAAATAGCGGGCGACGGTCGAGCTGAGCGGCAGCCTGCCGCTTCGGGCGAGATGCGCCTTGGTGTAGGGGTCCGCCGTCGGATTGCCCAAGGCATTCCAGCTCGCCCACGGGCCGACCTTGGTGGTCGTCAGCGGCGAACCCCGCTCGATCATGTACCAGGCCGAGCCGATGCCGAGCAGGAGAGCGACCGCGAACGTGCCGATGAAATAAGCGAGCGAGCGCATCGAATGGCTGCCCTCCTCGATCCACGGCTTGGTGCGGGAGGAGGCGGTGAGCCCAAACGGCTGGTCTGGCAGGACGCTGGTCAAGCGGCGTTCGTCTTTCGCTAAACGACTGGCGCGCGCCGCCTAATGCGGGGCTGGCGCACCGCTATCGCTGACGGTGGAGAGCGAGCCTTGCGGCGCAGCCTGAGTCTCGGCTGCCGCGGTCGCGGGCTGCGGCGCGCCGTCGGCATTCGCCGCCTGGGCGAGATCGGGATTCGGCGAAGCGGCCGGCGCGGGGACCGCCTCGGCATGGTCAGGTTTCTGATCGGAGGGCGAAAGCCGCCGCGCGTCCTTCAACAGCGTGCTCAGCCTAAGCAGCGCCTGCTTGGTCGCAAGCGACATGTCCTTGACGTTCTCGACAGCCGCGGCGGGGGGCGCCTCCGGATTGGCGGCGGCATTCTGCGCGGCGGCAGCGGCGAGCCGCGCCTGCTCGGCGACCTGGACGGGATGGACGGCGATGCCGGGAAGCTTGGGGATATTGTCGGTATCGTGGGCCGCGACCATGAAATTGTGCCAGGTCTGGGCCGGGAAGCTGCCGCCCGTCACCCGCGCCATCGGCGTGAAGTCATCGTTGCCGAGCCACACGCCGGCGACGTATTGCCCGGTCATGCCCATGAACCAGGCGTCGCGAAAGTTGGAGCTCGTGCCGGTCTTGCCGATCGAATAGGTGAAGTCGAGCTGGGCCGCGCGCGCGGTGCCGGCCTGCACCACCTGCTGCATCATGGTGTTCAGCATCTCGACCGACTTGCGCTGAAAGATCTGCTTGCGCGGCGGCGCGTCGCGCTCGTGATTGTAAAGCACCTCGCCGCTGGCGAGACCCTTGATCTCCTCGATGCCGTAGGCGTGGACATCGAGGCCTCCGGAGGCGAACACCGCATAATTTTCGGTGTGCTCGAGCGGCGTCAGGCCCTGGTCGCCGAGCGCGAGCGAGCAGGTCTTCTTGAGCCGCGTGATGCCGAGCTTCTTCATGGTCTCGAGCACTTTCTCGCGGCCGACGTCGAGCGACACCTTGACCGCGATGGTGTTGATCGAATGGGCGAGCGCATCGTGCAGCGCCATGGTGTTGCTCTCGCCGGCGGCGAAGTTCTTCGGCGCCCAGTGGCCGCAAGAGGCACCGCCGCCGCTCACGACGGTGTTCGGCGTGTATTTGCCGGTCTCGAAGGCGGTGATGTAGACGTAAGGCTTGAACGAGGAGCCGGGCTGCCGGTAGGCGTGGGTGGCGCGATTGAACTGGCTCTCGCCGTAGTCCTTGCCGCCGACCAGGGCGCGCACCGCGCCGTCGGTCTCCATCACCAGCATCGCGCCCTGCTCGAAGTGACGCGCGTGGCCTGAGGTTGCGATCGTGGTCTCGAGCGCGTCCTCCGCCATCCTTTGCAGGCCGGTGTCGACGGTGGTGCGGGCGACGAGGATGTGATCCTCCTGGCCCTGCATCTGCTTCTGCACCTCCTCGAAGGCCCAGTCGAGGAAGTAGTCGGGGGTGTTGGTGTCGGTCCGCTCGACGATCTTCGCCGGGTTCATGCGCGCGCCGTAGACTTGGCCTTCGCTCATATAGCCGGCCTCGACCATGTTGCTCAGCACCTCGTTGGCGCGGGCGCGGGAGGCGGCGAGGTTGACGTGCGGGGCGTAGCGCGTCGGCGCCTTGAACATGCCGGCGAGCATGGCGGCCTCGGCGAGGTTCACCTCGCGGATCGACTTGCCGAAATAATATTGCGCCGCGGCCTCGACGCCGTACGAGCCGCCGCCGAGATAGGCGCGGTCGAAATAGAGCTTGAGGATCTCGGGCTTGGTGTAGTGGTTCTCGAGATAGACGGCGATGAACGCTTCCTTGATCTTGCGGGTGAGCGAACGCTCGGGCGAGAGGAACATGTTCTTGGCGAGCTGCTGGGTGAGCGAGCTACCGCCTTGCACCACCGTGTCGTGTTGCGCGTTGGCGGCGACGGCGCGGAACGTGCCCATCACGTCGACGCCGAAATGCTCGAAGAAGCGCCGGTCCTCGGTGGCGAGGGTGGCCTTGATCATGTAGTCGGGGATCTCTTCGAGCGGCACCGAGTCGTCGCGCAGCAGGCCGCGCTTGCCGATTTCGTTGCCGTAGCGATCGAGGAAGGTGACGCTGTATTCGTCGGCGAGGTTGATCTTGCCTTGGGCGATCTCGAAGGCCGGCAGCGCGAAGGTGGTGACCACGAGAAGCGCGCCGACGCTGAGCGTCAGCGTCTCGCAGGCGAGCTCGTCGAGGGCGCGGACGAAGCCCTTGACCTCGAACTTGCCGAAGAATGAGGAGTACGCGCTCCACCAGTCGCGGAACCGCGTCCAGGAATTATACAGGCCCGAATCGATCCAGGAATCGATCTTGAGCCAATCGATCAGCTTGGCCCCACGAGTCCCTTGGAAAATGTCCCGCACTTTGCCCCAACCTCTTGCGCGCGCAACCGCCCCGGCGGGCTGGCCTCACCCAATCGACCGCCTGGACGGGGATAACGGCTCGGAAAGTACACCGCGATTGAGGCCTTTTGTAGAGAATTTACAAGCGCTCTCAAGGCCGCGGGGGCGGGGATACCGATCGAGCGCCAAGCGCTATTGCTTCACCTCGAAGCCGCGGGTCTTCATGCAGGCGATGTAGTCCTCATCGGCGGAGCCCTTGCGGAAGCGAGAGAAGATGGCGGTGATCGAGGCGATGCCCTTGGTCTGGGTCTCCGCCTTGCAGGCCGCCTCGGCAACCTCGATCGTGTTGCCGGTCTCCTTCGCCTTCTCCGGGCGCTGGCTCATCTGGCTGAAGTCTTTGACGCTCGGGTCGCTCAGGCTGCAAGCCGGGAGCGATGCCCCGAGCAGGCATGCGGCAAGCACTGCCATTGTCACCTTGGACATCGCGCCAAAAACCCGTTTCCCCGCCACTATCTCAGCTCGCGACAGCTAAGACGAGGCCATAGCGCCCGAGAACGAGCGTGGCTGGCAAGACCCCCTCAAGCCGCAGGGCTCATTGGCGCGAAAGTTAGGGCGGAAAGATGAAGAGCCGCTTGAGGCCCTCGCGTCCGTGGCGCAGGTCTCACGGGCGACTGCGACACAGGCGTCCCGCGCGGCCCTCGCGCGGCAAGCGCTTGCACGCTATTCTTCCCATGAGCGAGGGCCAAAAGGCCCCAAGACGGGATGGGAGGAGTTTGCAATGTCGAAGCGTGCCTGGCTGGTCCGATCCGCTTTCTCGGTTTCGCACTGACGATGAGCATCGCGCCGTTGCCGGCACGCGCCGCCGACCCAGCGTCAGCCGCAGAGATGGCGCCGCAGGCCGCGCCCGAACCCGCAGCCGAGCCGGAGCGCCCGGCGGGATTTGCCTGCGCCGAGAAACCGGTGACCGGAACGGGACCAGGCTTCGACAGCTCGCGCGACCATTCGGAAGAGACGGCGAAGGAGGCGTGGCTGGTCAAGGCGCGCGCGATCTACAGCGATGCGGCCTGGGACACGGCCAAGGAGCTCGGCATGACCTGCGCCAAGCAGGGTCTCTACAGCAAGTGCTTCGCCCAGGCGATCCCGTGCGGCGCGAAGCAGGCTGCCGCCGCCGACACGCCCAAAACCGATACGCCGAAAACCGAGACGCCAAACACTGAGGCGCCAAAGAGCAATTGACGCTCGCGCGTCTTGACGCTGAGCGTCTCGACGCGCGCGATGTCCGAGTAGGCGTGCGTGGGTTCCGCTGCACTGGGAACGCTGTCGAAGCGACAGCCATACTCACGGGAGGGTCACCCACGCACTGAACGACCCTGCGCTCTTTCGTCTCATTAAGCGAGGACATTCGCGGCACGCGCTGCTCTGCGCCGCTGCGACGTCGCTAACGAGGTTACCGATTGTGACGCGAGCGCTTGCCGAAGCCTGCATCGCGACGCGAAAAAGAGTTCGCCTCGGACGGTCGGGGCCTTGCGCCAGGTTGGGCGACGCGCGAGGGAGCGGGCGCTGCGACAGATGAAGCGCGCTGCGCAGCCTGCCGAGCAGAGTGAGCTTGTCGCGCTGCTGCTTGTGGAAGGTCATTCGTCATATGGGCAGAACGGCGTTAAGATAGTTGCCGATGCGACTGTGGATATTGAGTCAAATGTGGAGACAACGATGAAGACGATGATCGCGACGATGCTGCTTGGCGTGATGGCGTGCGCGGGCGCGGCGTGGGCCGAAGGCGCTGAGCAGCCGGCGCCGGCCAAGTGCCAGGTGGCAGAGATCAATCCGGTGACGGGAAGCGTCATGTGCATCAAGCCGCTCGGCGCGCCGGTCGATCCGCCGCCGACCGAGGCCTCGGTGCCGTGCAAGCCGAACGACCGCGCCGATCAGGCGTGGAGCTGGGGCCCGAAATGCGCCGAGCCGAAGGGCATGTGACAGCGGTCGCACGATCAGCGTCTCATTGAACGCGTCATAGCCCGGTCGAGCCCGGCAGTGACGGCGTTGGATATTCCGGATCGTGCGCTACGAGCGCTGGTCGTGCTTGCCGTCGAAGATGAACACGACCTTGGCGAGGTCGGCTGAGGTCTCGGGCTCGTCGATGCTTTCCGGGATGCGCCAGAAGCCGCGCATGGAGGCCGCCTCCTGCTCGCACTCGGAGCAGTGGACCGAGCCGTCTGAGGCGAGGAAGAAGGCGAAGCTGCCGCAGCGGCACTGCCAGTATTCGGTCTCGCGCCTCGGCTCGGGCTCGCGCCGCGTCCGAGGTTTGAATTCGATCACCGACATTGAGACAGGCTCCCCCAAGAGCTGTGGGCAGGGGGCGCGATCAGGCGAATCGCCCCAGAATCTGCCAACGATCCCAATGGTAAACCCGAATTTACGAAGCGAAGGTTAACGGGGAAGAAGGCGACCAAAGTCTTGCAACGATGAGGTTGAACGCCTTCGAGGTGGACTTCACCGCCGGCTACGGCGACGAGGCAGACGATGTGCCTGGCCCGATCCGACACGCGCTCAAGCTCCTCGTCGCCCATTGGTTCGAGCGGCGCGAGGTCGTTGTGCTCGGGCTCGGCGCGCAGGAGGTGCCGGCGACGGTCGAAGCCGACCGGCTGGCTGGCAGCGTCAGCCACGAGGTCGCGCTCCGCTATCGGCCTGGCATCGTGCCCGCCATGCGCTTCCGCAAGGGCGCGCGCGTGTTCCATATCGTCAGCGTCATCGACGTCGATGAGCGCAGGCGCTGGCTCAAATGTCTCTGCGAGGAGCGCGATCTATGAAGGCGGTCGAGGTCACGGGGCTCGAGGCGCTGCGCGCGAGGTTGGCCAGAGCTGCCGCGCCGGAGCCGTTCAAGAAGGCTCTGCGCGAGGAGGCCGAGGCGCTTGCCGCCGAGCTCCGCCGCGAGGCGCCTGCCGAGCTCGCTGCCGGCATCGAGGTCAAGGATGTGAGCCAGGGCGACAGGCTCGGATTCAGCGTCGGAACGGCCGATCCGGCTGGGCGCGCGCTCGAGTTCGGCACCCTGAAACGGCCCGCGAGCCCTTGGCTGTGGCCGATTTTCCGCGCCCGTTTACCGGCCTTAAGGACAAGCTTCGAAAACTCGCGAGCCAGGCTTCCAAGGGGCCGGCCGCCCTGGTCTGATCGCGAACTGGTGATTGGCTTGGGGGGTTGGCAGGGCGTGGTGTCGCACCCCATATAGTTGGTTAACGGTTGCTTACTTGGAGATCGTGCCATGGCAGACGTTGCAAGTTGGGCCCTTCAGCGCGGTGTCTATCAGGCACTCGCCGGCTCTTCCGATCTGACGACGCTGCTTGGCGGCGCGCGGATCTACGACGATGCGCCGCAGGGCGCTTCCTTCCCGTTCGTCACGCTCGGCCAGAGCGTGATCCGCGATTGGAGCACGGGGACCGAGGACGGCGCCGAGCACAGCCTCACGCTGCATGTCTGGTCGCGCGCCGGCGGCAAGAAGCAGGTGCATGAGATCATCGAGGCGATCAGGGCCGTGCTGCACGACCGGCCGCTGCTGCTGACGGACCATTATCTCATCAATCTGCGCCACGAATTCTCCGAGGCGCGGCTCGATCCCGAGGGCGACACGTTCCACGGCATCGTGCGCTATCGCGCGGTGACCGAGCCCGAGCACGCGGTCGCGGCATAGCTCGCATTTCCTCGCTTAGCCCGCTATAGGATGCTTCCTCACGACCGAGGTCGAGAGGAAGGGTTCTCCTATGACCGTTTGGACCAAGATCAAGGCACTCGTCGATCGCGTGCTTGGCGACGATGAGCGCGCGGCCAACCTTCGCGAGGAGGAGCTGCGGCTCGCGGCCGCGGCGCTGCTGGTGCATGCCTCGCTGATCGACGGCCATGTCGATCCCGAGGAAACGCAGAAGCTCAAGGCGATGCTGCAATCGCGCTTCGCCATCGACGACGATGAGCTGCGCAAGACCTTGAAGGAGGCCGCAGCCTGGGAGCAGGATTCGGTCGATCTCTACAGCTTCACCAGCATCATGTGCCGCGAGCTCGACCAGGACGGGCGCCAGCGCATGGTCGAGATGCTGTGGGAGATCGTGCTGGCCGACGGCGTGCTGCATGAATTTGAGTCCAATCTCGTATGGCGCGCGTCGGAACTGCTCGGCGTCTCGACCCAGGATCGCGTGCGCTTGCGGAAGCTCGTCGAGAACCGGGCCTAGCGTTCTCCTCCGTCATGCCCGGGCTTGACCCGCCGTCGCCGGCTGCGACACGCAGCTCTCGACCTGCAAGGACAAGCTCGACAATGTCGCCAACTTCCGCGGCTTCCCGCATGTGCCCGGCAACGATTTCACGGTGAGCGTCGCTAGCCGCCAGGTCAAGAACGACGGCAAAAGCCGGTTTAAGTGATTCGCGGCATCACCCTTTCGGCTTGGCCGGGAGGGGGAAGGTGCGGAGGTCGGCGGCGGCCTCGGGGTATTGCACGGCAAGCGCCTCGATATTGCCCATCTCGACATCTCTGTCGCGCATGACCACGCCGGGCCACTCGGTGCTGCCGCCCAGGAACCAGCGCTTCTTGCCGGTGACGCGCGCGGTGTGAAACGTGCCGCCGGCGATCAGCAGCTGAACCAGCTCGCCACCCGGTAGATTCGGGCCGACCACGACGAGCTCGCTGGTGCCGCCTTCGTGCAGCAGCAACACCTCGATCGGGTCGCCGAGATAGTAGTGATAGAGCTGGTCGTTATCGATCCGGTGGAGCCTCACCGGCTCCTCGGGCGTCACCATGAAATAGAGCGCGGTGCCCGCGGGGCGGCCCTGCTCGAACGGAGCGGGCAGGCCACCCGGCGCGATCTGTAGCGCGCTCTTGTAGGTCTCGCGCACGAAGCCGCAGGTCGCGTTCGGCTCGAGCTTGAGCAGCGTCTTGATCTCCTCGGCGCTGGTGTTCTCGGGAATCGGTTTTTCTGGGTTGACGAGCAAAGGCTGCTGATCAGGCGTCGGCACCTGGGCTTCGGCGCGGGCAAGCGACGGCGTCAGCAGCGCAGCACCGGCGAGGCTCGCACCCTTGAGAAAGAAGCGGCGACCGATAGCGGTTTCGTCATCGTCCTTGGTCATGGCGGAAGCCCCTACGAAGTCAATCGCCCGATCGCCAGCGTCGCCCCTTGTCGAACAAGAGCCGCGCTAAGACAACTTTGTCGCAATTTTATCTCAACTCATGGCGCGGCGATGACCCAACGCAAAGCTATCGTTAAGGCGGCGCGCGGCTGGCTCGGCACGCCCTATCACCATCAGGCGAGCTTGAAGGGTGTGGGCTCCGACTGCCTTGGGCTGATCAGAGGGATCTGGCGCGAGCTTTATGGACCGAGCCCGAGACGATGCCGGCCTATACGCAAGACTGGGGCAGCGCCACGGGATCGGAGACGCTGATCGAGGCAGCCTGCCGGCATCTCGTCGAGCTCACCGATGTGAGCGGGGCGGCGCCGGGTGACGTGCTCGTGTTTCGCATGCGCGATCGCGGTGTCGCCAAGCACGCAGGAGTGCTCACCAGCAGGGCGTCATACCGGCGAAAGCCGGTATCCAGTTTCAAAGACGCGGTCCCTCCCGTCCTGGATTCCGGCTTGCGCCGGAATGACGGGTGCGGGAGCGCCCGGCTGATCCACGCGCAAGAGGGGCTCGGCGTGGTCGAGATCGATCTCGGGGTTTGGTGGCGGCGCCGTGCCGTCGCCGCCTTCGCCTTTCCGGGAGTCGCGAGCTGATGGCAACGCTGGTTCTTGGAGCGGTCGGGTCGGCGGTCGGAGGGCGCACTGCGCTGGAGCATGATTTCGGGCCGACAAGCGGCTCATGCTCCAGCGTTCATGCACCGTTCATGCGCGCTCATTTACGGTGCCCGGCCGAAAGAATACGGGACTTTGACCATGTGGCTTGCGCTCCGGCCAATCATCATCGCGGCCGCCGCCGCGCTCGTGCTTACGGCATCGAGCATGGCCGGCGAGCCGGGTTGCGTCGATTGGGGCAAGGCCGCCTCGATCATCGCCGACAACGCGTTGCTGCCCGCCAGTACCATCTACCAGATGGTGCAAAAGCGCACCGGCGGGAAGGTCGTCAACCAGGCGCTGTGCAAGCGGGGCAGCGGCTATGTCTATAAGCTCGTCGTGCTCGGCCCGACCGGGGAGGTCACCAACCTCACCGTTGACGCTGCTACCGGGCAGCCTTAGGACGGATCACGGCGCTTTTCGTTTGCGCATGATCGTATCGGAAAACCGGTCGCCACTTTTTCCGGTTCATGCGCTGGGGAGATAAGGCTTTGCGGCTTCTCGTCGTCGAGGACGATCCAGACCTGAACCGCCAGCTCGTCGCCGCGCTGAGCGATGCGGGCTACGCCGTCGACACCGCCTTTGACGGCGAGGAAGGGCATTTCCTCGGCGACACCGAGCCCTACGATGCAGTCGTGCTCGATCTCGGGCTGCCCAAGAAAGACGGCTTGAGCGTGCTCGAGCAATGGCGGCGCGACGCCCGCAAGATGCCGGTGCTGATCCTCACGGCGCGTGAGCGGTGGAGCGACAAGGTCGCCGGCATGGACGCCGGCGCCGACGACTATGTCGCCAAGCCGTTCCATATGGAGGAGGTGCTGGCGCGCATCCGCGCGCTGCTCAGGCGCGCCGCCGGCCATGCCAGCAACGAGATGGAATGTGGGCCGCTTCGGCTCGACGCCAAGACCTCGCGCGTCACCGTCGATGGCCAGGCGGTGAAGCTCACCTCGCACGAATACCGCGTGCTCGCTTACCTCATGCTGCACCGCGACCGCGTGGTGTCGCGCACCGAGCTGGTCGAGCATCTCTACGAGCAGGATTTCGACCGCGACTCGAATACGGTCGAGGTGTTCATCGGCCGCCTGCGCAAGAAGCTTCCCATCGATCTCATCACGACTGTCCGCGGGCTCGGCTACCGCCTCTCGGACGCGGGCAATGAGGTTTAATTCCCTCGCGCTCAGGCTGTTCGCCTCGTCGGCGGTATGGACCCTAGCCGTCCTGCCGGTCACCGCCATCCTGCTGGTTTCGCTCTACCGGACCGCGGTCGAGCGGAATTTCGACGCCCGCCTCAACGTCTACATGACCAGCCTGGTCGCATCGAGCACGACTGGCGGCGCGCGACAGCCGCAAGAGCCTGCCGCGCTCGGCGAGCCGGTATTCACCATACCCTTCTCGGGCTGGTACTGGCAGGTCAAAGCCCTCGACGGGTCTGACCGTCCTCTCTACATCTCCGACTCGCTCCTCGACCAGCAGCTCAAGCTGCCGAGCCAGTCCGACATCCCCCCCGACAAAAGCCTCACCCGCCGCGCGTACGCGCAGGGCCCCGAGGGCCAGCTTCTGCGCGTCGTCGAGCGCGAGATCAGGCCGGCAGGCCCGAACTCCACGCCGTACTCCTACGCGGTGGCGGGGGACGGGGCCGAGATCGACCGCGACCTCTCCGAGTTCACCCATCTCCTCATCGCCGCACTCGGCGTGCTCGGGCTCGGGCTGCTGGCCGCGACCTATTTCCAGGTTCGCTTCGGGCTCAGGCCGCTCTCCGGCATTCGCCAGAACCTCGCCGAGATTCGCTCGGGCAACGCCGAGAAGCTCGAAGGCGAGCTGCCCTACGAGATCAGGCCGCTGCAGCAGGAGCTGAACGCGCTGATTCAGTCCAATCGCGAGATCGTCGACCGGGCGCGCACCCATGTCGGCAATCTCGCGCACGCGCTCAAGACGCCGCTCAGCGTGATCAGCAACGAGGCGCGCGCGCATGAGGGGGCGCTCGCCGCGAAGGTGGTCGAGCAGGCCGAGGTGATGCGCACCCAGATCACCCACCATCTCGACCGGGCGCGGGTCGCGGCGCGGTCGAGTGTGATCGGCGACACCACCAATGTCGACGACGTGCTCCAAGGGCTGAAGCGCGCGCTCGACCGCATCTATGGCGAGCGCTTGCTCGACCTCGAAGTGAGCGCGAGCGAAGGGCTCAAGTTCCAGGGCGAGAAGCAGGACTTCGAGGAGATGGTCGGCAATCTGCTCGACAACGCGTGCAAATGGGCGAACTCCGAGGTGAAAGCGAGCGCGCTCCCCACCGAGGGCAAGAAGCGCTTCGTCGTCATCATCGACGACGACGGCCCCGGCCTGACCGACGAGCAGCGCAAGAAGGTGGTGAAGCGGGGCCAGAGGCTCGACGAGAGCAAGCCTGGCTCGGGGCTCGGGCTGTCGATCGTTGCCGATCTAGCCCATCTCTATAAAGGGCGCTTCGAGCTCGAGCCGTCGCCGGAAGGCGGCTTGCGCGCGCGGCTCGAGCTTCCGGCTGCCTGATTTTGCGGCTCTGTCCAAGCCCGCAAGGTAATTTGGCCAGAACGCGGTGAAGCGTGCTGGATCAAGGGTGCGGATGGCTCGATCCGCTCCCTTGTAATGCTAAGGTGATTTACGCAACGACTGCGGATTTTTGCCTGAATTCCAATAGGCAGCACATCGAAGAAGACACTTACTTTGACTATTTGTAGTTTTGTTATGATCGGCGCACCAACTATTGCAAGCGTCCCACCCCGTTTGGCACTTGTTACTACAAATAGCCCATGCTTCGCCGGAAAGGCCAAACGAACTTACAAATGCGATCAACAGAACCGTCAGTGAGAGAATTGGCAATTTAATCCGGGATTTCATCATAGCCGTTGCTCGACCTCTCTGGCTTTCGTTCTTCTCCCTCGGGGCTTTCTAACCCGACATTCCCCAAATGACGACGCCAATCACAAACCGGCTAGGATTCACCGGCATCCGCCTTCGTTTCGCCGAGCCGTGCTCGGCCAGTCGAAAAGACGTGATCAAACAAAAAACTAGGTTCCACATCACAGAATGGCCAGAATTGTTATCTTTCAAGGAGGCCTTGCGACGATTAAACTCACCTCTGTCTCTTGCCGGGGGCCGGATATATGCGGGACGGCCGAAGGGGGAAACCGATGAGACGAGTCACTCAGTTTGCGATCATCCTATTGCTGCCGTCGCTGATGGCGGCGTGCGGCCCTGGCAATAAGCAGGGCACCGGCACCATTGTCGGCGCGACCGCCGGCGCGGTCGCGGGCGCGGCTATCGGCGGCTCGAAGAACCGTGCAGGAGGCATTGCCATCGGTGCGGTTGCCGGCGGACTGATCGGCAACGTGATCGGCCGCGACATGGATGAGCGCGACCGCCAGCTTGCCGAAGCGGCCCAGCTCCAGGCCCTCGAGTATGGCCGGAGCGGTGCGCCGACACCCTGGGACAACCCGGAGAACCAGCATCGCGGCCAGATCGTTCCCGGCAAGCCCTATGTCCAGAACGGGCTGAATTGCCGGCCCTATACCCACACCATCTATATTGGCGGCGAGCCCCAGACGGCGCGCGGCACGGCCTGCCGCCAGCCAGACGGCAGCTGGCGGACGGTTGGGTAGCTGCCAGCGTTTGCGGCAAGCCTTTCGGATTGCGCGGAATTAATCTCAGGGAGCAGGCGCGGACCTTGCCCCCCTTCACGCCTTTCGCCTATGGCTAGCTTGGCCAGCTTGCTGGCTTTGGCTCGATTAGCGGAGGCGTCAACTCCCCGTGCTGCTTTGGATCATCCTCGGCTCGCTCACGGCGATCGTGCTCCTTGTCCTGTTGCGGCCGCTGCTCGGCGCGCGGACGAGCGAGCATGCGCGCGAGGCGTTCGACGCCGCCGTCTATCGCGATCAGCTCGGCGAGATCGATGCCGACCGCGCGCGCGGGCTGATCGGCGAGACTGAAGCCGAGGCCGCGCGGCTCGAGATCGCGCGCCGTCTGCTGCAAGCCGACAGCAGCGAGCTGACCCATCCGGAGGATAACAGCGGCAGCGGACATGCGCGCGCGGCGATGATCGCCGTCGCCACCGTGCTGCCATTGCTCGCGCTGGGGCTCTATCTCGTCTACGGCTCGCCGCGGCTGCCGGACCAGCCGCTCGCGCTTCGCCTGCAAGATCCCTCCAACGCCCAGAACCTGGAAGCGCTCGTCGCCCGCGTCGAGGCGCGGCTCCGCGAGCATCCCGAGGAGGGCGAGGGCTGGGACGTGGTCGCGCCGGTCTATATGGGCTGGCAGCGCTATCAAGATGCGGCCGACGCCTATGGCCAAGCGATCAGGCTGCTCGGTCCCTCCGCCAAGCGCCTGTCGGGGCAGGGCCAGGCTCTCGTGCTCGCCAATAACGGCGTGGTGAGCGACGAGGCGCGCACCGCGCTCGAGCGTGCCGTGGCGCTCGATCCAAGCCTCACCGAGCCGCGCATCCTGATCGCCATCGCCAAGGAGCAGGACGGGCAGTTCGCCGCGGCGATCGAGGACTGGCGCGCGATCCTGGCCAAGAGCGAGGGCGATGCGCCCTGGCGGCAGATGGTCGAACAGAGGATCGCGAGCGACGAGGCGCATCTTGCCGGCAAGCCCGTTCCAGGCGAGCCCGTTCCGGATGAGGCGGCCCCAGGCGGAACCGTCCCCGACCGACCCGTGGCGGGAGGTCCGAGCGGCGCCGATATCGCTGCGTCGCAAGATATGAGCCCGGCCGACCGCCAGGCCATGATCGAGCAGATGGTGCAGCGGCTTGCCGCACGCCTCGACCAGGACGGCAGCGATCTCGCCGGCTGGCTCAAGCTCGTCAAAGCCTATAGCGTGCTCGAGCGGAAGGACGACGCGGAGAAGGCGCTTGCCCGCGCCAAGACGAAGTTCACCGGCAACACGCAGGCGCTCCAGCAGCTCGATCAATTGGCGGCTGAGCTTGGATTGAAGTCATGACGCGGAAGCAGCGAAGAGGCGTTCTGATCGGCACCTGCCTCGTGGTGCTCGGCGTTGCCGTCGGCCTCGTGCTCTACGCCATGCGGGATTCGATCGTGTTCTTCTACAGCCCGAGCGAGGTGGCCAAGATGGGCATCGCGCCCGGCCAGCGCTTCAGGCTGGGCGGCCTGGTCGAGACGGGCAGCGTCGTGCGCGGCGAGGGGACCACCATCCGCTTCATCGTCACCGACAAAGCGAGCACCCTGCCGGTCGTGTTTACCGGCGTGCTGCCCGATCTGTTCCGCGAAGGGCAGGGCGTGGTGGCCGAAGGCGTGCTTGGGCCCGATGGCACCTTCCAGGCCGACAACGTGCTCGCCAAGCATGACGAGAAATACATGCCGCCAGAGGTCGCCGCGAAGCTGAAGCAAGAGGGCGTGTGGCGGGGCGACGCGCAGGCGGCCGGAACGCCGGATGCGCAAGGCAAGGTGAACTGAACGATGAGACGCGGGAGATGATAGCCGAGATCGGTCATTACGCGCTGATCCTCGCGCTCGCCGTCGCCATCGTGCAGACGGTGCTGCCGCTGATCGGCACGCGGCTCCGCGATCCGCAATTGATGAATGTCGCCGCGCCGGCGGCGCAAGCCGAGTTCCTGCTGATCGCCATCGCCTTCATCGCGCTGATGACGGCCTACGTCACCTCGGACTTCTCGGTCGAGAATGTCTGGCGGAACTCGCATTCGGCCAAGCCGCTGCTCTACAAGATCTCGGGCGTGTGGGGGAACCACGAAGGCTCGATGGTGCTGTGGGTGCTGATCCTGTCGCTGTTCGGCGCGGCGGTGGCGACCTTCGGCAGCAACCTGCCGCGCGAGCTGAAGGCGAACGTGCTCGCGGTGCAGGGCTCGATCGGCGCGGCCTTCCTGCTGTTCATCATCACCACGTCAAATCCCTTCATCAGGCTCGACCCCGCGCCGTTCGACGGGCAGGGGCTGAACCCGGTCCTGCAGGATCCCGCGCTCGCCTTCCATCCGCCATTCCTCTACACCGGCTATGTCGGCTTCTCGATGGCGTTCTCGTTCGCCGTCGCCGCCCTGATCGACGGGCGCATCGACGCCGCCTGGGCGCGCTGGGTCAGGCCGTGGACGCTCGCCGCCTGGATGTGCCTCACGCTCGGTATCGCCATGGGCTCGTGGTGGGCCTATTACGAGCTCGGCTGGGGCGGGTTCTGGTTCTGGGACCCGGTCGAGAACGCCTCCTTCATGCCGTGGCTGTCCGGCACGGCGCTGCTCCACTCAGCGCTGGTGATGGAGAAGCGCGACGCGCTGAAGGTGTGGACCGTGCTCCTCGCCATCATCACCTTCTCGCTGTCGCTGATGGGAACGTTCCTGGTCCGCTCGGGCGTGCTGACATCGGTGCATGCGTTTGCCGTCGATCCGGCGCGCGGCATCTTCATCCTCGCCATCATGGGCGTGTTCATCGGCGGCGCGCTTACGCTGTTCGCCTGGCGCGCGCCGCTGCTGTCGCAAGGCGGGCTGTTCGCGCCGATCAGCCGCGAGGGCGCGCTTGTCCTCAACAATCTCCTGCTCACCACGGCCTGCGCCGCCGTGTTCGTCGGCACGCTCTATCCGCTGGCACTGGACGCGCTCACCGGCGACAAGATCTCGGTCGGCGCGCCGTTCTTCAATCTCACCTTCGCCCCGCTCATCGTGCCGCTTCTGATCGCCGTACCGTTCGGGCCGCTGCTCGCCTGGAAGCGCGGCGATCTGCTCGCCGCGGCGCAACGGCTGATGGCGGCGGCGTGCGTGGCGCTGGCAGCGATCATTTTCGTTCTAGCCTTCAAGCAGAAGGGACCCTGGCTCGCGCCGCTCGGCATCGGGCTCGGCGTCTGGCTCATCGCCGGCGCGCTCACCGATCTTGCCTATCGCGTGAAGCTGTTCGAGGCCGGCTCGTCAGAGACCTGGCGCAGGCTGCGCAACCTGCCGCGCTCGGCGTTCGGCACGATGCTGGCGCACGCGGGCGTCGGGCTCGCGGTGATCGGCATCGTCTCGACCACCGCCTGGCGGTCGGAGGCGATCCTGGCGATGAAGCCCGGCGAGACGGCGGACATCGCCGGCTACACGATCGCCTTCAAAGGCGTCGAGGAGCGCCAGGGCCCGAACTACAGCGAACGCGCCGGGCTGTTCGAAGTGTCGCGGGACGGAGCGCCGGTGACCGAGCTTACGCCGTCGAAGCGGGCGTTCTCGGTCGAGCGGAGCGCCACCACCGAAGCCGGCATTCACGTGAGCTGGCGGGGCGATCTCTACGCGGTGCTCGGCGATCCGCTCAAGAACGGCGCCTATAGCGTGCGGCTCTATTTCAATCCGCTGGTCAGGCTCATCTGGCTCGGCGCGCTGGTGATGTTCTTTGGCGGCGCGGTGTCGCTGTCGGACCGCCGCTTGCGGGTCGGGGCGCCCAAGCGCGCGCAAGCGAAGGTGGCGGCCGTCTCCGCGGCAGAGTAGCCATGGCCTCGCGCGGCATTCTCTCCACAGTTCTTCTCGGCATCGCCGTCTGCTTTCTGCTCGCGGGCCCGGCCAAGGCCGTTCAGCCCGACGAGGTGCTGTCCGATCCGGCGCTCGAAGCGCGCGCCCGCGTCATCTCCGAAGGCTTGCGTTGCCTCGTCTGCCAGAACCAGTCGATCGACGATTCGGAAGCACCGCTCGCCAGGGATCTCAGGCTGCTGGTGCGCGAGCGAATCAAGGCCGGCGACAGCGATCAGGAGGTCGTCGATTTCATCGTGGCGCGCTACGGCGAGTTCGTCCTGCTCAAGCCGCGCTTCGAGCCGCACACGCTGCTGTTGTGGTTCGCCACGCCGGCGGTGTTTCTGTTGGCGCTGCTGCTCATCGCGCTCGCCTATCGGCGGCGGAAAACGGCGCAAGAACAACCCGCGCCGCTCAGCGTTAACGAGCAGCAGAGGCTCAAGAACCTGCTCGACGAAAGTTGACGCGGCAGCGGCCAAAAACGCCCCGAAAGACGCCCGCTCGGCGCCACAACCTTACCGAAATTTAATGCCCCCGAAACGGCTGCGTAATAGCCGAACCTCTATATCTGTCGATAGATGCCTCGCCCTGATGTGCAAGGCACTACCGACCGGGAAATTCCCATCTCAGGAGAGAGGTGACTCATGAAATCTGACCAGAGCCAAGCTGCGAACGAGAGCTCGCGGAAGCTGACCCGCAAGCCCGTGATGCTCGCGGCCGCCGCCCTGATCGCCACGAGCGCATTAGGGCTGACGCTCGGCAATTTGGTGCCATTCGCCGCCGCCGAGACCGCTACCACCCAGCCGACCATCGACATGCCCCAAGGGCGCGCGCCGCTGACCTTCGCCGACCTCGTCGCCAGGGTTAGCCCCGCGGTGGTCAGCATCAACGTCAAGGGCGATGCCAAGGTCGCCGAGAACGACCAGATCCCGGGCATGCCCGATTTGCCCGAGGACAACCCGCTCTACGACTTCTTCAAGCAGTTCCGCAAAGGCATGCCGCAGCAGCAGCAGAAGCCGACGCCGACTCTGGCGCAGGGCTCTGGCTTCTTCATCTCGCCGGACGGCTTCGTCGTGACCAACAACCACGTGGTCGAGGACGCCGAGGACATCACCGTCACGATGGAGAACGGCGACAAATATCCGGCGACGCTGGTCGGCACCGACGCGCGCACCGACGTTGCCCTGATCAAGGTCAAGGCCGAGGGCAAGACCTTCCCGTTCGTCCAGTTCTCGCAGAAGGACCCGCGCGTCGGCGACTGGGTGCTCGCAGTGGGCAACCCGTTCGGCCTCGGCGGCACGGTGACGGCCGGCATCATCTCGGCGCATAACCGCGACATCGGCTCAGGGCCCTACGACTATCTCCAGATCGACGCGGCGGTGAACCGCGGCAATTCCGGCGGTCCGTCCTTCGATCTCGACGGCAACGTGGTCGGCGTCAACACCGCGATCTTCTCGCCGTCAGGCGGCAATGTCGGCATCGCCTTCGCCGTGCCGGCCGCTCTGGTGCAGGAGGTCGTAACCCAGCTCAAGGCGACCGGAACGGTCGATCGCGGCTGGCTCGGCGTCGTCATCCAGAATGTCAGCGACGACATCGCCGACTCGATCGGCATGAAGGAGGCCAAGGGCGCCATGGTCACCAAGGTGACCGAGGACGGCCCGGCAGCTAAGGAAGACCTGAAGGCCGGCGACGTGATCGTCGAGGTGAACGGCGACAAGATCGACGACTCGCGCGATCTCGCGCGCAAGATCGCCGAGTTGCACCCGAACACCCCGGTCAAGCTCGCGATCATTCGCTACGGCGAGAAGCGCGAAGTCGACATGAAGCTCGGCACGTTCCCGAACAGCAAGAAGCTTGCCTCCGTCGAGGAAGACAAGCCCGACGCCGGCCAGCAGATGAAAGACCTCGGCCTGTCGCTCGCTCCGGCCGCCAAATTCCCCGGCGCCGGCGATGAGGGTGTGGTCATCACCGAGGTCGATCCCGCGAGCGATGCCGCCGACAAGGGCCTGAAGCCCGGCGACGTCATCCTCCAGGTGGCCGGCGTGAACGTCTCCGATCCTGCCGACGTCGCCGAAGGCGTCAAGAAGGCGATGGCGGGCGCCAAGCCCACCACCGAGAAGGATACCGTCAAGGTCCTGATGCAGGTTAAGTCCGGCGATCAGACGCGCTTCGTGGCGCTTTCCCTGAAGAAGGCTTAGCCTTCTAGCCGGAGGGCGGCGCGGTTTCCCCCCACCGCGCCGCCCGCCCTTTGTCAGCGTCATTCCGTTTCCGTTTATGGCAGCGTCGCCAGGGAGATCTCCATCCATGCGCGTTCTGGTGATCGAGGACGATCAAGAGACCGCGACCTTCCTCAAGCGAGCGCTGAAGGAGTCCGGTCACGTCGCCGAATATGCCGGCGACGGCCAGACCGGGCTCGATCTTGCCAGGTCGAACGCCTACGACGTGCTGATCGTCGACCGCATGCTGCCGAAATGCGACGGGCTGGCGGTGATCCAGGCGCTACGCACCGAGGAGGTCAGGACGCCGGCGCTGATCTTGAGCGCGCTCGGCGAGGTCGACGACCGCGTCAAGGGCCTGCGCGCCGGCGGCGACGACTATCTCACCAAGCCTTACGCCTTCACCGAGCTGCTCGCGCGGATCGAGGCGTTGGCGCGGCGCACCTCGCCGGAGGAGGGCAGCACCCGGCTCGCCGTCGGCGACCTCGTGCTCGACCGCCTGTCGCACAAGGTGACGCGGGCCGGCGAAGCCATTATGTTGCAACCCCGTGAGTTCCGGCTGCTCGAATATCTGATGAAACATGCAGGCCAAGTCGTGACCCGCACCATGCTGCTCGAGAATGTCTGGGACTACCATTTCGACCCGCAAACCAATGTCATCGACGTTCATATCTCGCGGCTTCGCTCGAAGATCGACAAGAATTTCGGCAACCCACTCCTCCACACCGTCCGCGGTGCTGGCTACACGATCCGTGACAGCGCTCACTAAGCTATTCCGGACCACCACGTTTCGCCTGTCGCTGACCTATCTTGCGCTTTTCAGCGCCGCCGCCGCCGTCGCCATTTTCTATCTCTACTGGAACACGACGGTTCTGCTGTCGCGGCAGCTCAATCAGACGATTGAGGCCGAGCTCACCGGGCTTGCCGAGCAATATCGTGCGGGCGGGCTGGAGCAGCTGGTGCGTATCGTCGCCGAGCGGAGTCAGACTCCGGGCAGCAGCCTCTATCTGGTCGCCGACTCCGAGGGGCGGCGGGTCGCCGGCAATCTGAGCGCCGTGTCGCAGGAGCTGTGGAACAGCCTCGGCCCGGTCGAATTCGTCTATAACCGCCCGGCGCCGGGCGGCGTCGAGCGGCGGCTCGCCTTCGCCAATGTGTTCCGCCTTCCCGGCGGCTACCGGCTGATCGTCGGCCGCGACATCGACGACCGCCGCGAGTTCGCCCGCATGACCCGCTCGGCCATGCTGTGGGGGCTGTTCGTCATGGCCCTGTTCGGCATTGGCGGCGGCTATTGGGTGAGCCGCAAGCTGCTCGCGCGCATCGATGCCGTGGCCGAGACCACGCGCACCATCATGCAGGGCGACCTCACCGGGCGGCTGCCGGTGAATGGGTCCGGCGATGAGCTCGACCGGCTGTCGGAAAGCCTCAACCTCATGCTGGCGCGGATCGAGCAGCTGATGGCCGGTCTGCGCGAGGTCTCCGACAATATCGCCCACGACCTCAAGACGCCGCTCAACCGCCTGCGCAATCGCGTCGAGGCGGCGCTCCGCGAGCCGTACAAGGAGGCCGGCTATCGCGAGACGCTGGAGCGAACCATCGAGGATGCCGACGGGCTGATCAAGACCTTCAACGCTCTCTTGTCGATCGCGCGGATCGAGGCGGGCGCGGGCGGCGAGAATCGCGAGCAGCTCGATGTATCGGCGCTTCTGCTCGACGTGGCCGAGCTGTACGAGCCGGTCGCCGAGGAGCGGGGCATCGCGCTCAAGGCTGAAGCTGCACCCCCGGTCTATATTCGCGCCGACCGCCAGCTGCTCGGCCAGGCCATCGCCAATTTGATCGACAACGCCATCAAATACGGCGCGCCCGACTCTGAGGGCGGCAACGGCTTCGAGCCGGAAGTGGCGGTGAGCACGCGGGCCAAGAACGGCACCGCCGAGATCGTGGTGACCGACCGCGGGCCGGGCGTGCCGGCATCGGAGCGCGAGCGCGTGCTCGGCCGCTTCGTCCGTCTCGAAGCGAGCCGGTCAGAGCCCGGCAGCGGGTTGGGTTTGAGCCTTGTAGCGGCGGTGGCAAGGCTGCATGGTGGCAGCCTTAGGCTAGAGGACAACGAGCCTGGGCTTCGCGTCGTGCTTGCCTTGCCGCTGAACGGCGAGGCCCATGTCAATGGTGCCGCCGCGCCGACGCCCACGGGAGCAGAGATAAGGCCCACGTGAGCGCGTTCTTCGAGCGCATCGTTGAAATCCCCCAGGCCTACGACGCGGCGCGCGGGGCCGACGTGCTCGACGGACTGAAAGAGGCGCTGCGCGCCAAGCCCGATCTTGCTCAGGCCGCGCGGCTGCTGACCGACGCGCCGAAAGTGCGCCAGCTGCTCGGCTCGGCCTTCTCCTCCTCGCCCTATCTCGCGTCGCTCGCGCTTCGAAGCCCGACGCTTGTCGCCGAGTGCCTCGTGCAGGATCCCGACGCCCATCTGCTCGATGCCTGCAACTCGCTTGCCGACGGCGTCGCCAAGGCCGGGTCGTCGCGCGAGGTGATGGGGCAGCTCAGGCGTTTCAAGCGGCGGATCGCGCTGCTGGCCGGGCTCGCCGATCTCGGCGGCGTCTGGCCGACCGAAGACGTGCTCCACGCCATGAGCGTCGCCGCCGATGCCGCGCTCGAGCAGGCGACCGCCTTCCTGTTCCGCAAGGCGCGCGAGTTGGGCCAGATCAAGCCGTCAGCCGGCGAGGGGTTGGCAGCGCCCGGCTATTTCATCATCGCCATGGGCAAGCTCGGCGCGATGGAGCTCAACTATTCGAGCGACATCGATCTCATCGTGTTCTACGACGCGGAGCGGGCAGGGCTCTCGCCCGATGTCGAGCCGTCGCAGTTCTTCGTTCGCCTGACCCGCGAGCTGGTGCGCTTCCTCCAGGAGCATACCGGCGACGGCTATGTGTTCCGCACCGATCTCAGGCTCCGCCCCGATCCCGGGGCGACCCAGATCGCGCTCTCGATCGATGCCGGCCTCACCTATTACGAGAGCTTCGGCCAGAACTGGGAACGCGCGGCACTGATCAAGGCGCGCATCGCCGCCGGAGACGTTGCGACCGGCGAGGAGTTCCTGCGCCATCTCGCGCCGTTCGTCTGGCGGAAATATCTCGACTTCGCCGCGATCGCCGACATCCACGCGATGAAGAGGCGGGTGCATGAGTTCAAGGGCCATGGTGCCATCGCGGTCGAAGGCCACGACATCAAGCTCGGGCGAGGCGGCATCCGCGACATCGAGTTCTTCGCCCAGACGCAGCAGCTGATCGCCGCCGGACGTCATCCAGAGTTGCGGACGCGCGGCACCGTCGAGACGCTCGAGCGGCTCGCCGAAGGGGGCTGGATCGCGCGGGAAGCCGCGCGCGAGCTCACCGACGCCTATCTGTTCCTGCGCCGCATCGAGAACCGCCTGCAGATGGTCGGCGATCAGCAGACCCATGTCATCCCGGCCGAGCGCGACGAGCTTATCAGGGTGGCGAAGCTTTCGGGCTTCGCCGACACGGGCGATTTCGGCGACGCGCTGATCGCGGCGTTCAGGCGGGTCGAGGCGCATTACGGCGCGCTGTTCGAGAAGCTTCCGCTCGCGCCGATCTCGGAGCCCAGCATCGTGGTCGGGTCGTCTGAGTCTGACCCGGCCGTGCTCGCCAGCCTCGAGAAGCTTGGCTTCCGCAATCCGCAAGCGGCCATCTCGGCGGTGCGCGCCTGGCAGTCGGGCCGCTACGCCGCGACGCGAAGTGCGCGTGCGCGCGAGCGGCTGACCGAATTTCTTCCCTTCCTGCTCGATGCCTTCAGCCATACCGCCGAGCCCGATCTCGCGCTCGCCACCTTCGACAAGGTGATCGCCGAGCTGCCGGCGGGCGTGCAGCTGTTCTCACTCCTTGCCGCCAATCCGAGCCTGTTGCGGCTGATCGCCGACATCATGGGCACCGCGCCAAGGCTCGCACGCATCATCGCGCGGCGTCCGCGCCTGCTCGACGCCGTGCTCGACCCGGGCTTCTTCGGCACGGTGCCGACCGCGGCCAAGCTGAAAGAGCTGATCGGCGGGGCGATCGCCGAAGCTGCCGACTATCAGGAGGCGCTCGACCTCGCGCGCATCGTCGGCCGCGAGCAGGGCTTTCTCATCGGCGTGCGCGTGATCTCGGGCACGCTCTCGGCGCGCCAGTCCGGCGCCGCCTATACAAGCCTTGCCGAAACGCTGATCGAGGCAATTGCCGCTCGCGTCGAGGCCGAGCTCGTGCGCCAGCACGGGCGCCTCCCCGGTGGGCAGGCTGCCGTCCTCGCCATGGGCAAGCTCGGCGGGCGGGAGATGACGGCAGGCTCGGACCTCGACCTCATTGTCGTCTACGACTATTCCGGCGATGACGCGCTGTCCGACGGGCCACGGCCGCTCCCGGGTGCGCAATACTACACGCGGTTCACTCAGCGACTGATAGCGGCGCTGTCGGCGGAGACGGCCGAAGGCTCGCTCTATCAGGTAGACATGCGGCTCAGGCCTTCCGGCAATCAGGGACCGGTCGCGACCAGGCTGTCGAGCTTCGTCGCCTATCAGAAGAGCTCGGCTTGGACCTGGGAGCATCTTGCGCTGACGCGGGCGAGGGTCATCGCCGGCCCGGCGCCCCTCCGCCGGCAGATCAACGATGCGATCAAGGAGGTGCTGGCGCGCCCGCGCGATCGCATGGCCATCGCGGCGGAGGTCAAGACCATGCGCGAGCGGATCGACACCGAGAAGGGTAGCGACGATCCATTCGACCTGAAACACGTGCGGGGCGGGCTGATCGATCTCGAATTCATCGCCCAGTTCCTCGAGATCGTGAGCGCTGCGGAGCATCCGCAAGCGCTCGACCAGAACACCGAGCTTGCCCTGACCAAGCTCGCGGCGGCGGGCATGCTGTCGCCGGGCGACGCCGAGGTGCTGGTGCCGGCGGCGCGGCTCTGCCACACGCTGACCCAGGTGTTGCGGCTCTGTCTCGACAAGCCGTTCGCGCCCGGGGACGCGCCGCGCGCGCTGAAGGATTTATTGGCGCGTGCCGCCGACATGCCGGATTTCGCCAGCCTCGAAGTGACGTTGAAGAACGCGCTGGAGAACACGCACGACGCCTTCAACCGCATCGTGAGGTGAGCCGCCGCAATCGGCGCGTCAGGCCGAGAGCTTGTGCTGCTCGTCGGCGATCACGGGGCGGACCGGCAGCATCAGGGTGACGTTGGTGCCCTGGCCCTCGTGGCTGGTGATGCGCAAGCTGCCGCCATGCAGCTCGACCAGAGCGCGGCTGATGGCGAGCCCGAGCCCGCTACCCTGATGGCTCTTGGAGAACTGGTTCTCGACCTGCTCGAAGGGCTTGCCGAGCTTGGCGATGTCGGCCTCGGGGATGCCAATGCCGGTATCCTTGATGGCGATCTTGACGTAGCCGCGCGGGCGCGAAAGATGCACCTCGACGCTACCGCTGTCGCGGGTGAACTTGACCGCGTTGGACAGCAGATTGAGGAACACCTGCTTGAGCGCGCGGCGGTCGGCCTCGATGGTCATATGATGCGGGCCGTGTCGCGACAGCGTGATGTTGCGCTCGGCGGCGGCCTGGCTCACCACCTTCATGCTGTCCTCGATGATGTCGGCCACGTCGACGCTGCCGATGTCGAGGCTGAGACGGCCGGCCTCGATCTTCGACATGTCGAGAATGTCGTTGATCACTTCGAGCAGGTAGCTGCCACTCGCATAGATGTCGCGGGCATATTCCTGATATTTGGCGTGGCCAAGCGGGCCGAACAGGGCCTGCTGCATGACCTCGGAGAAGCCGATCACCGCGTTCAGCGGCGTGCGCAGCTCGTGGCTGATATTGGCGAGGAACTCCGACTTCGCCCGGTTGGCGGCCTCGGCGCGGTTCTTCTCCAGCGCGTATTTCTCGGCGAGATCGACCAGCTGCTGCTTCTGCTGCTCGAGCTCGCGGCGCGACAGCCTGAGCTCCGATACGCTGGCGCGGAGCTGCTGCTCGCTCTCGGCCAGGCGCTGCTGGCTCTCCTTCAGCACGGTGATGTCGGTGCCGACGCTGACATAGCCGCCGTCCTTGGTGCGGCGCTCGTTGATATGCAGCCAGCGGCCGTCCTCGATCTGCGCCTCATAGGTGCGGCTGTCGTCGGCGTCCTTGCCGGTGACGGCGACGCGCTTAGAGACGATCGGCTCTGACGCCGAGGCGATGACCTCGTCATAGGGGCTGCCGGAGCGGACCATGTCGTCGGGCAAGCCGTGGAATTGCTGGTACTTGCTGTTGCACATCACGAGCTTGTTCTCGCGGTCCCACAGCACGAAGGCCTCAGAGATGGTCTCGACCGCGTCGCGCAGCCTGGCATTGGCGTCCGGATTGGCGGGCGCCGCCTCCTGGTCTGAGATCACGGCGATGCCGGTGAGGCAGGGCTCGCGATCCAGCATGCTGCGGGTGATATGGCCGCGCAGCCTGAAGGGGACGTAGTGGCCGTCGGCGTGGCGCAGCCGGAAGCCCTGATCGAAGGCGGTGACCCCGTCGCGCAGATGGCGGTCGAGCTCGCCCTTGAGATCGTCGTCGGGATGGAGCGCCTTCGAGATGACGCGGAAGGCCATGGCGCTGCTTGAGGGCTCGAGCCCGAGCAGGCGGAACATCGGCGCCGACCAATGGACGTGGCCGCGGGCGAGGTTCAAGCGCCACAGGCCGCAGCCGGGAAGCGCCTCGGTCAGCTCCTTGGCGAGGCCGTCAGAAGCCGCGCCGCTGGAAGCGGGCGTGAGGTACCAAAGTCCGCCAGCCAATAGGGCAAGCAACAGGCCGGTGCAGACGAGGAGGGTGATTTCGAGGCTCGCGTCGCGCCGCCAATCGCCAAGCGCCTGATCGACCGGCTGGAAGAAGGCCAGTTGCGCATCGGTGTTGGCGATGTTGCGGACGGTAACGATGGCGTCGGTGCCGTCGAGCAAAGTGAGGCGAAGCACGCCGGCCTCGGCGCCGAAGGTCGTGAGCGGCTGCTGGGGCCCGAGAATGGTGAGCAGATTGCCGGCACGCGAGCCGTTAAGTGGCGCACGCGCCTGGATATTTCCCTCGGCGTCGGCGAGCAGAGAGTAGCGCCCCTCGCTGGTCGCGCCCTTGGGCAGGCTCGCGGCGAGCGCGGCCTGCCAGCTCTCGCCGGAGCCGAGCGTCGTCTCCTTCAGGGTGAGCGAGGCGTTGTCGGCGATGAGCGCGAGCTGTTGGCGCGACGCATCGAGCGCCGCCCGCTTGCCTTGGACGATCTGGAAGGCAAATCCGGCGCAGGCGATGCAGGCGAACGCGATGAGCAGGATCGGAACCAGGCGGCGCAGCAGCTCGGTCTTGGGGATGTGGCGGCCGATGCTCGCGCGGAGCTCCTGCCAATCAGGCCCCGCGACGGCGAAAACGCCCTCACGAGCGGAACGCGCTCGCGACATTCGGTCCCCCTTCCACAGTCACCAGCTTCGCGCCGGAGAGGTGTGCCGCATCTCCGAATTGCCTCGATCATTGGAATCGATGACAACTCCGTCTGTCTAGGGAAAAACTGTGGAAAAGCGGTTAATGACCCGTTGACGGGGAAACCGACTCCGAGATGCGAGCGCCCGGCTTTCGGGATCGCCTAGGCGTGGCCGAGGGTTTTGGTGACGATCTCGTAGCTGTCGGTGGACAATTTCTGCCCTGCGAGGCCTTCGAGCACGGTCCTGGCGCGGGCTTGGCGCATAGGCTCGAGGATGCGCCAGCTCTCGAAGGCGCCGAGCAGGCGCGCGGCGACGTGCGGGTTGAAGGCGTCGATCTCGAGCGCCTGCTCAGCCAGCAGCGCGAAGCCCGCCCCGTCGGCGCGGTTGAAGCCGGTCGGGTTGGCGTGGGCGAAGCTGCCGATCAGCGCGCGCACGCGATTTGGATTCTTCAGCGAGAATTTGGGGTGGGAGAGGAGCCGCCGCACGGTTTCGACCGAATCGGCGCGCGAGGCCCGGGCCTGAACCGCGAACCATTTGTCGAGCACGAGCGGCTCGTCCTGCCAGCGCGTGTAGAAATGCTCGAGCGCGGCGTCGCGGGCAGGGGCGTCCAGATGGGACAGGGTGGCGAGCGCGCCGATCGCGTCGGTCATGTTCGACGCCTCGCGGTAGTGGCGCTCGGCGCGGGCGATGTCTGACGCATTCCCGGTCGCGACGAGGAGGTCGAGTGCCGCGCCGCGCAGCGCGCGCACGCCGGTGGCTTTGGGGTCGGGCGAATAGGGACCGTTGGGCGCGATCGCCGCGTAGAGCTCGGCGAGATCGGCACCGATCAGCCCGGCGATAGTCGCCCGCAGCGTCTCCCGCGCCTTGAGTACGGCATCGGTATCGACGTGGCGGGCAAGCTCCCGCGCGATGTCGGACTCGCTCGGGAGCTTCAAGAACTCGGCGCGGTAGGCGGGGGCGAGCGAGGCGTCGGCCGCTGTGGAGCCGAGCGCATGCGCGAGCCGGGCCGCCTCCTTGCCGGTCACTTGCGAAGTCTCGGCGCCGCCGTCACGCGCGGCAGCGGTGAGCAGATTGGTGGCGTAGGTCTGCGCCGCCTGCCAGCGATTGAAATCGTCCTTGTCGTGCATCATCAGGAACTCGATCTGGTCAGGATCGAGGCTGATGGTGAGGCGGACCGGTGCCGAGAAGCCGCGCAGCAGAGAGGGCGTGGGCGGGGCCGGCACGTCGCGGAATTCGAAGATCTGCTCGCGGCCGGTGATCTCGATCAGCCCGTCGGAGGCCGCGCCGTCGCCGTCGAGGTGAAGCGGGAGCTCATCGCCGTTCGAGCCGATCAGCCCGACCTTGAGCGGGATCAGCATCGGCTCCTTCTTGGTCTGGCCAGGGGTTGCCGGCACGACCTGGCTCACGGCGAGCCGCGCGGTCTTGGCATGGGCGTCGTAGTCGAGCGAGCAGGCGAGCTCAGGCGTGCCGCTTTGCGTGTACCACAGCATGAACTGGGAGAGGTCGCGGCCCGAGACGTCGGCCATCGCCTCGACGAAATCCTCGACCGTCACCGCCTCGCCGTCATGGCGCTCGAAATAGAGGTCGAGGCCTTTGCGGAAGCCGTCGCGGCCGAGCAGGGTCTGCAACATGCGGCAAACCTCGGCGCCCTTCTCGTAGACGGTCGCGGTGTAGAAATTGTTGATCTCGATATAGGAGGCGGGGCGCACCGGGTGGGCCAGCGGACCGGCATCCTCGGGGAATTGATGCGTCTTCAGCATGCGCACCGCGGCGATGCGCTCGACTGGTCCTGAGCGCGTGTCGCCGGTGAACTCCTGGTCGCGGAACACGGTCAGGCCCTCTTTCAGGCAGAGCTGGAACCAGTCGCGGCAGGTGACGCGGTCGCCGGTCCAATTGTGGAAATATTCGTGCGCGATCACGCCCTCGATCGAGGCGTAGTCGGCGTCGCTCGCGGTGTCGGGGCGGGCCAGCACGAGCTTGTCGTTGAAGATGTTGAGGCCCTTGTTCTCCATCGCCCCCATGTTGAAATCGCTGACGGCGACGATGTTGAACACATCGAGATCGTATTCGCGGCCGAAGCGCTCCTCGTCCCAGCGCATCGCGCGCTTCAGCGACTCCATCGCCCACGCGCAGCGATCCTCCTTGCCGGGCTCGACATAGATGCCGAGCGTGACGGTGCGGCCCGAGGCGGTGACGAAGCTGTCGGGCACGCAGGCAAGATTGCCGCCGACCAGCGCGAATAGATAAGACGGCTTGGGGAAGGGGTCGTGCCAGACGGCGAAATGTCTGCCCGTGCCGGGACGTCGCCCTGCGCCACTGGATTGCCGTTCGACAGCAGCACGGGAGCGAGCGCGCGGTCGGCCTCGATGCGCACGGTATAGACCGCGAGCACGTCGGGCCGGTCGAGGAAGAAAGTGATGCGGCGGAAGCCTTCGGGCTCGCATTGAGTGCAATAGGTGCCGCGCGACAGATAAAGCCCTGACAGCGCGGTGTTGGCCTCGGGGTCGCAGAACGTGACCAGCTCGAGCGTGAAGGGTTGCACCGGAACGCGGGGGATAGTGAGCGAGCTCTCGCCGATCCGATAGTCGGACGGCGGCAGCGTCTTGCCGTTGAGCGCTACGCTTTCGAGTGCGAGACCCTCGCCGTCGAGCACGAGGGGCTTGCCGCCGGTCGCCACCTTAGGGTTTGGGCGCAGTCGGAGCTTGGCGGCGACACGCGCGGCGCGCGGCGCAAGCCTCACATCGAGCTCGACCTCCTCAATCAGGTAGGGCGGCGGCGCGTAGTCTTTCAGCAGCTTCGGCTGGCGGGTGATCTCATTCATGGCACGGCACATCCTCTCGCGCTCGCTCTTAGAGGGCGGAGCGGCGAATGCCAAGTGCCAAGGCATTTCACCTCTCCCCGCACGGGAGAGGAGGAACGAGGTGGCGACTAGTCGGTGACTTCGCTTAGGAGGCGGCGGGCGATCTGCGCGAGCTTGGTCATGTCGTCGCTCATGTTCTCCGGCTCTTGCTCGGCGTGCTGGAGGAACTCCTCGAGCAGCTTCATGAACAGCGGGGCGCGAACGATCACTTGCGCCTGGCGCTCGACGCGGTAGGGGTCGAGATCGTATTCAGCGCCGGGCACGCGCCAGCCGCCCCAATCGCGCTCGCTGGTCACGACCATCGGGTGGGTGCCGGGATAAGGATGATGCAGGCATTGCTCGGAGCTTTTCCAGCGATTATGTCCGCGCAGGATGCGCCAGGTGCCGAGCCCGTTGCCGGCATTGGCTTGAAGCGCGGTGGCCTCCTCCTCGAGCTCCTCTTGCTGGAACTCGCGGCCCATGCCGCAATCGTAGGCGATCTTGATCGGCTCCTCGCAGCCTTTCACCCATTTCGGGACCACGGCCTCGACATAGGCCCAGGTGCCGACCGGCTTCACGAACACGCGCTGCGATTTATGGTATTTGGCTTTTGCCATTATTGACGCCCTGCATCGGGACTTTGCCCCCCGATCAGGGTTAACCGAGAAACGTTAAATTTATCCTAGGCTTCCGGGCTTTTTGCCGCGCGCCCAAGTTGCACATCATGAGCCCTAAGCCTGACGGTGTAGCCGAACCAGCAGCCTTGTTCCTGCCGTCGCCTCGCGTCGCCGTGCTGTTCGTCGGGCTCGGCGTCGGAGCGCTCGCGCTGGCCCTGTTCCTTCGCTACGGCATCATCCAGAACACGCCGATCGGGCTTGCCTGCGAGTCCGGCGAGGTGAGCCTCACCTGCAAGGTACGGCTCGCGGTGATCCTGATGTTCATCCAGGATTGCTTTGGCTGGACGGCGGTGATCGCGGCCGGCGTGCAGCTCTGGCGGCCGAACCCGGTCGCCTTCGGTGTCGCGCTGGTGTTCGCCCTGCTCGGGCTCGTCCTTTACAACACCCGCGCCTCTGCGCTCGCCGTCACGCTCTTGGTGCTGAGCTTCGCGCGGCGAGCGGCCATAAGAGTGTAGTTGAGAGCAGCACGAGCAGGCCGGCGAACAAAAGCGCCTGCCAGTTGGCGATTCCCTCGTTGACGACGATGAACAGCGCCGAGCCGATCAGCACGGATGCGCCGGCGATCTCTGCCGTCCCGGGGCGAGGGGCGCCGCTGCCGGCGACAGCGAGGATCGCCAGCGCAATCACGGGGCCGGCCAGCGCGGCGAGCGGAAAATCCTTGTAGCGCGGGTCGAACACGAGGCCGAGCGCGACATGCATGGCGGCGACCATGGTGACCGCGAGCAGCGCCGCCAGCACCACGGCGACACTATCCTTGCCGCGCCAATTGCCGGGGTCGAGCGCCAAGGCGAAACTCCCCAGCCGCTCGCCGCGTGCCAGCGCGAACGCGGCAGCGAGCGGCACGGCAAGCGCGAGCACGAACAGCCCGAGCGCGCGCAGGCTGTCGCCTAGCTCGACGCCTTCCATATTGAGGCGGATGGCGGCCTGCCCAAACACGAGGCCCGAGGCAAGCGCGATGCCCGCGACCGCCAAATCTCGCCGCCACGTCGCGGCCTCGCCGCGATAGCGGTCGCCGAGCCAAGCCGAGAGAAACACGAGAAACGCCGCGAGCACGCCGAGCCGGGCCACCAGCCGCCATTGCGGCACATTCGACACGGCCTCGCCGAAGCGGAATTTCGGCTGCTCGGCGCCATCGCCGAACAAGCCCCAATAGCCGCCGACCGTCCCCTCCAGGAGCCGCTTCCACGGCTGATCGAACGCCTCGATCAGGTTGACCTTCCAGCCTTCCTGCTCGGCCGCCGCCACCACGCCGCTCAACACGAGCGCCTGGTTGGCGGGTGAGGGCAGCGCGCCAGCGCGCATCCGACCCTCGCTCGGCCAGCCGACCTCCCCGATCAAGATCTCCTTGCCGGCGAACTTGGCCTGAAGCTTCGCCCTGATCTCGCGCACATGGGCGACCGCGTCCTTCGCCGCGACCGGATCGTCCTCCCAATAGGGCAGGATGTGGATGGTGATGAAGTCGGCCGCCGCGGCGAGCTCGGGCGCCTTCAGCCAGAACTCCCAGACATCGGCATAGGTGACGGGAAGGCCGGAGCGGCGCTTGACCTCTTCCATGTCGCTCTTGATGGCCGCAGTGGGCAGCTCGCCTCTGAGCAGCACCTCGTTGCCGACGATGAACGCATCGACCACGTCAGGATGCTGGCGGGCGAGCCTAAGCGCCGCCTCGATCTCGCGCCGGTTCTCGGCGCGATTCCTCCCGAGCCAAATGCCTTGCAGCACTTTGAGACCCTGCCCCCCGGCGAGCTTGGTGATGCGGCCTTGCGGCCCCTTCGCCGAATAGGTGCGCACGCACGAGGTGAGCGGGGAAAGCCGTTTCAGGTCGCTCTCGATCTGAGCGTCGGGAATGTTTTGCCACCATGCATAGGGGGCCTGCTCGCCGTGGAACGGAGCGTAGGAGATGCACGTTAGCTTCTGCCCGTCGCGCAGAGGCGAGGCCGGCATGGTGACCGGGCGACCGATGCTATGCCAAACCGCCACGATGGCGCAGGCGACGAGCGCGAAGAGAGCCAGGGAGCGGAGCATGGTGAGGCTTTGACGACGGGGATGCGACGAATAGCAGCTTCTTCCCCGACTTTGAACCGATTGCTCTGGTTTGTGCGCTTGCGAAGTGTTAAATGAAGAGTCTGCCGTTGGACTGCCAAAATCTAGTGGTTTAACGCCAAAAATGTCCTCCTCCCGCGTTGGGTGCCCATTCATGTTGCGCCGCACCTTCGGTCCCGCCGCCGCCGTCTTGGCCGGCGGCGTTTTGCTGCTGGCAGCTTTCCCCGCTCTGGCCGAGGACCAGCCCAAACCTCCCGAGCAGGGACAGGCCGAGCAGAAGCCTCCCGAGAAATCCGAGGGCGACCAGAAGGCCGCCGATCAGGCCAAGGTCCAGGAGCAGGAAGCCGCCAAGGCGATCGCCGAATACAAGGAGGCCGAGGCCAAGCTATCGAGCTCGGCCGGCGCCCCGGAATGCGTGTGGACCGGCCGGCGCATCGCCAGCCTCTTGTGGCGCGACGACATCGACACCGCGCACCGCTACATCGATCTCTACGACCGCTTCGGTTGCTCGTCGGAGCATCTGAAGCTCGTGTTCCGCTGCGTCATCGAGCAGGGACCCATCGACCCGAAGGCGGCCGACCGGCTCGCCTCGCGCGTCCATGATTGCTGGATCGCGCCGCAAGAAACCACGACCACCTCGAACCAGGCGACCACAAGCTCGACGACAAAAGACGGAACCATACCCAACTAAAAAAGTTGTAGGGGGGAACTGCAGGACTTCTCTGCGGCACGGCGGCCAAGGGGGACGGGCAGGCCGACTTCTAAACTGAGATTTCAAACACAATGCGCCACGCTCTCGTTGCGATTGTGGTCGTTCTTGCGACCGCGCTCCACGCCTTGGCATGGGTACTATTGCATGACAGCGTATCGCCCCCCAACGCCAGCGGGGTGCTCGCGAGCGTTTCCTTCACCCCGATCAATCCGAATGTTGACGAATTGGCTGTGGTCACCGAGCAGCAGATCAAGGCCGACCTCGCGGCGATCGCGCCCTATACGCAGCACATCAGGACCTATAGCGCGACCAACGGCATGGAGCAGGTGCCGCCATTGGCATCGGCCTACGGCTTGCGGCTTACTCAGGGCATCTGGCTCAACGATTGGGAAGAGCAGAACGAGAAGGAGATCGAGAGCGGAATCTCCCTCTCCAAGCACTACCGCAACATCGACAGCATCATCGTCGGCAACGAGACGATCTTCCGCGAGCAGACCAGCCATGCGCTGGCGGGCACGTATTTCGACGCCAACGCCGCGGTCCAAGACCTCATCGCCAAGATTCAGCGGGTGAAGCGCAGCACCTCGGTCCCGGTGTCGACCGCCGAGGTCTACAATATCTGGCTCGAGCATCCCGAGCTCGCCTCGCAGGTCGATTATCTCGCCGTGCACATCTTGCCGTTCTGGGAGGGCGTGCCCGGCTCCGCTGCCGTCGATCACGCGTTGGGCGCCTATGAGAAGCTGCGCGAGGCCTATCCCGGCAAGCGCATCGTCATCGCCGAGTTCGGCTGGCCGTCAGCCGGCCTAAACCGCAAGGACGCGGTGCCGAGCCCGCTCATCCAGGCCGAGGTGGTGCGCGATTTCATCACCCGCGCCGAGGCGATGGGCATCGACTATTCGATCATCGAGGCGTTCGACCAGCCGTGGAAGACCAACGAGGGCAGCGTCGGTCCCTATTGGGGCGTGTTCGACGCCGACCGCCATCCGAAATTCGCCTTCACCGGCGTGGTCGATGCGCCGAACTTCATGCTGAAGGTGATCGCCGCGCTCGCCATCGGGCTCGTGCTCTCGATCCCGATCTTGGCCATCCCGCGCGTGACAGTGGCGCAAGCCTGCGTGCTCGCCTTCACCGCCAACGCCATCGGTGCCTGGTCGGCCAATGTTGTCGATTATTGGGTGACGCATTATTTCGTGCTCGGCTCGCAGATCGCCATGTTCGTCGGCGCCGGGCTGCTCATCCCGCTGATCATGATCATGAAGCAGCGCATCGAGGAGCTTGCCGCGATCATGTTCGGGGTGAAGCCCGTCCGGCTGCTCAGGCGCGGCGGCGAGCTGCCCGCGGCGACGCCGCTGGTGTCGATCCATATCCCGGCCTGCCGCGAGCCGCCGGAGATGCTGCGCCAGACGCTCGACAGCGTGGCCAAGCTCGACTGGCCGAATTTCGAATGCGTCGTCATCATCAACAACACGCCTGACCCGGCGATGTGGCAGCCGATCGAGGATCATTGCCGGCTGCTCGGCGAGCGGTTCAAATTCGTGCGTTCCGACCGGCTGCAAGGCTTCAAGGCGGGCGCGCTTCGGCTCGCGCTCGAGCACACCGCGCCGGAGGCCGAGATCATCGGCGTGATGGATGCCGACTATGTGGTGCAACCCGATTGGCTGAAAGATCTGGTGCCGGCCTTCGCCGACCCCGCGGTCGGCCTGGTGCAGGCGCCGCAGGACCATCGCGATTGCGACCGCAGCATCTCGCAGGTGGTGATGAACCGCGAATATGCGGGGTTCTTCGATATCGGCATGGTGCAGCGTAACGAGGTGAACGCCATCGTCACGCATGGCACGATGTGCCTGGTCAGGCGTCGGGCGCTGGAAGACGCCGGCAGCTGGTCGAGCGACACCATCGTCGAGGACACCGATCTCGGGCTGACCCTGCTCGAGCGCGGCTGGCGGGCGCATTACACCAATGCGCGCTACGGCTGGGGACTGCTGCCGTGCGACTTCTCCGCCTATAAGCGCCAGCGCCATCGCTGGGCCTATGGCGGCGTGCAACTCATCAAGAAGCATTGGCGCGCTTTGCTGCCCGGCCGCAGCCGGCTGACGCCGCAGCAGCGCGCGGCCTTCCTGTTCGGCTGGCTGACCTGGCTCGGCGCCGAAGCGCTCGGCGTGCTGATCGCCATTCTCAATCTGATCTGGATGCCGCTCGTCGCCTTTCTCGGCATCGCCGTGCCCGAGGCGGTGCTGACGCTGCCCGTGCTCGCGACCTTCGCGGTCATGCTGCTGCATTTCATGGTGCTCTATCGCACGCGGGTGCAGGCGCCGATCTTCGCCTCGCTCGGCGCGGCAATTTCGGCGATGGCTTTGCAGCTGACGGTCGGCCGCGCGGTGGCCGACGGGGTGATGCGCGACGAGCTGCCCTTCGTGCGTACAGCCAAAGGCGGCGCGTCGCGCTGGTCGGCGCGCTTCCCGGCGCTGTGGGAGGCTGTGCTCGGCTCGCTGCTGGTGATCGGCTCGCTCACGCTGCACTACACCAACGAGCAGGAGGTGCATGAGATCTCGATCTTCAGTGCGGTGCTGTTCGTGCAGAGCCTGCCGTTCCTCGCCGCCGTCGCCATCGCACTGATCGAGCGCTCGCCGCTGAACGCGTTCGCCACCTGGCGGCGGCTCGCCACGCTCTCGACCTATCTGCCGCGGCTGCCGCGCGGCCCCGCGCCGACCGCGGGCCCACCGGCCGGGGACGGCATCGGCATCGTGCCTTAGAGAGAGGCGAACCTCGATCGTCTGGGGCCTAGGCCCGTGGAATCCGCTTGTCGTATTCCGTCTCCAACCTGGTGACGGTGGTCCAGAACGGGTGCGGCTCATCCCCATTGAGGACGTCGATCAGGATAGCGAGGTGGCTGTGCCAGCCACTCGCGACGCTGACCATCATGGCGCGATCCGCCAGGCGGCGATGGGTCAGCACCAAGAGCACGTCCTTCCCCTTCGCCGTCAGCTCGAAGGTCACTTCGCCGGCGTTGCCAAAGTTGAAGCTCAAGAGGCTAGGGGGCTTGAGGGCCGTAATCGTGCCGTTGACGCTTATGCCACCGGTCTTGTTCTTGTGCTTCTCTGGTGGCGTCTTTTCCGCCGACAGGTCGGCATGATTGAAAAAGAATTCGACATGTCCACCGACGTGAAGGTCCATCTTGCCGGTGGCGAACCATTTGCCTCTCTTTGTTGAGTTGGTGAGATAATCCCAAACGCGTTCGATAGGGCCGGGCAAAAGACGCTCCATCCGAATGGTTCTTGCTTCGGTCACGACGCCATACTCGTTCATTGTTTGCTCCTCTTCTTGCGCTTGTCGGGTTTGCGAAGTTCGCGCTCCAAGTCGTCTAGGCGCATGGTCCAAAAGCGCTCGTAGAAGCTGAGCCAATCGTGTGCCTCGGCCAGACGCCTGGCCTCCAGCTGACACATATGGACGCGCCCCTCGATTCTGCGCCGTACCAACCCCGCCTTCTCCAATGCCTTGACGTGTTTGGAGGCCGCGGCGAAGGACATGCGGAACGGGCTTGCGAGCTCGCCGACGCTGCGCTCGGCAAGCGTCAGGCTGCGCAGCATTGCCCGCCGCGTCGGATCGGCGAGAGCGTGAAAAATGACGTCAAGACGTTCGGCGTGATGTTCAACCATATGGTTGAACGTAGTCTGACACCGAAAGTTTGTCAACCGAATGGTTGAATAATCTCGGCCCGCAAAGGAGCTTGATCGAGATCGGCGTTGCGCAAGCGAAGCGCGTTGCCGACCACCGAGACCGAGGACAGGCTCATCGCCGCGGCGGCGATCATCGGCGAAAGCAGAAGACCGAAGGCCGGGTACAGCACACCGGCCGCAAGCGGCACACCGAGCGCGTTGTAGACGAAGGCGAAGAACAGGTTCTGCTTGATGTTGCCCATGGTGGCGCGGGCGAGTTTGACCGCGCGCACCACGCCGCGCAGATCGCCCTTGAGCAGCGTCAACCCGGCACTCTCCATGGCGACGTCGGCGCCGGTGCCCATGGCGATGCCGACATCGGCCTTGGCGAGGGCCGGCGCGTCGTTGATGCCGTCTCCGGCCATGGCGACGGTCGCGCCCTTGCTTTGTAGCCCCTCGATGAGAGCGAGCTTGTCCTCTGGCCTGAGCCCCGCATGTACTTCATCGATGCCGAGCTCGGCAGCGACCGCCTCGGCAGTGGTCTCGTTGTCCCCGGTCGCCATGACGATCTTGAGCCCAAGCGCATGCAGTCTGCCGATCGCTTCGGCGGCCGAGGCCTTGATCGGATCGGCAACGGCGATGATGCCGGCGAGCTTGCCGCCTGCGCCCAGGAACATCACCGTCTCGCCACGCTTGCGTCTTGCCTCGGCGGCCGCGGCGAGCCGCGTCACATCGATGCCGGCGCCCTGCATCATGCGCGCATTGCCGAGCAGCGCGTCGGTCTCGCCGACCCGACCCTTGACGCCCTGACCGGTGACGGCCGCAAAGCCCGCTACCTTGCCGAATTTCAGCTCGCGCTTGAAGGCGCCGCGCAGAATCGCTTCGGCCAGGGGATGCTCGCTCATGGCTTCGAGCGCGGCGGCGAGGCGAAGCACCTCATCCCCGGCGAAGCCGTTCACCGCCTCGACCCCGGTCAGCGCCGGCTTGCCCTCGGTCAGAGTGCCGGTCTTGTCGATGACCAGCGTGGTGACCGAGGCGAGCCGCTCGAGCGCGGCGGCGTTCCGCACCAAGACGCCGGCATGCGCGCCGCGCCCGGTCGCGACCATGATCGAGATCGGCGTGGCGAGGCCGAGCGCGCACGGGCAGGCGATGATCAGAACGCTCACCCCGGCGACCAGCGCGTAGGCGAGCTGCGGCGCCGGACCCCACATATACCAGCCGATGAAGGCGAGCACGGAGGCGGCGATCACCGCCGGCACGAAATAGCCCGAGACCGCATCGGCCAGCCGCTGGATCGGCGCGCGCGAGCGCTGCGCGTCGGCGACCATGGCCACGACCTGGGAAAGCGTGGTCTCGGCGCCGGTCCGGTCGACGCGCAGATCGAAGCTGCCATTGCCGTTCAGCGTGCCGCCGGTGACGCGGTCGCCGGCGAGCTTCTCGACCGGCACCGGCTCGCCGGTCAGCATCGACTCATCGACGGCACTCCTGCCATCGATCACGGTGCCGTCGATCGGCACCTTGTCGCCCGGCCTGACCCGCAAGACGTCACCGACCTTGACCGAGGCGAGCGGCACCGTCTCGGTCGCGCCGCCCTTCAGCACGCGCAACGCCGTCTTCGGCGCAAGATCGAGCAAGGCGCGGATCGCGCCGCCGGTCCGCTCGCGCGCGCGGAGCTCGAGCACCTGGCCGAGCAGGACCAGCGCCACGATCACGGCGGCAGCCTCGTAATAGACCGGCACCAGCCCGTGCGCGTCGTGCATGGCCGCCGGGAACAGGCCCGGCGCCAGCGTCGCGATCACGCTGTAGAGAAAGGCCGCGCCGGTGCCGAGCCCGATCAGGGTGAACATGTTGAGGTAGCCGGAGCGGATCGAGGCGAAGCCGCGCACGAAGAACGGCCAGCCGCACCACAGCACCGCCGGGATCGCAAGCGCGAGCTTCAGCCATTGCTGCGCCTGTGGCGGCACGAAGGGCAGGAGGTTCAGGTGGAAGAAATGCTCGCTCATGTCGAGCACCATGAGCGCGAGCGACAGCGGCACGGCGACCCATAGGCGCCGGGTGAAATCGACCAGCTCGGGGTTCAGCTCGTCCTCGCCCGGCACGCCCATCGGCTCGAGCGCCATGCCGCAGATCGGGCAATGGCCAGGGCCCTCCTGCACGATCTGGGGATGCATCGGGCAGGTGTAGAGCGTGCCTTGCGGCAGCGGCTCGGGTTCGCCCGCCTTGTCGAGGAAGCGCCCGGGGTCGGCGGCAAACTTGGTGCGGCACCCTTCGGAGCAGAAATGATAGGTCTCGCCGCGATGCACGTAGCTCGGCTTGCCGGCGTGGACGTCGACCGTCATCCCGCACACGGGATCGGTGGCCATATGGGCTTCGACGACGGTCATGATCTGCCTTCTTGCATGGAGGGCTTGAGGAGGGGGCCGCGCCCGTTATGAGCGCGGGACGACTTTGACCGCCACTTCGTTGCGGCGAAGGAACGGGATGGTGAACGGCGGGTCGTAGAGCTGCGTGAATGGCTCGCCGTTCGCTTGCCAGCGAGATACCTGCAACGCGGCGATCAGCTTCCGCTCCTCCTGCTTTCTCGCCTCCTCGCTCCAGGTGCCGCTGTAGCGGAGTGCAGCGAGCGTCTCTTCGCCGATCGGCACGAGCTTTACGCGCTTATCGTTTGGCTCTGGCGCATCGCCAAGGGAGAACGAGGCGGGGAGGAAGAAGCGCATGGTGAATGCCCCTTGTGCGCTCTCCATGGCGACGGGGGCGGTCATGGCGATCTCCTGGCTGCGCTCGATGCCGACCGGCGCCGTCATGGCGATGTCCTGTTTCTTCTGATTGCCGCCGAAAATATAGCCCGCGAGGATAAAGAAGGCCTCGTTCATGGCGTTATCGCCGGAGGCGATGGTGGTCTCTGCCGCCAGGCGAGGGCCGTAACGCCTGATCTCTACCTCGCCAATGCGCTCCACGATGTCGTAATGCGGCTCCTCGGCGGTGCGGACGCCGAACACCGAAAGCGCCGAGTCGAACAGCTGAGCGATGGTCATGGAGCGGCCTCCAATGCCGAGAAACAAAAATACGACAAGCCCCGCAGACGCAACAATCAACAGGAAGGTATTTCGTCCCATTGTCTTCCAGCGGACGAGGTGAAAATCTAGGCGCGGTCGAGTCGTTGCTTCGGGCACCAATCTCCTCGCCCGCTCGCTAACGTCGCTTCGCCCCGACTATATGGGTTCCGCCTCAAGCCGCCGCCATAGGAGCTTCCCATGCTGAAGGCCTTGCTGGTGATGGTCCTGCTCGTCCTTGCGGGGGCTGCGGGGCTCGGGGCGGGCTATGTGCTGTGGAACAAGAAGGACATCAACTGGTACGCGGTCGACATCGCCAAGCTCGGGCCAGGTAGCCAAAACGATCTCATTCGCTACGGCCGGGACCTCGTGGTCAACACCGCGCGGCATATCGGCAAGAACGCGACCGATCCGGCGCTTCGTTATGCCGGCAACGACCTCGCCTGCCAGAACTGCCATCTGAATGCCGGGCTCCAGCCCTTCGCCGCGCCGTTCATCTCGACCTTCGCGACCTTCCCGATGATGGTCGACGACCAGGTGCTCACACTGACCGGGCGGCTGAACGGCTGCATGCGGCGGAGCATGAACGGCAAGGACCTGCCGCCGGAGGGACGCGAGATGCAGGCGCTCGTCGCCTATCTCCAATTCGTGGGCCGCGGAACGCCCGACGGGGTGCGGCTCCCCGGCATGGGCTTGAAGTCGCTCGAGCCGCCAGCCTCGCCGCCGGATTCGAGGCGCGGGCAGGAGGTCTACGCCGCGCAGTGCAGCAAGTGTCACAAGGAGGACGGGCAGGGCGAGCCGAAGGGGAGTCCCCAAATCGGCTACTCCATCCCGCCGCTGTGGGGCGACGCGAGCTTCAATGCCGGCGCCGGTATGGCCAAGATCGCCTACGCCGCGTCCTATATCCGCGCCAACATGCCGTTCGGCATCAATTATCTCGACCCGGTGCTGACCGTGCAGCAGGCGTGGGACGTTGCCGCCTTCATGGTGTCGAAGCCCCACCCGCCGGCGACGGCCGCGACCGGCTCAGATCTGGAACAGTAGAAGCGGCTCCCGCATCTGTGTGAGACGCGGAAGCCGTATTTGCGACAGCTAGGCTGGGCCGTGAGCGGTCCAGACGCGCGCTTCGTCGCGATGCAATTTCGCGAGCGAGGCGATGTGCAGCACGATCGACAGCGGCACGAGGTAGACCGGGATCAACACCATCGGCAGCATGGTCATCAGTTCGCTCGTGGGGTGGACCTCGATCGGCGAGATGAGCGACGGGGCAGTGAGAAATCCGGTGGTGACCGCGACGACGAGGTCGAGGATGCCGAGCACGTTCCACGCGCGGACCAGACCGACCGCTTCGCGGGGCGCCTGCGCATAGGCGAGGCCGACGAGGGGCGCGGACAGGCCGATGGCGATGTCGCCGATGCCGGCGGGCCAAGCGAATAGGCTAGGGAGGCGGCCGGCGGCATAGAGGATCAGGAATACCGCGCCGAGCGCGCGATAAAGCTGCACGCCGACGAGCCAGGGCTGTGGCACGGCGTCGAGGATGCGCCGGACCGTCTCCGACCGGAAGATCAAGAACACGCCGATCAGAATGGGCAACAGGAGCCCATATTGGAGGGTGGGGTTAGCGCTCGACGTGACGTGATAGAAGCCGGAGGCCGCAAGCGCGATCGAAACGGCGAGCCAGCCGATAAGGATCGCCGCCGAAACGACGACGGCACGCGAGCGATCTTGCGTCGGCCAGGCCGCCGCGGCGAGCGCCCGGTTCAAGCCGTAGAGAACGGCAATCAGCATGGCCGCCGTGCCGGAGAGAACGAGATAAGGGAGATAGGTTGGGATGGTCATGACACGCCTCCTTGGTGGGATCGGCCCCTCTCGTAACTATATAACTGCAAGTGACTTGTCAATAGCAAGTGACTTGAACTTATCAAGGGGCTTGTCTATCTAGTCCCCATGGCAAGCTCGTATGACCAGGGCGATTGCCCGGTGGCGCGGGCGCTGGACGTGATCGGCGAGAGGTGGTCGCTGCTGATCCTGCGCGACCTGTTCCGCAAGGGGCCGTTGCGGTTCCAGCAGCTCGAAGCGAATCTGTCCGGTGTCGCGCCGAACACGCTGTCGGCGAGGCTCAAATCGCTCGAGGCCGACGGCGTGGTCGCCACACGGCTTTATGAGAACCATCCGCCGCGCTACGAATATTTCCTCACCGAGAAGGGCAAGGCGCTTGGCCCCGTGCTGAAGGCGCTGCACAATTGGGGCGAGCATCACGGCTAGGTCGTGCGTTCACACATGGATTCATTTCGAGAGCATAAGCAGTTGAAATCTGACTCACACCGCTTTGCCGTCGCGCCGATGATGGAGTGGACCGACCGCCACTGCCGCTTCTTCCTGCGGCTGATCTCGAAGCGGACGTTCCTCTATACCGAGATGGTCACGGCCGAGGCGGTGCTGTACGGCGATCGGACGCGCGTGCTCGGCTTCTCGCCGGTCGAGCGTCCGCTCGCGCTTCAGCTCGGCGGCAGCGATGCAGAGAAGCTGGCAGAAGCGGCGCGGATTGGCGCTGACTGGGGCTATGACGAGATCAACCTCAATGTCGGCTGCCCGTCGGACCGCGTGCAGTCGGGGCGGTTCGGCGCCTGCCTCATGGCCGAGCCCGAGCTGGTCGGCGACTGCGTTGCAGCGATGGGCGCGAGCTCCGGGCTGCCGGTCACGGTCAAATGCCGCATCGGCATCGACGACCAGGACGAAGAGGAGGATTTCGACCGCTTCATCGACATGGTGGCGCGAGCCGGCTGCGGCACCTTCATCGTGCATGCGCGCAAAGCCTGGCTGAAGGGCCTGAGCCCCAAGGAGAACCGCGACATCCCGCCGCTCGATCACGCCCGCGTCCATCGCTTGAAGCAGCGGCGTCCCGAACTCGAGATCGTCATCAATGGCGGCATCGGCTCGCTCGATGAGACGCGCGCTCATCTCACCCATGTCGATGGCGTGATGCTCGGCCGCGCGGCCTACGCCGATCCTTATCTCCTGGCCGAGGTTGATCGCGAGCTGTTCGGCGCCAATGCGACCATGCCGTCGCGGCTCGATGTGCTCGACGCCTTCGTGCCCTATGTCGAGGCCGAGCTTCTCCGCGGCACGCGGCTCAACGCCATGACACGGCACATTCTCGGGTTGTTCCATGGCCAGAAACGTGCCCGCGTCTTCCGCCGCCATATCGCCGAGAACGGCCATCTGGACGGCGCGGGGCTCGCGGTGCTGCAAGCGGCGCGCGGCATCGTGGCGGGCGAAGCTTATCGGGCCGTCGTCGCCGCGTAGCGGGTTAGCGGGATGAGAGCTGAGCCCATCTCGTCATGCCGGGCACCGGGGTCTCGGTCGGCGATCCCGAATGCCCGGCCATGACGAATCTCACTACAACGCTTTGCTCAGCTCGTTTGACGTGACGGCTTCCTGCGCTCGGCGAGAGCGAGCAGTCCCTGGACATCGAGAAAGCGCGCGGTCTGGCGGCAATAGTCGCGATAGGGCGCGCCGTAGAGCTGCGTCAGCCAACTCTCCTCGACCATGGCCATCAAGACGTTGGCGCCGATCATCACGCTGGCGAGCACGATGGTAAGCGCCGAATTGGCGCCGATCGAGAGGCCGATCAGCCCGACAATCGAGGCGGTGTATTGCGGGTTGCGACTGAAGCGGTAGAGACCCCCAGTCACGAGGCCGTCGGAACCGCAATAGGTGTTGCCAAGGCCGAGATTGAAATAGCCGCAAATCGTGATGCCGAGACCGATCAGTCCGAGCGGCAGGCCGGGAATGAAGCGCGTCCAATCGAGCAGCGGTGTGGAGTTCCAGTCGAGCGCGGCGGTGACGAACGTCGCGATCCAGGCGCCGCGGAACAGGCCCCAGAAGGTCAGGCTCTGCCAGCTGCCGGGCTCCGGCGTCGGCCAGATGCGGAAGGGTGGAGCGATCAGCGTGCGCAGCAGGAGAAGATCGAGCGTGACGCCGGCGGCGAGGCCTGCTGCGAAGATAAGATGGGTGAGATCGAAATTCATCATGGTCGTTGGCGTAAAGACCAGATTCGTTTTGCAAATTTGCGACAGGACGCTGAAGGTTCTGTGGCGCCGCGTCGCGCGCATCGCGCATGTGGCTGACATGCGACGGTGGCTCTCGGCGAGAGTCCGCGGGCGTCATACCGGCGAAAAGCCGGTATTTATTGTCGCTTGCGGTTCGCGCGCTGGATTCTGGCTTGCGCCGGACTGACGAAGAGATCCGTCAGATTTTCTGATTGTAGGCGCCGACCTCGGGCTGCTTGGCGAGCTCGGCGTCGATCTCGGCGAAGATCGCGCGCATGTTGGCCTCGGATGTCGGGCTCTCGACCACGACGACCAGCTCAGGCTTGTTGGATGAGGCGCGCACCAGGCCCCAGGTGCCGTCGTCGAGCACGATCCTGATGCCGTTGACGGTAATCAGCTCGCGGATCTTCTGCCCGGCAAGCTCGCCGCCATTGGCCGCGACCTTCTTGAAATGATCGACCACGCGATCGACCACCCCGTATTTCACCTCGTCGCCGCAATGCGGCGACATGGTCGGCGACTGCCAGGTCTTCGGCAGCGCGTCCTTCAACTCGGCGAGAGTCTTGTCGGGATTGCGGTCGAGCATGTCGAGCACGGCGAGCGCCGCCACCAGCCCGTCGTCATAGCCCCGGCCGAGCGGCGGGTTGAAGAAGAAATGTCCCGACTTCTCGAAGCCGACCAGCGCCCCGGTCTCGTGGCTGTAGCGCTTGATGTAGGAGTGCCCGGTCTTCCAGAACAGCGTCTTGGCGCCATGCTCCTTGAGCACGGGATCGGTGAGGAACAGCCCGGTCGATTTCACGTCGACGACGAACAGCGCACCCTTGTTGCGGGCGGCGATGTCGCGGGCGAGCATCACGCCGACCTTGTCGGCGAAAATCTCGTGGCCTTCGTTGTCGACCACGCCGCAGCGGTCGCCGTCGCCGTCGAAGGCGAGGCCGAGATCGGCGCCATGCTCGAGCACGCAATCGCGCGTCGCGTGCAGCATGCCGAGATCCTCGGGGTTCGGATTATGCGCGGGGAAGGAGTGATCGAGGGTGCAATTGAGCGGAATGACGCTGACGCCGAGCTCGGACAGAACGCGCGGGGCGAACGCTCCGGCCGTGCCGTTGCCGCAGGAGACCACCGCCTTGATCGGCCGCAGCAGCTTCGGCCGCTTGAGCAGATCCGCCATGTAGCGCTCGGCGAGATCGGGCACGTACACGTAGCGGCCGCCTTCGGCATGGCTCGCGAAGCGCGCCTCCATGACGATCTCCTTGAGCGCCGTCATGTCCTCTGGCGAGAAGGTGAGGGGACGCTGCACGCCCATCTTGATGCCGGTCCAGCCGTTGTCGTTGTGGCTGGCGGTGACCATGGCGACGCCTTCGACGCCGAGTTCGAACTGGGCGAAATAGGCCATCGGCGACAGCGCGAGCCCGATGTCGTGCACCTCGGCGCCGCCGGCCAAAAGCCCGGTGATCAGCGCGGCTTTGACCGCGGCCGAATAGGAGCGGTAGTCGTGGCCGACGACGATGCGAACCGGCACGCCGCGCTGCCGCATCAGCGTGGCAAGGCCGAGCCCGACCGCTTCGAGGCCGAGCAGGTTGATTTCCTCGGGGAAGCGCCAGCGCGCATCGTATTCGCGAAATCCGGTCGCCTTGACGAGAGGCAGCCGCTCGAATTCGACGGTGTTGGGGACGAGGTCTTGGCGGGGCTTTGGGAACATGGTCCCCCTCATAGGCGATTTTGTCTGAAGGACCAACAGCGAGTGTTGCGGCAGAGTTCCCGGCCGGGGTCTAGCGCACCAGCACGAGCTCGTTGCCCTGCTTGGCGAAGCTTCTGAGCCGGCCGAGGAAGCTCATGCCGAGCAGGTTGGTGGCAAGCGCACCCTTCTCGGCGACTGCAGCTTGCACGTCGCGGAGCGTGATGTCGTCGACGCGCACGCGGTCGAGCATGACGGGCGCCATGCGCGCAACCCCGTTCGCTGTCTGCGCCATGCCGGAGAAGTCGAGGCTTTGCGGCGAGAGGCCGAGCCGGGCCGCGTCCTCGTAGGTGAGCACGACGATGGTCGCGCCGGTATCGGCCATGACGGTCGCCGGGCGGTCGTTGATATAGGCCTCGAACACGAAATGGCCGACCGCGTTGGATTTGAGGTGCACCTCGCCGCCGAAGCCGGGCTTCGGCTCCGGCGCGCGCGGCGAAGCGATCTCGGCGATCGAGGGCAGCTTGCCGGAGAGGCGGAGCGCGGCTCTGACGTCGTCGAAGAAATAGAACAGCATGAAGCCGCCGAGCGCAGCGGCTGCCCAGATCAGCGCCTCATGCAGCGCATGCCTTGCGCTTGGACTCACGACCGCACCCGCTCCCATCGAGGCGAAACGCAGCGTGTCAGCCGCGCAAGGTCAGGAAATCGCCGGAAAACTCATAAGAGCGGAGGCGGCTTAAGAAACTCATACCGAGCAGGCTCTCGGTCATGGCGCCGCGCTTGGCGACGAGTGCATCGACATTCTTGCGGTCGAGCGGGCCGATCGAGACGGTGTCGAGGCGGATGCGCGCCGCGAAGGTTCGGCCATTGGCAGTGAGCACCGGCACGCTATAGGTGAGGTGGTCGACATCGATTCCGGCTTTGACCGCGTCCTCGGGCCTGAGCACGATGGTCGAGGCGCCGGTATCGACGATCATGCCGATCGCCTTGCCGTTCACCTCGACATTGGCGTTGAAGTGGCCGTCGAGCCGCTTGCGGATGCGAATCTCGGTGAGCCCGCCGGCGCTCTGCTCGACGGTCATGGCGGTGCCCGGCAGAAGCTCGCCGACCACGCGCGCGGCGATCGGCGCGATCTCCTCCTTGTAGGAATAGGCGGTGACGAGCGCGAGGCCGAGCGCGACCCAGGTCACGGCGTCGCGCACCAGCGCGCTCGCCCGCCCGCCATAGCGCGCCATCAGCCCGCCGAGGAGATAGACGAGGAGGGCGAGGCAGACCGCGAGATAGCCGAAGGTCGTCTCGTCGAGCCCGGCGATCATGCCGGACTCGTTGCTGACGAGCAGCATGGCGCCAAGAGCGAGGATGAACAGGGCAAGCCAGGTCGTCACGCGGTCTCACTCTCAGGCTTGACGAAACTCTCAAGGCGCGCGGGCAATGTCGCCATGATGGCGCGCCGCTCGGCATCGCTCATCGCCCCCCAATTGGCAATCTCATCGATGCTGCGGCCGCAACCGACGCAAAGCCCAAGCTCGGAATCGAGCAGGCAGACATTGACGCAAGGCGTTTCCAAGGCGGGGATCCGGTTCGAGCTCCTTGACCTATGTAAGCATGGTTTCGACGCAACGCCAGAAACCTGGCGTTTTGCCCAGCTGAACCCTCACGGGGAGCAACTTAAGGTCCGTTTCCATGGCTACAGTGCTGCTGCTATGCCTTGGCCATGGAATGGAACCCCTAGGATGCTCAGAGCCCAATTCGTTCTGTTCATGGCGGCCGGCCTGACGGCTTGCGCCATGGCAAATTCCGACGTCGGAAAAGTGAAAGAGCTCGAGCCGGGGACCTATAAAATCGGCGTCGGCGCCGCGGGCAACTCTGTGCTCGTCGGGGGAAACGACGCAACCAACGCCGCCGTGGACCAAGCGGGGCAATATTGCCACGCGAAAGGACAGAAGCTCGTTATCGTCCCGCAGCCTGGAAGGGACGTGACGTTTCGGTGTGGAGACGCCGTCAAGACGAGCGAGTAAGGCTCCGGCTATGGGTCAACAGCCGACACGCTATCGCTTGGCCCCTGCGCGCCAGGAGACTTGCGGCTTCTCGGGCTGGATCTCGCCGGGCTCCGGTACGCGGGGCAGGGCCTCCATCGCCCGCTTGCGCGGGAAGGTGATGATCACCTCGGTGCCGTAGCGGAGCTTGCTCTTGAGCTCGAAGGCGCCGTCATGCAGCTCGGTCAGGCCCTTGGTGATGGGAAGGCCGAGCCCGGTGCCGCCTTCAGCCGTCTGGTGGGCCAGCGAGCCCTGGCCGAAGCTCCGGAGCACGCGCGGGATCTCGTTCTCGGGGATGCCGGGGCCGGTATCCTTCACGCTCAACGACTGGCCGCCGGTGCCGGTGCGCGCGACTTTGAGCGTGATGGTGCCGCCGGTCGGGGTGAACTTGATGGCGTTCGACAGCAGGTTGAGGCAGATCTGCCGCACGGCGCGCTCGTCGGCCCAGAGCTGCGGCATGGCCTCCTCGAAGTCCTCGACGATCCTGAGGCCCTTGTGCTCGGCGCGGAGCCGCATCAGCCGATGGCAATCCTCGACCACTTCGGCGAGCGCAACCGGGCCTTCATGCAGCTCGTAGCGGCCGGCCTCGATGCGGCTGATGTCGAGGATCTCGTTGATGAGATTGAGCAGGTGCTGGCCGCTCTCGTGGATGTCGTTGGCGTATTCCTTGTAGGTCGGGTTGTTGTGCGGACCGAGAATCTCCGACCGCATGATCTCGGAGAAGCCGAGAATGGCGTTGAGCGGGGTGCGCAGCTCGTGGCTCATGGTGGCGAGGAAGCGCGACTTGGCGAGATTGGCTTCCTCGGCGCGGAGCCTGGCCTCGTCGGAGATCGCCTTGGCCTGCTCGAGCTCGCCGATCAGGGCGTCCTTCTCGGCGCGATATTCGAGCATGGCGACGACGGTCGAGTTCAGCCCGCTCGTCAGCCAGATGAAATAGATGTGCACGCCGACCGCCATGGCGGCCATCGCCCAGTAGAACGGGTTGTCGAGGAACGCGAAGCGGATGACGATGGCGGCGGTCATCGGCAGCGTGCCGGCATAGACGATCGGCATCACCGTCGAGGCGAACAGCATGCGCATCGAGATGACGACGAGGAGCGAGGCGAAGATGAAGGTGTTTGCCGCCTCGCCTTGGCTGTCGGGGTTGATGAACGCGACCGCCGCCCAGGTGACGCCGTAAAGGAACTCCGCCGCGGTGATCTTGGCGCGCCAGACGGGCGTGGCCGCGTCGTCGCGCGGCGCCTTGCTGAATTGCCGGCAGAGGGTGATCAGGATGCCCTTGGACACGAACACCGTGCACAGCCAGAGCAGCAGCTCGCGCGGCGGCGCCCAGAACATCGCGCCCATGGCGACGATGACGGCGAGCAGCGGCGTGGTCACGGCGGCCGACAGCTCGTTGCGCACGAACATCAACAGGAGCTCGTACTCGAACTCCGGCTTGGCGCCCGATTTGTAGGTGAGCTTTTCGCGGGCTTCCTGGACGCTGCGGAACGAGCGCCGCTTGCCCTTGGCCGCTGCCGACACGGCGCGTTGAGCCCCGACTGAGGCGCCCCCTGACATGCTATCTGACCCGCAACAACCTGACTGACTGACGAAAAAAACCAGAACGCCCAAGGGCATATGCCCCCGAAGGCGTTGCCCCCGCCCAGAATTGAAGGCTCCCTAACAAACTATGTGGGGAAATCCCTAACGGCGCGTTTACTCTCGCCCCGCACTGACACGAGGCTCTAAGATGCGCCCGCCATGCGACTGACCATTATCGGCTGCGGCGATGCTTTCGGCGCCGGCGGCCGCCTCCACACCTCGTTTCACGTGCGCTCGCAGCAGTCGACGTTTCTGATCGATTGCGGGGCGACGGTGCTTGTCGGCATGCGCCGGCTGGGGCTCGAGCCGAACGACATCGACACCGTGTTCGTCACCCATCTGCATGGCGACCATTTCGGCGGGCTGCCTTGGCTCCTGATCGACGGACAATATGTCAGCAAGCGGACGCGGCCGCTGGTCGTTACGGGGCCGCGCGGCATCGAGGCGCGCTTCCTCACCGCGGCCGAGGCGCTCTATCCCGGCATCACCACGGCCGAGCGTGGCTTCGATCTCATCTTCCGCGAATATCAGGAGCAGGTTCCGCTCGAGGCCAGCGGCGTCAGCGTCACGCCGTTCGAGGTGAAACATCCTTCCGGCGCGCCGCCTTATGCGCTCAGGTTCACGATCGATGGCAAGGTGGTCGCGTTCACCGGCGACACCGGCTGGGTCGATACGCTCTACCAGGTGGCGCAGGGCGCTGATCTCTTCATCAGCGAATGCTTCCAATACGACGTGACGATCCCCATCCATCTCGACTACGCGACCATCGATGCCAACTACGCGCGGCTCGGTGCAAAGCGCGTTCTCCTCACCCATATGGGGGAGGCCATGCTGTCAGCGACCGGACACGTCGATCGATCCCGCTATCTCCTCGCTGAAGACGGCATGATCCTCGATCTATGACCGCCGACGCGGCGGAGGCGCGAGCGGAGGAGCTCGAGCGCCTGCTCGCCGCCATTCGCTCCTGCCGGAACTGCGTCGAGACTCCGCAAGGAAAGCCGTTGCCGCACGAGCCGCGGCCGGTGCTGCGCGCGAGCCCCACGGCGCGGCTTGCCATTTGCAGCCAGGCGCCCGGCACTTTGGTCAATGCCTCGGGCATACCGTTCACCGACCGCTCGGGCGACCGCTTGCGCGATTGGCTCGGCGTGACCCCGCAAGAGTTCTACGACGACACGCGCGTGTCGATCGTGCCCATGGGGTTCTGCTTTCCAGGCCAGGATGCCAAGGGCGCCGACCTCCCGCCGCGGCGGGAATGCGCGCCGCTCTGGCGCGCGAGAGTGTTCGCCATGCTGCCGCAGATCGAGCTCGTGCTCGCGGTCGGAAGCTACGCGCAAGCCTGGCATCTTGGCGACGGCGCCGGCAAATCGCTCACCGCCACGATGGGTGACTGGCGCCGTCATCTGAAGAGCAAGCGGCGCCCTCGCGTGCTGCCGCTGCCGCATCCGTCCTGGCGCAACAATGCCTGGCTCACCAACAACCCTTGGTTCGAGAAAGAGCTTCTGCCGGTGTTGCGCCGCGAGGTGAAAAAGCTCCTCAAAAATTAGGGCTTGCGCACGGGTAGAAAGTAATCTACTAACCTGATAGACATTCGGGTATATAGCAAAAGGTTCCTGAACTTGCTAAAGTCGCGCAAAAATATCATCAGGTCAGCCATGCTCGATCGTATGGACCGCAAAATTCTCGATATTTTGCAGAAGGACTGCACGTTGCCGGTCGCCGAGATCGGCAAGCAGATCGGGCTCTCAACCACACCCTGCTGGCGGCGCATTCAGAAGCTCGAAGAGTCCGGCGTGATCCAGCGCCGCGTCGCGGTGCTCGACGCCAAGAAGGTCAATGTCGGGGTGACGGTGTTCGTCTCGATCACCACGAGCCATCACACCCAGGAGTGGCTCGACCGCTTCCACGAGGCGCTCAAGGACTTTCCCGAAGTGGTCGAGTTCTACCGCATGAGCGGGCAGGTCGATTATCTGCTGCGCGTGGTGGTGCCCGACATCGAGCGCTACGACGCCTTCTACAAGAAGCTCATCACCAAGATCGAGCTGTCGGACGTGAGCTCGTCCTTCGCCATGGAGCAGATCAAGTACACGACCGCGCTGCCGCTCGACTACGCGGCCGAAGACAAGCGCCTCTAGCGATCAGAATTTTCCGAGAGCATCTCCTCCTCTCCAAGACCCCGGTTTGGACCCTTTCGGTCCAAGCCGGGTGAGGGGGCCTCCTATTTGAGCATGATCTTTTCGGAAAACCGGTTCCCACTTTTCCGGATCATGCTCAGCGCTTGCGCTCCAGCCGCGCGATCAGGCTCGACGTGTCGAAGCGGTGTCCGCCCATCTCCTGAATCTCGGCATAGAACTGATCGACCAGCGCAGTCACCGGCAGGCTCGCGCCGTTCGCCCTAGCCTCCTCGAGCAGAATGGCGAAGTCCTTGCGCACCCAATCCACGGCGAAGCCGAACTCGAACTTGCCCTCGACCATGGTTCGCCAGCGATTGTCCATCTGCCACGATTGCGCCGCACCCTTTGAGATGGTGTCGATGACCTTCTCCATATCGAGGCCGGCCCGCATGCCGAAATGCAGCGCCTCGGCGAGGCCCTCGATCAGCCCCGCGATGCAGATCTGGTTGACCATCTTGGTGAGCTGGCCGGAGCCCGACGGGCCGATCAGGTTCGCGGCGCGGGCGTAGGACGCGATCACCGGCTTGGCCTTGGCGAAGTCGCTCTCATCGCCCCCGGCCATCACCGTCAGCGTGCCGTTCTCCGCGCCTGACTGGCCGCCCGACACCGGCGCATCGAGCGCGCCGGCGCCGCGGTCTTGTGCCGCTGCATGAAGCTCGCGGGCGATGGTCGCCGAGGACGTGGTGTGGTCGACGAACACGGCGCCGGAGCGAAGCGATGCGAACGCGCCATGTGGCCCGAGCGTTACGCTGCGGAGGTCGTCGTCGTTGCCGACGCAGGTGAAGACGAAGTCGGCGTCCTTCGCCGCCTCTTCAGGCGTGGCGGCGATCAGGCCACCGAAGCGCGCGACCCACGCATCGGCCTTGGCGCGGGTGCGGTTGAATACGACGACATCGTGCCCGCGCGTCTTGAGATGCCCGGCCATGGGAAAACCCATGACGCCCAGCCCGATAAAGCCGACTTTGCTCATGCCACATCCACCGGATTGTCATTGCCCGGCCTGACCGGGCAATCCAGTAACCACCGCACATCGTGATGCGCAACGGCCAGGATTACTGGATGCCCGCCCGCGCGGCCATGACACCAAAAACGTGGATGGCCGGGACGAGCCCGGCCATGACGAAATCTGATTTGATGAGGTGACGGCGAGGCCCGCGTTAGGCGATCGGCGTCTCGGGGAAGGACAGCTGCTCGCGCGCCCGCCACTCATTGGTCACGTAATTGATGATGAGCGAGGTGCGCACGCCCTTGATCGGGCGCTTCTCGAAGCCGTGATAGGTGTTGTTGCCCGGTACGAACACCATGGCGCCGTTCGAGCGCGAAGGCGGAGCGGCCGAGCATGCTTCTTGTCGCCGTCATAGATGTCGGTGCCAAGATCCTTATGGCTCGGATCCTTCGACAGATAGAGCAGCAAGGTGAACACCTTGACGCCGAGATCGGTGTGCGGCTCGAGCCAGAAGCCGTCGATGTCTTGGGCGAACTCGATGCGGAGATAGGTGCCGCTGAGATCGGTGCCGAACATCTTCTCGATATGGCTCGTGACCCGCTTGTCCTGGAAGGCTTGCGCCACCGCCTCGCAGACCGGGAAGTCCTTCCGGTTGTCGGCGTCGAAATATCTGCGGGTATTGTTGTGCAGCTCGCGCTTGCCGGAGACGCCCTCGAGCGACGGCGCCTCGAACGGGAGCGCCAGGATGTCCTCGACCGTGTCGGCGGGGAAGCAGGCCTGAAGCGACCAGTTGCGATAAGGCTGCTCGGACCGCTTGGCGGTATCGACGCTTCTGACAAAGCTCTTGACGACGTCTTCCGCCTGGCTGGCCCTGTGTCCAACCGGATGCTTGACCGCGACGCTTTCCCTCATGATCCCCGTCCAACTTTCCTCGAAACGTTTCAAATTGCTGGCCATCCAGCGCCCAGGCGGCCCATCTCTAGGCTCAATACCACCCGTGGCCCTCATGCGCAAATGCCCCGGGGAACCGGCCTTTCGCCGCTAGGTTCAAGACCTAGATCAGCTGCTGCGCCGCCGCCTTGATCAGGCGCAAAGCGAGCCTGTCTAGTTGACGTTCACCCAGCGGAAATGCCCGGCCGGCAAATCCTCGACCGAGACATCCTCGACCTGCTCGTCGGAGCGCAGACATTTGGCGAGAAGCTCGAGCAGCGAGGCATGCAGCTCGCGCTCGTCGGCGAGCTCGGGCGGGTTCGCGGCGAGGAACGATAGGATTTCGCCATAGGCGGGCATTGCAACCCCCGTCATTTTCCCCAGCAGAGGCGAGCGTGGCCAAGCGGTGTGTCAAAACTTTGGCCTCGCGGGCGCATGCTTGCGCCGACGGAAACGCTCTCACCGTGCGAGACGGCGATCAAGCGCCCAGGCGATAGCGGCCGATCAGCCGCATCGGCGGACGGCTGCCTGAATCGCCGAACAGCGACAGGCCGTCGACCGTGACGCCCGAGGCGCAGATTTCCTCGAGCACGGGCCACAGCGCCTGCGACACCCGCTCGAGATGAGTCGCATCGAGCGGGCCGGTGAGGGTGATGTAGAAGCGGTACTCGCTGAGTACGAAAGGATCGCCGAAGCTCTCCAACAGGAGGCGTTGATAGTCGCTGAGATTGGGGCTCGCATGCGCCGAGCGCTCGGTTTCGGTCGTCGGCGCGGCGAAATCGTCGAACGCGCCGACGCATTGTGCGGCGAGCCATTCGAGCATCGGCGTCGGCTCGACCGGGCGAAGCACGAGAAAGCGCCCGGCACGCGCCAGCGTCAGCGGACCGGTCTCGGCGGGCTTGCGGCGCGAGGCGAAGCTGACCAGCCGCGACTTGAGCGCATCGAGCGCAACCCCGTCGCGGAGCGCGAACGGCGCCTTGAACAGCGCGTGCAGCCCGGTATAGCGCCCGGGCACGGACGCGATCTTGGCGAAGCCGGTGCCGGCGAAGCCTGCATCCGAGAAGGCCTGCAGCGTGGCGCCGTCATTGGCGCGGCCGAACCACGAGCGCCCGAACGCGGCGAGCGCCGTTCCTGGCTGCGGCGTGAAATAGATGGCGTAGCGGGCGAAGCTCGGTCGGCTGGCGGCAACGCCTGTCCGTTCGCTCTCGACATGAGCACAATTGAGCATCGATTCCTCCCTAGGCGCGCGCATTGAATCGGGCGGCGCTCATTCGATTAGGACTAACAGTTTGCTGTGGCGGTGGAGCGACAGGTTCTAGGCGATAGGGAGGCCGAGGGATGAACACTTGGTGAATCGAATTTTCCGCAAGTGCGAAAGACCGCTCGCCAGCGGCTGCAGACCTTTGACAGTGCGGCGTTTCGCGTCCATGCGTTGACGCGACGGCGAGGGTGAGCCGAGGGGGGACGATGATCGAGCTTTACACCTGGACCACGCCGAACGGGCAGAAAGTGTCGATCATGCTGGAGGAGGTTGGTCTCCCCTACCGCGCGCACCCGATCGACATCCTCAACGACGCGCAGTTCGATCCGGCCTTCCTCAGAATCGCGCCCAACAACAAGATCCCGGCCATCGTCGACACCGATAACGGCCTGCACCTGATGGAGTCCGGCGCCATCCTGCTCTATCTCGCCGAGAAGACCGGCAAGCTCTGGCCGCAGGACTTCCCGACCAAATGGCGGGTGGTCGAGTGGCTCATGTGGCAGATGGGAGGGGTCGGACCGTTTCTCGGTCAGGTCCACCATTTCGTGAAGTTCAACCCCGGCAAGAGCGCCTATGCCGAGGACCGCTACGCGAAGGAAGCGAAGCGGCTATGGGGTGTGCTCGACCGGCGCCTCGGCGAGGTCGAATATGTCGCAGGCGACTACTCCATCGCCGATATCGCCATCTGGCCGTGGATCTCGCGCTTCGCCTGGCAGAGGATCGAATTTGCCGAGCATCCCAATGTGATGCGCTGGTATCGCGCTATCGCCGAGCGCCCCGCGGTCAAGCGCGGCTGGGACGTGCTCAAGGAAGGCCGCGCCATCCCAATGCCGTGATTGCCGATCGAGCGCGCTGGCGTGCGGCGCTGCGACTGTGGCAGATTCGACGCGATACGGCGGCTGGGCCGTGCCCCTGGGCTATGCGGAGAGGGACATGCCGAAACTGAAAATGATGGTGTGTGCGCTTCTCGGCGTGGCGGCGTTCACGACGCTTGCCATGTCGGCCGAGGATCTCGCCAAGGCGGTGAAGGAGCGGCGTCATCTGATGAAGGACATCGTCCGCGTCGACACCAAGCTCGGCGGCGACATGCTCAAGGGCGCCGTGACTTACGATGCCGCCAAGCTGGAGAAGGCCATGAACGAGATCAGCGGCGTTCCCGATCAATATGTGAAGCTGTTCCCCAAGGGCAGCGAGCAGGGCGCCGTCGCCGACAGCGAGGCGTTGCCCAAGATCTGGGAGGATTTCGACGGCTTCAAAGCCGAGGCGCAGAAGCTGAAGGAGGCCTCAGCCAAGGCGGCGACCGCGGCGGCGCAAGGCAAGGACGCGTTCAAGACGGCATTCACCGACATGACCAAGGTGTGCAAAGAGTGCCACGAGACCTATCGCGCCAAGGAGAAGGAGTGATCGCGAGCTCGGTCCTGACGGCGGTCGGCGTCATCTAAAGGAGAGCAAGGCGGTGCGCAGGTCGCTGCTGGCGTTGCTCGCTCTTGCCGCCGTGGGCGCGGTCGCGTTCTACGTGCTGACCATGCCGCGCGCCATCGAGGCCTCGGCGCTTCCGGCCCACACCCCCGATCTCGCCAACGGCAAATACATCTTCACCGCCGGCGGCTGCGCCGAGTGCCACGCCGCGCCGCTCAAGGCGTGCGACGATCGCAAGACCAAGGACAAAGAGCTGCTCGCCGGTGGGCGCTGCCTCAAGACGCCGGTCGGCAGCTTCAACGTGCCGAATATCTCTCCCGACAAGGAGACCGGTATCGGCGCATGGAGCACGCTCGACTTCGTCAACGCCATGAAGCTCGGCATGGCGCCGGAGGGCGAGCATCTCTATCCCGCGTTTCCCTACACGTCCTACCAGCGCATGAGCTTTGCGGACCTGATCGACCTCAAGGCCTATCTCGACAGCCTGCCACCGGTGAAGAACGAGGTGCCGGAGCACGATCTCGCGTTTCCATTCAACATTCGCCGCGGGCTCGGCCTTTGGCAGAGGCTCTATGTCGACGGCAAGAGCTTCGTTCCCGACCCGCAAGCGAGCGCCGAGCTCAATCGCGGCGCCTATCTGGTCACGGCGCCGGGTCACTGCACGGAGTGCCATTCGCCGCGCAATATCATCGGCGGCATCATCGCCGACGAGGCGTTCGCCGGAGCAAGAAATCCGGAAGGGAAGGGGACCGTGCCCAACATCACGCCGAGCAGCGACGGCATCGGCGAGTGGAGCGAGCAGGACATCGCCTATTTCCTGGAGACCGGGAACACGCCGGATTACGACACGGTCGGCGGCAGCATGGTCGCGGTGCAGGAGAACATGGCCAAGCTCACGCCAGAGGACCGCAATGCCATCGCCGCCTTCTTGAAATCGCTGCCGCCGAGGCCCGACGCCGTACCGAAATCCGAGCAGAAATCCGACGAGGATAGACCTGACGCGGGCGCCGGCACAGAGTAATGGAAGGCGGCTTCGCGTTCGCAGGCACCGCGGCAGGGCCAAGCCCGACATCCTGTCCCGCACGGCGATCAAGCTGACGGTGAAATAAAAGCGTCGCTTCCGCCTCGCCGCGCGCGCTTTGCCATCATTAGCGCCATTTCCAGGTAATGATGGTGACCGGCGCGGCGGTCGCGGCCTCTGCCCGTGAGGGCGGATGTGATAGAGTTAATTGCTCGCGTGGCGCGAAGAAGCGCCTGAGCGTTGAGGTCTACGGATGGCGGGGAGACGAGGAGGCGCGCGGGGCCTTGTCCTTGGGCTCGCGCTCATTGCTGCCGGAGCGGTCGCGCTCTCGCAAATATCGGTCGCCGAGCCTCTGACCCGTTCCGGCGCGCAGACGACGCAGGGCAAGCCGTCCCTTTTCTTTGGGAAGAGGCAGCGGGTGAAGGCCAATCCCGCGCAAAACGCCAATCAGTCGCCTGCCGCCAGCCAGGCGTCGACCTCATGTGGCGACAACGAGCGCTGGTCGCCGAAGCGAAGCGTCTGCGTGTGCGCCAAGGGGCTGAAGCGGATCGGCTGGACCTGCGCCCCGGAGGAGACCGTAACCGCGGTCGCCGACCCCGTCACGTCTCCGCCGGCAACACCGGTCGTGCTCAGCGAGGAGCAGGTGCAGGCGATCTCGCGCGCGCAAAGATGCCTGACCGAGCTCGGCTATTACAAGGGGCCGATCGACGGCAAGCGGGGCAAAGACACCTGGACCGCCTATTGGAACTTCAAGCACGACAACGGGCTCGCCGGGCAGAAGGATCTCCTGTCGGAGCGCGTGCAGCAGAAGATGACCGAGCTCTGCAAGAACTCTGGACACGACCGCTGCCATTGCCCCGGCGGCGGAAGCCGCGCCGCAAACGGAGGTCGCTCCGGTCACGGCTGCGCCGGTCGCCGAGGAGGCGACGCCGGCCCCGCTTACGCGGCTCGACATCGACTGCCTGCCTGACGACCTGCTGGCGATGCTGCGCCGCGCGCACGGTCAAGCCGTCACCGCGGAGCGCTGCGAGGACACCTGCCTGCCGACGCCGAAGGGTCTCCCGCAATCCCATCTCGACGATCTTCAGAAGCGCGCCGGCATCGTGTGGTGCCGCGATTGTGTTCCGGTCGAGGGCCATCTCTCGCTCGACGACGTGCGCCGCATCGAGAAGGCGGGCAATCTCACGCTATGCGCCACCCCGCCGCTGCAATTGCCGCGTCCCAGCGGCGTCGGCCCGAGCGTCAACATCAAGAGCTATACGCGCACGCGCGAGCTTTACCGCGCGCTCCCCGCCGCCGAGGATGACCAGACCGCGATCGCGGTGATCATCGGCAATCGCAGCTATGCCAAGCTCGCGCCGAGCGAGACCTCGCGCAACGACGCCGGCGCGATGTACTCCTTCCTCACCGAGCATCTCGGCTACCGCCAGGACAACGTCATCGACCTCAGGGACGCCAAGAAGGCCGACTTCGAGCGGCTGTTCGGCGCGGTCGCTGGGTCCGACGGCGAGCTCGCCCGTCTCGTGCGCGCCAATCCCGGCGCCAAGGTGCTGGTCTATTATTCAGGTCATGGCGCGACCGACCTGGCGCAGAGCGACACCTATCTCTTGCCGGTGGATACCGAGCCTTATCGCGACGAGCTCGGCGGCTACAAGCTTGCGACGCTCTACGCCAACCTCGCCAAGCTCGGCGCCAAGTCGGTGCTGCTCCTGCTCGAGACCGAGTATGGCCGCGACCACAGCCCCTATCTCCTGCCGCCCAATCTGCCCGAGACGGTCAACTCCGCGCTCCCGCCTTCGCCGCTGCCGGGATTGACCGTGCTGCTCGCCGCCGATCGCGGTCAGCGGCGACTCACCGATTCGACCTACGACATCGGTCTCTTCACCCGCTATCTGATCGAGGGCATGGCGGGCAGCGCTGATTTGCCGCCGATCGGCAACGGCGACGGTAAGCTCGATAGCGCGGAGATCTATGTCTATACCGGCGCGATGGTGCGGCTCGCCGCGCGCAAGACGTTCGGATTGCTGCAAAATCCCGTCTATTCGAGCGGACCCGCGAGTGTGCTTTCGAGCGCCGGTCCGCAGGCCGCGGGCGCCAACTGACATGCCGCGCGATTAGGCAGAAGCGAGTGCGACAAAAAACTCTGTTGGCGATTGTGACGGATATTTGCTGGCGCGCGCGAAAACCGCTTTACATTGCATACGAGATTTCATACGGGACGCGGGCTCGTAGGCGATATCGCTCAAGGGCAGCAACTGACATCGGCAGTCTCGTGTGGGAGTAGACATGGGATGGACGTTTTCACTTCTGCCGCGGAGCTTCTCCGTGATCGCCGCCCGGAGCGGCCAGTCCTAGCGTTGAGGCCGCACGCCGCGCGACGCGCGGCGAACTGGTTCATCGCCAATTTTCCTGGCCGCGTGCTCTACGCCGCCAAGGCGAATGACGCGCCCGAAATCATCGAGGCTTTGGTCGAAGCCGGCATCCGCGGCTTCGACGTCGCCTCGCTGGTCGAGATCGAGCGGCTATCGGCGGTCGAAGGCTCGGAGCTGTTCTTCATGAACCCGGTCAAGTCGCGCGGCGCCATCGTGCGCGCCTATCGCGACTACGGCGTGCGGAACTTCGCCTTCGACAGCGACGACGAGCTCGACAAGATCGTGCAGGAGACCGGCGGCGCGGGGGACCTCGACCTCTATCTCAGGGTCGCCTGCCCGAACACGCACAGCCTGATTCCGCTCGAGGGCAAGTTCGGCGCCTCGGCCGACGCGGCGCCCGCGCTTCTGCTTCGCGCCCGTCAGCTTGCGCGGAGGCTCGGCATCACCTTCCATGTCGGTTCGCAGGCCGTGGTCCCGGCCGCGTTCGGCGAGGCGCTCCGCCAGATCGGCCAGTTGATCGTCACCTCCGGCGTCATGGTCGATGCGATCGACATCGGCGGCGGCTTTCCGAGCCGCTACCCGCACTCCGACCCGCCAGAGCTTGCGAGCTTCATGGAGGAGGTGGTGCGGGCGGCGGACGAGCTTGCCGTCAAGCATTCCTGCGAGCTGATGTGCGAGCCCGGCCGCGCGCTGGTGGCCGAGTTCGAATTGGTGATCGTGCGCGTCGACGCGCGCCGCGACCACGCGCTCTATGTCAATGACGGGTCGTTCGGCACGCTGTTCGATGCCGCCTATCTCGGCTTCACCTTTCCGACCAGGCTCATCCCGAGCTCGCGCCGGAAGTCGAAGCCGCTCGCCGAGTTCTCATTGTACGGGCCGACCTGCGACAGCGACGACCACTTGAAGGGTCCGTTCCTGCTGCCTGACTGCGTGCGCGAGGGCGACTATATCGAGATCGGCCAGATCGGCGCCTATGGCCGCGTGTTGGCGAATTGTTTCAACGGCTTCGGCGAATATGATGAGGTGATCCTCACCGACGAGCCCATGCTGTCGATGTATGTGGGCGATGAGGCTGCTCGGCCGGTGGCGCTCAAGTCTGCGCGGGCTTAGAGCCAGCCTGAAAAGGTCGCTATGAAACGAAAGAGGGCCAACTTTGCGAAGTTGGCCCTCTTGGTCTTTACGCCGGCTCCGATCATTCTCGGGTCCGGTTTCGGGTCAGTGGTTACAGCCACGGCGAGCTTCCTGAATGGCCTCTTCGTGATACCACGCGCCGGTCACCACCTTGGTCACTCGCGGCGCAACGAACGGCTCGGCGGGCTTCGCGTCGTCGCGGCGGCCGCCGAGAGCCGAGCGACCACCTGCAGGGAACTGTAAAATCTGGGCGGACTGCCCGAGAACACTTTCCGTCATTGTCATTCTCCACTCTTTGTCTCGACGCCTGATTGCGCCGGGCATGAGATAAGGCTCCGCTATATCGGAGTCGCAAGGGGCTTTGCATAAGAAACTCGCAGAATGACTATCATTTCAGCATTCTTTCCATTGCTCAGACGCGCGCCAACGACGTCCCAAGCAGCGCGCGAGCGCGCTCGCCTCTGACCTCGCACGCGTAAGCGGGTTCATGCCCTCGCCAAATGGCGCATTTCCTTGAGGAACGTGACCGTTGGCGTGCGCGAGGCGCGGGTACCGGGCCCCCGGCGCGATGCAGTGACCTGCAAGCACCGTACCTTGGCATGGTTGATGCTTGAATCGCGCGCTATTGGCCGCCAGTCGACGGGAGGCGGTTTAGGGATTCCACAAATCTTGCGTCAACAGCTCAAGAGGACTCGCGATGACAAAGTATAAGCTCGAGTATATCTGGCTCGACGGATATACGCCCACGCCCAATCTGCGTGGAAAGACGCAAATCAAGGCCTATGACAGCTTCCCGAAGCTGGAAGAGCTTCCGCTGTGGGGGTTCGACGGAAGCTCGACGAAGCAGGCTGAGGGTCACAGCTCCGACTGCGTGCTGAAGCCGGTCGCGGTCTATCCTGATGCCGCCCGCACGGACGGCGTCCTTGTCATGTGCGAGGTCATGATGCCCGACGGCAAGACCCCGCATCCGTCGAACAAGCGCGCAACCATTCTCGACGATCCGGGCGCGTGGTTCGGGTTCGAGCAGGAATATTTCTTCTACAAGGACGGCCGGCCGCTCGGCTTTCCGCCCGAAGGCTATCCGGCGCCGCAGGGTCCGTACTACACGGGCGTCGGCTACTCGAAAGTCGGGTCGATCGCGCGCGACATCGTCGAGAAGCATCTCGACCTCTGCCTCGCCGCCGGCATCAATCACGAAGGCATCAACGCCGAGGTGGCCAAGGGTCAGTGGGAGTTCCAGATCTTCGGCAAGGGCTCCAAGAAGGCCGCCGACGAGATGTGGATGGCTCGCTACCTGATGATGCGGCTCACCGAGCAGTATGGCGTCGACATCGAGTTCCACTGCAAGCCGCTTGGCGACACCGACTGGAACGGCTCGGGCATGCACGCCAATTTCTCGACCACCTATCTGCGTGAGGTCGGCGGCAAGGAGTACTTCGAGGAGCTGATGGAGGCGTTCAAGGCCAACCGCGCCGATCACATCGCGGTCTATGGGCCTGACAACCACATGCGGCTGACCGGCAAGCACGAGACCGCCTCGATCGACACCTTCACCTACGGTGTTGCCGATCGCGGGGCCTCGATCCGGGTTCCACACAGCTTCGTCAACAACGGCTACAAAGGCTATCTCGAGGACCGTCGCCCCAATTCTCAGGGCGATCCCTACCAGATCGCCTCGCAGATCCTGAAGACGATCGAATTGGTCGGGGCCGAGAAGGTCAGCGCCGCCGCCTAATCGCGCCGGCTTCAATACTGTCTGGTGGCGTGAGCGGTCCTGACCGGCCCTCACGCCACCGGCCCTTCGGGCGCACCCTTAAGCTTCATCCAGCCTGTGAAATGCCGGGGTTAACTCCCTGCGGCGCCAGGATTCGACAAGAGTCCCCTTGGATTTGCTATGCTCGGTCGGCGATAGTCGTCGCCGGTGTGCGCTTTCGCGGGATATACAGGCGAGCAACAGCCGAGGCGGGTCTCAAGGCACGAAGTCCGGGGAGGGACATTCGGTCATGGCACGAGGGTCCACCGCCGCACTCCATATGGAGGGCGAGCGGCGCCATCTAACTGTGATGTTCACCGACATGGTGAACTTCACCGTCATGGCCGAGAGCCTGAGCGAGGAGTCCGTGTTCGGGCTGACCCGCCGCATCGCCGGCGAGCAGGCTAAGGCCATCCAGTTTCATGGCGGCGTGGTGCAGGACTTTGCCGGCGACGGCATCATGGCCGTGTTCGGCGCGCCGGTCGCCATGGAGGACGCAGCACTCAGGGCCTGCCGCACCGCGCTCGACATCCAGGACCGCATCGCCCGCCTTCAGGGCGAGCTCGAGGCAAGCTACGGCGTCAGGCCGCTGCTCCGCATCGGCATCCATACCGGGCCCGCCGTGGTCGGCCAGATCGGCGAGGGTAAGCCGATGTCCTATAGCGCGCTCGGCGACACGGTGAACGTTGCCTCGCGCCTCCAGGCCGCCGCCGAGCCCGGCTCGGTCTGCATCACCAAGGCCACGCTCGACCTGGTCGAAGGCTTCGTCGACACCACGTTTCTCGGCGCGCGCCAATTCAAGGGCAAGGCCCAGACCATCGAGATCTACCGGCTCGATGCGCTGCGCGATGGCATGACCCGCTTCGGCGCCAAGCGCCGGCATGGACTGACGCGCTTGCGCGGCCGCGACGTCGAGCTCGCGCTGCTGCATGAGCATTGGAACGTGGTAAAGGAAGGCCGCTTCCGCCCGGTCAACGTCATCGGCGATGCCGGGCTCGGCAAGTCGCGGCTGATCTTCGAGTTCACCGAGTCGCTGCACGATCAGCCGGTCCTCCTGCTCGAAGCGATCTGCCGCCCCGAGGGCGCCGGCATGCCGTTCCTGCCGCTGATCGAGGTGATGCGGAGCTGGTTCGGCATTCCGCCCGACGCCTCGCGCGACCTCGCCGAAGCGAGGCTCAAGGAGGGGCTTGCCCGGCTCAAGCTCGATCAGGAGACCACGCTCCCTTATCTGCTCAACCTCGTGATCGGCGGCGCTTCCGCCGATGCGCTCGCACTGCCCGCGTCCGAGCTTACCGGCTTGCGCATTCGCGAGGCGCTCCGCGCGTTCATCTTCCGGCTGTGCGAGCAGGGCTCGCCGGTCGTGCTGGTGGTCGAGGATCTGCATTGGATCGATTCGGCCTCGCAAGGTGTGCTCGATGACATCGTGCGCAGCGCGAACGACGAGAAGCTGCTCTTGCTGTGCAGCTTCCGGCCGCAGTTCCAGCCGATCTGGTTGCTCACCGGCGGCGCGACCGAGCTCCGCTTGAGCGCGCTCACCAATGTGATCGCCACCGAGATCATCAGGGAGCGGCTTGAAGGGCACGCGCTGTCGGAGGATCTGGTCGAGCTCGGCGTCGCCAAGTCTGAAGGAAACCCGCTATTCGCCGAGGAATTCGCGAGCTATCTCTCGCAGAAGGGCTATCAGCGCGAGCAATCGGCCGACGCGGGTTTGGGCGAGGGCGGCCACGGCGACATCCCGTCCAGCCTCGAGAATCTGATCATGGACAACGTCCACCGGCTCGGGCGCGACACCATCACCTTCCTTCAGGCGGCCTCGGTGCTCGGCCGGCAGTTTCCGATGAACCTCGCCAAGCAGGTGGCCGACATCAACGGCAAGATGGTCGGTCTTTTGCCGCAGCTCGAGCTGCATGGCCTCATCTTCCGGGTCGACCGTGAGTTCGGCGAAACCCCTGCCGACTACGCCTTCAAGCACGGCCTGGTACAGGACGCGCTGTACGGCTCGCTGCTCACGCCGCAACGGGCGAGCCTGCATCAGAAGGCGGCAGAGGCGCTCGAGGAGCTTTACGGCGACAAGGCCGGCGACGTCGCCGACATGCTCGCGCATCACTACGTCCGCACCGATCGCGCGGAGAAGGCGGTCTACTACCTGTCATTGGCGGCGAAGAAGAGCCTGCGCGTGTTCTCGCTGACCGAGGCGCAATCTTATCTCGACCAGGCGCTGGCCAAGATCGCCGCCGACCCGGCTTGCGCCGACGACCGACTGCTCGCCGAAATTGTCGTCGACCGGCTGCTCGTGTGCTGCTGGGAGGCCGACTTCATCGGCATGCAAGGCATCGCGGACAAATACCGGGCGCGGCTCGAGGCCGCGGGTGACAGCCGCGAGCTGTCGCGCATCCTGGCCTGGCTCGGCGAGGCCTATCTCAACGCCGCGCGCTTCGACGAGGCCGAGAAGGTGCTGGATCGCGCGCTGAAGATCGGCGAGGATCTCGACGACGAGGAATGCATCGCTTACGCGATGTGGGACCAGATGTGGCTCTATATGGTGACGCCCGACGGCCGCCCGCCCGATGTCATCGAGACGATGACCAAGCGGGTGCTGCAGGCCGCCGAGCGCCTGAAGGATCCTTATCTGGAGACGCTCACTTATTTCTTGCTCAGCTCCGAAGGCCTGCAGCGTGGCCAGGCGACGCTTGCGGCAAAGTGGGCGGCAAAGCTGATCGAGCTCGGCAGGCGCAGGCGCTATGCCCCGGCGCAGTCGCTCGGCTGGGTGTACGCCGCCTTCGCCGCCTCCTTGGCCGAAGACCACGACAAGGCGCTGGGCGACAGCAAGCTCGCGGTCGGCACCTCGCATGGCCATTTCGAGAGCATCATGGCCGAGAGCGCGCAAGGCGTGGTCCTGCTAGGCGCCGGGCGTCCGGTGGAGGCGTTGAGCATTCTCCAGCGGCTGAGGCGTGAGGTCATCGAGAGCAGCTATCTCGTGCAGCTGACCCTGATCGAGATTCCGTGCGGCGTTGCCATGGTGCAGGCCGGCGATTACGCGGGCGGCGTCGCCGATCTCGAGAACACGCTGGCGCGGTTCGCAAGCTGGCGCAACAAGCGCATGCTGGCATGGAGCCACCTCGCGCTCGGCGAGGTTTATCTTGCGCTCGTGACCGCCGGCAAATTGCCCCCGCGGAACGTGCTGCGACAGAATGCAAGCTTCTTCGTGCGCGCGATCCCGGCCGCCAAGCGCCGCGCGCGCAGGCATCTCGAACAGGCGGTGCGCTATTCCCACGATGCCGATACGCCAGGCATCCTGGCTCAGGCGCTGGCCGATCTCGGGCTATTGTGTAAATCGACGGGGCAGCTGCCGGCGGGGCGGAAATTTCTGGAGGAGGCCCGCGTCATCGCCGAGGAGCTCGGTGCCAGGAAATTGATTGCTCGCATCGACGCTGCGCTTTAGCGGGCGCTTCAGCGTCGCTACGATGAGTTTCGAAGGCTGAGTTGCAAGGCCAAGACTGGGAGGCATTAGACGGAAGGAACTGACATGAATATCGGCACACTGGAGACCGTTTGGGCCCCTCGCATCTTGAGCGTCTTGCGCATCGTCGCGGCGCTCTTGTTTTTCGAGCACGGCGCGACGAAGCTGCTCGGCTTTCCGCCGTCGGATCACTCGGGCACGGTATTCCTCTCGATCGGCTGGATCGCCGGCCTGCTCGAACTGGTCGGCGGCGCGCTCCTGATCGTCGGCCTGTTCACGCGGCCGGTGGCCTTCATCCTGTCGGGCGAGATGGCCTTCGCCTATTGGATGGCTCACGCCCCGCAAAGCCCGTTCCCGGTGGTGAATGGCGGGGATGCGGCGATCCTCTATTGCTTCGTGTTCCTCTATCTCGCCTTCGCCGGCGGCGGACCCTGGAGCCTTGACGCTCTGCTCCGCCGAAGGGCGTGATCGCCCCGGCTACAGGGCGCCTCAGGCTTTGTGACATCACTGTAACGATGCCCCGCCAACATCAGTCTTCTGGTGACTTGCGCGCCTTGGCTCATTTTTCGGCCGAGGATTTCCTCGGTGGGGGCAGAGGTGGCATTCAGGCTGGTGCACGCGCAATACGACCGCGAGACGCAACGCGCATATGTTGAGCTGCGCGACACCGACGACGACGGCGGCAAGATCCTGACCGTCGCGGTGTTCTCCTTCCGCACCACCGCGCGGCTGCCGCGGCGGCAGATCGAGGAGGACATCGTGCGCAAAGCCCGCCACCTCTTCAAAAAGGCAGCGCTCGGCCTCGACGACGCTTAGCCGGCGTCATCGCACCTAGGTGCTGACAGTTGCTCCACCGAGCGGCTATTGTTTAGGCTGTGGCGTAAGGGTCCAAGAGCCGTTCATGAGACAAAGTGTTCCGGTCCTCGCGCTCGGAATCGTCGGCGCGCTGCTCTTCGGCGAAGCAGCTATGGGCGCGGCGGAAACGCCGACCGCGGCTGGCGTGTGGCAGCAGGTCGGCGACGACGGCAACGTAGGCGCCTTGGTCACCATTACCGAGGAAAACGGCGCTTTCGTTGGCCGGCTTTCGCATTTGTATCTCGGGCCCGAGGACGACCCCAACCCGATCTGCACCGAATGTCCGGGTGATAGGCGCAACCAGCCGCTCCTCGGGCTCGTCTTCATCGAGGAGATGAAGCAGTCCGGTCTCGACTACGAGGACGGCAAGATCCTCGACCCCGAGAGTGGGAAGATTTACAGCGCCAACATGCATCTCAGTCCCGACGGCACCAAGCTCAACGTCCGCGGCTATCTCGGCCTGTCGATTTTCGGCAGGAGCCAGACCTGGATCCGGCTTCAATGAGACGCGCCGCAGCGAAAAATCATCGATTCAAGGCGCCGTCCAAGACCTGCTAAACCTCTCTCGCGGAAAGCCATTAGGCTGGTGAGACGGGCTGTGAGCGGGGGTTTGTCCGTGCCGAACGAGGATTATGCCTTCGTAACCGGGGCCACCGGCTTTGTCGGGTCCGCCGTGGCGAGAGCGCTTCGCGCGGCCGGAATTGGCGTGCGCGCGCTCGTCCGCCCCGGCTCGCCCCGCGCAAATCTCGATGGCCTCGGCGCAGACATCGTCGAAGGCGACATGCGCGACGCCCGCGCGGTCCTGTCGGCGACGAACGGCGCGCGTTACCTATTTCATGTGGCCGCCGATTACCGGCTGTGGGCGCCCAATCCGGAGGAAATTCTGCGGACGAATGTCGAGGGAACCCGTGTCGTCATGGAGGCGGCCCAGGCGGCAGGAACCGAGCGCATCGTCTACACCTCGAGCGTCGCCACGCTCAAGCCTTGCCCCGGCGGTGCGCCTGCGGACGAGACCATGCCGCTTTCCGAGAGCGAAGCGATCGGCGCCTATAAGCGCAGCAAGATTGCCGCCGAGCGGTTGGTTGAAAGAATGATCGGGAACGGCCTCCCTGCCGTGATCGTCAATCCTTCGACCCCGGTCGGGCCGCGCGATCGCCGGCCCACGCCGACGGGACGCATGATCGTCGAGGCAGCCTCCGGCCGTATTCCGGCCTTCGTCGATACCGGACTCAATCTGGTGCATGTCGATGACGTCGCCGAAGGCCATGTCGGGGCGCTCCGGCATGGCCGGATCGGCGAGCGCTATATTCTCGGCGGGCAGAACATGACGTTGGCCGAGCTTCTCGGCGAGATCGCTCGCCTGACGGGACGACCGCCGCCGCGCATCCGTCTACCGCGGGGACCGCTCTACCCGCTCGCCGTCGCGGCCGAGGCGATGGCGCGTGTGACCAAGCGCGAGCCGTTGCTTACCGTGGACGGCCTCAGAATGTCGAAGCACGTCATGTTTTTCACCTCGGCGAAAGCGGAGCGCGAGCTCGCCTACAAACCGCGGCCAGCCGAGGCGGCCATTCGCGATGCCATCGACTGGTTCCGTTCCGCAGGCTACCTCAAGTGACGCCGTCCCTCGCAATCGCCGGCGTCGCACTCGGCATCTGGCTTTACCTCGTCGCGTTTCGCGGCTTGTTCTGGCTTGCGCGCGAACGCGACGACCGGGGCGAGCCGGCGCCGCTTCCTTGCTCAGACTGGCCGAGCGTGGCCGTAGTGATCCCGGCGCGCAACGAGGCCGATATGCTGCCACTGAGCCTGGGCTCGCTGCTGGCGCAAGACTATGCGGGCAAGCTTGCCGTCGTCATCGTCGATGATGGGAGCAGCGACGGCACCGCCAAGGTGGCCAGCGCGATTGCCGCAGACGCCATCCGCGCCATCACCGTGATCCACGGCGAGCCGCCGCCGCCGGGATGGACCGGCAAGGTCTGGGCCATGCAGCAGGGGATTGCTCATGCCGAAGCGGTGAAAGACGCTCCCGACTACCTGCTGCTCACCGATGCCGACATCGCGTATGGGCCTTTCGCCGTCACGCGCCTCGTTGCGCGGGCCATGGCCTCACGCACCGTGCTCACCTCTCTGATGGTGAAGCTCAATTGCGCGAGCGTGTCCGAGCGCGCGCTGATCCCAGCCTTCCTGTTCTTCTTTCAAATGTTCTATCCCTTCGCCTGGGTGAACCGGAGCGGCGCAAAGACGGCTGCGGCGGCGGGAGGGTCCATGCTGGTCGAACGTCAAGCGCTGACAAGGGCAGGTGGCATCGCCGGCATCTCTGGAGCGCTGATCGACGATTGTGCGCTTGCGAATTTGATGAAGCGGCAAGGACCGATCTGGCTTAGTCTGAGCCGCGATGTCGTGAGCCTCAGGTCCTATCCTCATCTTGGCGACCTGCGTCAGATGATCGCCCGTTCCGCCTATGCGCAACTCGGGTATTCGCCGCTGCTTCTTGCGGCTACCATAAGTGGCATGGCGCTGACTTTTCTCGCACCACCGGTTCTCGCCATATTTGGCGGCTATCCGGCGAATGTGGTTGCGGCGGGGGCTTGGGCCTTGATGACATTGGCCTATTTGCCGATTCTGAGCTTCTATCGCCTGTCCCTAGTGTGGGCTGCAGCCTTGCCGCTGATTGCCTTAGCCTATTTGGCGTTCACCTTGGATTCGGCATGCCTGCATTGGCGGGGCAGGGGTGGACAATGGAAGGGGCGCAGTCAGGCGTCGTTGGCAAAGCGATGACGCTCACCGACTTGATCGATCCGAGCAAGACAGAGCACGGCGAAAACTTTCCAGTCGCGTCGCATTTCATTGCGCCGCGCCACAGAGCGCCGATCCTGAGCTTCTACCGTTTTGCGCGCGCCGCCGACGACATCGCCGATCATCCGGGCCTGTGCGAAGAAAACAAATTGGCGGGGTTGGATGAGCTCGAACACACTCTTCTCGGCAAGTCCGATGCCGCCAAGCCCGCGCTTGCGCTGCGGCAGGTTCTGGCGGAGAGGGGACTTGCTCCAACCCATCCGCTCGATCTTCTCACCGCGTTTCGCACCGACGCGATCAAGCGTCGTTACGCGAATTGGGACGAGCTGATGCACTATTGCCGCTACTCCGCCATGCCGGTCGGACGCTTCGTACTCGATCTGCACGGCGAGGAAAGGTCGACGTGGACCTATTCCGATTCGCTATGTGCCGCGCTGCAAGTGATCAATCATCTGCAGGACTGCGCCAAGGACTATCGCGCGCTCGACCGTGTCTATCTGCCGCTCGACATCATGGCGGCGCAGGGAACTACGGTGGAAGCCCTGGGGTTACCCAAGGCCGAGCCTGCTTTGCGGAATTGCCTTAGAATCGTCGCCGACAGGGCCGCCGCGCTGTTGCCCGAGGCGGCGAAGCTCCCGCACGCGGTGAAGGACACGCGGCTTGGTCTTGAGACGGGGGTCATCGTCGGACTTGCCGATAAACTGGTCGCCATGTTGATGACGCGGGATCCGTTGAGCGAAAGAGTGCATCTCACGAAGCCGGCTGCGCTGCTGCAAGCAGCGCGAGGCGTCGCCTCGACATTTGACCGAGCGGCTCATGGACTCTTCCGCTTCGACGCGCCCGAGGCGGCAATGATGAGCGGACGCGATCGCCAGATCAACACGGGGACCGCGCGGGCACCGGTCGCGAAGCGGAGCTCGTTCTATCTCGCAATGCGCATTCTGCCGCCCGAGCAGCGTCAGGCGATGTATGCGGTCTACGCCTTTTGCCGCGCCGTCGACGATATTGCCGACGACGAGGGTCCGCAGGATGCGCGCCTTGCCATGCTCGATCGCTGGCGCACAGATATCGCCCGCCTCTATGCCGGGCGCGGGGCGAGCGACCTTACTCAATCGCTGGCAATGCCGGTCGTCGCCTTTGCCCTGCGGCAAGAGGATTTCTTCGCCATCATCGATGGCATGGAGATGGATGTTCGCCGCGATATTCGCGCACCCGACTGGGACGCGTTCGACCTCTATTGCGACCGGGTCGCTTCGGCGGTCGGCCGACTTTCCGTCAAGATCTTTGGAATCGAGACGGACAAGGGGCAAGTCCTCTCGCACCATCTCGGCCGCGCTTTGCAGATGACCAATATTCTGCGCGACCTCGATGAGGACGCCAAAAGGGGCCGACTTTATCTTCCCAAGGAAGCGCTGGCGGGCGCCGGTATCGCCAACGGCAATATCGGTGAGGTTCTCGCGCATCCACGATTGGGCGAGGCCTGCGGCGCCATCGTCGCCGAGGCCGACCGGCATTTTGCGCAAGCCTCGGCTGTGATGGCGCGGTGTGCCAGGCGGAGCGTGCGGTCGCCGCGCATCATGGCCTCGGTTTATCGCGCGCTGCTCGGAGAACTCGTCAAGCGCGGCTGGGCGCCGCCACGGCCGAAAGTTTCCCCGTCCAAGCTGCAATTTCTCTCGGCTGTGCTGCGCTACGGCGTCATCTGATGGATCGGGGAACGGTGCATATTGTGGGCGCCGGGTTGGCCGGGCTCGCCGCCGCCGTACGGCTTGCCGGCGCCGGACGTGAGGCGGTCGTATACGAGCTCGCCCGCCACGCCGGCGGCCGCTGCCGGTCCTATTTCGAGCCCGCTCTGGATTTGATTCTCGACAACGGCAACCACCTGCTGTTGTCGGCCAATGTCGCGGCAGTCGCATTCTTGCGGACCATTGGCAGCGGGCGCAAGCTGGTTGGGCCGAAGGAGGCCGAATTCGCCTTCGCCGATCTCGCCTCTGGCGAGCGCTGGCTGCTCCACCCGAACAACGGCCGTCTGCCGTGGTGGGTCTTCTCGAAGCGGCGGCGCGTGCCCGGCACAAACGTGTTCGACTATTTGCCGCTTGCCCGTTTGCTGCGCGGAACGCCTGACCGAAAACTCGGCGAAGTTATCGCCTGCGAAGGTCCACTCTACGAAAAGCTCGTGCGCCCGATCTTTCTCGCCGCGCTCAACACCGATCCCGCCGAGGCATCTTCTTCGCTCGCTAGTGCCATCATGCGCGAGACGCTGGCGCGTGGCGGCCGCGCCTGCCGTCCACTGATCGCGCAACACGGCCTCGGCCCCGCCTTCATCGATCCGGCGCTGTCTTATCTTGAGCGTAACGGCGCGACCATTCGCTTCGACCATCAGCTTCGCAAATTGGATCTTGCCGGCGATCGGATCGAGGCGCTCGATTTCGGCGAGATGTCGGTCAAGCTCGCATCGGACGATGCGGTCATTCTCGCCATTCCAGGCTCGGTGGCGCGCCTCGTCGTGCCCGGCATCGCCACGCCAACGACCTTTCGCGCCATCGTGAATGCCCATTTCAAGCTGAAGCCGCCGCCAGGATTTCCGAAGCTACTCGGGGTCGTCAATGGCACGCCGGAATGGCTTTTCAGCTTTCCCGACCGCATCTCGGCAACGATCAGCGCCGCCGATCGGTGGATCGAGACCCCGCGCGAGGAGCTTGCACAGAAGATTTGGGACGACATCGCCAAGCTCATCGGCGCCCCGGGCGACCTGCCGCCATGGATCATCATCAAGGAGCGCCGTGCCACGTTCGCTGCGTTGCCCGAAGAGAACGCCAAGCGGCCTGCGGCGGTTACTAAGTGGTCCAATCTCCTTCTCGCCGGCGACTGGACAGCGACGGGACTCCCCGCAACAATCGAAGGCGCCATTCGCTCCGGCAACGCCGCGGCCGATCTCGTGCTGGGCGCCGGGCGATCAATGCGGGGAAGCTCGGTTGGATGAGAGCGGCCGTGACAATTGAAGCGAACGGGGCGCTCGACGCGTCGATCGCTGAGGCGGCGCGGGCGCTTTGCGGGTTGCAGCGCGCTGATGGGCATTTCATCTTCGAGCTCGAGGCCGACGCCACCATCCCCGCCGAGTATGTTCTGATGCGCCACTATCGCGGCGAGCTCGTCGACGCGGTGCTCGAAGCGAAGATCGCGCGCTATCTCCGGCGCATTCAATCCGCCGATGGCGGCTGGCCGCTGTTTCATGCCGGCACGTCCGATATCAGCGCCAGTGTGAAGGCCTATTTCGCGCTGAAGATGATCGGCGACCCGATCGATGCGGCCCATATGGCGCGCGCGCGCTCTTTCATCCTCGGCAAGGGCGGCGCGGCCAACAGCAACGTGTTCACCCGCAATCTGCTCGCACTCTATGGCGCCATTCCTTGGCGCGGCGTGCCGGTGATGCCGGTCGAGATCATGCTTCTGCCGCGCTGGTTCCCGTTCCATCTCGACAAGGTTTCCTATTGGGCGCGCACCGTGCTCGTGCCGCTGACGGTGCTGAACGCGTTGAAGCCGCGCGCCGTCAACGCCAAAGCCATCGGTATCGACGAGCTGTTCGTGACGCCGCCGAACGACGTTCGGCATTGGCCGAAGGGTGCGCATCAGACGTGGCCCTGGGCGGAAATTTTCGGCGGCATTGATCGCGCATTGCACGCGCTGCAGCCCTATTTTCCTAAGTCGACGCGCAAGCGCGCGATCGAGCGCGCCGTCGATTTCGTCACCGAGCGGCTGAACGGAGAGAACGGGCTCGGCGCGATCTTTCCGGCGATGGTGAATGCGCTGCTGATGTTCGACGCGCTCGGATATGGCGCCGACGATCCGAGGGTTCGCACGGCGAGAGCCGCGATCGAGGAATTGCTCGTGGTCAATGAGGACGAGGCCTATTGCCAGCCTTGCCTATCACCGGTGTGGGATACGGCGCTCGCGGCGCACGCTTTGCTGGAGGTCGGCGGCGAGGAATGCGAGCGGCGGACGTTGGCGAGCCTCGAATGGCTGCGTCCGTTGCAGGTCTTGGACAAAGTCGGCGATTGGGCATCGACGCGTCCGGGCATTCGCCCCGGTGGCTGGGCCTTCCAATATGCCAATCCACATTATCCCGATCTCGACGATACGGCTGTCGTGGTCATGGCCATGGACCGGATCACTGCCCGTCTGCCGGAGCCATGCAGGTTCGGGGCAGCGATAGATCGCGCCGTGGAGTGGGTCGTCGGCTTGCAGAGCGAGAATGGCGGCTGGGCCGCCTTCGATGCCGACAACGAATATTACTATTTGAACCAGATTCCCTTCTCCGATCACGGCGCTTTGCTGGATCCGCCCACCGCCGACGTCACGGCGCGTTGCGTGTCGATGCTCGCCCAGCTTGGGACCAGTCCCGGCGAAAGCGAACCGCTCGACAAGGGGCTCGCTTATTTGCTGCGCACCCAGGAGAAGGACGGCAGCTGGTACGGCCGCTGGGGCATGAACTACATTTATGGAACCTGGTCGGTGCTGTGCGCTCTCAATGTGGCGCGCGTCGAGCCCTCGTCGCCCGAGGTACGGAAGGCCGTGCAGTGGCTCTTATCCATCCAGAATTCCGACGGTGGCTGGGGCGAGGGCGGTGACAGCTACGGACTTGACTATCGGGGATATGACCCTGCACCGAGCACGGCATCGCAGACGGCTTGGGCTCTGCTTGCTCTCATGGCGGCCGGCGAGGTCGACCATTTCTCGGTCATCAAGGGCGTCGCATATCTCTTGCAACGGCAGGGAGACGACGGGTTCTGGGCCGAGCCTTACTTCACCGCCACGGGCTTCCCGCGCGTTTTTTACCTGCGCTATCACGGCTACGCGAAGTTCTTTCCGCTTTGGGCGCTTGCTCGCTACCGCAATCTCAAAGTCGCCAACACCAGCTCCGTTCTGGTTGGAATGTGAGCGAGGCGCTGCGAGCCACGGGATTTGTCGTCGTGGCAACGGGACTCCGCGCCGAGGCTCGCATTGTTGCGGGCTCTCCTCGCGTCAGAGCCATTGCGGGCGGCGGGGCTGCTGACGAGCTCGAGGACCAGCTTTGGCGAGCGATCGCGGACGGAGGCGAAGCTCTCATCAGCTTCGGTCTCGCCGCCGGTCTCGACCCGCACATGGCTGCGGGAACCTGCATCATCGGCCGCGAAGTGGTGCATGGCGGCATGTGCTATTCGGCCAACCTGATGTGGGCGTCGCGATTGAAGACAGCGATCGAACGGGCGGAGATGGCGAGGATTGCCGGCGTCGATCGGCCGTTGAGCAGCTGTCAGCGACAAGCGCGCGCTTCACGCCGAGGGCGGTGCCGTCGCCGCCGACATGGAAAGCCACATCGTCGGGCGGATCGCAGCCGAAAGCGGATTGCCCTTTGCCATCTTGCGTGTGATCGCCGATCCGGCGGAGCGCCAGTTGCCACCGGCGGCGCTTGTCGGTATGCGGAGCGATGGCGCGATCGATTTTCGCGCGGTGCTCGCCTCGCTCGCGGCAAGTCCAAGCCAACTGCCGGCGCTCATGCGCCTCACAGTCGATACGGCGCGCGCCAGGGCGACGCTACTCCGCTGCCGCGACCTTCTCGGGCCCGGACTCGGCTTCGGCGATCTCGGTTAGCTTCTGCTGCACGTGACGCGAGAACACGTATTCGGCCGGCCGCTGGCCGGCGAGCGGGATGTCGGGGGCCATCGGTCCGTCGGTGGTGATTCCCGCGAGCGCGACCGCTGCCGCCTTCCACGGGCGCTTCACCGCATCCATGACCGCCGACGCCTCGAAACCGCTATGCACCATGCAGTCGGCGCATTTCTCGTAATTGCCGGTGCCGTAAGCGTCCCAGTCGGTGTCCTCCATCAGCTCCTTGAAGGTTTTGGCGTAGCCCTCACCAAGCAGATAGCAAGGACGTTGCCAGCCGAACACGGTCCTCGTCGGATTTCCCCACGGGGTGCAGTGATAGGTCTGATTGCCGGCAAGGAAATCGAGAAACAGGCCCGATTGGAACAGCGGCCATTTGCGCCGTCCGGCAGCGCGGCGGAAAATATCGCGGAACAGCTGCTTGGTCCGAGTGCGATTGAGGAAATGCTGTTGGTCGGGCGCGCGCTCATAGGCGTAACCGGGCGACACCGTGATGCCGTCGATATCAAGCGCCACGACGCTGTCGAAGAAGTTCGCGACGCGCTCGGCATCGGCATCGCTGAACAGCGTGCAGTTGATATTGACCCGAAAGCCTTTCGCCTTGGCGGTGCGAATGGCTTTGACGGCGCGGTCGTAGACTCCCGCCCGGCAGACCGACTTGTCGTGCATCGCCTTGTCGCCGTCGAGATGCACCGACCAATTGAAACGGCTGTCGGGTCGATAGTCGTCGAGCTTCTTCTCCATCAACAAGGCGTTGGTGCAGACGGTGACGTATTTGCCCTTGGCGAGCGCGCCGGTCACGATATCGGGCAGTTCCCGGTGCAGGAGCGGCTCGCCGCCGGCGAGCACCACCACCGGCGCGCCGCATTCGTCCATCGCATGCAGGCTGTCGGCGACCGATAGGCGCTGATCGAGGATCTTGTCGGGATAGTCGATCTTGCCGCAGCCGGCGCAAGCGAGATTGCACCGGAATAGAGGCTCGAGCATCAACACGAGAGGGTAGCGTTTGCGGCCGCGCAAATGCTGGCCGACCACGTAGGCTCCGATCGTTATAGCCTGCCGAAGCGGAATACCCATTCAGAGGCCCCGTGACGTGGTCCCGGTCGGACCACGGGAAAGTTGTTCAGGCGTCGGCGAGCTCGCGTGGCAGCCGGAAATAGACCCGCTCCTCCATACCAGAGAGCGCCGAAACCTCAAGCGGTCCGAGCCGCCTTAGCGTGGAAATGACGTCGTCGACCAGAACTTCCGGGGCCGAGGCGCCGGCCGTCAGTCCGATGGTGGTCTTGCCGTCGAACCATTTATTATTGATGTCGCGGCCATCGGCAACGAGATAGCTCGGGATGCCCGCCTCCTCGCCGATCTCCCGCAACCGGTTCGAGTTCGAGCTGTTCGTGGCGCCAACGACCAGGATGACATCGACCAGCGTGGCGAGCTCCCGCACGGCGGTTTGGCGGTTCTGCGTGGCATAGCAAATGTCGCGCGTCTCGGGTCCGATGACATCCTTGAACCGCTGCTTGACGGCTTCGATGGTGGCGCGGGTGTCATCGACGCTCAGCGTGGTTTGGGTGATGTAGGCCACCGGGGCGTCGTCGGGAACATCGAGCCGTTCCACGTCTCGACTGCTCTCGATGAGATGGACCTCGCCTTTCAGCTGGCCCATGGTGCCCTCGATCTCGGGATGCCCGGCATGACCGATGAGGATCACGATGCGGCCCTGGTCGAGATAGCGCTGACCCTCATGGTGGACCTTGGCGACGAGGGGACAGACGGCATCCAGCACCGACAGGCTGCGCGCCTCGGCATCCATCTCGACGGCGCGCGATACGCCGTGCGCGCTGAATATCGTCACCGCACCCGTAGGCACTTCGGAAAGATCCTCGACGAAAAGCGCGCCCTTGGCCTTCAGGCTGTCGACGACATGCCGATTGTGCACGATCTCATGGCGCACATAGACCGGCGCGCCATATCTTTCGAGTGCCCGCTCCACGATCTCGATCGCGCGCACGACGCCGGCACAGAACCCACGCGGCTGTGCCAAGATGATTTTCATGACCAGGCCCCCGATCCCCGGTTGCCAACCTTGAGTGCATTAGCCCGCCAACACGGCGAACGGTCAAGATGGTTCCCTGTCACTGTCGCGGCACAAATATGCGGAAAAAACCTGATCGAAATCGACAAAAATCGGAAATGATCGCTAACCTGGTTGCATTCCCGCGATTGAATAATGATTGAGACCGCAGTCCTCAAGATGTTCAGGATTTGCTGCGCGCGTCCGGCGCTGACGCTGATCCTATACTTGCTGCTCGCTTTTGGCGCGGTCCTATTCACCTACGAAAATTTCGCGATCGACACGGACACCAGCCAGCTCATCTCCTCGCGTCTACCCTGGCGCCAGCGCGAATTGCAGCTCGATGCGGCATTTCCGCAACAGGTTGATACGCTGTTGGTGGTGGTGGATGGCGCAAGCCCCGAGCTCGCCAACTCTGGCGCCAAGAAACTGGCTGCCGCGCTCGCCAACGACCACGAGCACATAGAGACGCTGCGCGAGATCGGGGGCGGTCCCTTCTTCGAGCATAACGGCCTGTTGTTCCTGTCGACCGGCGAGGTCCGGCACACCACCGAGCAGCTCATTCGCTCGCAGCCGTTTCTCGGCACGCTCGCCGCCGATCCCACGCTCCGCGGGCTTGCGCAAGCGCTCGGCTATATCCCGAAGGGTGTGGAGGAGGGCAAAATCGACGCCGCCGATTTCGACGTGCCGCTTGGCCGTCTCTCCACCACGATCGATGCGCTGCTTGCCGGGCGTCCCGCAACATTCTCCTGGGACGAGCTGATGACCGGCGAAGCGCCGCACCCAAGCGAGCTCCGCCGCTTCATCAACGTCAAGCCGATCCTCGATTTCGGTTCGCTTCAGCCGGGCGCGGCGGCTTCCGATGCGATCCGCAAGACGGCCGGGGAGCGTGGCCTCACCCAAGACAAAGGCGTGAGGGTGCGCATCACCGGGCCTGTCGCCATGGCTGACGACGAGTTCGGAACGGTTGCCGACGGCGCTCTGCTCAACGTCATCCTCACAGTCGCGGCGGTTCTGCTCATCCTGTGGTTCGCGCTTCGCTCCGGCCGGCTCATGTTCGCGGTCATGTTGTGTCTGATTGTCGGGCTGGCGATCACGGCTGCCGTCGGTCTCGCCATGGTTGGGGCGCTCAATCTCATCTCGGTGGCTTTCGCCGTCCTGTTTGTCGGCATCGGCGTCGATTTCGGCATCCAGGTCGCCGTACGCTATCGCCAGGAGCGGCACTTCAAGGGCGATTTGCAGGACGCCCTTGCCGCGACGGCCGCCCGGATCGCCAAGCCGCTCACGCTTGCCGCGAGCGCGACCGCCGCCGGTTTCTACGCCTTCCTGCCAACCGACTATCGCGGCGTATCGGAGCTCGGCTTGATCTCGGGCACCGGCATGATCGTCGCGTTCGTCATCAGCATCACGCTCTTGCCGGCGCTGCTCGTGTCGCTCAAGCCGCCACCCGAACCCGAGGCGGTCGGCTACCGCCGGCTTGCTCCCGTCGACCGCTTCATGGCGCGTTACCGGGTTCCGATTTTGGTTCTCGCCGCGCTCGCTATTGTCGCGGGGCTGCCGCTGTTCAGAGAGCTCAGCTTCGATTTCAACCCGCTGAACCTGCGCAGCGCCAAGGTCGAATCGGTCGCAACGCTGCTCGACTTGGTGAAGGATCCCGAGACGACGCCCAACGTGATCAACGTGCTGACGCCCGATATCGAGGCGGCTGCGTCGCTGGCGCAACGGCTCGACCAGCTTCCTGAGGTATCGGGCACCGTAACGATCCAGAGTTTCGTGCCCGACGACCAGGACGAGAAGCTCGCGATCATCGGCGATGCCGAAGCTCTGCTCGAGCCGACGCTCGATCCGCCGGAGGTCAAGACACAGCCCAGCGACGGTGAGACGCGCGTGGCACTCAATCTTGCGGCTGATGGGTTTCTCGCCGGCGGCAAGAGCGGCGTCGGGATTTCGGGCGCCGCTATCGAAAAATCGCTGAGAGCATTGGCGGAGACGAACCCCGTGCGGCGCGCCGGCATCGAGCGCACGCTGCTCGACGGCTTGAAGCTGCGGCTCGAGCAAATCAGGGCGAGCCTCCAGCCGGAACGCGTGTCTCTCGCCGACCTTCCCGAGGACCTCACGCGCGACTGGGTTGCCGCGGACGGACGGGCGCGGGTCGAGGTGAGGCCTAAGGGCGACCAAAACGACAACGAGACGATGCAGCGCTTTGCTGCCGCCGTGCTCCAAGTCGCGCCGGACGCGACGGGCACTCCTATCCTCATTCAGGAATTGGCCAAGACCATCGTGCGCGCGTTTTTTCAGGCCGGCGCGCTGGCCTTGCTCCTCATCACCATCACGCTGTTTCTGGCGTTGCGCCGGATCGGCGACGTCCTGGTGACGCTGGTGCCCCTGCTGCTGGCCGGGGTCGTGACCTTGGAGCTGACGGTGCTGGTCGGCCTGCCGCTCAATTTCGCCAATATCATTGCGCTCCCGCTGCTGCTCGGCGTCGGCGTCGCCTTCAAGATCTATTACGTGCTGGCGTGGCGGGAGGGCGAAACCAGCCTGCTTGCCTCATCGCTGACCCGCGCCGTGCTGTTCAGCGCGCTCACCACCGCTTCGGCGTTTGCCAGCCTCTGGCTGTCCAATCATCCCGGGACATCGAGCATGGGCAAGCTGCTCAGCCTGTCGCTTCGTCACCACGCTGATCGCAGCCGTGCTGTTCCAGCCGATCCTGATGGGTCCGCCGCGACAGGCTGCGCAAGACCGGGAATGACACGAGAAGCCGGCGAATTCGATCAGACGGCGAGGTCGCGGCGCTCGCGCAGGAAGCGGAAGAATTCCACGCCCTCGCGCAGCCTCCGCTTCATCATGACGGGGCTGCGCACCATCTCGCCGACGATGGCGGCGATCTTGGGCGCGCGGAAATAGAATTGTCGGTAGAACGCCTCGACCGAATCGAAGATCTCGGTATGGCTGAGATGCGGGTAGGAGAGAGGCGCGATCTGCGTGCCGAGGTCGGTGACCAGCTCCTCGTCCTCGTGCAGCCAGTTATTCTCGCGCGCCTGATTGTAGAGGAAGGTGCCCGGATACGGCGCCGCGAGCGACACCTGAATGGTGTGCGGGTTGATCTCCTTGGCGAAGCGTATCGTCTCCTCGATCGTCTCCTTGGTCTCGCCCGGCAGGCCGAGAATGAACGTGCCGTGGATAACGATGCCGAGATCGTGGCAATCCTTGGTGAACCGGCGAGCGACGTCGACCAGCATGCCCTTCTTGATGTTGTGGAGAATCTGCTGATTGCCGGTTTCATAGCCGACCAGCAGCAGCCTGAGCCCATTGTCCCGCAACACCTTCAAGGTCTCATACGGGACATTGGCCTTGGCATTGCAGGACCAGGTCAGTCCAAGCTTGCCGATCTCGCGCGCCAGCGCCTCGACGCGCGGCAGATTGTCGGTCAGCGTGTCGTCGTCGAAGAAGAATTCCTTCACCTGCGGGAAGGCCGACTTCGCCCAGCGCAATTCGTCGATCACATGGCCGACGCTGCGCACGCGGTAGCGATGGCCACCGACGGTTTGCGGCCAGAGGCAGAAGGTGCAGCGCGATTTGCAGCCCCGGCCTGAATAGAAAGATATGTAAGGGTGCTGGAGATAGCCGATGAAATAATTCTCGATGGTGAGGTCGCGCTGGTAGACCGGCGTCACGAACGGAAGCGAGTCCATGTCCTCGAGCATCTGGCGATCGGGGTTGTGCACCACGATGCCGTCGCGATTGCGATAGGAGAGGCCGGCGATCTTGCCGAGATCGCGTCCGTCGGCGACCTCCTTGATGGTAAAGTCGAACTCGTTGCGGGCGATGAAGTCGATCGCGTGTGACGCTTTGAAACAATCGTCCGGCTGGACGGCGACCTTGGCGCCGATGAAGCCGATCTTGAGATCGGGATTGAGCGCCTTCATCGCCTCGGCCGTCTTCACGTCGCCCATGAACGACGGCGAGGACGTGTGCAGCACGAGTAGCTCGTATTGCCGCGCATAGGGCGCGATATCGGCGAAGCTCAGCCGGTGCGGCGGCGCATCGATCAGCTTGGAGTTGGGAACGAGGGCGGCCGGTTGGGCGAGCCATGTCGGATACCAGAACGAACGGATTTCGCGTTTCGCCTGATAGCGCGCGCCGGCTCCGCCATCGAAGCCGTCATAAGACGGAGCTTGCAGGAAGAGCGTTCGCATCTTCGTCCGGTCCCTCAGCTCGGTCTCAGTGTGCCGTCCGAGCGCAGCTCGAAGCGACGGCCTCGCCAGACCAACGGCCCCGGCAAGAAGCTCGCCAGGAAGATGACAAAGCTTAGCAGATCGCGAAATGGGCTAAGCCAAAATGCGCCGCGCCCCGCATGTTCATCCGCCAGCCTGCCTGCTTGTATCGAGACTATCATCCTGGAGGCAAGGGCGAGCAAGAGGAGCGACAGGCTGGCTAGGTTGAGGCCGGCAAGCGCCGCGGCGGCAAGCGCGAACGGTGTGGGATTGGTCGCCACAAGGCCAACATAGCCTAGCGGATCGATGCTGCGGATCGTGCGGGCAGCCCGGAGCTCATGCCGGACGAGATCGGTGAAAGTCCGGTCGTAACAGATATGGCTGACCAGCATGTGCGGAATGGCCACCCGAAGGCCGAGCCGGCGAACCGCCATCCCGATCGCATAGTCGTCGGCAAGCTGGTCGGCGAAGGCCGCAAATCCGCCGATTCGCGCCAATGTGTCCGTCCGGAGAGCGATGGTAGCGCCGAAACAGGGTTTGGCGAGGCCGAGCTTCAGTCCGACGAGAGCATTTGGCAGAAACTGGCTGTTGATCGCCTTCGGCGGCGAGCCGGGACCAAATCCCGGCGACAGGCCAGCCGCGATAGAGGCAGGTGACAAGTCCGATACCAGGCTCGGCGAGGGTCGCGACCACGCCATCGAGATAGAGCGGGTCGAGCCTTATATCGCTGTCCGAGAGCACGATAAGCTCGTGCTTAGCGTGAGCGGACATATTGATTACATTGGATATTTTTGGATTGGAGCCATGCCTGGCCGGATCGATGCAAAGCGCGATATCGCGCTCGGGAAACCGCCGCCGAAGTCGTTCGACGATCTCTGCCGCGGGATCCGCCGGATCCTGAAGGCCGAAGATCAACTGAACGTGTCCACCATAGTTTTGCTGGCAGAACGATGTGAGATTGGCCTCGAGCTCGGGTTCCATGCCGTAAAGCGGCTTGAGAACCGAGACGGCCGAGCCGCAGGAACGGCCGGTGACGCTTTTTTGGGCAAATCGCCGTAGAATGGCGGCCGCGAACAGCGCGTAGAGGCTGCCTAAAAACACAAAGAAAGTGCAAATTGGCCACAACCACATCAGCGATTTCGGTATAAACTCAAGCATTAGCGAGCCTGGTTTCGGCGCAGGGAGCCTGCCGGCCGGGTAGGGACATGAGGGCAACAAACTTTAGCATCTTCAGCCGCGCTGCGGCCCTGTTGCTGGTGTGCGGGCTTTCGGCCTGCGCGTCAGGGGGCGGTCTTGCGCCGTCGCCCGAGTTTCTCGCCTCTCAGCCCCCAGCGAAGTCCATGAACAGCGCCGCCGCTCCCGTCGAGGCGCCGACCGACGTCGCCGATCTGCCCGAGGCAACGAGCGAGACCGCGGACCCCTACGAGAAAATGAATCGCGCGGTGTTCGAGCGCAATCAGGGGATCAATCACGTCGTCATCTATCCTGTGGCCAAGGCCTATCACGAAACGCTGCCCGATCCCGTGCGCAAATCCGTGGCGAATTTCGCCGGCAATCTCGCCGAGCCCATGGTCTTTGCCAACGATGTCCTCCAGCTCCGCCTGGGCGCCGCCGCGACGACCGCCGGTCGCTTCGCGCTGAACTCGACGATCGGCGTCGGCGGTCTGTTCGACGTCGCCAGCAAGCAGAAGCTCGAAAAGCAGACCGGCGATTTCGGTCAGACGCTTTACGTTTTGGGAATGCGTCAAGAGCAACTATCTCGATGGTGCCGATCATCGGTCCGACCAATGTCCGCGACCTGATCGGAACCACCGTCGATTTCGTGGCGACCATACCGGCCGGCGGCCTGTTGCAGTCGGGGCTCGCCACGAGCCAGTTCGCTACTCAGGCCGCCAATACGGTCAATACCGTAACCGTTGCGGGATCGATCGCATCCCCGGTCACCAAGCTTGACGATGTGCAGCAGATGCAGGTGCTCGAGGACAGCTCGCTCGACTTCTATACGATGTTGCGCAGCGTCGTTGAGCAGAAGCGGCAGGCCGAGTTGCAGGAGGCGCTGGCGACGAGCCTGTGGACGGCGCCCGCCGGCACTGGAACGGCAGCTCCCGCGCCGCCGAGCACGCTGCTTCAGCGGGATCCCGCGCGAGCGGCCAAGGAGGAGGAGCTGCTGACCAACGTCCTGACCAGCGTACAATAGAGCGATTGCCGACAACGATTACGCCGAACGCCAGAGGAAGTTGCGTGAGTAGGGGCCTCATGTCGTCGACCACCAGAAAAATCATCATTGCGCTCGGGCTTGCGGCGCTTATCCAGGCGCCGGCTCTTGGTGCAAGCTCCGATCCCGCTGCCTCCAGCATCACCAGTCTCTATGGCAGCCTGCTCGACACGATGAAGCAGGCAAAGCAGCTCGGCGTGAAAGGGCGCTTTCAGAAGCTTTCTCCCGTGCTGGCCAAGACCTACGATCTCAACGCAATGTCGCGGATCGCCGTCGGACCGAGTTGGAGCACGCTGACGCCGGAGCAACAGGCCGGCATCACCAGCGCGTTCACGCGAATGACGGTCGCCACTTATGCCAGCCGTTTCGACGGTTTTTCGGGTGAGCAATTCCAAATTCTGGAGACGGTCGACCGGCCTAACGGTGACAAGATCGTCAAGACGCAGATCGTCAAATCCGATGGCGGCGCCGTGCCGCTGAATTACCTCATGCGCAAATCCGGCTCAGACTGGAAGATCGTTGACATCTATCTCGATGGCACGATCAGCGAGCTGGCAAACCGCCGGGCGGAGTTTGGAGTGATCCTGAAATCGGGGGGGCCGGATGCCCTCGTCAGCTCGCTCACGAAACAAGGCGACAAATTACTGACGGGGAGCTGATCGGGGCGTCAAAAACAAGCCGCATCGCCCGGCACGGGGCGAATGGGTGCGGCAAGAGCGGGGGCTGGGAATGGAGTTAGGGGCAGTCCGGGCGTCTAAGACGCCCGTTCTCGACAAAGTCGTTACGCCTGCGGATCTGCGCGCTCTGCCGGAGACCGAGCTGCCGCAACTCGCCGCCGAGCTTCGCCAGGAAATGATCGACGCCGTCTCCGTGACCGGCGGGCATCTCGGCGCCGGACTGGGCGTGGTCGAGCTGACGGTCGCCATCCACTATTTGTTCGACACGCCGCGCGACCGGCTGATCTGGGATGTTAGCCACCAAGCCTATCCGCACAAGATCCTCACGGGCAGGAGAAGCCGAATCCGCACGCTCCGTCAGCCGGGGGGACTGTCGGGCTTCACACGGCGCGTCGAAAGCGAGCACGACGCGTTCGGAGCGGCTCACTCCTCGACCTCGATATCAGCCGGGCTCGGCATGGCGGTGGCGCGCGATCTTGGCGGGGACAGCAATAAAGTCGTCTGCGTCATTGGCGATGGGGCCATGAGTGCCGGCATGGCCTATGAGGCGATGAACAATGCCGGCGCTCTCGGCGCGCGCCTGATTGTCATCCTCAACGACAACAACATGTCGATCGCGCCACCCACCGGCGCACTTTCCACCTATCTTGCGCGCACCACGTCGAGCCGCTCTTACTTGTTTTGGCGCAATCTCGCCAAGCGCGTCGCCAAGTGCCTGCCGAAGAGCTGGGAGCGCAGGGTCGAGCGGATGGAGCAATTCGCTCGCCACTTCTGGCAGGGCGGCGTGTGGTTCGAGGAGCTCGGCTTCTATTATGTCGGCCCGATCGATGGGCACGATCTCCAGCAATTGCTGCCGGTCCTCAAAAACGTCCGTGATGCCGCCGAGGGACCGATCCTGGTCCACGTCGTCACCAAGAAAGGTAAGGGCTACGGCCCCGCCGAAGCGTCCGAAGACAAATATCACGGCGTGAGCAAGTTCAACGTGCTCACCGGTGCGCAGACGAAATCGGAGGCCAAGGCGCCAACCTATACGCGGGTCTTCGCCGACAGTCTGATAGCCGAGGCGAAGAAGGACCCGAAGATCGTCGCCATCACCGCGGCGATGCCCGACGGCACGGGGCTCGATCGCTTCGCCAAGGAATTTCCCGACAGAACGTTCGATGTCGGCATCGCCGAGCAGCACGCCGTGACGTTCGCCGCGGGTCTTGCATGTGAAGGGATGAAGCCGTTCGCCGTGATTTATTCCACCTTCCTGCAACGCGCCTACGACCAGGTCGTGCACGACGTCGCAATACAGAAACTTCCGGTTCGGTTCGCGATGGACCGCGCCGGCCTTGTCGGCGCCGATGGTCCGACCCACGCCGGGTCGTTCGACCTTGCCTATCTCGGTTGCTTGCCCGATTTCGTCATCATGGCGGCAAGCGACGAGGCCGAGCTCTGCCACATGATCGCGACCCAAGTGACGATCGACGATCGTCCATCAGCCTTGCGCTATCCGCGCGGGGAGGGAACGGGAGTCGAGCTGCCGAAGGCGGGCCTGGTCTTGCCGATCGGCAAGGGGCGTATTCTCCGCGAGGGCACGTCGGTCGCCATTCTTTCGCTCGGCGCGCGTCTTGCCGAGGCTCTCAAGGCCGCCGATCAGCTTGCCACCTTCGGTCTTTCCGCAACCGTCGCCGACGCTCGTTTCATGAAGCCGCTCGATCGGGATCTTGTCCTCGACCTCGCCCGCAATCACGAGGTGCTGGTCACGGTCGAGGAGGGCGCGATTGGGGGCTTTGGCAGCCATGTGCTGCACTATCTTGCCGAGGCGGGTGTTCTGGATCGCGGCCTCAAAGTTCGCAGCATGGTTCTGCCGGACGTGTTCATCGACCACGGCCAACCGCACCAGATGTACGAGCTCGCCGGGCTGAACGCCTCGGCCATCGTCCAGACGGCGCTGGCGGCCCTCGGCGACGCGACCGAGAAGCCTTGTCGCGCTGCTTCGGCGAAGCCCACGATCCACCGTCTCTAGAGCGAAATCCATCCAAGTTGAATCGGGATTTCGCTCTAGGTCTTGTCTTTGACGCATAATCCTATCCGAAAAGTCGGCAACTTTTCGGGATCATGCTCTAGCGACGGTCAGGGTCACGAAAGCGCCGCCCGATATGATGATGTCCGCAGCCCTTGCGCCGCCATCTTCCTTTCGACTTCCGGACTGAGGAGCGCCGCGAGCTCCTTCTCAGGTTGATAGGAGGCGGGAGAATTGTCAGGTCCTTCCCAGCGCCGCGTCGCGGGATGGCAATAGATCTCGGAGACGCCTCCCGGCAACTGATCGAGAAGCCGCAAGATGCGATCTTCGGTCATCGCGCCGCTGTCGTAGAGACCGAACACATGGTCGTTCGATGGAATCGACCCGGCCATCAACTCCCTCCGGATGCGCCGTGTTTGCACATAATAAAAGAGCCAGCTTGCCAGGCGCCCGAAAGCGCGATTCCGATTGGCTCTAAACGATGGACCGAACGGCTCGAGCGGGACACGGACCGGTGGCCGATTGAAACGGGGAGCAACCCGCGCAATCGCCCGCGACACCACCGGATGCAAGTGGAAATGCTTGTGCCCATTGATGTGGTCCATGGGCAGGCCCGTCGCCGAGAAGCGCTCGAACTGGGCGTCGATCTCGGCGTTGGCTTGGCTTTGCATGTTGCGTGAAGAATAGAGAGCGACGCCGAAGCGAAAAGGGTCGCTCGGAAATCTGCCGTCGGGCCCAACCAGGTCCGGGATCGCCTCGCGGGGCAAGACCGGATGCCCATCGAGCAGCGTCAAATGCAGACCGACGCCCAATGAGGGAAGCCTGCGCGCCCGCTCTACGGCATCGCTTGCGGCTTTGGCGCCGACCATCAGGCTGGCGGCAGAGAGGAAGCCCTGTCGATGCGCGCTCTCGACGGCCTCGTTCACGGGGACCGAGAGACCGAAATCGTCGGCCGTGACGATCAGTTTTCGCGTCTCACGCATGATGGGCCTACCTCGCAGCCGCCTAGCTGCCGAGACGCTGCAAGACGGTAATTGCTTCCGCTGGGATGAGCAATTTTGATGATTGAAAGGCGACGTTTCGATCTGCTGTTAGTGCTTTTTCCTAATATTTTCAATCAGTTAACGTTAACTTTTAACCTTTACGGCGACTTTTACTCGTAGCAACACCCTGATCTCCGAAGGAGCGATCTGACGAAGTCATCGGAAATTATTATCTATGAGACGGTTCATGCACGTGAGTGCGTTAACTCACATAACTCCTGGAACAGTCTTGCCAACCATCTGTTGTAGGGTGGCGAGAATACGTTCCAAGCGAAAGTCCAAGCAATGTCCAAAAACACAATTTGCCTGTGGTACGACAAGGACGCTCAGGCTGCTGCCCGCTTCTATGCCGCAACCTTTCCCGAGAGCACGGTGGGTGCCGTGCACCGTGCCCCTAGCGACTATCCCGGTGGAAAAGAGGGCGACGAGCTGACGGTCGAATTTACGGTCCTTGGAATACCCTGTCTCGGCCTCAACGGCGGTCCCGTGTTCAAGCATAACGAGGCATTCTCATTTCAGATCGCGACCGAAGATCAGGAAGAGACGGACCGCTACTGGAACGCAATCGTCGGTAACGGAGGACAGGAGAGCCAGTGCGGGTGGTGCAAGGATAAGTGGGGAATTTCTTGGCAGATCACGCCGCGCGTGCTGACCGACGCGCTCGCGGCTGGCGGCGATGAAGCCAAGCGCGCTTTCGATGTGATGATGGGAATGAAGAAAATCGACGTCGCCGCGATCAAGGCAGCGCGGCGCGGCTGAGAGGCTCTACTCGTGTGGCGGCTAAGCTCAGCGTCGATGGCCGAGAGGAATGCCCAAACCTAGAGCCTTTTGTCTGAGCGCGGCGGGCGTGCGTTTCGTCGTCTTGGAAATCACCGCTACAGGAGTTTTGCTTTTTGAATGTTTTTTCAACTCCCGCACATCCTGAGCAGTCCATTCACGCCGACCTCTTTTTTTAGCTCGCGCCATCATTAGCTCCCTCTGGTTTTTGCGGATGGACAACTATCTGCTTTCAGCAACCTGCACAATGGCTCTGCGCGTCGAGCGCTCTCTCGCGAGGCGAAATCTGCCGCCCACCCGTGGGTAGGGCCCACATAGGCGGATCATAGATGTCCACGGGCAGAGCTACGCGATCGTCGCCGCACATGGCGCTATGCATCACCCGCCTCAAGCAGGAACGACCACACGGGGAAAAACCACCTGATCGGATTGCAGCGATAATTTACTCTTGGCTTTGGCTCGCGGGCATTTCCAGCGACGACACATGTGTATTTCCGCTTTGGGTCAAAAGCTGACGTTCGCTCGATCAGCTTCGATGTCCGCAAAGTGCCATGTGTGGACGGCTCCTGCGGTGGTGGTCGTCGGCCCGATTGACGTGCCCGCGGTATTTGGCGCCGCTCTGCTAGCTCCTAGATGTAGTCCTTATGTTTGGAAACGACGACGAATTTCTTGTCGAGCTTCACGTCATAGCTCTTTCCGTCTTCACAGACGGCGCCCTCAACCTCGTAGCCATCGCTGTCCACATCGATCTGGCGAACGGCCGTGCATCCATTCACGCGGAGAGCCTCAACAACTTTCGTTACGTCGTCCAATGAAGCGGGTTCCCCTCGAAACTTGCTGCATCCAGCAATCAAAATTAGAACCAGCAAAGATATTCGAGCACTATTCATTAATCGACCCTCCCTTTGAAAGAGTATCCGCCGAGCGCATCCAAAGCGACCCCGGTCGGAGCGATCTTCGTTCGGCCAGGGCCGCCAGGGTTGGGGGAGATGGAGATGATTTCACCAACCCCAGACAGGCCATAGGTTGCTCTTCGATCCGGTGCCTTGAGCCAAATCAATCGACACGTTCGTTTTGGGTGGTCTCTGTCGGTGTCGTCTATTTCGCGACACCCACGAATAGCGCGCCGGTTAGTTTGCCGTCTGCACCGATGAGTGGTGCGTAGTTGCCTTGATAGTTTTTACCAAAAACGGTCACTGGCCCGCTGTAGGAGCGTTTTTCGGCCAAGGCTTTGTAGGCCGCGCTATCATGGTCAAGCTTTGTATTTACGGCGGATTTTCCATTGTCCATCAAGGTTGTTTCGGTTCGGACAAAATCCTTACCGTCATAAGAAAGGACACTGGCGTCGAGTTTGCTTTGCGCCAACGAAGCGCTGCTGCCAAGCGCTGCGAGGGGTAACAGCAGGCTCAGGATCAGGAACAATCTTCCCATTGCATCCTCCATCGGGCAGGCCCAGCGAACCGTCGCTTGGCGGCCCACTTTCGTTTATCACTTGGTGCGGGAAAGGGCCGTTGATTTAGATCAAGTCTCGCCGCCCAGATAGCCGCTTTGGGTCAGGAGCGGACATGCGGACATGGGGTGCGGGCGTCTTCTCCCGAAATGGCCTCAACGATCTGAGGCTAAGCCTCTGAGCTTAACATGAGGAGGGACGTAATGCGTTGTCGAACATTATTTGCGGCGGGGATTGTCGTGATTTCGCTCCTGTCGACGACAGCCGATGCGACATCTATCCAGGTCGGTGTCGGTTCTGGGAGCTGCGCATGAACGCTTTGGCGATCGGCGCAGTGGTCTTCTCCTGCGTCTTAGGTGGGGCATTGTCTGGCATGTTCCTAGGGGCGGTTTTGCCCAAGCATCATTTGAGCCCCGACGCCAGGGATGTCATCAAGGTGGCAATGGCCATGATTGCTACTCTGGCGGCTCTCGTCCTTGGCCTGCTGACCGCTTCGGCTAAGAGTTCCCTCGATGAAAAAGAAGGTGAGCTCCGGAGTGCTGCCGCACAAGTCGTTCTCCTCGATCGCACCATGGCTGAATATGGACCTGAGACCCAAGCCGCCCGCGACCTGCTCAAGCAGACTGTAGCCGCCAGGATTAGTCAGATATGGCCCGACGAAAAGGCGAACGTGATACCCGGCGCGATCGGGCGCGGCAGCGGAATCGAGGCGGTACAACGGAAGCTCCTCGATCTTTCGCCCCAAACCGGTGCTCAGCGCTGGCTACAGTCGACAGCGCTGCAGATCAGTAGCTCGATCGCGGCAGAACGCTGGGCGGTACTCCAACAGATCGGTAGCTCTATCCAGTGGCCTTTCATGGCGGTCCTGGTGTTTTGGCTCGCGATAATTTTCGCGAGCTTCGGCCTTTTCGCCCCACGCAACGCCAGCGTGACCGCCGCGCTCCTTGTTGCCGCCCTGTCAGTGGCCGGTTCGGTGTATCTGATACTCGAAATGGACCAGCCCTATAGCGGACTCATCAAAATCTCTAGCGCTCCGCTCCGGGCTGCTTTGGAGCAGCTCCGGCCGCTATAGGCGCGTTGTTAGATCGGATGTAGGGGCTTCTCGTGCGCAGGCGGAGCAAAAAAGCGAGCCATGCGTTGACGTCCGAAAAGAGCCCTGAACCTGACATCAAACTGCGCCGCGCGAATGTCTCAGAAGTACGAAGTTTGTCTGACAATGCCGGTGCCTACTGTTGTATGCCAGAAATGAAACCACGTTGAGCTGCTTGACGTTGTTGTCGTAGCTGCTCTCCTGGACCGCGCGGCTGTTATTGAGCGTGCCGACCAGAGTGCCAGGCCCAGCCGCCTGCCCGCGAGCCTGCACGATCACAGTGCCCGTCTCGCCCGCTGCCAATTGTCCGTCGGTGCAATTTACCTGGGCGTTGATCGCGGTGCCATGGCCGACAGGGGCGCAGGCAAGGCCAGCACCTGGGACGATCTGACCGGTCTGGTCCAGCGCCTTGGCAAAGAGGATGGTGAGTTCGACGTTGGCGCTGACATCGCCGCCGTTCTTGATGATCAGCTTGTAGGTGCCACTCAATCCCGCCTGAAGATTGCTTGGCCCACTCAGGCTAACGAAGCTCAGATCGGCTCCCTTACCGCCAGCGTTGTTCTTCAAGACGTGAGCGTCGGCGCTCTCGCCGGTTCCAGGAACTGCGGTGACCTGCTGGTTCATGGCGGCGCTACATTGAGCCTCAAGACCGGCCGCAGCAGGAGACTCAATCAATCGATTCAAGAAAATAGATTGTTGGGATGTCCACGACACCAGCCCCGGTCATCGCTTCCTTAAGATCGACCGAAGCAGCAAAGTCCTTTGCCTTCCTAGTGTCCTTTGTATCGAAGACGACGACGATTTCACTCTTATTGCTGTCGGCAGAGTGGTAGACGCGCGGATTGCTGAGGCCCGCCGCCTTCTGCATGTCGGTATGCTTATCGAAGATGGGACGCCACTGACCGTAGTCCCTTACCTTATGACGGATAATCATCATCCCCATTGCTTCCCTCCGGCCGCTTTCGGCTAAGCATATTAGAACGCGACGCCGCACCAAGCGAGATCGACCCCGACGGGCCAGTGCGCGGAGTATTGAAGAGCCACACCACCCCGTGCCGGCCTTATTTTGGGTGGGATGGCGGGGTAGAGCGCCTTCGAACTCCCTGAACAACACCTGAACGGGCGGCTCAACGAAGGTTCAGCACGCTCCACTACCAATGGCCGTTAGATACTCCTGAAGGCGGGCTCGCAAGAGCGAAACCCAAGAGGACATTCGCAATGACCAAGAAAAGCTGCCTCAATTCAATGACTGCCCTCTTGGCTTTCGTCTGCGTCACCACTTTCGTCAGCGCCTCGAGCTTTGCCGCCCAATTTACGGTTCACCAAGGAAAGCGATACCACGCAATCCTTGCCCTCACTTCGGTCGAGCAGTTAGCTGGCAACGCGCAAATCGCGCAAAAATTTCGCGACTTGGGTTTCTCTAGAGTGAGAGTTTCAGGTGCAGGAACGACACGCCGGGTCGAAGGTGTTTGGCCAGGTAAGGACACCAGTGCAAACATGCCTCCTCAAATCGTGGCGGTCGCCGCGAGCGGTGGATGACGTCGCTGTCGCTTCGATGGAAACCGAAGATCCAGCCTCCATGGGCTCGACCTACCCATCTTCCGAGTTTGGCCACACACTTGAACATCTCGCGTCCGGGTCTACGACTGACTGTGCGGGTCACGCACGCAACCACATATGCGCTGTCCAGCTCTCAATCACCTGTGCCAGGGTTTGGCGATAAGAGGCTGACCTTGTCAGGCTTGCCCTCCCACTCCTTGGCATCTGGCGGTGGTTCACGTTTCACTGTGATGTTTGGCCAGATCTCAGCATATTGGGTGTTGATCTTGAGCCACTTTTCGAGTCCGGGCTCGGTATCCGGCTTGATTGCGTCGACGGGGCACTCGGGTTCGCAAACACCGCAATCGATGCATTCGTCCGGGTGGATGACGAGCATGTTCTCGCCTTCGTAGAAGCAGTCGACCGGACATACCTCGACACAATCCATGTACTTACATTTGATGCAGCTCTCGTTGACGATGTACGTCACTTGAGCGTCCTCGTAGAACACTGGCCGTCGACTTCCGAGCCCTCGAATCGTGCACTCATTTACGATCAATCGGTTCCGGTATGGGGGCGGGGTGGATGCCGTGTATCACCGCGTCGATTCGATCTCCGCACATACATGATCGTGGCTCCAGGCTGGTCAACCTTTGCCTTTAAGGCCGCGATGAGCGCGTCTTCTGCGTCAACGACAATTCGGTCGGCCTTTCCATTCACTCTCAGTCCGACCGTGAATTGTCACGACATTTTTGGCCTTCCTCAAGGCTAAGTTACGAACGACCGCCCAGGGGCATCGACCGATACCTTGTGTGGGAACTCGATCTCTTTGTGTCTGGGGGAGCACTTAGGGCGGCAAATTACCCTCACCCACAAGCGACTCGGCGATTTGCTGTCCAGTTTGCTGTCCAGAACCCTGAACCCATTGGAAATCATGGTGGGCGGTACTGGACTTGAACCAGTGACCCCTGCGATGTGAACACAGTGCTCTACCAGCTGAGCTAACCGCCCGTCGCGAGTCTCTTAGATCAGCATCACCCCATCGGAAAACCGGTTCCCACTTTTCCGGGTGATGCTTTGTATCAGCATCACCCCATCGGAAAACCGGCTTGCGGGTGATGCGCGAATGGATTTAGCGATTGGCCCCTGGATAAGTCAAGGAAGGGGCACGCGAATACCGGCAAGCCGGCGGAGCGCCGGCCGGACGCGAAGAGCAGGTGGATGCGACCTTCAAACCGGGAAGGACGGCACGCCCGGCGCCGTCCTTCTTGAGCGCAGCTACTTCTTGCCGACCATTCCGTTGACTTGGGCCAGCGCCGCGCTTGCGTCCTTGAAGTTCCCCTCGGTGCACAGCGCATCCGCCTGGTCGAGAAGCTCGTTCACCTTCTCGGCGTCAACCTCGTTCAAGGCATTGGCGTCGATCTTGTTCTGCACGGCTTCCTCGGCGGCGGTCAGCTGCTCGGTGCACTGATTATCGACATCCTCGTCCACGGCGTAGGCGGTCCCTCCCATGAGGCACGCCAGTGCGACGCCGATCGCGACACGTCTCAGCATTCCCATCTCTCCCTCTAAGATGAACTCGAACGGTTATGGGGGGCGGTTAAGGTGTGCGCTTTCACTATGGCCCTTCGTTGAGAGCGATCAGGTCGGATTAAGACTGATATTTGGCGGGATTTAGGCGGGTTGCGCGCCGAAGCGGTATGCCGCACCGTTTCGCACCAGCGAGATGAGGCTCGCATGCAGCTCATCGAAATGGTCGATGACGGCCTCGGGCGTCGTTCCGGGGACGGCCTCACCGGCATAGCCGAAGCTCACCATCACCATCGGCACAGAAGCGGCCTTGGCGGCCATGAGGTCGATGGAGCTGTCGCCGACCATGACGGCACGGGTTGGGTCGCCGCCGGCAAGGCGGATCGCGCCGGTCAGATGGCCCGGGTCAGGCTTCGCCACCGGGAAGGTGTCGCGCCCCGCGATTGCGCCGAAATAGCGATCAAGATCAAGCTCTTGCAGAAGCCGGCGCGACAGGGATTCGCGCTTGTTGGTGCAGACCGCGAGCCGCGCCCCTTCGCGCTCAAGGCGATCGAGCGCCGCCACCGCGCCGGGAAACGGCCGGCTCTCGGCGGCGATATTCGCCTCGTAATGGATGAGGAAATCGCCGAGCAGCGCGTCGAGGTCGCCCGCGACGCCGGCCCGCCGAAGGCCCTCCTCGATCATGACGCGGGCGCCTTGCCCGACCAGGCTGCGCACAGTCGCCGCCGAGACTGGCGCCTGGCCGGCGCGGGCGAGCGCATGGTTCAAGGCGTTGGTCAGGTCGGGCGCCGTGTCGACGAGCGTCCCGTCCAGGTCGAACACGATGGTGGTGTCCTTGAGCATGCACCCTCTGTCACACGGCAGCTTCGGGCTAGGCAGGATCCCGAAAAGTTGCAGACTTTTCGGATAAGATCGTGCGTCATAAACAGACAACTAGAGCGAAATCGTGATTCGATCTCGGGCGATTTCGCTCTAGGCAACGGCGCCGTCGTTGCAGACAGGGCAAGGGGAAACGCTTGGCCAGGGCCGACGAGCTTAAGGAGGAGGCCGCCCGCGCCGCGCTCGATCTCGTCGAGGACGGCATGCGGCTTGGGCTCGGCACCGGATCGACGGCGGCGCGCTTCGTCGCGGCGCTTGGCGAGCGGGTCGCGCGCGGGCTTCGCGTGCTGTGCGTGCCGACCTCCGAGACGACCCGTCTCCAGGCCGAGCAGCTCGGTATTCCGCTCTCGACGCTCGACCAGACGCCGGAGCTCAATCTCACGATAGACGGCGCCGACGAGATCGACGATCAGCTTCGCCTGATCAAAGGCGGCGGCGGCGCGCTGCTACGGGAGAAGATCGTGGCGACAGCGTCGGACCAGATGGTGGTCATCGCCGACGAGAGCAAAATGGTCAAGACGCTCGGCACCTTCCCGCTGCCGATCGAGGTGGTGCGGTTCGGTCTGCTCGCCACCATGCGCCTGGTCGAGGCGATCGCGATCGAGGCGGGTTGCCGCGGCGAGATCAGGCTCAGGCCCGGGGAGGGCGAGGCGCCGTTCGTCACCGACCAAGGCAATCTCATCCTCGATTGCGCGTTCGGCGCGATTCTCGAGCCCGAAGTGCTCGCCTTTGCGCTGAAGCGGGTGCCGGGCGTGGTCGAGCATGGGCTGTTTCTCGGGCTCGCCGATTTGGCTATCGTGGCGGGAAGCGGCGGGGTCAGATTGTTGCGCCGCCCGGGAGCCTGACGCCAAGTGGCCGAGTACGACTACGATCTGTTCGTCATTGGCGCGGGCTCGGGCGGGGTCCGGGCCGCGCGGCTTGCCGCCGAGCTCGGCGCCAAGGTCGGCATCGCCGAGGAATATCGCGTCGGCGGCACCTGCGTGATCCGCGGCTGCGTGCCCAAAAAGCTGCTCGTCTATGGCAGCCGCTACGGCACCGAGTTCCCCGACGCGCGCGGCTTCGGCTGGACTTGCGATGACCTCGAATTCGACTGGCCGACGCTGATCGGCAATGTCAGGCGCGAGGTCGACCGGCTGAACGGCGTCTATACCCGCACCTTGGAGCGGGCCGGCGTCGATCGCTTCATGACGCATGCCGCGCTCGAAGATGCCCACACCGTGAAGCTCGGCGACGGCACCGCCGCCATGACCGCCAAGACCATCCTGATCGCCACCGGCTCGCATCCGATGATCCCCGATCTGCCGGGACGCGAGCACCTGATCAGCTCGAACGAATGCTTCCTGCTCGAGAAATTGCCCGAGCGCATCGTCATCATCGGCGCCGGCTATATCGGCATGGAGTTCGCCTCGATCTTCAAGGGGCTCGGCGTCGCCGTGACCGTGCTCTATCGCGGCAACCAGATCTTGCGCGACTTCGACATCGATCTCCGCGACGGCCTGGCCGAGGCCATGCGCAATCGCGGCATCGATCTCCGCATGGATACCGACGTCGCCTCGGTCGAGAAGGAGGGCGACGGCTATCGCGTCAAGCTCAAGCGCGGCGATTCCGTTCCCGCCGGTCTCGTCATGGCGGCGACCGGGCGCGTGCCCAACACCTCGGGGCTCGGGCTTGAGCGGCTCGGTGTCGAGCTGGGCGGGAACGGGCGCGTCGTGGTCGACGAGTTCTCCAGAAGCTCGGTCGACAATATCTATGCCGTGGGCGACGTGACCGACCGCAAGAATCTGACCCCGGTCGCGATCCACGACGCTAACGCCTTCGCCGAGACCCTGTTCAACGGCAAGCCGACCAAGGTCGATTACGGCGTCATCCCGACCGCGGTGTTCTCGCAGCCGGAGATCGGCACGGTCGGGCTCTCCGAGCAACAGGCGCGCGAGAGGCAAGGCGCGGGCGTCATCGACATCTACAAGATCAGCTTCCGCCCGCTCCGCTCGATGGTCAGCGGCCGCGACGAACGGACAATGATGAAGCTCGTCGTCGACATGAAGACCGACAAGGTGCTCGGCGTGCACATATTGGGCCCCGATGCCGCCGAGATCGTGCAGATGGCGGCGATCGCGCTCAGGCTCGGCGCGACCAAGGCCGATCTCGACAAGACCATGGCGCTGCACCCCTCGGCCGCCGAGGAGCTGGTGACGATGCGCCATAAATGGGAAATGCCGGCGCCGGTGGCGGGGTCAGATGCGACGGCTTGAGGACAAGGTCGCTCTGGTCACCGGCGGCGGCGCAGGGATCGGCCGCGCCATCGCCGAGACCTTCGCGCGCGAGGGCGCCAAGGTCATGGTGGCGGACCGCGACGGAGAGGCCGCCAAGGAGGTGGCCGACGCCATCGTCAAATCCAACGGCGCAGCGTCGGCGCATCAGGTCGATGTCACCGACACGCCGCAGGTGAAAGCGCTGATGGCGGAGATCGGCGCGGCGCATGGCCGGCTCGACGTGCTGGTCAACAATGCAGGCGTCGGCGAGCGCGCGGACTTCCGTCATCTGTCGGACGAGGCGTGGGACCGGGTGTGGGCGGTCAATCTCGACGGCACGGTGCGCTGCGCGCGCGAGGCGTTCGATCTGTTGAAAGCGTCGGGCAAGGCCTCGATCGTCAATCTCTCATCGATCATGGCGACCAAGCACACCCGCCAGATGGCCGTCTATTCGGCGACCAAGGGCGCGGTGTCGGCCCTGTCGCGCAGCCTTGCCGTCGAGTACGCGCCTTACGGCATCCGCGTGAACACGCTGCTGCCGGGCTATGTCGAGACGGCTTTGATCGGCCGCTACATCGCAAATCCGATGATCGCCAAGGGGCTGCTCACCCAGACGCCGCTGCGGCGCTTCGGCACCCCGCAAGACATCGCCAACGCGGCGCTGTTCTTGGCCTCGGACGAGGCGGCCTACATCACCGGCGCCAGCCTCAATGTCGATGGCGGCATGGCCACCACGCTTTAGACGGCGACCTCAGCTGGACGCGGCGCGCCCGTGGGCAGCGTCATGGTCTCCTCGATGATGCCGTCGACCACAGCAATCAGCGCCGCTTGGTCGCTGCCGCCCAGTTTCTGCACGCCTGCATAGCAGGCAAGCTGCCGGTCGGCGCTCGTGCCGCGCTGCACGATGGTGCGGGCATGGGCGATCTCGGCGACGCAGCCGAAATAGGCGGCGTCCTCGGCGATCAGATCGAACAATTCCTCGAGCAGGACGGGGAAGGGCACGACCGCCCCCTTGCCGAAATCGACCAGGCCCTGCTCGACGCCGTAGCGCTGCGCGCGCCAGCGGTTCTCGCGCACCAGGAACGGCGGGTAATAGCGCCAGCGCTGGTTCCGCCGGCGCAAGCGATAGAGCAGGCGCAAGATGCAGCGATAGAGCGAGGCGATGGCGATGCCGTCGTCGATCAGCGGGCAGACATCGGTGATGCGCATCTCGAGCGTCTTGAAGCGCGCCGAGGGGCGCATGTCCCACCAGATCTTGGTCGCGTCCTCGATCAGCCCCGCGCTCACCAGAAGCTCGATGGCGCGCTCATATTCGCTGTAGCTCGCGAATTGATGCGGCATGCCGGTGCGGGGGAGCTCGTCGAACACCGACAGCCGGTAGGATTTGAGCCCGGTCTGCGCGCCCTGCCAAAACGGCGAGGAGGTCGAGAGCGCGAGCAAATGCGGCAGGAAATAGGCTGCCTGGCCGAGCAGGTCGATGCGGAGATCGTCGTCCTCGATCCCGACATGCACGTGCATGCCGCAAATGACGAGGCGCCGTCCCACCTGCTGGAGGTCGGCGGCGAGCACATTGTAGCGCTCCTTGTCGGTATGCTGCTGGTCCGACCATTGCGCGAAGGGGTGGGTCGAGGCGGCGATGGGCGCAAGACCGAACTCGCCGGCGATGCGGCCGACCGTGCCGCGCAGATGGGTGAGCTGGTCGCGCGCCTCCTGCATCGACTTGCACACGCGCGTGCCGACCTCGATCTGCGAGCGCAGGAATTCCGGGCTGACCTGGCCGCGCAGCGCCTCCTCGCATTTGGTGAGCAGGGCCGGCGGCGGCTCCTGCGCGAGGTCACGGGTGTCCTGGTGGACGAGGAGATATTCCTCCTCGATGCCGACCGTGAAGCTTGGTTCCTTGATGGCCATGGCGCCTGTTGTGCCACGATTGCTGAAACGAGCGGTAGGGGATTAGGTCACACGATGCTTTGCAGGAAGTCGCCGACCAGATAGGCGACGCCGGCGGCGGTCATGCCGATGACGAAGGTCTCGAGCCCGGCGCGCCACCAGGGCGTCGGCGACCAGCGGCTACGCAATGAGCCGATGGCGAAGAACGTGGCGCCGGTCATTACCGTCGCAACGGCGAGCGGGTCGCTCAGCCGAAACAGATAGGCCAAGAGCGGGACGCTGCCGCACAGCACGAAGGCGAGAAAGGTGAACATCGCCGACTTGACCGGCGAGCGGGTGATCGGCGGCATGCCGTGCTCCTCGGTCATCATCGTGTCGATCCATCGCTCGCGCTGCTCGGTGATGACGCCGACCGCGGTCTCCAGCGCGCCGCCCTCGAAGCCCTTGGCCTTGAATATCTGGCGAACCTCCTCGCGCTCGCCCTCCGGCGCCAGCTCGACATGGCGCTCCTCCATGCGGCGGACCTGCGCATATTCCTCGATCTCGGTCGTGGTGCTGGAGTAGTTGGCGGCAGCCATGGACAGGCCGTCCGCGAGCAGGTTGCAGGCGCCGAGAATCAGCACCACGCGGGCATCGAGGCTTGCCCCGACTACGCCCGCCATGATGGCAAAGGTCGTGACCGTGCCGTCGATGCCGCCATAGACCCAGTCGCGGAGATAGCTCGCGGTCGGGCCTTCCGCCAGGCGCCTTGCGATCTCGCGCGGGTGGTGGCCGTGCTCCAGGTGCCGATCCAAGGCGCTCCCTTCCCGTGCTCTTAAGAGTTATGTGGCATGCTCGGGGGCGCGAGGCAATCGAGCGTCCCCGCCTAGCCAGGGTTCCGCCGATCGCCTATATAGCGTTCACTTTCGTGAAGGAGAGCCTTTCCATGGCGTCCCGATGGAGCCCAGACAGCTGGCGCGCCAAGCCGATCGAGCAGGTCCCGGCCTACCCCGAGGCGGCCGCGCTCGCCGAGGTTGAGAAGCAGCTTGCGACCTTTCCGCCGCTCGTGTTTGCCGGCGAGGCGCGCGAGCTGAAGGCTAAGCTTGCCCGCGTCGCGCAAGGCGATGCCTTTCTGCTCCAGGGCGGCGACTGCACCGAGAGCTTCGCCGAGCATCGGGCTGACGCGATCCGCGACTTCTTCCGTGTGTTCCTGCAGATGGCGATCGTGCTCACCTATGCCGGCGGCTCGCCGGTGGTGAAGCTCGGCCGCGTCGCCGGCCAGTTCGCCAAGCCGAGGTCGAGCCCGACCGAGGTGCAGAACGGCAAGGAGCTGCCGAGCTATCGCGGCGACATCGTCAACGGCATCGAGTTCGACGAGACGGCGCGCGTGCCCGATCCCAACCGCATGCTGATGGCCTATCGCCAGTCCGCCGCCACGCTCAACCTCATTCGCGCCTTCGCGCAAGGCGGCTACGCCAATCTCGAGCATGTGCATCAGTGGAATCTGGGCTTCGTCAAGGACAGCCCGGCCGGGCACCGCTATCAGGAGCTCGCCGAGCATATCGCCGAGACCTTGCGCTTCATGCGCGCTTGCGGGCTGAATGCCGACAACACGCCGCAGCTCCGCACCACGAGCTTCTATACGAGCCACGAGGCGCTGCTGCTCGGCTACGAGCAGGCCTTCACCCGCGTCGATTCGACCTCGGGCGACTGGTACGCGACGTCGGGCCATATGCTGTGGGTCGGCGACCGCACGCGCCAGCTCGATCACGCGCATGTCGAGTATCTCCGCGGCATCAAGAACCCGGTCGGGGCGAAAGTCGGCCCGAGCCTCGGCGCCGACGAGCTGCTCAAGCTGATCGACGCGCTCAATCCGCAGAACGAGCCCGGGCGGCTCACGCTCATCACGCGCTTCGGCGCTGATAAAGTCGGCAAGCATCTCCCGGCGCTCATTCGCGCCGTGGAGCGCGAAGGCAAGATCGTGGTGTGGGCGTGCGATCCGATGCACGGCAATACGATCAAGGCTGGCAGCAGCGGTTACAAGACGCGGCCGTTCGACCTCATCCTCAAGGAGGTCGAGGGCTTCTTCGACATCCACCGCAGCGAAGGTACGCATGCCGGCGGCATCCATGTCGAGATGACCGGGCAGAACGTCACCGAATGCGTCGGCGGCGCCAAGGCGGTCACCGAGACCGACCTGTCGGACCGCTACCACACCCATTGCGACCCGAGGCTCAACGCCGACCAATCGCTCGAGCTTGCCTTCATCATGGCCGAGCGGCTGAAGCGCGAGCGGGAAGGGCGGCCGGAACCCGAGTTCTCGATCGCCGCCGGCGAGTAATCCGCGGCTGTCATGCCCGTGCAAGCGGGCATCCAGTAACCATCGACCTCAGTTTATCTTACCGACTTCCCGGGTTACTGGATTGCCCGGTCAAGCCGGGCAATGACAAGATCATGGCGCATCAGATCAAGGACTCATTCAGGCTCGCGCTCGCGCAGCTCAACCCCGTCGTCGGCGACCTTGCCGGCAATGTGAGCAGGGCCCGCGGGGCGCGCGCCCGCGCGGCGGCAGCCGGCGCGGACCTGATCGCCTTCACCGAGCTTTACCTCACCGGTTATCCGCTCGAGGACCTGGTGCTGAAGCCCGCGTTGCAGAAGGCGGCGCGCGAGGCGGCCGAGGAGCTTGCGCGCGACACCGGTGACGGCGGACCTGCGATCCTCGTCGGGCTGCCGTGGGGCGACGCGCCGTTCGTCTATAACGCGGTCGCGCTGCTCGATCGCGGGCGGATCGAGGCGGTGCGCACCAAGAACAACCTGCCGAATTACGGTGTGTTCGACGAGAAGCGCGTGTTCGCAGCCGGCCCCATGCCTGAGCCGATCGACTGGCGCGGGGTGAAGCTCGGCGTGCCCGTCTGCGAGGATATCTGGAGCGAGGAGGTGTGCACGGCGCTCGCCGAGCGGGGCGCGGGTCTGCTCATCGTGCCGAATGGCTCGCCCTATTGGATCGACAAGCAGGAGGTGCGCTGTGGCGTCGCCGCGACGCGCGTCGCCGAGACCGGGCTGCCGCTCGCTTACGTCAACCAGGTAGGCGGCCAGGACGAGCTCGTGTTCGACGGCGCGTCGTTTGTGCTGAACGGCGACGGCACGCTCGCCGTGCAGATGCCGGCCTGGGAGCAGGCGGTCGGCATGACGGAATGGCGTCGCGAGGCCGGGCGCTGGCGCTGTCTCCCGGGCGAGATCGCAGCGGTCGAGGAGGGTGAGGCCGCCAACTATCTCGCCTGCGTCACAGGCTTGCGCGACTACGTCGCCAAGAACGGCTTTCCCGGCGTCGTGCTCGGGCTGTCGGGTGGCGTCGACTCGGCGCTGTGCGCGGCGATCGCCGTCGATGCGCTCGGCGCTGAACGCGTGCATGGCGTCATGCTGCCTTACACCTTCACCAGCAATGAGAGCCTGGCCGACGCGGCGGCAACCGCTGAGGCGCTGCATTTGCGCTACGACATCATGCCGATCGACGCCGCCGTCGAGGGCCTGACTGCCTCGCTCGCCAAAGCCTTCGCCGGCACGAGCCCCGACGCGACGGAGGAGAATTTGCAGTCGCGCGCGCGGGGCACGCTTCTGATGGGCCTCTCCAACAAATTCGGGCCGATGGTCATCACCACCGGCAACAAGTCCGAAGTCTCGGTCGGCTATGCCACGCTTTATGGCGACATGAATGGCGGCTTCAATCCGATCAAGGATCTCTACAAGACGCAGGTCTATGCGCTGGCGCGTTATCGCAATTCGGCGCGGCCCAAAACCTGTCTCGGGCCTGAGGGCATCGTCATCCCGGAGAACGTTCTGACCAAGGCGCCGACCGCCGAGCTCAAGCCGAACCAGCGCGACCAGGACACTCTGCCGCCTTACGACGCGCTGGATGACATCCTGAATTGTTTGGTCGAGCTCGAGCTGCCGCTGCCTGAGATCGTCGCGCGCGGGCATGCGCCCGAGCTCGTCAAGAAGGTCGAGCGCATGCTCTATCTCGCCGAGTATAAGAGGCGGCAGGCGGCGCCGGGGGTGAAGATCACCGCCAAGAATTTCGGCCGCGACCGCCGCTATCCCATCACCAACAAATTCCGCGAGAAGCTCTAGCGATGAGCGTGACGGTCAGATTCGCGCCGAGCCCGACCGGCCGCATTCACGCCGGCAATATCCGCACCGCGCTGCTCAATTTCCTGTTCGCGCGCAAGATGGCCGGCCAACTCATCTTTCGCCTCGACGACACCGACCGCGAGCGCTCGACCGAGGAATTCGCCGAAGGCATCCGCGAGGACCTCGCCTGGCTCGGCATCGACTATGCGAAAGAGGTGCGTCAGTCGGATCGCTTCGCGCGCTATGCGGCGGCCGTCGAGAAGCTGAAGGCGACAGGGCGGCTCTATCCCGCCTATGAGACCCCCGACGAGCTCGAGCTGAAGCGGAAGCGCCAGCTCGCGCGCGGGCGGCCGCCCGTCTACGACCGCGCCGCCTTGAAGCTGACTGCCGAGGACCGCGCCAAGCTCGAGGCCGAGGGCCACAAGCCGCATTGGCGCTTCAAGCTCGAGAGCAGGGACGTCGCCTGGGACGATCTCGTGCGCGGGCGCCAGCATGTCGATGCCGCCTCGCTGTCGGACCCCGTTCTGGTGCGCGAGGACGGCAGCTATCTCTACACGCTGCCGAGCGTCGTCGACGACATCGATCTCGGCATCACCCATGTCATCCGCGGCGAGGACCACGTGGTCAACACCGCGCCGCAGATCCAGCTGTTCGAGGCGCTGGGTGCGGCCACGCCCGCCTTCGGCCATCATAGTCTTCTGGTTGGCGCCGAGGGGCAGGCGCTCTCCAAGCGCATCCGCTCGCTCGCCATCGAGGGGTTGCGCGAGGAGGGGATCGAGGCTCTGGCGCTGGCGAGCTACGTCGCGACCATCGGCACCTCGGACCCGATCGCGCCGCATGCAAATCTCGACGAGCTGGTGGCAGGCTTCGACTTCGCCAAGCTGTCGCGTGCGCCGGGGCGCTTCGATCCGGCTGAGCTTCGCGCGCTCAACGCCAAGCTCCTGCACATGCTGCCGTTCGACGCGGTGGCGGCGCGACTCAAGGCGATGGGGGTCGGCGGGGGCGAAGCGTTCTGGGGCGCGGTGCGCGGCAATCTTGCCGTGCTAAGCGATGCGAAAGTCTGGTGGGAGGTGGTCACCGGTCCCTTGCAGCCGGTGATCGCCGACGCCGCTCTATGCGCCGAGGCTTCGGTCCTGCTGCCGCCAGAGCCGTGGGACGGCTCGACCTGGGAGCGGTGGTCGGCCGACGTGAAGCAGGCGACCGGCGCCAAGGGCAAGGCGCTGTTTCAGCCGCTGCGGCTTGCGCTGACGGGACGCGAGCACGGGCCCGAGCTCAAGCTGCTGCTGCCGTTGATCGGCAGGGCGCGCGCCATGGCGCGTCTCGACGGCAAGATTGCTTGATGACGTCTACTGCGCAGGCGGCGGTGCCGGCTTGGCAACCTTCTTGATGACGGTCGACTGACTGGCCGCGGCATCGGCCTGTGACGGCGCCGGTGGCGGCGCTACCGCGGCGGCTTTGGCCGGCGCAGGCTGCTTCTGCGCTTGCGGCACGGCAGGCGCGGCTTGCGGCGGCGGCGCCGCGGCGCTCGCCGCCTGATTGCTGCCGGTCACATCGAGATTGCTTGGCGCGCCGGTCTGGGCCGGCGTCGCGAGCGGCGCGTAGCGGGGGCGGGCGCTGTCACGGTCTTCGCCGCGACCTTGCCCTTGCCTTTGCCTTTGCCCGGCTGCGCGGCGGCTTCAGCCTCGGCGCGCTTGTTGGCCGCCTCGATCTCGGTCGGATTGTATTCGGCCTGCTTGCAGGAGCAGCCGGTCACATAGTTCTTGCGATATTTGAGCGCGACGGGAAGGTCCATATAGGCCGAGCCGTTCAGCGAGATGGCCTGCTCGATCTCCTGTCCGGGATTGCGATAGACGTAGAGCTCGGCGGGCGCGGCGCAGCTCGACTGGCACTGGTCCTGCTCCTGCGCCAGACGGCTGGAATAGGTGGCGAAGCTGATCGGATAGAAGAAGCCGTCGCACAGCCGCACGCAGACCGAGCGATAGCGCCCGTTCGGGTCGATGCTGCGATAGATCGGGGTCTCGGGCTGCTGCTCGTCTTCCTGCTCCTGCCCGCCGCCGAAAAAGTCGAGCAAGCCGCCGCCGCGCTTCGGCGCCGGAGCGCGGACCTGGCCGCCGCAGCCGCTGCGCACCATCGCGTCCTGAAGCTCGGCCTGACGGCGCTTGTTGCCGCCGCCGCCCGAAAGTGCCGCGCGCTGCTGCTGGAGCGCGGCAAGCTGACGGCGCGCATCCTCGACGCGGTCGTTCATCTTGAGGCATTTCGGGCTGCGCACCAGCGCCTTGCCGAAGATGAAGAAGCTCTCGAAGCAGCCGGCATCCTGCATGGCCGCTTGGGTGCCTTGGAATACGCGGTCGTTCTGGGCGATTTGCTGGTCGAGGCGGGCGAGGTCGTCGCTGCTGCCGCCGCCGCCGCCTTGCGAGGCCGAAACCAATTCCTGCTGGAGCTGCATGCAGCGAATCTGCTGGTCGTTAGCCCCTTGCGCCAGCGCGAGCCCGGCACCGGCGGCAACGGCAACCATGCCGCCAAGCGCGAACGCGGCGAGCCGGCGTCCGCCGATCGACCGAATGGACGACGCGATCACGCGCCGAAAATCGCGATTGACCCTCACGACTGGTTCCAATCCCCGGGAAGCCACCAACGCATTATGCAGGGCTAAACTCGGGGGTCAATGAGGCATCAATAAGATGGCCGGCAAGGTCCCGTCCGAGAAAGGGCCGGAAAGCTGGCTCGCTTGACGGTTTCATCAATTCCCGCCATAAGCAGCCCCAAGATGATGCAAGAGCAACCCATCCTTATCATTTCCTGCGGCATCATTCCTGGCTAGCAAACATAGCTCGCCCGGGTCGTTCCTCCTTTATCCAAACTCGATCTTGTCAAGAACGCTGGGGCGGGCCAAGCCGAAGGGGCTTGGACTGTGGCGCTTAAGCTTTACAACACGCTGACCCGGAAGAAGGACGAGTTCCGCCCGCTCGATCCTTCCAATGTGCGGATCTATGTCTGCGGGCCGACGGTCTATGACTTCGCCCATATCGGCAATGCGCGCCCGGTCATCGTGTTCGACGTGCTGTTCCGGCTGCTCCGGCACATCTATGGCCCTGAGCACGTCACCTATGTCCGCAACATCACCGACGTCGACGACAAGATCAACGCGCGCGCGGGCCAAGACTATCCCGGCCTGCCCCTGAACGAGGCGATCCGGCTGGTCACCACCAAGACCACCGACCAGTTCCACGCCGACATGAAGGCGCTCGGCGCGCTCGATCCGACCGTCGAGCCGCGCGCGACCGAGCATATCGTTGAGATGAAGGCGATGATCGAGCGCCTGGTCGAGCGCGGCTCAGCCTACGTCGCCGAGGACCATGTGCTGTTCGATGTTGCCTCCATGCCGGATTACGGCAAGCTGTCGGGCCGCTCGCTGGACGAGATGGTTGCCGGCGCCCGGGTCGAGGTCGCGCCCTATAAGCGCGACCCGATGGACTTCGTGCTGTGGAAACCGTCAAAGCCGGGCGAGCCGTCTTGGACCTCGCCCGCCGGCATCGCCGCGCCCGGGCGCCCGGGCTGGCATATCGAGTGCTCGGCGATGGCCGACCGCTGGCTGTGGGAGGAGGCTAAGCCGACCCTGTCACAGGCGGGGCTGGCGCAGCCGCATATGTTCGACATCCATGGCGGCGGCATCGACCTCGTCTTTCCGCATCACGAGAACGAGGTGGCGCAATCGCGCTGCGCCAACGCCACGCCGATCATGGCGCAGGTCTGGATGCATAACGGCTTCCTCCAGGTCGAGGGAGAGAAGATGGCGAAGTCGGCCGGCAACTTCGTCACCGTGCATGAGCTGCTGGATGGCTGGCAGGGCTATGCGTGGCCGGGCGAGGCGCTCCGCTTCAACATGCTGCGCACGCAATATCGCCAGCCGCTCGACTGGACTCTGGTCGGCCTCGATGAGGCGCATAAGACATTATGGGAATGGTACGGCGATCTCGAAGGCAAGGACGCCGACGGCGGGGGCGTTCCAGGCCCAGTGCTCGATGCGCTTCTCGATGATCTGAATACGCCGAAGGCCATCGCCGAGATGCACAAGCTGCACAGCGCGGGCCATTGGGGTGGGCTGCGCGCGGCACTTCACTTCCTTGGCTTCTCTGGCGAGCGAGCGAAGATTCCGCGTCGTCATGCGCTGAAGGCAACATCGATCGAAACAGGTAGCCCAGTCATTGGGACGCCTACCCTGGTTGATAATGCCAGAGTAGATAGTCTGATCGATGCGAGAAATGCTGCGCGCGCAGGCGAAGGACTTGCAAAGGCCGACCGTATCCGCGGCGAGCTCGAAGCGATGGGCATCATGCTGAAGGACGCCAAGGACCCCAAGACCGGTGAGCTCGTCACCACCTGGGAGGTCGCCAGATGATCCGCTTCCTCAAGGATGCGCCATTCAAGGGCAGTCACGGCGTCTATCTCGCCATCAAGCTCGCGGTGCTCGCGCTCGCCGTGCTGCTTGGGCTGCATTTCCTCTTTGGTGTGGTGTAGGACAAGACCATGACCCGCGAACGGCTCTCGCTTTACGACACCACGCTCCGCGACGGCGCCCAGACCCACGGCGTCGATTTCTCGGTCGAGGACAAGTGGCTGATCGCCCAGCAGCTCGACGCGCTCGGCATCGACTATATCGAAGGCGGCTATCCCGGCGCCAACCCGACCGACACGCGACTGTTCGCCGAGGCGCGCGAGCTCGGGCAACGCGCGGCTCACCGCGTTCGGCATGACCAAGCGGCCCGGCCGCTCGCTCGCCAACGATCCCGGCTTCCAGGCGCTGCTCGCCGCCAACACCTCGGCCATCTGCCTGGTCGGCAAGACCTGGGACTTCCATGTCGATGTCGCGCTCGGCATCACGCAAGACGAGAATGTCGAGGGCATCAAAGACTCGGTCGAGGCGGTCGTGGCGAGCGGCCGCGAGGCTCTGCTCGACTGCGAGCATTTCTTCGACGGCTACAAGGCCAATCCCGACTACGCGCTGCGCTGCGCCAAGACGGCCTACGAGGCCGGCGCGCGCTGGGTCGTGCTGTGCGACACCAATGGCGGCACGCTGCCTGAGGAGATCGAGCGGATCGTGACGGAGGTGGCGAAGACGATCCCGGGCGACCGTCTCGGCATCCATGTGCATAACGACACCGACAACGGCGTCGCCAACTCGCTCGCCGCCGTGCGCGCCGGCGCGCGCCAGATTCAGGGCACGCTGAACGGGCTCGGCGAGCGCTGCGGCAACGCCAATCTCACCTCGATCATCCCGACGCTGATGCTGAAATCAGACTATGCCGACCGCTTCGAGACCGGCGTCACGCCGGAGAAGCTCAGGACGCTGACGCATGCCTCGCGCATCCTCGACGAGATCCTGAACCGCGCCCCGAACCGGCACGCGCCGTATGTCGGCGAGTCGGCCTTCGCGCATAAAGGCGGCATCCACGTCTCGGCCGTGCAGAAGGACCCGCGCACCTATGAGCACGTGCCCCCGGAATCTGTCGGCAACAGGCGGAAGCTGCTCGTCTCGGACCAGGCCGGGCGCTCGAACATCGTGGCCGAGCTCGAGCGTATCGGCATCGTTGTGCCGAAGGACGACCCGCGCATCTTGCGCCTGCTCGATGAGGTGAAGGAGCGCGAGGCGGTCGGCTATGCCTACGAGGCTGCCGACGCGTCCTTCGAGCTGCTGGCGCGGCGCATGCTCGGCAACGTGCCGCAATTCTTCGACGTCGATTCGTTCCGCGTCACGGTCGAGCGGCGGCACAACGCGCTCGGCGAGCTCGTCACCATTTCCGAGGCGACGGTGAAGGTGCGCATCGACGGCGCAGACGATGCTATCCGCCGGGGAGGGGAACGGCCCGGTGAACGCGCTCGACAACGCGCTCCGCAAGGATCTCGGTCCCTATCAGAGCTATATCGACGATCTCGAGCTCGTCGATTACAAGGTGCGCATCCTCACGGGGGGCACCGACGCCGTCACCCGCGTGCTGATCGAGAGCCGCGACGGGGAGGGGAACCGCTGGTACACGGTCGGCGTCTCGCCCAACATCGTCGATGCCTCGTTCGAGGCGCTGCTCGACTCGATCAACTACAAGCTGATCCGCGACGGCGCCACCGCGCCTTAGGAAGGACCGCATGGGCTCTGACCGCGAGCGCATCGCAACGTGCTGTTGCGGAGGTCTCACCGCGACCGCGCGCGGAGAACCGACCACTGTCTATGCGTGCAGCTGTCTCGCATGCCAGCGAGGCACCGGCAGCGCCTTCTCCTACGCCGCGATCTATCCCGAGCCGGCCGTGACGGTCGCGGGCGAACGGACGCTTTACCGTCAGCGCGGCGATTCTGGACGGCTCACCGAGGCCTCGTTCTGTCCGGTCTGCGGCGTGACGGTGTGTTTCCGCGCCGAGGCGATGCCGGGAATGATCGGCATTGCCGCCGGCTGTTTCGCCGATCCGGATTTGCCGAAGCCCGAGCGGCTATATTGGGCCTCGCGCCGCCATCACTGGCTCGATCTCGGCGAGGACATTCCTCTGTTGGAGACGCAGTAAGGCTTAAGTGGCCCGAGGGGCTCGCGCGAGGCAGACCGCAGCCTCATCCCTCCCCACGAGGGGGAGGTATGCAGCCCACGACGGGTGGCATGGCAGAAATCAGAACTTGGCGGAGATCTCGGCGTCGAGCTGGCCGGTGCGCTCGGCCGGGTAAGGCTTGATCGCCGCCTCGATGGCGGGGACGATCTTCTCGACCTTGTCGACGACGATGATCTTGAGCTCGAGCCCCGGGCGGATGAACGCCTCGCCGCTCATGCGGTCGAACAGGGCGAGCAGCGGGTTCCAGAAGCCCTCGATATTGACCAGCACGATCGGCTTGGTGTGCCGGCCGAGTTGCGTCCAGGTGAGCTGCTCGACGAACTCTTCCAGCGTGCCGAGGCCGCCCGGCAGCGCGACGAAGGCGTCAGACTTGGCGAACATCAGCTGCTTCCGCTGATGCATGTCGTCGACCACGATCAGCTCCTGGGCCTCGACCAGCATATGCTCGCGCTCGCTCAGGAAGCCCGGAATGATGCCGGTCACGTGGCCGCCATGGAGCAGGGTGGAGCGCGCCGTCTCGCCCATCAGCCCGAGACTGCCGCCGCCATAGACGAGCCCGATGCGCGAGGTCGCGAGGATGCGCCCGAGCGCGCGTGCGGCCTCGGCGAAGGCCGGGTTTATGCCGGGGCCGGAGCCGCAATAAACGCAGATATTCTGGATGAGGGTCGACGGTGTGTCCTTCATGGGCCTCATGTGGCAGGCGCGTCCATATGCGTCAAGGAAGCCCGCCGTCACAATCAGGTGGCTTGCGGGTGGCTTGGAAATCAATGGATTTGTTGGTTAGCGCTCCGGCCGGGACGCCTCCGGCCTGACGTTTTTTCGCCTTCCGCACCGCATAGAAACCGTCTTAAAGGGAAGAATGGAAGGAACGTACAAGGAAAAATGGAAATGACCGTAACAAGAGCCATCGTTTGGACTGCCTCTGTCGTGGCTGTCGCATTCGTTAGCGCGTCCGCGATCTCGCTCGGCGCCCCTCGCGCCTCTGCCGCGACGTTCGGGATGCAGCTCGCCGAGGACGACGTGCCGAGCGACAATAGCCTGCTCGATCCGGCCACGGCGGCGGCCGCACCGGCGGTGAATACCGACCCAACGCTCGGTACGCACGCTCCCAAATATCCGATCAGGTTCAAGACCGTCGACTATCAGGACTCTGGCGACACCGGCCATTTGAAGCTAGCCGGATCCGCCCCGCCCAACTCGCCGGTCTATATCTATTTCGACGAGGCGCCGCTGTTGAAGGTGCAGTCCGACAAAGACGGCGTGTGGTCGGTCGACAAAGAGGTGAAGCTCGACGACGACGCTCGCCACATGATTCGCGCCGAGCAATACGACGCGGCGCGCATGGTGAGCGGCAGGGCGATGGTGACGCTCCAGCGCGCGCCGGCCGACGCCGCCAAGACTGAGCCTGCGCCGGGAGATGCGCCTGCGCCTCCGGCGCAGTAAGGGCCTGCGGGCGCCGCGGCGATCGTTTCGCGCCGGCGCTTGGCGCGGCGGCGTGCGGGGACTATATGCATCAGGGGCGGCGCTCTGCGCTGCCCCTTTTGCCACCCCGGCAATGCGCTCGATAGAAGCGACCCCTTAATGCAAGATCGGCTGCCGCAATCGCGAAGCGATGCCGTGCTTCAGGCGCGGACCGGCCATATCACCGTGCTTCGCGAGCTGCTGCCTTATATCTGGCCCACCAATCGGCCCGATTTGCGCTGGCGCGTGGTCTACGCGCTCGGCGCGCTGATCGTCGCCAAGGCGATCACGCTGGCCGTGCCGATCGCCTACAAGCAGATCATCGACCTGCTCACCGGGCAGGCGAGCCCTGGCACAGCCGCGGGCGGCGTCTCCATGCTCGGCGTCGCCATGCTGCCGGTGATGCTGATCATCGCCTATGGCGTCGGCCGCGTGCTGATGGTGGTGTTCGCGCAGTTCCGCGACGTCTGGTTCACCGTGGTCGCCCAGCATGCGGTGCGCGAGCTCGCCAACCGCACCTTCCGCCATCTGCACGAGCTGTCGCTGCGGTTTCATCTGGAGCGCCGCACCGGCGGGCTCAGCCGCGTCATCGAGCGCGGCGTAAATGGCGTCGATACCATCGTGCGCATGGCGGTGCTCAACTCGATCCCGACCGCGGTCGAGCTCGTGATGATTGCCGGCCTGGTCGCCTATTATTTCGGCTGGATCTACGTGGTGGTCGTACTGGTCACCGTCGCGTTCTATGTGTGGTTCACGTTCTGGGCGAGCGAGCGGCGCATCTCGATCCGCCGCGACATGAACGAGTTCAGACACCGAGGCGCACTCCAAGGCGGTCGACAGCCTGCTCAACTACGAGACGGTCAAATATTTCGGCAATGAGGATCATGAGGCGCGCCGCTTCGATTCCTCGATGGGGCGCTACGTCAACGCCGCGATCCGCACCTATACCTCGCTCGGCTGGCTCAACAGCGGGCAGGCGGTGATCTTCACCGCCGGCACCGTCATCTGCATGCTGCTCGCCGCGCGCGACGTGACACAAGGCACGCTGACCATCGGCGGCTTCGTCATGATCAACGCCATACTGATGCAGCTCTACGTGCCGCTCAATTTCATGGGCATGGTCTATCGCGAGATCAAGCAGGGACTGATCGACATCGAGACGATGTTCGCCCTGTTGCACGAGCCAGCCGAGGTCGTCGATCGTCCGGGCGCCAAGCCGCTGGTCGTCACCAAGGGCGAGGTCAAGTTCGAGAATGTCTGCTTCGATTATGATCCCGAGCGCCCGATCCTGAAGCATGTGAGCTTCGAAGTGCCGGCGGGGAAGATGGTCGCCATCGTCGGGCCGTCTGGCGCCGGCAAGTCGACCATCTCGCGCATCCTGTTCCGCTTCTACGACATCGCGGCGGGGCGGGTGCTGATCGACGGACAGAACATCAAGAACGTGACGCAGGCCTCGCTCCGCGCGGCGATCGGCATGGTGCCGCAGGACACCGTGCTGTTCAACGACACGATCGAGTACAACATCCGCTACGGCAAGCCTGACGCGACCCAGGCCGAGGTGCGCGAGGCGGCGCGGCTCGCCCAGATCCACGATTTCATCATGACTCTGCCGCAGGGCTACGATGCGCTGGTCGGCGAGCGCGGCCTGAAACTCTCGGGTGGCGAGAAGCAGCGCGTGGCGATCGCCCGCACCATTCTGAAATCGCCTCCGATCCTGATGCTCGACGAGGCGACCTCGGCGCTCGACAGTCACACCGAGAAGGATATCCAGGACGCGCTCGAGCGCGTGGCGCGTGACCGCACCAGCCTGGTGATCGCGCATCGCCTCTCGACCGTGGTCCATGCCGACAACATCATCGTCCTCGACCACGGCGAAATCGTCGAGCAGGGGACGCATCCTCAACTGCTGACCAGAGGCGGCCTCTATGCCAGCCTCTGGGCCCGCCAGCGCGAGGCCGACGAGGCGCGCGAGCGGCTGGCGCAAGTCCTCGACGAGGACGGATTGCCGGAATCGCGCGCCGCTGAGCGCCTCGAGGACGAGGCCCTTGCCTCAACCTGAGCGAAACGCTCTAAAGGCCGCATGAGCGACACCCATAGCCTGATCGACAGCGTGACCGGCGCGTTCGTGCCCGTTAACCGGGACGGATACAAATTCATTGCCATCGCCGCCGTCGTCACCGTGATCCTGTTTCTGCTCGCGCCGCCGCTCGGCTGGCTCGGCGTCATCGCCACGGCCTATTGCGCCTACTTCTTCCGCGATCCGGAGCGGGTCGTGCCGTCGCGGCCGGGCGCGGTGGTGAGCGCCGCCGACGGCAGGATCTCCTCGATTGCCGAGGTCGTGCCGCCGCGCGAGCTTGCGCTTGGCGATGCGGCGCTGACGCGCATCTCCGTGTTCCTCTCGGTGCTCGACGTACATATCGTCCGCTCCCCGGTCGCCGGGCGGATCACCCGGAGCGTCTATGTGCCGGGCAAGTTCCTCAATGCCGAGCTCGACAAGGCGAGCGAGGAGAACGAGCGCCGTGCGCTTGTCGTCGAGACGGAAGGCGGCGCGAGATTTGGCGTGATGCTGATCGCTGGATTGCTCGCGCGGCGGATCGTGACTTTCTTGGGCGAGGGGGCTAGCGTCGGGGTCGGCGAGCGCATCGGCCTGATCCGCTTCGGCAGCCGCGTCGATGTCTATCTGCCGGAAGGCGCCAAGGTCCTGGTCGCCGTCGGCCAGACCGCGATCGGCGGCGAGACGGTGCTGGCGGAGGTTGCGGCGAAAGAGGGTTCGCGCGAGCCGCCGGTGCTTGTGCAATCAGAGCCGATGAAGGGATAGTCGCCCATGTTCCCGCCCTTCGATCCCGAACGCGACGAGCGCAAGCGCCGCCAGCTCGTGTTCACCCGCGGCCAAGTGCCGATCAGGGTCCTGATCCCCAATATTTTCACGCTGGTTGGGCTGTGCGCCGGGCTGACCGCGATCAGGATGGGCATCGAGAACCGCTTCGACCTCGCCGTCGCGGCGCTGGTGTTCGCCGCCTTTCTCGACGGCATCGATGGCCGCATCGCGCGCGTGCTCAAGGCCTCCTCGCGCTTCGGCGCCGAGCTCGACAGTTTGGCCGACTTCGTCAATTTCGGCGTCGCCCCCGCCATCATCATGTTCAACTGGGCGCTCGAGGATCTGCATAGCCTCGGCTGGATCGCCGTTCTGGTGTTCGCGGTCTGCTCGGCGCTTCGGCTCGCGCGCTTCAACGTCTCGCTCGACCGGACCGACTTGCCCGCCTGGAAGAGCAACTATTTCGTCGGCGTGCCGGCGCCGGCCGGCGCCATCATTCTCTTGCTGCCGATCTACGCTCAGGATCTCGGGCTGCATCTGCCGAGGCTGACCCCGCTCGTTCTGCTCTATACGCTCGGCATCGCGCTGCTCATGGTCAGCAACGTGCCGACCTTCTCCGGCAAGCTGTTCGGGCAGAAAATCGCCCGCGAATACGTGCCGCCGCTGTTCGTGCTGGCCGCTCTTTTCATCGCCTTGCTTTTGACCTATCCCTCGGCCACGCTTGCGACCGGGTCGTTGCTCTACCTCGCCATGATCCCGGTCAGCGCCTATCGCTATCTCGCCCAGGAGCGCAAAGCCGCGGAGATCGCGCGGGCGCAGAACGGGAAGGGGACCCATGACGCAACCACCGAAAGTGACGAGCCGGTTGCCGACCCGAGCCTGAAATCGACACCAGACCCGCAAGCCAAAGCCTGAACGCCACATCATGAAGCAGCGCCTGTCGACCTATCTCCGCCAGCTCGAGGCCGAGAGCATCCACATCATGCGCGAGGTTGCGGCCGAGTTCCGCAATCCGGTGATGCTCTATTCGATCGGCAAGGATTCGTCCGTCATGCTGCATCTCGCGCTGAAGGCGTTCTATCCCGCCAAGCCGCCGTTCCCACTGCTCCATGTGGACACCACCTGGAAGTTTCGCGAGATGATCGCCTTCCGCGACCAGGAGATGAACCGGCTCGGGCTCGACCTCATCGTGCATACCAACGCGCAGGGCGTGAAGGACGGCATCTCGCCGATCAACCATGGCAGCGCGCTTTATACCGACATTATGAAGACCGAGGCGCTGAAGCAGACGCTTGCCTCCCATGGCTTCGACGCGGCGTTCGGCGGCGCCCGGCGCGACGAGGAGAAGTCGCGGGCCAAGGAGCGCGTGTTCTCGTTCCGCAATACCGCGCATAATTGGGACCCCAAGCGGCAGCGTCCCGAGCTCTGGCATCTCGCCAACACCAAGATCAGGCCGGGCGAGAGCATGCGGGTGTTCCCGCTCTCCAATTGGACCGAGCTCGACGTGTGGACCTACATTCATCTCGAGGACATCCCGGTCGTGCCGCTTTATTTCGCCGCCGACCGGCCGGTGGTCGAGCGTGGCGGCATGCTGATCATGGTCGATGACGACAGGCTGCCGCTCGATGCCGGCGAGAAGCCGAAGATGGAGCGCGTGCGCTTCCGCACGCTCGGCTGCTATCCGTTGACCGGCGCGATCCGCTCCGATGCTGCGAGCGTGCCCGAGATCGTCGAGGAGCTGATCGCAACCCGCTTCTCCGAGCGCCAGGGCCGCGTCATCGACCACGATCAGTCCGGCTCGATGGAGAAAAAGAAGCAGGAGGGCTACTTCTGATGCCGCGCCTCAGCATTGTCGGCAACGAGCGGGAGAGTGCGGCGGAGCGCGTCGCAGCGCGGATTGCGGCGGAGGAGAATCGCGGGCTGCTGCGTTTTCTCACCTGCGGCAGCGTCGACGACGGCAAGAGCACGCTGATCGGCCGGCTGTTATACGATTCATCGCTGGTCTACGAGGACCAGCTCAAGGCAGCCGAGCAAGACCAGAAGCGCCCCGGCACGGGCGCGAGCGGCCCGCTCGATCTCTCGCTCCTGATCGATGGCCTTCAGGCCGAGCGCGAGCAGAAGATCACCATCGACGTCGCTTACCGTTATTTCTCGACGCCGCGGCGAAAATTCATTGTCGCCGACACGCCGGGCCATGTGCAGTACACGCGCAACATGGCGACCGGCGCGTCGAATTGCGATTTTGCCGTGCTGCTGGTCGATGCGCGGAGCGGCGTACTGACCCAGACCCGCCGTCACGCCTGCATCCTGTCGCTGCTCGGCATCCGCAAGGTCGCGGTCGCAGTCAACAAGATGGACCTCGTCGATTTCGACCAGGCGCGCTTCGACGCCATCGCGTCTGACTTCTCGAGCTTCGTCGAGCCGCTGCAATTCGAGCGGGTGACCTATATCCCGGTCTCGGCACTCAAAGGCGACAACGTCATTCACCCCAGCACGCATCTCCGCTGGTATCACGGCCCGACGCTGCTCGGGCATCTGGAGACGGTCGATGTCGGTCACGCCGAACGCGAGCGGCCATTCCGCTTCCCCGTGCAATGGGTGAACCGGCCGCATCTCGATTTCCGCGGCTACGCGGGCACGGTTGCCAGCGGGGCGATACGCCCCGGCGAGGAGGTGGTGATCCACCCGTCCGGCAAGCGCGCGCATGTGGCCCGCATCGTCACGGCCGACGGCGATCTCGAGGAGGCGCGCGAGGGCGATGCGGTCACGCTGACCTTCGCCGAGGAGGTCGATGTGAGCCGGGGCGATCTGATCGCTCGCGCCGATGCGGCGCCTTCCATCGCCGACCAGATCGCCGCGCGGCTCATCTGGTTCGACGAGGAGCCGATGCTGCCGGGGCGGACCTATACCTTGAAGTGCGGCTGCCAGACCACGACAGCGACCGTTTCGAGCCTCAAATACAAGCTCAATGTCGATAATCTCGACCACGTCGCCGGCAAGACGCTCGAGCTGAACGAGGTCGGCTCGTGCAATATCACCACCGCCAGGGCGCTGGTGTTTGATCCTTACGCCGATAACGGCGACACCGGCTCGTTCATTTTGATCGACCGCTTCACCAACGCGACGGTCGCCGCCGGGATGATCGAGTTCGGCCTGCGCCGCGCCACCAACATCCAGTGGCAGGAGCTGTTCGTCGATAAGAGCGCGCGGGCGAGCCTCAAGGAGCAGAAGCCCTGCGTGCTCTGGTTCACCGGATTATCGGGCGCCGGCAAATCGACCATCGCCAACACGCTCGAGAAGCGGCTGCATGCGCTCGGGCGGCACACATATCTATTGGACGGCGACAATATCCGCCATGGCCTCAACAAGGATCTCGGCTTCACCGACGCCGACCGCGTCGAGAACATCCGACGCGTGGCCGAGACGGCCAAGCTGTTCGTCGAGGCCGGGCTGATCGTAATGGTGTCGTTCATCTCGCCGTTCCGCTCGGAGCGGCGCATGGCGCGCGACCTGCTCCAGGACGGCGAGTTCATCGAGGTCTTCGTCGATACGCCGATCGAGGTGTGCGAGGCGCGCGATCCAAAAGGGCTCTACCGGAAGGCGCGCGCCGGGTTGATCAGTAATTTCACCGGCATCGACTCGATGTACGAGGCGCCGGAGAAGCCAGAGCTCAAGCTCGATACCGGCAGCAGCAACCCGGAATCTCTGGCCGAGGCGGTCCTGGTCGAGCTCAGGCGGCGGCACGTCGTCTAACTATTTCCCGGTCTAAAATCTGGGCCGCAGCCGTCATGTCCCCCCGATGGCTTCCCTCGGTTGAGCGGCTGCGGCCCTCCTTCGGCTAGTCGGACGGGTCTGAAACCGAAAGACTAGCCAGGATCTTGAGGCGCTGCGCGGCTTGCGTATTGCCGCTTCGCGAGGCTTGCTCGTACCAGCCGAGCGCGGTTTCCTTGTCGCTGCAGACGCCGCTCGCGCCGAGCCTGGCCAGCATCTCGGCATCGAAGGTGCGGGCGAGCTCGTAGGCCGCATCGCCCTCGCCCTGCTTGGCGAGATGGAACAGCAGCAGCCTCGCGCCGGCGATGTCGCCTTCGCTGAGCAGGCGCCGTGCCCGATCGAGCAGTAGGTGCGGCTCTGGGGGTGCCACGCTTTCCGCCGTGACCGGCGCCTTGGCTGCCGCGTCGAGCAGGGCGCTTGCCCAGCTCAGGCTGAGCCCCGCCGCGTAGACGCGCGGCCGGGCGGGTTCGATGCGCAGCACGAGGCTCCGGCGCGATTGCGGTGAATCGGCGGAGTCGAGCAGATAGACATCGACCGGGTAATCGCCGCTCGCGGCTTCGCCAACCGTTAGAGTGAGGTTCGGCGTCTCCTCGTCCTTGATCATCCACGACCCGCTCACGGTGCGATGGCCGGCGGAGAGCTCGGCCTCAGGCGGCAGTCCGCGCAGCAAGACGTAGCGAGAGTGACGCTGGCCAAGCAGCGGCGCAAGCGCGAGCGGCCGGGCGCTGGTGGCGAGGATGATCTGTGCCGAAGGCGCGTCTTCCCGCAAGGACGAGACCGCCGGCTCGGCCTTGACCGGAACGAGCAGCGGCTCGGCGCTTGCTGGCGTCACGGCATCGTGCTCGGGGCGCTGCCAGACGATCGAGGTCGAGCGCGGCGGCGCCTGCTTGTCGCTTTTGGCGAGCTCTGAGCTTGCGAGTTTGGCGATCAGCACGAAGCCGCCGATTGTGAGCAGGACGGCCGCGGCGAGCGATCCGGCGACCAGCAGGCTCGCCTGACGCTGCCGCCGGCGAAATTCCTTCAGCACGGCAAGCATATGCGCCTGTTGCGGCAGGGTCAGCGTGGGAACGGTATCTCCTGGGGCGTCATTGAGCTCGTCCCAGTCCGCTTCCGCGTCGTTCGCGGCAAGGCCATCGCTTCCAAGCTCGACCGGCGGGGGAGGATCGCCAGCGCCGTCCGGCGCCGGCTGAGCCGCGAAGCTGAGCGGTATCCTGATGCCGGCCACTGCGGAGGTGCCGATGTCGAGCGCGTTGAGACGCTCCACGAGAGAGGTGGGGTAGGCGATGCCGACCGGGCCGTCTGCAGGTCCGGCGATCGCGTCGAAGTCTTGTAAGAAATCTCCCCTTGCGAATGGCGTCGCATTCAGCAGCGCCGAGCGCAGCAATGCATTGGCCCGATGCACCGGGTGCAAGTCAGGCCGCTCCGCCAGGGGTGTGGTGGACCCGAACATAATGACGCTCCCTTACTCGCCGGCACGAGTGCCCGTCGTGCCGGTACGCCCCCCATTCCCCGTGTGGCGCGCCCGTGCCCCCGAACGCGTCTAACTCTCATGAACTGACTGATCCCTCTTCTGTTCCCTCTTCGCGCAAATTTGCGCTAGTTCCCCGAGCTCCGCTGCCATTCGATGAATTTCTTGAACAGGGTCTCCTTCTGGTCGGGGCTCATCACCAGGTTTTGCGGCACCGCGGCCTTGGCAATGGCACCGGCGCTTGCGGCGATCGGCTTGGCGACCATGGTCGGGCGACGGGCGAGCCAGGCTTCGGCTTCCGGGGTGCGGCTGAGACCGGGCAGCGTAGCGGCGAGATTGACCTCGCGCCATTTCGGATGCCGGTCCGCGGCCTGCAGCTCGGCAAAGCGCGGAAACAGCGTATCGACGAAGCTGGCGATGCGCGCGGCGGCGCCTGGATCGTCCTTGTCCTTGGCGGCGAGCAGCACCATGCCGGTGGCGACGGTCGGCACCTCGCCATTGCCCTCGATCAGATTGGGATAGTCGGCAGCCTGGAGCCGCGTCGGCAGATAGGCCACTTCGAGCGAGGCGCCGAAGGTGATCGCCAGCAGATGCAGGCCGAGATCGGCAGGGATACCGGCGATGAGCGGGGAGGGCTTGCCGCCGACGATCACCGCGGCCGAGATCGTGCCCTGCTTCAGCCGCTCAATGGCAATGCCGGCATCGAGGCTCTGCGGCTCGACCTCGATGCCGAGCGCCTTGAACAGAGCCGACGCTGTGACAGCCGAGCTTCCCCCCGCCTGTCCGAAATTGACTTTCTTGCCGGCAAGGTCGGCGAGGTTTCTGATATCGGCGCGGGCGAGCACGTGGACTTCCTGCGGATAGAGCCGCGCCACCAGCTCGAGATGCCGGGAAAGGTCCTTGCGCGCGGCTTCAGCCTCGGCAAGCGCATCGGTTGAGACGAAAGCGATGTCGACATGCGGCTCGTTCAGCAGGAGTGCGATATTGCCGGCGCCGGCATCGCCGAGCAGCGGCAGCACGCGCAGAGGCTTGGCCGTCTGGAATAGGCCCGCGAGGTCGGCGGCGAGCAGCGTCTCGGCGGCTGCCGGAGGTCCTGCGGCGAGTCCGAGCCATTCCGCCGTTCCGTCCGGCGAGCCGGCTTTCGCATAGTCGCTTCCGATGGCGAGACCGCCAAGCAGGGCAACGCCGAATACGATTTGCTTGATACGCAACTGACACCACCCCAAACGCGGCGCCCTAACGCACGACCTCAGTCGATGCTAGGCGCGCGACCGCACCGTCTCTGAAGGGAGCGACCCGCACGCGGCCTCGCGCGCGAACCTCTCGGCTCAGAGCAAGCTTCTGTCGGCGTTCGTGTGAACCTGCGTGGCCCGAGCGGGGCGAGATGGTCTTTTTGTCGTTAGGAAAAAAGGTTAACGCGCGACTGGGGCGCCATGTGGTTCCGATTGCGGCGAAGACGGGGCTTCGTGCCCTCACCGCAAATTTCCAAGGCGCACAAGCAATGTGAGGGGGCTCACAATGGGGCCCGCCGCCCCGCGCCATGTCTCGCTCAGCCGAAGGCGATCCGGCCTCGGCCAAACATTCTTGGGAGACGAGACATGAAACGCAGATTCCTGACGATGACAGCGGGCCTTGCCGCCTTGGCGTTGGCCTCGCTTGGGCTGGTGCCCGCCAATGCCGATAGCGAGCCCGCCGGCCATGAGGCGGCGATCAAGGCCTGCTCGACCGTCAACCCGTCCCAGCCGGTCAAGGTGGTGAACGCGGTGGCTGACGGCAGCGGCATCGGCTTCAGCCTGGTCTGGCTGAACGACAAGGACGGCAATCTCTGGATGTGCGATGCCGACACCGACGGCCACGTCTATTCCTACACCATCGTGAAAAGCGACCTGCTCGACGGCGCCGGCGCCGAGCTGATCGGCCTCCAGCTCGCTTCGGACGGCACCTATGACGGCCAACCGCAGGAGATCGCCGAGAAGGTCTGCGTCGCCTATCTGAGCGAGGGCGGCAGCCTGGTCGGCAGCGTCGCCGACGGCCTCGACGCCGATCCGGGCTTCGTCGTGTTCGTCAAGGACGGCTCCGACCAGCTTTATCTCTGCAACGCCACGGGCGACGCGGCGGTGTGGGCCTTCGAGGCGGTCGGCGACCCGATCACCTTCGACGGCAAGCCGGAAAACAGCTAGGGCACTGCCCTCAGAGGACCCGATCGGGTCAGCTGAAACAACGGGCGCGGAGACATCCTCCGCGCCCGTTCGTTGTCAGACGGGGAAATCCGGCGCGAGATCGCGCGCGAGCTCATCGACCATGTTGCGATAGAGACGATAGGCGAGCGCATCGAGGCCAAGCTGCGCGGCGAGTGCGGCCGGCAGGATGAAGCGCGCATAGAGCGAAACGAGCCGAGCGTTGCGCGTCTCATCGGGCAGGCGGGCCAGGATCAACGGAGCGAGCGCGTAGTAGCGGGCGATGTCTGCCTCGCCGCCCGGACGCGCGGCGAGCACTTGGTCGCGGTAGCGGCGCAGGGACCTGAGCTCAAAGCAATCGTCGTCGAGGCCGAGCAGATCGCAGCAGGCCGTTGTGATGAAGCAGCCGTCTTCGGGCGGGGTGCATTTGCCGTCGGCGAATGTCTTAGCGAGCTCGACCTGCCGCCCGGAGGCCCAGTCGAGTGCCTTGCGCAGGCTGTCGCAGTCGAGCTTGACGTGGCATTCCTGCTTGTCGCCGAGCTTGACTGTGATCTCGAGCGAGGTGCCGTCGCGGAACAGCGGCGAGACGGCGAGCGGAAGCACGATGCTCACCTTGTTGTCGAAGATGTCGGTGCAGTTGCCGCACAGCGGCTCGTTCACCGCTTCCTTGCCGTCGGCGCCTTTGACGATCAGCCGGTTCGCCGGATCGATGAGAAATTTCTTCGGCAGCTTGATCTGGTCGGGGTCGCCATAGACGACGAGCTTGGAGTTGAAGCTCGCGGCGACCTGGATATCTGCGCGGAGGTCGCAATCGCCCGCGCTCTCGAACTCAATCTGATTGATGCGGGCGCCGGCCTGGCTGTTGGTGGCCTGGCCTTTCCACGGGCCGATCTGCTTCGAGTTCGAAGCAATCGTTCTTCGCGGCAAGCGCGCGTGGGATTGCGGGGAAGCGCGAGGCCACGCCTGCGGCGAGGAGGAGGCCAAGCACGCGGCGGCGCGTATTCATGTTCATGGGCCGGTGTTATTGGAGTTGGAAAAGGCGCTTTTGCGGCCGGAGACTAGCAAAGCAATCGACCGAGCGGGAGATCGCTTAGGGCACTACGCCGCTTTGGATTGGCGGGCCGCCGGCGAGGGATAGGAGTATGCTGCGGGGCCCTGCGGACTGGTCGCAAGGCTCGATTTGTGTGCGGCAAGTTGCAAAAGCGAAGGTGCTTAAAAAGGGTGGTGCCAGATGAGGATGTTTGCCGACTCCGAGGATGAAAGTACCCCGAAATTCACTCTGAGATGCTCGAGCGCCCTGGTGACAGCGACGAGCGCGGTGGCGATAGCGGCGCTGTGCGCGCTGCTCGACCCGACATCCGCCGAGGCGCAGGCCAAGGCGCCGAATATCGTCATGCTCATGACCGACGACACCGGCTGGCAGGATTTCGGAGCTTATACGGCGGGAGGGGCGGCGCTGGGTCATCCGACCCCTAACGTCGACCGCATCGCCAAGGAGGGTGCGACCTTCACCAGTTGGTACGGTCAGGCGAGTTGCACCGCGGGGCGGGCTTCCTTCATCACCGGACGCATCCCGATCCGCTCGGCGCTCTCGATCGTGGTGGCTCCAGGCGACAAGAACTATCTCCGCAAGGAAACGCCGACCATCGCCGAGTTCTTCCAGAAGAACGGTTACTCGACCTACTTCTCCGGCAAGTGGCATCTCGGCGACATCCCGGACTCCTATCCGACCGTGCATGGCTTCGACGAGATGCAGCATTTTGCCGCTTACTATGCCGGCGTCTATGCCTATGACGACACCACGAACGGCTTCCATCCCTGGTTCCCGTCGTTCAATCCGGAATTCAAGAATGCCTTCGAGACCATGGTCAATCTCGGCGAGTGGGAAGGCAAGGCCGGCGAGCCGGCCAAGAAGGTCGGCACCATTACCTATGACTCGCTTTCGACCTTCGACGAGCGGCAAACCGACACGGCGGTGGATTACATCAAGCAGCATGCCAAGGACGACAAACCGTTCTTCATGGACGTCAATTTCATCAAGATGCACAACCCGACCAACGCGGCGCCGGACTTCAGAGGCAAGTCGCATCTCGGCGACTACTCGGATTCGCTGATGGAGCTCGATGCCGATATTGGGCACATCATGGATGCCATTCGCGCCGAGGCGCCCAACACGATCGTCATCGTGACGGCCGACAACGGCGCCTGGCTCGATGCTTATCCCGACGCCGGGACGACCCCGTTCCGCGGCGAGAAGGGATCGGCGTTCGAAGGCGCCTGGCGGGTCCCGGCCATCATGTGGTGGCCCGACCACGTTCCGGCCGGCGCCAAGTACGACGAATTGATGTCGCATATCGACTGCTGGGCGACGCTCGCCGCGATGGTCGGCCTCACGCCGCCGCCGCACGAGTGGGTCGGCAATGACGGCAAGCCGATCTATTTCGACAGCATCGACAACAGCGCCTATATCCTGGGCAAGGCCCAGCACTCAGCGCGCAACTCGTGGATCTATATCGACGGCGAGACGTTCAACGGCGCCCGCGCCGATATCGGTGGCGACCCGAACGAGCCATGGGTGCACATGGCGTGGAAATATATCAGCACGGCGAAAGACTCGTGGCTCGGCCCGGTGACGGACCTCGGCGCCATCGGCGCGCTCTATAACCTCACCATGGATCCCTACGAGAAATACGACATGATCTTCAATGGGGCCGCGCCCATGCGCGTGATGACGAGCTCCCCGGGACGATATTCCGGTGAAGACAATGGCTGGGTGCTGGCGCTGATCTCGCCGGTCATCGTCGACTTCGACAAGTCGATCATGAAATATCCGAGCATCACGCGATATCCAGGCGGCGCTTCGACCGACCTTACGCCCGATCTTCAGCAGCCGCAGAACCCACTGCCTCTGCTGAAGCAGCTGCAGGAGCAGCCCGCGCCCATCGGCGGCGGCGGCGGTTAGATCGAGTCTCGTGGGGAGCGCGCGAGACGCGTGCTCCCCACCCAATTTCGTTCCAGTGGCTAGCCAAGATCGCCTGGAGAATCGGTTAAAGTCCAACTTTGGGGAAGGACGCTCGAATAGACCTCCGAGCAAGCGGGGCAGGGGATGGGCTTTGTCTGCCGCGTGCACAATGTTCGCGCCGCGTTCGCTGTCGCTGCGGCGCTCGCGATGCTCGTTCTGCCGGTATGGACGCCTCTGCTCAGGAAACCGGGGGAACGGGAGTCGAGGCAAGCGCGGGCCAGGACGCTCCCGATTATCCGATTCCTTCCAAGGCAGGCGAGGCGTATAGCCCGATCGGAGAAGGCTTTGAGTCCCCGATCGACCCGCGCGGCGATTTGAAGGCGGCCGCCTCGCATGTGGACAGCGCGACCGGCGATTACAGGCCGCGAGGGAACAGCAAAGCCCGATCGTCCGCGACACCGAGCTCAAGGTGAACAGCCGCTCTTATTGGCTCGATCTCCGGAAGTTCGACGGGACCGATGCCGAGGCGCTGACGACCGGGGGATATGTGTCCTACCAGTCGGGCTATGCCGACGATCTGCTGCAACTCCGCGCCGTGCTTTACACGACGCAGCCGCTTTACGCGCCGCAGGGCGCTGGCGCCACGCTCAATCTCACGCCGGACGGAGACCAGATCACGACGATCGGCCAGGCCAATGCGCGGCTCAAGCTGCTCGGGCAGGAGCTCAGCGCCGGGCGGCAGCTGATCCGCACCGCGTTCATGAATCCGAACGACAACCGCATGATCCCGATCACCTTCGAGGGCCTGTTCCTCGTGCCGGAGCGCCGCCAGGATCTCGCGCTCGACTATGTCGCTTCGTATCTTTGGCGCTACAAGCCGCGCGACAGCGAGCAGTTCATCTCGTTTTCAGAACCGCTCGGCGTCAGCGAGGACGAAGGCGTGCTGATCAACGGCGTTCGCCATCGCTCGCCGAGCTTCAATCTCGGCGCGGTGAATTACTGGATCAAGGACACGCTCAATACCGCCTATGGCGAGGCCGACTATCTACTTCCATTTGGCGGTGGAAGCGGCGGCCCGAGCTACCGCGTCGGTATCAACGACCTCGATCAGAGGAGCGTCGGTGCTGATCTCATCCCAGGCGCGCCGTTCAACACCTATCAAGCGTCGGCGCGGCTGGTGACGAGCTATCAGGGATTTGTGCTGACCACCGCGATCTCGACGGTCGGCGACGGCGCCAATATCCGCGATCCTTACGGCAATCTCCCCGTCTATACGTCGTTGCATCAGGCCTCGTTCGAGCGCGCCGGGGAGGAGGCCTATCTCGTCACGTTGTCCTATGACTGTGCACGACTTGGCATCGACGGATTGAAGCTTCTCGCCGGTTGGGGCCAGGGCTTCGATGCCATCAATCCGCAAACCAAAGCGCCATTTCCGGACCGCGATGTCCTCAATCTCCGGCTCGATTACGAACCCCATGGCGGCGCGTTGGAGGGGCTCAGGGTGCAGATCTATTATTCCGATGAGAGGCTGATCGACGCATCGGAGCCGCGCGACCGCCAGACACAGCTTCGCGCCGAGGTCAATTATGTCGTGCCGCTGCTGTAGACGCCGTGGCGCGCGCCTCAGAGGCCGAGTTCGCTCAGCGACCGATGATCGTCGGGGCGCCGTCCCAATGGCCAATGATATTTGCGATCGGCTGCGGCGATCGGCAGGTCGTTGATGCTGGCGATCCGCCGCCGCATCAGGCCGTTCTCGTCGAACTCCCAATTTTCGTTGCCGTAGCTGCGGAACCAATTGCCGCTGTCGTCGTGCCACTCATAGGCGAAGCGCACGGCGATGCGGTTGTCGCGAAACGCCCACAGCTCCTTGATCAGGCGGTAGTCAAGCTCCTTCGCCCATTTCCGCGCAAGGAACCCCGCGATCGCCTCGCGCCCTTGGAGAAACTCCGCCCGATTGCGCCACGCGCTGTCGATCGTGTAGGCGAGAGCGACGCGCTGCGGATCGCGCGTGTTCCATGCGTCCTCGGCCTTCCGCGTCTTCTCGATGGCGGTCTCGAGGGTGAAGGGTGGTAGCGGCGGCCGCTGCTCTGACATGTTTGAGGCGTTCCGATCAGATGGAGGGGCGTGTGCACCGCCGGCGACATGCACGGCGCGCCTGCTCGGTCGCGAGACACGCCGGGCTCCCGGAGAGAGCCCGGCGTAATCGCAAACCTAGCGGACGGTGTTTATCACCAGCCCCTTGGAGCACGCCTTCTTGAACTCGTGCTTGGAGATTTTTCCGTCCTGGTCTGGTCCGTCTGCCAACTTGAAGTTGACGATGAAGCGGTGAGCATTCGCCTTGTAGAGATAGTGGCCTGACGGAACTGCCTGCTTCCAGACAGCCTTGCATTGCTTTTTCGTCAGCACGGCGGTCGGCCGGCCCGACGTCATCGTGGCGGCTGACGCGTATCCCGCGCAAAGCAGCGCCACCAAACTTGCCAAGATCGCTAGTATTCTCATGAGCATCCTCCTGACATTTCCAAGCTTCGAGCTGTTTCATTCCGCGCCGCGGAATTTTGCCGGCGGAAGATCGATATCCTAAGGGAATAAGAGCGATATCTAGCGGGGGAATTGCCGCACTCTTAACAAGGTGAGAACTGTCGTCACAGCCGTTCCGCGGCCGGGCCAAGGTGGCCGGGAGACTTGGAATCGAGCCGAGACTGGCGAAGCCAAAGTCCTTTGAATAGTCCATTGATTGCCCACCCAGCCTGAACCCGCTCGTTGTCTAAGGCTTGGTTTCGGCATGGCATTAGCGAGGCCTCCTCGTTTTTGGGAGGTCCGATTTGGCACTTGGCGACCGAACAAGCGCGTGCATGCGACGAAAGTGCGCGCAGATCTAAAGGACCAGCATGGTCGCCAATCCCAGCATGAGTCCCATGCCGGCGATATCGGTTCCTGTGGTGAGGAAGATGCTCGATGCGGTGCAAGGATCGGCGCCGAAGCGTCGCAGCGTCAATGGCACCAGCACGCCGAATAGACCCGAAGCCATGCAGGCACCGGTCATGGCGAGCAAGATGACGAAACCAAGCACCACCGACTTGTCGTTGCCGCTGCCACCGGCGCTCCACCACATCGCCACGCCGGCGACGATACCCGTCAGAAAACCATTCATTGCGCCAAGGGCGAGCTCCTTCGCGATCAATTTGCGCACGGGGTGGCTGTTCAAGTCCCCAAGCGTGATGCCGCGCAGCGTGATCGCCAGCGCCTGGCATCCGGTGTTGCCGCTTTGGCCGGCGAGGATCGGCAGGAAAGCCGCCAGTGCCACGATCTGCGTGATGGTGCCCTCGAACAGGCTGACCACGAAGCCTGCCGCGAAAGCGGTCAACAGGTTCACCTGCAGCCAGCCATGACGCATCTTGAAAGCCGTCCAGATCCCCGTGTAGAGGCGCTCCTCCTTGTCGACACCGACCATTTGGCCCGACTGCGCGCTGATCTCGATCGCCTGACGCTCGAACAGGCGCCAGCCGCGCACCACGCCGATCACGTGTCCGTCGGCGTCAACGACCGGATACACAGGATAGTGTCGATGAATCGCCGCCTTGACGGCCTCGGCGAGATCCGTGTCCGCCGCGAGCGCAAAGGGCTCGGGCAGCATCACGTCCTTCAACGTCTCATTCGGCTCCGCCAGGAGCAGGTCGCGGATCACGGTCAGGCCGATGAGCTTGTCGTCCGCATCGGTGACGTACAGATAGGTGATCTGCTGCGGGGTCGCGTGATTGCGCAGAAAGGCGATCGCTTCCTTTACGGTCGTCGTCTGCGGCAGCACGGCCAGCGCCGGGTCCATGATTTCGCCCACGGTGTTCTCGGTGACCTCCGCCAGAGATTCCGAGGCTTGCGACTGCAATTCGGGAGGCAGATAGGCTTTGATATGGTCGACCAGGATCTGCGGCAGCTCGGCAAAAACCGCCCCGATACGCTCGGGCGTTTCCTTGACCAGCATCTGCGCCGCATCCATGGGCACGCGCGCGCGAACCGCTCGAACCAAGGCTGCAATGTCGTTTTGATCGTTCATCGAATGCTCCCCGAACTCACTGGCCACAATGCGCTGAACGGGTCCAGCCTGGCTGACCCTAGCACTCGGAGTGAGCACTGAGGACCCGCTACAAGCGAGCCAATTGCCGCATAAACCTTGATTTTCCGAGGTTATGAGCCGCGCACTCACCGGGAAATAAGGCGTCCTCGCTGCTGCAGGGGTATCGATCGACTGTCAGCGATTGGCATTGAGCGGACACAAAAGCGCGACCGCGATCATGTCAGCTTCTGACCAAAAGCAGTCATTCGCGAGCTTTGCCTGCGTGGCACACGGTTTCCAACGCCGATGCGAACGTTGAGCCGTAACGCTGGCGTAAGCTTCATCGTAGCCCTTTCAGAGTCGCAGCTGTCGTGGACTGAGCCACACATTTGCACCTGCCTTGCCGTCAAATGGCCGTCATTACCGAGCAACGCACTGCTGCGCATTCGGTGTGCCGGCGACGACGGCTCGTCCATCGTCAACGAGCTAAAGGAGGAGGACGCAGATGCGCCTCTTGCTCATCGAGGATAATCAGCGGCTCGCCGACTATCTCGCCACCGCTTTGCAGAACGGCGGCTTCGCCGTGGACCATGTCAGCACCACTGCCGACGCCGACGGCGCGATCGCAACCACCCACTACGATACGCTGCTCTTGGATCTCGGCCTTCCCGACATGGACGGCCTCATCTGGCTCGGCCACCAGCGCCGCCGCCAGATGACGCGGCCGGTCCTCGTGCTCACCGCGCGGGATAGCTTGGAGGACCTGGTGGCCGGCCTCAACCAGGGCGCCGACGACTATTTGCGCAAGCCATTCGAGCTCGACGAGCTCATTGCCCGCATTCGCGCTCTGTTGCGGCGGCCCGGCGAAGCGCTCGGCGTGAAGCTCACCGCCGGCAACGTCTCATTCGATACCAGCGACCGCGAGGTAACGGTCAACGGCGTTCCGATCGAGTTCGGCCGCCGCGAGATGGACGGGCTCGAGCTGCTTATGCGCCGTGCCGGACGCGTGGTGCCGAAATCGGCGATCGAGGACGCCATCTATTCGTTCGGAGAGGATCTCGCCTCCAATGCCATCGAAGTGCTGGTCCACCGGATTCGCCGACGCTTGCAGGATGCAGGGGCAGATATGCACATCCACACGCTGCGTGGCGTGGGCTACGTGCTCTCAGACAAGGCCGCCGGTGCGTAGCTCGCAAAAGCCCAGCGCATCTCTGTGGCTCAGGCTCATCGTCGGGCTGGTGAGCGTCAGCCTGCTTGCCGTCGGCGCGGCGAGCGCCGCACTCTATGTAAGGTTCAAGGCCAAGAACCTGGAGTTCCGGGAGCAGACGCTGCGCAACCAGGCCGGCGTCATCGCCGATTATCTGAAAACGGCGCCCGCCGCTCCGGTCCAGCTCCCCGCCGAGATTACCGAGGCGTTCCAGGCCAACCACGGCCGCTACGCCATCGTCGACCGCTATGGCGATCTCTTGGCCGCTTCGCCTGGAGTGACCACGCCGCTCGCCGCGATCGGGGAACCTCGCGGCCTTTTTGTCCTGCAACCTGACCAGGAGCAGCAGCCGTTCTTCGGGCTGTCGGTCAAGACGCCCTTCGGCGACGATCCCGTATGGGTCCAGGTCGCCTTCCATGCCGGTAACATCGTCTATGACAGCGTCTTGGAGGAGTTCGTCCAGGACATCGCGTGGATATGGATTCCCTTTGTCGTCGTGCTCCTGCTCGTCAATCTGCTCGTGGCGCGGATCGGCCTCATGCCGCTCCGCATGGCGGCGAAACAAGCCGCCGCGATCGGCCCAGCCGCCGTATCCACCCGGCTCACCGAGGGTGGACTCCCGCGCGATGTCCATGCCCTGGTGAGCGCCGTCAACCGGGGGCTGGACCGGTTGGAGACGGCGTTCGATGCGCAGCGGCGCTTCATCGCCGACGCCGCCCACGAGCTCAGGACCCCGGTCGCCGTGCTCAAGGCGCATATGGGCATTCTCGAGAAATTCGACGGTCATGCCGCTCTCGTCGATGAGATCGGCAGTCTCGAGCGCCTCGTCAATCAGCTGCTCGACATCGCACGGCTCGACGTTCTGCAACTGGAGGCCCACGCCGTTGCCGACCTGACCCAAGTGGCGACCGAGGTCGCTTCCCATCTCGGCCCGGCGGCGATCGACGCTGAGCGCTCCATCGAGGTGATCGCGCCGGATGAGCCGGTTCGCATCAGGGGCGCGCGCGACTATCTGTTCAGGGCCTTGCGCAACATCGTGGAGAATGCGCTCAGGCACACGCCGGAAGGCACCACGGTGTCGATCGTGGTCGAGGCCGAGCCGCCCTCGCTCAACGTCATCGATCACGGGCCTGGCGTGCGGGCCGACCAGAGGCACGCGATCTTCGGCCGCTTCTGGCAGGGAGGGCGCGATCAAACCGGCGGCGCCGGTCTCGGGCTCGACATTGCCGCGCGGACAGTGGTGGCGCATGGCGGGGTCATCTCGGTCGGCGACGCTCCCGAGGGGGGCGCTGTTTTCACCATGCAGTTCGACAGCATCGAGACCGCCACGCCCGAGGCTAAGTTGCCCATTCGCCAACAGCCCCTTGGCCCGCAACTCTCTCAATGATTGTGATCTTTTGGCGGCTGTAAGGCGTCTGTAAGCGGCTCCCCCGACCCTATCCCTCGCAAAAACATAATGAAGTCGAGGGGGATCTCGTGATGCGGGTAACGCTCATTCCGCGTGACGACGGTTTGCGGCCACAAGCAGAGCAGCTCATCGCGGAGGTCTATGCGCGTCACTACGCTGCGCGCATCACGACCTTTCCCGACACGCTGGTGTCGAGGATCGGCGCCGATAGCGCCATCGATTGCGCGGCCGGCCTGCGCTTTGCCGCCGACGGGTTCTTCTCGGAAGCCTATCTGGATGCACCGGTGGAAATGCTGCTGTCGGCGCTCCGCCACTATCCGGTTCGCCGTGAGAAGATCTTCGAGGTCACCTCGCTTGCCAGCCGCACGCCGCACCTGGTCGGCTCGTTCCTGCGCAAGATCATCGCCTGCGGCGAGGCTGCGGGCTTCGAGTGGGCGTTCTTCACCGCTACCCAGCCGCTCAAGGCGCTGCTCGAGCGGCTGAACTTGCCGCTCGTGCTGCTCGCCGACGCCGACTGCTCACGGGTCGCCAACCCTGACGCCTGGGGAAGCTACTACGCGCTGGCGCCACGCGTTTATGCCGTGCACCGCGACGGCGTCGGCGCCTGCATGGGACGTCAGTCAGGGGCAGCGGCCCATGGCTGAGCTGCTTCACGTCTTGCAAGGTTGGCTCGCCTCTCGTGACGGCGCCGCTGCGATGTCCGACGATAACGCGCTGCTTACGCGCGAGGATGTCGCCGCCAGGGTCGCCGGCTTGGCCGAGGATTTCCTCGAGCTGCCTCAGGCGATTGGCCTGTTTGGCGCGAATGGCACGGATTGGGCGCTCGGCATGCTCGCCGGTTGGGCCGCCGGCAAGACCGTGGTGCCGTTGCCCACGTTCTTCAGCCCCCAGCAGCTTGAGCACGTCGTCGGCGACGCCGGGGTGGAGCATGTGGTCACGACGAGCGACGCGTTCGCCTTTGTCGGCTCTCTCGGCGTCGGCACGACGTCGCTCTCGCAGCGACGCGCCGATACTTTTCCTGCGCCGCAATCGGGCGCCGGCGTCGTCGTCTACACGTCAGGAAGCACGGGACGCCCGAAAGGGGTGCGTCTTGGTCTTGAGCAGATCGACTACCAGGCGCGCGCTCTCGCCACAGCCATCGACGCACGGTCTGACGACCTCAATCTGTCGGTGCTGCCGCTCGCTTTGCTGCTGGAGACCATCACCGCCATCTGCGTGCCGGTGCTGGTCGGCGCGAGGACGCATTTCGCCTCGGCGGTGGCGGAAAGCGTGGGCGCTGGCCGCCCGGCCGGTCTGCTCGAAGCGTTCGAAGCCGCGCGCCCCGCTACTGCCGTGCTCGTCCCGCAATTGCTCTCGGTCTGGATTGCCGAGCTCGAAGCCAGCAACAAGCGGGCGCCGGACAGCTTGCGCTTCGTCGCGGTCGGCGGCGCGCGCGTTGCCGAAACCCTGACGGAGCGGGCTTGGGAGCTCGGCATCCCCGTGCATGAAGGCTACGGCCTTACCGAATGCTGCTCGGTCGTGACCGTGAACCGGCCTGGGCGCCGCAAGGCGGGAACGGTCGGCGAGCCGCTGCCGGGACTGAACGTGCGCGTCGAGGACGGCGAGGTGGTGGTGAGCGGGCCGACCGTCATGGCGGGCTATCTTCACCACGCTCGCGCCGAGACGCCTTGGCGGACCGGCGATCTCGGCCAGCTCGATCGAGACGGGTATCTCTCGGTCAACGGACGCAAGGACACTCTGATCGTCGCCTCTTCGGGGAGGAACATCTCGCCGGAATGGATCGAGGCCATGGTGCTGAGCGATCCGCGGGTCGCGGCCGCGACCGTGCTCGGCCATGGCCAGCCTCATTTGAGCGTGTTGCTGGTCCCGTCCGTCCTCGGGGAGCGCTGGCTGATGGAGTCGCCGCGCGCCCACATCCTGCTTTGGCTCGAGCGAATTTGCGCCGACGCGCCGTCCTATGCCGTGCCCAAGGACTTCGTGCTCTGCCCGGCGGCGCAGGCCAAGCGTATCGGCCTCCTTACCTCGAACGGGCGCGTCGTGCGCGAAGCCGCTCTCAGCATCTATCCCGCGCTCAAGCTCGCCCGCCGACCGGTCGCGGCCTGAACCCAATTCCGATCCACGACAAATGGAGAAAGACATGCCGTTCTACGATCGACTGATCGACGAGACCGAGAGGGAGCGGATTGGCTTCACCTCGATTCCTCTGATCAGAGAGGCGGTACGCTCCGGCGCATCGCGCGAGCTCTATCTCGACTTTCTGACCCAAGCCTATCATCACGTGAAGCATACCTTCCCGCTGCTCGCCTTCGCCGCTGCGCGCACCACCGACGAGGCCTATCAGGACGCTCTCGTCGAATATATGGCGGAGGAGCGCGGCCACGAGAAATGGATCCTGAACGACATCGACGCCATGGGCGGCAACGCCTCCGCCGTCAGAGACGGCGCCGCCGGCATCGCCTGCCAGGTGATGGTCGGCTACACCTACTACGCCATCGAATGGGTGAGCCCTTACGCCATGCTCGGCAGCGTGCACGTGCTCGAGGGCATGTCGACCCTGCTCGCCGACAAGGCCGCCGAGGCGATCCAGCGCTCGCTGGCCCATCACGGCAAAGACGGCTTTTCTTATCTTCGCTCGCATGGGGCGCTCGACATCGAGCATGTCGCCTTCTTCAAGACGATGGTCGACGGGATCGCCGAGGCGAAAACTCAGCAAATCGTCATCGACGCCTCGAAGGTGTTCTATCGCCTCTACGGCGACATCTATCACGAGCTGGCGACGCGACATTCCAGCAAGAGCCATGCAGCTTGAGGGCAAGCGCGCGCTGATCACCGGTGCCGGCTCAGGCATCGGCCGGGCGCTCGCCATCGAGGCATCGCGCCTCGGCATGACGGTTGCGCTGTGCGGGCGGCGCGCGGAGGCGCTGCACGAGACTCTGTCGCTGATGACTGCGAGTGGGCGGCATCTCCGCTTGCGCGGCGACATCACCGACCCCGCTGTGCGGCGCGGCATGCGCGACTATCTCTGGCGCCAGTGGGGCGGCCTCGAAGTGCTGGTCAACAATGCGGGCGTCATCACCGCCGGCCCGCTCGCTCGTGCGACCGACCGGGAGCTCGAGCGCTTGGCGGCAACCAATATCGTCGCTCCGCTGGCTCTGATCCGGGAGATGCTGCCACTGCTCCGCCGCGCCGCGCCGGCCAGGATCGTCAATATCGGCTCCATCTTCGGCGACATCGCCTATCCGCTGTTCGCCGCCTATTCCGGCTCGAAATTCGCCTTGCGCGGAGCGTCGATGGCGTTGCGCCGCGAGCTGTTGCCGTACGGCATCGGCGTGACCTATGCGGCCCCGCGCGCCACCAGGACCGAGGCCGCCAAGGCCTACGATCCCCTGCTCGAGCCGATGCGCATTCGCCTCGACGATCCATCGGAAGTCGCCGCGCAAATCTGGCGGGCGGTGGCGCGGGAATTGGACAGCGCCTATGCGCGGGGTCCCGAGCGTCTCTTCGTTCTCATCCAGAGACTGATCCCCAGGCTCATCGATCGCGCCATAGCCGCGCAAATGGCGGACCCGCGGCTCAAGGACTATCTCGCCAGAGGGCACGAAGCGGCGAGCGCCAGGCCAGGCGACGCGAGCAAGACGGAGCAAGCATCGCTCGTCCAGCGCGGGGCGCGCCCGGCAAGTCCGAAGTCAGGGTTGCACCCCGCAGGGGCGGCAGCCGCAACCACACAGTCGGCATAAATCGCAAGGCCGGCAACGAAACGGAGGGAAAGCGTGAGATACTTGACATTGCTGGCGCTGCTGGCGCTGCTCGGTTGCGCACAGCATCGCGACTTGCCGTCATCGATCATCTCATCGCCCGCTCCGGCGGTGCACCAGTAGCGCGCCGCTGGGCGGGGCGCTTCTCCTTCTGAGCCACCGCCAGAAGGCCCGCGACGCCAAGCCCGGCGTCGACGGCCTCGATGCGGATGCAATCGGCCGCGAAACCGGCATCGATCAGCAGCGCCGAGAGTCTCGCCCGATCGAACAGTCGATGCGAGTGGTGCCGGGCAAAACGCCAATTGCGCATGGCTGACCGGTCGGTGGCATAAAGCACCATGCGTCCGCCCGGGCGCAGCACGCGGCGCGCCTCACGAACCGCGGCAGAGCTCGACATGAAGTAAACCACGTTCACCGCCAGGACGGCATCGGCGAGCTCGTCGGCGAAAGGGAGTCTGCCGAAATCGCCGCGGACCAGCGCGAGACGGCCAGCCGTGAGCGCCAGGCGATTGCGGCGCGACGCCTGCGCCAGCATGATCTCCGACCAATCGAGCCCGATCACCCGCGCAACACCCGGCAAACGCAAGAGGCCTTGCAAGGCGCGGCCCGGGCCGCAGCCCAGCTCGAGCAGGCTCTCGCCATCGCTCGGGCCGAGAGCGGCGAGGGCCACGGCGTTGGGCTTGGCGTTGGCCAACGTCATGACCTTGCCGGCGACGCGACCCCAGCGGCCCGACGGACGACGCAATTGCGCACCGATGCCCTGCCAGATCGCGTCGAGCGACGATCGCGGCCGCTGCACTAATTGGCTGCCGCTTTGGCTTCGGCCTTAGCCAACAGCTCGCGGATCACGGCCCGGCGGTTCTTGTCCCATAGCGGCCGATTGTTCTGTGGCGGCAGCGCGAGAGCATGCCTCAGAACCTTGTCGGCGGCGGCATATTCCTGCTGCGCCATCAGGAAGTCGGCATAGAAATAATTGGCGTCCATGCCATTTGGCGCGAGCGACACCGCCTGCGCGAGCAGCGCGCGCGCCTTGTCGTTGTCGCCGAACCCGAGCGGCCATCCAGGCACACGCGAATACAGCACGCCGAGACTGGTCGGCGCTCCGGCATCCAGCGCGGCGGGATTCTTCGCATAGGCCTCATCGAGAATCGCTTTGGCCTTCTTTGCGTAACCCATGGCGCTGAGCGAGCCGGCCATGCCGGCCTCTTCGCTGGTGACGATGCCATCCCAGATCAACGGCTCGACCTTGCCCGGATATTTCTGGACGAGACCGTCGGCGAATTTCGCCAGAGCGTCGATATGCTGGAGCTGGTTGGGCGAGCCGTCCTCGTCGAACTTGATATGCTCCCACTGAATCTCGACCGAGTGAATGTCGGCATCCATGGCCTTGTTGTTCGAGGCGAGCGCGCCGCCACCTGAAAGGCAGGCGATCGCCACACCGGTGAGGATGCATAAGAGCTTGTTCGACATTGTCTTTTCTCCTGGAGTCCCACCCCCCGGAGACAGAGACCATGCCTGGCTTACGGCCCACTTACGCGTGCCCGCACCTTCGGGGGCAGCGTCTGATGCTCTATAGCGGAGGGACGAAGTAGAAGCCTGACCTTGGCTCAACGGATCAGAGGTGGAATGCGCGTCCAGGCCCACGCCCTGTGGTTGTAGTCATGCCACTTACCGTTGATTTCTATCAGCCGCGGTGCCCCCGTTGGGAGTAATATGACAGCCAAGCAACAACAGTGGAGGATCGCCATGGAACGCCCAGCTAGGAGCGCAAAGACGTGGCTATTCATTCTTGCCATCGCGGCGATGGCCGGGACGATGAGCATTTCGGCAGCTCGTGCCGACGATGCGCAAGCCAAGACCCTGTTCAAGGCCATGTCGGATTACCTCGCCGCGCAGCAGGCAATCTCGTTTGACTTTGACTCGACTCTTGAGGTCGTCACGGATCAGGACCAGAAGTTGGGGCTGGCAAGCTCGGGCACATTGGTACTCAATCGGCCCGGCAAGCTCCACGCGACACGCAAAGGCGGATTTGCGGATGTCGAGATGGACTTCGACGGAAAAACCATGACGCTGCTCCGCAAGGACAGCAACCAGTTCACCAAGATTGAGCAGCCCGGAACCATCGACCAACTCGTCGACGCGTTGCGGGACAAGTACCACAGGCCGGTACCGGCTGCGGATTTGCTGATGGCGGATCCCTATAAAGAGCTCATGCCCGCGGTCACGGATGTCAAGGATCTTGGCAGCGGGGTCATCCGCGGGGTCGAATGTGACCATCTCGCTTTCAGAACCGACGAGGTGGATTGGCAGATTTGGATCGCCCAGGGCGACCGCCCTTATCCCTGCCGCTATGTGATCACCAGCACCAAGATCAAGGGATCGCCGCAATACACCGTCGATGTCTGGGATTGGAAGACCGGTAAAGACGTGGCGTCCGACGATTTCACCTTGCCGATTCCGCAGGGTGCGAAGGAGGTCAAGCCGGACGATATTTCGGACGCGGACGAGTTGCCCGCCATTTTCGCGGTGAAAGGAGCACAATAGCCATGTTCAAGCGCATCGGAATTATTCTGCTGGCCACTGTCATTGGTGCATTTTGCCTCGAGCTCGGGGAGAGGGTCGGGATCCCAGGCGTTCATGGCCTTGTCTCCCCCGCTGAGGCCACGGTCGGTCGCCCACTAACACCGGTGAGCGTCGCCGGCGTCGCGCGGAGGACGGCGAGGCGCAACTAGACCGTGGCGCTTGACGAGTTGGCCGGCATCTTTGCGGTGAAGGAGCACAATAACCATGTTCAAGCGCATCGGAATTTTCTTCTGGCTGGCGTCATTGGTGCGTTCTGCCTCGAACTCGGTGAGCAAATCGGGATCCCGGGCGTTCCTGGACTTCGTCTCGGTGCCGAGGCCAGGGTTGGCCGTCCGTTGACGCCGGTCAGCGTCGCTGGTGTCGCGCGGAGGACTTTTTTTTTTTTTTTTTTTTTTTTTTTTTTTTTTTTTTTTTTTTTTTTTTTTTTTTTTTTTTTTTTTTTACTGGCTGGCGTCATTGGTGCGTTCTGCCTCGAACTCGGTGAGCAAATCGGGATCCCGGGCGTTCCTGAACTCGTCTCGAGTGCCGAGGCCAGGGTTGGCCGTCCGTTGACGCCGGTCAGCGTCGCTGGTGTCGCGCGGAGGACGGTGCGACGCTGGCAGTTGGGTCTACTACTGCTAGCGGATCAAGTTTATGTCTCTTGCGTTGCGCCTTACTCTGCTAGTGCCTTCTTCCTTGTGTTGCTGGCTCACGACGGCGCCTTGTCTACTACTGCTAGACGTCGAGTGCGATTCAGAAGGGCTAGAAGTGTGCCGACATTTGTGCGGCGGCGTTGTCCGATTGTGCCGATACGGCCGAAATGTCAGCGACCTCGAATGTACTGAAATTCAAGGAAATAAGTGGTTGGGGGACTTGGATTCGAACCAAGACTGGCGGAGTCAGAGTTCGCTGTCCTACCGTTAGACGATCCCCCACCAATCCGACATGTGGATTTGGCGTAGCCGCGCCGCAAGAGGCGCGAAGCCTGGACTTCATGCCCTTCTAGCCGCAGCCGTGCTTGCTTGGCAAGGCGTCGTCCGATGGTTCACTCGCCGTCGTCGCCGCTCGCGAGCCCGACTGCGACCCTTGTAAGGATTGTGATTTCTACCGGTCGGGTACGGTCCCACACCGCCGCTACCTCTCCTCGCCCGCCCCTCATGGGGCGGGCTTTTGTTTTCCAATATCCTCCCGCGCTCCTTGCTCGGGGGCGCCTCGCCTCTAACCCTTCCTTTACCTTGCCGGGCCAAAGGCGAGGTCCGAGGCAACGCGGCGTAAAAGCCAAGTCAACCTTTCATAACTATGATGGCGGCCATGCAAACTCCATCGGTCGATCGCCTCGGTACGGCGCTCAGGGCGCTTCGCCAAGCCTACACGCATGGGTCCGAGAGCGAGGACAAGACCTTGCTCGGGGCGAAGTGCTTGCACGTGGTGATCGCCCAGCTCGGCCAGGAAGGCGTGCCGCAGGAGGACCTGCAGCCGCTCATCGATCTCGAAGCAAGCATCGACGAGCTCAAGGCCCTGGCGCAAGGCGAGGGCATTGCCAATCGGCGCAAGCGGAAGCCGCCGAGCGACATCTATCTCGCCCGCATGGCGGCGGTGATCGATCTCCTGATCAAGGGCGGTTACGACGAGGCTGAGGCCGCGCAGATCGTCATGCGGCGGATGCTTGCCGCCGGCGTTCCGCCGCCGCAGCAAGGCGGCGACGCGAGGGGCTGGAAGCGGCTCCTTGCCTGGCGCGCCGATCTTAGTCACGGCGTCGGCTCGGCGGAGGCCAAGCAGGAATATCGCGAGTTCTGCCGCGATATCGACGCCGTTCCCGCCAACGACCGGCTGAACCACGTGCTCGACGAGCAGACCTGGGAGCGCAGGCGAAAGCCGCGCTGAGCTCGGAGCGCAGCGCCGCCTTACGGCTGCGTGGTGACCGGACGTTTCGGCTTCGCGGCGACAGCGGGCTTCGGCGTCGCCGGCTGGGCGACGGGCTTGGGCTGCGGCGGCGCCTGCGCGGTTCGCGCATCGAGCTTGGCGTTGATCTTGGCGATGTCGTCATGGAGGCCCGACTGCATGTCGGCGATGGCCTGGGTGAGCGCGGCCTTGACGTCGGCCATCTGCTTGCCAACCTCGGCGCGGACATCCGCCGCGCTCTGATCGGGAGCGGCCTTATCCTGCTTCAGCTCGGCAAGGCTCGACTTGATGCCGCCGAAGAACAGGATCATCACCAGGAGGTTCAGCGCCAGCAAGGCGACGACCGTCCACTTGAAGAAATCCCATGACGTCAATTGCCCGAGAGCGACGCTTCCCGCGTCCTTCGCCCGCATCGCCACGTCCTTGGCGCGATCCGCCGCACTCGGACGTGCCTCCGCAAAGGTCTCTTCTGTCATGGCTGACCCCCTCGGCGAATGCCTTGAGCCTCGTTAACTCCTATCCTATCACGTAAAACGCGAATCCTGTCTGGAGATCGTCACAATGGGCGAAAAGGGCCGAAACGCGCCCCTTGCTGCCTAGCGCCGCGGTCACCCGACCGGATAGAACGATGATGCGTCGAGGCGGCCGAATGGGCCTCAAGGGGGAGAAGTGAAATGAAGAGCTGTTCGATTGGTGGCGGCTTGTTGATGAGTGGAGTCTTGTTGACCAGCGGAGTCGTGGCGATCGCGATGTTCGCTTTCGCGGGCGTCCAACCGGCTCATGCCTTGAGCTGTCAACTGATCACGGCGACCCACAGCGCGCGCACGCATGCCAAGGCTGCCGAAACGTCCCAGGCGCTCGCCGTGCAGACCGCGCAAAACTTGCAGCGCACGCGAGGATGGAGCGAGATGACGCTGTCATCCTTCCAGGTGCCGGGCGATCCGTTCTGGAAAGCGGTGCGGCCGAACGGCGTGCCGTCCAAGGCGAAGCTCGAGCCCGATATCGTGACGCCGCAGTTCTATACGACCTGCTTCACCGGCGTGGTCGTACCTTACGTGTGCACCACGGGAACCAGCGCTTGCGGGAAATAATCCTGAGATCAGCTGATCCAGCCGAGCTGCTTGGCCCTGTATAAAGCGAGCCTCCAGGCGCGGGCGACGAACTCCGCGCGAGGCATGGCGGCGTGCCGGTCGTCCTGGACGAACCGGGCGGCGAGCGCGGCCATGTCATCGCGCTTGCGATAAGCCGCGAGGAACAGCGTCCCCGGCATTGTCACGACGATCTGGTCGTCGATCATCTCGACGATGAGGCCAACGCTTTCCGTCACGATCGTCCCCCGTTTGGTTCGACCAATGCGCCGAGTCGCTGCGATGTTCCATGCCGTCGCGAAAAAGGCTGTGAGCAAGTCCGGCAGCAGCGAACACGGCGGGGGCGCCAGCTCCTTGGCTCAGGCTGGTGCTGTTGCCGCCACCGGTCGACCGCGAACCCCATGTCGACGGCTTGATGCCGGTCGAAGATGGAGCTCAATGTGGCGAACGGGACCGAGCCAGCGTTCGGCTATCGAACGATTTATGGTCGAAACGGAAATCGGCTTTTCTTTGGTGCAGCCGGCGGTGCCTGCGTAGCCGCCATACAGTGTGACAAGGCTTTCGTCGCTGACGTATTTTGTCGCCGTTTGCTGGCTTTATTTATATATGCCGAAGGCAATGACGGCACCCAGCCGTGGCGGCAGGCTGACGAGCTTGGCGAGCCCGTCGGACGGAGAGGATAGCGGTACTCAGAATGCTCATCCGGCCTAATGCAAACGATTGGGATTCAGCATTGCGGGTCCATCACCGCTTTGCGGTGCTTCCAGGCTCAGAACACATCGCCTCACGGTTTTCACTTGCCTATTTGGCCGCCATCGTGCGCCAGCATGATTGCCCACTTGTACTCGAATTTGGCGCTGGGATCGGGACACTCACTTATTTGCTACTTCAAAAGGGATTACGGGTCGTAGCCCTAGAGCATGACCCGTTCTGCCTAGATCAGCTTAAGAGAAATATCCCTGCCGAATGGAAATCCCGCCTGACCCTGATAACAGATCGCGTCAGCATCGAAGGCGTGTTCGACCTGGTCATTATTGATGGCAACCTTCCCCGCCAGAATGAGTATCGGTTTCTCAGGCCGGGTACTATCTGCTTTGTGGAAGGTTGCCGTCAGCACACAAGCTGGAAATTTCAACAGCGCATCGCCGCGGCTGGTCTTTATTGCGAGTTGTCTCACTACGAGCCCTGGACGACACTACGCATCAAAAGTCGCAAGACCGGATTACGCTCGCGGTTCAAAGTCGCACGATTGAAAACATTTCGTGCCGGGATCGTTAGCGAAACTCCCCGCTTGATCGGATCAGCTTCCACCGGTGCTCCTCGTCCGAAAGCTCGCCGCGTATCGCGGTCAACTCCGCCGCGGTGAAGGGCACCTTGCCGCCGCGGATGGTGTCGAATATCGGACATGGTGCGGAAAAAATGGTGCGCCCGGCACGGCTCGAACGTGCAACCCCCAGATTCGAAGTCTGGTGCTCTATCCGTTGAGCTACGGGCGCGTCTGCCGATGTTTGTAGCACGCCGGGGCAGCATCTCGCGTCATGGCAAGAGCTCGGGGCGGTACTCGAAATGCATGGTGTCGTAGTGATACCATTTGCCGCCCCAGATGAAGCCGTGCTTCTCGAAGATCTCGACGATCTCCCACGGGATGCGGTTCTTGTAAGGGTATTTGCCGTCGACCGGCTGGTGGTTCCGCCAATAGTCGGACCAGCCGACATTGATGTCGATGGCGATGCCGTCGCCATGCACGCTCGCCCGGTCGGTGCCGGCGATCACGCGGCAATTATAGGTGCCGCCTGACGGGGTAAGATATTTGACGAAGCTGTCGGGCAGCTTGTCGAGATCGTCGGACACGGCTTGCAGCTTCGCGGCTACGCCGTTGACGCCGGTGATCTTGAGTTTCTTGCCGCCATGTTTCGGCACCCAGGCGACGTCGACCAGCTTCTTGGTGACCTCGCCCTTCTTGCAGTCGCCGTACATCTTGGCGAAGAACGGCTCGTAGCGCACGCGGCCGGGATCGATGTCCACGCCGGGCGGCGTGCCGGCGCGGCCGACAGGGTAGGGGGTGTAGAACATGTCCTCGATGTCGGGGTCGTTCAGCATCGTGTCGAAATTCTTGTCGCCCTTGCCGTCGTCGACGGCCATCTCGGTGCCGTCCTTCCAGCGGATGGCGGTGTCGTCATGCGAGACGAGGAAGTCCGGATAGGCGGTGACCAGGCGATCGAGAAACTTATCCTTACGCGCGGCATCGTCGGCGCCTTGCGCGGCAGGTAGGGCAGCCCCGAGGCCGAAACCGAGGATTGCCGCGAGTGCGGCAAATCGCACGGCGCTGGACGGCGCAAGGCGTTGATACATGGGCTGCCTCCCGGCTGTTCATGAGTCCTTGCCGAGTGTGGCCAAATTCGCGCAAGACCGCTAGCCTGCTGCAAGCTTGTCGAGGGGACGCATGGTCAAGGAGCACGACGCTGCCAGCCTGCCTCGTCGCGGCCTGAACCGAGCCGGGAGCGTCTGACATGTCCTCGTTGCGCGCTGCCGCCAAGGATTGGCGCTTGGGAGCGGTGGCGCTGCTTCGCGTCGAGGCCGGTCTGATCGGACTCGTGTGCTTTGCCGCCGGCGCCGTGCCGCGGCTCCTGCCGGCATTGCTCGGGCTGCTCGCACTCATCGCCGCGATCCATGTCTTTGCCGTCGACTCGGCCCTGCCGCTCAGGCTGCTGCGGAGCGCCGTCGGCATCGCGCTAGCCGCCTTCATCGCCTATCTGTTCATCAACGCGACCTGGGCGCCAGACCGGTCGGAAGCCTTCGCCAAGGCGGCGACCGTGCTCGGGCTGGTGGCGGCGGTTCTGCTCATCGCCGCGTCCTATTCTCTGCGCGACCCGCAAGAGGCGCGGATGCTGGCGAAGTCGGCGCTCGCCGGGCTTGCGATCGGGATGGCGTTCCTGCTGATCGAGCTCAATTTCGGCGAGCCGATCGCGCGCTTCCTCAACAATCACGTCGTCCATTTGTTCGAGGTGACGCCGAAGAAGACCAAGGTCGTCGAGGGCGAGGTGACCAAGCTCTCGGCTTTCGTGCTGAACCGCAACGTCACGAGCCTCGTCCTGCTGCTGATCCCCTGCCTGCTGTTCACCGGCGCGCTCGCCACGAGCTATTCCCGGCGGTTCAGCCTGGTCGCGCTGATCGCCGCGACCGCCGCCATCGTGCTTCTGTCGGAGAGCGGCACCTCGGTGGTTGCCTTCTTCGTCGGCGCGCTGGTGCTCGCGCTCGCCGCGCTCTCGCTCAAAGTCACGCGCACGCTACTGGCGGTGGGATGGACGATCGCCACGCTGCTTGCCGTCCCGCTCGGCGCGCTGCCCTACGAACTTGGCTGGCATCACTGGACCTGGCTTCCGCCCCAGAGCGTCGCCGCGCGCTTCTATATCTGGAAATATGTGGCCGACGAGGTTCATCAGAAGCCGATCACCGGTATCGGCATTCGCGGCACGCGCGCTCTGCATCTCGTCATCCCGGCCGATTCGAACGATCCCAACAATTCCGGCTTTGCGCTCGAGGGGCGCGCGGCGCGCCATCCCCACAACATCTATCTCCAGACTTGGCTCGAGCTGGGCGGCATTGGCGCAGTGCTGCTGCTCGCGGTCGGGCTCGCCGGGCTCTGGCAGATGCGCCTCCTGCCGCCCGCCCTGCAAGGCGCGAGTTATGGGCTGTTTGCCATCTCAGGCGCGATCGGCCTCTCGGGGTTCGACCTCTGGCAGACCTGGCTGCTCGCTGCGGTCGCCTTCGCCTGGGCCGCCATGCAGCTTGCGGCAAGGCTTCCTGCCCTGTTTCTCGCCGCTGACGCCCATGCTTGTGCCGGCGAAAGCCGAAAAGCCGCTTTACCTGCAACAAGAGCTTGATACATTAGACAAATAGGACCAATGCCGCGGCCGCTCACCGAGTGCATGGTGTCGGCGGTTCCGGGGTTACGAGGTTAAGCACTGTGAATGGGCCGAGCGGCGACGCCCGCGCGGCTGCCATAGCTTCGCGTGACCGCAAGGGGCCGCGGAGCAAGACAGGCGACTGCGCGGGAGATGTCCCTGCGCAGGGTGGAGCCCGGGCGCGGTCAAACGCGCCGGCCGATGGTCCTTCTGGGGCCAATGGCCGCTTGGGGGCAGCCGAGGGCAGACATGGCACGGGGGCGGAGGCGCGGCCCCTGGCACATTCCATTTATGGCGCTCTCGACCTCGGCACCAACAATTGCCGCCTGCTGATCGCCAAGCCGTCGCGGCGCGGCTTCCTCGTCATCGACGCATTCTCGCGCATCATCAGGCTCGGCGAGGGCGTGGTGGGCTCGGGCCGGCTGTCGGAAGCCGCCATGAGCCGCACCATCGAGGCGCTCAAAGTCTGCGCCGACAAGATGCATCGCCGCCAGGTGACGCGGTCGCGGCTGATCGCGACCGAAGCCTGCCGCATCGCCGGCAATAGCGGCGAATTCATCGAGCGCGTGAAGCGCGAAACCGGGCTCGGCATCGAGATCGTGACGCAGGAGACCGAGGCCAAGCTCGCGGTGTCGGGCTGCGCCTCGCTGATCGACCGCAATTGCGACTGGGCGCTGGTGTTCGATATCGGCGGCGGCAGCTCCGAGCTGATCTGGCTCGACCTCGCCGAGCTTGGGAACTCCTGGCGGCGCAGCCTGCATGACCGCGTCGACGTGCAGAACTCGATCGCCGCCTGGACCTCTTTGCCGATCGGCGTGGTCAACCTCGCCGAGCGCCATGGCGGCCGCGAGGTGAACCGGCAGAGCTACGAGGCGATGGTTGCCGACGTGATGGCCTCGATCAAAAGCTTCGAGGCCGAGCACCGCTTCGGCGACAGGATCGCCCGCTCGCGCGCGCATTTCCTCGGCACCTCGGGCACCGTGACCACGATCTCGGGCATCCATCTCAAGCTCCCCGTCTATGAGCGCTCGCGGGTCGACGGCTGCTGGCTCAACGCGACCGACGTGCGCACCGTGTCGAACGATCTGATCGACATGACCTACGCCGAGCGCGTGGCCCAGCCCTGCATCGGGCACGAGCGCGCCGACCTCGTGCTTGCCGGCTGCGCCATTCTCGAGGCGCTGCTCAGGGTGTGGCCGTGCCAGCGCCTGCGCGTGGCGGACCGGGGCTTGCGCGAGGGCATCCTCGCCACGCTCATGGCCGAGGACGGTCACGACCGGAAGGGCGCGCCGCGCCACCCGACCGGTCGCGGTCGCTAGCGCTAACGCCGATCTAAGCTTGCGGCGCCGGGGCAGGCTCGGGCTCGACGGCGACCTGGCGGGCGCGGGCCGAGAGGCTGGCGCCGGCTCCTTTCGGCAATCTGGCGAAGACCAAGGCCGAGCTCGCCGCGATCACGGCGACGATGAAGAAGGCGAGCGGGAAATCGCCGGCCACAACGGTCGGGTCGGCACGCCCCATGCGCTCGAACTCGAGCACCAGGGCGCCGACCGCCACGCCGGCAGACAGCGACAATTGCTGCGCCACGCTGGCGAAGCTCGTCGCGCGGCTCATCGCCTTGGTGTCGATATCGGCATAGGCGATCGAATTGATGCTGGTGAACTCGAGCGACTTGAAGAAGCCGCCGACCAACAGCACCGCCAGCACCACGACATGCGACGTGCCCACCGTGAACAGACCGACAGCGGCAATGAAGCAAGCTGCTCACCAGAGCGTTGGTCACCAGCACGCGCTTGAAGCCGAACTGGCGGATGATCGGCGCGGCGGTCGCCTTCATGGCAATGGCGCCGACGGCGGTGGCAAATGTCAGCATCCCCGATTGCAGCGGGTTCATGCCGAAGCCGAGCTGCAAGAACAGCGGCAGCAGAAAGGGTATGGCGCCGACGCCGATGCGGTAGAGGAACCCGCCGACGACGCTTGCGAAGAACGTATCGACCTTGAGCAGGTCGAGATCGAGCAGGGGGGCCTTGGCCGTCTTGGCGTGGCGGACATAGAGAAAGCAGCCGACCACGCCCGCGCCCAGCAGACCGGCCACGATCGCAGGCGGCAACAGCCCCTGGCCGATCGTGGTGATGCCGAAGGCGAGGCCGGCGAGCCCGATGCCGGACAGGATGAAGCCCTTCACGTCGAGCGGCGGCAGGCCCTCCTCGCGAATGTCGGCGACATAGCGGGTGGCGAGGTAGACGCCGAGCGCGCCGACCGGGATGTTGATCCAGAAGATCCAGCGCCAGGACACGAAGGTGGTGATGAAGCCGCCGAGCGGCGGGCCGATCACCGGGCCCATCAGCGCCGGGATGGTGAGCCAGGCGAGCGCCGAGATCAGCTCGGATTTCGGCACGGTGCGTAGGATCACCAGCCTGCCGACCGGCACCATCATGGCCCCGCCCATGCCCTGGATGATGCGAAACAGAATAAAGTCAGGCAGCCCCTGGGCGAAGCCGCATGCCGCCGAGCCGAGCGTGAACACGACGATCGCCGCGCGGAACACGGTGCGCGCGCCGAAGCGGTCGGCAACCCAGCCGCTCAACGGGATGAACACGGCAAGCGACAGGAGGTAGGAGGTAAGCGCCAGCTTGAGCGCGATCGGGTCCTGGTGGAGATCGGCGGCGATGGCCGGCAGCGACGTCGCGATCACCGTCGAGTCCATCGTCTCCATGAACAGGGCGACGGCGACGATGAGGGTGACGAAATAGCGTGGCATATGGCGTGTTAGAGCATGATCCCGAAAGTTGCAGACTTTTCGGATAAGATTATGCGTCGGGAACGACCTATAAGGCGCACATGGGGCGAGCTTACCCCCGAGGTCAAGGTTTGGCGGGCGATGGGCGTCATTAACATATGGTAAGGCCGCCAAAAGGGCGTTCCGGCGAGAACTCGGGCGGCACGCGGCGGCTCGCGGTCAGGGTCAAGACCGCCAAGGGGCGCAAGATCGCCTCGACGCGGTGGCTCCAGCGCCAGCTCAACGATCCTTATGTCGAGGAGGCGAAGCGGCAGGGCTATCGCAGCCGCGCGGCGTTCAAGCTCGCCGAGATCGACGACAAATATCATCTGCTCAAGCCCGGGCATGAGCGTGGTGGATTTGGGCGCGGCGCCCGGCGGCTGGAGTCAGGTCGCCGCGCAGCGCGTGCAGGTGACGGCGGGGAAGGGGCTCGTGGTCGCCGTCGACATCGTCGAGGTGGACGCGATCCCAGGGGTGACCCAGCTCACGTTGGACATGACCGACCCGCAAGCCGCCGATCGCATCAAGGAGGTCCTGGGTGGAAAACAAGCCGATCTCGTGCTGTCCGACATGCATGCGCCGGCGACCGGCCACAGGCAGACCGACCACATCCGCATCATGGGCCTGGTCGAGGCCGCGCTCGACCTCGCCGAGGATGTTCTCACGCCGGGCGGCGCGTTCCTCAGCAAGGTGCTGCAAGGCGGCGCCGGCAAGGACCTCGTGGCGCGGCTCGGCCGCTCGTTCGCCAAGGTCCGGCATGTGAAGCCGAAGGCGTCGCCGCGCCGGCTCCGCCGAGATGTATGTGCTCGCCACCGGCTTCCGCGGCGAGACGCAATAGCGGCGCTCACGCAAGCGTGCTTGTTCGTGTGCTGCCCGCGCGACGCCGGCGCTGCTAGACTGGGCCAAATCCCGACGATCGCGGTTTCAAGGAGCAGCCCATGAATCTCGAAGTGGTGAAGGACTATTACGGCAAGGTCCTGAAGAGCTCCGAGGACCTCAAGACCTCGGCCTGCTGCGACGGTGGCGACGTGCCGGCCGAGCTTGAGCCTCTGCTCGCCAATGTGCATGAGGAGGTGAGGTCCAAATATTACGGCTGCGGCATCGTCGTGCCGGCGGCGCTGCAGGGCGCGCGCGTGCTCGATCTCGGCTCCGGCTCGGGCCGCGATGTCTATCTGATGGCGCAGCTCGTGGGGCAGAAGGGCGAGGTGGTCGGCATCGACATGACCGACGAGCAGCTTGCCACCGCCAACGCCCATATCGACTGGCACATGAAGCGGTTCGGCTATGCCACGCCCAATGTGAAGTTCCTCAGGGGCTACATCGAGAAGCTCGGCGAGCTTGGGCTCAAGCCCGGGAGCTTCGATGCGGTCGTGTCGAACTGCGTGATCAATCTCTCGGTCGACAAGCCGGCGGTGCTGCGCGGCGCCTACGATCTGCTTGAAGCCTGGCGGCGAGCTCTATTTCGCCGACGTTTATTGCGACCGGCGCCTGTCGGACGACGTGCGCGCCGACCCGGTGCTGTACGGCGAATGTCTCGGCGGCGCGCTGTACTGGAACGACTTTCTCCCGATGGCGAAGCGCGCCGGCTTCCTCGACCCGCGTCTCGTCACCAGCCGGCCGCTCGAGATCAAGAACGAGGCGATCAAGCGGAAGCTCGGCCAGGCCAAGTTCTTCTCGGCGACTTACCGACTGTTCAAGCTCGAGGGGCTCGAGACCGCATGCGAGGATTACGGCCAGGCGGTGATCTACCAGGGCAGCGTGCCGGGCTCGCCGCACGCCTTCATGCTCGACGGGCATCATCTGATCGAGACCGGCAAGGTGTTTCCCGTCTGCGGCAACACCTGGCGCATGCTGGCCGACACGCGCTTCGCCCCGCATTTCGATTTCATCGGCGACTTCGCGACGCATTACGGGATCTTCCCGGGCTGCGGCACGTCGATCCCCTTCGCCACGAGCGAGACTGCGAAGCCGGCCGAGCAGCGGCTGCTGCTAGCCTGGAGGCATCGGGCATTAGGGTTGTCATTCCCGCGAAAGCGGGAATCCAGTAAACGCTGTTCCCAGATCAATGAACGCAGGGGTTACTGGATCGCCCGATCAAGCCGGGCAATGACAGAATGTTTAGGGGGGCAATGCAATTCGATATGACCCGCCGCCTCGCGGCAGAGGCGATCGGCACGCTGATCCTGGTCATGGCGGTGGTCGGCTCGGGCATCATGGCCGAGAAGCTCGCCGGCGGTAACCAGGCGCTCGCGCTGCTCTGCAACACGATCGCGACCGGTGCCGTGCTCTACGTCATCATCACCATCTTCGCGCCCATCTCCGGCGCGCATTTCAACCCGGCGGTCAGCCTGGTGATGGCGCTCCGTGGCGAGCTCGATTGGCGCACCGCCTTCGCCTATGTCGCCGTGCAGATCGCCGGCGGCTGCGTCGGCGCGGTCGCGGCGCATCTGATGTTCGGGCTCGACCTGATCCAGCTCGGCTCGACCGCGCGCACCGGGCTCGGCCAATGGACCGGCGAGTTCATCGCCACGTTCGGCCTGATCGCGACCATTCTCGGCTGCGTGCGGTTCAAGCCCGAGGCGGTGGCGACGGCGGTCGCGCTCTACATCACCTCCGCCTATTGGTTCACCGCCTCGACCTCGTTCGCCAATCCCGCCGTCACCATCGCGCGGAGCTTGAGCGACACCTTCGCCGGCATCGCGCCGCACGATGCGCCGGGCTTCATCGTGGCCGAGCTGCTCGGCGCGCTTGCCGGCGCGTATCTGTTCGGCTGGCTGTTCGCCAAGAAGTGAAACGATGGCTCTAGCTGCTCGATGCGCGGAGCCGCGCGTTCTCGGCTTCGAGCTCGCCGATGCGCTTCCTGAGGTCGGTGACGATTTCGGCGACATCGTCGGCGAACACCATTTGCGGGATGTGCTGCGGGCAGTTCACGTCATAGGCCTCGATGGTGAACACGACGGCCTGCTCGCCGCGCGCTCTGTAGCCCTCGGGCATGAGCTGTCGCGACGAGCTCGGGATCGTCCTCGACCGCGCGCGCCGTGCCCCAGATCTTCACGCGCCGCCGATTGGCGTAGTCCATCAGGAAGATGAACGCCTTGGGATTGTCGGCGAGATTGCCGGTGGTGATGTATTGCTTGTTGCCGCTGAAATCGGCGAAGGCGAGCGTCTTGTCGTCAAGCACGCGCAGGAAGCCCTTGGGGCCGCCGCGATGCTGGATATAGGGCTGGCCCTCGTCGTTGGCTGTGGCGAGGTAGAACGACCTCTGCTCGGCGATGAACTCGGCGAGCGCATCGTCGATGGTCGTGGCGAAGCCGCCCTTCTGCTCCATCTTGGCGTAGCCGGCGCGGCTGCCGCGTCGTGCCTGCACGGCCTTGACCGATGGCGAAAAGGCGATGTCGGATGAAGGGGTCATGACGATCTGTCCTTGAGAGTGGCCGGCTCAGGCGCTGTTCCGTCCCGAGCCGGGCTTCGCGTGCGTCACGGCTAGAGCCTGTCGACCGGGGTGCCGTGGATGCGGCCCCAATTGGTGTCGGCCTTGGCGAGATTGCCCGGGATGTCCTTCGACCATTCAGCCTGGATGTTGCCGTTGAGGTTGAGGTAGAGCCGGCCGTCGACGATCTTCCAGTAGCGGGGATCGCCGTCGAACTTCTTGCCGAGCGCAGTGCCGTAGGCGCAGAAGCCGCCATAGGCAGGCTGGTATTTGGCGGGATCGGCGTTGAACGCATCGAGATGCGCCTGGCTCGTGAAGCGGTAGGTGCCGCCTGCATGCGCCACGGCGTAGGCGTCCGAGCCGATCACGGGCTTGCCGTCGGTGAAGAAGGCGACGACGTCATAGCCGTGCACGGCGAGGCCGGGTCCGGCCAGCGTTCCGCCCTTCGACACGTTGATCTCGTCGGCGGAGCGTGTTGCTCCGATCGGCGCGACTGCTGCCAGCAGCGGCAGGATCAATGATTTCCACATGATGAGTGCTCCTTGGGGTTCGAGGGTGGCGTCCGTCCTGGCCGCCTGCGATTAAATGCGCCCTTCCTCCAATTGGCAGTAGTTGGTAAGAATGGGATTTATTATTCCGATTTTCGGAAGGATGTGAAGCATGGACCAGCTCGCCGCCATCAAGGTCTTCGTCGCCATTGCCGATGCCGGCAGCCTGTCGGCCGCGGGCCGACGGCTCTCAATGCCGCTGACGACCGTCAGCCGGCATCTCGCGGCGCTCGAGGATGAGGTCGGCACGCGGCTCATCACCCGCACCACGCGGGACCTCGCCCTCACCGAGACCGGCCGCCATTATCTTGAGTCCTGCCGCCGCATCCTTGCCGAGCTCGATGCGGCGCGCTTGCGTGTCGCGGGCGAACAAGACGAGCCGCAAGGCGAGCTCGCCATCACCGCGCCGGTTGCGTTCGGCCGGTTGCACGTCCTGCCGATCGTCACGGAATTCCTGAAAAGCTCTCCGCGCGTCGCGGTGCGGCTGTTGCTGATCGATCGCGTGGTCGATCTCCTGGAGGAGGGCATCGACATCTCGGTCAGGGTGGGCAGCCTGCCCGACTCGTCGCTGCGAGCGGCGCGGGTCGGCGCGGTCAGGACGGTGACCTGCGCCAGCCCCGGCTACCTCGCGGCGCGGGGCGTGCCGTCGACGCCGCGCGAGCTTGCCGAGCACGATTGCATCAGCGTCACCGCGTTGTCGCCGGCCGATCGCTGGATCTATCCGGGCCCTAAGGCCCCGCAGAGGATCGCGTTGCGGCCGCGCCTCATCGTCAACACCGCCGAGGCGGCCATCGACGCCGCGAGCGAGGGGCTCGGCATCACCCGCGTGCTCTCCTATCAAGCCGCGGCGCCGGTCGCCAAAGGGTCGCTACGGCTGATTCTTCGTGATTTCGAGCCGGAGCCGATCCCGGTCAATCTGGTGCACCGGGAAGACCGGCTGCCCCAAGCCAAGGTCGAAAGCTTCGTCGCCTTTGCCGCGCCCAGGCTCCGCCAGGCGCTGAAATCCGCCCAAACTTAAGCGAAACCCACAGAACGTCCGCCCATCGCCTTCCCAAAGCCGCCACAAGCTGCTAAAGGAGGCCGCCAACCGCAAGACCCGCATATTGCGCCGCGCAAACCTGCCTTGGTCTTCCGACGAATGAGGTTGGCCGATGCCCGACGGGCAGACCCAAGCGATAAGACGGCATTTCCCCGACAGGGTGCTTGCGCTGACCTTCGACGATGTGCTGATCCGGCCGGCGGCCTCCAACGTGCTGCCGAACGAGGTCGATGTCGCATCGCGCGTCACCCGGTCGATCTCGCTGCATATCCCGGTGCTGTCCTCGGCGATGGACACGGTGACCGAGGCGCGTCTCGCCATCGCCATGGCGCAAGCGGGCGGCATCGGTGTCATCCACCGCAATCTCGATCCAGCCGCGCAAGCCGCCCAGGTCGCCCAGGTGAAGAAATTCGAGTCGGGCATGGTGGTGAACCCGGTGACCATTCACCCCGAGGCCACGCTCGCCGACGCGCTCAAGCTGATGGCCGATTACCAGATCTCGGGCATCCCCGTGGTCGAGCCCGCCACCAACGGCGGCCGCGAGGGGAGGCTGGTCGGCATCGTCACCAATCGCGACGTGCGCTTCGCCACCAACCCCAAGCAGCGCGTGGCCGAGCTGATGACCAAGGAGAACCTGGTCACGGTCACCGAAAGCGTCGGCATGGAGGAGGCCAAGCGGCTCCTGCACAGCCACCGCATCGAGAAGCTGCTCGTGGTCGACGACGAGTATCGCTGCATCGGCCTGATCACGGTGAAGGACATCGAGAAGGCGCGGCTGCACCCCAATGCCTGCAAGGACGAGCAGGGGCGGCTGCGGGTGGCGGCGGCGACCAGCGTCGGCGACGACGGGCTCGCCCGCGCCGAGCTTCTGATCGATGCCGGCGCCGACCTGATCGTGGTCGACACCGCGCACGGCCATTCGCAGCTCGTGCTCGACGCGGTCGGCCGCATCAAGCGGCAGTCGAATGCGGTGCAGGTTCTCGCCGGCAACGTGGCGACGGCAGACGGCACCAAGGCGCTGATCGACGCCGGCGCCGATGCCGTCAAGGTCGGCATCGGTCCCGGCTCGATCTGCACCACGCGCATCGTCGCGGGCGTCGGCGTGCCGCAATTCACCGCTTTGCTCGAGGCGGTCGAGGTGGCCAACAAGAGCGACATCCCGGTCATCTCCGACGGCGGTATCCGCTATTCGGGCGACCTCGCCAAAGCTTTGGCGGCGGGCGCCGATTGCGTGATGCTCGGATCGCTGCTGGCCGGCACCGACGAGAGTCCCGGCGAGGTCTATCTGTATCAGGGCCGCTCCTATAAGGCCTATCGCGGCATGGGCTCGATCGGCGCCATGGCGCGCGGCTCCGCCGACCGCTATTTCCAGCAGGACATCAAGGACGCGCTCAAGCTCGTGCCGGAGGGCATCGAGGGCCAGGTGCCCTATAAGGGCCCGGTCTCAAGCGTGCTGCACCAGCTGATCGGCGGCTTGCGCGCCTCGATGGGCTATACCGGCGCCAAGGACTTGGCCGCCTTCCAGCAGCGCGCCGAGTTCATCCGCATCTCGACGGCAAGCTTCCGCGAGAGCCACGTCCACGACGTGACCATCACCCGGGAATCGCCCAACTACCCGCGCGAAAGTTAGGGATCTCCAACGCCGCTATTGTCATCGCCCGGCTTGGCCGGGCGATCCAGTAACCGATGTCGTGGTTACTGGATGCCCGCCTTCGCGGGCAGGACAAGCAATGAAAAGAACTACTGGACGCCGAGCGCCCTGATCTGATCGAAGATGCCGGGCTCGATCTGCTTGGCGAGCGCAAGGTCGGCGGCGCCGTCGGTCGGCTTGCCCTTGCGGCTCTTGACCAGGCCGCGTCCGACCAGCGCCGAGGGCTCGTTCTGCTTGATCCTCAGCGCCGTATCGAAATCGGTTCCGGCGCTGTCGAGGTCGCCCTTCAGCACGTAGACCCAGCCGCGGTCGATATAACCCTTGGGCCCGTCGGGCTCGCGCTTGATCACCTCGCCGAAGTCGGCGATCGAGAGGTCGTATTCCTTGCGCAGGCGGTAGAGATCGCCGCGCTTGGTATAGCCGTTGGTCAGCTCTGGATCGAGCTTCACCTTCTCGGTCATGTCGGCAAGGGCCTTATCGAGGTCGTTCTTGTCGCGATAGACGATGCCGCGCAGCAGGAAGAAATCGCCCTGCTTGGCGTCGAGGCTGATCGCCTTGTCGAGATCGGCGACGGCCTTGTCGTAGTCCTTCTTGGTCTCGTAGGCGGCCGCGCGCATGAAATAGGAGTTGGCCCGGGCCGGGTCGGTCTCGACGGCGGCGGTCATCTCGGCAAGCGCACCGTCGTAATCACCGGTGGCCGACATTCCCATGGCGCGGACGCTGTGGGCGATGACCATGTGCTCCTTGTCGCCCGCGCCGGCGGCGATATAGGCGCTGCAGGCGTCGAGCACCTCCTTGATCGAGCCTTGGCCGGTAAAGCAGATGTTGGTCTCTTTGGCTGGCTCGCCCGCATTCCCCGCAGCCTGTGGCGTTGCATCGGGGGAGGCCGGCGGAGTGACCTCCTCGACGACGGGCGGGGTTGCAGCCCCGGCGGCAGGCGGGCTCGCATCTTCGGCGAGCGCGTGGCCGGGGAGCGCGAGAAGCATGGCTGCGGCCAGGGCCGCGCCGGGATTGAGGGTGGGGGCGCGCAAGCGCATTGGGGGAAACCTCCTTGGACTCACAAGACTTTTGCTGTTGTGGGCTAGCTTTAGAGGGGGCTCGGGGCGGGCGTCAATTGAACTTCCGTCCATGTTTACCGGGCCAATTCGGCAATCAACCCGGCAGTTCGTCGCGGTTTACCAACGCTGGCGCGCCCCATCTTCCCCCCGCGATGCAGCGTTTGCCGCGGGCTTTGCCATCCTCTTTGATCGCCATATTGCCCGGAGCCAGAGTATAACGGCGCCCGGAGTGAGCGGGTCGCTCGCCGCCAAGTCGAGGGGAAGGGGAGCATCATGTCGCTTGTGGCAATCTTGTTGCCGATGTTCGCGCAGGTCCTTCTGACCTTCGTGCTGCTCGGGTGGATGTCGTTGCTCAGGCTGCGCGTGGTGCGGCGTGGCGACGTCAGCCCGCAGCAGGTGGCGCTGCGCGAGCCGGTGTGGCCGCCGCATGTCATGCAGGTCGGCAACGCCTTCCAGAACCAGCTCGAGCTGCCGATGCTGTTCTACGTCGTGATCCTGCTCGCGCTCGCGACCGACGCGCTCGACGTCACCCTCTACGTGCTGTCCTGGATGTTCGTGCTGTCGCGCTATCGTGCACAGCTATATCCATGTCACCTCGAACCGGCTCGACCGGCGCACCGCCGTGTTCGTGGTCGGCGCCATCGCGCTCTTTCTCATGTGGGTGATCGTCATCGCCCGCATCACGCTGTTCGCCTCTGAGTAATGACACCAGCGGCGCGGGCAAGCGCGGCCATCGAGGTCCTCGCCGATATCGAGGCGCGCAAGCGGCCGGCCTCCGAGGCGTTGAAGGATTGGGGTCTGTCGCACCGCTTCGCCGGCTCCGGCGACCGCGCCGCGATCGGCAATCTCGTATTCGATGCTCTGCGCAAGCGCGCTTCGAGCGCCTATGCCATGGGCGACGCAGGTCCGCGGGCGCTGGTGCTCCGGACCCTCGTCAGCGGCTGGGGCAAGACCCCAGATGAGGTCGCGGCACTTGCCGATGGCGGAAACCACGCGCCCGAGCCGTTGAGCGAAGCCGAGCGCGCGGGGCTCGCGCGCGATGTGCCTGACGATGCCCCGGCGGCCATCCGCGGCGATTATCCGGAGTGGCTTCAACCGCAATTCGAGCGGGCGTTCGGCGCGCGGGCCGGCGAGGAGGGCGCTGCGCTTGCCGGGCGGGCGCCGGTGGATCTCAGGGTGAACACGCTGAAAGCGACGCGCGAGAAGGTGCTGAAGGCGCTGCAGCGCTTCGATGCGGCGCCGACATCCCATTCGCCGTCGGGGGTGCGCATCGTGCAAGCGGAAGGCGCCGGACGGAGCCCCCATGTCGAGGCCGAGCCCGGCCACGGCAAAGGCTGGTTCGAGGTGCAGGACGAGGGCTCGCAGCTTGCGGCGCTGCTTTCGGGCGCCAAGCCCAAGGCGCAGATCATCGACCTTTGCGCCGGGGCCGGCGGCAAGACCTTGGCGCTCGCCGCGCTCATGCAGAATACCGGGCAGCTCTACGCCTATGACAGCGACCGCATGCGGCTTCGACCGATCTTCGAGCGGCTGAAGCGGGCCGGGGTGAGGAACGCGCAAGTGCTGGCGGCGCGAGACAGGGGCGCGTTGGGCGAGCTTGCCGGCAAGATGGACCTCGTCCTGATCGATGCGCCGTGCACCGGCTCAGGGGTCTGGCGGCGGCGCCCCGATGCCAAATGGCGGCTCAGCCCGCAAATGCTCGAGGCGAGGCTCGACGAGCAGCGCGAGGTGCTGGAGGAAGGCGCGCCGCTGGTGAAGCCCGGCGGCCGGCTCGCCTACATCACCTGCTCGGTGCTGCCGTCCGAGAACCGCGACCAGGTCGAGGCGTTCCTGGCGCGCCATCCCGACTTCAAGCTCCTCCCGTGGCGGCAGCTGTGGGAGACGGCGTTGCCCGAGAGCAAGGCGCTCGCATCCGCCGATGGCTCGAACGACACCCTGCTGATGACGCCGCTCAGCCATGGCACTGACGGCTTCTTCGTCGCGGTGCTGGAGCGGCAGAGCTGAGAAGAGTGCCCGTCCCTTTCGCTACTGCGAAGAGAACCAGGATAGCGCGGCACGGCGCGGCAAAAAAGTTGCGACCGCGACCCCATTGGCACTTGAAATTAAGGAACAGGTCGATGAAATGACTCGCGCTTTTAATGGACGCAGAATTGGCGGTTGTCGCACGGCGGTCCAAGAAAGCACGGAGGGGACGCATATCCCATGAACTTGCTCAAGCTCGAGGCCGAAGAGCCTCCCAGTCGCCCGCAGGCGACATCTCAACTTCTTCCCAAACCACATCTTCCCATCAAAGCTCTCACGCCCGCGGGCACGCCCGCTCAGGGGCCGCATCTCGTTGCGCTCGCTTTGCGCCCCGAGCGCTTCCCCGTCGGGCCGGTGACGCGCGCGTTCCGCAAGCGCTTCTACCCGGAGGTCGAGCTCGCCCAGTGGAATGACTGGCGCTGGCAGGCACGCTCGCGCATCCGGACGCTTGCCGAGCTCGAGCGCATCTTCGAGCTGTCGGAGGACGAGCGCGACGCGGTGGTCCGCCATCAGGGATCGCTGCCGCTCGGCATCACCCCCTATTACGCGAGCCTGATGTCGCGCGAAGACGCGCTCGAGCCGCTGCGCCGCACCCACGTGCCGGTCGGCAGCGAATATCTGAAGACGCCGGGCGAGGCCGACGACCCGCTCGGCGAGGACGGCCATAGCGCGGTGCCCGGCCTCGTGCACCGCTACCCGGACCGCGTGCTGTTCCTGGCGACCGGCTTCTGCTCGACCTATTGCCGCTACTGCACCCGCTCGCGCATGGTGGGCGAGGCCGGCGGCGACTACACGTTCAGCCGGCCGCAATGGGAGGATGCGCTCGCCTATATCGCCGATCATCCCGAGATCCGCGACGTGCTGATGTCGGGCGGCGACCCGCTGACGCTGTCCGACGAGCGGCTCGACTATCTGCTGACGCGGCTCCGCGCCATCAAGCATGTGGAGTTCGTGCGGCTCGGCACCAAAGTGCCGGTCGTGCTGCCCATGCGCGTGACGCGCTCGCTGGTCAAGGTGCTCAGGAAGCATCATCCGCTGTGGATGAGCCTCCATTTCACCCATCCGACCGAGCTCACGCCGGAGGTCACCGAGGCGACGGCGCGGCTCGCCGACGCCGGCATCCCGCTCGGCAGCCAGACGGTGCTGCTCAAGGGCATCAACGATTCCGTGGACACGCTGAAGCCGCTGTTCCACGGGCTCCTGACGCGCCGGGTGCGCCCCTATTATCTCTATCAATGCGACCCGATCTCGGGCTCGTCGCATTTCCGCACGAGCGTCGATCAGGGGCTCAAGATCATGCAAGGCTTGCGCGGCCATACCACCGGCTATGCCGTGCCGACCTATGTGATCGATGCGCCTGGCGGCGGCGGCAAGATCCCGCTGCTGCCGGATTACGTCGTCGGCCGCGAGGGCGACGATCTGATCCTCAAGAACTTCGAGGGCAACACCTACCGCTACACCGATCCGGATGGCGTGGTTGGCGGCGACCGCACGCTCGACGCGGGGCCTCGATGATGCGCATCGCCCTGGTCTACGATCTCCGCGACGAATATCGCGCGCTCGGCTACTCCGAGGAGGAGATTGCCGAGTTCGACAGCGTCGGCACGATCGATGCGCTCGCTTCGGCGCTCGAAGCGCTTGGCTGCGAGCCGGTCCGTGTCGGCCGCGGCCAGGCGCTTGCCGCGCGCCTCGTCGCGGGCGAGCGCTTCGACCTCGTGTTCTCGATCGCCGAAGGGCTCAAGGGCCGCTCGCGCGAGGCGCAGGTCCCGGCGCTGTGCGAGCTGTTCGACCAGCCTTATGTGTTCTCAGACCCGCTCACCGCCGCCGCCGCCCTCGACAAGGGGGTGGCCAAGCGGCTGGTGCGCGATGCCGGGGTGAAGACGCCTGCGTTCGCGGTCGCGCATAGAAGCGCGAGCGAGGTCGCGGACTGGACCGACTTCCCGGCCTTCGTCAAGCCGCTGGCCGAGGGCACCGGCAAAGGCTGCGAGGCGGCCTCTCTGGTCAACACGCCAGAGGAGCTTGCTGCGGCGGCGACGCGGGTGATCGAGCGCTACAAGCAGCCGGCGCTGGTCGAGCAATATTTGCCTGGCCGCGAGTTCACCGTCGGCATCGTCGGCAACGGCGATGACGCGCGGGTGCTCGGCGTGTGCGAGATCCTGCTGAAGGAGCACGCCGAGGCCAATGTCTACTCGCTGCACAACAAGGAGCTGTGCGAGGACCTCGTGATCTACGCGCCGGCTACCGATGAAGAGGCGCTGCTTGCCGGCGCGCGCGCGCTCGACGCCTATAGGGCGCTCGAATGCCGCGACACGGCGCGCATCGACTTCCGCTCCGACGCCACCGGCGAGCCGTATTTCCTCGAGGCCAATCCGCTGGCGGGCTTGAACCCCTGGCACTCGGACCTGCCGATCCTCGCCGCGCAGAACGGCATCGAGTTCACCGTCCTGATCGGCATGATCCTCGACGCCGGGCTTGCCCGCTACGGCTCGTCCGGACCGGACTGGCGCGCAGCGACACGGAGCGCCAGCGGAGAACGGCCTGATGGGCGGCACACGGGGTTTCATCCCGGTCGTGCATGCGGCGACGGAAAGCCGCCCCGACGAGATCGACACTCTGGTCGCGGCCAACGCCGTCGCCGGCGCGCTCGGATCGCTCGGTTACGCCACCGAGATCGTGGCGCTGGCGCCCGATCTTAGCCAGCTCGACGCCTTGCCCGCGCGCCGGCCGCTGCTCGTGTTCAATCTGGTCGATGCGGTGAACGGCGACGGCAGGCTCGCGCCGTTCGTGCCGGCACGGCTCGATGCGCTAGGGCTGCCTTATACAGGGTGCAGCGCCAGCGCCTGGCTCGAGACGCTGTCAAAGATCTCGACCAAGCTGAAGCTCGCTCATGCCGGCCTGCCGACGCCGTCCTGGTCGGAGGACGGCAGCGGGCTCGAGTCCGAGGCGCGGGTCATCGTCAAGCCGATCTGGGAGCATGGCTCGCTCGGCCTGGACGATGCTTCGGTGCTGCGTGGCGCCGATGCCGCGAGGGCCATCGCCGAGCGCAATTTGCGCTGGAAGACCGAGCATTTCGCCGAAAGCTTCCTCGACGGCCGCGAGTTCAATCTCTCGCTGCTCGACGGGCCGTCTGGTCCGAGCGTGCTGCCGATCGCCGAGATCGTGTTCGAGGGCTTCTCGGGCCGCGCGCCCAAGATCGTCGGCTACGACGCCAAATGGACGCCCGACAGCGAGGCCTATATCGGCACGCCGCGCCGCTTCGGCCTTGAAGCCGAGGACCCCGCGCTCGCCGCCAAGCTCAAGGGCCTCGCGCTCGCCTGCTGGCATCTCTTTGCGCTGTCGGGCTATGCGCGCGTCGATTTCCGTCTCGACGGGGCGGGCGAGCCCGCGATCCTCGAAGTGAACATGAATCCCTGCCTCAGCGCCGATGCGGGGTTCGCCGCGGCAGCCGAGCAGGCGGGACTGTCCTATCAGGCCACGATCGGGCAAATCGTCGAGGCCTCGCTTGGAGCCTTGCAAGCCACCGCTTGACGTGCTTCGCATCTCGCCATGCTCCGCATCCGGAAAGTCGCCGACGCCACCACGGCGGTGAACCGCTCGGCGATCGAGGCCGCGCAGAAGATCATGCGCGAGCAGTTCCCGGGCATGCCCGACTACGACATCGCCAAGCTGCCCGAGCAGCTCGCCAATCCGCTCAAGCACCGATTCGTGTCGCGCCTGTTCGTGGCGGAGAATTCGCGCGATCAGACGCTGGGCTTAGCGCTCCTGCTGCACGCGCCCGATATCGGCTTCTCCTATCTCGAACTCGTCTCGACGGCGGCCGGGCGCATGGGCGAGGGCATCGGCGCCACGCTCTATGAGCGGGTGAGGGAGGAGGCGCGCGCGCTTGGCACGCAGCTCTATTTCGAGAGCCTGCCCGACGATCCCGAGCTCAGCCCCAACCCCGAGATCAGGGCCAACAACGCCAAGCGTCTCAAGTTCTACGAGCGCTACGGCGCGCGGCCGATCGTCAACACCGCCTACGAGACGCCGGTGACGCCGGGGAGCAGCGACCCGCCTTATCTGCTGCTCGATCCGCTCGGCGCCAACGATCTGCCGAGCGCCGAGAAGGTGAAGAAGGTCGTGCGCGCGATCCTCGAGCGGAAATACGGATTGCTCGGCGCCTATGTGCAGATGGTGGTCGATTCCATCACCGACGATCCGATTCGTCTGCGCGAGCCGCGCTATGTCAAATCGAGGCGAGCGCTGAAGGGCGAGGTGCGCTCGTCGTCGGAGCCGCGCATCGCGCTGGTGCTCAACGACGACCACACCATCCATCATGTGCAGGACCGCGGCTATGTCGAAGCGCCGGTGCGCATCCGCTCGATCATGGCCGAGCTCGACCCGTCGGGTCTGTTCGAGAAGATACCGGCCAAGCGCTACTCCGACCGGCATATCCGCGCCGTGCACGATGGGCGGCTCGTGGATTACATCCGCAAGGCCTGTCTGATGGCCGGGCCCAAGAAGTCGATCTACCCTTACGTGTTTCCGACGCGCAATCCGGCGCGGGCGCCGAAGGACGAGACGGTGCTCGCCGGCTATTACTGCATCGACACGTTCACGCCGCTCAACCAGAACGCCTATCTCGCCGCGCGCTCGGCGGTCGATTGCGCCTTGACGGCGGCTGAGCGCGTGCTCGAAGGCGCCGAGCTCGCTTATGCGTTGGTGCGGCCGCCGGGCCATCACGCCGAGACGCGCACCTTCGGCGGCTTCTGCTACTTCAACAACGCGGCGATCGCCGCCAATCTGCTGTCGCGCTACGGCAAGGTCGCGATCCTCGATGTCGACTATCACCACGGCAACGGACAGCAGGAGATCTTCTACGCGCGCTCCGACGTGCTGACGGTCTCGGTGCACGGCCATCCGAGCTTCGCCTATCCGTATTTCACCGGCTTCCGCGACGAGACCGGCATCGGGCCGGGCGCCGGCTTCAATCTCAACATCCCGCTGCCCGAGCATCTGACCCCCGATCAGCATCGCAACGCCGTGGCAGAGGGCTTGCGCCGCGTCAGGCGGTTTCGCCCGACCTTTCTCGTGGTCTCTCTCGGCTTCGACACGGCGCGCGGCGATCCGACCGGCAGCTGGTCGAACCGGGCGCGGGATTTCGAGCGCCTTGGGCACATGATCGGCGAGCAGGGCTATTCGACGCTCGTGGTGCAGGAGGGCGGCTACCGGGTGCGCACGCTCGGTGCCAATGCCCGCAACTTCTTCGTCGGCCTCGTCACCGGACACTCGGCGGCGCGGCAGATGGCGCCGACCCTCAACCGGAGCGCTGAAGGAAAGCCGCATCACCGCAACGGGCTCGACTGGCGGAACGGCGTGATGGCCGACGACGTCGGCCGCGTGCGCTCGCTGGTCGCGAGCACCGGAATGTTCAGCGCGGCGGAGGTGGACATCGCCGGCGAGCTCGTCACCGAGCGTCTCACCAAGGGCATCCGCTCGGGCTATCACTTCATCCTCGCCGAGCGCGGGCCCGGACTCGCGGCTTACGCCTGCTACGGCCAGATCGAGGGCACGCAAGGCTCGTTCGATCTCTATTGGATTGCCGTCTCGCCCGAAGAGCAGCGCAAGGGTCTCGGCGCCCAGGTCTATGCCCGCGCCGAGTCCGCGATGCGCAAGGCCGGCGCCAAGCATATCTATGTCGATACCTCGTCATCCGACCGCTACGCGCCGACGCGCGGCTTCTATCAGCAGATGGGCTTCGTCGAAGAGGCGCGGCTGCCGGACTTCTACGGCGACGGCGACGGCAAGGTCATCTATGTGAAGTCGCTCTCTCCCGCTCCGTCATCGCAGCCTCATCCCGGCGAAAGCCGGGACCCAGGAGAGGAATCCCCGAGCTAGCACCTCGTGCTGAGGAGCGCCCGAAGGGCGCGTCTCGAAGCATGGCCACACCCTTCGAGACGGCCGCCAAAGCGGCCTCCTCAGGGTGAGTATGAATGTGATGGTTTCTGGCTTGCGCCCGAATGACGCTTACCTAAAGTGGGAGCCCAATCTTCTGGGGGCATCCATGCCAAAGCCGAGACGTGCGGCGACGAGCAGGCGAAGCGTCGTCACCTTGTTGATGCTCGGGGCAGGCCTCCTTGTCGCGCCGCGCATCCTCGTCGGCGAGGCGTTCGCCAAGGCGCGGAAGCGGGGCGGCAGCGCCCGGAGCGGCGCATCGGCGGCAAAAGCCCCGAGCGAGGACGGCAAGAACCTCAAGGCGGGCCAATTCGTCTGGCATCCCGAGCGCGCGCCGAAGGGCGCGGTCGCCATCATCGTCTCGGTGCCGAAGCAACGCTGCTTCGTCTACCGCAACGGCATTCTGATCGGCGTGTCGACCTGCTCGACCGGCAAGAAGGGCCACGAGACGCCGACCGGCGTGTTCACCATCCTGCAGAAGGCCGAGGAGCATTATTCGAGCGAGTTCGACGACGCGCCGATGCCGCATATGGAGCGGCTGACCTGGCAGGGCGTGGCGCTGCATGCCGGCAATCTGCCTGGCTATCCGGCCAGCCACGGCTGCGTGCGGCTGCCGCCCAAATTCGCCGAGAACCTCTACGCGGTGACGCAGGTGGGGACGCCGGTGATCATCGCCGGCGACACGAGCGACCCGGCCTCGGTGAAGGACCCGGGCCCGATCCTCGGCTCGAGCGCCAAGCAGACCATCGAGACCAATGTCGGCAAGAAGGCGATTTCGCCGGCGAGCTCGAACGCGGTCACCTCGATCCTGGTGTCGCGCGCCGACAAGCGCATCTATGTGCTGCAGAACGGCAATATCGTCGCCCAGGGCGACGCCAACATCAAAGACCCCGGCAAGCCGATCGGCTCCAACGTGTTCGTGTGGCAGGGCGGCGATCCCAAGGGCTCGACCTGGGAGGGCATGGGCTTCCATGCCGATGCGACGGATGCGACCGCGCCGAACAGTGCGGTGCTGGAGCGCATCGAGGGCTCGCCCGACGTGATGGAGGCGATCGGCAAGCGCATCAAGCCGGGCACGGTGCTGGTCACCACCGACGCTGCCGCCACCGCCGACACGCGGAGCGGCGAGGACTTCGTGGTGATGGACGGTCCCGGCAAGTGAGCAGAGCCTAGGAGCGCACGGCCTCGACGATGGCGAGGCCCAGGCGGGTGGGCGTGACTTTCGCGAGCGTGAGACCCGCTTGCGCGAGCAGCGCCTCGAACTCGGCGACGCTCCGCGTGCGTCCGCCGGTGATGGTCATCATGTGCAGATCGACCATGACGGCGCTCGGGTCGTCCAAGGCGCGAGCCGGCATCAGCCGCTCGATGATGGCGAGCCTCGCCGCGCCAGACATCGCGTTCCGGCAATTGGTCAGGATCGCGGTCGCCGCCTGATCGTCCCATTGCTGCAGCACGCCCTTCAGCAGATAAAGGTCGGCTTCGATGGGAATTCCGGCAAAGAAATCGCCCGGCACGAATTCGATGCGCTCGGTCAGGCGAAACGCGTCGAAGGCGCGCAGGAAAGCCCTGGCCATCTCGATGATGTGCGGGCGGTCGAGCAGCGCGCCGTCGAGGCGCGGATAGGCGATCAGCAGGGCGGCGAGCAGGCCGCCGCAGCCGCCGCCGATATCGGCCACGCTCGCGACCCCGGCGGCCAATTCGAAAACCTCGACGATCGGACCGGCCTGATCGAACGTCTCGCCGGTCAGGTAGGATTCGAACAGGGCGCCTTGCTCGACGTGCCGGCTTCGCCAGTCCCACACGCTCGCGCCGAACACCTGCTCGAAGGACGGCTGCCCGGTTTTGAGGCAGGAGATGAGATCGGACCAGGGCTGCCAATATTGCTCGACGACGATCTGCACCTTCTTGGCGAGGCGGGAATGCGAATCCGAGCGGAGCGACCATCCGCCGGCTGCGAGGGTAAAGCCGCCGTCGGGCAGCTCCTGGCAGATGCCGAGCGTCACCAGCCCGCGCAGGAAGCGGAACAGATGCGGCGGCGACAGACCGAGCTCGCCGGCCAGCTGCTCGGCCGTCCACGCGCGCTCGCCCATCCTGTCGGGCAGGCCGAGCTTGACCGCGGCATAGGCGAGTGCGGCGGCATGATAGGCCTCGATCTGGAGCCGCAGGCGCGCCTCGAAAGCGGCTTGCTCGGAATTGCCGGTCATTGCGCGCTCCATGCGTTGGGGTCGCGCACGGCATCGACCACCTGGCGCACGGCGTCGATGACGAGGTCGGGCTGCTCTAACTGTATGTAATGGTCGCTGTCCGTCGCGATGACGTGCTTGGCGTCGGTCAACAAGGCGGCGAGCTGGTCCTGCCCCTTGCGCCACGCCGTCTCGAAGGCGTCTTGCGAGAAATTGGCGGGGACATTCGGCGGCAGCGCTACGGGCTTGCCGCGCGACAGCACGAAAAGAGGGATTCCGTAGAGCGGCTGATGAGCGGCTGCGTCCTCCATCTGCTCAGAGGCCGCCCCGAAATCGATCAACTCGAGATCGCGATAGGCTTCGAGCCCGGGCGGAGGCGCGGCGGCGAGCGCCTGATAGGCCTGCCACTGCTCCGGCCCGAGCAGCGTCGGCATCGCTTCCGGCCAGGCATCGACTAGGACGAGGCCGGCAACGTCGTTGGGATAGCTACTGGCATAGAGCCGCGCGAACAGCCCGCCCAGCGAATGGGCGACAAGCACATAGGGGCCCGGAATCTGCGCCGCATCCAGCAAATCGTGCAGCTCGAACACGACATCCTCGGCGGTGCGGGGCATGGGCAGCGGATCGCTCCGGCCCCTATGGGTCGCGTCGAGGATGGTGCCCGGCCGGTCATAGGCGCAGACGCGGGTGAAGCCGGCGACGCCCGCGAGCACGGGCTCGATGCCGGGACCGGGCGGCGTGGTCCAAATCTCGGCATCGTTGCGATAGCCGGAGATGAGGATCACGGTTGGCGCGCCGGTCCCCTTGCATTCGAGATGGATGTTCCGGCCATCCATCTCGATGGCGCCGGCGAAGTCGCCGTCAGCGGGACCGGGAGCCGCCCACGCCACCGCAGGGATGGCGAGCAGGACCAGGGCGATAAGGCGCTTAGTTTGAACCATCCGCATCGGGGAAGGACAAAGGTGGGGTCATTGGCGGCACCCACTCTACCAGGATTTCTACAATCCAGTCCGGCGCCCGTGTGGCTTTGCCGCGCCAATCCCTTCATGGGGATGAACGCGGAGAGTCATTGCCGACTCAAAGGTGCTGCTATAACCACCTGCCATGCCGGATAAATCCCAAGATCGCGTCCTGATCGTCGATTTCGGCAGCCAGGTGACGCAGCTGATCGCCAGGCGCGTGCGCGAGGCCGGCGTCTATTCCGAGATCGTGCCTTACGACAAGGCCGAGGCCGTGCTCGCCGAGGAGCGGCCGGCCGCCATCATCCTCTCGGGCGGCCCGGCATCCGTGCATGAGACCGGCACGCCGCAAGCGGCACCGGCGATCTTCAGCGCGGGCGTGCCGGTGCTCGGCATCTGCTACGGCGAGCAGGCCATGGTCGCGGCGCTCGGCGGCCAGGTCGAGGGCGGGCACTCACGCGAGTTCGGCCGCGCCGAGCTTCAGGTGATCGACGAGACGCCGCTATTCGAGGGCGTGTTCAAGGAGGGCGAGCGGGCGCAAGTGTGGATGAGCCACGGCGACCGCGTGACCAGGCTGCCGCCCGGCTTCCGCACTGTCGGCATCTCGACCGGCGCGCCGTTCGCGGCGATCGCCGACGATTCGCGCAAGCTCTACGGCGTGCAATTTCATCCCGAGGTCGTGCACACGCCGAAGGGCGCGGCGCTGCTCAGGAATTTCGTCCGCGCAATAGCCGGCTGCCCGGGCGAGTGGACCATGGCGCAGTTCCGCGAGACCGAGGTCGCGCGCATCCGCGAGACCGTCGGCGATGCGCATGTCGTGTGCGGGCTCTCGGGCGGCGTCGATTCTGCCGTCGCCGCGCTCCTCATCCACGAGGCGATCGGCGAGCAGCTCACCTGCATCTTCGTCGACCACGGCTTCTTGCGCGAAGGCGAGGCGAAGGAGGTCGCCGATCTGTTCCGCGGCCATTACAACATTCCGCTGGTCGCGGTCGATGCCGCCGCGCGCTTCCTCGATGCGCTGCAAGGCGTCACCGATCCCGAGACGAAGCGCAAGACGATCGGCAAGCTGTTCGTCGACGTGTTCGAGGCCGAGTCGGAAAGAATAGGCCATGTCGAGTTCCTGGCGCAGGGCACGCTCTATCCCGACGTGATCGAGAGCGTGTCGCCGACCGGCGGCCCGTCGGCCACCATCAAGTCGCATCATAATGTCGGCGGGTTGCCCGAGCGCATGCGGCTCAAGCTGATCGAGCCGTTGCGCGAATTGTTCAAGGACGAGGTGAGGGCGCTCGGGCGCGAGCTCGGCCTGCCGCCGGTTTTCGTCAACCGTCACCCGTTCCCAGGCCCCGGCCTCGCCATCCGCATCCCGGGCGAAGTGACCGAGGAGAAGCTCGCCATCCTGCGCAAGGCCGACGCCATCTATCTCGACGAGATCAGGAAGCAGGGGCTGTACGACAAGATCTGGCAGGCCTTCGCCGTGCTGCTGCCGGTGCGCAGCGTCGGCGTGATGGGCGATGCGCGCACCTACGATTTCGTCTGCGCGCTCCGCGCCGTCACCTCGACCGACGGCATGACCGCCGACTATTACGACTTCAGCCACGACTTTCTCGGCCACGCGGCGCGGCGCATCATCAACGAGGTGCGCGGCATCAACCGCGTGGTCTACGACATCACCTCCAAGCCGCCGGGCACCATCGAGTGGGAGTAGATCGACGAGTTCATGACCATCCCGCGCTCGCGCCCAGGGTAACGAGAAGCTCGTCGAGTTGCGCGAACGTCTCGGGCATCCCACCCTCCATTCCGGCGATGGCACCGTCGAGAGCTTCCTTCGAGGGATAGAGCTCGTGCATGACCAGCAGCGTCTTGCCGCCTTTTTCCTCGAATGTCACCGTAGTGAGGGCACCGTCGTCGCTTTCGTCATTAGTCCAGACGAGGCGTGAGTAGGGTGTCACCTCGATGTATCTACCGAAGAACGCCATAGGCTTCGAGGCCTCGTGGCCGAACTCGAAACGGTACCTGCCCCCGACACGAACATCCGCCTCGCAGGAAAGCAGGGACAGGCCCGTCGACTTCGGTGCCCACCACCGCTTGAGCAGATCGGGCGTGGTCCACGCCTCGAACACGATGCGCGCGGGGCCGTCGAAGGTTCGCATAATGACGAGCTCACGCTCGGACTTCCGTTTCACCGTCGTGCGGTTCTTCATGGGATAGGCTCACTCTCTCTTCTTGCGTCCATCGACCTTCTCCTTCCGTTTCAGCTGCTCGACAACCTTGTCCAGCTCATCGAAGCGTGCGTCCCAGAGCTGGCGGTAGCTCTCGATCCATGCGGCCTCTTCCTCCAGTCGGCGCAGGCCGAGCTTGCAGGTCCGCACGCGCCCGACCTTCTCCGTGGTGACGAGCCCCGCCTGCTCCAAGACGCCGACATGCTTCTTCATGCCCGTGAGGGTCATGTGGAACTTCTCTGCAAGGTCCGTGATCGAAGCGTCTGCACGCCCGAGCTGCTCCAGGACGCCGCGTCGGGTGGCGTCGGAGAGCGCGGCGAACGAGGCATCGAAGCGGGTGCGGGCATACTGAACCATATGGTTCAGTATGTAACACACTGATTTGGAGGCGTGCAAGGGGGACGATGGCAGCTGTCCCTTAGCAGGCGAGGTCCTTGCTCCGTCTGGCCGAGACTAATTGCCGTTGTTGAAAATTCCGCCGAAAAGACCCCCGCGACCAAACAAGCCAGGACGGCTGCCATCGGGTTGCGTGGCGACTTCGGAGTCTGGAGTGGCAGCGCCGTCTTTTGGTGTCGCTGCCTGTTTCTGACCGGCGGACGGGTTCGTCGGCTTTCCGCTCGCCGAGAAGGTCTTCGGTTGAGCAGGGGTCGAGGCGGCCGGAGCGCGCGGCGGTTCCGCGAGCGCGGACTCATCGATCCACCCGCTCGCGCTACTCTTCAAGTCCTGGATATGGGCAAAGCCTCCCTCGCGACCGATCACGCGGAATGGCCGACCAGCTGGAAGTCCATACAAAGCAGCGGAGGAGGAGGATGGACTGGCCAGCACTTCGACGGGCCGCCTGGCTACGAGAATTATGCTTCCCTCGGGGAGTTGGGGCTGCTCGACCTGCCCGTCCGCAACGCCAGCGGGCGCGTTGACGGCTTCGCCGGTCGGTTCGGTCTGTGCGGCTGGCGCGGGCACAGCTTTCTGCGCGGCTGGGGGTAACGGGGGAGCGGATTCAGTCGTTCCCACGGCGGGCGTCGCGGCGGGAGGCGATGGGGATTTTGCAACCGCAGCCGGCGCAGTCTGCTGCACTTCTGGAGCGGCGGCGGGCGTTGTGGCCACGGGCGGCGCGGCCGGTGCAACCGCAACCGGCGCATTCGGTTGCACGTCCGGCTGGGCGAGATATTGACCTGAGCGCAAGAAGATGCCCGCGGCTAGGGCGAGGCCCGCCACGACGAAAAACGCGATGCGCTTCGGTGAGAAATTGTTGCGTTTCGACAGGCTCTTGCGTGCGGCTTCGAGGTCCATGTTTCGATAATCGCATAGCCCAGCCTTTCGATCTACAGCGGCAGCTTCCAGTCAGGCGATCATGCGCGCGCCGCTATTGGCGCTAAGCGCACATTATACCCGCGCTCCGAGCCTGCCGTATCATTGCATCACCTCGTCCAGTGAGGGGGCGCGATCATGAGGCGTCGTGAAGCGGGATGAGGTGCGGCGCCCGCGGGTTTCGTCGCAACGAAGCACTCGGGGGCATCGGAGCTCCTCCCGGGACCAATAGGAGTCCCCGCCAGGAGCTGGCTGAAGGATCGGTCGGCGCGTAGATGCGTGATGGACCGGACTAAAGCGAGGCCCGATGCCGATGAGACGCCGTGATTGGCGCGCCGAGAAGCGCCCGCGTGCCGCAAGGCACGAGCTACCAGGTTTGCGCTTTTCGGCGCGCCATCCCCTCCTTCGAGACGGGCCTTCGGCCCTCCTCAGGATGAGGAGCTTCAGCAAAGCCCGGATGCGTCTCGCATCGCGGCAACGATCGCGCTTGGGCTGTTTGACATTGCGCGCTTCGCATGAAACGCGCGCATCATCAACGAGGTGCGGGGGGACGAAATGTCCGCCTTTTTCGCTGGGGCTATATCGTCTAAAATAAAGACAGGGGGATTCTGCTGATCAGAAGGGACGGGGGCCGTCCGCACTGGCTGAGTTGGCTGCCGTGAAATTGGGGCCAATTGCAACCGCCTCGACTGGGGAATTGATCCTTTGCCGCTAAGATCGTTCCTTCTCGCTTTCGTCGGTCTCATCGTCGTCGCCTTGTCGGCGACGCCTCGATCTTTTGCCGTTGAGCAACCGTCGGACGTTCCGGCCTGGCTCAAGGCCCATGTCGGCTTAGGCGATGGTCAAATCGCGCCGGTGGTCTTGCAGAGAGCGCGCGCACTTTATCTGCAAAAAGTGAGCGAAGGCGCTGTCAAGAATCCATGCTACTTCGCCATGGACGCGACACGCCCCGCCGGCTTTGGGCGACGGTTCTACGTCATCTGCGAGGCCGATCAGAGTTTTCGCGCGGTTCCGTCCGGGCACGGCAGCGGCCGCAATGTGGGCGGCGTGAATTTCACCAACGGAATTCAGTGCGCCAAGAACTTCAGCAATGCGACGGATTCCAAGCTGACGACGGGCGGACCGTATGTGACGGACGAGACGGTCACGCGCTTCAAGGGCTACTATCGCAACGCTTCAGGCAAATATTTGGCGTTCAACCGTTCGTTCATCCAGTTCGACGGCGAAGGCGACGCCGCAAACGCGAGACCACGCGCGATCGGCGGACATCCGGCGGCGGTGTTGCGGGTGGCCTGCAAGCGAAAAGATCCCGACAGCCCGTACGCGGACAAAGACGGCTACGTGCCATTTGGAACGCTGGTGGATTACGCCGCTGGCCGCAGCAATGGTTGCACCAGCTGGTCGCAGTCGGATGCGGCAAAGATCATCCCGATGATGCAGGAGCCATCGACACTTTACATCTACCCTGAATCCGCCGACATCGACGCCGTCGTGCAAGCCTTGAAGGCCGGCAAGTCGCCGTCGCGCTCCGGCCTCTATTGGAACGCCTCCTGCCTGACCGCAATCGGCGCTCCGAAATTCTGGCCGAAGGAAACGCTCGAGCCGATCCTGGTCCAATACAAGAAGGACCATCCGGCGCCGTCGCCGGGGCCAATGCCGATTTGCAAGGGGCAGTGACACGCCGAGAGGCGCCCGCATCAACGAGGTGCGCGGTATCAACACACATCAAATGCCGATGCACCGGTCGTAGGCGTTCCAATAACGCGGGTCTGGCGTGTCGATCTCGATGGCCTTGCGCAGAAGCGGTCCGCACGGGCCGCTGAAGTCGCCGAAGAACCTGAAGCTGAACCAGCCGTCGTCGGCGTAGGGACGGACATATTTGCGGCTCTGATAGCACGGGCCACCCTGCTTGCAATCGGCGCGGCGTCCGGCTTCGGCTGCGGGAATTTGCGCCGTCAGCACGACGAGCACGGCGATGGCGGCGAGTGCGCCACAAGCGATCTTCATCGAGACATCTCCATTGTGTGCCGGAGGGTAAGTTGCGCCCGCGTGCTATGATGCGCGAAGCGTGGAGATCAGAGCAAGCCCAACATGACCAGATATGTCGCGCTGCTGCGCGCGGTGAATGTCGGGGGCACAAGCAAGCTGCCGATGAGCGATCTGAAAGCCATGTGCCTCGACGCCGGCTTCCTCCGCGTCGAAACTTATATTGCGAGCGGCAACGTCGTGCTGGACAGCAAGGCGAAACCGTCGGCAGTGAAGTTGGCGATCGAGGCCCGCTTGCTCGCCTATTTCGGCAAGCCAGCCGCCGTCGTAGTGCGGACGTCGGAGGAGATGGCGGCCGTGCTCGAGGCCAATCCCTTTCCCGAGGTCGAGCCGAAGTACATCTATGCGATCTTCCTCGACGAGCCCCCGCCGCGCGATGCGCTCGCGCGCGCCACCGGGCAGACGGTCGAGCGGATGGCGCTCGGGAGCCGGGAGATCTTCGTCCATTACGGCGCCGGCATGGGCCGTTCCAAGCTCAGGATTCCCGCGGCCAAATCGGGGACCGCCCGCAACATGAACACCGTCGCCAAATTGGCCGAGATTTCGTCGAAGGCGTGATGTGGCGGGTGTGCAAGCGATCAACCGCGCGTGATCGATGTTGCTGCCCATGCAACACTGCGTGAGGAGGACCGGTTTGCCGCACGCTTCGCTCAGCCTCGGCCTATATAGCCGAGACCCCTCTCAGTATCGGAGCGAACCATGACGGCAGCGCGTTTGGTTTTGGCTGCGGCGGCACTCCTGTCGGCGGCGTTTCTCTGGACCGCCGTGTCGCCGCTGGTGGCGGATGACACGCGCGTGGTTCCACCGCTTGCGGCGGAAGCACCCGAGCCGCAAGCTTCAGGCATGCAAACCGCCGTCTTTGCCGGCGGCTGCTTTTGGGGCGTCCAAGGTGTGTTTCAGCATGTGAAGGGCGTCGCCAATGCCGTCTCGGGCTACACCGGCGGCAAGCAGGGAGCCGCGCACTACTCCACGGTCGGGACCGGCATGACCGGACATGCCGAGTCGGTGAACGTCACCTTCGACCCGCGCACCGTCAGCTACGCGCATCTCCTGCAAATCTACTTCTCGGTGGCGCACGATCCGACCGAGCTGAATCGGCAGGGCCCCGATAGCGGCACGCAATACCGCTCGGCGATCTTCCCGACCACGCCCGAGCAGGCCAAGATCGCCAAGGCCTATGTCGATCAATTGAACCAAGCGCATGTGTTCAATGCCGGTCGTGACCAGCATCGAGCCCGATCGCACCTTCTATCCGGCAGAGGGCTACCACCAGAATTACCTGACGCTCAATCCGGGTAATCCCTACATCGTCGTCAACGACCTGCCGAAGGTCCGCGCGCTGAAGCGCCTGTTCCCGGACGATTATCGCGACGATCCGGTGCTGGTTTCGTCGGCGCCGCTCTTGAACTAGCTCCCCGGGGCGGCGGCGCGTCCTTTTTTGCAGCGCCCGTTCGGTCGCCGAAACGCAGTTGACGGGCGGTCGGCCCGGGTCTTTGCTCCTCACGTCTGGCAATAGGGGGGCATCACATGGACTTCGACTGGAAACAGTTCCTACTTTCGCCGCAGGGGCGCGTAAACCGGAGTCAGTTCTGGCTTAGACTCGTGCTGCCGGCCCTGGTCATCAGCCTGGTCCTGTCGCTCATCGACATGGCGCTTGGAACCTACAGCGCGAAGGACGGAATTGGCCTGTTGAGCGGCATTTTCTCGCTGATCATCCTCATCCCGGCCATCTTCGTCTACATCAAGCGCTGGCACGACCGCGACAAATCCGGCTGGTGGATGCTGATCCTCTTGATTCCCATCGTTGGCGCCATCTGGTTCCTGATCGAGTGCGGCTTCCTCGCCGGCACGCCTGGACCGAACCGCTTCGGGCCGCCGGTCGCGAGCTGAGGCGCGGTCCGCGGGGCGACAGGAGGAGGCCATGACGCTTCTCATCGTGGCAATCGTCGTCTTTCTCGGCACCCATCTCGTGCCGACCTTGCCGCTCCGTGGCCGGCTCGTCGAACGTCTCGGCGAGACCGGCTACAAAATCGCCTTCTCGCTGCTGTCGATCGCGAGCTTCGTCTTTCTGGTGTGGGCGTTCGCGAAAGCGCCGGTCGTTCAGGTCTGGTCGCCGCCAAGCTGGACGCGCTGGGTGGCGATCGTGCTGATGCTGCCGGCCTTCATTTTCATGGTCGCGGCCTATGTGCCGGGCAAGATCAAGGAGAGGCTCAAGCATCCGTTCCTGGTGGCGATCAAGACCTGGGCGCTCGCGCATCTGATCGCCAATGGCGACCTCGCCTCGATCATCCTGTTCGCCTCGTTTCTGGTGTACGCCGCCTATGACCGCATCACCTTGAAGCATCGCACGGCGACGCGGCTGATCCCGGTCCCGGCCACCGGGCCGCCGCTCAACGACATCGTCGCCGTGGTGCTCGGGACCGTGCTCTATCTGGTGTTCCTGTTCTGGCTACACCCGCTCCTGATCGGCACGGCGCCGATCTCGCAATAACTTGGCCGCACGGGCCGCGGCCCATTTTTTGCACTGCAAGAGTTCCTATATTTCTGCCATAACAGCCCTTAGGGGCTTATGGTCTTTGGACTTTTGGGTAGGAGCCGTAAGACGTGTCTCAAGCCTTTGAAATGAAGCGCATGACCGCGCCCGAGATCGCCAAACGCAAGGGCGGGGCGCCGATCGTGGCGCTCACCGCCTATCACGCGCATACCGCGCGCATCATCGATCCTTATGTCGATTTCCTGCTGGTCGGCGACTCGCTCGGCATGGTGATGCACGGCTACGAGACCACCGTGCCGGTGCCGCTCGAGCTGATGATCATGCATGCGCAGGCCGTGGTGCGCGGCTCGACCCGGGCGCTGGTCGTGGTCGACATGCCGTTCGGCTCCTACGAGGAGAGCCCGTCGATTGCCTTCCGCAACGCCGCGCGGGTGATGAAGGAGACCGGCGCCGGCGCCATCAAGCTCGAGGGCGGCGTGCACATGGCCGAGACCATCCGCTACCTCACCGACCGCGGCATCCCGGTGATGAGCCATATCGGCCTGACGCCGCAGGCGATCAACACGATCGGCAGCTTCAAGCCGCGCGGCCGCTACCGCTCCGAGTGGGCGGCTTACGAGGCCGATGCCAAGGCCATCGCCGAGGCGGGCGCCTTCGCCGTGGTGATCGAGGCTCTGGCCGAGCTGCTCGCCGCGCGCATCACCAAGGAGATCCCGATCCCGACCATCGGCATCGGCGCGTCGGCCGAATGCGACGGGCAGATCCTGGTGCTCGAGGACATGCTCGGCCTGTCGCAGCGCGTGCCGAAATTCGTCAAGGAATACGCCCATATCGGCGCGGGCATCGAGGGTGCCGTGAAGGCGTTCGCGAACGAGGTCCGCACGCGCGCGTTCCCGTCGGCCGACTACACCTATCCGATGTGCGACGAGCCCGACACAGTCACGAAAAAGACCAAAATGACAGGCAGTTAGCCGAATTCGGGGTCTCGTCGGCGAAAGCCCGTTGCAACCTCCCGGGCTCTTTACCTTGCGCGAGCAAGAGGGCTTCACTATACGGCGGGCAGGGCAGAGGGGACGGCCGATCCGATATCGCGCCGTCGTCTCGTCATAACGCTATCCGTTACACCATAAGAGTCCGCGACCCATGACCGACCGCGACCGGGATTTCATGCGCGAGGTGGACGAGGCCGTCCGCCAAGACCAATACAAGAGGCTGTGGGACCGATACGGCGTCTACGCGCTGGCCGCGCTCGTGCTCCTGGTCGCCGGCGTCGCCGCCTACAAAGGCTGGGCCTATTGGCGGGCGCGTGAGGCGGGCGAGGCCGGGGCGAAGTTCTCGCAGGCGCTCGCCATGCAGGAGGGGCCAGACGCGGCGAAGGCGAACGAGATGTTCACCGCATTGGCCGCCAACGGGCCCAAGGGCTACCGCATCCTGTCGCGCTTCCAACTCGCCGCCGCGGAGGCAAAAGCGGGCGACACCGACAAGGCCGTGGCCGACTACGACACGCTCGCCAACGATCCGAGCATCGACGACATTCTGCGCGGCCATGCCACGCTGCAAGCCGCCGCGCTTCGCCTTGACAAGGCGGACTTTGCCGAGATGGAGAAGCGGCTGAAGGGCCTGATCGACAGCAACAGCGCGTGGAGCTTCTCCGCGCGCGAGCTGCTCGGGCTCTCAGCCTATCGCAGCAACGACATGCGCGAGGCCGAGAAGCAGTTCAGCACTCTGCTCGCCGATCAGGCCACGCCGCCGAATTTGCGGGAACGCGCCGACATGATGCTCGCGCTCATTGTGGGAACTCCGCAGGCGCTGAGCACCACGTCGAAATAGCGCCCGTCAGGCACGAAGGGTGGCTCGAGAATTGGGTCGGGCTCATACACGGGGACTTGGCAGCCGCCTCTTGAGCGCGGGGCTTGCCGCGGCGATCGCCGCGAGCCTGTGCGCGTGCAGCGGCCCGCTTTCCGGTCTTTCCAGCATTCGCAATCCGTTCGCCAAGAAGGAAGAGATCCTGCCCGGCGAGCGCATCGCCGTCATCACCGACCCGAGCGTCAGCGATCTCAATCAGGGCGGCCCGCCGAAGCCGGTGTCGCTGCCGCCGCCGCAGACCAACGCGTCGTGGACCGAGCCCGGCGGCACGCCGTCCAACAATCTCGGCCATCTCACGCTTGCCGACCAGGTGCAGAAGGTCTGGTCGGCGGACGCCGGCACCGGGTCGTCGTCGAAGGGCCGCTTGAGCGCCATTCCGCTCGTCGCCAATGGCAACGTTTACACGCTCGATGCCGGCGGAACGGTCTCGGCGTTCTCCTCGGCGAGCGGCGGACGGGAGTGGACGGCGAGCGTCACGCCCGACAACGAAAGTCGGAAAGAGGGGTTCGGCGGCGGCATGGCACTGGACGGCGGCCGCCTCTATGTCACGACCGGCTACGGCACGGTGGTCGGCATCGACCCGAGCAACGGTGCGATCGTCTGGAACAAGACTGTCGGCGAGCCAGTGCGAAGCTCGCCCACAGCTTCGGGCGGCAAGGTGTTCTTCGTGTCGGCCGACAACACGCTGCATGCGCTGAACGGTAGCGACGGCACCGAGCTATGGACCGCACGCGGGCTGCCGCAGGTGGCGACGCTGCTCAGCAATGTCAGCCCCGCCGTCAGCGCCAACGTCGTTGTGGCGCCGTTTCCCGCCGGCGATGTCGCCGCCTATGACGTGAGCACGGGCAAGCCGGCCTGGACGGATTCACTGTCGCGCTCGGATGAGACCACCGCTGCCGGCATCCTCGGCGATCCGGCCCGCCCGGTGATCGACAAGGGCGTGGTGTTCGCCGTCAGCCACGGCGGCAAGATGATCGCCACCTCCGAGACCAACGGCGAGCGGCTGTGGACGCGCAATATCGCGAGCACGAATATGCCGTGGGTCGCGGGCGACACGGTCTATGTCGTCGATCTTGGCGGCAAGCTGTGGGCGCTGTCGCGCACCGACGGCGCCATCCGCTGGGCGACCGACCTGCCTCCCGGCGGCCGCTGGAGCGGGCCTGTGCTCGCCGGCGGCAGGCTGTGGCTGGTGTCGGGCGACGGGCTCTTGATCGCGGCCGATGCGCGGAGCGGTCAGGTGCTCTCCAATCTCGATCTCGGCAAAGCCGTCTACGTCTCTCCCGTTGTAGCCGGCGGCCGCATGTATATCCTGACCGACAACGCAACGCTGATCGCCCTCAATTAGCACCGGCAATTGGCGCCGGCTGCGCGGTTCACTGACTTCCTCACGGACGGACCGATGTCCTTCACCGTCGCCATCGTCGGACGCCCCAATGTCGGCAAGTCCACTTTATTCAACCGGCTGGCCGGCAAGCGCCTGGCGCTGGTCGACGATCAGCCCGGGTTGACCCGCGACCGGCGCGAGGCCGAGACCACGCTCGGCACATACGACAACGTCACGCTGATCGACACCGCGGGACTCGAGACCGGCGATGCCGGGCTTACCACGCGCATGCGACAGCAGACCAAGGCGGCCATAGAGCAAGCCGATGTCGTGGTGTTTCTCATCGACGCCAGGGCAGGATTGGTCAGCGCCGACGAGATGTTCGCCGATCTCGTGCGCGGATCGGGGAAGCCGGTCATTCTCGCCGCCAACAAATGCGAGGGCCGCGCCGCCGAGCCCGGCATCTACGAAGCCTATGCGCTCGGCTTCGGCGAGCCGCTGCCGATCTCCGCCGAGCACGGCACGGGCATCGGCGAGCTCAGCGAGGCGATCCAGCTCGCCTACCAGAAGACGTCAGGCGAGGCGGAGCCGCGACGCGATGACGACGAGGCGGGAACGGAGGCGGAGGCGGAAGGCCCGCACCCTCTGCGCATCGCCATCGTCGGCAGGCCAAATGTCGGCAAGTCCACGCTGGTCAATGCGATCCTCGGCGAGGACCGCATGATCACCGGCCCCGAGGCCGGCATCACGCGCGACTCGATCGCCTCGGAGTTCACCTTCGACGGCCGCCCGTTGCTGCTGTTCGACACTGCCGGGCTTCGCCGCAAGATGCGCGTCGAGGGCCGCGCCGAGGAGCTCTCCGTCGGCGACGCCTTGAAGGCGATCCGCTTCGCCGAAGTGGTGGTGCTTTTGCTCGACGCCGAGCAGCCGTTCGAGAAGCAGGACCTTCAGATCGCCGACCTGATCGCGCAAGAGGGACGCGCGCTGGTCATCGCCATCAACAAATGGGACCTCGTGCGCGACCGCGAGGAGCGCCTAAAGGTGCTCCACGAGAAATGCCAGAGACTGCTGCCGCAGGTGAAGGGCGTCGCGCTGGTGACGGTCTCGGCGCTCGGCGGCAAGGGCCTCGGCAAGTTGATGCAGGCGGTGCTCGACGTCGATCGGCTGTGGAACATGCGGCTGCCGACGCACGCGCTGAACCAATGGCTGCAAGATGCGCTCGAAGCGCACGCGCCGCCGGCGGTGTCGGGACGCCGCGTCAAGCTCAGATACATCACCCAGGCCAATGCGCGGCCGCCGACCTTCATCGTGTTCTGCTCACGGCCAAAGGCGCTGCCCGAATCCTACTCGCGCTATCTGGTCAACTCGTTACGCGACAATTTCGCCATGCCGGGCGTGCCGATCAGGCTGCATTTGCGCAAAGGCGACAATCCGTATGCGTAAGGGGCGAGCGTGAGCGAGGGTGGCACGGAGATCTATTTCTATCACCTCGAGCGGCGCTCGCTCGAAGACGTGCTGCCGACCCTGCTCGAGCGCTCGCTGGAGCGCGGCTGGCGCGCCGCCGTGCAGGCGGCGAGCGAGGAGCGGGTCGAGGCGCTCAACACGCTGCTATGGACCTATCGCGAGGAGAGCTTCCTGCCGCATGGCACGGCGCGCGACGGCTCGCCCGAGGCGCACCCCATCTACCTCACCACGACCGCGGACAATCCGAACGGCGCGCGCGTCCGCTTCCTGGTCGACGGCGCCGCGCTCGGCGATGCATCGCCCTATGCGCGGGTGGTGTTCATCTTCGACGGGCGCGACGCCGACGCCGTGGCGCGGGCGCGTGAAGACTACAAGGCGGCCAAGGGCGCGGGCCACGCCGTCAGTTATTGGCAGCAGGACGAAGGCGGCCGCTGGCAGCAAAAGGCGTGAGCGGGCAAGCTGACGGGCATCAGGCCCGCGATGGATTGCCTTGCCGCTGTCATGCGTCGCCGCTATAAGCGCCGCTTAAATCCAAAATCCTCTGGGGACTGAATGGCTATGGCCAGTGAACGCACGCTTTCCATTATCAAGCCCGACGCCACCGAGCGGAATTTGACCGGGCTGATCACCGCCCGGCTCGAAGCGGCGGGCTTGCGGGTCATCGCCCAGAAGCGCGTGTGGTGGAAGAAGAAAGAGGCGCGGAAGTTCTACGACGTCCACAAGGACCAGCCGTTCTTCAAGGACCTCGTCAATTTCATGACCTCGGGCCCGATCGTGCTCCAGGTGCTCGAGGGCGAGGACGCCATCGTCAAGAACCGGGCGGTGATGGGTTCGACCAATCCGGTCGACGCCGACGCCGGGACCATCCGCAAGGACTTCGCCGTCAATCTCCAGCGGAACTCGGTGCACGGCTCTGACAGCCCCGAGACCGCCAAGCGCGAGATCGGTCTCTGCTTCAAGAGGAGCGAGATCGTCGGCTAGCGCGCCGCGGCACGCGCTCGAGCGAAATCCATCCAAGTTGAATTGGGATTTCGCTCTGGCTCTTTGTCTCTGACGCATAATCCTTTCCGAAAAGTCTGCAACTTTTCGGGATCATGCTCTAGCGCTTGAGGATCCCCGAGCGCTTCAACAGCCACAGCACCACGATCGACGAGACGACCAGGATTCCCATCGCCCACAGGAATCCGTTGGCACTCTGCACGAATGGCAACCCGCCGACATTCATCCCCAAGATTCCGGCGATCAGGCTTGCCGGCATGAACAAGGTGGTGACGATTGCGAGCACATGCAGGTTGCGGTTGGTCTGCTCGGCGGTCTTGATGGTGACCTCCTCTTGCAGGAGATGCGCCCGGTCGCGCAGCGACACGATCTCGGTGTCCAGCCAATCGAGCCGCTGCCGCAACCTCGCGGTGGCGATGCGCAGCGAGAGCTTCTGGCAGAGATCGAGCTCGAGCCGCTGAATCAGCGAGCGCAGGATCACGAGCTGCCGGTGCAGCCGCACCGTCGTGCGGCGGATGCGCCCGAGCATCTGCCTTCCCTCGCTCATGTCGTCGGCGAGAATCTGCTCCTCGATGCGATCGAGCTTGGTGGCGACGTCGTCGCTGAACCGGTCGATCGAGTCGATCATGTAGCCGATGATGGTTTCTAGCAGCGCTGCCGGCGTCGCGATCTTGAGGCCGTCGCGGAGCGCGCTGCGCGTCACCTGGACGGCGCTGAGCGCACGCCGGCGTCCGCTGACGACCAGCCGCTCGGTCATGGCAAAATGCAGAAAGCCGATCTCCTCGGTGATGCCGTCGAGCACGCAGACGAGGTCGGGCAAGACACCGTAGAGGCAGTGACCGCTGGCGTTGAGCTGCTGATGCTCGTCGCTGGCGATCAGCAAGTCTCGCGCCGCGGCGGGGAAGGTCGCGTCGGCGCGGAGGAAGCGGCAGGCGCGCGCGTCGGTCAGGTTGAAGTGAAGCCACAGCCAGCAATCGGCCTCTTCGGCAATCGGCTTATCGACGGCAAGCTCTTGCGCCGAGCCGTCGGCGGCGAAGCGAAAGGCCGCGATCAGGCCGGGCAGAGCTCTCGGCGCGCGCATCGGTGCCGGCGGTCTCGGTCAGGACCTCTTGCATGCGCTTGTCTTAGAACTCCGGCGATGATGTGAGAAGCGTCCCGATTGTCACAATCTGGCATGAGCAGAGCGAGCGGCGCGAATAAGCGTCAGATTTGTGACATTTGATATGCCACAAGGCCCGCGACCGGCGGGCGAGGTATTGAAGGCGATGCGGTCCTATCCCCTGTCCAAAGTCTACCAGACGATCGAGCCGGGCCCCGTGGTCCTGCTCACCACGGCCGAGGCTGGCCGCGCCAATGTCATGACCATGTCGTGGCACATGATGGTCGATTTCGAGCCGCCGCTCATCGCCTGCATCGTCAGCACCGGCGATTTCAGCTTCGCCGCCTTGCGCGCGACCGGGGAGTGCGTGATCGCGATCCCCGCCGTCGAGCTCGCGCCGCAAGTGGTCAAGATCGGCAACAGCTCGGGGCGAGAGATCAACAAATTCGCGGCGTTCGGCCTGACCAAGGTCGAGGCCGAGCAGGTCAACGCGCCGCTCATCGCCGAGTGCTTCATCAATCTCGAATGCAAGGTGAAGGACACAACCCTGGTCGACCGCTTCGGCCTCTTCATCCTGGAAGTGGTCAAGGCGTGGTCCGACCCGAAGCAGAAGAACGCCAAGACCATCCACCATCACGGCTACGGGTCGTTCGTGGTCGACGGCGAGAGCATCAAGCTGAAATCGAAGATGCGCTAGCGTGGCTGGACGCTCGGTTCAAGAGCCGGCTGCTGCAGCCCGGAACAGTTTGACGAAGGTCGCAAGCTCCTCAGGAGCGGTATCGGAAACGGCCCAGTAAGCGATCTGCCCATCGTTCCAGGAGAGGGCAAGATAGCCGTGCTCCCGGTACTGCCTGACGTCTTGGGTGAGGGGCTCTGCGCTCGGCATCTCCGTCAGGCTGATCACGTGCCGGCCGTGGGTATAGACGAGCGTCGCCACTGGCTCCAAGCCGATGACGTCGATCCTGGCGCCGGCCAGCGAGAATCCGTCGCTCGCCAAGTCGGTCACGACCGGAGCGAAGGCCAGCTTGCCGTTGAACCAGGGCTTTATCGTGTGCCTGTCGGATGAGGGAATGTCGAATGGCCCCGGAGCCATCAGTCCGCGGATGTGCGCCGACACCACCTGGCCCACGACCGCGTCGCCGCCCGGCCGATTGAGCGCAGCGAAGGTCAGCCCTCCCGCCATTAACGCGCCGATCAGGAACGACGCAGCGAGGCTCTGCCACGGTCGCGTTCGAGCGATAACGGGAACTCGGCGTTGCGAGATCCGAGGGCGTAGAGTCTCCGGAGGCAGATCCTTGGCGAGGTCGGAGCGTAGCGCCGTCCGCAAGGCTCGCCATGCATCGAGCGTCGCGTTGAGCGCGGGCTCCTTGGCCAAACGCTGCTCGAAGTGCGCGGCATCGATCGGACCAAGCTCGCCGTCGAGATAGGCGCTGAGAGTAAGCTCGTCCTGCTGCGAGATGCTCATGTCGCGCGCTCCTTGAGGGATGCGTACAGGAGCCGGCGTGCGCGGGCCAGCCGTGACATCACCGTTCCGATTGGCAGTTGCAACATCTCGGCAATGGTCTTGTAGGAGAGGTCGTGAATTTCGCGCAGCACAATCACCTCGCGAAACGGCGCGGGCAGAGAGGCCACGGCCTCGCGCACCAGTTCGGCCTCTACCGTGGCGATCAATCGGGCCTCGGGGGTTTCCAGCGCCTCGGACTGCCTGCTCTCGCGGCCGCTCATCAAGATCGTCGGTCAGCACAACCGCGGCTGGCCGGTTCCTGGTGAGCCAACTGTAGCTCGTGTTGCGCACGATCGTCAGCACCCAGGCTCTCGGGTCGCCCCCGGCAAAGCCCCGAATGCCCTTGAAGGCGCGCATGGAAGCTTCCTGGACGATGTCCTCGGCATCGGCGCGGTTGCCCGCAAGCCAGCGGGCGAGCCGAAAGGCATCGACGAGATGCGGCATAAACACCTCGGCGAAGCGCGCCTGATCTGTTCTGTCGTCCACATCCAAATCGGCCCGACCCTTTCGGTTGGCATCATCACGGCACGACGATGATCTTTCCCGTCATGTGCGGGTGGATCGCGCAGAAATAGTCGATCGTACCCGCGGCGGTGAACGTCTGGGAGAAGCTGTCGCCGGTGTCGAGCGCGCTTGAGTGGAACTTGTCACCGTCCTCTTTGAGCACATGGACGATGTCGTCGTCGTTTGTCCATGTGACCGTTGAGCCGACCTGGACGGTCACGACTGGCGGGTCGAAGGTGAAGTTGGCGATCTTAACGGTGGCGTTGGCGCCTAGGGCCGGGGCGGCTGCCGCAAGCAGTGCGATCAAGACGGCCGAAATTGGCGGAAAAAGACTGCGTCTCATCATGGTTTCGTCTCCGGGTTAGGTAAAGGGGATTAGCCGGCGAGCGGTCGGTCGGTGATGGCGAGCGGCTTGTCGCCCATGCGCGACCGTTACGCTCGTGATGCCGAGCACCGAGCGGAGTTGGTCCGCGGGAACCGTCATTGGTCCAGGCGAGGGTGCTGCGCCCGGCGCCGGCTGGGGAAAGGCCGTGGAGCGCGCGGTGTGGAAGGTCATGTGACCTTCGACCTTCTGCACGATCTGGTGAATGTGCCCGTTCAGGACCGTCACCGAGCCGAACCGCTTCAGCATGTCGAGCGCCTGCAAGCCGTCGTCCGTGCCCCAGCCCCAATCGGCATAGACCGTCCAGAGCGGGATGTGAGCGAGCACGACGATGGGCGTCGACGCAGACTTGCCGTTGAGATCGTCGGCGAGCCAAGCGAGCTGGTCGGGACCGAGCCGGCCAGTCCGCCTGCCTTGAGATCAACGACGTTGACGAGCCCGATGAAGTGCACCCCGTGATCGTCGAAGGAGTACCAGCCCGAGCCCTTGCGTGCTTCTTGCCGTAGCGATCGAGATAGGCCTTGCCCTGGCCTTCGTCGACGAAGTCGTGCTCGCCCGGGACGTAATGCACGTCGAGCTTCGCTTCGCCGATCAACTGATCGGCGATGTCGAACTCGTCGGGCTTGGCAAGATGCGTGATGTCGCCGGTGTGAACCATGAAGGCGGGCTTGACGGGCAGAGTCGCGATCTTGCCGATCGCCTCGCGTAACGTCCCAACTGCGTCGGGGTTGGCGGGCTTGTTGAAGCCGACATGGCTGTCGCTGATCTGGAGGAAGGTGAATCCGGTCGCCTCGGCGGCCTCAGCCTCGCCGAGCAGGCCGATCGATTTCGGAATGCCGCCCGACACTGCCCAAAGCACGCCGGTACCGGCCCAGACCATGCATTCCAGCGCAAACCTGCGGCTGATCCCCTCAACTTGATCTTCCGGCCTTTCGCTGTCACTCATGATGTCTCTCCCTGTGTTGGCGCGTGTGGCGCTCTGTGAGAGAGAAGACCGAACTCCGCGGAGGTTTATTCCCGCCTCTCGCAATTTTTTTGCGGCAGGGAATGGCTGCCGCTGTTTCCGTCATCGCGTCCGCTCCGCCTATAAGCTCTGTCTCGGAGAATCGCTTGGGGGTGAGGGAAGGGCGCCCGGTCCATGGGCAGGCGAAGCTTCGGCCTGTGCGCGGCGCGCCTTGCGGGCCGGCGCCATCTTGCTGACGTGTCGGCGGCCTTCTACTGAACGCTCACCCCCTGCGACATCCTTGAGGCCCGCTTGCGGCGCCTTTCCGCGCTAAGGAAGGCGGCTTTGGCGACTGGCCTTGCACGAGGGCGCGGAACCAAGCAATTTGCGCCAGCGGAGGCAGAGTTATGAGCGTCATAGATACCCGTCGTCAGCAGATGTTCCCCGTGCTCGATGCGGGCCAGATCGAGACGGCAAGCCGTTTTGCCAGCGGCCCGGCGCGCGACTTCGCGCCGAACGAGATCGTGTTCGAGGTCGGCGAGCGGCAGGCGCCGTCCTGGCTCGTGCTCAAGGGCTCGATCAATACGGTGCGGCGCGACGGCCTCGACCGCGAAGCGGCGATCACCACGCATTGCCCGGGGAATTTTTCCGGCGAGATCAGCCAGCTCTCCGGGCGCGAGTCGCTCGCCGAGGGCCGCGCTGGCCCCGATGGCTGCACCGCGCTCCCCTTCGACCCGCCGCATGTGCGCGCGCTGATGATCGGCTCGGCCGAGGTCGGCGAGATCATGATGCGCGCCTTCATTCTTCGCCGCGTCGGACTGCTCGAAGCCCAGGGCGGCGGCGTGGGCTCGGTGCTGGTCGGCCACCCTGGCACCGCCGATCTCGCGCGGATCGAGGATTTCCTTCGCCGCAACGGCTATCCCTATACCGTGCTCGATGCCGCCAAGGACGCCGACGGCCGCGCCATGGTCGAGCGTCTCGGCGTGCTGCCGGCGGAGCTGCCGCTGATGGTGTGCCCGAACGGCACGGTGCTGAAATGCCCGACCGAGGCGGAAGCCGGACTTTGCCTCGGCATCACGCCCGATCTCGACCCTGACAAGGTCTACGACGTGGCCGTGGTGGGCGCGGGGCCCGCTGGGCTCGCCGCCGCCGTCTACGCCGCGTCGGAAGGCCTGTCGGTGCTCGTGCTCGATTCCAAGGCGTTCGGCGGTCAGGCGGGGGCTTCGGCGCGGATCGAGAACTATCTCGGCTTTCCGACCGGCATCTCCGGCCTCGCTCTGACCGCGCGCGCCTTCAACCAGGCGCTCAAGTTCGGTGTCGAGGTCGCGATCCCGCTTCAGGTCGAGAGGCTCGATTGCGGCGGCGGCGACCGGCGAAACGGCGCTCCGCATGGCCTCGTGCTCAACAACGGCGTCACGGTCAGCGCACGGACGGTGGTCGTCGCCTCAGGCGCGCGCTACCGCCGTCCACCGATCGACAATCTGGCAAGCTTCGAGGGCGCCGGCGTGTCCTATTGGGCTTCGCCCGTCGAGGCGCGGCTTTGCGCGGGCGAGGAGGTGGCTCTGGTCGGCGGCGGCAATTCGGCGGGCCAGGCCGTGGTGTTTCTCGCGCCGAAGGTGAAGAAGCTCCATCTCGTGGTGCGCGGCGAGGGGCTGGAAGCCTCGATGTCGCATTATCTCATCGAGCGGATCGCGGCGCTGCCCAATGTCGAGCTGCACATCAAGACCGAGATCGTCGGGCTCGAGGGCGGCGCGACAGGCGGGCTTACCGGCGCGGTGTTCCGCGACAAGACGACCGGCGAGACCCATACCTGCCAGATGCGGCATCTGTTCCTGTTCATCGGCGCCGAGCCGAACGCCGGCTGGCTCGAGCATTGCGTGGCGGTCGACGGCAAGGGCTTCGTCACCACGGGAATAGGCTTCGCCAACGGCGACATCGCGCGCGAGGTGCTGCCGTTCGAAACGAGCAGGCCCGGCGTGTTCGCCATCGGCGACGTGCGCGCGGGATCGACCAAGCGCGTGGCGGCTGCGGTCGGCGAAGGCGCTGCGGTCGTGCCGCAAATTCACGAGGTGCTGGCGGACGTCTGAGCGCGCTAGCTCAGCGCGCGGATGCGGAACGGCAAGCCGCCCTTCGGGCAGAGCGTCACCGTGGCGTGGATCTTGGCCGGCATCGGCCCGGCATATTCCGGCGTGAAACGCCGCAACAGCTGCACCAGCGCCAGCGTGTTCTCGATTTGCGACAGCGCCCCGCCGATGCAGGCGCGCTTGCCCGCGGCGAACGGCAGGTAGGTGTATTTCATCCGCTTCTTCGACCGCTCCGGCGCGAAACGCTCAGGATCGAATTTCTCCGGCTCTTCCCAATATTTCGGGCTGTGATGCATCACATAGGCGAGGATCACCACTTTGTCGCCGGCCTTGATGTGGTGGCCGCCGATCTCGTCGTCACCGGCGGCAATCCTGATCAGAGCCCAGATCGGCGGGAACAGCCGCATGGTCTCCTGGATGACCATGCGCGTGTAGGTGAGATTCTGCACCTCGTTCCATTCGGGATCGCGCTCGCCGCACACGGACCTCGCCTCGGCCCTGATGCGCTCCAGCGCCTCGGGATGCATCGACAAGAGATAGAGCGACCAGGCGAGCGTCAGCGCCGTGGTCTCGGTGCCGGCCCACAGATATTGCTTCATCTCGTCGATCACCTGCCGATGATCGAACTCGGGGAAATTGGGATCCGCCTCGGCCGCCTGCAGCATCTTGAGCAGGGTCTTCTCGCGCTGATCGAGCACGTTGGCGCCGATCACGGTGTCGGGGATCGAGCCCCACACCTCCATGGCCTTGGCGGCTTCCTCTTGCGTCATCTCCTCAAGCTCGCCGCGCACGTTCTTGAGCCGGATCGACTTGTGGTTCATCACGTCGGTATAGGTCTTGACCTGGCCGAACACGAAATGCGGGTTGAACGGCATCGCGCGGTCGAACAGCGCCTTGCACACCATCTCGGCGGCGAGCGTCCAGGTCTCCTCGACCATCTCGATGGTCTCGCCGGTCTGGGCGAATTTCGTCCAGCGCGCCATCTTCGAATCGATGGCCGACATCAGATAGGGGAAATAAACCTCGAACATATTGGGGTGGAAGGCGGCCTGCTGCGGCGACCTGATCTTCTGCCACAGCGCGCCGTCTATGGTGATCATGCTCCGGCCGAACACCGGGCGCAGCCCGTCGAAATACTTGGTGTAATTGTCGGCGTTGGACACCAGCACGCGCTCGGCATGCGCCGGCTCGGACAGCAGCACGATGCGCTGGTTCTTGAGGCTGATCGGGACCACGCCGCCGTATTTTTCGCTGAGCGCCATGAGAACCTGCATGGGGTTCTCCTGGTTCAGCAGCGGCGTGAGCTTGTACCAGATGCTCTGCTCTTCGCCGAGCCCGTGCGATGGAGAATAGGCGACTGTCATATCCGCCATTTATATTTCTGTCCCCTTGGTCCCTGCTCTTGGAGGCCAGGGGGCGTCGCCCGAAGGGCGGCCCGGCTGGTCAAGGGAGCGGCCCTCCGCGCTGATTGCAGGGCTTTGCCACAGTATCGGCAGGCCAGCGCGGAATTTGCCACGAATTAGGCCAGTCTCTAGCATCCGGCCGTCGGCATTGTCCATCTTTGGCACGTGCACATCTCGTGGTGCGACATGCCGCTCCGTCCGGGGGTCGATCTTACGGCCGTTAGCAACGCCAATCAAAGCGCTTCGTCAAATGGCGGGGAAAAGATTGGGGGTTGAACGCTGATTTGTGTCATTCCAACAACAGATTTGACAACAACGTGATCGCCCTCCACAAGCGCCGCGCCCGAGGCGACGAGTTTGAGCGCGTGCGGGTAGAGCCGATGCTCGGCCTCAAGCACCCGCGCCTCAAGGCTGTCCGCCGTGTCGCTGGCGAGCACCGGAAGCGCCGCCTGCGCCACGATCGGCCCGGTGTCCATCTCCGTCCTCACGAAATGCACGGTGCAGCCGCTGATCTTGGCGCCCTCTGCCAGCACGCGGGCGTGGGTGTGCAGGCCCTTGAACGCCGGCAGTAGAGACGGGTGGATGTTGAGGTGGTGGTTCCACCAGCTCCGCACGAAGGTTTCGGTATGCAACCGCATGAAGCCGGCATTGCAGAGAAGCTCTATGCCCGCCTGTTTCAGCGTCGCGTCGAGCACGGAATCGAACGCCTCGCGCGAGGCGAAGTTCTTGTGATTGACGACGAGGGTGGCGATGCCGGCGGCTTCGGAGCGCGCCAAGCCCTGTGCGCCCGGGACGTTCGACAGAACGAGCACGATCTCTGCCGGATAATCCGGAGCTGCGGCTGCGTCGATTAGGGCCTGGAGGTTGGAGCCCCGGCCTGATATGAGCACGCCGACGCGCTTCCGCTCGCTCACGGCGCGGCTTCCCCGAGAGTGCCGTTGTAGCGGACGGGCTCGCCGCGCCCGCGCTTGACGATGGCGCCGATCGGCGAACGCCTCGTCGCCGAGATGGCGCAGCACGCGCGCCACGTCTCGAGGGGCTGTGACCAAGATCATGCCGATACCGCAATTGAACGTGCGCAGCATCTCGGCTTGATCGAGCCGCGCCTCGCGTTGCAGCCACGCGAAGACCGGCGGGAGCGCGAACGCGGCGAGATCAATCTCGGCGGAAAGCGTCTTCGGCAGCACGCGGGGGATGTTGTCGGTCAGTCCGCCGCCGGTGATATGCGCGAGCGCTTTCACCGCGCCGGTTCCACGAATCGTTTCAAGGATCTGCCGTACATAGATGCGGGTCGGGGTGAGCAACGCTTCGCCAAGCGTCTTGCCCTTGGCGAACGGCGCGCGCGCCTTGAGCCGCAAGCCCGACTGCTCGACCACGCGGCGTACCAGAGAGAAGCCGTTGGCGTGCACGCCCGACGATGGCAGCGCGAGGATTACGTCGCCTGCGGCGATGTCCTTGCGCGGGAGCAGGTTCGCGCGCTCGACCGCGCCGACGGCGAACCCTGCGAGGTCGTAATCGCCTTTGGCGTAAAGGCCCGGCATCTCGGCGGTCTCGCCGCCGATCAGCGCGCAGCCGGCCTCCTTGCAGCCCGATGCGATGCTTGCGATCACCGTCTCGGCCACTTTCAATTCGAGCTTGCTGGACGCGAAATAGTCGAGAAAGAACAGCGGCTCCGCGCCCTGCACCACGAGGTCGTTGACGTTCATGGCGACCAGGTCGATGCCGATCCCCGCATGCAGCTTAGTCTCGATGGCGAGCTTGAGCTTGGTGCCGACGCCGTCGGTGGCGGCGACCAGAACGGGGTCCTTGAAGCCGCATGGCTCCAGGTCGAACAGGCCGCCGAAGCCGCCGATCGAGCCGAGCGCGCCCGTGCGTTTGGTCTTTGCAGCGAGCGGGCCGATTGCCTCCACCAGCGTATTGCCGGCATCGATATCGACACCGGCGTCGCGATAGGTCAGCCGGCTCTTTTTCCTGGGAGTTGCGGGCACGCTTCGCCGCTCTTTATGGAGGTTCAGGCGATGTGGCATAACAATCGTGCCTTGGCAGGCCCGTCAAGGCGGAAAGGCCGTGGGTCCGCCACATTCCCCCGGTTTACCGGGTGGCGGGTTCCGCAGGGCGAGCGGCGTCGCTTTGGAGTTCGGCATGACGTATTGGCAGTTAGGATGCGGTGCTTGGAGAGCGGCTGGGCGCGCCATTCGGTGCTCGCTTGCGCTGATCGCGCTTTTGGGTGGGCAGGCGCAGGCTGCCGATAGCCTCTATGTCGTCGCCAAGGTCACGGTCGACGCGACCGCCCAGGATGCCGTCGCCGCCAAGGCCAAGGGCATGGCGGACGCTGAGCGGAACGCGCTCAATGTCGTGCTGAAGCGCCTGATGCCGGTCAGCGCCTACGCGCAGCTCCCCGATCTTGGCGAGCAAGACGTCGATGACCTGATCCAGGGCGTCTCGATTCGCAGCGAGCAGAACTCCAACACCCGCTATCTCGCGAGCCTCGATGTGAGCTTCAACAGCGCGGCGGTGAAACAGCTGCTCGACAGCCAGAACATCGTCTACAGCGAGGCGCGCGCAGAGGCGATCTCGATCCTGCCTCTGGTGCTCGATGGCGCAAGCGTGAAGAGCGAGGGGGCTGAAGGCTGGCTGCAGGTGTGGGAGTCTCTCGATCTCGCCAACAGCGTAACGCCGGCGATGATCCTCAGGCCCCGTGCCGATCTCACGGCCGAGACCGTCAAATCGGTGCTCGGCGGCGACGCTCAGGCCTACGCCCTGCTGCAGTCGGCTTATAGCTATGCCCCGCTCGTGGTCGCCGTGGCCGAGGTGGATGGTGGCAAGGTCGTGACCCGGCTGGTCGGCGCCGACAGCGTCGGCCCGATCAATTACGGGCACAGCGACCCGATCACCGGCAACGCCAAGGATGCGGCCAAGGGCGCCGCCGCGGTCGCTTTCGGCATCATCGAGAACCGCTGGAAGGTCACGCAAGACCAGACGCCGGCCCCGACCGAGGTCAAGACCGAGGGCACGACCGGTCAGGCGCCGGCCGCCGGCACGGCCGAGGTGCCGCGCAATGTCGAGGCCATGGTCGAGTTCACCGGGCTCAAGAACTGGCAGGAGATCAGGGCGCGGCTGATGCAGGTCGCCGGCATCCAGGCGCTCGAGGTCAATGCTTTGTCGGCCCGCGCCGCCTCGGTCACTTTCGACTATGCCGGCTCGCTCGGCAAATTGCAGACCGAGCTCGGCCAAAGCGGCTTCGCCCTGGATGAGAAAGATGGGACCTTCGTACTCCGCTCGAAATAGGCGATGGCCCGCTTCGGTCCGTGGTCACGCATTGCCCTCGAATCTGCTAAAATCCCGGGCTGGAAGCTTGGCGACGCGAACGCGCGCGAGTGGCTTCCGGGAGGAGCGTTAAGTGAATATCCCCAACAGCCTCACGCTCGGGCGAATCGTGCTCGTCCCGCTCGTCGTGTGGCTGATCATCACCCACGAGATGCTGCCGGCGTTCCTGCTGTTCCTGCTCGCCGGGCTTTCCGACGCGGCAGACGGCTTTCTCGCCAAGCGCTACGGCTGGAACACCGAGCTCGGCGCCTATCTCGATCCGATCGCCGACAAGGCGCTTCTGGTGAGCATCTATGTCACGCTCGGGCTCGCCGGCCAGCTGCCGGCGTGGCTGGTGATCGCGGTGGTGAGCCGCGACATCCTCATCGTCGGCGCGGTGGTGTTGTCCTGGATGCTGTCGCGGCCGCTCACGATGAAGCCGCTCCTCATCAGCAAGGCCAACACCTTCTCGCAGATCGTGCTGGCCGGGCTCGTGCTGGCCGAGCTTGGGCTTGGGCTCGGCCTTGAGGGGCTGGTCACGCTTCTCATCTGGGTGACCGGCACGCTGACCATCGTCTCGGCCGCCGCTTATTTCTTATCGTGGCTCAGGCAGATGGCGAGCTACGAGCCGAAGTCTCAGCCGGTTGCGTCGCGTAAGCGCGAAGGTGTCGGGCACGCTCCGCCGGAGCGAGCCCCGGCAGACCGTCCGCGGGTCAGGGCTTCGTGAGCCTCGTTCAGCTCACTCTCGATCTTCCGCATCGCGCGGCGCTCGGCGCCGAGGACTTCCTCGTCAGCGACTGCAATCTCGCGGCCGTCAAGCTGATCGATTCCTGGCCGAGCTGGCAGGACCGCGTCCAGCTCCTGATCGGCCCACCGGCCAGCGGCAAGACGCACCTCGCCCGCGTGTTCCAGGCACTGTCCGGCGCCGAGGCGCTCGATCCCAACACGCTCGACATGCGGCTGATCGAGACCATGGCAGAAGGGACGCCGCTCGTGATCGAGGACGCAGACCGCTCCGCCTATGACGAGAAGGCGCTGTTCCACCTGCTCAACCTCGCGCGCGAGAAGGGGCTCTATCTGCTGCTCACGGCGCGGAGCGCCCCCAGAGGCTGGGGCCGCTCGCTGCCCGATCTCGCCTCGCGGCTGAACGGCTTGCCGGTCGTCGAGATCGGCGCGCCGGACGAGGGGCTGCTCAAGACCGTGCTGCTCAAGCAGTTCGCCGACCGCCAGCTCAATGTCGATCCGAAAGTGCTCGAGTTCCTCGCGCTCAATATCGACCGCTCGCTGGCCGCCGCCGCCGCGGCGGTAGAGGCGGTCGACCGGGCGGCGCTCGCTACCGGACGCAAGATCAGCCGCCAGCTGGTGGTCGAGGCCCTGGCCGGGCAGGTTTCGAGTGATTAGCGGGTGGCCGGATTGGCTTCGGCCGTAACGCTAGTGATACAATTCCAGGGGTAGATTCTGGGTCCGGCCGCGAGAGGCGTGATCCCATTGCCGGAAATGGCTGATTTTCAAGAGGTTATTCGATGAGTTTGCCAGAACAGGTTCAGCGGGTGGCGCCGAGCCCGGCGATTGCCGCCTTCGGGCCGAGCCGTTTTTTCAACCGCGAGCTCTCCTGGCTCAACTTCAATCGGCGCGTGCTCGAAGAGTCCGAGAACGAGCGCCATCCGCTGCTCGAGCGCCTGCGCTTCCTCTCCATCTCGGCCACCAATCTCGACGAGTTCTACATGGTGCGGGTGGCCGGCCTGCGCGGCCAGGTCGTCACCGGCATCGAGACGCCGAGCGAGGACGGGCTCACCCCCGCCGAGCAACTCGACCGCATCGGTCGCGCCGTGGCGGAGCTGACCGCCGAGCAGCAGGAATGCTGGGTAACGCTGGTCGCACTGCTCGCCGATGCCGGCATTCACGTGCTGCATGCCGATCAGCTCTCCGAGCGCGAGCACGAGTGGCTCGAGGACCACTTCCTGAGCCACATCTTTCCGGTGCTGACGCCGATCGCCGTCGATCCGGCCCATCCGTTTCCGTTCATCCCGAATTTCGGCTTCACGCTCGGGCTCGAGCTGGTGCGCGAGGGCTCGCTCCGCGCTATGCACGCTCTAATGCCGATCCCGCCGCAGCTTAGCCGCTTCATCCGCCTGCCGGGCAAAGGCGAAGGCGGCGACGCCAAGGAGCCGATCCGCTTCATCAGGCTGGAGACGGTGGTCGGCATTTTCGTGGCGCGGCTGTTTCCCGGTTACCGGGTGCGGAGCCAAGGCGCGTTCCGGGTGCTGCGCGACAGTGACATCGAGGTGCAGGAAGAGGCCGAAGACCTGGTACGCCTGTTCGAAACGGCGCTGAAGCGACGTCGCCGCGGCTCGGTCATCCGGCTCGAGATCGAGGCCACCATGCCCTCGAGGCTACAACGCTTCGTCATGCAGGAGCTCAAGGTCACCGAGCGCGAGAGCTTCGTGCAAAAAGGCCTGATCGGGCTCGAGGCCATCAACCAGCTCATCGTCTCGGATCGTCCCGAGCTCAAGTTCGAGCCGTTCGTCAGCCGCTTCCCCGAGCGCATCCGCGAGCATCACGGCGATTGCTTCGCCGCCATCCGCAAGAAGGACATCGTCGTCCACCACCCTTACGAGTCGTTCGACGTCGTGCTGCAATTCCTTAAGCAGGCGGCGGCCGATCCAGAGGTGGTGGCGATCAAGTGGACGCTCTACCGCACCAGCAAGACCTCGCCGATTATCGAGGTGCTGAAAGAGGCGGCCGAAGCAGGCAAGTCGGTCACCGCCGTGGTCGAGCTCAAGGCTCGCTTCGATGAGGAGGCCAACATCAAATGGGCGCGCGATCTCGAAAGCGCGGGCGTCCAAGTGGTGTACGGCTTCCTCGAGCTCAAGACCCACGCCAAGCTCAGCCTGATCGTGCGGCGCGAGCATGGCGAGCTGATCACCTATTGCCACGCGGGCACCGGCAACTACCATCCCGTCACCGCCAAGATCTACACCGACCTGTCGTTCTTCACCGCCGACCGCACCATCGGCCAGGACGTGTCGCGGGTGTTCAACTATGTCACCGGCTATGCCGAGCCGGCCGAGCTCGAGGCCATGGCAGTGTCGCCGCACGGCATCAAGGCGCGCATCCTCGACCATATTCGCGAGGAGATGTACCACGCCAAGGCCGGGCGCCCGGCGGCGATCTGGATGAAGATGAATTCGCTGGTCGATGCCGAGATCATCGACGCGCTCTACGAGGCGAGCCAGGCGGGGGTCGAGATCGACCTCGTGGTGCGCGGCATTTGCTGCCTGCGCCCCGGCGTCCCGGGTCTGTCGGAAACCGTCCACGTCAAGAGCATCGTCGGCCGATTCCTTGAGCATTCCCGCATCTATTGCTTCGGTGCCGGGCACGGCCTTCCGAATCGCAAGGCGGTGGTCTATATCAGCTCAGCCGACATGATGCCGCGTAACCTCGACCGCCGAGTCGAGGCCATGGTGCCGATCACGAACCCGACGGTGCACGAGCAGATCCTGGACCAGATCATGGTGGCGAACCTCAAGGACAACCTCCAGAGCTGGCGGGTCAGGCCGGACGGAAGCTCCGAGCGCATCTACCCGGCCAAGGACGAGGAACCGTTCAGCGCGCAGGACTATTTCATGACCAACCCCAGCCTCTCGGGCCGCGGCGCGTCTCTGCCGGAGAACATGCCGACGCGCTTCACCCGCTTGGTCGAGACTGGCTAAAGCACAGCAAGTCAAAGCCCATGCTGGCAAAGAACGATGCGAATCCGGTGGCAGTGGTCGACATCGGCTCGAACTCGGTCCGGCTCATCGTCTACGAGAACATGGGCCGGGCACCGGCGCCGCTGTTCAACGAGAAGGTGCTGTGCGGTCTCGGGCGCTGAACCTGGCCACGACCGGCAAGCTCGCGCCCGAGGCGATCAAACGCGCGCTCCGCGCGCTTCGCCGCTTTCGCGGCCTGATCGACCAGCTCGCCGTCACCAAGGTCGAGGTCATCGCCACGGCGGCAGCGCGCGAGGCCGAAAACGGTCCCGATTTCATCGCCCAAGCCGAGCGTATCCTCGATCGCAACATATCCGTGCTGTCGGGCACCAAGGAGGCCGAACTGGCCGCGCTCGGCGTCGTGTCGGGCATTCATGCCGCCGACGGCTTTGCCGGCGATCTCGGCGGCGGCAGCCTGGAGCTGATCGACATCAGGGGTGGGAGGCTGGCCGACGCCGTCACGCTGCCGCTCGGCGGCTTGCGCCTGATCGATGCTTCGGGCGGCAGCCTCAAGAAGGCGCGCGAGATCGTCGATACCGAGCTCGCCAAGGTCGATTGGCTGGAGAAGGGCAGGGGCCGCGACTTCTACGCGATCGGCGGGACATGGCGGGCGCTCGCCCGGCTGCATATGACGCAGACCAACTATCCGTTGAGCGTCATGCACAATTACCGCATCAACGCCGACGACGCGCTCAAATTCGCGGCGTTGCTCGACCATCAGTCGCAAAGCTCGCTCGCCGGCATCCGCGACATATCGAGCGCGCGGCGCGAGACGATCCCCTACGGCGCTCTCGTGCTCGAGCGGCTGATCAAGCAGATGAAGCCGCGCGCCGTGGTAGTGTCGGTGTTCGGCATCCGCGAGGGCCTCTTGTACAGCCTGCTCGGCGAGCAGGAGAAGCGCAGGGACCCGCTGATCGCCGCCTGCGAGGACCTCGCCCGCAGCCGCTCGCGCTCGCTCGACAGCGCCTACGAGCTCTGCTTCTGGACCGATGCTCTGTTCCGCGCGCCGGGCCCGACCGAGACGCCAGAGCAGCGGCGGCTCCGCCACGCGGCCTGCCTACTGTCCGACATCGGCTGGCGGGCGCACCCCGATTATCGCGGCGCGCAGAGCCTGAACCTCGTCGCGCATGGCGATTTCGTCGGCGTCGACCATGCGGGCCGCGCCTTCCTCGCTCTCACCGTCTATTACCGCAACGAGGGGCTGGTGAAGGACGATCTCAGCCAGAAGCTGGTCGAGCTGGTCGACAAGGACATGGTGAAGCGGGCGCGCATCCTGGGCGCAGCCTTCCGCGCCGCCCATATGGTCTCTGCCGCCATGCCGGGCGTGCTCACCAACACGCCGATCACTTATGAGGGCAACCGCCTGGTATGGACGCTGCCAGAGCCCTATTCCAACCTCGAGGGCGAGCGGGTCGAGCGGCGATTCAAGGAGCTTGCCGGCCTGCTCGATCGCGAGGCCGAGATCAGGGTCGGCTCGGCTTTCCAGCTCGCCGCGAGCTGAGCTGTGGCTTGCCGGACGGACACGCACTTCCCAAATGATTGCGGCTAGATTGTCATTCCCGCGAAAGCGGGAATCCAGTAACCACTGACCGGCATTATTCGCCAAGCCGGGGTTACTGGATTGCCCGGTCAAGCCGGGCAATGACACCGCTACTCGTTTCACTCCAGCGCGATTGCTAGATGGCAGAAGACCCTTATTCCGTCCTCGGCGTGGCGAAGACCGCGGCGCAAGCCGACATCACCAAGGCCTATCGCAAGCTCGCCAAGAAGCTGCATCCCGACCTCAATCCGGGCGACAAGGCGGCCGAGGAGAAGTTCAAGACGATCACCGCCGCCTACGACATCGTCGGCGACGAGGAGAAGCGCGGGCGCTTCGACCGCGGCGAGATCGACGCGTCGGGTCAGGAGAAGCCGCAGCAGCGCTATTATCGCGAATATGCCGGCGGCGATGACGGCGCGCGCTATCGCTCGGCTTCGGGCTTCGAGGATATTGGCGAGTTCAGCGATCTGTTCGGCGATCTGTTCGGGCGCGGCGGCGGCGCGGCGGGGGGACGGCGCGGCGGCGCGCGGTTCTCGATGCGCGGACAGGACGCGCAATACCGCCTCGAAGTCAGCTTCCTCGATGCGGTGAACGGCACCAAGACGCGCATCACCCTGCCAGATGGCGAGACGCTCGACGTGACGATCCCAGTCGGCGTCAGCGACGGCCGGGTGCTCCGGCTGAAGGGCAAGGGCCAGCCCGGCATGGGAGAGGGCGAGAGCGGCGACGCGCTGGTCGAGATCGCGGTCAAGCCGCATGCCGTGTTCAAGCGCGAGGGCGAAGACATCGTCGTCGAGGTGCCGATCACCTTCGATGAGGCGGTGCTCGGCGGCAAAATCGAGGTGCCGACCATCGGCGGGCGTGTGTTCGCCACCGTCCCTCCCGGCTCGAACACCGGCCAGACGCTGCGACTGAAGGGTCGCGGCATCAAGTCGAAGAGCGGGGCGGGCGACCAGCTGGTCAAGCTCAACGTCGTCATGCCGGAGCGGATCGACGATGAGCTCAAGAGCTTCGCCGAGACATGGCGTGCGAGCCACGCTTACGATCCGAGACGCAAGCTGAAGGAGCAGGCCTGATGCTGAGCGAGAGGGATGTCGTCGCCAAGGTCCAGCATTTGACCGTGACCAGGCTTAGGGTGTGGGTGCAGCAGGGCTTGATCAAGCCGGCTGACCAAGCGACGCAAGCCTTTTCGGAGGCGGATGCGGCACGCGCAGCGCTGATCTGCAATCTCGAAGACCAGCTCGGCTTCGCCGAGGAGGACGTGCCGGTGCTGCTCAGCCTGATCGACCAGATCCACGGGCTTCGCTCTGAACTGATGGGCGTGCTGACCGCGCTCGAGGACTTGCCGCCCGATGTCCGCGCCACGGTGCGGCTCAACATCGAGAGCCGGCGCGGAGGAGGGCGCTAGCGTGAAGCTGATCGGTTTCCTGATCGCGGTCGCGGCGCTGACCTATATCAGCGTGCATTTCCTGATTGGCAGATTGCCGGGCGACCTCGTGATCGACCATGGCGGCGTGGTGATCTACGCGCCGGTCACCACGGCAATCATCGTCAGCTTAGCGCTAAGCCTTGGCCTTTGGCTGTTCGGCCGCATTCGTCGCGACTAGCGGCTCGGGGGCTGGCCCCTCAGGTCCGATAACGGTCACCTCGCCGTCCTTGATGGCAAGCGCAAGCTCGCCACGCTTGAGCGCCAGCGCGGCGTCGCCGAACAGCTTCTTGCGCCAGCCGCGCAACACCGGGATATCCATGTCGTCGGAGCGGGCGACCTCCTCGAGCTCATCGCTGGTCGCGATCAGCTTCGGCGCCACGCCGTGGCGTCCGGCGGTCGCCTTGAGCAGCACGCGCAGCAGATCGACCACGGCTTGCGCCTCTGGCGGCATCGGCTCGCCGCGCTCGATCGGCGGAATGGTCTTAGGGTCGCGCTCGAGCCCGCGCGAGACGGCCTCAAGCACGGCGCGGCCGCGGCTGGAGCGCGCAAAGCCGTTATGCAGGGTGCGCAGCGAGCCGAGATCGTCCTGGCTGCGCGGCGTCTGGCTGGCGATGTCGTACAGCGCCTCGTCCTTGAGGATGCGGGCGCGCGGCACGTCTTGGGTTTGCGCCTCGCGCTCGCGCCAGGCGGCGAGCTCCATCAGCACGGCGAGCGCCTTCGGCGTCTTGATGCGCATCTTGAGCCGCTTCCAGGCCTGCTCGGGGTGGAGCTCATAGGTGGCCGGGTCGGTCAGCACCGCCATCTCCTCGTTCAGCCAGCTGGCGCGCTCGGACTGATCGAGCTGGGCCTTGAGCTTGGGGTAGAGGTCGCGGAGATAGATCACATCGCCCAGCGCATAAGTGAGCTGGCGCTCCGACAGCGGGCGGCGGCTCCAATCGGTGAAGCGCGAGGTCTTGTCGAGATTGCGGTTCAGCAGCCGCTTCACCAGCATCGAATAGCTCACCGCCTCGCCGAAGCCGCACACCATCGCCGCGACCTGGGTGTCGAAGATCGGATGCGGGATGACGCCAGCCAAATGGTGGACAATTTCAATGTCTTGGCGCGCCGAGTGAAACACCTTCACCACCTTCTCGTTGACCATGAGGTCGAACAAGGGGGTGAGGTCGAGGGCAGGCGCCTGGCTGTCGATCAGCACCTCTGTGCCGTCGGCGGCGATCTGCACGAGGCAGAGCTTCGGCCAGAAGGTCTGCTCGCGCATGAACTCGGTGTCGACCGCGATGAAAGGAGCGCGGCCGAGCTTGGCGCACGCCTCTTTGAGCTCGTCGGTACGCGATATGAGGGTCATGGTGGGCGGATATAGCCCAAGCCGCGTAGCAAGGCCAAGGGCCGCAGGCCGAATTCGGTTGGAAACAGCGTGCTAAATCGCCCTGATGTTCACGCAGGCCTTGGCGCACGCCCGCCCAGGCGGCGGGGAGACGACGCTCACCCGGCCGCCAGCATGCTGGTCCTGGTCTCTTTGCCATGAATGGCCTGCTCGATCGACTGCACACCGTGAATGACGGGCGACAGATGCAGCAGCGATGAAGCGATCGAGAAGAGAGTCACCAGCGCGGCCACGGCCCAAGCGGCAAGTGGTAAACGAGTCCTTACTGGTAGAGAGTGCGCGATCTTGGTCATGTGATCTTCCCTCATCGTGCCCCTTGTCGCGAGAAACGCGACTGTGGCCGGCTTGTTCCCGATTGATTGACTCTGTTTCTAGCGGGGCTCTCCCTGGAGCGCTGGCGGCGGTATCACCTCTTCCGGTGTTCCGGCATTGGGATCAGGCACTTGGGCGTGGATACCCGCATCCCCGGTCGGGGGCGGGGCGATCACGCCCTTGTGCTCACCGATCGGCGGGGTCGCCTGTTCGGCGTTGTCGGCGCCCGGCGGGTCTTCGCCCTGCGGCGTCGTCTTTTCGGGTGAGTCGGGCGGCGCGGACGCCGCCGCGAGGGCCGATGTTGTCGCGGCAAGCGTCAAGGCCGTCAGCAGCGCGATCGTTGCTCGCAAGTTGCTCATGGGTTGCATCCGGGTCTATTTCATTAGAGAGAGAAACCGGCCGGGCGCGGGCTTCGTTCCTAGAGCGTCGAAGCGTCTCACTGGCTTTGGACCCAAGAGGTTCAGGGCAAATTTCTGAGGAGGGCCCCATGACGCGGTATTTCATGACTCGGTGTTTTGCATGCTTGCTGCTCGGCTTGGCGGTCGCCACGCCGGCCGGCGCCGAGCCGAAGGGTAGCGGCTCAACCACGGTCGAGTGCAAGGAGACCTGCCAGAAGCACTGCATGGGCAACGACACGCCCACCGAGCGGGCCAATTGCCTGGCGCGGGAGAAATGCGAGGACCGCGCCGCCTGCCCGAAAACGAGCACGCAGTTCAACTCGGGCGGTGCGGCGGCGAAGGTCAACGCTCCGAACGCCAAGGCCAAGAGCGACTAGGCCAAGAGCGACTAGGCACCTTCGGCCGCTTCAGCCCGTTTACATGGGTCGGCTTGACACCCCAGGCCCGCCATGTGCTTTACCGGCTCGCCCCGGCCTTCACGGATATCCCATGCACGACTATCGCACCCACACTTGCGGCGAGCTTCGCCGTTCAGACGTCGGCCAGTCCGTACGCCTGTCCGGCTGGGTGCATCGCCTGCGCGATCATGGCGGGCTCCTGTTCATCGACCTCCGCGACCATTACGGCATCACCCAGGTGGTGGCCGACCCGAAATCGCCGGCCTTCGCGCTGGCAGAGACGCTGAAGCCCGAATGGGTGGTGCGCGTCGACGGCGAGGTGGTGGCGCGGCCGGCAGAGACGCTGAACGCCAACCTCCCGACCGGCGAGGTCGAGATCAAGGCGAACGCGATCGAGGTCTTGTCGGAGGCCAAGGAGCTGCCGCTGCCGGTGTTCGGCGAGCCCGACTACCCGGAGGAGACGCGGCTCAAATATCGCTTCCTCGATCTCAGGCGCGAGAGCCTGCACGCCAATATCATGAAGCGGCAGGACATCATCTGGTCGCTGCGGAAGCGGATGCGTGACGCGGGCTTCTTCGAGTTCCAGACGCCGATCCTGACCGCGTCCAGCCCGGAGGGCGCGCGCGATTATCTCGTGCCGAGCCGGGTCCATCCCGGCAAGTTCTACGCGCTGCCGCAGGCGCCGCAGCAATTCAAGCAGCTGATCATGATCGCGGGCTTCGACCGCTATTTCCAGATCGCGCCGTGCTTCCGCGACGAGGACGCGCGCGCCGACCGCTCGCCCGGAGAGTTCTACCAGCTCGACCTCGAGATGAGCTTCGTCACCCAGGAGGACGTGTTCAACACGGTCGAGCCGATCCTGCGCGGCCTGTTCGAGGAGTTCGGCGGCGGCAAGCCGGTCACGCAGAAATTTCCGCGCATTCCCTATGCCGAGTCGATGCGGAAATACGGCACCGACAAGCCTGACCTGCGCAATCCGATCGAGATGGAAGACGTCACCGAGCATTTTCGCGGCGGCGGGCTTCAAGGTGTTTGCCGGCATGATTGAGATGGATCAGAACTGCCGCGTCTGGGCGATCCCGGCCAAAGGCGGCGGCTCGCGCGCTTTCTGCGACCGCATGAATTCCTGGGCGCAAGCCGAAGGCCAGAAGGGCCTGGGCTATATCTTCTTCCGCGACGGCGAGGGTGCCGGACCCGTCGCCAAGAATGTCGGGCCTGAGCGAACCGAGGCGATCCGCAGCCAGCTCGATCTCGGCGACGGCGATGCGGTGTTCTTCGTCGCTGGGCTGCCCGGCGAGATGGCGGCGTTCGCCGGCCAGGCACGCGTCAAGATCGGCAACGAGCTTGAGCTCACGGCCAAGGACCAGTTCGCCTTCTGCTGGATCGTCGACTTTCCGATGTATGAGTGGAACGAGGAGGAGGGGCGGATCGACTTCTCGCACAATCCCTTCTCCATGCCGCAAGGCGGGCTCGAAGCGCTCGAGACCAAGGACCCGCTCGAAATCCTTGCCTATCAATATGACGTGGTGTGCAACGGCATCGAGCTGTCCTCGGGCGCGATCAGGAACCACAAGCCCGAGATCATGGAGAAGGCGTTCGCCATCGCCGGCTATCCCAAGGAAGAGCTGGAGACGCGCTTCGGCGGCATGCTGCGCGCGCTGCAATACGGCGCGCCGCCCCATGGTGGCATCGCGCCCGGCATCGACCGCATCGTCATGCTGCTGTGCGGCGAGGACAATCTGCGCCAAGTGGTCATGTTCCCGATGAACCAGCAGGCCGAGGACTTGCTCATGGGCGCGCCGTCCGAGGTGACGCCCAAGCAATTGAAAGAGCTGCACATCAAGCTCGACCTTCCCAAGGATAAAGCCTGACCGAGCCATAGCTTAAGCCCTTGAAAAGCCTTTAGGTTCTGCCTCAAGCAAAGCGCTCCTTCAGGTCGCATTGCCTTCCCGGCGCTCCTATGGCTCCCTAGCGTCGGAGGGGTGAGACAGCTGCTCCAACTATCGCCAAAATGTTAGAGTCATTCCTTGGGCTTGGCGCAAACCGCTGACGCCAAGTCGCAACATCGAAGTCGCAACATCGAAGACGCGGTGGGAGGGACGTTCATGCATCATCGGCTCACATGCGCCGCAGCGCTCGGCGTCTCCGCCCTTCTGCTGTCTGGCGCAACGCCCGCGGCAGCCGCGGCGGGCAAGCTCAACACCACCGCCTTGGTCGCCGCCTGCGCCGCCGACCAGAACGTCACCGACGAGCCGGGCTTCGATGAGGGCAAGGTCACGCCCAAGGCGTTTTGCGAATGCGTCGCCGGCAAGCTCGAAGAGAACAAGGCCTCGCAAAAAGACGTCGAGATGCTGACCAAGATGCACAAGGACGAGATCAGCGACGCCGACGCTGAAGGCTACCCGACGCTCGACGACCTCATGAACGCCAATGAAGGCTATGAGGATGCCTGCCGCACGAGCCTCGGCCTTCCCGCCGCCGACGACGAGGAGGAGCCGCCGATGGAAGAGGACACCGTCCCCGACGACGGTGCCGCGCCCGACGAAGGAGCGCCTCCCGCTCAAGGCGAGGGCGCCAAGCCCCAATAATCGGGGCTAGCCGAAAGCCAAACGCTCGCTTGGGCTCGGTCGCCGGCCCTGCCGCCTTGCTGCGCAGAGCACGCACGGCCACGATTATCTTGCCACGCGCCCAACTCATGGCCTTGTTCCGCGTTAAGCATGACCCCTGCCGAGAGGGGATGGGACGCGCGCGCGGAAGGACGTCCATGCAGTCGAGCGATCGCTGGTGCGGGGAGGGCCTCTTTCCTTAGACTGGATTCGAAAGGGCAGAGGCCATGGCATTGGGCGAGACATTGGGCGAGCACGTCTTCCTCTATTGCGAGCGCGGCACGAGCGAGGCGCTCCTCGCCGAGCCGATCAACGCCGCGAGCAACGGCGCCTTCCTGCTCGCGGCGCTGGGCGGGCTTGCGCTCCTGCTGCTTCGTCCGCGCGAGCAGCGTAGCGGCGATCATTATCTGCTGATCTCGCTCGTGTTCCTGATCGGCCTCGGCAGCCTCGCCTTCCATCTCTATGCGACGAGCGCGACAGAGCTTGCCGACGTGCTGCCGATCTTCGTGTTCATGCTGGTCTATCTCGGCTTCGCGCTGAACCGCTTCCTCGGCGCGCCGGTCGGCTGGACGGTGCTGCTGGTGATCGGCTTCACCGCGCTGATGGCGGCCACGACGCAGGTCAAATGCTGGGACGGCGGCATCGGCATTCCCGGCGCCGATGTGCAAGGGGTGAAGCCCTGCCTGAACGGCAGCCTGTTCTATCTGCCGGCGCTCGGTGCGCTGATCGCGGTCGGGCTTCTGCTCGAGGAGAGGCGCCACGCCGCCGCGCCCTATCTGTTATGGGCAGCGGCGATCCTCGTGGTCTCGGTCACGCTCAGGACGCTCGACATGGCGCTCTGTGACAGGATCGTGCTCGAGGGCCGCAAGATCGGCACGCATTTCGCCTGGCATATGCTGAACGCACTGGCGCTGTTCCTGCTGCTCAGGGCGAGCCTCGAAGGCGGACCTAACGCGGTGAGGGCGGTCGAGACGGCGCCGCCACCGGCAGAAGCTGAAGCGGCGCAGACCGTCGTGGCCGAGGTTCCCGTGGTTGAGCCCGAGGCACGGGTCGAGGCGGCGGCCGAAAACGCCCCGCAAACGCCCCTTCTGCTCACCGAAGGGGTTGCGTCCTTGCCCCTCGAGGCGGCAAAGGATGGCGAGGCAGCCAAAAAGGACGAGGCCGCCAACGAGGACGAAAAGGCGCTGTTGCCGGCTTAAGAGGATTCTACACGTCCTCGGCTAGGCTGGGCGCCCAAGCGGACGTGGTGGAACTGGTAGACACACAGGACTTAAAATCCTGAGGGGGAAACCCCGTCCGGGTTCGACTCCCGGCGTCCGCACCAGCAAATTCCTCATAATTGCCTGTATGAGAAGCCGGTTTGGCTTGGCAAGACCCGCCCGTTGACCAAGGGTTGACCAGACGGGCTCCCGGACCTAAGAGCGCGCGGTGTCGTGCGTAGAGTACACGCATCGCAGTATCGTGCTCCACAGGAGTGGTGCCGTTGCGGTCAATGGGAGGTGTATACCCGACAAGGAGCGGCGGTGTGCTTCCCCCAAGCACTTATGGGACCCGCAGGGAGAGCCTGAGGGACCCGTGTCTACCGCCCGTCTTGTATGCCGTACGCGTCCTCCGCTAAGCGCGGGCTCGCACTCGTCGTAGCGCCCTGTAACCGATCTTTAACCAACTTGCGACCTTGAGACGGGCGAAAACGCCATGCTCACGGAGAAGCGAGTGCAAAACCGAGCCTAAGGGCCCGAATTGCAGCCTTGCCCTGGCACGAAAAACGACGGGGAAATAAGAACATGCTCACTTTATCGGATGCTGCTAACGCTCCGGAGTTGCCAAATCAACAATCTGCGGGCCTAACGACCCCAGAGAGTGCAGGCGACACGCCAACAACTGCCGACGCCTGGCGAGAATCGCGCCGACTTCGCTGCTCGCCGCTCAGTACCTGCGACTGGCGACACGTTGGCTGTGCAAGGCCGATGGCCTGGAGGAGGCCGACGCGCTCGTAGCGGCGTTCCGTAAGGCGGAAGCCGCCTAGCCAGTCTTGCTGACGTTCATTTTGAGCAAAAACTGCGTCACCCAACCCCTCGGCGGACTTCTGTTCTCGGACCCGCTTGCAAGGCGCAGTGGGTGTCTCCATCTTTCGCCAGAACCCTTAGGAGGGAGAGAGATGGCGCAAGATCCCAATCGCAAGAGTCGCTTGCAGTATGTGTGGCCCTGGCTCGGCTTTGCCGCCCTGATCGGCCTGATGTGGGCCGTGTTCGCGGATTAGAGACGCAAAAAAGGCAGATTTTCGCAGCGTTTCGCCTAACGGCGGCTCTTTTGGGAACCGAGACGAGCTGCCGGGGGTTTTAGTGCCCATGCAGCCCGACCCAAAACAATGCGAAGAGCACGCAGCATCCTGCATCAAGCTGGCGCGCGTCGCCCCGACATCGCTGACGAGAGCCCAGTTCGAGGACATGGCGCGCGCGTGGCTGGAACGCGCCCGCAGGCTCGAAGACCTCGACGCGCCCGCCGGATCGGCGGACGGCAAGGCCAACTAGCCCGGTGACGCGGCCTACCGGTCGTGGTCACGTTGCACATTGCTCGATCGCAAGTCTGCGACCTCTTCACCTCTTGATCCGTTTCGGCTGATCCTGCGCAGTGCGCTAGACTGGCGATAGGTTAAGTGGCCCCACCACCTGCCTATGACCGGCAAGGAGACTCCCCATGCTCACGGGTAAGACCGCCGTCGTCACCGGATCGACCAGCGGCATCGGGCTCGGCATCGCGCGGCGCCTCGCGGCATCGGGCGTCAATATCCTGCTGAACGGCTTCGGCGATGCCGCCGCCATCGAGGAGACGCGGGCAGGGCTCGCCATGGAGGCCGGCGTCAAGGTCGTCTATAGCGGCGCCGATATGAGCAAGCCGGACGAGATCGCGGGCATGATGACGCTCGCCGAGAAAGAACTCGGCACCGTCTCTATTCTGGTCAACAATGCCGGCATTCAGCATGTCGACCCGATCGAGGACTTTCCGACCGACAAGTGGGACGCGATCATCGCCATCACGCTGTCGGCTTCGTTCCATGCGACCCGCCTCGCCGTGCCGGCCATGAAGAAACAGAAATGGGGGCGCATCATCAATATCGCCTCGGCGCATGCGCTGGTCGCCTCGCCGTTCAAGTCGGCCTATGTGGCCGCCAAGCATGGTCTCGCCGGCTTGACCAAGAGCGTCGCGCTCGAAGTCGCCACCAACGGCATCACCGTGAACGCCGTCTGCCCCGGCTATGTCTTGACGCCGCTGGTCGAGCATCAGATCCCCGAGCAGGCCAAGGCACGCGGGATCTCGGAAGCGGACGTGATTCGCGACGTGCTACTTGCGGTGCAGCCAACCAAACGCTTCGTCGAGGTGTCGGAGATCGCGAGCTTGGTCGCCTATCTCTGCGGCGACGAAGCCAAATCGATCACCGGCGCGATGCTGCCCATCGACGGCGGCTGGACGGCGGAGTAAGAGAGCCCATGCGCAAAGAGGACGTGCTGAAACTGCCGTCGATGCCGGCGGCGGGGCCGAGCTACCCGGCGGGGCCCTATCGCTTCGTCAACCGCGAATACATGATCATCACCTACGAGACCGATGCCCAGGCCATCCGCGCGCAACTGCCAGAGCCGCTCGAGCCGATCGAGCAATCGCTCGTCCACTACGAATGGATCAAGATGCCGGACAGCTCGGGCTTCGGCAGCTACACCGAATCGGGAATCGTGATCCCGTGCCGGTTCGGCGACGAGGAGGTCGGTTTCGTGTCGCAGATGTATCTCGACGACGATCCGCCGATCGTTGCTGGGCGCGAGATCTGGGGCTTCCCCAAGAAATACGCCCACCCCAAGCTCGAGATCGTCAAGGACACTCTGACCGGCACGCTCGAATATGGCGGCCAGCTCGTGGCCTTGGGCACGATGGGCTACAAGCACGAGGCGATGGCGGGGAACGGCGAGCGCACGCGCGCCACCTTGTCAAAGACCCAGGTCAATCTGAAGCTGATCCCGGGTGTCGACGGCTCGCCCGAGATCTGCCAGCTGGTCGCCTATAATCTCACCGACATCGCGGTGAAGGGATCGTGGATCGGACCGGGGCGGCTGCATCTCGTGCCGCATGTCAACGCGCCGGTCGCCGATCTCCCGGTCAAGAAGATCATCGTCGCCCACCATTTCCTGGCCGATCTGACGCTGCCCTATGGGCGGGTGCTCTACGATTATAATCGCGAGGTGCGCTGACGGCGCTAAAGCGAAATCACTTGAGATTGAATCATGATTTCGCTCTCGCTCTTTAGTTCAAGCATGATCTCTCCGGAAAACCGGTTCCCACTTTTCCGGATCATGCTCTAGCGCCGGAGCATCAGCCCGCCGCCTTGGGGGACGACGTTAGGCGGCGCGGCGTTTTGCGGCGGCACGTTGTCCACCGGCGGCGCGGTGTTCGGGTTAGAGACACAGGTAAAGGCGTTGTTGCCGGTCGAATTCATTGTCGTGCCCTTGGGGCAGACGCATCGCCCGTCCTGCACCTTGCCGCCGGTGCAGGTGATGTTTGGCACGCAGCCGAAGACATTGTTGCCGATCTGCTTCGGGCTTGAGCCCGAGGGGCAGACGCATTCGTTGTTCTGCACCGTGCCACCCCGGCAGGTCAGGTTCGCCAGGCAACGATAGGCATTGGGGCCGCTCTTCTCGGCGTGCGCGCCTGATAGGCAGATGCATTCGTTGTCCTGCACCGTGCCGCCGACGCATATCAGCGTTGGCATGCAGGCATAGACGTTATCTCCCGTCTGCTTGGGCGCCGTGCCTTTCGGGCAGACGCATTCATTGTCTCGCACCGTGCCGCCACGGCAGGTGAGCGTCGACACGCAGGTATAGACGTTGTTTCCGGTCTGCTTCGGCTTCGAGCCGGCCGCGCAGACGCATTGATTGTTCTGCACGGTCCCGCCCTTGCAAGTCAGGTTCGGCACGCAGCTATAGGCGTTGTTTCCGGTCTGCTTCGGCGATGAGCCCGTTGGGCAGACGCATTCATGGTCCTGCACCGTGCCGCCACGGCAGGTGAGCGTCGACACGCAGGTATAGGCGTTGTTTCCGGTCTGCTTCGGCTTCGAGCCGGCAGGGCAGACACATTGATTGTTCTGCACGGTCCCGCCGGTGCAGGTGATCTCGGGGGGCAAGTGCACGCAGCGATATTTATTGGCGCCGACCTTCACCTGCTTGGTGTCCGCGGGACAAACGCAAGTGCCGTTCTGCACGGTGCCGCCCTCGCAAACGATCTCGGGCGGGCTTTTCACGCAGGCATAGGTATTCGCTCCGGTGCGCTTGACGTCATATCCGCCAGGGCAGACGCACTCGTGGTTTTTCACCTTGCCGCCATCGCAAACGATCTCGGGCGGGGACTGCACGCAGGTATAGGCATTGGCTCCGGTCTGCCTGACGTCATAGCCGTCGGGGCAGACGCACTTGTTGTTCTTCACCTTGCCGCCGTCGCAAACGATCTCGGGCGGGGACTGCACGCAGGTATAGGCATTGGCTCCGGTCTGCCTGACGTCATAGCCGTCGGGGCAGACGCACTTGTTGTTCTTCACCTTGCCGCCGTCGCAAACGATCTCGGGCGGGCTCTTCACGCAGGCAAAGGCATTCGCTCCTGTGCGCTTGACGTCATATCCGTCAGGGCAGACGCACGCGTTGTTCTTCACGCTGCCGCCGTCGCAACTGATCTCAGGCGGCGTCTTCACGCATTCAAACGCGTTGGCGCCGGTCTGCTTCGGCTCATAGCCCGACTGACAGGTGCACTTGTTGCCCTTCACGCTGCCGCCTTTGCATGCGGGCGGGGTCGCCGCTTTCGGCCCGAGAATGGTGATGGTGCTGGTGTGCTGGTCGTTCTTCGGATTCTTGTCCTCGACCGCGCGGTCAGGCCAGACCATCGTCTTCACATGGGTGATGGTGTCGGACGGGAAGTTCGCGGGAATGTCGATGCTGAGATCGATCGTCGCCGCCCGGCCCGGCGGGATGTCGAGCCCGGCGCCCTTGCAGTCATAGGCGCCGTTGCCGCTGACAGAGCAGCTCATCCCCGCCGTGGCGCTCTTGATGCTCGTGATCTTCACCGCGGGCGTGAGCGTGCCATGCAGGCCGGCGCTGCCGATGAACGGCAGCTTGCCCTTGTTGTCGATGCGGACATGGAGCTCGCAAGTCTCGCCGCGCTTGCATTCGGTGCCGCCGAACGGCGCGAGGTCGGGGAAGGGCACCGAGCCGGTCGCGCAGTCCTTGTCGTTGACGGCGATGGTGTTGTCGGGCGGACCGGTGTCGATCTGCGCGCAGTTCTTGACGGTCGGCAGCGCGTAGCCCGCCGGCACCGGGAAGGAAATCGCGAGAAAAGCCGTCCCACCAGCGGCGATACCCATCGGATTGGTGCAGGTGTAGCCGCCACCAGCCGGCGCGCAGGCCCATCCCGGTGGCGCGACGGTCGGCGCGCCTAGGCCGAGATCGGGGATGTCGCTGACGACGACAGGACCGGCGAAGGGGACATCGCTGATATTCTGAACCTCGACGAAGAAATCGCAGGTTCCACCGACAAAGCACGGATCGGACGACACGAGCTTCAGCAGCGCGAGGTCGCGCGGACAATTGGCCGAGCCCGCGTCGCAGATGAGGGTGACGGCACAGCTATAGTGCTCCTCGGCGACACCGTCGCCGTCGCTATCCCACCAGATCATGCCGCAATTGTTCAGATAGTTTGGCACCACGACAGCGCCTGGCACGGTGAAATTGAGGTAGAGCTCGACGGTGGCGCCCGGCGGCAATCCGCCCGGCAGTGCGGGATAGTCGCAGGTGACGTTGCCGCCGCCGCCGTCGACGCAGGTCCAGGGCGGGGTGGCAAAATAGGCGGTCAGCGTCGCCGGAACGTTGCTCGCGATGTCGTTCACCTCGATCGGATCGAAATAGGTCGCCCCGCCGCTATTGGTGATGGTGATGAGGAAGTTGCAAATCCAATCGGCTCCGGGGCCGGCCCTGTTGCAGGTCGGCGCCGCCTTCTTGCTGATCTCCAGATACGCGATCGCGCCAGGGAAGCCGGGCGGGAAGCGCGAGACCGTGGCGCAGTCATATTCGTTGCCAGGGTTGTAGTCGCGCGGGGCGCCGTCCCAGTCGAGCGTCGCGCAGTTGCGGACATGCGTGTGGTAGGCCGCGATCGGCGGCGCGTGGATCACCAGGAAGATCTCGAGATAGTCGCCGGGCGTCAGCGTCACCGCGGCGTGGGTGCAATCGAACTCGCCGGCGACGCCGACCGGCGTGCAGGCCCAGTCCGGCTGCGGCGACCAGTCGTTGAAGATCGCGCCGGGCTGATCGACGCGATCGTGCACGTGCAGCGGACCGGTATAGACGGCAGGCCCGACATTGGTGACGCGCACCACGAAATAGCAGTCGCTCAGCCAGTCGCATTGCGGGTCGACCCAGAATTTCTGCACCTGCAAGTCCGGGCCGTAGGGCGGCACGGGCTCGACCGTCGGCACATAGTCGCAAGCCTTGTTGTTGTAAGCCTTGGCGTCCTTGTCGAAGCCGGGCACGGTCAGCTCGGCGCAATTGCTGTAGACCGGCTTGGACCACCAGCCCGGCACCTCGATGGTGAGCGCGAGCGAGATTTTCTCGCCGGGCGCGAGCGCGAGCTCGGCGTGGCTGCATTCGTAATTGCCGGCGAACAGCGCCTTGCAGGTCCAGTCGGAGGGCGCGCTGTCGATCAGCTTGGCGGCGCCATCGGCGACGTCGCGGATCACAAGCGGGCCCTGGTAGGGAACGCCGCCGACATTCTCGATCGTGACCTCGAAGGCGCATTGGCTGCCGGCGGCGCAGCGATCGGGTACGGCCTTCTTGCTGATCTTGAGGTCGGGCTTCTTGGCGCCGGGCTCGTAGATGGCGATGTCGCCGATCCGCGTCGCGTCGTTCGGCGGCGGCGACCCTTCGGCCGCGTCGATGTCGATCAGGTAGGAGCGGTCGGGCCCGGCGGCGGGGTAGGCAGGCCCCGGCGCGGGATAAGGCTGGAACGCTGCGTCGGGCACGATCTCGTCGTAGGCGCTCGCCTCGCGGCCTGTCACCCCGTGCACCTCGGTGACATCGGTGTGGGTCTTGGCGGCGGGGTCGAGGCAGGCGCCTTTAGGCCAACACAACGCGTCGCCGGTCGTCCACAGAAATGCGTCGGCCGCCGCCGGGTCGGCGACCCAGCCGGCGCCATAGCCTAGGCCGAATGCGGCCCCGCCCGAAGAATTGGCGCGGATATAAGGCGGCCCTTCGTCCTTGCGGTCGTAGAAGCCGATATCGTAGCGGCCGACCGGCTCCCACACGCCCTTGTCGCTCAGCTCGAAGCGCAGCACGCGCGCCTCGTGCGGCGTGGCGAAGGCGTTCTCGGCGCCAAGCCCGAGATTGCGCACGCCGCCGCGCTCGGCGAGCACCATGACCGGCTGCTTGCCGATCGCCGGGAAGGCGATGTCGGTGACGGGGTTGCTCTTGCCGGCGCGGGCGATCGCCTCCGGCGAGCGGAAGAAATCGGGCAGGAAGAACTCGCGGCGCACGCTGGTCGTATCGAACGCGCCGTCCTGGCCGATGCGCACCGACCAGACCGAGTTGCGCTGATCGTCGCCGGCGGCGGCATAGTCGGCATTGCCGAAGCCCTGGCTGCTCCAGACCGAATAAAACAGCCGTACCTCGTTGCTCGTAGGATCGCGCCGGACGCCGACGCCCCACACGCGGCGGCGGAAGTCGGCGAAGTTCCAGCAGGACGGCGCGCGCACGAAGTCGCCGCTCGGGCAATCGGCGATGTGCGCGGCTGTCGCGGGATCGAAGGCGATGGCAGGAAGCGAAGCCGCAGCACCGGTGGCCGCATCGACGAAGCTCGCGCGGCCGGTCACGCCGTGATCGTAATGGCCGAGATCGCTGCCGTCAGAGGCCTTCAGCCGGTGGATCATGCCGGTCTCGAGATCCGACACGTAGAACTGCTTGTTCCAGGGGTCGAAGGCGATGTTGCCGAGCGCAGCGCCCGAATTGGCGCGTCCGTCGAGCTTCACGTCGGCAAAGATCGCTGGCTTGTCGGCGTTAGAGCCGTTGAGCTTCCACACCGTGCCGGGGCCGCCGCCGGGGCCCCACATTCCGGCCATCCAATCGGCATTGCCGGGAGCGCGATGCAGGCCGAAGGCCGAAGTGGCGGTGACATAGACGTTGGGCGGCGAGGCGTCGTCGAGCGCCACACCGAACACCTGGCCGACCTCGCCCGCGGTGACGGCAGAGCGCTGCGGCGCATTCAGCCACCTTGCGCCCTCAGGCGGAACGCCAGGGCGGCGCAAATCGACGATGCTGCCGACGGTGCCCTGGAGATCGATGACGGGCTGGCCGCCCTGGTCGGTTGTGCCTGAAAAACGCGTGACGAACGCCTCGCCCGGCTGGAGCGGGTCTTCGGCGTATGCAGGCGCGGATGGCGCGATCGATGCCGCGAGGAGCAGCAAAAGTCCGGCACGCAAGCGTGACGACAACCGGTCCATGACGAACCCGTGAGCTGCTCTGGCTGTGCGCACTATAACCTCATCGAGGTGAAACAACCATGACTTGTTTCTTCCCGCAGCGCACCACGTGACGATAGCGGGCGCTGTTTGCTAGATTAACCGCAGCTCGATCGTCGGGAACGCTTGGGCAGGGTGCGATGGGCGGAAACATCTTCATCAATTACCGGCGGGGCGACGATCCGGGCTTCGCTCAGGCGCTGTTCGGCCGGCTCGAGCAGGTCTTCAAGGGCGACCAGCTGTTCATGGACATCGACGATATCGCGCCGGGGCTCGACTTCGTCGAGGTGATGAACCAGCAGGTGGCGAGATGCGACGTGCTGATCTCGGTCATCGGCCGCGGCTGGTTGACGGCGGTGGACGAAAGCGGAATGCGCCGGCTCGACGACCCGCAGGATTTCGTGCGCCTGGAGATCGAGTTGGCGCTGGCGAAGAAAAAGCGCGTCATCCCAGTGCTGGTCAACGACGCCAAGATGCCGCGATTGACCGACCTACCGGAGTCGCTCCGTCCCTTCGCCAGGTGCAACGCCGTCAAGCTGTCGCATGAGCGCTTCCGCGCCGACGTCGCCGGCTTGATCCAATCGCTTGAGGAGGTTCTCGGCGAGGCGGCCGCAAAGCGCGAGCAGGAGGAAAAGCTAAGAGCAAAGGAGCTCGCCGAGGCCGACGCGGCACGGCGCCTCGAAGAAGAGAAGACGCGTCGCGAGGCGAAGGCGCGCAAGAAGGACAAGACGGATCGCTGTGGAGCCGGCGCCGACGACCGTAACCGCAAATGCGACTGTGGCGCGTGCATCATCGCAGGACGGCATCGTGGCCTGGATCGCCGGGCTGCCGTCGGAGATCGCGTGGTCCATCCCGCTTGGCGTGGCCGGCATCTTCCTGTTGGGCTGGCTGCTGCCCGGCAATTTGTTCTCGATGCGCTTTGCTTGGGGTGTCTGGTCGGCCCTCTATGGCATCGCGGGGCTGACTGCTGCGGGCGTCGCGCTCTATGCCCGCCGCGATTTGCTCGGCGGGGCCGAGCTCGCGCTCTACTGGTATGCCGGCATCAGCTCCATGGCGATCATCGTCCTTTCCGCCGTCACCGCGCTCGGTCAGCGCGGCAACGTCAATTGCGATGCCGTGGTATTGGCAATCGCGGTCATCAGCGCGGCGCCGCTGCTCTTCATTCGCCGCGAGCAGACCGGCGGATTGGAAGCCTCGGTCTACTGGCTCGGCCTGACGATGGTGGTTTACTGGGCGTTGCTGCCTGTAATCACCAAGCTCGATTGGGCCTATGGGGCGAGCGGCGCGGCAACGGTCGGCGAGGCCTATCGCGCCGCAGCCCTTGTCCTCTCCGGCATGATCTTCCTTACCGCGGCTTCGATCTGTCTTTGGCGCCGCTCGAAGCTCAGCGGACCCGAGATCGCCGTCTATCTGATGGGCACGGCCGCTTTCTTCATTGCCACCCTGCTGCTCGTCTGAACGCCAATAGTCTGTGCCTCAGCTGGCTGTAGTGGACAGCGCTTGCCCGATCTCGATCCTGTCGCCCGCTGGTGTCGCCACGTAGACCTCGCGCGCGAGTTTCGACTGGATGTAGCTGAACGTGCTGTAGAGATCCTCGCAATAGACGGACGGATTGTCGTAGCCGTTCGCCTTGGAGAACCGGTGTGGAAGATAACTCCCGCCGCAGGCGAACTTGAATTGGCACCGCTGGCATTTCTCGCACAGCTGAAGCGAGGAAGCTCGCGCCGCCATCCAGCGCGGCTCGCTTTTGATCTCCTCGATGGCGTTGTCGAACAGGTTGAATGTTGTTCGCGTCGAGTCTTCGCCCGCAATACGCAGCACATCGAGCGGCTCCATGCTGCCATCGGTGATGATGGTGCAGACCTCGATTGGTCCGTAGCCGACCACCTCGCAGGAGGAAGGACCGGCGAGCAGACCTGACACCATGCTTTCGACGGTGCGGATCCTCACCGCGCGGCGGTCGCGGTTGGCATCGAGCCAGAGATCGAACAGGCTGGAATAAAATGCGGCGATGCTGGGTGGATCGTCGCCATGCACGGCGTCGGGAAAGATGATGTCGAAGCTCTCCAGGCCAAGCGCGCGGAAATAATCGAAGAAAGTCTCGGCCGGATAGGCTGGGTTGCAGACGGCGAGCGTGCCGAAGGAGATGCCGCGCGCCTGCAACAGCCGAATGGCGCGCTCCACAGCCGCGTGAGTCGGGGCGCCCTGAAATGTCCTGCGATGGATGTCGTGGATCTCTGCCGGGCCATCGATGCTGATCGTCAGGCCGATCTCGTTACGCTCGAAGCAGTCGATCCAGGCATCGTCGATCAGAACGCCATTGGTGGTGAGCGTGAGCGAGACGACGCAACCGGTGCGCTCGGCGATGGCGCGGCATTCCATGCCCAGTAGATCGTAATTCTCCATGCCCCACAGCATCGGTTCGCCGCCATGCAGCAGAAGGGGAAACACCGGGAGCTCGTGCGCGACGACGTGGTCCTCGACGCGGGCCAGCATCTGGGTGAGCACGGTCCGGCTCATGAGCTTCGGCCGAGCGTAGACGGACGGGTCACGAAACCAGTAGCAATAGGAGCAGTCGATATTGCAGCGGGCGGCGACCTTCACCAGCAGATTGGAGATCGGATCGCGAAACCCATCTGCCGAGGCCGCGGGACTACCGGCTCGTTCCGCCGCAGACACGGCGCTCACCGCTTAAACGGCCTTGGAGTATTTGCCCTTGATATATTTGGCGTAGTTGCCCTTGCCGTAATAATAGTCGTCTTTCAAATAGACCTTTTGGTACGGCTTTTCGGCAAAACGCTGCTCCGGCGTCGGCAAGACGGCGCCGGTATTATCCACCAAACTCGCGGTGACGTCGGTGAGGAGGGCTTCGAGGCCTTTATGGTCGCTCGCAAGCGTCGCGTCGGGGCCGTGAATCTGCAGGAGGCTCGCCAAAATCTTCAGCGTCAAGGGGGGCATGGAATAGCTCCTCGAAAGCGCGAAATTCGTCCACGGCGCCAAAATTGTCCTCCCCCGCGGACCTTGGTGTCAACAGCATTTGCAAGCGCGGCCGCTTGAGCATCCGACTTTCCAATCGGCGGATCGGAAATCCCAATCGACAAGCCGCCTGCCGCTCCGTAGGCTGATCCAGGTCAGCCCCGGCAAGAGGGCGAGGAAGCGCGAGCGAAGGGGTCGAAATCCATGAACGAGCAGCCGAAGCGCACGACGTTTTTCGGCGGGTGTCCGCATGACTGTCCGGACACTTGCGCCATGATCTACGAGGTCGAGGACGGCAAGCTCGTCGAGGTCAGGGGCAACAAGGAGCACCCGATGACGCGGGGCGGGCTCTGCGTGAAGCTCAAGGACTATCACGACCACCACTACAACCCTGACCGCGTGCTCTATCCGTTGCGCCGCGTCGGGCCGAAGGGCTCGCGCCAGTTCGCGCGCATCTCCTGGGACGAGGCGATCGCCGAGATCGTGCAGCGCTGGAGCGACATCATCGCGCGCTACGGCAGCCAGGCGATCATGCCCTATTCCTATCTCGGCAATGAAGGCTTGGTGCAGGGGCTGACCGCGGGCGACGCCTTCTTCAACAAGCTCGGCACGACGGTGAACGAGAAGACCTTCTGCGCCTCGGGCTCGTCGACCGCATGGCTGTTGACCGTCGGCCCGACCGGCGGCGTCGACCCCGAGAGCTTCGTCCATTCGCGCTATATCGTGATCTGGGCGTGCAACTCGATCTCGACCAATCTGCATCACTGGCCGTTCGTGCTCGAAGCGCAGAAGCGCGGCGCCAAGGTCGTGGTGATCGACAGCTACCGCTCGCGCACGGCGAAGCAGGCCGATTGGCATATCATGCCGAAGCCCGGCACCGACGGCGCGCTCGCGATGGGCATCATCGCCGCGCTCATCAGAGGCGGGCATGTCGACCGAGAATGGGTGGACAAGCACAGTGTCGGCTTCCCCGAGCTCGCCGAGCGGGCCGCCGACTTCACGCCAGACTATGTCGAGCGCATCACCGGCGTCCCAGGCGACGACCTCGCCAAGTTCGCGCGTGAATTCGCCACCATCCAGCCCTCGGTCATTCGCATGGGTGTCGCGCTCGAGCGCCATGCCGGCGGCGGCCAGACCATCCGCGCGGTGTGCGCGATTCCAGCGCTGACCGGTTCGTGGCGCCATGTCGGCGGCGGGCTGTTGCAGATGCCGCTGTGGGAGTTTCCGGTCGATTGGCCGCGCGTGTCGCGGCCCGATTTTATCCGTCCGGGCACGCGCGTCGTCAACAATCTCCAGCTCGGCCGCGCGCTGGTCGGCGACATGAAGCTCGATCCGCCGATCATGGGGCTGTACATCTACAACACCAACCCGGTCAGCCAGGCGCCCGAGACCAACAAGATCGTGCAGGGCCTCTCGCGCGAGGATCTATTCTTCGTCACCGCCGAGCATTTCGTCACCGACACGGCGGCCTATGCCGACATCGTCCTCCCCGCGACGATGGCGGGCGAGCACGACGACATGATGTTCTCGTGGGGGCATTTCTATCTGACCCTCAACGAGAAGGCGATCGAACCGCGCGGCGAGACCAAGTCCAACGCCGCGATCTTCCGGCTGCTGGCGAGCGCGTTCGGCTTCGACGATCCGCAATTCAAGATGGGCGACATGGAGCTCGCCGAGCATTATCTGCAATGGGACGCGCCGCAGATGGCCGGAATCGACATGGAATATTTCCGGCGTCACGGCTATTTCCATCTCGCCGTCGGCACGCCTGACGATCGGCTGCCGCATGCGGAAGGAAAGTTCCCCACTCCGTCAGGCAAGGTCGAATTCCTGCTGTACGGCGCCAAGAACTTCGTCGCGCCGCCGTTCCGCATGATGTACGAGCAAATGCAGTCGGGCGAGGACGTCGATCCGCTGCCTGGCTATGTCGCGCCGCGCGAGAGCCCCGCCACCAATCCCGACCTTGCCAAGCGTTATCCGCTCAACGTCATCTCGCCGAAGAGCCATGGCTTCCTCAATTCCTGCTACGCCAACGAGCCGCATAAGATCAAAGGGCAGGGCGAGCAATTCGTGCTGATCAGCCCGAAGGACGCGGCCGAGCGCGCCATCCGCGAGGGCGATCCGGTGCGCGTCTACAACGACCGCGGCGATTTCGAGGGGCTCGCGCGGGTCACCGACGATGTCGGCGATGGGGTGATCGTGGCGACGCTCGGCTATTGGCGGAGCTTGAACCGCTCCGACGGCTCGGTGAACTCGATCTCGTCGGCGGAGTTTTGCGGGCTCGGCCACGCGCCGACCTTCTCCGACAATCTCGTGCAGGTCGTCAGGGTCAACTGACGCCGCCTCACATCGCCCGCTGTTCGGGGTCGGTGTCGATCTCGCGAGTAAGGTCGAACACGCGCACGCCCTCCTCGGGGCGCTTGCGCTTCTTCCACGCCGGATGGTTCAGCGTGCGCAGCACGTCGGCGCGTCCGGCCTGCCAGTGCTCATCGATCGAATAGCGCGAGAACTCGTAGTCGTTCGACTCGGTCCAATAGGCGGCGCGGCGATGGATGAGCTGCACGATGGTGACGGCTGCGTCGCAGCTCAGACTGTCGAGCAGCTGCCAGTCGGCATTGTCGTCGAACTCGCGCGGCAGCTTACCCCGCAAATGGCGGATGGCGCGGCGCATCGCCTGCAGCTCGCAGAAGATGTCGGTGTTGAGACGGGTGCGGCTCGAGAACCGGATCTCCTTTTCGCGCTGCGGCACCTCGAACAGATTTTCTGGCATGCCGCCTCTCGCGCTGAACAGATCGATCTGGAAGATGCACATGTCCTCGCGCGGGCCGCCATGCTCGAGCACGTGCTGGAGCGGCGTGTTGGAAACGATCCCGCCGTCCCAATAAGGCACTCCGTCGATCTCGACCGGCGGGAAGCCCGGCGGGAGCGCGCCGCTCGCCATGACATGGTCGGGGCCGATCGTCTGCGACTTCGTGTCGAAATATTGCAGATTGCCGGTCAGCACCTGCACGGCGCCGATGCTCAGGCGCACGTCGCCCGCGTTGAGCAGGTCGAAATCGACAAGCTCGACCAGCGTCTGGCGAAGCGGGGCGGTGTCGTAGACGCTGATCGCTTCGGGCGTGCCTTGCGGGCTGAGCAGGGCAGGGGGGATGCGCGGGGTGAAGAAGCCGGGCACGCCGGACACCGCCGCCAGCGCGGCGCTCGTCTCGTTGAACAGCCGCCGCGAATTGTCGTCGTTGCCGAGCGGCCGGCCCGGCAGCCAGCTCGACACACCGTCCCAGAAAGCGCGCAAGCGCTCGATGCGCCGCTCGGGCGGATTGCCGGCGATGATAGCTGAGTTGACCGCGCCGATCGAGACACCAGCGATCCAGCGCGGCATCTCTCCCGCCTCCGCCAGCGCTTCGTAGGCGCCCGCCTGATAGGCGCCGAGCGCGCCGCCGCCCTGCAATACGAGCACGGTCTTCTCGTCGAACTTTGTCATGACGACCCGGACATGGTTCGGCCCACGCCGGCGTTCAAGGCGCGGCAGGGTCTATTCGGCGGCAACGGTCTTGGCGCCTTTGGCCTTGAGCTCTTGTAGCGAGGTGAAGCCTTCGAATTCAGGATGGCCGAGATAGAGCGGCTTGTTGCCGCCGGCGCTCGCATGGGCTTTGCGGAAGGCCTCTGACTGCGTCCAGGCGAGGAAATCGGCCTCTGAGCGCCAAGTCGTGTGCGAGGCGTAGAGCACGTAACCCTCCTCCTCGGGGCCCTTCAGCAGATGGAACTCGACAAAACCCGGGACCTTATCGAGATGGCTGTCACGCTTGAGCCAGACCTGCTCGAAATCGTGCTCAGACCCCGTCTTCACCTTGAACCGGTTCATGGCAATGAACATCACGCACTCCTCAACCTCTTGTTGGCCGCTTCACGTGCAAGGATAGCGAAGGCGGTCCGCTTCACGTAGCGGTTTTCCACGGCAGCGACAGCGGTCCAAGCTGATCTGCGCCAGAAATGGGCGCAGATTGCCGCAGGAATAGTGCGGAAATTTTGCGCCTTTGCGTAAGCAGTCTTGCAAGGGGCTGCCTATATAGAGCTTGAATATCCCCGCCCAACTTCGCAAGGAGCCTCCCATGAGCAAGGATAATTCTGTCAAAGAGCGCCGCAAGGCGCCGCTAACCACGCCGACCGATCTTGGCGACAACGCCCGCCGCGACATCACCGGCGCCCTCAACGCGCTGCTCGCCGATGTGTTCGCGCTTTACCTCAAGACCAAGAATTTCCATTGGCATGTCAGCGGGCCACATTTCCGCGACTACCATCTCCTGCTCGACGAGCAGGCCGATCAGATCTTCGCCATCACCGACGACGTCGCCGAGCGCGTGCGCAAGGTGGGCGGCACCACGATCCACTCGATCGGCAACATCGCCCGGCTGCAGCGCATTCCCGACAACGACGCCGACTATGTCGATCCGCTCGACATGCTGGCTGAGCTCAGGTCGGACAACCAGGCGCTGATCGCCAGCATGCGTGAGGCGCACGATCTGTGCGACGAGGAGAACGACGTCGCGACCACGAGCCTCATCGAAGTGTGGATCGATCAGGCCGAGCGGCGCGTGTGGTTCCTGTACGAGGCGAGCCGCAGAGGCGACCCGACCGGGCATTAGCTCGAGCGAAGGCGAGGAATGGTGAGCCCGGGAACTTTGGCGAGGTTTCCGGGCTTTTCTTTGCAGATGGCCCGACCGGGCCGCCAGCAGCCGTCATTTCGGAGTACGTGCCATGAGACATTTCCCATTGGCCGTCTTGGCCATGCTGCTACCGCTCGCGCTTGCCGCCTGTGGCGCGCCGAGCGCGCCGGAATTTGTGCAGACCGCGGCTATGAGCGACATGTACGAGGTCGAGGCCGGCAAGATCGCCGCGGCCAGGGGCCAGTCCGACGCCGTCAAGCAGTTCGGCCAGCACATGGTCGAGGCGCATGCGCAGACCACCGCCGAGCTCAAGGGCATCATCCAGGCGGTCAACTTGGACGTGCAGCTGCCGGCTAAGCTCGACGAGAAGCATCAGCACATGATCGACGATCTGAACGCGGCGCATGAGGGCGAGTTCGACAAGACCTACGCCAAGCAGCAGGTCGGCGCTCACGAGAAGGCCGAGGAGCTGTTCGAGAAATATGCGCAGAAGGGCGACAACGCGACGTTGAAGGCATTTGCCGCCAAGACTCTGCCCGTCATCAAGCAGCATCTCGAGACGGCGGAGAAGCTGCCGCAATGATCTTTGCCAAGGCAATTGTCATCATGCTGGCACTCCGGGCACATGCGGTGAGCTGACAAACGTTCCCGCGTGACGTAAGCTTTGCCAATGACATCCAGGGTGACATGGTGACGGCTCCTTTGCGTCCCGGCATGCCTTCGATTGACAGTTCGCCGCTCGAGCTGACGCTTGTGAGCGCGGTGAAGGACCGGCAGATGGTTACGCCCGAGGGCAAGAGTGTCGCTTCCTCGGTCGAAGGCGTCAGCTTTCGTGATGTGACGACTCACAGTGATTCTCGCGGGACCGTGCTCGAGCTTTATGACCCGCGCTGGCAGTGGCACCCCGATCCGCTGGTTTTCGCTTATTGCTTCACCCTCAGGCCCGGCTACGCGAAAGGCTGGAACCTGCATAAGCTGCATGAAGATCGCTATTGCTTGCTGCAGGGGGAGATGGAGCTTGTCCTCTACGACGTGCGCCCAGACTCTTCGACCTGCGGTCTCGTCAGCCGCATCGTGCTGTCAGAGCACCACCGGCGACTGGTCAATGTTCCCAAATTTGTTTGGCACGCCGACGTCAATATCGGTCAGCGGGACTGTGTCGCCATAAACTTTCCGACGAGCCCATACGATCACGCCGACCCAGACAAGTATCGGCTGCCTCTGGATACCCCCCTTATCCCCTACAGCTTGGCAGGCTATCGCGGCTACTAATATGGCACCACGCTTTAGCGTGCTCCTGCCCACGCATAATCGTGCGGATGTCATCGGTTATGCGATCAAGTCGGTGCTCTGGCAAAGCGAGCGAGACTTCGAGCTGCTGATCGTTGGCGACGGCTGCACCGACGGCACGGCAGAGCTTGTCGCGGATTTCCGCGATCATCGGATTCGATGGTTCGTTCTGCCCAAGGCGCCGCATTTCGGCTACGCCAATAGGAACCTCGTCCTCAAACAGGCGAAGGGCGATCTCGTCGCCTTTATCGCCGATGACGACATTTGGCTTCCCGATCATCTTGAACTGCTGTCCGGGCATCTTGAGTGCGGCTCCGCGGAGTGGGCTTATAGCCGTCCTTTGTGGGTGAGCACCGATGGTTTGGTGGTGCCGGTCGGCGTCAATCTCACGAACGAAGACGAGCTCGAGTATTTCCTGACCGAGGCGAACAGCATTCCCGCACCCTGCGTCATGCATCGTCGGAGCTGCCTTGAGGCTTACGGCTACTGGCCGGAAGACGTGCGAGAGGCGGCGGATTGGAAATTGTGGGGCCGCATCATCGAGGGCGGTGGGCGCCGACGCCTTGCTTTTTGCCGCACGCCGACGGCCCTTCACTTCAAGGCCGCTTGGCGAGCGGGACGCACAGGCTTCGGTCCGGCCGATTCAGGTCTCGACGCTGCTGCGCTGATCGACTGGTGGCCGAAGGCTCTCAAGCTCGACATTGCCCTGGGCGTTACCGAGCAACAGGTATTCTTCGAGGCGATTGCGCATGGGGGAGCGCCTTGGCTCGCCGGCCTGCGTCTCGCTGCGAGCGACGCGCTCGACCGAATTGCCTGGACCGCGATGACCACTCTCATGCCGCAACGTGCTGAACGTGAGGAGGAGCTACGAGAGCTGACGCAGGAGCTGGCACTGTCGCGGCGCATAGCACGGCGTTTGGAAAATCGTGCGTCGAAGCAGCAGGCTAAGCCGCAAAGCTCGAGACGGGAACTGAAGTCGGTTTATGCAAGCCGATCCTGGCGCCTGACGCGTCCGTTGCGGACACTTGAGAGTTGGGTCCGGGGATGGCGTCGCTAACGCCTGCCAGGTTGGGTGCCGACCGCTTCAGCGCTCCTCGGCGTAGAGCCAGTCGAGGGTGGGGAGCAGAGTCTTTCCGGGCCGATAGCGCAGCACGAGGTTGCGGGCGAGCCGCATCGCGCCTGAGAGATGATAGCGCTTGCCGTAGCGCTCGGACACTTGCGCGACGCGCGCCGCGCGGTGCTCGCGTCTGCTCATGTAAAGCGGAAAGGCGGTCGAGGCGTCGCCGCTGCATTCGGCAAGCGCTTCGGCGAGCACGACCGCGTCCTCGATGGCGAGGGCCGCTCCTTGCGCGAGATAAGGCGAGGATGGGGTGGGCGGCATCGCCCAGCAGAGCGATCCTGCCGCGCGTCCAGCCGTTCAAGCCGGCGAGCCGATGGAGCGACCAGCAGCGCCAGCTCTCGCCGGCTTCCACCAGCGATTTTGAGTCCTTGCACCACTGCGTGAAGGCTGAACGTAAAGCTGCCGCATCGCCCGTCTGGTTCCAGCCGCGCGCGTCGGCGCCGCCTGCAGTGATGGCGACGACATTCAAGTCCGAGTCGCCGCGCACGGGGTAATGGACGAGGTGAGCGTTGGGCGCGAGCCACACGCCGACGACCGGTGCGTCGAAGGGATGGCCGAGGCGGGCGCGCGGCAGGAGCGTGCGCCAGGCGGTGGCGCCGGTGAAGACGAGGCCCGCGCCGGGCGCGACGGTCTTCCGCACCTCTGACCAGACGCCGTCGGCGCCGATCAGGGCTGACCCCTCGGCCACTTCCCCGTCGGCAGCGATCGCGCGCACCGTTGGCTCGGTTTCCTCAACCTTCACGACCTGGAAGCGCGGCTCCAGCGTGATCCCGTTGGCTGCCTTGCAGGCCCCGTACAGAGCGGCGTGGAGATCGGCGCGGTGGAGCGTGAGATAGGGCGCGCGATAGCGCGTCTCGGCATGAGCGCCGAGCGGGATAGCGGCGAGATGCTTGCCGGAGAGCCCGTCGAAAAGCCAAATCGCCGATGGCTTGAAGGCCACGCGCTCGATCGCCTCAAGCGCGCCGAGATGAGCGAGTAGCCGGGTCGCGTTCGGCCCGAGCTGGATGCCGGCGCCGCTCTCTTCGCCAAAGCTGGAGCGCTCGAGCACGGTGGCGCCAATGCCTTGCCTTGCGAGCGCAAGCGCGGTAGCGAGCCCGCCAATGCCGCCTCCGGCGATCAGGACCTGGCTCTCGGAGCCGCCGCTTTTCGCCATCTTGGTGCTCAGGCGGCAGGCGCGCCCGGCGGGAAGGTCGCGACGTAGACGCAGGACGGCGGGTCGCTCTCGCCGGCGTCGAGCGCGCCGTCATGCACGAACAGCGTCGAGCAATAGGGGCAGACGATCTGGGCCTCAGGCCCCATGTCGAGATAGACGTGGGGGTGATCGTGAGGAGGCGCCGCGCCCATGCATTGGAACTCCTTGACGCCGACCTTGATCTTGTCGACGCCCTTGTCGTTCACGAGATGTGGCACCTTGGTTTGCGCCATGACTTTGCCGTTGCCGAGCCCCTTGCGATTGGCGCAGAGCATAGTCAGCCTTGAGGCAAAGCGGTAGAGCGGAATGAACAGCTTCGCGTCAGACGGCATTGAGATCGGCTATCTCGACGAGGGGGAGGGCGAGCCCATCCTGCTCATCCACGGCTTTGCCTCGAACATCGTCACCAATTGGGTCGATCCGGGCTGGGTGCACACGCTCGTTGCGGCCGGGCGCCGGGTGATCGCTTATGACAATCGAGGGCATGGCCGGAGCGGCAAGCTCTACGATCCCGCCGCTTACGGTGCACCGTTGATGGCGGAGGACGGGCGGCGGCTGCTCGATCATCTCGGCATCGCGCGCGCCGATGTGCTGGGTTACTCGATGGGTGCGCGCATCGCCACCTTCCTTGCGCTCGCGCACCCGGACCGCGTGCGGAGCCTGATCGTTGGCGGGCTCGGCATCAATATGGTGAGGGGCGTGGGCGGCAGCGGCCCGATCGCCAAGGCGCTCGAGGCCCCGCGCATCGAGGACGTGACCAACGACACGGCCCGCACCTTCAGGGCGTTTGCCGAATCCACCCGGAGCGACCTGAAGGCGCTCGCCGCCTGCATCAGGGGACCGCGCGAGAAGATCGCCTCCGAGCAGCTTGCCACCATCGCCGTGCCGACGCTGGTCGCCGTCGGCAGCAACGACGTGATCGCGGGCTCCGGCGCCGCGCTTGCATCCCTGATCCCCCATGCCCAATTTCTGGACATCAAGGGTCGCGAGCATATGCGGGCGGTGGGAGATGCCGCCTTCAAGCAGGGCGTGCTCGACTTTTTAACCCAGCGGCCTTAAGGCCGTGCTAGTGAACCTGAAAGTTCCCGTGAGCGGGGAAGTCAGTGAGGATGCGATGCAAAAGCCATTCGCTACCGCAGAGCGCGAGATCAAAAGCTACGATCCGGTTTGGAGCCAAGTCAGGCGCGAGGCCGAGGAGATCAGCGCGGCGGAGCCCGCGCTTGGCGGCTTCATCTACGCGACCGTATTGGACCACAAGCGTCTCGAGGACGCGGTCTGCCATCGTCTCGCGCGCCGTCTCCAGCATGCCGCGCTCGACTCAGGCCTGTTGCACAAGATGTTTCACGAGGTGCTCGAAGGCGAGCCCGCGCTCGGCGATGCATTCCGCGCCGACCTGATGGCGGTCGCCAAGCGCGACCCCGCCTGCAGCCGCCTGATCGAGCCGCTGCTCTATTACAAAGGCTTCCATGCGCTTGAGACCTACCGCATCGCGCATGCGCTGTGGAAGGCCGGGCGCAAGGACTTTGCCCTTTATCTGCAAAGCCTTACCTCGCGCTTCCTGCAAGTCGACATCCACCCCGCGGCGGTGATCGGCAAGGGCATCATGTTCGACCACGCGACCGGCATCGTCATCGGCGAGACCGCGGTGATCGGCGACAATTGCTCGATGCTGCACGGCGTGACGCTCGGCGGCACCGGCAACGAGCGGGGCAACCGGCACCCGAAGATCGGGCGCGGCGTGATGATGGGAGCTGGCGCCAAGATCCTCGGCAATATCACCATCGGCGATTGCGCACGCGTTGCGGCGGGAAGCGTGGTGCTGAACGACGTGCCGCCGCGGCGCACCGTCGCCGGCGTGCCGGCGCGGGAGATCGGCTCTTCCGGCTGCGAGGAGCCGGCGCTCGCCATGGACCAGATGATTGACGACGAGGACTGCGGCTGCCAGTAGGCCACTCTAGCGCAGTCCGATTGGAGGAACGGTGACACGGGACGAGATCATCAAGCTCGAGCGCTACCTCAAGAAGGTGTTCCGCCTCCCTGTGATCGAGGTGAAGCAGCGGCCGCGCAAGGAGGACTCAGCCGAGGTGTTTGTCGGCGATGAGTTCATCGGCGTCCTCTACCGCGACGACGACGAGGGCGAGACCGCCTATCAGTTCCAGATGGCGATCCTCGATTACGACCTCAAGGAATAACGGCCGGCCGTGCTAACGCGGCACGGACATTAACTACTCCTTAAGAATCCGCGCCAAGGGCGGGGCCTCCCGGCTACTGTGCTCACTCGGGTTACGAGCACGGCGGCAAGGGGTACCCGATGCAATATCTCGCAATTTATCTCTATGTGACGGCAGTCGGCTTCGTCGCCGCTGGCGTGCTGGCGAGCTTCGTCCAGCTGCTCTCGGGCGAGCCGATGCGTTTCACCATCGAGCCGAAGTCGATTCTGGATTCGCTGGCCGGCGTGCTGCTGCGCGTCGTGGCCGGACCTGCCATCCTGATGCGCAACGCCTGGCGGGGGCAGAAGCTTCGCGAGCGTCCGAAGATCTGGTTCGGCGTCTCGGCCGTGATCGCCGCGGTGTGGAGCCTGTTCTGCGGCGCGATCTTGCTCGATCTGCTCGGCACGCTCTAGGCGTACGGCCCCACCGAAAAAAAGGAGCCGGTCTCTTGCGAGACCGGCTCAAGTAAAGGCCCGGTTGGGTCGGGGATAGGTGGGGGATGTTCACCGGGCCTTATGTCGTGTCCCCGAACGAGGGACGTGAGGTCGAAAACTCCTAATGACTGTTGGAGGCTGACACCGCGGTCTGCGGCGCGCTGTCGGGCGGCAGAAGCGAGATCCACACGAGCGGGTTACGCTCCGACTGCCGCTTGATGTAGGTGTAGGGAGTGTCGCCGAAGCGCACGATGTCGCGGCGCTTGTTGTCGAGAACGAAGTCGCCCTTGTCGGAGCGCACGGTCAAGACCGCGTGACCTTCGTTGTTCTCGTCGCGCACGACGGTGATCAGAAGCGTGCTCTCGGGCCAGCCGTGCTCCATCAGGATGCGGCGCTTGAGCAGGACGTAGTCCTCGCAATCGCCCTTCTTGTTGGTCGGGTAGGTCCACACTTCGACCTTGCCGTAGAGCTCGAGGTCGGTCATCGGCTGGATCGAGGTGTTGACCGACGTATTGACCTGGTCGAGCTCGCGGAATTTCGCGTCCGTCATCTGAATGCGGTCGGCGAATTTCTTCTCCGGCTGGCACTCGGCCTGATGCTCCCGGCAAAAGGTCACGTAGCCGATGGGCGGCAAGGTGTCGCCGAATGACTGCATGTAGGCGACCTTCTGCGGCATCATCGCCGGCGCAGCAACGCTGATGGCATGATCGTTCGTCACGCCGGCCGGCAAAGACGAGATGAACATCAAAAAGGCAGACCCTAGGATAAACTGTTTCATTGCACCCCCCTTTTATTAGGGAGGACAATGGCAGAGAGCTTTTGAGATCCAGATAAAAGAAGCCTGCGTTTTAGATCAGTATTGGTAGTGGTTTTTTAGTGAGAACTACTCAAACCTGAAGATACTAGAGTTAGCGCGATGTTCTCCCGATCCCTAAAATTTTAGAGAACTTGAGAACAAATCGTGTTTTTTCGCGGAAATGCGGGCGTTACTCAGCCGCTGACGGCGAGCAAGCGCATCGACGGAGAAGGGGGGAGCGGGGCCAAGCGCGCCTAGCCGAACGACCTGGCGATGCTGTCGGGGTCCTGAAGCTCAACGAACTTCAGCGCGATGCCCTGGTCGTGATGGCGCACCACGCGGCCGCGCATGCGCCCGAGAATGACCACCGTGTCGATCGGCGGCTTGACCGTGCATGCCACTGATGCGCCACTCAGCGAGACGTCGATGATCCGGCAGGGGTGCACCTCGCCGTTCGGGAGGATCAGCTTGGAAGCGCTGACGCGCGGCGCGATACGATCGTGCTTGCGCTCCTCGCTCAAGCCGAGCGACTTCTGGTTGATGAGCCAGGTGAGCAGATTGGCGATCCGCTCGCGCTTATAGAGGCTCGCCAGGATGCGCACGGCAAAGCCGCCGTCGAAGGAGCGCACGACGATGCCCTCGATCCGGCCGAGATTGTCGAGGTAAGCGACGATCCGCTCGCCGTCGTCGCAGGTGACCGGCGCCAGCAACGCCATGCCGCCGGCCGACATGTTGATTACCTTGCAGGGATATTCCTGCTTGTTCTCGCGCATGAAGCGCCCGGCAAGATCGACCGGCACGCGGCGATGCCTGCGCTTGTCAGGCAAGATCTTCACGAGCGGGTTGACGCCGTGGTCGAGGAGACGCTTGGCGCGAAGCCGAAACGGCTCCGCGGGCGTCGATTCCTCCAGGATTGGGGCGCTCATGATCCTGCCTGGCCCCGCGCGGGCGTTCCTGCCTGAAAAAGCATGTTTAGCGGGTAGGCTAGGCGGCGTTCGGTTAAGGAACGTCTAAACTTTCGCCCCAAAACGATATTTATCAGTAGGCGTCTTTATTTTCGGATCAGTCGCGGCCTTCGGTGAGACCGCCTTCCAGCACGCGGAAGCGCCGGGGGGACAGGCGTACGATCTCGGCGCTTTCGCGCGGCGCTTCAGCCGGAGGCCCGTCGGGCCAATGCACATGCAATTCGCTGATCTCGTGACGCACCAGAGGCTCGGCGCCGAGCCAGAAGGGCGGCTCGATGGCGGTGATGACGCCGAGCAGGCGATTGATCGACTCCCCGGTATGGATGAGCGGCATCAGCACGAACTCGAAGCTCGCCTGGCGGTTGCTGGCGGTGAAGGCGCGGAAGATGCCGTGTCCGACCGCGGCGTCGGTGAAAATCGTATGCAAGAGGCTCGCGATCTGCTCGCGGTCGTCGTGGTCCCACAGGCTCAACAGATCGATGCCACGGAGTTCCTTGCCGAATTGCTCGCAGATCTTGGTGCCGGCGAGGCGGAAGCGGAAGCCGAGCAGGCCGGCGCCTTCGACGATGAACGTCTCGGGCAGCAGGGTCGGGATGCGGGCCGGCTCGATCTCGAACCGTCGCGGCGCAATACGGCCATTGCGTATGCGATCCCAATACGCGTAAAGCTGCCTACTCGCTGCCTGCTGCATAAACCACCCGCCCGAAAACGCTACACGTACTCCAAGTGCACGCCCATCCTTCCGCCGAGCCAAGGTAAACATCCCGCTTTGGCACAAAGGTTGAGCTTTCCGTGCTCGTGGACCGACTAAGCAGGGAGTGTGCCAGCGGCCGGGATCGAGGGTGCAGGCTGCCGCTCGGCACGGCATTATGGTTGCTGCCGGCGGCCCGCGGGGCCGTTGTCCAGGAGCGCGCGTCGCATGCCCTCGACTGAGCCTATCCTTAATGTGCCACGGGGCGTCATCTTGGCTGCCGCGCTCATGGCGGCGATCCAGCTCGTCAGGGGTTTCCTGCCCGACGATGTCGATTTGACCTTCTTGCTCGCGCTAGCCTTCATCCCGGCGCGGTACAGCGGCGCGGCGCTCCAGCTGCCGGGCGGCTATCTCACCTGCTTCACCTCGTTCTTCACCTACATGGTGGTGCATGCGGGCTGGGTGCATCTCGTGGTCAACGTGCTGTGGATGCTCGCGTTCGGCAGCGCGGTGGCGCGGCGCGTAGGGAACGGCAAATTCGCCGTCTTCTCGGTGCTGTGCGGCGTGGCCGGTGCCTTTACCCATCTCGTCTTCCATTTCGGCGACATGGCGCCGGTGGTCGGCGCCTCGGCGGCGATCTCGGGCCAGATGGCCGGAGCGCTCAGATTCATCTTCGAGGTCAAGCCGACGACGGGGCGCCAGGCGCCGGACTTCATCGGTGCACCGCTGATGAGCCTCAAAGAGACTTGGCGCGATCATCGCATCCTGCTGTTCCTCGTGCTGTGGGTGGCTATCAACGCCTATTTCGGGCTGAGCGCGGTCAGGATCGCTGGCCAGGAGGGCGGGATCGCGTGGGAGGCGCATATCGGCGGCTTCCTGTGCGGCATGCTGACCTTCGGCCTGTTCGACAAAGGCGGTCCCGAGTCCGGCCGAGCAACCGCGGACCACCTAGAGCGAAATCCCTCGACGCGTTATCAGGATGCCGCTGTAGCGGTTTGTTCGCTCACGGTCTTTTGGACACCGACGCCGACCGATCGGGAACTTGCCTCCTGACGCGGGAACTTTGCCCGCCTGCGGTGTCCCTTGCGCCCGTCTCAACTCCAGGACAGAATGTCGCAGTCACGGGACGCAAGCTCCCGGACTGGAGGAAACGCGTATGAACGTCGCAGCAATTCTGAAGCAGAAGGGCAGGGAGGTCTTCACCACCACGCCCGACACGACGCTGCTCGACATCACCAAGCTGCTCGGCCTGCACGGCATCGGCTGCATCGTCATCACCGGCATCGAGGGGAAGGTCGTCGGCATCGTCACCGAGCGGGACATCGTCCGCGAGATCGCGAGGGCCGGGTCCAAGGTCCTCAAGGAGCCGGTCGAGACCTGCATGACCAAGACCGTGGTGACCTGCCGCGACGCCGACACCATCGATAAGTTGATGGCGGAGATGACGGCGCACAGGTTCCGTCACATGCCGGTGGTGGAGCGGGGAAGGCTGACCGGGCTGGTCTCGATCGGCGATGTGGTCAGGGCGCGGATTGCTGAGGCCGAGATGGAAGCCGCGGCGATGCGGGATTACATCGCGACCGGTTGAGCGCTTTGTCCCTGACGCATGATCTCAGCCGAAAAGCCTGCAACTTTTCGGGATGATGCTTGCCCCTGACGCATCATCTGGTCCGAACAGTCTGCAACTTTTCGGGATGATGCTTTAGGCGGCGAGCATCCGGAGCGCGTGCCTGATCTCCTCGATCTGCCGCTCGGCAGCTTTGGCGCCAAGCTCGATCGCCTCGCAGGCACGGTGAAAGTCGAACAGCCCGATGCCGCCGAGTTTCGGCCCGATGCTGATGTCGGGCGGGTCGCCCGCAAGCCGCGAGCGGGCGATGCGGTCTTGCGTGATATTGACCGCGTCCATCATCACCGCCGACATGCCCGGCGCGCCGTTGTTCCGGCCGAAGATCTGCCGGTGCAAGAGATGCACCGCGGCGCGGCCGTTGGAGCCGGGCAACTCCTCGCCCTCTTGCGCCGATGGCGGCTCGGCGAGCGCCTCGTGGTCGTGGATCACGCTGCCCTTGCCGAAGATGTCGTTGCTGAGATTGACGGCGATGACGATGCGCGCGCCGAGCGCGCGGCAGACCGACACGGGGATGGGATTGACCAGCGCGCCGTCGATCAGCCAGCGGCCGTTGATCTGCACGGGTCGGAAGATGCCCGGCAGCGCGAACGACGCCTTCAGCGCAGTCACCAGGCAGCCCTTGTTGAGCCAGACCTCGTGTCCGGTGCCGAGCTCGGTCGCGACCGCGACGAACCGCCGGTCGAGTTTTTCGATCTGGAACCCTTCGAGGTGATGCTCGAGCCGCGCGCTCAGGCGTTGGCCGGTGATGAGACCTGAGCCGGCGAAATTGACGTCGAGGAAACCGAAGATGCGGCGGCGCGTCAGAGACGCGGCGAATTCCTCGAGCGCGTCGAGCCGTTGCGTGACGAAGCAGGCGCCGGCCACGGCGCCGATCGAGGTGCCGGCGACGATGTCGGGCTCGAGCCCGGCCTTGACCAGCGTCTTGAGCACGCCGATATGGGCCCAGCCGCGCGCGGCGCCGCCGCCGAGCGCGATCCCAAGTTTCGGTCTTCCCATGCTGCTCATGGCGCAAGCCTCATGCCGGGTAAGGTCCGGCAGCTTGGCCGCAGACGGCCATGCGCGAGCTTAGCTCGTGGGCTCGATCGGATTGGCCGAATGCGACTCATCTAGCCGCCGAGGACCTTACTCCGAACTCTTTAAGGTTCCCTTTGCGGCACCAGCGTGACGGTAAACCGTCTCTGGGTCGAAGTGCCGCTCGGCATCGACCATGTGCAGCGCAACACCACCCGCGGCGATCGGCTCGCCCACGGGGACGGCGCGATAGAAGCAGGATCTACGCCCGGTGTGGCAGCACGCCTCGACGCCGGTCATCTCGATTCTGAGCAGCAGGGTGTCCTGGTCGCAGTCGGTGCGCATCTCGACCACACGCTGGCAGTTGCCGCTGGTCTCGCCCTTGCGCCAAAGCTGGCCGCGCGAGCGCGACCAGTAATGCGCTTCGCCGGTCTCGATGGTGCGGGCCAGCGCGTCGGCGTTCATGTAAGCGAGCATCAGCACCTCGCCGGTCGCGGCCGAGATGGCGATCACGGGGACGAGGCCGTCGGCGTCGAATTTCGGCGCGAAGACGGTCCCTTCCTCGATCTCGGACTTGCTGCTCGATGGAGCGGGAAAGACGGCAGGTTTGCTCACCGCGATATGTCCTTCGCGGCCGAAAGCGTCAGCCGCGTCCGCGTTCCGCCGCAAGCATCATGAAGCGCGCTTGCTGCGCCGGATCTTCCTTGAAGATGCCGGTGAACTGGGTGGTGATGGTGGCGACGTCGGGCTTCTTCACGCCGCGGATCGACATGCATTGATGCACCGCCTCGATCATCACCGCGACGCCCTTGGGCTTCAGCGCCTTGTCGATGGTCTCGGCGATCTGCGCGGTCATGGTCTCCTGCGTCTGTAGCCGGTGGGCAAACACGTCGACCACGCGGGCGAGCTTGGAGATGCCCACCACCCGGTCGGTCGGGAAATAAGCGACATGCGCCTTGCCGATGAACGGGATCATGTGATGCTCGCAATGCGAGTTGAGCTCGATGTCGCGCAACATCACGATATCGTCATAGCCGGCCACCTCGTCGAAGGTGCGCGACAGCACCTCGAGCGGGTCTTCGCGGTAGCCCGCGAAGAACTCGTCATAGGCCGATGTGACGCGGCGCGGCGTCTCGCGCAGGCCCTCGCGGTCAGGGTCGTCGCCGGCATAGGCGATCAGCGTGCGCACGGCCTCCTCGGCCTCCTCGCGCGACGGCCTCACGATTGCCGGACCGGGGCCGGTCTCAACTTGTGGCCGTGATCTGAGTTTCTTCACCGTGGCGTCCATGACAGTCGAAGCTTTCCTTGTCGGTTACAACGCATGAGAGCCAATTGGCGTCTCAGGAGATAGTATGGTCGGCTCGTCAACCCCATTTTGCCAGAGGACGCATGAGCGCCCTCTCATTCTTGAGCCCGGCTGCATATATAATGCGTGATTTCAGCCTGCAAGGCGAGCCTGACACGACAGCATGACATTGCCTGAGGACATTTACAGCCAGCGCATCCTCGAGCTTGCCGCCGCTATCCCGCGCACGGCAAGGCTCGCGACGCCGCACGCCTCGGCTACGGCACATTCCAAGCTGTGCGGCAGCACGGTGACCATAGACCTCGCCATGGAGGGCGACGTGGTCACCGACTACGGCCAGAGCGTGAAGGCCTGCTTGCTCGGCCAGTCGGCGGCCTCGGTGATGGGGCGCGAGGTCATCGGCTCGAGCGCCGAGGAGCTCCGGGCGGTCGGCGCGGCCATGCGCAAGATGCTGAAGCAGGGTGGCCCGCCGCCCGCGGGCAAATGGGCCGACCTCGCCATGCTCGAGCCGGTCCGCGACTATCGCGCCCGCCACGCATCGACCCTGCTCGTGTTCGACGCGGTCGAGGACGCCATCCGCCAGGTCGAGGCGCAGCGTTCGGCGGCGGCAGGCGCGGGTCTCCATTCGCAAGAGCATGTCTGAGCTCGCCGAGCGGCGAGGCAAAGGACGCGGCACGCCCGCCGCCCGGCTCGCCAAGGCTGTACTGCTCGCGCCGATCGCCATCTATCGCTGGACCATCTCGCCGTTGCTCGGCGTGAATTGCCGCCATCTTCCCAGCTGCTCCGATTATGCGAGCGAGGCGATCGACAGGAACGGGGCATGGAAAGGCGGCTGGCTCGCGCTCGCGCGGCTCTGCCGTTGCCATCCTTGGGGCAGCCACGGCTATGACCCGGTGCCCGATCTCACGAGCGAGCACCACAGGCTGGCGCCCTGGCGCTACGGCAGGTGGCGCTTGCCTCGTGACACCGAGACGAAATCCGGCTAGAACGCTCGCCTTCGAATACCCCTTACCTGCGCTGGTACGCAGGAGTGAGAGGAGCAAACGACATGTCTGACATCTCCCTGACATTTCCCGATGGCGCGAAGCGCGCGGTGCCAAGCGGCACCACGGGTCTCGCTATCGCCAAGTCGATCTCGCCCTCGCTCGCCAAGCGCACGGTGGCGATGAGCCTCGACGGCAAGCTCGCCGATCTCGCTTCCCCCATCAAGTCCGACGCCGCCATCAAATTCCTGACGCGCGATGACGCCGACGCGCTCGCGCTGATCCGCCACGACGCGGCGCATGTGATGGCCGAGGCGGTGCAAGAGCTCTATCCCGGCACGCAGGTCACGATCGGCCCGGTCATCGACAACGGCTTCTATTACGACTTCGCGCGCGACGAGCCGTTCACGCCGGACGACTTCCCCAAGATCGAGGCGAAGATGGCCGAGATCATCGCCCGCGACCGCCCGTTCGCTTGCGAGGTGGTCGATCGCAGCGCGGCGAAGGCTCTCTTCGAGAACAAGGGCGAAGCCTTCAAGCTCGAGCTGATCGACGCGATTCCCGAAGGCGACGAGGTCAAGCTCTACTCGCAAGGCGACTGGCTCGATCTCTGCCGCGGGCCGCATATGACCTCGACGGGCAAGGTCGGCAAAGGTTTCAAGCTGCTCAAGATCGCCGGCGCCTATTGGCGCGGGGATTCGACCAAGCCGATGCTTCAGCGCATCTACGGCACGGCGTGGGCGAGCGAGGACGACCTCAAGGCCTATCTGCATCAGCTCGAGGAGGCCGAGCGGCGCGACCATCGCCGCCTGGGCCGCGAGATGGATCTGTTCCATTTCCAGGACGAGGCGCCGGGCGCCGTGTTCTGGCACGCCAAGGGCTGGGCTCTGTTCACCGCGCTGATCGGCTATATGCGCCGCCGCCAGAACGAATGGGGCTATGTCGAGGTGAACTCGCCCGACATGATGGATCGCGCGCTGTGGGAGCAGTCCGGCCATTGGGAGAAGTTCGGCGACCACATGTACGTCACCGAGACGCCCGACGAGCGCATCTATTGCTGCAAGCCGATGAACTGCCCGGGCCACGTGCAGATCTTCAAGCACGGGCTCAAGAGCTATCGCGATCTTCCCTTGCGCATCGCCGAGTTCGGCAAGGTGCACCGCTACGAGCCGTCGGGCGCGTTGCATGGGCTGCTGCGCGTGCGCCACTTCACCCAGGACGACGCGCATATCTTCGTCACCGAGGATCACATCACCGAGGAATGCGTCAAGCTCAACGAGCAGATGCTGTCGATCTATCGCGATTTCGGCTTCACCGACGTGCGCATCAAGTTCTCCGACCGGCCGGAGAAGCGGGTCGGCTCGGACGAGGTGTGGGACAAGGCTGAGGCCGCGCTGAAGCGAGCGGTCGAGGCAGCGGGGCTCAGCTATGAGCTCAACCCGGGCGAGGGCGCGTTCTACGGACCGAAGCTCGAATATGTGCTGCGCGACGCGATCGGGCGCGACTGGCAATGCGGCACGATCCAGGTCGATCTCAACCTGCCGGGTCGGCTCGGCGCGTTCTATATCGCGCCCGACGGCGACAAGCATGAGCCGGTGATGATCCACCGCGCCATGTTCGGCTCGCTCGAGCGCTTCACCGGCATTCTCATCGAGCATTATGCCGGGCACCTGCCGCTCTGGCTTGCGCCGGTTCAGGCGATGGTCGCGACCATCGTGTCGGACGCCGACGCCTATGCCGGCGAGGTGCTGGCGGCGCTGAAGAAAGCCGGCTTGCGCGCCGAGGCCGATCTTCGCAACGAGAAGATCAACTACAAGGTGCGCGAGCACTCGCTCGCCAAGGTGCCGGTCATGCTCGTGGTCGGCAAGCGCGAGGCCGAGGAGAGGACGGTGTCGGTGCGCCGGCTCGGCAGCCAGAAGCAGGAGGTGATGAGCCTCGATGCTGCCGTCGGCATGCTGGTGGGCGAGGCCGTGCCGCCCGATCTCGCCGAGGCTGCGCCGGCCAAGGCGGCTTAGCCTGCGTCGCGATGGCAGAGCGCAACCCGATCCTCACCATCGGGCATTCGAAGCACACGCTTCCGCGGTTCATCGCGCTGCTGCAAGGGGCGCACGTGACTGCGGTCGCCGATGTGCGCTCGGCGCCGGTCTCGCGCTTCTCGCCGCACTTCAACAAAGACCGCCTGGCCGCCTCGCTCGCCCAATTCGGCATGGCTTACGTATTTCTCGGCAAGGAGCTTGGCGGGCGCCCTGAGCTGCCTGATCTGTTCACCGGTGGCGTGGCCGACTACGAGAAGATGGCCGCGCTCCCGTCGTTTCGCTCAGGCCTCGAACGTCTCATTGCCGGCGCTGAGGGGCATCGGATCGCCGTTATGTGCGCCGAAGCCGATCCGCTCGATTGCCATCGCTGCCTCCTGGTCGGCCGCGCCCTTGCCGGCGAAGGCGTGGAGCTCGGCCATATCCTCGCCTCGGGCGAGGTCGTCAGCCAGGCCGAGATCGAGGACCGCCTACTCGATCTCGCCGGTCTTGCCGACGGAGACCTGCTCGCCGCCTCGCGCGATGAGCGGCTGGCGGCGGCTTATCGCGCCCGCGCCGGCAAAGCCGCTTATGCCGAGCGGAAATCGCCGGTCAGCGCGAAGGGCGGAACAGCGCGCCGGGATTGATGAGCGGGCCGTTGGGATCGGCGGGAGCGCTCGGGGCGAAGCCGTCGAAGCCGAGGCTCGGACCGCCGCCACCCGACGGCGGGCCGTCGCCGGCGACCGCGCCGCCCGAGGGCAGCGGCGGTGGCGGCGGCGGGTCGAGCAGCTGTTTAAGCGCCTCTGGCGTGGTCGGGCCGTCCTCGACCACAACCTCGATCTGCTTCGGTTCGCCGGACTCGATCGAGAATTTGCGCGTGTAATCGAGCCCGGCATGGTCGGCGACCACGGCGTAGCTCCCGGTCGCGAGGATATGGGTCGGAAGCGCGCCGGCATTCTCCTTCACCACGTCGCCCGCCGAGGTGAGGATCTTCCATCTGGTATCGGCCAGAGCCTCGCCGCCGAGAACCTGCACCAGCTTGAAGGTGACCTTGGCGCCGGTCTGCTTGACGGTCGCCTCGGTGACCTTGCCGGGCTCGACCGTCACGTCGCACTTCACGCTCGCATTGGCGTCGCCGTAGAGGCTGACGATGTGATAGGCGCCGGCATTAAGCCTGATGATCACGCCGGGCTTGGCATTGCTCAAAATCCTGTGGCGATTGCCGAACTGGTCTTCCTCGTCGGTGAAGATATCGAAGCGGACGCTGCCGTCGGGCAGCGACTCGCCGCTCGGTAGCGCAGCGGTGAGCTTCAGCGCCCCGGTATTGAGCACGAAGGTCTCCTCGATCGAGCGTCCGGTCTCGACCTTGATCTTTTTGGTGAGGTTGGAGAGGCCGTAGGCGGCATTGACGAGATAGTCCCCCGGCAGGAGCGCGGCCGTGGGCACCGCCTCGCGGTGGGTGGCGATCAGCTTGCGCGTGCCGTCCGGCGACAGCGACGCCGAATAGACGCGCCAGACAAGACCGGAATCGAGCTTCGGTCCCTGCTCGGTGACGAGCGCCTTGAAGGTGACCGGCACCGGCAATTGGACTTCCGGCGCGGCCGGCTTGGGCGGCGCGTCCTGCGCCAGCAACGGCTGGGCTTGAGCCGGCACGGACTTGTTCACGGCACTCTCGCCGGCAGGGCCCGGTGCGGGCGAGGGTGCCGGCACGAGCCCAGGTCCCGATTTCGACGCCTCGGACTGTCCGGGCTCGACGGTCTCCACCCCGGCAACGCCGGGGTGCGGCTCGATCACCGGCGGGGGAATGGCGATGGTGCGCACGCGCGACGGCGTGGGCGCGCCGGTATCGGACGAAGCAGCCGCTTGCGGCGCGGTATCGTCGCCGCCGCCACTCTCAGCTTCCCCATCGATAGCCTCGCCCGCCACGGCAGGTTCTGCTTCGCCCGCGCCGGAAGCGGCGTCGAGCACCGTGGCGAGGCCCTGCTTGAGCTCGCTCTGATTGGTCGCGGCGACGAAGGTGCCGCCGGTCGCCGACGCCACGCAGGCGAGCGGCTTCAGGCTCGCAGCCTTGTCGTCGACGCCGATCACATGGATGCGCAGGCCCTTGGTCTTCTGCTTGAGCGAGGCGGCGGTGGCGCAGATATCGGCGTCGCAGCTGTCGCCGCCGTCGGCGATCAGCACGATGTCGAGCTTGCCATTGGCTGGCGCGCCCTTGGCGGCATCGCTCAGCGCGGCGGCGACCGGGGCCGCGCCCTTCGGCTTGATCGCGCCCAGCATCTTCGCTTGCGTCGCAGGCGTCAGCGCGCCGGGCTTGCCGAAGACCTCGCTGTCGGCGCAGTTCGCCGCCTTGCGATGGCCGAAGGCGACGAGCCCGAACGAAAGCCGGTCGCCATAGCTGCCGATGGCGGTGCCGAGCTCCGCCCGGACGGCGGCGATCTTGCTCGCTCCGCCGAACTTCTCGTTCATGCTGCTCGAGGCATCGAGCACGATGATCGCAGCTGGAGGGGCGGGATCGGGCGCTTTGGCCGGCGCGTCCTTGGCGAGAGCAGCCGCCCCCGCTCCCAAAAGAGCGGCGGTCAGGAGCGCGAGCCTAAGCCCCGCGCAGCGTTTCCCCCGCATGTTCGTTTGCTCCGATAGTCCGGCCGCGGCCTGTTATACCTGCTTCCGCCGCGCATGACGGAGCGAAATTCGGTCGCGATTGAGGCCGATTTGGGGTGCTCAGGCCGGGCCTTGCGCCACTGCCAAGGGCCGGAATCCGCCATTGTTCGGGCCGCGTTTTCGCGATAGGGAACGCGACCCTTCCACCGCCCGCGATCGGTTCATGTCCAACCCCGCTATCGACCTCCTCCTCACGCGCCGCTCGGTCTCGGCCAACAGCCTCGCCGAGCCCGGGCCTGACGCCGCCGAGATCGAGCTCATGCTGCGCGCCGCCTCGCGCGTGCCCGACCACAAGAAGCTCGCGCCTTGGCGCTTCGTGCTGTTCCAGGGCGAGGCGCGGGCAGAGTTCGGCAAGGTTCTGGCGAAGGTCTGTGGCGAGGAGGAAACCGATCCCGGAGCCTTCCGGCTCGAGAACGAGGCGAAGCGCTTCCTGCGCGCGCCGCTCGTCATCGCCGCGATCTCGCGCGTCACGCCAAACGCGGCGGCGCCGGAATGGGAGCAGGTGCTGTCGGCCGGCGCCGCCTGCCAGAACCTGATCCTGGCGGCGGCCGCGCTCGGCTATGGGGCGCAATGGATCACCGAATGGTGCGCCTATAGCAAGGGCGTGCGCCATGCGCTGCGCCTTGCCGAGGGCGAGCGCGTCGCCGGCTTCGTCTATATTGGCACGGCAAAAGAGAAGCCCGACGAGCGCGAGCGGCCGAAGCTCGCCGACATCGTCGCACCGTGGCGGCCATAGCCTCGCCCCGAGAGACCCATGTTCTACGACGCGGTTGCCAACACGCACGGCCTTGCCGCCGATCCGTTCAAGGCTCTGGTAGCGCCGCGGCCGATCGGCTGGATCTCGACGCTCGGCAAGAACGGCGTGGTCAATCTCGCGCCCTACAGCTTCTTCAACGCGGTGTCCGAGGACCCGCATTTCGTGATGTTCGCCTCTGGCGGGCGGAAGGACAGCCAGCGCAACGCCGAGGAGACCGGAGAGTTCGTCTGCTCGCTCGCCACCTATGAGTTGCGCGAGGCGATGAGCCGGACCGCGGCCCCGGTCTCGCCCGACGTTGACGAGATGCAGTTGGTCGGGCTGACCCCGGCGCCCTGCCGCCTCGTGGCGCCGCCGCGGGTGAAGGAATCGCCGGTCGCCTTCGAGTGCCGCTATTGGCGCACCATCGATCTGCCCGGCAAGGACGGCGCCCCGGGCACGCACGCGATCGTGCTCGGCCAGGTGGTCGGCATCCATATCGCCAATTCAGCAATCGTGAACGGCAGGGTCGATGTGACCAAGCTCAAGCCGATCGCGCGGCTCGGCTACGGCGACTACGCGGTGGTCGACAACGTGTTCACCCTGAAGCGCTCCGCCGCGACGCCGGAGGTGTGAGCGTCAGTAGCCGAATTGCTCGGCGAGGATGCGCTCGGCCAGAGTGTGGCCGGGATCGAACATCATGAAGATGTCGATGCCGCTCTCCTCCATCACCTCGACCTTGACCACGTCGCGGTACTCGGTGTGGTCGGCAGTGGCGCTTACCGGCCGCTTGTCGGGTTCGAGCACCTCGATGGTCACCTTGGCGTCGTTCGGTAAGAGCGCGCCGCGCCAGCGCCGCGGGCGGAACGGGCTGATCGGGGTGAGCGCGAGCAGCCCGGCATTGATCGGCAGGATCGGGCCGTGCGCCGAGAGATTGTAGGCGGTCGAGCCGGCGGGCGTCGACACCAGCACCCCGTCGCAGATGAGCTCGGCGAGGCGCACCGTGCCGTCGACCGAGATCTTGAGCTTGGCGGCCTGATAGATCTGGCGGAACAGCGACACCTCGTTGATGGCGAGCGCCTGCTGCTTCACGCGCATCACGTCGTGCGTCGTCATGCGGAGCGGGTGGATGACGGTGACCTCGGCACTGGGTCAGCCTCTCGATCAGCCCATCCTCGCTGTAGTCGTTGAGCAGGAAGCCGACCGAGCCGCAATTCATGCCGTAGATCGGGATGCTGCTGCCGAGATGGTTATGCATGGTCTGCAGCATGAGCCCGTCGCCGCCGAGCGCGACGATGGCGTCGGCGTCGTCGGGCGAGGCGTCGCCGTAGCGCTTGACGAGCGCGGCGCGCGCCTCATTCGCCTCTGGCGTGTCGCTGGCGACGAAGGCGATGGTATCGAAGGGGGGCATGACCATGTCGATGCGCTTGGAGCCTGCTTAAGAAGCGGGCACTATAAATGCGACGGCGCCCCTCCAATGCAAGTCCCTCATTTGGCGCTCCAAATGGTAAATCCATGGCGAACAAGGATCGGGTCGTCCTGATCTATACGAGTTTTCCGGGGCTGGACGACGCCAAACGCGTGGGAGAGGCGCTGGTGACGGCCCGCCTCGCGGCTTGTGTCAACATGTTCCCGGGCATGATCTCGATCTTCGAATGGCAGGGCGCGCGCGAGGAGGCGGCCGAGGTCGCCATGATCATCAAGACTCGCGCGGCGCTTGTCGAGACCGTGCTTGCCGAGACCAAGCGGCTGCATCCTTATGAGCTGCCGGCGCTGCTGGTGCTGCCGACCGAGGGCGGCAGCGCCGAATATTGCGGCTGGATCGTCAGCGAGACGGGGGGCGAGGCCGCGTGATGAGCGCCCGCTACGTGCTCGCCATCGATCAGGGCACGACCAGCACGCGCGCCATGCTGTTCGACGGCCGCGCGAAGGCCTGTGCCACCGCCCAGGTGCCGATCGCGCAGATCTATCCGGCGCCGGGCGAGGTCGAGCATGACCCGGAGGAGATCTGGCGCTCGGTGCTTCAGGCCGGCCGCGCCGCGCTCGCCGAAATTCGCGCCGACGCGGTCGCCGCCATCGGCATCACCAATCAGCGCGAGACCACGGTCGTGTGGGAGCGGGCGACGGGCAAGCCGCTCGCCAATGCCATCGTCTGGCAGGACCGCCGCACCGCGCCGCTTTGCGCCGAGCTGACGCGTGAGGGGTGGGGCGCGCACGTCACCGAAATCACCGGGCTCGTCATCGATCCCTATTTCTCGGCGACCAAGCTTGCCTGGCTGCTGCGCCACGTCCCGGGGCTCGAAGCGCGGGCGCGTGCCGGCGAGGTGTGCTTCGGCACCGTCGACAGCTTCCTGCTGTTCAAGCTCACCGGCGGCAGGCTGCACGCGACCGATGCGACCAACGCCGCGCGCACCATGCTCTACGACATCAGGTCGGGGCGGTGGGACGAGCGGCTGCTCGACCGGCTTCACGTTCCGCGCGCGGTGCTGCCGGAGGTGCGCGACTGCCAGAGCGATTACGGCACGACCGAACGAGAGCATTTCGGCGTGGCGCTTCCAATCAGGGGCGTTGCCGGCGACCAGCAGGCTGCTTCCTACGGTCAGGCCTGCTTCAAGCCCGGCATGCTGAAGGCGACCTACGGCACCGGCTGCTTCGTGCTCGCCAATACCGGCGAGGAGAAGGTCGCTTCCGCCACGCGCATGCTGTCGACGATCTTCTATCAGCTCGAAGGCAGGCGCACTTACGCGCTCGAGGGCGCGATCTTCATGGCCGGCGCGACGGTGCAATGGCTGCGCGACAGTCTCGGCCTGTTCGCCTCGGCGGCGGAAAGCGAGGCGCTCGCGCGCGAGGCCGACCCGAGCTCAGGCGTCTATCTCGTTCCGGCGTTCCAGGGGCTCGGTGCGCCGTTCTGGGATGCCGGCGCTCGAGGCGCGGTGCTCGGCCTCTCTCGCGCGTCATCCAAGGCCGATATCGTCGCCGCTGGGCTCGAGGCGGTCGCGTTCCAGACCCGCGATCTGCTCCGCGCCATGCTGCGCGACATGGCGGTCAGCGCCATTCCGGCCCCGCCGGTTCTGAGAGTCGATGGCGGCATGACGGCCAATGCCTGGTTGATGCAGCGCCTCGCCGACATCCTCGGCCAGCGTGTCGAGGTCGCTGCCCATCCCGAGACGACGGCGCTCGGCGCCGCCTATCACGCCGGCCAGGCTGCCGGTCTTTACGGCGATCAGGCCGAGCTCGAAAGACTGTGGAAGCCTGGGGCTGCGTTCGAGCCCAGGATGGGCGAGGGCGAGCGCGAGGCGCGTTATGGCGGCTGGCTTCAGGCGGTCGCGCGGGTCAGAAGCGAGAGCTGACCCCGTTAACCGGTTGCGCATCCTTTTTGCGCACCCTCCGGGCGGAGGAACGAGCCGGAGCTGCCACGTGCCGTCATACAGGCCCCTGTCAGGGAATGTGAGCCTTGCCGAAGCGGCCGCCGGCGACGCGCCCGCATCGCCAAAGGACGCGCGTGAAGCGCGCCGCGCGATCCTGTTCCGCGAGACGTTCGCCGAGAGATGCCGAAGGGTCGCGCTCGGGCACGGCCTGGTCGCTCAAGCCGAAGCGCGTCGCGAGCCTGGTGCCGCTGGCGCGGCTCTGCGCCATGCAGCTGCTCGACCCCGACCAGAAACTGCCCGATCTCAGGACCACGCCGGAGGCCGGCGAGCTCGTCGGCATCGCCACCGATCTCTCCCCCGCCACGCTGCTCCGCGCCTACGCCACGGGGCTGTTCCCGCACAGCCATTTCGGTCCGCCCAAATGGCTGTCGCCGCGCGAGCGCTGCGTGCTGTTCTTCGATGAGTTCCACATGTCGAAGCGGCTCAGGCGGCTGATGCGCCAGGGCCGCTACGCCGTCACCTTCGACCGCGACTTCGAGGGCGTGATCAAGGCCTGCGCCGGCAAGCGCGAGGGGCGCTGGCACCTCACCTGGATCACGCCGCGCATGATGGCAGCCTTCGCCGCGCTGTACGATGCGGGCAACGCGCATTCCTTCGAGGTGTGGAACGAAGATGGCGCCCTGGTCGGCGGTGGCTATGGGGTGGCGATCGGGAGCGTGTTCTTCACCGAGTCGCAGTTCTCGCTCGAGCCGAACACCTCGAAGCTCGGCTTCTCGGTGCTGAACTGGCATTTGGCGCGTTGGGGCTACCGGCTGAACGACGGCAAATGGGCGACGCCCACCATCCTCGACATGGGCTTTCGCCTGATCCCGCGCCAGGAGTTCCTCGGCCTGCTCGCCGAAGACACGGGGCAGGGGGGAAGGGATGGACGCTGGGCCGTCGAGGCCTCGCCCGAGATCGTCGCCGGATGGAATGGAGCGGGAACAGCGCGGCAGAGGATCGTGGCTGAGTTCCGGCGTGGGGGCGTGCAGTCGCAGGGCGGCGCACGCTGAAATCGAGTCCCTTGCAAGCCTCCTGTGCAGCGTCATAGAACCGTCTTGGGGCCGTCATAAACTTCGCTCAGGGCTTGTCCGCAAGAGGGTATTGAGGTCACGCGCATGACGATCGCTGCTATCGATTTCCAGCTTCTGGCCAATGCCGGGTTCCCGCCCGCGCAATTCAAGCCGGGTGACGTCGTGTTCGCCGAGGGCGACAAGGGCGACAAGATGTACGTGATCCGCTCGGGCGAGGTCGAGATCCTGCGCGACGGCCATGTGGTCGAGACGCTGGCGCCGGGCGGCATCTTCGGCGAGATGGCGCTGATCGACGGCTCGCCCCGGGCCGCCACGGCACGGGCCAAGACCGCTTGCGAGCTCGCCCCCATCACCGAGAAGAGCTTCCTGTTCCTCGTGCACGAGACGCCGTTTTTCGCCATCGCCGTGATGCGCACGCTCGCCGAGCGGCTCAGGCGCCAGCACTAGCTACCCGACCTTTGGCGAAAGGGTTTAAGTCCCTGTTCCACCTCCGGCTTGCTATTGCCGCTTGCGGAAGCCATGATCGGGCACGTTAACTCCCCCGCTTCCGCGTAATGCCCTTGTTGTCTGTTCGAAAATTTGGCGCTTCGGCGCCCCCGCAACGTCGATATGCCGACACTGGGGCGCGATGCCGTGGCGGGCGCGATCTCCGCCGTCGTGCAAATCGCCTATTGCATCTCCTTTGCCGCCCTCATCTTCACCGGTGATCTCGCCGGCGGCTTCTCGCTGGGTCTTGCCGGGCTCATCATGGGAGCCGTAGTCACTTGCCTGGTGATCGCGGTCACGTCGACCTTCTCGCCGGTCGTTGGCGGCCCGGACTCGCCGGCCGTGGCGGTGATGAGCGTGCTCGCCTCGTCGATCGCCGCCGCGCTTCAGGCCAAGGGCGCGAGCACCGATGCCATCATCCTCAATGTGCTCGTCGCCTTGACGGTGAGCACGCTGCTCACAGGCATCCTGCTCTACGGAACGGGCGCACTGAAGCTCGGACAGTGGCTCCGCTTCATCCCTTATCCGGTCATTGGCGGCTTTCTTGCTGCATCCGGCATCCTCCTCCTCACCGGTGGCATGGAGGTCATCACCCAGACCAACCTGACGCTACAGCCGTCGAGCTGGGAGGTCCTTTATTCGTCGACCTACGGGCCTCAAATCATCATCGGCGCGCTGTTTGCCATCTCGATTCCAATTCTCGGCCGTTTCGTCCCCGCCTACCTCGCCCTTCCGCTCGCTTTTTTCGGCTTCCTCGTGGTTTTGGATGGCAGCTTATTCGGGTTGGTGAAAGACGAGGCAGAGCGCAGGGCTTGGTTCTTGCCGAGCCTTGGGGAGCTCAGTCTGTGGCTCCCCATCAACGCCGTCATGCATGAACAAGTCGATTGGGGCGTCATCGCCCAGAGTGGCGCGGAGATCGGCTCGTTTTGCGGCGTGATGGCGATCGCACTTTTGCTCGACGTCACGAGTCTCGAGGTGGCGCGGCAAAAGACCGCTGATCTCGACCAGGAGTTCCGCTCGAACGGGCTGGCCAATCTGCTTGCCGCGGTGTTCGGCGGGTTCGGTGGCTCGTTGTCGATGAACGCCTGCATTCTGCTCGACGAGTCGGGCGCCACCACGCGCTGGGCCGGCGCGATCGTCGGCATCGTCTGCGCCATCATCCTGTTCGCGGGCGTCGATGTCGGAAGCGTGGTCCCCAAGGCCATTCTCGGCGGAATGCTCGCTTATCTCGGCGTGATGATCATCGTCGAGTTGTGGGAGGCGCCGGCCAAGAGCTCATGGATGGAGTGGGCGCTCACCGGGGTGATGACGCTCGTCATCATCAATTTCAGCTATTTTATGGGCGTAGTGCTCGGCGTCATCGGCGCCTGCCTCATGTTCGCCTTGAGTTATAGCCGCATCGGCGTGATCCGCCGCCACCTCACGCGCTACGACTTCTCCAGCAACGTCGAGCGCTCCCCCGAGCAGACCCGTCTGCTCCGGCGAGGAGGGCAAGCGTGTGCATGTGTTCTGGCTGTCGGGCTTCATCTTCTTTGGCTCGTCCAACGGACTGTTCGAGCGCATCAAGCGGGTGATCGAGGGGCAGCAGGACAAGCCGGTCGGCTATGTCGTGCTCGATTTCGGCCAGGTGCCGGGGCTCGACACCTCGGCGGTGCTGAGCCTGGTCAAGCTCCGCAACTTTTGCGAGGAGCAGGGCGTGACGCTCGCCTTCTCAGGCGTGAACGAGGTCATGCAGCAGGGCTTCAACAAGGCCGGGTTCTTCGGCAGCGACAGGCCGCACCAGCTATTCGGCAGCCGCAACGAGGCCGTCGAGTGGTGCGAGGACATGGTGCTGCTCTATCACGAGGTGGGCGACGCCTCGGTGCACAGCTTCGAATCCTGGCTCGGCAAGGAGTTCGGCGGCCAGCTCGATTTCGAGCGTATCGCCTCGTTCATGGAGCGGGAGGAGCTGGAGAAGGGCGCCTTCCTGTTCCGCCAGGGCGAGCCGTCGGATTCCGTCGTGCTCCAGGCCTCGGGCTGCGTCGCCATCACCATCATCGACGAGCACGGGCGGCCGATCAGACTCCGGCGCATGGTCGGCCACACGGTGGTCGGCGAGATGGGCTTCTACCGGCACGTGCCGCGCACAGCGAGCGTGATCGCCGAGGTGCCGACCGTGGTCTATCGGCTCCGCCGCGAGGCGTTCGACAGGATGCAGGCGGCAGACCCGGAGGCCGCGGCGGCGCTGCACAAGCTGATCATCCGCCTGCTCTCGGACCGCCTCGAATTCGCCAATCGCGAGATCTCGGCGCTGCTCTAGGGGCTAGGTGGTGGCGCCGGCGGCCATGACCAGCAAGGCGACCAGCGCGAGATACGTCAGCCCGTGCACGAACTGGTCGGCGCCGAGCGCGCCCCAGAAGCCGCGATCCTGAGTGGTCAGCCCATTGCGGTGCACGACCTGCTCCTTAAACCAGTCGATATGATAGTGGACGGCGAACTCGCCGAGCGCGATGGCGCCGGCAAGCAGGAGCGAGCTCGGCAGTAGGACGAGATAGACGAGCGGCGTGAGCACCACATGGATGCCGGCATGGACGAAGCCGCCGGGATGGCCGTAGGTGCCCTTGTTCAAGAACTGATAGGGCGTCTGGAGATAGAAATCCGCCAGCATGTGCTTGAACATGAGCACGGCGATCGCGGCGAGGATGAGGATGGCGACGTGGGGCATGGGCGCTACTTCGACATGGCCTCCGCGGTGCCGTCCCAATGGGGCGGGGGAGGGTTGTCCCGGAAAAAGGCGATGCGCTCCCGGTACAGCGCGTAGAGGTGGTCGAGGCGGGCGGTGTTCAGCTTCTCGCACTCGCCGGCGAGCGCTTCGGCGCCGTTCCAGTCCTGGGCGCGGAAGCGGGCGAGGAACTCGGCATGTTTCTCGGCGAGCGCGATGAAGCCTTGCGATTGCTTGAGCGCATTGTCGCCGAGCAGGGCGAAGATGCGCGTCGCCTCGGTCTTGCCCTTCACCTTGAGGAGATCGAGCTCGATGAAGGCGAAGTCCGACGCCCGCGCCGTCGTGCTCTCGCCGACCACGGTGCCGACGTCGTAGGTCTTCGATTGCCCCTCGAGCCGCGAGGCCACGTTGACGTTGTCGCCGATCACCGAATAATCGAAGCGTGTCTCAGAGCCGAGATTGCCGACGCAGCACAGCCCGGTATTGAGGCCGATGCCGAGCTTGACCGGCTTGAACGACCGGCCCTTGGCTTCGAGCCTCCTGCTGCCAGCGCGCGTTCAGCCCTTCCATCTCGCCCATCATGCGGAGCGCCGCGCTGCAGGCGTGGCTCGGATGGAGGCGGTCGTCGAGCGGCGCGTTCCAGAAGGCCATCACCGCGTCGCCCATGAATTTGTCGATGGTGCCTTGCTCATCGAGAATGATGTTGCTCAAGGGGGTGAACAGACTGTTGAGGAAGTGAGTCAGCTCCTCGGCGTCAAGCCCCTCCGAGATGGTGGTGAAGCCGCGCACGTCGCTGAAGAGCAGCGTCATGTCGCGCGTCTCGCCGCCGAGCTTGAGCCGCGACGGGTCGTCGGCCAAGCGCTCGACCAGCGCCGGCGCCATATAGTGAGAGAAGGCGTTGCGCACGCGATTGCGCTCCTTCTCGGTGCGCAGGAACACGAACAGAGTGCCGGCGAGATAGATCGCGGTCAGAGCGACGGCTGGATAGACCGGATCGACGAGCCAACCGAACGCGTCGAATGCGTACCAGGAGATCAAGATCACGGCGGCGACGGCGAGCGCGCCGACCACCGCGCTGCCCTAGAGCTCCCGCCCGGTAGATCAGGACGGCGATGAGGATGCCGAGCACGAGGATGTAGATGAGCTCGGCTGGCGTGGCGAAGTCGGGTCTGAGCAGGAAGGTGTTTTGCAGGATCTGCTCGACGGCCTGGGCGTGCAGCTCGACGCCGGGCACCGAGGCTTCGAGCGGCGTCGCCCTGATATCGAGCAGGCCCGCCGCGCTCGTGCCGATGATGAGGATGCGGCCTTCGAGCTCGTCCTTGCCGATCTCGCCGTTCAGCACCTTGTAAGCGGGCAGGTAGCGCTGCTTAGAGGCGCGGGTGAACTTCATCCACATCTGGCCGTTGGCCTCGGTCGGCACCTCGTAGTCGCCGACCTTGACGCCGACGATGCCGGTCTTCTCGCCGAACGCCTTCTCGCCGCTCGCGCCGGACGACTTCACGATAAAGGTCGAGGCGCCTTGGGCCTGTCTGAGCAGATCGGCGGCGAGCGAGGGATAGAGCGTATCGCCGATCCTGACGAGCATCGGCATGCGGCGGATGATCTGATCGTGCTCGGGGATCCAGTTGAGCGAGCCGGTGCCTTGCTCCTTGTCCTGGAGCTCTTTCAGGCTCGCAGCGGCGCCCGCATAATACGGCGCGAACAGCGCCGGGTCGTCGCCGCCATGGGCGAAGCCGGCCTTGGTCTCGGGTTGCGAGGTGCCTTGCGGGGTCGAGATGAAGCCGAGCACCACCGGGGCCTTGCCGATTGCCTCGGCGAAAATCTGGTCGTTGCTGGGGAGCTTCTCGACCTCGGCCTCGAGGGTCGCCAGCAACTCCGACTTCGGCCAGAAGCGCAGCGCGTTGGCGGGCGACATGCGATCGGGCTCGGGGAACACCATGTCGAAGCCGATCGCGGCAGCCCCGCCGGCCGAGAGCTTGTCGACCAGGTCGGCCAGCACCGTGCGGGGCCAGGGCCACTGCCCGATGCGCTTCAGCGACTCCTCGTCGATGTCGACGATGCGCACCGGCAGGCTCGGATCGTAGGCGCGTGGGCTGACCCGCTGATAGGCGTCGAACACGAGCGAGCGGAGCCGGGCCACCGGGCTCGGGTCCCAGACGCGCAGCGCGAGCGCGGCGACGATGACCGCCCCGACGATGAGGACATAGAGGAGACGAGGACCCATCCCGCTGCTTGGTTTTGTGTTTTCACTCTGGAGGTGCGCCCGGACAGGGCGCTTAAGACCGCCAGAACCTAGCCAAAGCCGCCTGCCCACTCCAGTGTCATAATTCCGTGAGCTTCAGTCAGTCACAAAGGGCCTTGGCATTGAACCAATTGGCGGAATGAACTAGGAAGCCTGGACCCGGGGACCCCTCGCACCCACCTCGCACTCAAGGGTACGTTTCGTGAACATTTGCATGATTGGGGCGGGCTATGTCGGCCTCGTCTCCGCAGCCTGCTTCTCGGAATTCGGCTGGAAGGTCGCTTGCATCGATAAGGATTCCGGCCGGATCGAGCAGCTCCGCCAGGGCCGCGTGCCGATCTACGAGCCGCGGCTCGAAGAGCTGCTCGAGCGCAATCTGCGCATGGGGCGGATCAGCTTCTCGACCGAGCTTGCCCCATCGGTCGGCGAAGCCGACCTCGTGTTCCTCGCCGTCGGCACGCCGATGCGGCGCGGCGACGGTCATGCCGACCTGTCCTTCGTGTTCCAGGCGGTCGAGGAGCTTGCGCCGCACTTGAGCGGCTACACCGTGATCGCCACCAAATCGACGGTCCCGGTCGGCACCAGCCGCGAGATCGAGCGGCGCCTCAAGCTGCTCCGTCCCGACGCCGATTTCGCCGTCTGCTCGAACCCGGAGTTCCTGCGCGAAGGCTCGGCGATCTACGATTTCACCCATCCCGACCGCGTGCTGGTCGGCTGCGACGAGGAGCGTGCGCGCGTCCTGATGGACCGCCTCTACAAGCCGCTCACCTTGCGCAACGCGCTCGTCATGTTCGTGAGCCGGGAATCGGCCGAGCTCGCCAAGTACACGGCGAACGCCTTCCTCGCCATGAAGATCAGCTTCATCAACGAGGTCGCCGATCTGTGCGAGGCGGTCGGCGCCGACGTGCAGGAAGTGGCGACCGCGATCGGCGCCGACGGGCGCATCGGCAACAAGTTCCTGCATCCGGGACCGGGCTATGGCGGCTCGTGCTTCCCCAAGGACGTGGCGGCGCTGATCCGCACCGCGCGCGAGGAGCGCTCGCCGCTGTCGCTGATCGAGCAGGTGCAGACGGTCAATTCCGAGCGGAAGATCGCCATGGCCGGGCGCATCGAGCGCGCCGCTGGTGGCTCGCTCGAAGGCAAGACCGTCGCCGTGCTCGGCGTCGCCTTCAAGCCCGACACCGACGACGTGCGCGACGCGCCGAGCCTCATTCTCATCCCCATGCTCCAGGAGAAGGGCGCGAAGGTCAGGGCCTACGATCCGCATGCGCGGGAGAACGCCGAGCCGCTGCTGCCGGGCATCGCCTGGTGCGACAGCGCGCTCGATGCGGCCGAGGCGGCCGACGTGATCGTGGTGGTGACCGAGTGGAACGAGCTTCGCGCGCTCGACCTCGACGCGCTCAAGCGACGTATGCGGGGCGACGTGCTGGTCGATCTCCGCAATGTCTACCTGCCGGCGCAAGCGCGCGCCGCGGGCTTCACCTATGCCGGCATCGGTCGCTAGTCCGGCCCGACCTGGCGCCGTCCGAGCGACGATCCCCTCTCAAGGGTTGCGGGCGGATACGCTCTTGGCGTCAGCCTGGGCGAAGCGCTCAGGCGCCTGCATCAGCCGACCCGATTTCAGCATCGCGTTTCGCCATCGCTCCGAAACGGCGGCGATGCCGCTTCAGCGCGCGGCGGTAGGCGTAGTAGTTCGCTTCGAGCTTGTGGCGGTCGCTCTTCACGTAGGAGCCTTGCATCATGCTCTGGTGGCCCTGTTTCTTGAGCGCCTTGAACCAGCCGGCGCGCTCATGCCGCTCGGCCTGCGCGATCAGATAGCTGGCGACGAGCTGCGACTGGTCGTCGGCGAGCCGCCAGATGCTGCCATTGGCCTGGATCAGCCCGACCGCGAACAGATCGTCGAACTCGGGGTGAAAGACATTGAGATAGAGCAGCGGCTGGCCGTCAGAGCCGAACAGGAGATTGTTGTCCATGAACGGGATCGAGATCTCGTAGCCGGTGGCGAACACCACGATATCGGCCTCCACCTCGCTGCCGTCGCTGAAGCGCACTCTGTTGCCGGCGAACTCGGTGATGTCCGGCTTGACGCCGATGCGGCCGTGGCCCGCGAGCTGCGGCAGCACCGTGTTCATGGTCGGGTGGGTGTCCATGATGCGATGCTCGGGCTCGGGCAGGCCGTAGCGCTCGTTCTTGCCGACCATCAGCCGGTGCCAATGCGTGTAGAGGCGATTGCGCAGCCAGCGCGGCATCGGAATCTTCTCGCAGAAATTGATGATGCCATCCATCGGCCGGCCGAACATGTATTTCGGCACGAAATACGCGCCGCGCCGCATGCTGAGGTAGACTTTCTGCGCCACGCTCGTGCCGTCGACCGCGATATCGCAGCCCGAGTTGCCGGCGCCGACCACGACCACGCGCTTGTCGGCGAGCTGCTTGACGCTGCGATAGTCGCGCGAATGCAGAATCTCGCCGGTGAAGGTGCCGGGGATTTTCGGGGTGCGCGGCAAATGGTGATGGCCGTTGGCGATGACGAGCGCGCGATAGAAGCGCGGCCGCTCCTCGCCCTCGACCTGCACCCGCCAGCCGCCGTCGACGGCACGCTCGGCGCGGGCGACCTTGGCGTTCAGCTCGATCTTGTCGAGGATGTCGAAATTCATGGCGTAGGCGCGTAAGTAAGCAAGCGTCTCGCGATGCGACGGGTAGGTCGGATATTCGTCCGGAAGCGGATAGTCTTCGAAGCCGGTATATTTGCGCGAGGAGACGAGATAGGTGGTGTCGTAGACGACGCCGGTCCCGGTCGCCTCGTTCCACAGCCCGCCGATATCGCCCTCGCGCTCGAGACAGTCGAACGGAATGCCGCGCTCGGCGAAGGTCTTGGCCGCGGCGAGCCCCGACGACCCAGCGCCGATGATGCAGACTTTATCGGTGTCGCTCTTCACATCCATGCGGCGGTCGCATCCTTATTGCCGGCTAGTCCGTAGCTTGTGAGCAGAAACAACCGGTGTGATTGCAGCAAAGTTAATCCACGATCTGCCCGCTCCAGCATAATATGACGATCATGGGCGCGATTGACAAAAGGCTTTGCTGCCAGTCCCCACTGAGTATTGCCTCGCGGACGCAGACTCATCGTTGCGGAGGGTCCGCCTTGCGTCTTCCGATCCTTATCGCGGCTGCTATCGCAGCTCTCTGGCTCAATTGCGGCACCACGCAAGCGGGCAGGGGCCTGGCGGTCACCGACAATCCCTACTGCGCCATCACCACCTACATGATGCGCGACGTGGCCGAGCAGGCGATGTCCCTGCTCGACTCGAACGGGCGCCCAGTCATCGTGGTGAGCTCCTTGCTGCTCAACCAGACCCCGGCCTATGGCCACTTCCTCTTGGCGCATGAATGCTGTCATCACACGCTCGGTCATGTGCAGCGCTACCAGGAGGAGTTCGGCCATGTCGGTCCGCAACCGTTCTTCTATATCGCGCCACAGCTGAGGCAGATGGAACTCGACGCCGATTGCTGCGCGGTCAGGATGCTGAAGTCGACGCATCAGACCGACAGTATCGAGGCGGCCCGGGAGACGATGCTCGGGTTCGGCTCCTCGCCGACCGGCGCCTATTATCCGACGGGGATCGAGCGGGCCGACAATATCGACAGATGCGCGGCGCAGGACTGACTCTCTTGGCGGCTCACTCTTGGCGGCTCGGTCACTGGCGGGGCTGCGCCCCGATCGCCATATCGCCGGGCTGGCCCACCTCTCTGCTTGTTAATTTGACCTTGAGGCCGCTTTCCGAGAAGTGAGGCACCGTGGGTCTCTCCGGGCGTCAGAGACGATGTGCTATGATCGAGGCTTCCGAGATGACGCTGAAGGGACGGCCGTGCGCTTCACCGCGATCGTAGCCAGTCTTGCGGCGAGGCTTGCCTTGCCTTCGCTGCTGCTTGCGGCTTGTCTGAGCGGGCAGGCGTCGGCGGCGGGCGGCTTATTGCGCGTCTGCGCCGATCCCGACAACATGCCGTTCTCCAACGACAAGGGCGAGGGCTTCGAGAACAAGCTCGCCGAGCTGATCGCGGCGAAGCTCGGCGAGGAGCTGCAATATATTTGGTTCTCTGAATCGAGCGGCTATGTCCCGAACGCGGTCGGCAATGAGGCGTGCGACCTGGTCATGGGCTATGCGCAAGGGACCGGGCTGATCGAGGACTCAAACCCCTATTACCGCACGTCCTACGTGCTGATCTACCGGCAGGACGACAAGAACCTCGCCGGTGTCGACCGCCTGTCCGATCCGCGCCTGAAGGGGAAGCGCATCGGCCTGTTCGCGCGCACGCCGCCGGCAAGCATTCTCGCCACGAATGGGCTGGTGGCGAACGCCAAACCGTTCGAGGTCAATGCCGGCGACAGCGCCACCAAGGCGGCCGAGACCATGATCGCCGAGATCGCTTCGGGCAAGCTCGACGCGGGGCTGTTATGGGGCCCGGTCGGCGGCTATTACGCGCAGCGCGCCTCGGTGCCGCTGACGCTCATGCCGCTGGTGAAGGAGAATGCCGGGCCGAGCACGATCTACGGCATCACCTTTGGTTTGCGGCCGAACGACCCGCAATGGAAGCACCAGATCAACAAGCTGATCGCCGAGAACGAGCACGACATCGACGAGATCTTGCAGGGCTATAACGTCCCCGTGCTCGACCAGGACGGCAATACGATCGCGCCTGCCGCCGCAGAGCGCTAGGGGACGGGCAGGCCGCCCCAATCACATCTTGCACTTGCTCTCGGGCTCGTCGATGCCGAGCGTATCGACCTCGACCTCGGCGTGCGACGCATGCGGGAAGCCGCGCTGCGGCGACAGCGACACTGGGACCTTGTCGGTCGCAATCAGGATCGGCTGGCGGAACTGACCGTCCCATGGGCGGTATTGCTGCTTGATGCCCTTGAACGGGGCGAGCTGGAGCTCTGGGCCGTGAATGAAGGCGGCGACCGTGGCGAAATCGGCGCCGTGATTGCGGGTGACCGCCTCGCCGACCGTGCGCGCGGCCACGTAGGCCTGATAGTCGATCGGCAGCATCAGGCGCTTGAAGTCCTTCTCGAAATGGTTGTTGGCCTGGGTCGCGCCCCATTTCTCATGGCCGGGGCTCCAGGTCGTCGCGGTGAGCCCGGTGGTGCCGGCCACGGGCCGCGCGTCGGCGCCGCCGCGATAGGGCATATAGGGACCGAACAGCTGATCCTCGTCGGCGACGATGATGACTTGATAATCCGGGTTGGCGACGAAGCTCTGATCGGTGCTCGCCTGCTTGCCGGGCGGGATGGTGCCGACATCGTCGCGCCTGCCGCCTGAATTGTCCTTGTACTCGCGGGCGTCGACGATGGTCGCGCCGAAGCGCGAGGCGGCGCGCTTGATGGCGTCGACGTAAGCGAGGTCGCCTTGCGTCGAGCCGTAGACCAAGAGCCAATTGGTCCACTTCGTGGTCACGAGATATTGGCCGAGCGCGTCAGCCAGCATGTAACGGTCGGGCACGACATGCATGACATTCTTGCGGCAGTCCTCCTGCCTGAGCGCCACGTCGGTCGCGCGCACGTTGAACAGCAGCGCGTCCTTGTCCTTGGCGAAGTCGGAGAGCTTCAGCAACGTCTCGGCAGAGGCATCGACGATGAAATAATGGTGGCCGCTCTCGATCATTGTGGCCAAGGCCTCGACCGCCTTGTCTGGCGAGGCGACGGTGCTGACATCGAGCGAATAGAGGTCGCCGACGAACTTGCCGCCGGCATTGTCCTCGTCGATCGCCATCTTGGCGCCGGAGATGCCGGCGTCGGCTGGCTCGACATCGACGCGCGAGGCGGGCCGCGGGTGCTCGCCGACCTCGTGGATATAGCCGATGGGAAGTGGGGTCAGCGCCGGCGATTGCGGGAACTCGACGGCAACGCCGCCGGGCTTGTCGGCGCGCGGCGCGTCCTCAGCCCTGAGCTCGACGCTCGCCAGGACGCCGGCCAGCAGGAACGAAACGAGAAGGGCGGGTGCCTGCCCGAAAATTCGGCTTCTCTTGGTGCGTGGCAGCTGCATGGCGATGGGACCAAGGACGCGAAGCGCCGCGCCGGTTATCGAGGTGCCGGAGTGGTGTCATGGTAGCGACAAAAAAATGGGCATTGCAAGGTGGAAATCCAAGCAGGAACGATTGGTACCTGCCTTGCCGTCGCCGCCGGGCGGCGCGCTTGCCGCGCGTGAATTTTAGCTCGCGCCGGCGCGGTTTTCTGGGGATATCGGCCGGACAACGGAAACTTCGTGCCCTATAGTCCGGCGCATGGAATTGTCGACGCGAGCCTTCCTCAGCTTCGGCTGGGAGACCTTCAAGCGGCGCCACTGGTTCTTCGTCGGCGCGGGTGTCGTCGTCCTGATCGTCTATGCCATCGCCGGCGGAATCATCTCGGGCATCGATGCCGCGCTCACTGGAGATGCCAAAGATCCGTCTCTTGTGGGCTCGGTGCTCAATCTCGCCTTCAGCACTCTGCTCAACATGGGCGTGACGGCGTTCTATCTGGCGGCGCACGACAATCCCGATACGGTCGATCTGTCGGCGCTCTGGCACCCCCAGCCGTTCTGGAAATTTCTCGGCGCGACGCTTCTCACCGGGCTTGCCATCATCGGAGGGGTGTTGCTGCTCATCGTGCCGGGCATCATCTTCATGCTGATGTTCATGTTCGTGATGTTCATCGTCATCGATCGCGGGCTCGGTCCGGTCGAGGCGATGAAAGAGAGCGCGCGCCTCACGCGCGGCTACAAATGGCAGCTGCTCGGCTTTGTGCTGGTGCTGGCGCTGATCAATTTCGTCGGGGCGCTTGCTCTTCTGGTCGGCCTGTTCGTCACGATTCCGGTCACCTCGCTTGCCTTCGTGCAGGCCTATCGCGCGCTGAGCGCAAATGCCGGTCCGCCGCCCGCGATCATGGCGCCGTCTGCGTTGCCGGGTTCCTGACCCCAGAGCGCGGCTATTTCACACTCGGAACGTCGGGCACGACGAATTCGCGGACGTGCTGCCCATAGCCGGGGTTGGCTTCCGGTCCGACGATGGCGTGCGTGCCTTTATATCCCAACCGGCTCACGCCCTTTTGCCGATGGAGAGTGGAGCGGAGAGGGAGTGTACGCCTATTCGGCAGGGACCAGCGGGAGCTGCTCGGACTTGGTCGCTTCCGCGGCGTTGCGCGGATTGCGGTAGATGAACGGCGTCGGCGGCTTGGCGGCCTCCGCGCGGGCGAGCGCCACCATCTCGCCGTGATAGGGCGAGAGCGCGCAGGCCGGGTCGGTATTGGCTGCATCGGCGGTGATGGCCATGGCCTGGCAGCGGCAGCCGCCGAAATCGATCTCCTTGAAGGCGCAGGAGCGGCAGGGCTCCTTCATCCACTCGGTGCCGCGGAAGGCGTTGAACGCCTGGCTGTTCAGCCAGATGTCGAGCAGCGGACGGTCCTGAACGTTGTCGAACTGAAGCGTCTTGATGGTCTCTGCGGCGTGGCAGGGCAGCACCTTGCCGGCCGGGGTGATGTTCATGAAGCCCTTGCCCCAGCCGCCCATGCAGGGCTTCGGGCGCTTGGCGTAATAGTCGGGCACGACCATGTCGATGGTGAGCACGCCCTTCAGCCGCTCGCGCTCGCGCTCGACGAGCTCGATCGAGGCAAGCGTCTGGTCATAGGTCGGGATCAGCGCGGCGCGGTTGAGATAGGCCCAGCCGTAATACTGCACGTGGGCGACTTCGAGCCGCTGCGCGCCGAGCTTGATCGCAAGCTCGATATAGCGGCCGACATTGTGGATGTTCTGGCGGTGGATTGGCGCGTTCACGGTCAGCGGCAGTCCGAGCTCGGTCACCCAGCGGGCGACGTCGAGCTTCTTCTGCGTGGCGCCGGGATAGGCACCGATCCGCTCGGCGTTCGCCGCATCGACGTCCTGGAACGAGATCTGCACGTGGTCGAGGCCGCGCTTGGCGAGGTCCTCGAGGCGGCCGCGATTGAGCGTGACGGCGGCGGTGATCAGGTTCGAATACAGACCCGCTCCCGACGCTGCCGAGACGATGTCCTCGAGGTCCTTGCGCGCGGTCGGCTCGCCACCCGAGAGATGCACCTGCAGGATGCCCATCGCGCCGGCTTGCTGCATCACCGAGACCCACATCTCGGTCGACAGCTCCTTGTTGACGCGCTCGAGCTCGATCGGGTTGGAGCAATAAGAGCATTGCAGCGGGCAGCGATGCGTCAGCTCGGCAAGCAGGCCGACCGGCGCCAGCGCGCACAACGCCGTGGTCGCGTTCTTGGTGCCGACGACGCCCTCGGTCGGCTCGTCATCGACGGTGACCGACGGGCAATGCCCGTTGCCCTTAAGCTCTTCGCTCATCCCTATCGATCCCTTGCCTTTATATATCCCTTGTCAGCGAGGCCCTGGAGCAGGTCGAGCACGTCGGCGCGGATCACGTCGGCCGGTGCCGAATACTCCGTGGCGAGAGCCTCGACGATCTCCTCCACGGTTCGCTTGCCGTCGCAGAGCTTGAGCACAGCGACGGCGGTTTGGTCCGGCGTCAGCACACGCTCCGGCGCCAGCAGCACCCACCGGTCGCGCCCCGCATCGAAGCGGAGCTTGAGATAAGCGGGCAGATGGGGCCGCGTCTCCTGCCCGACAACCAGACGTTCAGGGGACGCGGCGTCGTTCATTATGCTTTGGCCGGCACGAAGGCGCCGGGCGGGATCATACCCGGTTCGACATAGGCGACATGCAGCGCATCGAGCTGCGCCCACAGCACGTTACATTTGAACCTGAGCGCATCGAGCACGCCGTTTTGCGCCTCCGGCGTGCGCGCATTGCGCTTCACATAGTCGAGGGCGAAGTCGGCGTCGCGCGGCGCCTGGGTCAAGCGGCGCTTGAAATAGGCCATCACGTCGTCGCTGATGAAGTCGTAGCTCTCCAGCATGCCCGAGATGCGCTCCTTGTGGATCTTGGGTGCGAACAGCTCGGTCAGAGAGGAGGCGACCGCCTCGACCAGGGTCTTCTCGCGCACGAAATTGACATAGGCCTCGACCGCGAAAACAGGTCTCGGGCAAGCGCACCCTTCATGAGATGACATAGTCGCGGTCGAGCCCGAGACCGTCGGTCAGCACGAGCCAGCGCTCGATGCCGCCTTCCTCCTCGCCAAAGCCGTCATGGTCCATGATGCGATGGATCCAATCGCGCCGGAGCTCGCGGTCGTGGCAGCGGCTCATCAAGGCCGCGTCCTTGCGCGGCACGGCGGACTGATAGCAGTAGCGGTTCAGCGCCCAGGCCTGTACCTGGCCCTTGTTGAGCTTGCCGCCATGCAACAACTTATGAAACGGATGCTTGTCGTGATAGCGCTCGGCGCCGATGGCGCGAAGCTCTTGCTCCAGTTCCTCGGGACTCATGATCTTGGTCACGGCCTTACCTCTTGTCCTACCCTAGTGCTGATGAGGAACTCAGCGTAACGGTTCTTCGAAGCGACCGTCTTGATACGCGTCAATTGCTTGGCAAGCCTTACGATAACTGAAGATCGAAGCTCAAGAAACTTCGGGCGCAGTCCGACATGTCGAATATGGGGTGGATCGATAAGAGTTGCATGAGCGGCCCATGAACGACCCATGAACACTGCCTCTCTGCCGCATTAAGAAATTCTGAAGGGAGAACTCGGCCGCAGGCTTGGCGAGACTAATCGAGCCGTGCGCAAAGCGCCATCGCTCAAAGCCAAACGCGAAACGGCGGCCAGGCTCGCGCCGGACCGCCGTTTGCTTACTTCCGAGATGAGAAGGGCGGATTAAGCGCGATCCAACTCAGCCGGCAGGTAGCTCGTCACTTCCATGCCAAACTCCGTCTCCTCGATCGTCGGCTTGTGCCACTCACGCATCAGAGGTCTCCTTCCGCGAGGTTAGGCCAAGCGCCGCCGGTGCAGCCGATTTGCGTTTTGCGAACCCGGATTTTCGGCCGCCCGGCTCTGCGGTTCCACCATGATTGCCGGCTATGATAATTTCCAATCGTATTTCCTTATAGGAAGGATAAGGTCATCTTATCGTCATGGTCTCGCTCAGGCAGCTCCGCTATCTCGAATCCCTGGCTGAAACCCGGCATTTCGGCCACGCCGCCGAGGCGTGCGCGGTCAGCCAGCCGGCGCTCAGCATGCAGATCAAGGAGCTCGAGGACGAGCTCGGTCTGAGCCTGGTCGAGCGGCGCAAGTCGGGCGTCGAGCTGACCGGGCAGGGCGAGGAGATCGTGCGGCGGGCGCGGACCATCCTCGCCTCGGTGCGCGACCTGGTCGACTACGCCAAGCATCAGGAGGGCGTGTTGTCGGGCGTGCTCAAGCTCGGCGCCATCCCCTCGATCGCGCCCTATCTCCTGCCGGCGGCGCTGCCGGAGCTGCACCGGCGTTTTCCCGCGCTCAACCTCCAGCTCCGCGAGACGCTGACCTCCAATCTCGTGCGCGAGCTGGTGACCGGCGATCTCGACGTCATCCTCGTCGCGCTGCCGATCGACGATGCGGAGATCGAGACCCTCTATCTATTCGACGACCGCTTCGTGCTGGCGACCAAGGCGGCGCCGCGCAACAAGCGGCTCCGCCATGCCGATGCCGACATGCTCGGCGAGGAGCGGCTGCTGCTGCTCGAGGAGGGGCATTGTCTGCGCGATCAGGCGCTCTCTTATTGTCACATGCTGACGCCAGAGGCGCGCAACTCGTTCGGCGCGTCGAGCCTCGCCACCATCGTGCAGATGGTCGCCAACGGCTATGGTATCACGCTGCTGCCGGAGATGGCGATCGCGAGCGAGGTGCATGATCGCGGCGACATCCGCCTGTTGCCGTTTCGCGCGCCCGAGCCTAAACGCGAGATCGGGCTCGCCTGGCGCAAGACCTCGCCGCGCAAGACCGATTTCGCACAGCTCGCCCAATTGTTGCGCGATGTCGCGCCGCGACAAGGAAAACATTCGCTGAAGTAGTGCGTTAAGAAGCAAGCGCGAAGCGCGGTAGCGCATGAAAGAAGGAGGCGGGCGACGCTGACCACCCAACTCATGGTCCTGGCAGGGCTCCTGATCTACGCCTTCGCAGGCGCGGTCAGGCTGACGCGGCCGATCACGGATTTCTACGTGGCCGGGGCGAAAGTGCCGGCGCTCTACAACGGCATGGGGATCGCCGCCGGCTTCGTTGCCGTGCTCGCATATCCCGCTCTCGCCGGAGCGTTGGCCCCGGGGTGGCGCGGCGCGCCGCTCATTCTCGGCGGCGGGGCAGGCGGGCTCGTCTTGGGCGGCCTGCTGCTGGCGCCTTATCTTCGCAAGTTCGGCGGCTATACCGTTCCCGATTTCCTCGGCGAGAGGTTTAGCTCGGCGACCTTGAGGCCGCTTGCCGTGGTGGCGGTGTTCCTGTGCTCGTTCCCCGCGCTTGCCGCTCTGCTGGTCTGCCTTGCTGTCATCATCACGCGCATCTTTGCCATCGATCTCGCGGCCGGGATCGGCGCTGCCGTCGCCATGCTGCTGCTGTGCACGTTCATGGGCGGCATGCGCTCGGGCTCGCTCACCGGAATCGCGCAATATGCCGTGCTGCTTGCCGGCTCGGTTGTGGCGCTCGCGATCCTGCTTTGGCAACGTGGCGCCGCCTCCTCGGGTCTCGACGCCAGTGCGCTGTTGGATGCGCTGGCGAAGCTGAAGCTCGATGTGCTCGCAGCGCCGGATCGGGTCAACCAAGTGGCGCTGGTGTTCTGCCTCGTGACTGGCACGGCGGCGCTGCCGCATCTCGTGATGCGTGGCTTCACCGCGCGCTCGGTCGAGGAGGCGCGCACCTCGTTTCTGTTCGCCGTGCCGCTTGCCGGGGTGGTGTTTCTCGCAGCACCCGCCTACGCCGCATTGCTCGGCGGTGAGATCGTGCCTTCAGGAGATGTGCTGGCGACGGTCCTGATCGGACTCACGGCGACCTCTGCCATCGCGGCGTGTCTCGCGCTCGGCAGCGGGCTGCTGCTCGCCATGGCCAACGGTCTTTCCTACGACCTCTATTTCAAGTCCTTGGACGTCACGGCGCCGGCGGAGCGGCGGCTGTTCATCGCGCGGGCGTGTCTGCTCGTCGTGGCCGCGCTTGCCGCCGCCGCCGCGGTCACGCTGCCGCGCACCATGCTGGTTCTCGCCGGAACGGCGTTCTCGCTAGCGGCAAGCGGGCTGTTGCCGGTGCTGCTGCTCGGGGTGTGGTGGAAGCGCGCCAACGGACAAGGCGCGCTCGCCGGCATGATTGCGGGGCTCGCCGTCTGCATCTATTACATGCTGGCGCCGCGCTATTTCCCTTACGCCTTCTACGAGACCTCGAGCGCATTCTCCAACGCGACCGACCTGCAAGCGGCCGCCTATGCTTCGCTCCGGCAGACGTATTATGTCGCCGATCCGCAAACGCGGGACGCGGTCGCGCTGCTGTGGGAGATGAAGGTGCGGGCGATCGCCAATTGGTGGGGCGTGAGCGGCATCTTCGCCGGAATGTTCGGCGTGCCGGTCGGCCTCGTGGTGAGCATCGCCGTCAGCCTGTTCACCGCGGCGCCGTCGAAAGACGTGCAGAGCTTCGTCGAGGATCTGCGCAAGGCGCAACCGGCCTAGCCGAGATCCGACGCTACTGCGGCGCCGGATTTGCCGCCGACTGAGAGGGGTCGGGCTGAGCGCCGAGCAGGCGGAAGGAGTCGCGGAACTTCTCGGCGTCGTCGCCGGTGGCGAAGCCCTTGGGACCCGCGGCGACCAGCATGAAGATGCGGTCGCCGGCCGGAACGACATCGACCAGATGATTGAGCTTGCCCTTGCCGCTGTCGCCGTCGGCGATCGCCTCGAAGCCGGAGCGCCCGGCGACTGTCGCCGCGCCCCGCTTGCGCAGCCGCGACTCGCTGCCCTTGGCGTAGGCGTTGACGAGCTTCACGTAGAAATCGTCGTTGACCGGGCTCGGCCCTTTGCCTGAGGAATACTCGAACACCACGACGGTGTAGACCGTGTCCTCGCCGACATTGACTTGATAATCGTATTGCACGAGCGGGTTCTGCCCCTCGACCGGCGTGCTCGTCAGTTTCGGCGTGCCGGGGAAGGACACGGCGAAGCCTCGTTCAGGCGATTGGAACTCGGCCCATTGCGGCTCGGGCGTCGGCGTGGTCGCGGCGGCAGGCTGGTCCTCAGCCCATCCGAGCGAGGTCGCCGCCACCAGCAAGAGCGACGCCAAGGCCAAGCTTCTGATCGACATGCCCGCATCCCTTCGTCGATTTGCGCCCGATTCGTCCATCTTAGAGCCGAACGTGACGAGAGGTCCATCCCGCGAGTTGCCAAGAGCGACGCTTATCCTTGCGGCTGTGTCTTCAGCACCTTCTCATACATCGCCTCGACGTCGGCCTTGAGCGCGCGGCGGGAGTCGGGACGGAGATAGAGCATGTGGCCGCCGGCATAGTCCTCGACCCTGATCGGCGTCGCGCCTTTGAGGGGCGTGAGCTGGTTCACCAGGTAAGACGGGGCGAGATAGGGCGTGATCAGATCGGTATAGCCCGTGGCGATCATCACGCCGAGCGAGCGGTTGGCGGCGCGCGCGTCCTGGATGTCGTCGATCACCCCGGCATAGCCTTGGTGGGTCGGGCTCGTGCCGAAATCCCATTTCGAGCGCACCTCGCGATTGAGCAGCCGGTAGGTGGCGTCGGTCTTATAGCCGAGCTCGTCTTGCGCATATTGGATGAATGCCGCGGTCCATAGCGGAACGGTCGCGTCGAGCACCGGGTCCGGCCCGCGCGGCCAGGAGCTCGCGGGGTTCGGGTCTGGGCCGCCGACGCTCCCGTCATAGCGGCTCAGCACCTGGCCATGGGTGCGGTCGAACTCCTTGATGAACAAATTGGGCTCGATGCGGGCGAGATAGCGCTCGACCACATCGGCGGGAAGCCCGGTCAGCTCGGCGACCCTGGCGCTTGCCGCCTTGCCGCCTTGCTCGGCGCCCGAGGCGAGAGCGACGAGATAGTCGGTGACCGCATAGTGCTCGGCATCCTTGAGCGCCGCGCCGAGAGCAGCGCGCCCGGTGACGCCTTTGCTCTCGAGATTGACCGCGGCGTAAGAGGGCAGCGACAGCGCCCAGGAGAGCGGATCGTAGTCCTCGCCGTTCAACAGTGCGAATTCGAGCGCGGGCGAGATCAGCACGAGCCCGCTCGGCGACGCGCCGCCCTTCTTCTGCAAATCGCGCGTGATAGTCGCGGCGCGGAAGCCGCCATAGCTCTCGCCGGTCAGAAACACCGGCGAGAGCATGCGGCCGTTGTCGATGAGATAGGTGCGGATGAAGTCGGCGAGATATTCGGTATCGTGCTCGACGCCGAAGAAATCGCGCTCGTCCTTGCCGGCGCTGGCGCGGCTATAGCCGGTGCCGACGGGATCGACGAAGACGAGGTCGGTGAAGTCGAGCCAGCTCGAATCGTTGTCGATCAGCCGGGGAGGGGGGCCCTGCACCTCGCCCTTGTCGGACACCGCGATGGTCTTGGGCCCGAGCGCGCCGAGATGCAGATAGGCCGACGCAGCACCCGGACCGCCGTTGAATACGAAGGTGATCGGGCGCTTCGCGTCGCCGGGCTCGCGCGCATAGGCGACATAGAAGATCGAGGCGAGCGTCTTGCCGTCGGGATCACGCGCGGGCAAGGTCCCGGCGGTCGCGGTGTAGCGCAGGGTCTGGCCGGACAGCGTGATGGTGTGATGCGTCAGCGACGTGGCGGGCAGGAGATCGGGCGCCGCCGTCTCTTTGTCGGGCTTCGCCTGCTCGTCGTGGCCGGGCTCGCTGCCGCTACTCGCCTGGGTATGAGCTTGCGGTGCGGCCTTCTCGGCCGGGGCAGGAGCGAACGAGCCGAGCAGGACGAGGCAGGCGCCAAGGGCCAAAACGCGAGCGATATTGACGCGAGCGATGTTGCGGAAAGCCTCTGTCACTTTGCTCTGCTCCATGTTGGGGAGGGGGTTGTGGCGGGGACGCTTGTCGAGCCAGGACTTAAGCAGCAGACTGGGCAGTCTCAAGGCGAGCGGACATTACGTTTCAACCATCTGGGCGCCATGATTATGAACGACTTAGCCCAGATGACGCGGGCCGCCCCGATCGCCTTCTTGCTTCTCACGTTGGCCGTAGCCAGTGCTGGCTGCGCCGACCGCGAGCAGATTCGCGCGAAGCAGGTGGCTGACGAAACCGCTGCTGCCGGCGAGGACGACGCCACGTGCCGGCCGAAGGGTGCACCCGGAACGCCCGGCTATGACAATTGCCGGAAAGAGCTAGCGCAAGCGCGCGCCGCCCGGAGCGCTGTGCAATATCAGAAGCAGCGGGATTTCGATCGCACGCTCGGTGCCGGCACCTCCGATGCGGGCGGTAGCTACTGACGGCGTCAGCCTGATTTTAGACGTTGGAATCCCCGGCGAAGGTACCGTCGGGATGCGGGCATTTCACCCGCTTTACGTACCAGCCCGGATGCTCCGACTCCCAGCGCGGCGGCTCCATCAGGCTCGCGCGCGAGCAGACGTAGGGGTCGGCGAAATTCGGGGCCGGCGCGCCGGTGCCCATATTGTCGGGATCGTACATCTGTACGATCTCGTTCCGGCAAGTGCCCTCATTGAGTTTGATGCCGTCGACGGGAAAGCCGTTCAAGTCGACCGGCCCCTGGTTGGTGAAGGCCTGGCAGACGACGAACAGGAGGGCGGTCGGTGTCATCGTTCACTTCCGAATAGACGTTGTCCTTATCGCAATCGCCCATGGCAAGCTCACTGTCAAAACTACCGGTGAGGCTTGCCGGGCTTGAACGCCCAGCATCGGCTGGCGGTTGCCTAAGCGCAACACGATTCCAGATATTTGGCCTCCGGGGATAGCGTTCGGCCGCCATTCGGCCAAAGACCGGCCGCCCACGTCGCCTTCGCGCAGATAAAATGATAGGCCCCGGCCGGTTTGGCCGTTAATGTAGCCTCTGAGCGGGAGAGTTGACGGTTGCGCGTCCTGCTTGGTTTTCCGGGCATTGTCCTGTTCCCACTGCCTGAACAAGGCGGCCTTTACGGCACGTGCCTCGCTTGCAACGAGGACACTCGGCAGCCTTCTCGCTGACGGGACCTCGACAGCCCGGGACCGGGGCGTTCAGTGTCCTTGGAGTTGGCATTTCATGCGCCATGTGAGACATGGGGCTCGCCTGAACCCGGGCTTTAGCGGAGCGTCTTCGCATGGTTAGCCCGAAGCGCGCCTGGCCGCCGCGGGAGAAGGACGCTGAATCGGCGGAATCCGCCGCGTTCGAGGCGACCGTCGCCGTCGTCAAGGAAACCGTGGTCAGGTCGGGCGAGGTCCTCGTCTCGGCGAAAGAGGATCTGAGCGACCACAAGCGCTGGCTCGAAATCCAGCGCGCCGCCGGGCAGGCCGATCGGCTCCGGCACGAGCGGTGGCTGGAGCGTCAGCGCGAGAAGCAGGAAGCGCTGGAAAGGCGCGAGGAGGCGAAGCGCCGCCGTAAACTGATGCGCCAGCGCGCTGCCCGCGGGGTCGAGAACGCGATCTTCACCGCCGTCGATATCGTGCTGTCGGCCTTCTGGCTCGCGGTCGCCAAGGTCGTAGCCTTATTCACCTTTATCGGCTCCTCGATCGCCGGCGGCGTCTTCTGGGTGATCGGGCGGCTCAATGCGCTCGATGCCTACGTCGCGAGGCTCATACGGTCCGGCGCCTCGTTCCTCGCGGCGAAGGCGCGCGCGGCAGTGGGCTCGACCGGCACCGCCCTGTCGGCTGCCGGCTCCTCGCTCGCAGCGAAATCGGGTGCGCTGGCGCGCTCGACGACGAGCGCGGTGTCCAGCGCGGGGACTTCGCTCGCGGCCAAATCCGGCGAGCTGGCGCGCTCGGCCGGCGGTGCCGTGTCAGCCGCGGGCTTATCGCTGAGGCCGAGCGCGTCAGAGCCCGTCGCGACGGTCGACGACGGCATTCCGGCCGAGGTCGCGCCCGAGCTCGCGATGGCGGCAAGCTTTTCTGTCGAAGTCGCGGCAGACGAGCCGGTCGGTGTCGAGCAGCCTGATCGTGTGGTGGCGGAAGCGCTCGGGGGCCCGAGCTTGCGTGCGGTATTCGGCCTCGAACCTCCGCCGCAGGTTAAGCCCGCCGAAAATGTCGAAGCCCTGGTCGAAGGCAATGCCGAGTTTTTATCGGTCCAGGTGACCCCAGCCGAAACTGCGCCGGCCGAGGCCGTCAGAGCCGAGCTGGTCCAGCCCGAGGGTGGCCCCGTCGAGACGATGGAAGCCACGACGGTTTCGCAGCAGGAGACGGCGGCCGACCGCGGCCGAGCGACCGCCGCCGCGTTCTCCGCACGCTTCGCCTCGGCGTCGGCCGGAATTGCGCGGATCGCGCGCTCGGGCGTCGAAGCGATCGCTGCGGCGTTTGCCGCTCTCGCCACCAAAGCCGGGCCGCTGACGAGGGGCCTCAGCGAAAAGATGTCGGTGGGCGCCTCGGTCGTCTCGGCCAAGGCAGGACCGCTGGCGAGGAGCCTCGGCGAAAAGATGTCGGCGGGCGCCTCGGTCGTCTCGGCCAAGGCAGGACCGCTGGCGAAGAGCATTGGCGAGAAGACATCGATTGGCTTCGCCGCGGTCTCGGCCAAGACGCACACGCTCGCGCCTTCGCTACAGCGGGCGGCCGCCAGCACCTCGCAGATCGCAAGCGCCTATGCGAGCGGGGCCGCCGCGCGGGCGGGCGTCTTCGCGCGCGAGGCGGCAAGGCGCGCGAACGATACGTTTGCGAGGTTCGAACCAAAACCAGCAAGCCGGCTTCAGTCGGCAAGCGAAAACGAATTATCTTCGCCCGCCGACGCGCTATCCTCGCCGGCTGAGGGGATCGCCTCGCCGGCCGGCGCGGTCGCTCGGCCGGCGCGCATAGGGAGCTTTGACCTAAGCCAGATGCTGATCATCTCGGGGGTTGTGTTGCTCGTGTTCGGCGCCATCCTGGTCGGGAGCGGCCTCGTGCTGCGCGCCCACCCGGCGGCTGACGCGGTGGCGGAGCCGGCAGCCGATAAGCCGCTCTCGCCGCATGCGGTGCTCTGGTTCTACGAGGAGCCCGAGCTCCCGATCGTCGAGCGCTCGGTGTTCAGCGCCGAGCTGTCGCCGAAGGGCGTGCGCCTGACCGGCCTCGCCATCAAGGCCGAGAACAACTCAGACGAGGCGTTGAGCGACCTCCAAGGCGTGCTGAAGCCCGACGCCAAGCGGCTCGACCTCAAGCTCGAGGTGAAGCTCGATGCGCCCGCGGGCGGAAACGGCGCGCAAGGCGTCGAAGTGGCAGTGACGCCCGACGGCGCCATCCCGCCGCACGCGTTCTTCAAGCTCGTGTTTCCGTTCCCGCCAGAGGCGCATGGCGAGGAGCCCGGAATCGCGCTCGATGACTTCATTGCCTCCTATGGCGGGCTGCTGATCAAGCTCCGCTATCACGTCGCCGGCACGCAGAAATCGCTGATCCAATATCTGACGCCAGAGATGCTGAAGGCGCAGCTGGTCGAGATCCAGCACGAGGCCGACGGCTCCTAGCCTCGCCTCGCACAGCCCGGGTGGAAATAAGCAAGGAACAAGGCTAAGACTGCTGGCGGAGTTGCAGCGCGAGCGTGCTCGATCCATCTATTGCGGATGCTACCGGCGCCGGCTTAGCTCAGGCGGTAGAGCGGCTGATTTGTAATCAGTAGGTCGGGGGTTCGAGTCCTCCAGCCGGCACCAAACAAGACGCTGCGCGTTGTGGACCGAACGGCGGACAGGGACGACATGATGGTACGGGGATTTCTGCTTCTTGCATTTCTGCTCGTACTACCTGCCGCCGCGCTCGCGCAGGCGGGCGGTCAGCAGGCGCCGTCTGCCGGCAATCCCATCCCGCCGGCGCAGTCGCGCGCACCCTCGCCTTCGGTCTGCGGCGCGGGCAGTCAAAGCGTGCGCGTCTGCAACAACGATTTTCAGTCGTGCAGCAGCGTCTGCACCGCGACCGCGCTCGACCCGACAGCCGACATTGCCGGCTGTAGCACCCGCTGCTGTAATCAGTTCAGGGCCTGTCTCAGCATCAGGGGCTGTGGCAATCTGAGCTCGGTCAACTGCTTCTGATCGCTTCGCCGGCTCGCAGCGGCGGCTCCGTCGCACGGCCAACTTTGCCACGCGTTAGCGCGTGACCGACCGAACGGCGTCGCCACCAAGAACACCAGCCCCCGACCGCTATACCCCACCTTCGACCAAAGTTACTGCCGAGTGGCTGAACGGCCGAAAGCAGAACTCAACAGGATTTCTGCCATGCGCCGTTCGGATAGTATGTCCGGCTGGATTTGGAGGGTTTGCCCTTGATCAAACTTCGAAAGAAGGCCCCCGTTGCTAGGCCGCCGAAAAACGGCGGAATGACCGTTGCGCGCAATGGTCTACGACGTCATGACGATGTAACTACGTAGGGAGAAAACGCGATGACCAAGAAACGGCTCGCTTTGGTTGCGGTTATGTTGCTTCTGGCAACGCCCGCCGTCGCCGCCGGCTGGAATGACGGTTTCAAAGTCTGCGACTCCGATGGCAGCGGCACGGTCAGCCGCTCGGAGTGGAACGCGTGCGAGGCGAAGCTTGATCCGCAGATGAACCCGACCTTTACGACGATGGACACCGACCACAACAACAGCGTCGATGATGCCGAATGGGCTGCGGCGGAAAAATTCAAGACCGCCATCGGCAACAACTGTAAGGAGTCCACGTCCTCCTGGTGCCCATGTCAGAACCATCCTGAAAAGCCGGAGTGCCAGAAGGCGTCCAATTAGCGCTTGACCCGCTGGGGCACCGCTTCAAAGGCGGTTGGCGATGAGCCAATCGCCTTTGTCATTTTAGGGCGCGCGGGGTCCTCGCGCATTTCCACCCAACGTGAAGCAGGTAGCCGCCGCGGGCCTAGAACGTGGCGAATCTGTAGGTCACGTCGCCGAACACGCCAAACCGCTCGCTGGTGTAGTCGTTGAGCGGCACTTTCAGCCCAAAATTTACGAACTCGCTGTTGCCGCGGTCGGCCTCGAGATGCCAATAGCGCACGCCAGCGCCCGCCGACCAGTTCGGGGTGAAGTCGTAACGCGCCTCAGCCTCGAGCTGATAGCCCCAGCCCGAGCCTCGGTCCTCGCCGTTAGGCACAGGACCCAAATCCTTGCGTAGATAGTGGCTGTCGTAATTCCACACATAGGTGACAGGAAGGATCGCAGCGTCGCCGATCAGCGTCAGCCGGTCCCAGAACGTCATGCGCAGCTCGCCGCCCAATCTGAGCGAGGCCCAGTTCTCCTCATTGCCGATCACCTTGGTCGAGAACGGGACAACCACGTCGCCGACTGGGCAGTCGACATTGCCGACGTCGTTACGATTGCAACGAACCCCGTAAGCGAGCGCATGCTCCTGCCAGAAGTTGAAACCGATGAAGGGACTGACCGCGATGCGCGCGGCCGGCCGATCGATAAGCTCGAAACGCTGACCGATATCGGTCGTGCCGTAGACGAGCCCGTTGCCGTCGAGCTTGCTGTAGGTATCGGAAAATTTCACCTGGCCGGCGAAATAGTCCTCATCGTCGAGGCTGCCGCCGGTGAGACCGCCGCCGCCGACGAAGCCCTTGAAGAAGGTGTTGTACTCGTTCCGCACGTTCCAGAAGAACTCGCCAGAATAGGCGTCGATGTTGTCATAGGTCAGGACCGAGGTCGGGTTGCCCAGTTGCGGGTCTGACCTGCTCGAATTGATGTTGAAATCGGTCTTGCCTTCGCTCGCCCAGAAGCGCGCGCCGAGCTCCCAGCGCGGCTCCGACCCCGGCGGAAGCGGGATGGCGTAAGGCCGCGGCACCTCGACGGACTGCGCCCGCGCGCCGCTTGCGATGCACGATGCGACGAGCGCTGCGAGAATCAAGCTCCTGCGCATGGACGCCGCCTTGCCTTCTTGTGATTGTGCCGAGTGTCAGCGCGAAGGATGCAAGGGCGTGGTTAAGACGGGATTAAGAAGCGTGCCGCATTGGCACGCCAGCGGCGTCCGGCGCAGATGCTAGCGGCGCCGGCTTGCCAGGATCCCGGCGACGAAGGCGATTGCGAGCAGAGTGATCGGCCCCACCTGCTGCATCGCCTTGCCGACGCTCTGGTCGATCAGCCCGACGCCTTCGCCGGCCGCCATGGACATGCTCGGCACGCGGCGTCTCGGGCGTGGCGCAAACAGGGGCAGGGTGGCCAGCACCAGCATGGCGAGCAGGAACAGGAAGGCCGCGACGATCGCCGCGGCCTGCGCCGGCGAGAAGCCGTAATGGCCGATCAGCACCTGATAGATCGCGACCAGGCCGAAGGCGATCGCGCCGAGCAGGATGATGAGCGCGACGGCGATGACGGTAGCCTGCCGGACCGAGCGCTCAATCGATTCCTTGAGGCGCAGTCCGACTTGGAGCGATGAGAGCAGCGCGAGCGCCGAGCGGAGCATGGGGTCTAGCGACGGGTGAACACACCGAACAGGAAGCCGAGGCCGACAGCGATGGCGACGGCCGACAACGGATTGCGCTTGATCGCCTCTTCGGCTTCGGCGGCGGCATCGACCGCCTTCTCCTGCGCGCGGTTGACCTGCTTGTTGGCGATGCGGCCGACGGTCGAGCTCAGGTTCTGAATGTCGGCGCGGATGGCGTCGATCTGACTGGCGAGCTCTTGGGTTTCTGGGCTGGGCGTGGGCATGGGGGGCTTCCTTCCTTGAGGAGACAGCTTGGCGGGTTGGCGAGGCAACTCTGCATGGTCGAGCTTCGTTCCACCGCGAGCTTTGCCTGGAACGGCTCAGGTCGCCTCAATCTCTTGAACCGCGCGCCGTCACTGTCAAGGGGCGCGTCACCGTGGAAGGCGTCAGGCGTGGACGATGGTTGCCGGAGCCTTGCGCCCACCGCACCAGCCTTCTAGACTTTCACCTTGCCGAGGGGTTGCTCAGAGGGGGCGAGCATGGGCGGTCGCGGGTTCAAGCCAGCATTGTTTGCCGCACTTTGCCTCCTTGTCGGGCTCGGCTCGGGGGTTGCGCAGGCGGGAGGCGCCGAGGCACTTGCCGCGTCGCCTCAGGCAGCCGCGTCGGGCCACGGCGTATTGCTCGCGGCGCATTTCCGCAAGCAGCAGAGCTTCTATTGCTATCCCAAAAACTATTGGTGGTTCTATCGGCCCTACACCACGGCGCCGCAGGGCAACGCGCGATGCATGCCCTATTTCCATTATCTCGAGGACCCCGGCTATTTCCGGCGCGGCGGCGGTCCCGACCGGGCGATGAAATAGACCCTCTCCGGCCCTGTTGGCCGGGCATCGGCTCCGAAACAGCTTCTTAACCTTACCGATACTTGCGGCGGGTAATTTCGGGCTGCCTTCCGCTGGCGATTCTGACGCCGGGAGGGGGGTTAGCCCTAGTTCGGAGTCGCAATATGAAGATCCTGTTGAGCCTCGCCGCGCTGCTCCTCGTCGCGCTCGGCCTGAACCTGTCAGTCACCGACGATGCCAATGCCGGCGGGTGCGCGGCTTGGCGCGGGTGCGGTCCCGCCGTCATGGTGCCCGCTCCCAATCCGATCCCGCTGAAGCGCATCAGGCTGAACCGCGCGCCGTGCGTCGTCGGCTGCGGTGCTGTCGCCGTGGCTCCCGTGCCGGTGCCGTGCGCAACACCCTGCGGCGCCAGGTCTTATTTCTATCAGCCGACGCGGTTCTACGCCTATTGGGCGCAGCCTGGCTTCACCAGCTGCTATCCCGGGCCCGGCAATTGCTACTTCCGCCGGGACTGCTGGTACGATTCGTTCGGCCGCCGCTTCTGTAGCTAGCCGAATGGCCTCATGCTTGGAGACGCGCCCGTTCGGGCGCTCCTCAGCATGAGGAGAGACGCCTCACCCTGAAGAGGAGAGCCTCACCCTGAGGCCCTCGCGAAGGGTGAGGCCATGTCTCAGCCCTTGGCGTTGAGGCTCGCCCAATGCAGCGCGATCGCCGCGGCGTTGGAGACGTTGAGGCTTGCCAGTGCGCTTTTCGTCGAGATGCGGCAGAGCCTGTCGCAATGCTGCTTGCTCAACTGCCGCAAGCCGCTGCCCTCGGCGCCGAGCACGAGCGCGAGCGGCCGCGTCAGCGCGATCGTCTCCAGCGCCTGATCGCCTTCCTCGGCGAGCCCGACACGCAAAAAGCCAAGCTCGCCGAGCTCGGCGAGGGCCTGGGCGAGATTCTTGACGAGGATGACCGGCACGATGTCGAGCGCGCCGCTGGCGACCTTGGCGAGCGCGCCGGAGAGCGGCGGGCTGTGCCGCTCGGTCAAAACCAGGCCTGACGCGCCGAACGCGGCGGCTGAGCGCAGCACGGCGCCGACATTATGCGGGTCGGTGACCTGATCGAGCACGATGAGGATGCCGTCGGGGTCGGCCTCGTCGAGCCAGACGGGCGGCAATTGCTCGACCTCGAGCGCGATCCCCTGATGCACCTGGTCGGCCCCGACCAGCCGGTCGAGATCGCGTGGGGTGGCGTGCTCGACGCGGACGCCGCGCTTGAGCGATGAGCGGAGCGAGCCGCTCCGCGGTATGCTCGGTGGCGATCAGCTTCACGAGCTCGCGTTTGGGATTGGCGAGCGCCGCATCGACCGCGTGCAGCCCGAACAGAACGATTGCGTCGCTATCGCCGCCGCGGCGCGGGCCACGACCTTCCGGCGCTCGCCGCTGCTTGCCGCGCCAGCCTTGGCTCGATGGCTTGTCAGACTTTGGTCTTTGTCGGCTCATAGTGGATGGATCGGTCTCTTGTAGGGGCGGGGGCGAGGCGGGGACGGAATGACACGGGCAGGCGCCATGATTCTGGTGCTAAGGTCCTGATTTACAGTTGACACAAAGGAAGGCGCTACCCATAAACCTCCTATTGGCGGACCCTGCCGGCCGACGGCGGGGCGTTTTTGCTTGGTTGCAATCACCAGTCAATCCATCTGGCTCAAGGAGGGGTGCCCGAGTGGCTAAAGGGGACGGGCTGTAAACCCGTTGGCTATGCCTACGTAGGTTCGAATCCTACCCCCTCCACCACCACTCATGAGTGCAGTATGGATGCGGGTGTAGCTCAATGGTAGAGCAGCAGCCTTCCAAGCTGAGGACGAGGGTTCGATTCCCTTCACCCGCTCCAGCAAGACTAGCCGCCGAGGCGATTGATATGGAACGAGAAAATGGCGACACGGTTGACCTGGAGCAGGCGATAGGAGTGTAGCTCAACTGGCTAGAGCACCGGTCTCCAAAACCGGGGGTTGGGGGTTCGAAGTCCCTCCACTCCTGCCAAGCTTGGCTAGAACGGCCGGAGAAGTTGAAGCGGTAAGGATTTGATTTGAGATGGCGAGGACGAACCCCTTCGAGTTTCTACAGCAGGTGCGCACCGAGGTGTCCAAGGTCACCTGGCCGACGCGCCGGGAGACCGTGATCACCACGATCATGGTGGTCGCCATGTCGATTGCGGCCGCGCTGTTCTTCCTCGCTGCCGACTACGTGTTGAGCACGATCGTAACGCTCGTTCTAGGGCTCGGCCGGTAGGAGGCCAGACGGAAACCAATGACCATGCGCTGGTACATCGTCCACGCTTATTCGAACTTCGAGCGGAAGGTCGCGGAGTCCATCAAGGAACGCGCGGTCGCCGCCAATCTCGCCGAGCAGTTCGGCGAGGTGCTGGTGCCCATGGAAGAGGTCGTGGAGATGCGCCGCGGCCGCAAGGTCAGCTCGGAGCGGAAGTTCTTTCCGGGCTACGTGCTGGTGAAGATGGAGCTGAACGACCAGACCTATCATCTGATCAAGGCGACGCCCAAGGTCACCGGCTTCCTCGGCACCGAGAACAAGCCGATTCCGATCACCGAGGAGGAAGCGGGACGCATCCTTCAGCAGGTGCAGGAAGGTGTCGAGCGGCCGAAGCCGTCGGTCACCTTCGAGATCGGCGAGCAGGTGCGGGTCGCCGACGGGCCGTTCGCCTCGTTCAATGGTCTGGTCGAGGAGGTCGACGAAGAGCGCGCGCGGCTCAAGGTTGCGGTGTCGATCTTCGGTCGCGCCACCCCGGTCGAGCTCGAATACGCGCAGGTCGAGAAGCTGTAGGCGAAGCGTTTGATAAGCGGGAAATCCCGCGGGAAGCATAGGGATGGCGAAGAAGATTGACGGTTACATCAAGCTCCAGGTGCCGGCTGGGAAAGCGAATCCCTCGCCGCCGATCGGGCCTGCGCTCGGCCAGCGCGGCGTGAACATTCCGGAGTTCTGCAAGCAGTTCAACGCTGCGACGCAGAAGCTCGAGGAAGGCTCGCCGATCCCGACGGTCATCACCGTCTATGCCGACCGCTCGTTCACCTTCGAGATGCGCACGCCGCCGGCGTCGTATCTGCTGAAGAAGGCGGCGAAGATCGGCAAGGGCTCGACCGCGCCCGGCAGGACCGGCGCGGGGAGCGTGACCAAGGCGCAGCTTCGCGAGATCGCCGAGGTCAAGATGAAAGATTTGAACGCCAATTCCATCGAGCAGGCGATGAAGATCATCGCCGGCTCTGCCCGCTCGATGGGACTTGAGGTGCAGGAGTAAGCCATGAGCAAACCCGGCAAGAGATTCCGCAGCGCAGCCGAGAAGATCGAACGCGAGCATCTGTACTCGCTCGAGGACGCGGTGAAGCTGGTCAAGGACGGCGCCAAGGCGAAGTTCGACGAGACCATCGAGATCGCGATGAATCTCGGCGTCGATCCGCGTCACGCCGATCAGATGGTGCGCGGCGTGTGCGCGCTGCCGCACGGCTCGGGGCGCAAGCTCAGAGTCGGCGTGTTCGCCAAGGGCGCCAAGGCCGAGGAAGCCAAGAAGGCGGGCGCCGACGTGGTTGGCGCAGAGGATCTGGTCGAGCAGGTGCAGAAGGGCGTGATCGAGTTCGACCGCTGCATCGCCACGCCCGACATGATGCCGCTGGTTGGCCGGCTCGGTAAGGTGCTCGGTCCGCGCGGCCTGATGCCGAACCCCAAGGTCGGCACGGTCACCATGGATGTCGGCCCGGCGGTGCGCGCGGCCAAGGGCGGCGCGGTCGAGTTCCGCGTCGAGAAGGCCGGCCTGATCCATGCCGGCGTCGGCAAAGCGAGTTTCACCGAGGAAGCGCTGGTGGCGAATATCCGCGCCTTCGCCGATGCGGTCATGAAGGCGAAGCCGTCTGGCGCCAAGGGCACGTTCCTGAAGCGGGTCGCGGTCACTTCGACCATGGGACCCGGCGTCAAGATCGAGCCGGCGAGCCTGACCGGCGGCGCCGCGACGTAGAAGAGAGTTTCGGGGCTGAGGTTCAGCCCCGGAGGACCGCTTCGTAAGAGGCGGTCCAAACCTGTCCGAGATTGCAGGTGCGGATTTTCCGCTTAAGCCGTTCGGCCTGCATGAGACGGGAGAAGAACGGTTCGATGGTAGCGGGAATTCCGCCGCAACCTGGAGATCGGTTTGACCCTCGTAGTTGGCTCTCGCGCAATCGATGCGCATGGGCGGACAGGCACCGGAGCGTCGCTCGATGGAGCGGGGCGGCCTATTGCCTGGTCCCCGCCTCGTCTTGCGACATTGACGTGGCTTGCGGCCTGAAGGTTTCGCTTCAGGTCCAAACAGACGGAGTGAGCATTGGAAAGAGCACAGAAGCGCGACGTCGTGACGGCGCTTCATGACGTCCTCGCCAACACCGGCGTGATCGTCGTCGCTCACTATGCGGGCCTGACCGTCGGCGCCATGACCAAACTGCGCAGCGAGATGAGAGGCGCAGGCGGACAGGTCAAGGTGGCGAAGAACAGGCTCGTCAAGCTTGCGCTCGAAGGCACCGACGCCAAGGGCATCGCGGATTTGCTGAAGGGGCCGACGTGCCTCGCCTTCTCCGCGGACCCCGTGGCGGCGCCGAAGATCGCCGTCAAATTCGCCAAGGCGAACGAGAAGTTCGTCATCCTTGGCGGCGCGATGGGGACCACGGTGCTCGATGCCAGGGGCGTGAACTCGCTTGCCGATCTGCCTTCGCTCGACGAGCTCAGAGGCACGCTGATCGGTCTCCTTCAGGCGCCGGCGAGCAAGATCGCCCGCACGCTGAATGAGCCCGGCGCTCAGCTGGCCCGCGTGATCGGAGCCTATGGCAACAAGGAAGCGGCGTGAGCCCACCAACAGCTAACATCAGAGTCAAATCTACGAGGATAAGTAAATGGCAGACTTGCAGAAAATAGTGGACACGCTCTCGGGCCTCACGGTCCTTGAGGCAGCCGATCTGGCGAAGATGCTCGAGGAGAAGTGGGGCGTGTCGGCGGCAGCTCCCGTGGCCATGATGGCCGCAGCCGGCGCCGCCGCAGCCCCGGTCGAGGAGCAGACGGAATTCAACGTCATCCTGACCGCGGTTGGAGCCCAGAAGATCAACGTTATCAAAGAGGTACGGGCTGTCACCAGCCTCGGCCTCAAGGAAGCCAAGGATCTCGTCGAAGCCGCTCCCAAGGCCGTCAAGGAAGGCGTGAACAAGGAAGAGGCTGAGAAGATCAAGAAGCAGCTCGAGGCGGCCGGGGCCACGGTCGAGCTGAAGTAGACTTAGTTGGTAGGAATGGGTTGAAAGGCGCCCGGGCGGACCCCATACTTGGTGGTTCTCCCGGGCCCCCAAACCCAATCAACAATTCGCGCATGTGACGCTTCTCCTGAAACTCCGCTTGCCCCGACACGGCGGAGTCTCAGGCGAGCCGTCGCGACGAGCCCCGAACGGGGCACGAGCCTAAGAGGACCATAAATGACGCAGCAGACGCAGCAGACGACGAACGGTCATAAGCGCTTGCGGAAGATGTTCGGCAAGATTCACGAAGTTGCCGAGATGCCGAACCTCATCGAGGTTCAAAAACAGTCCTACGATCAATTCCTCATGGTCGACGAGCCCGAAGGCGGACGCCTGGACGAGGGGCTTCAGGCCGTGTTCCGCTCGGTGTTCCCGATCCGCGACTTCGGCGAGCGCGCCCAGCTCGAGTTCGTCCGCTACGCGTTCGAGCCGCCGAAATACGACGTCGACGAGTGCCAGCAGCGCGGCATGACCTTCGCCGCGCCGCTCAAGGTCACGCTCCGTCTCATCGTGTTCGATGTGAACGAGGAGACCGGCGCGCGCTCGGTCAAGGACATCAAGGAGCAGGACGTCTATATGGGCGACATGCCGCTCATGACGTCGAACGGCACGTTCGTCATCAACGGCACCGAGCGCGTCATCGTCTCGCAGATGCACCGCTCGCCCGGCGTGTTCTTCGACCACGACCGCGGCAAGACCCATTCCTCGGGCAAGCTCCTGTTCGCCGCCCGCATCATTCCCTATCGCGGCTCCTGGCTCGACTTCGAGTTCGACGCCAAGGACATCGTCTATGTGCGCATCGACCGCCGCCGCAAGCTGCCGGTGACGACGCTGCTCTATGCGCTTGGGCTGGACGACGAGGAGATCCTCGCGACCTTCTACGACCGCATTCCGCTCAAGGCGGCCAAGGAGGGATGGCGCATGCCGTTCCGCCCCGATCGCATGCGCGGCATCAAGCCGACGAGCGACCTGATCGACGCCAAGACCGGCAAGGTCGCGATCGAGGCCGGCCGCAAGGTCACCGCGCGTCTCGCCAAGAAGCTCGCCGACGAGGGCCTGAAGGAGCTGTTGGTCAGCGACGAGGATTTGCACGGCCGCTACCTCGCCCAGGACATCATCAACATGGAGACGGGCGAGATCTACGGCGAGGCGGGCGAGGAGCTCGACGCCAAGCTGCTGGCCAAGCTGAAGGACCTCGGTCTCAAGGAGATCCCGATCCTCGACATCGACCACGTCAATGTCGGCGCCTTCATTCGCAACACGCTGAACATCGACAAGAACTCCAACACCGAGGAGGCGTTGCTCGACATCTATCGGGTGATGCGTCCCGGCGAGCCGCCGACGCCCGAGGCGTCGCAGACGCTTTTCAACGGCATCTTCTTCGACTCCGAGCGCTACGACCTTTCGGCCGTGGGCCGCGTCAAGATGAACATGCGCCTCGACCTCGATGCGCCGGACACCATGCGCACGCTCCGCAAGGAGGACATCCTTGCGGTGATCAAGACGCTGGTCGGCTTGCGCGACGGCAAGGGCGAGATCGACGACATCGACCATCTCGGCAATCGCCGGGTGCGGTCGGTCGGCGAGCTGATGGAGAATCAGTACCGCGTCGGCCTGCTGCGCATGGAGCGCGCCATCAAGGAGCGCATGAGCTCGGTCGATATCGACACGGTGATGCCGCAGGACCTGATCAACGCCAAGCCCGCGGCCGCCGCGGTGCGCGAGTTCTTCGGCTCGTCCCAGCTCAGCCAGTTCATGGACCAGACCAACCCGCTGTCGGAGATCACCCACAAGCGGCGCCTGTCGGCGCTTGGGCCGGGCGGTCTGACGCGCGAGCGCGCCGGCTTCGAGGTGCGCGACGTGCACCCGACGCATTACGGCCGCATCTGCCCGATCGAGACGCCCGAGGGACCGAATATCGGCCTCATCAACTCGCTCGCGACCTACGCGCGGGTGAACAAATACGGCTTCATCGAGAGCCCGTACCGGCGCGTGGTGAAAGCCAAGGTGACCGACGAGGTGGTCTATCTCTCGGCCATGGAGGAGGCGCGCTACATCATCGCGCAGGCCAACGCCAAGCTTAACCCGAACGGCACCTTCGCCGAGGACATGGTGGTCTGCCGCCATGCCGGCGACGTCGAGAACGAGCCGCCGGAGAAGGTCGATCTGATCGACGTGTCGCCGAAGCAGCTCGTGTCGGTCGCCGCCGCGCTGATCCCGTTCCTCGAGAACGACGACGCCAACCGCGCCCTGATGGGCTCGAACATGCAGCGCCAGGCCGTGCCGCTGATCACGGCCGAGGCGCCGCTGGTCGGCACCGGTATGGAAGAGGTGGTGGCGCGCGATTCGGGCGCCGCCATCGGCGCGCGCCGCACCGGCGTGGTCGACCAGGTCGATGCCACCCGCATCGTCATCCGCGCCACCGAGGAGACCGATCCGTCGAAGTCGGGCGTCGACATCTACAATCTGCGCAAGTTCCAGCGCTCGAACCAGAACACCTGCATCAACCAGCGGCCTCTGGTGCGCGTCGGCGATGCGGTGCACCAGGGCGAGATCATCGCCGACGGTCCGTCGACCGATCTCGGCGAGCTCGCGCTCGGGCGCAACGTGCTCGTCGCCTTCATGCCGTGGATGGGTTACAATTTCGAGGACTCGATCCTCATCTCCGAGCGCGTCGTGCGCGACGACGTGTTCACCTCGATCCATATCGAGGAGTTCGAGGTGATGGCCCGCGACACCAAGCTCGGGCCTGAGGAGATCACCCGCGACATCCCCAACGTCTCCGAGGAGGCGCTTAAGAATCTCGACGAGGCGGGCATCGTCTATATCGGCGCCGAGGTGAACCCGGGCGACATCCTGGTGGGCAAGATCACGCCCAAGGGCGAGAGCCCGATGACGCCCGAGGAGAAGCTGCTGCGCGCCATCTTCGGCGAGAAGGCCTCCGACGTGCGCGACACCTCGCTCAAGCTGCCGCCCGGCGTGTCGGGCACGGTGGTCGAGGTGCGCGTGTTCAACCGCCACGGCGTCGAGAAGGACGAGCGCGCCATGGCCATCGAGCGCGAGGAGATCGAGCGTCTCGCCAAGGACCGCGACGACGAACTCGCGATCCTCGACCGCAACGTGTACGGCCGCCTCAGGGACGTGCTGATGCACAAGGTCGTGGCCAAGGGACCGAAGAACATCAAGAAGGACGCCAAGATCACCGAGGCTCTGCTCGACGAGGTCGCGCGCCAGCATTGGTGGGAGATCGCGCTCAAGAACGAGAAGGCGATGTCCGAGGTCGAGGCGATCCGCCGCCAATACGAAGAGGCCAAGAAGCGGCTCGAGCAGCGCTTCGTCGACAAGGTCGACAAGCTGCAGCGCGGCGACGAGCTGCCGCCCGGCGTGATGAAGATGGTCAAGGTGTTCGTCGCGGTGAAGCGCAAGATCCAGCCCGGCGACAAGATGGCCGGCCGCCACGGCAACAAGGGCGTGATCAGCATGATCGTGCCGATCGAGGACATGCCTTACCTCGAGGACGGTGCGCCGATCGACATCGTGCTCAATCCGCTCGGCGTGCCGAGCCGCATGAATGTGGGCCAGATTCTCGAGACCCATCTCGGCTGGGCTTGCCGCGGCTTGGGCAACAAGATCGGCGAGGCGCTGGAGGTCTATTACAGCTCGCATAAGGTGAAGCCGCTCAAGGACTTGCTCAAGACCATCTATGGCGACGACAAGGCCGTTGCGGCCCTCCGCGACGATCATCTGATCGAGGTGAGCGAGGATCTGAGGGCTGGCGTGCCCGTTGCGACGCCGGTGTTCGACGGCGCGCATGAGGGCGACGTGACGGCTCTGCTCGAGGCTGCCGGCCTCGACTCGTCCGGCCAGGTCACTCTCTACGACGGCCGCACCGGCGAAGAGTTCGAGCGCAAGGTGACGGTCGGCTACATCTATATGCTGAAGCTGCATCACCTGGTGGACGACAAGATCCACGCGCGCTCGATCGGGCCTTACAGCCTGGTCACCCAACAGCCTCTCGGCGGCAAGGCCCAGTTCGGCGGCCAGCGCTTCGGCGAGATGGAGGTGTGGGCGCTCGAGGCTTACGGCGCGGCCTACACGCTGCAGGAGATGCTGACGGTCAAGTCCGACGACGTGGCCGGACGCACCAAGGTCTACGAGGCGATCGTCCGCGGCGACGACACGTTCGAGGCGGGCATCCCCGAATCCTTCAACGTGCTGGTCAAGGAGATGCGGGCGCTCGGTCTCAATGTCGAGCTGTTGCAGCCCAAACCCGAGGAGCAGCCGCCGGCACGGCCGAGACTGCCGCGACCGGCCGCAGAGTGAGCGCGAGGCGCGCCCGAACGACGTAACGATTGAACGCGACCAACTGAAGGGCGGCAGGTCCGCCCGTTGGGAGACAACGAATGAACCAAGAAATCGGCAACATCTTCAATCCGCAGGTCCAGCAGCAGAATTTCGACCAGATTCGCATCGGCATCGCGAGCCCGGAAAAAATCCTGTCGTGGTCCTACGGGGAGATCAAGAAGCCCGAGACCATCAACTACCGTACCTTCAAGCCGGAGCGCGACGGGCTGTTCTGCGCGCGCATCTTCGGCCCGGTGAAGGACTACGAGTGCTTGTGCGGCAAGTACAAGCGCATGAAGTACAAGGGCGTCATCTGCGAGAAGTGCGGCGTCGAGGTGACGCTCGCCAAGGTCCGGCGCGAGCGCATGGGCCATATCGAGCTCGCCGCGCCGGTCGCCCATATCTGGTTCTTGAAGTCGCTGCCCTCGCGCATCGGCCTTCTGCTCGACATGACGCTGAAGGACCTGGAGCGCGTGCTCTATTTCGAGAACTACATCGTGCTCGAGCCGGGGTTGACCTCGCTCAAGCCGCTCCAGCTCCTGTCCGAAGAGGACTACATCGAAGGCGCAGGAGGATTTCGGCGAGGATTCGTTCACGGCCTCGATCGGGGCCGAGGCGATCCGCGAGCTGCTCAAGGGTCTCGACCTCGAGCGGCTGGCGGCGGATCTCCGCGTCGAGATTGCCGAGTCGACCTCTGAGCTCAAGCCCAAGAAGCTCGCCAAGCGCCTGAAGGTGGTCGAGGCGTTCATCCAGTCGGGCAACAAGCCTGAGTGGATGATCCTGACCGTGGTTCCGGTCATTCCGCCGGAGCTGCGCCCGCTGGTGCCGCTCGACGGCGGCCGCTTCGCGACCTCGGACCTGAACGATCTCTATCGCCGCGTCATCAACCGCAACAATCGTCTGAAGCGGCTGATGGAGCTCCGTGCGCCGGACATCATCATCCGCAACGAGAAGCGCATGCTTCAGGAGGCGGTCGATGCGCTGTTCGACAACGGACGGCGCGGACGCGTCATCACCGGCGCCAACAAGCGGCCGCTGAAGTCGCTCGCCGACATGCTCAAGGGCAAGCAGGGCCGCTTCCGGCAGAATCTGCTCGGCAAGCGCGTCGACTATTCGGGCCGCTCGGTGATCGTGGTCGGGCCTGAGCTCAAGCTGCATCAGTGCGGGCTGCCGAAGAAGATGGCGCTCGAGCTGTTCAAGCCGTTCATCTATGCGCGGCTCGACGCCAAGGGCCACGCCGCCACGGTGAAGCAGGCCAAGAAGCTGGTCGAGAAGGAGAAGCCGGAGGTTTGGGACATCCTCGATGAGGTGATCCGCGAGCACCCGATCCTGCTCAACCGCGCGCCGACCTTGCACCGCCTCGGCATCCAGGCGTTCGAGCCCGTGCTGATCGAGGGTAAGGCGATCCAGCTGCATCCATTGGTGTGCGCGGCGTTCAACGCCGACTTCGACGGCGACCAGATGGCCGTGCACGTGCCGCTGTCGCTCGAGGCTCAGCTCGAGGCTCGCGTCTTGATGATGTCGACCAACAACATCCTGCACCCCGCCAACGGCTCGCCGATCATCGTGCCGTCGCAGGACATCGTGCTCGGCCTCTACTACCTGTCGATCGCCATGGACAACGAGCCGGGCGAGGGGATGATCTTCGGCAACACGGCCGAGATCCATCACGCGCTCGACGCCAAGGTGGTCACGCTGCACGCCAAGATCAAAGGCCGCTTCCGCTCGGTCGATGAGAAGGGCAAGCCGACCTCGCATATCTACGAGACGACCCCCGGCCGCATGCTGCTCGGCGAGCTTTTGCCGCGCAGCCCGATGGTGCCGTTCGATCTCATCAACCGGCTGCTGACCAAGAAGGACATCTCCAACATGATCGACGTGGTCTATCGCCACTGCGGTCAGAAGGAGACGGTCATCTTCTGCGACCGGATCATGGGTCTCGGCTTCCGCTATGCCTGCCGTGCCGGCATCTCGTTCGGCAAGGACGACATGGTGATCCCGGAGACCAAGGACGCCATCGTGCAGAAGACCGCGGACCTCGTGCGCGAGTACGAGCAGCAATATAACGACGGCCTGATCACCCGCGGCGAGAAGTACAACAAGGTGGTCGACACCTGGACCGAGTGCACCGAGCTGGTCGCCAAGGAGATGATGAAGCGCATCTCCTCGGTGCAGCGCGATGCCAAGACCGGCCGCGAGAAGCCGATCAACTCGATCTATATGATGTCGCACTCAGGCGCGCGCGGCTCGCCGGCGCAGATGAAGCAGCTCGCCGGCATGCGCGGCCTGATGACCAAGCCGTCTGGCGAGATCATCGAGACGCCGATCATCTCCAACTTCAAGGAGGGGCTGTCGGTGCTCGAGTACTTCAACTCGACCCACGGCGCCCGCAAGGGTCTGGCCGACACCGCGCTCAAGACCGCCAACTCCGGCTATCTGACGCGGCGTCTGGTCGACGTGGCCCAGGACTGCATCGTCACCGAGGACGATTGCGGCACGACCGAAGGCATCACCGCGCGCGCCATTCTCGAGGCGGGCGAGGTGACCGTTTCGCTCGGCCAGCGCGTGCTCGGCCGCACCACCGTCGACAACATCAAGAATCCGTCGACCGGCAAGGTGATCGTCAAGGCCGGCGAGCTGATCGAGGAGGAGCAGGTCGAGGCGATCGAGACTGCACGGGTGCAAGAGATCCGCATCCGCTCGGCGCTGACCTGCGAGACCAGGAACGGCATCTGCGCCAAATGCTACGGGCGCGATCTCGCCCGCGGCACGCCCGTCAACATGGGCGAGGCGGTCGGCGTCATCGCGGCGCAGTCGATCGGCGAGCCGGGCACCCAGCTCACCATGCGCACGTTCCATTTGGGCGGCGTGGCATCGTCCAAGGTGGTCGATCAGTCCTCGCTCGAGTCGAATTTCGACGGCACGGTTAAGATCAAGCAGCGCAGCGTCGTCAAGGATTCGCAAGGGCGCCTCATGGTCATGGGACGCAACACGGCGATCGTGCTGCTCGATGAGGACGGCAGCGAGCGCACGGTGCACCGTATTCCCTACGGCACGCATCTGCGCGTCGATGACGGGGTCAAGGTCAAGCGCGGCGATCGGCTCGCCGAGTGGGATCCCTATACCCGTCCCGTGCTCACCGAGATCGAAGGCATCGTCGACTTCGAGGACCTGGTCGAAGGCGTTTCGGTCAGCGAGCGGCGCGACGAGTTCGACCGGCATCACCAATAGCGTGATCATCGACTGGCGCGCGTCGCCGCGCGGCGCCGATCTTCGGCCGGCGATGGTGATCAAGGACAAGAAGGGCAAGATCGGCAAGCTGAGCCGCGGTGGCGAGGCGCGCTATCTGCTCCCCGTCGACGCGATCCTTTCGGTCGAGCCCGGCCATCAGGTGAAGGCCGGCGACGTGCTGGCGCGTATCCCGACCGAGAGCGCCAAGACGCGCGACATCACCGGCGGCTTGCCGCGGGTGGCGGAACTGTTCGAGGCGCGCAGGCCGAAGGACCACGCCATCATCGCCGAGGTGTCGGGAACGGTGCAGCTTGGCCGCGACTACAAGAACAAGCGGCGCATCACCATCGCGCCCGAGGACGGCACCGAGCCGGTCGAGTATCTGATCCCCAAGGGCCGGCATCTTGCGGTGCAGGAAGGCGATCGCATCGAGAAGGGCGAGTTCCTGCTCGACGGCCATCCCGCGCCGCACGACATCCTGGCGATCAAGGGCGTCGAGGAGCTCGCCAACTATCTCGTCAACGAGATCCAGGAGGTGTACCGGCTCCAGGGCGTCACCATCAACGATAAGCATATCGAGGTGATCGTCCGGCAGATGCTGCAGAAGACCGAGGTGAACGAGGCGGGCGACACGGAGTTCCTCAAAGGCGAGCAGGTCGATCGCATCGACTTCGAGGACGCCAACATCGCCGCGGTGGAGAAGGGCGGCAAGCCGGCGACCGGACAGCCCGTGCTGCTCGGCATCACCAAGGCAAGCTTGCAGACCCGCTCGTTCATCTCTGCGGCCTCCTTCCAGGAGACCACCCGCGTGCTGACCGATGCCGCCGTCAACGGCAAGGCTGACGCGCTGGAGGGCCTGAAAGAGAACGTGATCGTCGGCCGGCTGATTCCAGCCGGTACCGGCGGTATGCTGGCCCGCTTGGCCAAGATCGCCGCCCATCGCGACGATCTGATCCTCGAGGAGCGCCAGCGGGCTGCCGATGAGCGGCTCGATCACGAAGAGGAAGAGACGGCTGAGGAGGGCGCGGCCTCCTAGCCTTCAGCCGGACGCCGGAATTCAGGTCGGAAGTCGGTAAGCCGGGCGCGCGCCCAATAGCTTCCGGCTTCCGATTTCTGGCTTTCGGCACCCGTTTTTCGGCGTGAACCCTTGACGATGCGAGAATCCGCCTGATACAACGCGGCCAACTTTCGCGGCAGGCGGTAGCCCCATCTGGTTGCCCTTAGGGCGAGGGTTAAACGCTGCCGGACTAACCGGGATCACATCGTGGTCATGATCTTGGGGGCATTGCCCTCCGAGGTCCTCTGTTTTGAGGCGCCGAAGCGCGCGGGGCAATCCCGCAAGGTTCGGCGCCAGACGATATGGGCGCTTTGCCCTTCTGATATTGGCGCTTTGCGCTTCAAGCACGGGCTTTGGCCCCAAGGACGATTGGATTAGGGCAGACGATGCCGACGATACAGCAGCTCATCCGCAAGCCTCGGCGCCAGCCGGGCAAGCGGAACAAGGTTCCGGCCATGCAGTCGTGCCCGCAGAAACGCGGGGTCTGCACGCGCGTCTACACCACGACGCCGAAGAAGCCGAACTCGGCGCTCCGCAAGGTGGCGCGCGTCCGCCTCACCAATCAGCTCGAAGTGACGAGCTACATCCCCGGCGAGGGGCATAATCTGCAAGAGCATTCGGTGGTGTTGATCAGGGGCGGTCGCGTCAAGGACCTTCCCGGCGTGCGCTATCACATCATTCGTGGCGTGCTGGATACCCAAGGCGTTAGCGATCGTCGGCAGCGGCGCTCCAAATACGGAGCCAAACGACCCAAATAGCGGGTCGTTTTCTCGTTCTAGGAAACGGATCAGACGACATGTCGAGGCGGCGTAAAGCAGATAAGCGCGAGGTCACTCCCGATCCAAAATTCGGGGATGCGACGCTCAGCAAGTTCATGAACTCCATCATGAAAGAGGGCAAGAAGTCGGCCGCTGAGCGGATCGTCTACGGCGCGCTCGATCAGATGGAGAAGAAGGCGAAGTCGAATCCGGTCGAGCTGTTCCACGAGGCGCTGCGCAACGTCATGCCGGCGCTCGAGGTCAGGTCGCGCCGCGTCGGTGGCGCCACCTATCAGGTTCCGGTCGAGGTCAGGCTGGATCGCCGCCAGGCGCTTGCCATCCGCTGGATCATCTCGGCGGCGCGCGGGCGCAACGAGAACACCATGGTCGAGCGCCTGTCGGGGGAGCTGCTCGATGCCGCCAATAATCGCGGCACCGCGGTGAAGAAGCGTGAGGATACCCACCGGATGGCAGAGGCCAATCGCGCTTTCTCCCATTACCGCTGGTAACGAGTGCAAGGATCCTAACGATGCCCCGGGCCACACCCCTCGAGGACTACCGCAATATCGGGATCATGGCGCATATCGACGCCGGCAAGACCACGACCACAGAGCGTGTGCTCTATTACACCGGCAAGAGCCACAAGATCGGCGAAGTGCACGACGGCGCTGCCACCATGGACTGGATGGAGCAGGAGCAGGAGCGCGGCATCACCATCACCTCGGCCGCGACGACCGCTTACTGGAACGACAAGCGCATCAACATCATCGACACGCCGGGCCACGTCGATTTCACCATCGAGGTGGAGCGCAGCTTGCGCGTGCTCGACGGCGCGGTAGCCCTGCTCGACGCCAACCAGGGCGTCGAGCCGCAGACCGAGACGGTATGGCGCCAGGCCGACAAATACGGCGTGCCGCGCATGATCTTCGTCAACAAGATGGACAAGATCGGCGCCGATTTCTTCCTCTCGGTGCAGATGGTCAAGGACCGCCTCGGCGCCAAGCCGATCGTGATCCAGCTCCCGCTCGGAGTCGAGTCCAGCTTCAACGGCATCATCGACCTCGTGCGCATGAAGGCCGTGGTGTGGAACGACGAGGCGCTCGGCGCTGAATTCCACGACGAGGAAATCCCGGCCGATCTGCTCGATCAGGCCAAGGAGTATCACGATCGGCTGGTTGAGCTCGCCTCAGAGGTCGACGAGGCCGCGACCGAAGCCTATCTCGAAGGCAAGATGCCGACCGAGGCTGAGCTCAAGGCGCTCATTCGCAAGGGCACGGTGACCAATCTCTTCGTGCCGATCCTGTGCGGCTCGGCGTTCAAGAACAAGGGCGTGCAGCCGATGCTGGACGCGGTGGTCGACTATCTGCCGTCGCCGCTCGACGTGCCGCCGATGAAGGGCATCGACTTCAAGACCAATGAGGAAGTCACCCGGGCGCCCTCCGACGACGCGCCGCTGTCGATGCTCGCCTTCAAGATCATGAACGATCCGTTCGTCGGCTCGCTCACCTTCTGCCGGATTTATTCCGGCAAGGTGGAGACCGGCACGACGCTTATCAATACGGTGAAGGACAAGAAGGAGCGCATCGGCCGCATGCTGCTGATGCACGCCAATCACCGCGAGGACATCAAGGAGGCCTTTACCGGCGACATCGTCGCTCTGGCCGGCCTCAAGGACGTCACCACCGGCGACACGCTGTGCGATCCGGCCAAGCCGGTGATCCTCGAGCGCATGGAGTTCCCCGAGCCGGTCATCGAGGTCGCCGTGGAGCCCAAGACCAAGGGCGACCAGGAGAAGCTCGGCGTGGCGCTGCATCGTCTCGCCCAGGAGGACCCCTCGTTCCGCGTCTCGGTCGATCACGAGTTGGGCCAGACCATCATCAAGGGCATGGGCGAGCTGCATCTCGACATCATCGTCGATCGCATGCGCCGCGAGTTCAAGGTCGAGGCCAATGTCGGCGCGCCGCAGGTGGCGTTCCGCGAGACGGTCTCCAAGCGCGCCGACGTGGACTACACCCACAAGAAGCAGACCGGCGGCTCGGGTCAGTTCGCTCGCGTCAAGATGACCATCGAGCCGAACGAGGCCGGCAAGGGCTACGAGTTCGTCAACAAGGTGATCGGCGGCAACGTGCCGAAGGAATACATCCCGGGCGTCGCCAAGGGCGTGCTGAGCGTGGTCGAGAACGGCGTGCTCGCCGGCTTCCCGATGCTCGACATCAAGGTGACGCTGACCGATGGCGCCTACCACGACGTCGACTCGTCGGTGATGGCGTTCGAGATCGCCTCGCGCGCCGCGTTCCGCGAAGGCGCGCTCAAGGCCGGCCCGAAGCTGCTCGAGCCGATCATGAAGGTTGAAGTGGTGACGCCGGAAGATTATGTGGGCGGCATCATCGGCGACCTGACCAGCCGCCGGGGTCAAGTGCGCGGTCAGGAGTCGCGTGGCAACGCGTCGGTGATCAGCGCCATGGTGCCGCTCGCCAATATGTTCGGTTACGTGAACAACCTGCGCTCGATGAGCCAGGGCAGGGCGCAGTTCACCATGCAGTTCGACCACTACGCGCAGGCGCCCCAGGGCGTCGCCGAGGAGGTCAAGGCGAAGTTCGCCTAAAGGCTGCAGCTGCCCGCAAGGGCGGCGGTCGTGACTTTGTTTTTATGTTGAAGGATGGAGAGCCAACATGGCTAAGGAAAAATTCCAGCGGACGAAGCCGCATTGCAACATCGGGACCATCGGTCATGTCGATCACGGCAAGACGACGCTGACGGCTGCGATCACCAAGGTGTTGGCCGAGAAGGGCGGGGCGAAGTTCACCGCCTATGACGAGATCGACAAGGCGCCGGAAGAGAAGGCGCGCGGCATCACCATCTCGACCGCGCATGTGGAATACGAGACCAGCAAGCGCCATTACGCCCATGTCGACTGTCCGGGCCACGCCGACTACGTGAAGAACATGATCACGGGCGCGGCGCAGATGGACGGCGCCATCCTCGTGGTGTCGGCCGCCGACGGTCCCATGCCGCAGACGCGCGAGCACATCCTGCTCGCCCGTCAGGTCGGCGTGCCGGCGCTGGTCGTGTTCCTCAACAAGGTCGACATGGTCGACGACCCCGAGCTGCTCGACCTGGTCGAGCTCGAGGTGCGCGAGCTGCTGACCAAATACGAGTTCCCGGGCGACGAGATTCCGATCGTCAAGGGCTCGGGCCTGGCAGCGCTCGAGGGTCGTGATGACGAGATCGGCAAGAACGCCATCAACGCGTTGATGGATGCGGTCGATGCTTACATTCCGCAGCCCGACCGTCCCAAGGACAAGCCGTTCCTGATGCCGATCGAGGACGTGTTCTCGATCTCGGGCCGCGGCACCGTGGTCACCGGCCGTATCGAGCGCGGCATCGTCAAGGTCGGCGAGGAAGTCGAGATCGTCGGCATCAAGCCGACGACCAAGACCGTCGTCACCGGCGTCGAGATGTTCCGCAAGCTGCTCGACCAGGGCGAGGCCGGCGACAATGTCGGCTGCCTGCTCCGCGGCGTCGACCGCGAGGGCGTCGAGCGCGGCCAGGTTCTGGCCAAGCCCGGCTCGATCACGCCGCACACCAAGTTCAAGGCCGAGGCCTATATCCTCACCAAGGAAGAGGGCGGGCGTCATACCCCGTTCTTCGGCAACTACCGTCCGCAGTTCTATTTCCGCACCACCGACGTGACCGGCGTGGTGCAGCTGCCGGAAGGGACCGAGATGGTGATGCCGGGCGACAATATCGCCATGACGGTCGAGCTGATCGTGCCGATCGCCATGGAAGAGAAACTTCGTTTCGCCATTCGCGAAGGCGGCCGCACGGTCGGCGCCGGCGTGGTGGCGTCGATCATCGAGTAGGGAGAGATCAGGGGCGCGCTGCCGCAAGCGGCGCGCTCCTTAACTTGAGGCCATCGGGATGCAAAGTCAGAACATAAGAATCAGGCTCAAAGCCTTCGACCATCGCATCCTCGATGCGTCGACCAAGGAGATCGTGAACACCGCGAAGCGCACGGGCGCCGAGGTGCGCGGACCCATTCCGCTGCCGACGCGCATCGAGAAGTTCACGGTCAACCGGTCGCCCCATATCGACAAGAAGAGCCGCGAGCAGTTCGAGATGCGCACGCATAAGCGTCTGCTCGACATCGTCGATCCCACGCCGCAGACGGTCGACGCGCTGATGAAGCTCGACCTCGCGGCGGGCGTCGACGTCGAGATCAAGCTGTAGAGCGCGGGACGAGGCAAGGACCAACACCAATGCGATCAGGTGTCATCGCGCAGAAGGTCGGCATGACCAGGATCTTCACCGATGCCGGGGAGCACATCCCGGTGACGGTGCTGAAGCTCGAGCATTGCCAGGTGGTCGGCCACCGCACGCCGGAGAAGAACGGCTATACCGCGCTTCAGCTCGGCAGCGGCACGCCCAAGGTGAAGCGCATGAGCCGCGCCGCGCGCGGGCATTTCGCCGTGGCCAATGTCGAGCCCAAGCGGAAGCTCGCCGAGTTCCGCGTCAGCCCCGACAATGTGATCGAGGTTGGCGCCGAGATCACCGCGGACCATTTCGTCGAGGGGCAGTTCGTCGACGTGTCGGGCACGACCATCGGCAAGGGCTTCGCCGGCGCCATGAAGCGGCACGGCTTCCACGGCCTGCGCGCGAGCCACGGCGTCTCGGTCAGCCATAGAAGCCACGGCTCGACCGGCCAGCGCCAGGACCCCGGCAAGGTGTTCAAGGGCAAGAAGATGGCCGGCCATATGGGCGACGTGAACGTCACCACGCAGAATTTGCGCGTGGTGAGGACCGACCCCGAGCGCGGGCTGATCATGATCCGCGGCGCGGTGCCGGGCGCCAAGGGCGGCTGGGTGACGGTCCACGATGCGGTGAAGCGGGCGCTGCCCGAGACCGCGCCGAAGCCAGGCGCCTTCCGCAAGCGCGAGGGCGATGCGCTCGACGCAAGCGAAACAAGAGACGCCCGGTGCCGAAAGCGCGCCGGCAGAGGGTGGGAGCGAAGCGTAATGCAAGCCGACGTCACCACGCTCGACGCCAAGAAGGCGGGAACGGTCGACCTCAGGGACGATCTGTTCGGGCTAGAGCCCCGCGCCGACATCCTGCAACGCATGGTGCGCTACCAGCTCGCCAAGCGCAGGGCCGGCACGCAATACGTCAAGGATCGCGGCGAGATCAATTATACCGGCGCCAAGCTCTACCGGCAGAAGGGCACCGGCCGGGCGCGGCACGGCAGCCGCAGGGCGCCTCTGTTCAGGGGCGGCGGCAAGGCGCTCGCGCCTAAGCCCAGGAGCCACGCCATCGACATGCCGAAGAAGGTGAGGGCGCTCGCGCTCAAGCATGCGCTGTCGTCGAAGGCCAAGTCCGACATGCTGGTCGTGATCGACAAATGCGAGCTGAAGGACGCCAAGACCAAGGAGCTCAAGTCGCGCTTCGCCAAGCTCGGCTTCGGCTCGGTGCTGATCATCGACGGCGCCACGGTGCCGGAGGCGTTCGCCCGCGCCGCGCGCAACCTGCCGCAGGTCGATGTGCTCCCGGTCGCCGGCATCAACGTCTACGACATTCTCCGGCACGAGAAGCTCGTGCTGACCAAAGCGGCGCTCGAGGCGCTGGAGGCACGGTTCAAATGAGCGCGCTCGACGCCTATGACGTGATCATTGCGCCGGTCATCACCGAGAAGGCGAGTGCCGTCTCGGAGGCGAACCAGGTGGTGTTCAAGGTGCGTCGCGACGCGACCAAGCCCGCAGATCAAGGCCGCCATCGAGCAGCTGTTCGGCGTGACGGTGGTCGCGGTGAACACGCTCGTCCGCAAGGGCAAGACCAAGCACTTCCGCGGGATCAAGGGCAAGCAGCAGGACGTGAAGAAAGCGATCGTCAGGCTCGCCGAAGGCGACAAGATCGACGTGACGACGAGGATCTGACGGCAATGGCGCTCAAAACATATAAACCCACCACGCCCTCGCAGCGCTCGCTCGTCCTGGTCGACAAGAGCCATCTGTACAAGGGCAAGCCGGTGAAGGCGCTGACCGAAGGTCTGACCAAGACCGGCGGGCGCAACAATAACGGCCGGGTGTCGATGTGGCATCGCGGCGGCGGCCACAAGCGCAGCTATCGCATGGTCGATTTCAAGCGCGGCAAGCACGGCATGCCGGCGACCGTCGAGCGGCTCGAATACGATCCGAACCGCACCGCGTTCATCGCGCTGATCAAATATGAGGACGGCGAGCTATCCTACATCCTGGCGCCGCAGCGGCTCGCTCCGGGCGACACGGTGATCGCCGACGCCAAGGTCGACGTGAAGCCCGGCAACGCCATGCCGCTCGCCAACATGCCGATCGGCACTATCGTCCACAACGTCGAGATGAAGCTCGGCAAAGGCGGACAGATCGCGCGCGCCGCGGGCACTTATGTGCAGCTGGTCGGCCGCGACGCTGGCTATGCCATTCTGCGATTGAATTCCGGCGAGACGCGCATGGTGCCGGCAGAGTGCATGGCGACGGTCGGCGCGGTCTCCAATCCCGACAACTCCAACGTCTCGATCGGCAAGGCCGGCCGGAACCGCTGGAAGGGCCGCAGACCCGTGGTGCGCGGCGTGGCGATGAACCCGATCGACCATCCTCATGGCGGCGGCGAAGGCCGTACCTCGGGCGGCCGTCATCCGGTCACGCCGTGGGGCAAGTCGACCAAGGGCAAGAAGACGCGCCATAACCGGTCGACCGACAAATACATCCTGCGCAGCCGCCATCAGAAGAAGAAGGGGTAGCTCAAGTGGGTCGCTCGATTTGGAAAGGTCCGTTCGTAGACGGATATCTGCTGAAGAAGTCGGAGAAGGCGCGCGGGTCAGGCTCGAACGCGGTGATCAAAATCTGGTCGCGCCGCTCGACCATCCTGCCGCAATTCGTCGGGCTGACCTTCGGCGTGCATAACGGCCAGAAGCATATCCCGGTGGTCGTCACCGAGGACATGATCGGACACAAATTCGGAGAGTTTGCGCCGACGCGGACCTTCTACGGCCACGCCGCGGACCGCAAGGCTAAGAGGGCGAAGGCTTAGGATCATGGGTAAGGCGCAGCGGGAACGGACCCTGAAGGACAACGAGGCGCGTGCCGTGACGCGGAACCTCCGCGTCAGTCCGCAGAAGCTCAACCTGCTTGCCGGATTGATCCGTGGCAAGAAGGTCGACCGCGCGCTGGCCGATCTCGCCTTCTCGCGCAAGCGCATCGCCAAGGACGTGAAGAAGACGCTCGAATTGGCCATCGCCAATGCTGAGAACAACCACGACCTCGACGTCGACGCCCTGGTCGTGTCGGAGGCTTATGTCGGCAAGAATTTGGTGCTGAAGCGGATGAGGGCGCGCGCCAGAGGCCGTGCCGGGCGCATCGAGAAACCGTTCGCGCAGATCACCGTCATCGTGCGCCAAGTCGAGGAGTCCGCTTAATGGGACAGAAGGTCAATCCGATCGGGCTCAGGCTCGGCATCAACCGCACCTGGGATTCGCGCTGGTATGCGACGCGCGGCGAATATGCGCGGCTGCTGCACGAAGACCTGAAGATGCGCAAACACATTCTCGAGTCGCGCAAGCAGGCCGGCATCTCCAAGGTGGTGATCGAGCGCCCGCACAAGAAGTGCCGCGTCACGGTGCATACCGCCCGTCCCGGCATTCTGATCGGCAAGAAGGGCTCGGACATCGAGAAGCTGCGCCGCGAGCTCGCCGCGCTAACCGATTCCGAGGTGCATCTCAACATTCTCGAAGTGCGCAAGCCCGAGATCGACGCGACGCTGGTTGCCGAAGGCATCGCGCAACAGCTCGAGCGCCGGGTGGCTTTCCGCCGCGCCATGAAGCGCGCCGTGCAGTCGGCGATGCGCATGGGCGCGCTCGGCATCCGCATCAATTGCGGCGGCCGGCTCGGCGGCGCGGAGATCGCGCGCATGGAGTGGTATCGCGAGGGCCGCGTGCCGTTGCATACGCTGCGCGCCAATATCGATTACGGCACGGCGCTCGGCCGCACGGCCTACGGCATCATCGGCATCAAGGTGTGGATCTTCAAGGGCGAGATCATGGAGCACGATCCCATGGCCCAGGAGAACCGCGCGCTCGAGGCCCAGGAAGGCGGCCGTTCGCAAGGGCGCCGCGAACCCGCTCCGGCATCGGCGTAGAGCGCGAGAGAGACAAGGCTTAAGTCATGCTGCAACCGAAACGCACCAAATTCCGCAAGGCGCATAAGGGCCGTATCAAGGGCGCCGCGTCGAGCGCGGTCACGCTTAATTTCGGCACGTTCGGGCTGAAGGCGCAGGAGCCTGCGCGCATCACCGCGCGGCAGATCGAGGCGGCGCGGCGGGCCATGACGCGGCAGATGAAGCGCGCGGGCCGGGTGTGGATCCGCCTGTTCCCCGACGTGCCGGTGTCGAAGAAGCCGACCGAGGTGCGCATGGGCAAGGGCAAGGGCACGCCGGAATTCTGGGTGGCCCGCGTCAAGCCGGGGCGCATCATGTTCGAGATCGACGGCGTGGGCGAGGTGGTCGCGCGCGAGGCGCTGCGTCTTGCCGCCGCCAAGCTTCCCATCAAGACGCGCGTGGTGGCGCGCATCACCGAGGTGCAGACATGAAGGCCGGTCAAGTCCGCGGGCTGACGGAAGATCAGCGCACCGACGAGCTGATCAAGCTCAAGAAGGAGCAGTTCAACCTGCGCTTCCAGGCGGCCTCGGGGCAACTCGAGAACACCTCGCGGGTGAGACAGATCCGGCGCGACATCGCGCGCATCAAGACGATCGCGCGGCAGGAGCCGGCGCCGGCGGCCAAGCCGAAGGCGCAAGCAAAGCCCGCGGTGAAGGCCGAGACCAAAGCGAAGACCAAGACTGCGAAGACCAAGACTGCGAAGCCCAAGGCTAAGGCCAAGGCTAAGAGCTAGGACAGGACGATGCCGAAAAGAGTTCTGCAAGGGGTCGTGGTGAGCGACAAGAACGACAAGACCGTGGTGGTCCGCGTCGAGCGACGCTTCACGCATCCGTTGCTGCAAAAGACAGTCAGGCGGAGCAAGAACTATCACGCTCACGACGCCAAGAACGAGTTCAAGGTGGGCGAGATGGTGTGGATCGAGGAATGTCCGCCGATCTCGAAACAGAAGCGATGGGTGGTGCTGCCGCGCGAGCAGGCAGCCGTCTAACACAGGATTTGCGGGCCCCTGACCGGGCCTGAGCAAGGGCAAGTGCCATGATTCAGATGCAGACCAATCTCGACGTCGCCGACAATTCCGGCGCCAGGCGCGTCCAGTGCATCAAGGTGCTCGGCGGTTCGAAGCGGAAATATGCCTCGATCGGCGACACCATCGTGGTGTCCGTCAAGGAGGCGATCCCGCGCGGCCGCGTTAAGAAGGGCCAGGTGATGAAGGCCGTGGTGGTGCGCACCGCCAAGGGCGTGCGCCGGCCCGACGGCTCGATCATCCGGTTCGACCGCAACGCCGCCGTGCTGGTCAACCCGCAAGGCGAGCCGATCGGCACGCGCATCTTCGGTCCGGTGACCCGCGAGCTCAGAGGCAAGAAGCACATGAAGATCGTGTCGCTTGCTCCGGAGGTGCTGTAGATGGCCAAGCTGAAGATCCGGAAGGGCGACCACGTGGTGGTCATCACCGGCAAGGACAAGGGCAAGAAGGGCGAGGTGCTCAAGGTGATGCCGGCGGAGAACCGCGTCATCGTCAAGGGCATCGCCATGGTCAGGCGCCATCAGCGCCAGACCGCCACGCAAGACGGCGGGATCATCTCCAAGGAAGGGGCGATCCACGTCTCCAATCTCGCGATCGAGGACCCCAAGGACGGGAGCCCGACGCGGGTCGGCTACAAATTTCTGAAGGACGGGCGCAAGGTCCGCTTTGCCAAGCGCTCGGGTGAGATCATCGATGTCTGAAGAAACCTATACGCCACGCCTCAAGCAGCACTATCACACCGTGCTGAAGCCCGAGCTCGCCAAGACGTTCGGCTACGGGAACACCATGCAGGTGCCGCGCCTCGACAAGGTGGTGCTGAACATGGGCGTCGGCGAGGGCATCAACGATTCGAAGAAGGTCACGGCCGCCGCCGCCGATCTCGGCCTGATCGCCGGGCAGAAGCCGGTGATCACGCGGGCGCGCAAGTCGATCGCCACCTTCAAGCTGCGCGAGGGCATGCCGATCGGCGCTAAGGTGACGCTCAGGCAGAACCGCATGTACGAGTTCGTCGACCGGCTGGTGAATATCGCGCTGCCGCGGGTGCGCGACTTCCGCGGCCTCAATCCCAAGAGCTTCGACGGTCGCGGCAATTACGCGATCGGGCTCAAGGAGCACATCATCTTCCCCGAGATCGACTACGACAAGGTCGAGGATGTGCTCGGCATGGACATCATCGTCTGCACGACGGCGCACACCGACGACGAGGCGCGCGCGTTGTTGCAGGGTTTGAATTTTCCGTTTCGCAGCTAGGCGACTGGCCGCGACAGGAGGACGTGAATGGCAAAGACGAGCATGATCGAGCGCAACAACAAGCGGCGCCGCTTGGCGAAGAAATACAAGACCAAGCGCACGCGGCTGAAGGAGATCGCCGGCGATCGCAAGCTTCCGGCCGAGGAGCGCTTCGCCGCCCGGCTGAAGCTCGCCGAGCTGCCGCGCAACTCTTCGCCGACGCGCATCCGCAACCGGTGCGACCTCACGGGGCGCCCGCGCGGTTTCTATCGCAAACTCCGCATGTCGCGTATCGCGCTGCGCGATCTATCGAGCCAGGGTCTGATCCCCGGCATGGTCAAGTCGAGCTGGTAAGGACGATCGATGAGCATTAACGATCCACTAGGCGACATGCTGACCCGCATTCGTAACGCGCAGATGCGTTACAAGGCGAAAGTCACGACGCCGGCCTCCAAGCTGCGCGAGCATGTGCTCGACGTGCTGGCGGAGGAGGGCTACATCCGCGGCTACGCGCGCGTCGATTACACGACCGGCAAGTCGGAGTTCGAGATCGAGCTCAAATATTTCGACGGCGAGCCGGTGATCAAGGACATCAAGCGGGTGTCGACCCCTGGCCGGCGGGTGTATTCCTCGGTCAAGGACCTGCCGACGGTGGCCAACGGCCTCGGCGTCGCCATACTGTCGACGCCGAAAGGCGTCATGTCGGATTCGCGCGCCCGCACCGAGAATGTCGGCGGCGAGATCCTCTGCAACGTGTTCTAGGCGGGCTTTGGTAGCGAAGGTTTGACTCATGTCGCGGATTGGCAAAAAAGCGGTGACAGTTCCGGGCGGTGTGACCGCCACGGTGAACGGCCAGGAGGTCGCGGTTAAGGGCCCCAAGGGCGAGCTCAAGCACGTGCTGGCCGATGCCATCGTGGCCAAGCTCGACAAGGGCCATATCGAGGTTGCCATGCGCGAGGACACCAAGGACGCGCGCGCGATGTGGGGCATGTCGCGGACGATGGTGGCGAACCTCGTCGCCGGCGTGACCGAGGGCTTCACCAAGAAGCTCGACATCACCGGCGTCGGCTACCGCGCGGCGGTGCAGGGCTCGAACCTCCAGCTCCAGCTCGGCTACAGCCACGACGTGAGCTACCCGATCCCGAAAGGCATCCAGGTGGTGTGTCCGAAGCCGACCGAGATCGTGGTGACGGGCATCGACAAGCAGAAGGTCGGCCAGGTCGCCGCCGAGATCAGGCGGTTCAGGCCGCCCGAGCCTTACAAGGGCAAGGGCGTGAGATATTCCGGTGAATTCATCCTCCGCAAGGAAGGCAAGAAGAAGTAGGACGAGATCGATGGGCGCTTTGAATGAGAGCTTCATCCGGCGTTCGCGCCGGGTTCGTGGGACGCTGAAGCGTGCGTCCAACGGCCGCGTGCGGCTGTCGGTATTCCGCTCGTCTAAGCATATCTATGCGCAGGTGATCGACGACCGCGCCGGCAAGACGGTGGCGGCGGCTTCGACGCTCGACAAGGACTTGAAGGGAGGGCTGCCCAAGGGCTGCGACCTCAAGGCTGCGACCGCGGTCGGCAAGACTGGTGGCCGAGCGGGCGCTCCAGGCGGGTGTCAAAGACGTGATCTTCGATCGCGGCGGTTACCTCTATCATGGGCGCGTTAAGGCGCTCGCGGAGGCCGCACGCGAAGCCGGCCTGAATTTCTAGGACGAAAGGACACTTAAGGTGGCACGAGGCCCGCAAGGAAGAGATCGCGACGATCGCGAGCGCGACAGCGAGTTTGTCGACAAGCTCGTGCACATCAATCGCGTGGCCAAGGTGGTCAAGGGCGGCAGGCGCTTCGGCTTCGCCGCGCTGGTCGTGGTTGGCGACCAGAAAGGCCGCGTCGGCTTCGGCCACGGCAAGGCGCGCGAGGTGCCCGAGGCGATCCGCAAGGCGACCGAAGCTGCCAAGCGCAACCTGGTCAAGGTGCCGTTGCGCGAAGGCCGTACGCTGCATCACGACGTGACCGGCCAGCACGGCGCGGGCAAGGTCGTGCTCCGCGCAGCGCCTCCCGGCACCGGCATCATCGCCGGCGGCCCGATGCGCGCGGTGTTCGAGACGCTCGGCATCCAGGACGTGGTCGCCAAGTCGCTCGGCAGCTCAAATCCGTACAACATGGTGCGTGCCACGTTCGATGCGCTGCGCCATGAGGACAGCCCGAGAGGGGTCGCGGCACGGCGCGGCAAGAAGGTGAGCGAGATCGTCTCGCGCCGCAGAGACGGCGCCGGCGATGCCGCCGCCCAGCCCGAGGCTTAAGGCTAGCACGCAAGGTTCATGACAATGGCCGATACATCCAAGCGGAAGACGATCGTCGTCGAGCAGATCGGGAGCCCGATCAGGCGCCCCTATATCCAGCGCGCGACGCTGATCGGGCTCGGCCTCAACAAAATGCACAAGCGGCGCACGCTGATCGACAGCCCGCAGGTGCGCGGCATGGTCGCCAAGATCGCCCATCTGGTGCGCATCGTCGAAGACGACAAGAAAGCGTAAGGAACGAATTTCATGCGGCTGAACGACCTCAGGGACAGGCCGGGTGCGACGAGCGCGCGGAAGCGGCTCGGGCGCGGTATCGGCTCGGGGCTGGGCAAGACCTCGGGCAAGGGCACCAAGGGCCAGAAGGCTCGCGCCGGCGTCGCCATCAAGGGCTTCGAAGGCGGCCAGATGCCGCTCCATCGGCGTTTGCCGAAGCGCGGCTTCAAAAATATCTTCGCCAAGAAGTTCAACGAGCTCAATCTCGGCAAGATCCAGGTCGCGATCGACGCCGGCACGCTGGACGGCAAGAAGCCGATCACCATCGAGGTGCTGAAGGAAGCGGGCCTGATCCGGCGCGCCAAGGACGGCGTCAGGCTGCTCGGTCACGGCGAGATCAAAGGCAAGCTCGCCTTCGAGGTGACCGGCGCCTCGGCAAGCGCGATCAAGGCGGTCGAGGCCAAGGGCGGCACGGTGACGCTGAAATCGATCACCGGGCGGGAGAAGCCGGCGGCCGACTTCATCAAGGCCGAGAAGCGCGCCAAGAAGCGCGTGGCGGTCGCCGCACTCGCCGAAGCCAAGGCCGGCAAGCCCAAGGCCAAGGCGCAAGAGGATGGCGCCGAGGCTGAAGCGCCCAAGAAGGCCAAGGGAGAGGCCGGCGGGGAAGCCAAGAAGGCCAAGCCCGAGGGCAAGGCCGATTCCGGCGAGGCCAAGGCCGAGAAGGCCAAGCCCGCCAAGAAGGACAAGTCCGAGTGAGGTGTGGCGGCAGAGCTGCCGCCTAGACGCCATCCTCGCATTGGGAAGAGAGCGCTCGAATGGTCTCCGCCGCAGAACAGCTCGTCTCCAACCTGAACTTCGCCGCCTTCGCCAAGGCCGATGAGCTCAAGAAGCGCATCTGGTTCACGCTCGGCGCGCTGCTGATCTATCGGCTCGGCACCTATATCCCGATCCCCGGCGTCAACCCGCAGGCGCTGGCCGAAGTGTTCCGCCAGAACCAGACCGGCATCCTCGGCATGTTCAACATGTTCTCGGGTGGCGCGGTCGGGCGCATGGCGATCTTCGCGCTCAACATCATGCCGTATATCTCGGCATCGATCATCATCCAGCTGCTCACCACCGTCTCGCCGCATCTTGAGAACCTGAAGAAGGAAGGCGAGCAGGGCAGGCGCCAAATCAATCAGTACACCCGCTACGGCACGGTGCTGCTGGCGGCGCTCCAGGGCTACGGCATTGCCGTCGGGCTCGAGGGCGCCGGCAATGTCGTGCTCGATCCCGGCTGGTTCTTCCGCATCACCACCGCCATCACGCTGGTCGGCGGCACCGTGTTCCTGATGTGGCTCGGCGAGCAGATCACCGCGCGCGGCGTCGGCAACGGCATCTCGCTCATCATCTTCGCCGGCATCGTCGCGCAATTGCCGCATGCCATCGCCGGCACGCTCGAGCTTGGCCGGCAGGGCGCGCTGTCCACCACGCTGATCATTTTGCTGCTGATCATGGCGGTCGTGGTGATCGCCGTCATCGTGTTCATGGAGCGGGCGCAGCGGCGTCTGCTGGTGCAATACCCCAAGCGCCAGGTCGGCAATCGCATGTCCCAGGGCGATTCCTCGCACCTGCCGCTCAAGCTGAACAGCGCCGGCGTGATTCCGCCGATCTTCGCCTCATCGCTGCTCTTGCTGCCGATCACGGTCGCGAACTTCTCGGCAGGGCAGGGCCCCGAGTGGCTGACCACGGTCACCGCCATGCTCGGGCGCGGCCAGCCGCTGCACATCATCATCTATATCTCGCTGATCATCTTCTTCGCCTTCTTCTATACGGCGGTCGTGTTCAACCCCAAGGACACCGCCGACAATCTGAAGAAGTATGGCGGGTTCCTGCCCGGCATCAGGCCCGGCGAGCGCACCGCCGAATATATCGACTACGTGCTGACCAGGATCACGGTCGTTGGCGCCATCTACCTCGCCGCCGTCTGCGTGCTGCCCGAGATCCTGATCTCCTACGCCGGCGTCCCGTTCTATTTCGGCGGCACCTCGCTGCTGATCGTGGTGAGCGTCACCATGGACACCGTCGCCCAGATCCAGAGCCATCTGCTCGCCCATCAATATGAGGGCCTGATCAAACGGGCGCGCCTCAGAGGAGCCAGGCGGCGATGAACCTGGTCCTGCTCGGCCCTCCCGGCGCGGGCAAAGGCACCCAGGCCAAGCTGCTCGAGGACGCGCACTCTCTCATCAAGCTGTCCACGGGCGATATGCTCAGGGCCGCGGTCGCCGCAGGCACCGAGCTCGGCCGCAAGGCCGGCGACATCATGGAGCGCGGCCAGCTCGTGCCCGACGAGCTGGTCATCAAGCTGATCGCCGAGCGGCTGGACGAGGCCGGCGTCAAGCAGGGCTTCATCCTCGACGGCTTTCCCCGCACCATCGCCCAGGCCGAGGCGCTCGACGGCCTGCTCAAGGCGCGCCACAAGACGCTCAACACCGTGATCGTGATGGAGGTCGACGACGACGCTTTGGTGGAGCGCATCGCCGGGCGGTTCGCCTGCGCCAATTGCGGCGAGGGCTATCACGACATCTACAAGCCGACCAAGGTGCCGGGCGTGTGCGACCGCTGCAAGGGCACCGAGTTCGTGCGCCGGAAGGACGATAACGAGGCGGTGGTGCGGGCGCGGCTCAAGGCCTACCACGCCCAGACCGAGCCGCTGATCCACTATTACGAGCACCAGGGGAAGGTAAAAGCGGTGGACGGCATGGCCGATATCGCGACCGTTCAGCGCGAAATCGACCGGGCGCTGGCTGGCGCTTCGGCTTAAAGGGGAAATCTGCCAAATACGGGCGGTTGACCTTGTCAAGCGGAATCGCTACATAAGCCCGGCTACATGGAAAAGCGGACTGACCGGTCCTCGGGGGTATAGCCTTTCCGCGGTCGGTCTTGTCGTGTTCAGATTGGGAAATCCGGCTTTAGTTTCAGCACGCTAGCGCGTGCGCCAGGAGGCGATTTCGTGGCTCGAATTGCAGGCGTGAATATCCCGACCAACAAACGGGTCGAGGTGGCGCTCACTTATATCCATGGCATCGGCGACACTTTCGCTAAGCAGATTTGCGCCAAGGTACAAATCCCGGTGGAGCGGCGGGTGAGCCAGCTGACCGAGTCTGAGATCAGCCAGATTCGCGAGGTGATCGACCACGACTATGTCGTCGAAGGCGATCTCCGGCGCGAGGTTTCCATGAATATCAAGCGGTTGATGGACCTTGGCTGCTATCGCGGGTTACGCCATCGCCGGGGTTTGCCGGTGCGTGGTCAGAGGACCCACACCAATGCGCGCACGCGCAAAGGTCCGGCCAAGCCGATCGCCGGCAAGAAGAAGTAGGCAGGCTTCAGGAATCGCGGCCGAAGCTTCAGCTTTGTGCCCGCGCCGTTTCATAAATTCGCAAATGCGGGAATAGAGCATGGCCAAGGACAAAGCGCGGGTTCGTCGCCGCGAAAAGAAGAACATCACGTCGGGCGTCGCCCATGTGCATGCAAGCTTCAACAACACGATGATCACCATCACCGACGCGCAAGGCAACGCCATTTCGTGGTCGTCGTCGGGCGCGATGGGCTTCAAGGGCTCGCGTAAATCGACGCCCTATGCCGCCCAGGTCGCCGCCGAGGATGCCGGCAAGAAGGCGATGGAGCACGGCATGAAAAATCTCGAGATCGAGGTGAGGGGCCCGGGCTCGGGACGGGAGTCGGCGCTGCGCGCGCTTCAGGCTGCCGGTTTCAACATCATTTCGATCCGCGACGTCACGCCGATACCGCATAACGGCTGCCGGCCACGCAAGCGTCGTCGCGTCTAACCAGAAAGGCAAGGCGACCCTCAATGTTGCACGAGGATACTCGGAAGCTGGGGCAGGCGGCCCCGCTCATGGACCAAGAAAGGGCTCACCAGGTGCTGCAGAAGAACTGGCAAGATCTCATCAAGCCCACCAAGCTCAATGTCAATTCGGGCCGCGACCCGCAGCGCTTCGCCACGGTCGTAGCCGAGCCGCTTGAGCGCGGCTTCGGGCTCACCCTCGGCAATGCGCTTCGCCGCGTGCTGCTGTCGTCGCTCCAGGGCGCCGCCATCACTTCGGTGCATATCGACGGCGTGCTGCACGAATTCTCCTCGATCCCCGGCGTGCGTGAGGACGTGACCGACATCGTCCTCAACATCAAGGAGATCGCGCTCAGGCAGCATGCCGACGGCATCAAGCGCATGGTGCTGAAGAAGGAAGGCCCGGGCGTCGCCAAGGCCGGCGACATCGAGGGCGGCGCAGACATCGAGATTCTCAATCCCGACCACGTGATCTGCACGCTCGACCAGGGCGCCACGATCCGCATGGAGTTCACCACGACGACCGGCAAGGGCTACGTCCCGGCCGAGCGCAACCGTCCCGACGATGCGCCGATCGGCTACATCCCGGTCGATTCGCTGTACAGCCCGGTGCGCAAGGTCTCCTACCGCGTCGAGAACACCCGCGAGGGCCAGATCCTCGACTACGACAAGCTGACCATGGACATCGAGACCGACGGCTCGGTGCGCCCGGAGGACACTGTCGCGCTCGCCGCGCGCATCGTGCAGGACCAGCTCTCGGTGTTCGTCAATTTCGAGGAGCCGAAGAAGGAGACCACCTTCGAGCGCCAGCCCGAGCTCGTGTTCAACGCCGCGCTGCTCAAGAAGGTCGACGAGCTCGAGCTGTCGGTGCGCTCGGCCAATTGTCTCAAGAACGACAACATCGTCTATATCGGCGACCTCATTCAGAAGACCGAGGCCGAGATGCTTCGCACGCCGAATTTCGGCCGGAAGTCGCTGAACGAGATCAAGGAAGTGCTGGCCTCGATGGGGCTGCATCTCGGCATGGAAGTGCCGGATTGGCCGCCGGAGAACATCGAGGAGCTCGCCAAGCGCTTCGAGGACCATTACTGAGCCGAAGCCGGAAGCAAGATTTGAGGGTTATGTCACATGCGCCATCGTAACGCCGGCCGTAAGCTCAACCGCACTGCGACGCATCGCAGCGCGCTGTTCGCGAGCCTCGCCGTCGCGCTGTTCAAGCACGAGCAGATCGCGACCACGCTGCCCAAGGCCAAGGAGCTCAAGCGCGTCGCCGACCGGCTGATCACGCTCGCCAAGCGCGGCGATCTGCATGCGCGGCGCCTGGCCTATTCCCGCATCAGGGACGAGGCCATCGTGGCGAAGCTGTTCGGGACGCTTGGGCCGCGCTACGCCGACCGTCCGGGCGGCTATACGCGGGTGATGAAGGCGGGCTTCCGCTACGGCAACTCAGCACCCATGGCGGTGATCGAGCTGGTCGACCGCGATGTCGATGCCAAGGGGCTCGATTCCGGTCCGGTCCAGGAGCGCGCGCATGACGGCGGACAGGCCGCCGCTTAGTTCAGGCGGACGCCGCGTGTGCCACTCGGGCGCAAGCCGGACTGATTTTCCGTTTGACGGAAGGGGAGTGGGCGCGCCGCGCTGACGCGGCGCGCTTGACGTTTGGACGGCTATTTCTTGTCGTCGTCGTCGTCGTCCTTCTGGACCTCGTCGGGATGCTTCTTATCCCAAGCCTCGATCGAGACCTTCTTGATGCCCTTGACGCCGTCGGCGAGGATGCCGGTTACGACCTTCTTGGCCTCTTCGTCGCTCTTGCCGTTGGCGTCGAAATCGGACTGCCAGTAGATGACGGTACGATCCGGCTCGTCGTCCAGCTCGAGCCACAGCTTCGACTTGTAGTTCTTCACCGGCAGCGGGCTCTCGACGATCTCGTAGGTGTAGGCCGTGGCCTCGGTGCCGGTCAGCTTTTCCTTGATCTTGCCGCCATCTTTCAGCGTGAGCGTGCGGAAAGTCACGTCACCCTCTTTGCTTTCCTCGCATTTGGCGACCGCGGGGTGCCATTTCTCGATCGCGCAGAACTCGCCGACGACCGCCCAAACTTCGGGGGGAAGACCGGGCGCTTCAATTCTCTTCTTGGCCGTGATCGCATAGGCCGAGCCGGTCGACGACCAGCGACGGCGAGGCCGGTAACCAAGGCCAATTTCATCATACGCATGCGTTTCTCTCCACAGGGTGTATTGTTGACTTTTCTCGCAAAAACACGCCGGCGGCATCTTAGTAGAATGACGAGGGTCGGCAAGCCCCGCAGGGCTTGAATCAGTGTCAAACGGCCCCAGTTTCCTTCACGATTCGCCTTGGGTTATACGAGAACCCAGACGCCTCCAGGCTTAACCCGGCCTATCAGAGCGAGCGATGGATATATTGGCAAAGTCACTAGGTAAATCTGGCATGGCGGCGCTCGTCGTCTGGCAGGTTGTTCTGGCGGTTGCTGCGCTGCCGGCCATGGCGCAGCAGCGCGCCGTCCCCGAGAGCCAGATCGCGGTCAAGCAATCCTTCGCGCCGGTGGTGAAGCGCGCCGCTCCCGCCGTGGTCAACGTCTATGTGCAGCACAGGGTCGAGCAGACCGTGTCGCCGTTCTTCGACGATCCGTTCTTCGGCCAATTGTTCGGCGAGCGCTTCGGTATCCCGCGCGAGCGCATCCAGAACTCGCTCGGCTCGGGCGTCGTGGTCGATCAAAGCGGCCTCGTGGTCACCAACAACCACGTCATCCAGGGCAGCGGCGAGGCCGAGATCACCGTCGCTCTGTCCGACGGGCGCGAGTTCCCGGCCAAGGTCGTGCTCAAGGACGAGCAGACCGACCTCGCCGTGCTCCGTCTCGATGCCAAGGGCGTGCAGTTCCCCTCCATCCAGTTCAGCGACTCCGACAGTCTCGAAGTGGGCGATCTCGTGCTCGCCATCGGCGACCCGTTCGGCGTCGGCCAGACGGTGACGAGCGGCATCGTCTCGGCGCTCGCCCGCACCCAGGTCGGCATCTCCGACTATCAGTTCTTCATCCAGACCGACGCGGCCATCAATCCCGGCAATTCGGGCGGCGCCCTGGTCGACATGGACGGCAGGCTTGCCGGCATCAATACCGCGATCTTCTCGCGAAGCGGCGGCTCGCACGGCATCGGATTTGCGATTCCTTCCAACATGGTGCGGCTCGTCGTTCAGTCGGCGATCAAAGGCGGCACGGTGCAGAGGCCGTGGCTCGGCGCCACGCTCCAGCCGGTCACGCCCGACATCGCCGAGTCGCTCGGGCTCGCCACGCCGAACGGCGCGCTGGTGTCCAAGGTGCGCGACAAAGGACCCGCCGCTCAGGCCGGGCTCGTCGCCGGCGACGTCGTGGTCGGCGTCGGCGACAAGCAGGTCAACGACCCGCAAGGCTTCGAGTACCGTTTCGTCACCAAGGGCATTGGCGGCACGACCGAGCTCAGCCTGTTGCGCAAGGGCCAGAAGATGAAGGCGACCATCGCGCTCATCCCGGCGGTCGAGGATCCGCCGCGCGATGCCCGCGAGCTCGAAGGCCGTCACCCGCTGTCGGGCGCCAAGGTCGCCAATCTGTCGCCGGCCGTGGCACAGGAGCTCGGCATCGACGACGACAGCCGGCAGGGCGTGGTCGTGGTCGAGGTCAAGGACAAGACGCCGGCGGCGCGGCTCGGGGTCAAGCGCGGCGACATCGTGGTCGGCCTCAACAATCACAAGGTCGGCTCGGTGGCGCAGCTCGCCGCCGCGCTCGACCTGTCAGGCGACGGCTGGCGGCTCTCGGTCGAGCGGGGCGGCAAGCTGTTCAATCTCGCGATTTCGGGCTGAACCATGAAGAAGGCATCGGCGAATTTGTTCGAGGCCGCCGGGCTCGCCGAGGCGGCGCCGCGGCCACTCGCCGACCGGCTCAGGCCGGCGACGCTCGATGAGGTGATCGGCCAGGATCATCTCTTGGGCGAGCAGGGCATCTTGAGCCGCATGGTCAAGGCGGGACGGCTGTCCTCGGTCGTGTTCTGGGGACCGCCCGGGACCGGCAAGACCACCGTGGCGCGGCTGCTCGCGGAATTCACCGAGCTTCATTTCGAGCAGCTCTCGGCCATCCATTCCGGTGTCGCCGATCTCCGCAAGGTGTTCGACGCGGCGAAGGCGCGGCGCGAGGAGGGGCGCGGCACGCTGATGTTCGTCGACGAGATCCACCGCTTCAACCGCTCGCAGCAGGACGCGTTCCTGCCGCATATGGAGGACGGCACCATCATCCTGGTCGGCGCCACCACCGAGAACCCGTCCTTCGAGCTGAACTCGGCGCTGCTGTCGCGGGCGAGCGTGCTGACGTTCAGGCGGCTCGACGATGCGGCGCTCGAAGCTTTGGTCGAGCGCGCCGAGGCCCATGAGAAGCGCAAGCTGCCGCTGACCGACGATGCCCGCGTGGCGCTGATCAGCATGGCCGACGGCGACGGGCGCGGGCTGATCAATCTCGCCGAGGACGTGTTCCTGGCGACCGCTTCCGGCGCCAAGGCGCCGCTCGACCGCGAGGCGCTGGTGAAGCTCGTGCAGCGCCGCGCGCCGCTCTACGACAAGAGCCAGGACGGCCATTACAATCTGATCAGCGCGCTGCATAAATCGGTGCGCGGCTCGGACCCCGACGCCTCGCTCTATTGGCTCGCGCGCATGCTGGCCGGCGGCGAGGACCCGCTCTATATCGCGCGGCGTCTGGTGCGCATGGCGATCGAGGATATCGGCCTTGCCGATCCGAATGCGCTGGTGCAGGCGATCGCCGCCAAGGACACTTACGACTTTCTCGGCTCGCCGGAAGGCGAGCTGGCGCTCGCCCAGGCAACCATCTATCTCGCCACCGCGCCGAAATCGAATGCCGGCTACGTCGCCTTCGGCATCGCCTCGCGCGCCGCGACCGAGAGCGGCTCGCTCTTGCCGCCGAAGCATATCCTGAACGCCCCGACCAAGCTGATGAAGCAGGAAGGCTACGGCAGCGGCTACGCCTACGACCATAACGAGGACGAGGCGTTCTCCGGCCAGAATTACTTCCCCGACGGCATGGAGCGGCAGACGTTCTACGCGCCGACCACCTTTGGCTACGAGGCCGAGGTCAAAGAGCGGCTCAAGCGCTGGGCCAAGCTCAGGGCCAAGCGATCGGGTTCTTGAGCCGCCTCCACCTAGCGTAGACTGACGAAGCTCAGCAGGTTGAAGATCCAGCCGAACGGGGGCCTGATCCCCGCAGCCACGTTGAACCGCGCCTGCGTGTAGATGCCCTTGGCGTGGCTCAAGGTTTTGAAGCCCTCGGGGCCGTGATAGGCGCCCATGCCGCTCGCACCGACACCGCCGAACGGCAGATCGTCCTGGACGTAGTGGAACAGGGTGTCGTTGACCGTGACATTGCCCGAGGTGGTGCGTTCGAGCACGCGCCGGCGTCCGGGTCCATCGGGACCGAAGACGTAGAGCGCCAGCGGCCGCGGCCGCGCATTGACGTAGGCGATGGCGTCGTCGAGCTCGCGATACGTCACGATCGGCAGGATCGGGCCGAAGATCTCCTCGTGCATTACCTGCATCGCGTCAGTGACGCCGAGCAGCAGCTTCGGCAGGAACAGCCGCGACTGCGAGACCGAGCTGCCGGTCGCGTTTCGCACCGATCTCGATCGTCCGCGCGCCTTTGGCGACGGCATCGGTCACGAGGCCGGTCAGCCGCGCGAAATGATGATCGTTGATGATCCAGGTGTAGTCGGGATTGGTGGCGATGCTCGGGTAGAGACGGTCAACCGCCTGCTCGAAGGCCGCGGTGAAGGACGCGACCTCGTCCTCGTGCACCAGCACGTAGTCAGGCGCAACGCAGGTCTGGCCGCCATTGGCAAGCTTGCCGTGGGCGATCCGGTAGGCGGCGTCATCGAGCTTGATGCCGCGCTCGACGATCACCGGCGACTTGCCGCCGAGTTCGAGCGTGACCGGCACCAGATTTTCGCTCGCCGCGCGCATGACGAGCCGGCCGACCGGCGTGCTGCCGGTGAACAGGATGTGGTCGAACTCGAGCTTGGTGAACTCGGCGGCGACCTTCGCATCGCCGCTCACCACGGCGACCTGGTCCTCGTCATAGAGCTCGCTCAGCATGTCGGCGAGCACCGCCGTCGTCTCCGGCGTGAACTCGGACGGCTTCAGCATGGCACGGTTGCCGGCGGCGAGTGCCGTGGCAAGCGGCGCAAGCGCCAGCGACACGGGATAGTTCCAGGGCGCGACGATGCCGACCACGCCGAGCGGCTGATAGACCACGCGGTTCGAGCCGGGAAAGAACACCATGGTGGTGCCGCGGCGCTCTGGTCGCATGAAGCGGCGCAGATTGCCGTGCAGATATTTGATGGTTTCGACCACCGAGCCGATGTCGAGCAGCAGCGTCTCCTGCCGCGCCCTGTGGCCGAAATCGGCGTTCAGCGCGGCGACGAAGGCGTCCTGGCGCGCGAGTAGCGCGTTCTTGAGCGTCATGAGGTCGCGGCGCCGCGCGGCGAGCGAAGGTGGGCCATCGCGCAGGAAGGCGGCGCGCTGACGGGCGAGCATGTCGCGCAGGGCGCGATCGGTTTCGGAAACGGGGTCCTATCTTGGTCATGGCATTCATGGTGGACGTCCTTTCGCTAGGGGAGTTTACTTGACACTGTCTAAAAATAGGTAAGGGACTTGACAGTGTCAAGGGGCTTTGGCAAGGGATCGCCATGACCGATACCGATCTCCGCCAGAAGGTGCTGAAGGCGAGCCTCGCACTCATCGTGGAGGGCGGGCTCGACAGGCTCAGCTTGCGCGAGGTGGCGCGCAAGGCGGGCGTCAGTCACCAGGCGCCGTACTACTATTTCGCTGACAAGGAGGCGATCCTAGCGGCGCTGGCCGGCGAAGGCTTCGCCAAGCTCGGGCGGGCGCTTACGCGCGCCGCCGCCGAGGCGGGCGAACCCGCCAAGGCGATGGAGACCATGGGGCGGGCCTATGTCGATTTCGCCCTCCGCCACCCCGCCTATTTCCAGGTAATGTTCCGGGCGGATGCGGTACCGCTCGACCGCTACCCGGAGGCGCGCAAGCAGGAAGACGAAGCCTTCGGCCGATTGGTCGAACAGGTCGACAAGGCTTGCGCCAGCCAACCGGTCGAGGTGCGGCGGAAGATTGCGGTCGCGGCCTGGGCTCTGGTCCACGGCCTCGCGACGCTGATCCTTGAGGGCAGCCTGGCGCGCAAGGTCGGGATCCCCAGGGCGCGGCAGAAACAACTCGCCGATGAGGTGATCGGGATTTTTTCGACTCTGGTGAGGCAGATCGCAACGTG
>CAWBSA010000013.1:0-138255 GCA_963791255.1 uncultured Alphaproteobacteria bacterium | reverse complement strand
TTTTTGATTGCCTCTCTTGGCATCGCTGGTGATCGTCTTCGCTGCATCAGCCTCCAAGGCGTGCAGCGCTGCGCTCAGGGCTCGTGCGGCTTCAGGGAAGGGCCTGCTTTTTGCGGTTCTCTTTGTGTGACCGCCAAAGCTTGGTCTTGTAATAAGCAAGAACCCTCGTATTTCCCCGGCAGAACGACCAAATCAATTGACCGCGACGGCGCCACTTGTAGTCCCACCAGACCGCGTAAAACAGGCTGACAATAGCCCTACCTATTTGATGATTCTGGCGACTCGAAAAAGCCGAATACGCCCAACGGCGGGCCACTGCGGTTCGCATCAGGGTACGATGCTCCGTGAACAACGATTTGGGGAGCGTCGAAAGAGCCGCTTCCAGATGACGGGCCCACAGATATGGTAGATCGGGCGATGCACTGCTGAGATTGGGCGGCTCAGTCGGCTCAAAGTATGCTTTTTTTATATGGCACACCGGGGTTGCGTCGGATCGTACCGCTCCCCCCAGCTGAAATAGCCTCATGAAAAAATCGCTATCTTCGCTCGCGATCATTCCCGGGACAAACAGGCCTGCTGCCCGGGCGGCAGTGCTGCGGATGAGTGCGCACGAGAGAATGCCGCCGTCATTGCAAACGATCCACAAAATAGGGTTCGGCACGAGCTGCAGTAAGTTCTCCGCAGGCTGTCGGCGGCCTGCCACTTGCCGTACTCTGTCTGCAATTGCGGCAACAACGTCGTCGCGTCCCTCAATCGCATGAAGGCCTTCCGCGAGGAACTCCGGGGGCCAGAGGTCGTCGGAATCGAGAAAGCAGACGAAGGGTAAGCTACCGATCGCGGCAAAACCGGCGTTCCGTGCTGCGGCCGCGCCAGCATTCGCCTGCCGGATCACCTTCCATTCAAACGATGCGTTGCGCGCCAGCCAGCTTTCAGCAAATTGTCCGGTGCCGTCGCTTGACCCGTCGTCCACGACAATTAGCAACGCTGGCTGCTTGCTTTGGGCAACAACGGTTGCCAGGGTGCGAATGAGCTTGAGGCGTCGATTGTAAACTGGAACAACGACGGCGACTTCTGTCATAGCACACCCCACCAGCTTTAGTTTATGGATAAAGGGTTGCCTGACGAGGGTCTAGTTACTTCCCCTCTGGGCTCGTGGTTCCGACTAACGGGGGAGGCCGCATAATCGCTACCCGATGCCGGGTCACGCGGCTGAGACAAATCGACCAGCCCAAAAAATCTCGATGGGGCTGGCGCTCGATCAGCTGGCCAGCCGGCTGCGCTGCGTCGACGTGGGCAAGAGCAACTTCACCGCGACCTGCTGGCGCTTTGCGTGACAGCTGTGTGACGAAGACGCTGCAATCCGCGCGTCCTTCGCAACCGTGCCAAGAAAATGCCGTTATCTGAAAGCGCCGGAAGGGGCTATGGTGCTTCCGCCTCGCTGATCCGGCGTCCCGCTGGCGAACGCCGTCAGGCACTTTCCCGACTTCGGAGACACCATGCAGCACCCCGGATTTTTCCAGCGCGGGGGCCCCTTTCCCTTGCGGCTCATCGCCGACACGGTCGGCGCCGAGCTCGTCGATGCCGTCGATGGCGGGATCGAGATAGACGATTTGCGCCCGCTCACCCTCGCCGGCGACACGCATCTGACCTTCTGCACGAGCCGCAAATATGCCGGCGACTTGGCGGCGACGCAGGCCGGCGCCTGCCTCATCAAGCTGCGCGACGCCTCGCTCGTGCCTGAGGGCGCGGCAGCCGTCACCACCGAGATCCCCCATCGCGCCTTCGCTCTCGCCGTCGGCTTGCTCTATCCCGAGGTGCTTCAGCCAAGGGCCGCGGCGTCGGCCGCCGCCGCCGATGGCGTGCTCGTTCATCCGACCGCTGAGATCGCCGAAGGGGTCACGATCGAGCCTGGCGCCATCGTCGGCCGGGAGGCGCGGATCGGCACGGGCACGACGGTCGCCGCCGGTGCGGTAGTCGGCTATCGCGTATTTATCGGCAGCAACTGCTATATCGGCCCGGGCGCGTCAGTGACCCACGCCCTGATCGGCGACCGCGTGACGCTGCATGCCGGCGCGCGGATCGGGCAGGACGGATTTGGCTATGCCATGAGCGCCCAGGGCCACCTCAAGGTCCCGCAGATCGGCCGCGTGGTCATCGGCAACGATGTCGAGATCGGCGCCAACTCCACCGTCGACCGCGGCTTTCTCATGGACACGACGATCGGCGAGGGCACCAAGATCGACAATCTGGTGCAGATCGCCCACAACGTCGTCATCGGCCGACACTGCATCATCGTTTCCCAGTCCGGGATCGCGGGCTCGGCCGAGCTCGGCGACTTCGTCATCATGGGCGCCCATTCCGGCGTCGTCGAGCACGTCAAGGTCGGGTCCGGCGCACTGATCGCCGGCATGGCGCATGTGAAGGACGACGTCGAGGACGGCGCGCGCATGGGCGGGACGCCGGCGCGGCCCTTCAAGGATTGGGCGCGCGAGCTCGCCGCGGTCAAACGCCTGGCCAAGAACGGCCCGTCGCGCGAGGACGGCTAGGCTGGCGATTGCCGTCATCGAGCCTTAAATAAGCGGCAGAAAGCCCGCTTGGCGGTTTTCACCAGGAGGCGACCATGGCGAGGGCTTACCTCACCGGTGCAATGGCAATAGCGCTCGTGCTGGGCTTTGGTGCCGGCGGCGCGCTTCGCGGCCGATGGCGAGTTCGGCGGCGAATGCGTGATGGGGCTCGCGCTCGGCAAGGACATCAAGACCGATTGCTCGGTCAACACCGTCTATAACGGCAAGACCTATTGCTTCGGCAACGAGACGGCGCGAGAGCTGTTCCTGAAGAAGCCCGAGGAGTTTCTCACCCAGGCGCAGATCTTCTATTCCAGCAAGCAGCCGCAATAGCGTCGGCTACGACCCGCTCGGCTCGGACTTCGCGGCGAACATAGCGCCGTCGGTGTCGGTGACGGCGACGTCGAGGCTGTTGTTCGGTCCGCGCCCGAAGGTGAAGCGGAAATTCGGGTTGGTCGAGATCGAGAACGTGCTCGCCATCTGGAACACGAGCTCGCCGTCGCGCTTCACCACCACATCCTTGACGAAGCGCGCCGGGATGATATTGGCCGTATGGATGTCGAGCTGCATCCCGTTCGAGTTCGGGTGCTTGATCATCACCTGACCGGACCAGATGGGGCCGGACTCGAGCGCCGGCGGGAACACCTTCACGAGCGTCTTGCCGAGATCGACGGACTCCGTGTCGGGATCCTTGGCCTGCATGGCGCCGCAGCCGCCGGAGGCGGCCACGAACTTGGTCGCCATGTGAAGCTCACCGTCCTCGGTCTCGAGCACGGCGCGGACATGCGAGAAATTATCGATGCGCACCCGCGTCGAGAAGCTCCGCTCGCCGCCGGTCCCCTGCGCCGGGCCGAAGCTGATCTTGGCCACGATGGGATCGGGGTTCTTGTCGATGAACAGCGTGAGCGTCTTGAGCTTCTGTTTGACCTCAGGCGGCACGCGCACGGTGATCGGCACCAGCGACGGGTCGTCGGCCGTATAGGGCGCGTCGAGCACCACGACGCCGTCCTCGGCGCCGATCGGCCGGTCGCCGAAAGCTTGCTGCTTGAGCCCGACCCAATCGTCCTCGTCGGCCGTTGCCACGAAGGGCTGCAAGGCAATGACGAACGCGGCAAGGCCGCACGCCAAAGCTAAGCTCCTGATCGGAAGACCCATCGCGCCGTTCTCCTAGGGCACCCTTGGCGCGAGTATATCACTCCCATTCGAGCTCTGCGAAGGCCGCGGAGACGTTCCGGACATGATAATGGTCGAACAGCTTCCAGGCGTCGCGCTCGGAGAATCCGGCCGTCTTGGTCGCGTCCTCCAAGGTCTTGCCCTCCTTGATCAGCTGCCTGACGTCGCCTGCGATCGCCGCGAGATAACGCTCCTCGGGCTCGAGCGCCCCCGGCAGCTCCATGGCGTGCGGCCCGTGCCCCGGCACGACGCGCGCCGCCTGCCTGCTCTTCAGCTCCTCGATCAGCGCGAGCCAGCCGGTGATCGAGCCGTCAAGCGTGGGCACATGCACCGAGAATAGGAGATCGCCGAGGAACAGCGTGCCGGTCGCGGTGTCGGTGACGGTGAGGTCGTTGTCGGTATGGGCGGTCCGCTGCGGCTCCAGCACCAGCTCGCGCCCGCCGAGATCGAGCGTCACCTTATCCTCGACCTTCAGCGTCGGCAGGATGATCTCGATGCCTTCGAAGGCGGCGGCGCCGAGCATCTCCTTGTTGATCGCGAGATAGCGTTCGGCGCGCGTGGCAAGGCCGCGGGCGAGCTTGTGATGGCCGACGAAAATGGGCGCATCGCCCTTGAACGCCGCGTTGCCGAACACGTGGTCGGGATGCATGTGGGTGTTGATCACGTAGCGGATCGGCTTGTTGGTCGCGGCGCGAATCGCGGCCAGCAGCTCGGCCCCTGCGACCGCGCTGCCGAGCGTGTCGATCACGGCGACGCCATCGTTACCGACGACGAAGCTCGCATTGGCCATGTCGCCGCGATTGTCGGGCGATTGCAGCTCGTAGCGTCCCTGATGCACGAACACGCCGGGCGCGATCTCGGTCGCTTCGGCAGCGTCGTCGGCGCGGGCGGGAAACGCGCGCAGCAACGGCGCCGCCGCCAGCGTGAGCGCCGCTTTCAGGAAATCCTGGCGCGTGATCAGCTGCCGGCCGCACATCTCGACATCGTCTCCATATTCGGCACCGTCATGATCGCCATTCGGGTCCTGCTTTGGGCGAAGTTGTGGCAGCGGGAACACGATCCCGCGCGTCGCCTTGGCCTCTCCTATTAGTACCGGCCCTATTCTTACGACCGATACGTCTGCGGGCAGGGGCCCGAGGCGGAAACAGCGTTACCGCTATTACGACCAGGGAAGAAGGGCTTGGCGCGGCGGGCTAACCTCGCCGGCGGCGAGCAAGCGGGCGAAAAGCCACGCCCGGCACGCTGTTTTGTGTCAGGATCCCTGCGACAAAACCATTGGGGCCGGCCTCGCACCGGCCCTTTTGGTTTTGCTTCCATTCGTATACGTTACGCCGCGGGAATAGGGAGGGTGTCTGAATGCGGATTCTTCTGATCTTGATTGTGATCGCTGCCGTTCTGGTCGTGGTGCAGGCCCAGCGGCACCACTGCAAATATGACGGCACGTTGATCAATTGCGTGCTCGGGAAGTCAGGGGGCGAGGCTCCGGCTCCAGCGGCGGAAACGCCAGCTCCAGCTCCGACCCGCTCCGGCGCCGGAGACGCCGGCCCCGGCGGCTCCGCCGGCGCAATAGTCCGAACGCTTCAGTTCGAACGAACGACTTCATGGGATCGGCGCGCCCGCTAGGCGCGCCGGCTCCCTTTGCATGCCTTATTGGACGCTTCTTAGCGCCAAACCTCGCGGTTCTCGCCCGGACTTGCGGCTCCGCGCCGCATCGAGACCGCTAAAACTTGCAGGGAATCCGTTAGCTGCGCGTCTGTCTTGCCATTGACAGCGAACCCCGGCTTCCCTGAAGTAGTTTGGTCTGGCCGTAAGTTCAGCCCCCGGGACTTATCTAAACGCCATAGTCATCTAAATGACATCACACAGAAAATACGCCGAGATTGCTGCCGCGGCGCTTGGTAAAATGCTGCCACCCGGCACCGATTCCAATGGCGTGGCCGACATCGTCGAGAGTGTCTTGGCTGACGCGACGCGCGAGCACGAAGAAGGAGAGCGTCAGCACGTGGCAGAGGTCGCGGCCGCCGCCGAGATGCGGCTGGCGCGGCTGCTCGATGCCTCGCCGGCGGTGATCTACGCGTTCGAGGCCAAGGGCAATTTCTCCCCGACCTTCGTCAGCGACAATATCGAGCGCCTGTTCGGCTATCGCCCCAGCGAATATCTCGAAAATCCGGATTTCTGGCGCGAGCGCGTCCACGCCGAGGATCTGCAACGGGTCGAGGGCGAGATGGTGAGCCTGTTCAAAGCGGGCAGGCACGCCGTCGAGTATCGCTTCCGCCGCAAGGACGGCTCCTATTGCTGGGTGAACGACGACCAGCATCTCGTGCGCGACGCGAACGGCGCACCCGACGAGATCGTCGGCTCGTGGAGCGACATCACCGCGCGAATCGCCGCCGAGGCTGCCGAGGAGGAGGCGCGCCAGCGCCTCGCGCTCCTGCTCGAAAGCGCGCCGGCGGTGATCTATGCGTTCAAGGCCAAGGACGATTACGCGCCGACCTTCATCAGCGAGAATGTCAAGCGGCTGCTCGGCTATTGCCCTGACGAATATCTGAAGGACTTCGGAGTTCTGGCGCGGCCACGTCCATCCCGACGACATCGAGAAGGTCGAGGCCGAGCAGGCCCTGCTGTTCGAGCAGGAGCGGCACACCTCAGAATACCGTTTCCGCAAGAAAGACGGCCAGTATCGCTGGGTCAGCGACGAGCAGCATCTGATTCGCGACGCCGACGGCAAGCCGCTCGAGATCGTCGGCTCGTGGAGCGACGTGACGGCGAGCCGGCCGAGATCGTCGGCTCATGGAGCAACATCACCGCGCGTAAGCAGGCCGAGCAGGAGAATAGCGCGGCCCGCGCGCGCTTCGGCCTGATGCTGCACTCGGCGCCGGCCGTGGTCTACAGCTTCGCCGCGACCGGCGATTTCACCCCGACGTTCGTCAGCGAGAACATCAAGCGCGTGCTCGGCTACGAGCCCGACGAATATCTGAAAGACCCGGACTTCTGGCGCTCGCGCGTGCATCCGGAGGATCTGCCTGCGGTCGAGAAGGCGCAGAACAAACTGTTCGAGGAAGGCCGCCACGTCGCCGAGTACCGCTTCCGCAAGGCCGACAGCTTCTATTGCTGGGTCAGCGACGAGCAGCATCTGGTCAAGGACCAGAACGGCCATCCGCTCGAGGTGATCGGCTCGTGGAGCGAGGTGACCGCGCGCAAGACGGCCGAGCAGGCGGCTCTCCTGCAGAGCGAGCAGCGGCTGACCGACGCCATCGGCTCGATCACCGAAGGCTTCGCGCTGTACGACGCGCAGGACCGGCTGGTGCTCGGCAATCACAAATATTACGAGCTGTTCGACCACGGCGATGGTCCGCCTCAGCCCGGCATGACCTATGAGGAGATCATCCGCGGCGCTGTCGCGCACGATCTGATCGCCGATGCCAAGGGCAGGGCCGATGGCTGGCTCCGCCAGCGGCTCGACGACCACCGTCACCCGGGCGGGGAGCCGCTGCTGCAGCGCCGTTCAGACGGGCGCTGGCTCCAGATCAGCGAGCGCCGCACCGAGGCCGGCGGCACGGTCGCCGTCTACAGCGACCTGACCGAGGTCAAGGAGAGCGAGCAGCGCGCCGCCGCCGCCAATCAGCTGATCGTGCAGAGCCTCCGCTATGCGAGCCGCATCCAGTCCGCGATCTTGCCGGCACGCCGCGATCTCGATGAGGTCGCCGCCGATCATTTCCTGATCTGGGAGCCGCGCGACATCGTCGGCGGCGATTTCTTCTGGTTCCAGCCGATCGAGGACGGCTATGCCGTCATGGTCGGCGATTGCACCGGGCACGGCGTGCCGGGCGCCTTCATGACGCTGATCGCTTGGGGCCTGCTCGACCGAATGTTGCGCACCGCCTCGAGCGACAAGCCGAGCGAGGTGCTGAAGGGCCTGCATCGCGGCGTGCAGAGCCTGCTCGGGCAGAACGAGGAGGGCGGCGAGACCGACGACGGGCTTGAGGCCGGCATCTGCTTCATCAAACCCGACAAGCGCGAAATGAGCTTCGCCGGCGCGCGGTTCTCGCTGTGGCGCGCCAACGACAAGAACGTCATCGAGATCAAGGGCGATCGCAAGGGGCTCGGCTACCGCCGCTATCCGCAGGAGACGTCGTTCGCCGACTATACCTTCTCCTTCGACGACCGCGACTCCTTCTACCTCACTACCGACGGCCTGCTCGATCAGATCGGCGGACCGCGCGGCCGCTCGTTCGGCAAGAGGCGCTTCCAGGAGCTGCTCAAGGAGAATCTCGGCGTGCCGATGCGCGAGCAGGAGGAGACCTTGCGCCGCGCGATCGACCAATATCAGGGCGAGCAAATCCGTCGCGACGATCTCACCGTCTTGGGCTTCACGCCGCATTCATAGGAGACGGGGATGCTCGCCAGTCAACTCATGGATCTGCGGGCGACGCTGCACAAGCAGGGCATCATCTTCGCCTATAGCGGCTACGTCACCGAGCCGGTGCTGAGCGGCGTCGGCGAAGCTCTGAAGCAGAAGCTCACCATCGACGATGCCGACACCAAGACGCTGCGAAGCGTGTTCGCCGTGTTCGTCGAGCAGATGCAGAACATCATCCGCTACTCGGCCGAGAAGTCGCCGGACGGCGTTGTTGCAGACAAAAACGAGGCCGCGCTATCGGAAATTCGCTACGGCATCCTCACCATCGGCAAAGAGGGCAACGACTATGTGGTCTGCGCCGGCAACCTCATCTATCGCAACGACATGGACCGTCTGGACCGGAGGCTCAGTAAGATCAGGGACATGAGCAAGGACGAGCTCAAGGTGCTCTACAAGGAGCAGCTCAGAGCCGAGCCTGAAGCCGGCAGCAAGGGTGCCGGCCTCGGTTTTATGGAAATTGCGCGCCGCGCCTCGAAGCCGATCGAGTTTGATTTCCAGGACTTCGGCGACTACGCGTTCTTCGCGCTCAAGGCTACCATCTGAGGCACCGGACCGATGCGCAATAAGCTCGACATTGAAGCCACGTCCCGCACCCCGGCGGTGGCTTTCGACTTCGTCCAGAACCGCCTCAAGATCGCCGGCGAATCCTACCCCGAGGATGTGACCGAGTTCTACGGGCCGGTGTTCACCGCGCTCGATGGCTATCTCGGCCAGCTCGGCGGCGGGACCTGTCGTTTCGATTTCGAGCTCATCTACCTCAACTCGTCGAGCGCCAAGGCGGTCATGATGCTGATGGACAAGCTCGAGGCGGCCGCCGCCAAGGGCGCCTCGGTCGATGTCTATTGGTATTACGACAAGGAAGACGACACCATGCAGGAGCTCGGCGAAGAGTTCGGCGAGGACCTCGAGAACGCCAAGTTCCACTTGGAAAAGATGCCCGGCTGATGTCGACCGACGACCTATTCGCGGCCGAAGAGGGCGTCATTACGGCGGCGCAGGAGCTGATCGCCAGCGGCGGCATTACCGAGCGCGCCGACCGGCAGCGCTTCGAGCAGCTGCTCAAGGATTATCAGAAGCTATTCCGCACCACGCGCCGGCTGATGAAGCTCAGCGACCGCAACGAGCAGCAGCTCAATGCGCTGAGCGTCGAGCAGCGCACGGCCAACGAGATCATCGCCATCAAGAACAAGGAGCTCGAGACGCTCTCCAAGAAGCTGTCGAAATATCTCTCGCCGCAGATCTATCACTCGATCTTCACCGGCGCGCAGAACGTCGAGATCGCCTCAAGCCGCAAGAAGCTGACCATCTTCTTCTCCGACGTGGTCAATTTCACCGAGACCACTGACAAGCTCGAATCCGAGGACTTGACCAACGTTCTCAACCGCTATCTGACCGAGATGTCGGACATCGCGCTCGCGCACGGCGCCACCATCGACAAATATATCGGCGACGCGATGATGGTATTCTTCGGCGACCCGGAAACGAGGGGCGTCAAGGAGGATGCCCGCGCCTGCGTGCGCATGGCCATCGCCATGCTGCGGCGCTTGCGCGAGCTTCAGGCCGAGTGGCAGGAGCTCGGCGCCGAAAAGCCGTTCCACCTCCGCGTCGGCATCAACACGGGCTATTGCACCGTCGGCAATTTCGGCAGCCAGGATCGCATGGACTACACGATCATCGGCAGCGCGGTGAACTTGACGGCCCGCCTGCAGACCGCATCGGAGATCGACGGCATCCTGCTCGGCCACGAGACCTACTCTCTGGTCAAGGATGAGGTGGCGGCCGAGGAGCACGCGCCGATCAAGGCCAAGGGGTTCGCCGAGCCGATCCGCTGCTACAAGGTGCTCGGGCTGTACGACGATCTCGCCAAGGAGGGGACCGTCATCCGCGAGGAGGCTGACGGCTTCAAGGTGCTGCTCGACCTGAACAAGCACGGCAGGGCCGCGGCCGTCGAGGCGCTCGAGGCGATCGTCGCGCGGCTGAAGGCCTGAAGCTGACGCGGTCTCGCACCTCACCAAAACCACATCCAGAAACGAAACCGGCAGGACCCCACACGTGACCTTTAGCGGCGCTCCCTCTCTCAGCGCTCACGATGTTTCCGTGCTGATCGACTTTCTTCTTTTCGCCGCGACGCTTGCCGGAGTTGCAATTTTTCACCGTCATACGCTTGCCGCCGCTCTCATCGGGCTTGGCGTCATCGTCATAAAGAAGCTTCTGGGGACCGGTTTCGTCGAAGGCGCCGGGTTCCCAGGGCTGTTTGCCCATTTCGCGCATGAATGGGTGCTCATCACCAACCTGTTTCTGCTTCTGATCGGGTTTGCGCTCCTCGCACGGCATTTCGAGGCAAGCCGCGTCCCCGACTGGATGCCGGCCGCTTTGCCGGACGATTGGACCGGCGGTTTCGTGCTTCTGGTCCTTGTCTTCGTTCTCTCCGCATTTCTCGACAATATCGCTGCGGCGCTTATCGGCGCGACCGTTGCAAGGCATGTCTTCAAGGGCAGCGTCCGCGTCGGCTACCTCGCGGCGATCGTCGCCGCGTCCAACGCCGGCGGCTCGGGCAGCGTTATCGGCGACACGACGACGACCATGCTTTGGATCGCCGGAGTGAGCCCGTTTGCGATGTTGCATGCCTATATCGCCGCCGTCTGCGCGCTGCTCGTCTCGGGCATTCCCGCCGCGCGCGCCCAACAGAAATATGCACCGATCGTCAAAGAGCTGCCTTCGGGCGTCAGCATCTCGTTCAGATATGTTGCCGTGGTTATCGTCGTGCTCGCGGCGGCGATCGCCGCAAATGTCGGAGCCCATCTCCTCGACCCCAGACTTCTGGACGAGATTCCGCTCATCGGACTTGCGGTGGCTGCGGCGATTCTCCTGACCGCCCCGATCGCTCGGCCGGATTGGTCCGTCGTTCCCCACGCCGCGCGCGGCGCGATCTTCCTCATCGCGCTCGTCTCGGCAGCTTCGCTGATGCCGGTCGAATCCTTGCCGGCGCCGAGCTGGGAAACGGCGCTTGGGCTCGGGTTTCCTCTCGGCCGTATTCGACAATATTCCGCTGACCGTGCTGGCCATCAAGCAAGGCAATTATGACTGGGGTTTCCTCGCCTACGCCGTTGGTTTTGGCGGATCCATGATTTGGTTCGGGTCGTCGGCCGGCGTCGCGGTCGCGGGTCTGATGCCGGAAGCGAGATCCACGGGCCGTTGGATAAAAGAGGGATGGCCGGTGGCCCTCGGCTATGTCGTCGGCTTCTTCGTCCTGCTCGCGCTGCTCGGCTGGAATCCGAAGAGCTTCTAACGACGCCCAGCCAGGCTCCAAACCAGAGACAGGTCACGGCCACGAACAGCGGCAAGAGGATCGCGCCGGACCACGCCATGTAGCCGATGAAGCTCGGCATCTTGACGCCGCGCTCCTCGCAGATCGACCGCACCATGAAGTTCGGCGCGTTGCCGATATAGGTGTTGGCGCCCATGAACACGGCGCCTGCCGAGATGGCGAGCAGGGTCGAGGCGAGCGGCCCCATCAGCTCCTGCGCGTCGCCGCCGGCGAGATTGAAGAACACGAGATAGGTCGGCGCGTTGTCGAGAAAGCTCGACAGCCCCCCGGTCAGCCAGAAATAGGCGGCGTCGATTGGCTTGCCGTCGGGCGTCGAGACGAGGCTGAGCAGCGGCGCGAACGGCCCGTGTGAACCGGCTTTCAGCATGGCCAGCATCGGGATCATGGTGACGAAGATCGCAGCGAACAGTATCGCCACCTCCTGCATCGGCGCCCAGGTGAACGCAGTTCTCCACTCTGATCGATTGCTTTGTCGTCTTCCACGACAGCAAGCTCACGGCGATCAGGATGGCGTCGCGGATCAGCCCGTTGAGCGGAAGCGCGATGCCGAGTCCGACCGGGATCGTGACGTCGCGGTTCCAGATGCCGCTCGCGAGCACCGTGCCTGCGACCGCCATGAGATAGAGCACGTTGTGCGCACCCTCGATGCGGAGCTCGCGGCCGACGCGACTCTTGCCTTTGATCTCCGGCGCTCTCGCGGTGCCAAGCGCGGCGGTCGATTGCGTAGAACAGCGCGAGCAGGATGCCGCCGGTGAACAGCATGGGTGCGAGCATCGCCTGCAAGGTCCACAGGAAATCGACGCCCTTGAGGAAGCCGAGAAAGAGCGGCGGGTCGCCGAGCGGCGTGAGCGAGCCGCCGATATTGGCGACCAGGAAGATGAAGAACACGAACACGTGGGTCTTGTGCGTGCGGTCCTGGTTGGCGCGGATCACCGGGCGGATCAGCACCATCGATGCGCCGGTCGTGCCGACGAAGCTCGCCGCCAGAGCGCCAAAGGCGAGGATTGCCGTGTTGGTCGCTGGCGTGCCGACGAGATTGCCGCCGACACGAATGCCACCGGCGACCACGAACAACGCGAACAGCAGGAGGATGAAGGGGAGGTAGTCGAGCAGCAGCGTGTGCAGTACCTCCGTCGTCGCCGTGCCTGCGCCGAACCAGACGGTGCAGGGGAGAAGCAGCGCCAACGCCCAGAAGCTGGCGACCTTGCCGAAATGATGCTCCCAGAAATGCGGCGCGAGGAGCGGCAGGAGCGCGATCGAGAGCAGAAGCCCGGCGAAGGGGATCGACCAGACGACGCCGAGCCCGGCGCCGTCGAGATGCGATGCTGTAGCGATCGCGCCGGTCAGTTCTGAGACTCCTTCGGTCATGCTGGCTCGCTAGTCGAGAGCGATGCGGTAGCGGACGAAATCGTCAGCCGCCGCAAACTCGTCGTAGAGACGCCGCGCGGTCGCGTTCCCCGCCCGCGTGTGCCAATAGAGCCGGCCCCAGCCGCGTTCCTTGGCGAGCGTCAAGAGATCGGTGATCAGCGCGCGGCCGACGCCGTGGCCTCTCGCCTTGGCATCGACGAACAGATCCTCGAGATAGCAAATCGGCCGGATGGTCCACGAGCCCTGGTGCAGCACCGAGATGCTGAAGCCCGTGACCACGCCGTCCAACAGCGCGATGCGGCCGAACATGGTCCCGCCCTGCGTCACGATCCGCTTCCAGGTCGCGGCCGTCACCGCTTCCGCCACGGTTGAACTCGTAGAAGGCGCAATAGCCTGCCCAGAGATGCCGCCACGCCGCCTCGTCGTCCGGCAGGGGATCGCGGATAAGGAGAGATTTGCCTGGTGCCGTCACGGATGGGCCGGATGAAGGGGTGAGACGGGAACCGTCAGCCCGATCCTATGACGCAGGGCCGGACCGGCGGAAAAAATTCAGGAGCGCTCGCGCTTGTCTTGCGGCGCGTCGTCATTGGCGGGCAGCCGCCGCGCGCTCTCTTTCAGCGCCTCTTTCAACGATAGCGGCCGGCGATATTTGCGCAGCAGATCGGTGAACGCCTCTTCCGCCAGAGCTTCGAGGCTGACGCCGCTGTCGCGCGCGAGCAGCACCAGAGCCTGCCAGATCTCTGGCTTGAACTCGATCAGCTTGCGCTTGCCGTCGCCGCGGCGCGGGGGAGCGAACATGGCGCGAGCATAGCCGATTCGCCGGCCCGTCGCGTGCTAGACGATCGCCGGCTCGGCAACGATGACGTGAAGCGCGCACGGCCTTGATCGATATTTGAGCGGCGTGTGCAGCATCCTCACCTCGCCGTCGAGCGCGACCAGGAGGCGGCTCGTCCGCGCGCCGATCTCGGCCTCGCTCAGCCGAAACGTGTCGAGGTCGCGCGTCTGCTCCATATGGCCGAAGCAAAGCCGCCAGACCATCAGCAGGAATTCGGCTGGGTTGCGCGGCTTCACCACGTAGAACCAGAGCTCGCCGCGATCGAGATGCTTGCGCTTGCCGAGGGTGAACAGCTCGGTGCCGTATTCGTTGTTGCCGACGAACAGGCAGGGCGTGCGGTAGGGGATGGCGAAGCCTTGCGCCTTGATGCGCAAGCGCCGCCGCGGGAAGTGCCGGAGCATGCGGAAAAAGGCCGGCACCATGGCCGCCCATTTGGCGAGCTTGTGCGCGGCGCGCCGCCGCTCCCGGTCGATCACCATGTAGGGATAGATGCCGATCGAGGAATTGTTGATGAAGGTCTCGCCGTTCACCTCGGCAAGGTCGATCACGCGCACATGACCGGCGGCGATCGTCCCGGCAGCCGCCTCGACATGCAGCGGGAGGCCGAGATCCTTGGCGAAGTGGTTGAGCGTGCCGAGCGGCAGCACGCCGAGCGGCACCTTCGTGCCGGCCAGCACGCCCGCCACGGTGCGGATGCTGCCGTCGCCGCCGCCGACCACCACCGCGTCGATCTCGCCGCGCTTGGCTTGCTTGAGCGCTTTCTCGGCTTCGGCCTGCAAATCCTCGCCGGCGACGAATTTGATGGTCGCCGCAACACCGCGATGGGCAAAGGCGGAGGCGAGCTCGCTTTCGATCTCGGCCGCGAGCTTCTGGTTGAAGGAGCCGGCCCCGGCATTCATGAGCGCAACGACGCGCCGCACGGCGACGGTCCTCGCGGTGAGCGCGTTCTGGTCGAGTGTCGGGGCGTCAGCCATGGGAGTTTCTTAGTTTGCCCTGCAGGCTCACGCTATCAGTGCCTCGCCATGTCAGAAAGGGCGCCGGTGCATGATCCGGAAAAGTGGGCACCGGTTTTCCGAAAAGATCATGCTCAGGGGGAAGTCCGCCGCCGCGCCTCACATCCGCTCGTCGACGCCGGCACTCGGCTGGAGGTGCAGCGCCGTGACCGATCCGAAAGGCTGGCGGCGCACGCGCGGCTCCGCGCCATGCTCATTGGCGCGCTTCAGCCACCGCTTGACCGCGAGGTCGAGCGCTTTGGGGCCGAGCAGGCCGAGGTCGAGATGGTAGACCGTCCAATAGAGCATCGGGGTCATGCGCGTGATAACGAGCGGCAAGCCACTAGGGTTGCATGGCGTTGCGGCGAATTTTCGGGTGAATCTTGGCGCAAGCCAGGCGAGGGGGGCGTCAGGTTCTCTGCGCTTCCTCGATATAGAGCGCGCGGAAGGCACGGGCGACCGGGCCCGGGCGTCCATCGCCGATCGCGATGCCGTCAATCTCCACGATCGGCAGCACGAAGGCCGACGCCGCCGACATGAACGCCTCGCGCGCGCCAAGCGCCTCCGCCACGCTGAACGGCCGCTCCTCGAGTCTGATGCCCTCGGTTGCAGCCAGCCTGAGCACCGCGCGGCGCGTTACGCCGGGCAGGATATGATGCCCGAGCGGCTGGGTGCGGATCACGCCGTTCGCATCGAGGATGAAGGCGGTCGAGGAGGTGCCTTCGGTCACGTGCCCGTCCTCGACCATCCACGCCTCGTAGGCGCCCTTCAGCTTGGCTTGCTGCTTGCCCATGGCCTGGCCGAGCATGGCCACCGACTTGATGTCGCGCCGCTTCCAGCGGATGTCGGGGATGGTGATGATCTTCACCCCCGTCTCGGCGTAGGGGTTCGCGATCAGCGGCCGGCTCTGAGTGAAAGCGACCACGGTCGGCGCGGTGTTCTCGGGGTAGGCGAAATCGCGGTCGGCGACGCCGCGGGTGATCTCGAGATAGACGATGCCCTCGTTCACCTCGTTCCGCGCGATCATCTCGCGATGCAGCGCGCGGAGCGCGTCGTGGCTGAGCGGCGGGTGGACTGCGATCTCGGCCAGCGAGCGGTCGAGCCGGGCGAGATGGGCGTCGAAATCGAGCAATTGCCGGTCGAGCACCGCCGTCACCTCGTAGACCCCATCGCCGAATAGGAAGGCGCGGTCGAATACCGAGATTTTGGCCTGCTCTTCGGGCAGGTAGCTGCCGTTCACATAGACGATGCGCGACATGACGGGAGGCCGAAGCGGAAGGAGGCCTTGCCTACCGCCGCCGCAAGGCCAACGCAAGCAAGCTCAGCTGGCGGCCTCGCTTTCGCAGGCCTAGCGGTTAGGGCATACTCGCCCGGCTTTGGAGAGCGGCCCGACTCAACCGGGCTGCCAGAAGGGGGAATAGCGCATGACCTCGGCAAATCTTTTGATTGTTCTGTTGGTCGGAACGGTTGTCGGAGCCCTTGTGGGGCTTGGACTTGGGGGCTTTTTCGCCAACCCATGGTATCTCGCCATCGTCGCCGGCTTCGTCGCCACCATCGTCGGCGGCCTCGTCCGCGATTTCGTCGTGAGACGCGGAGGGGGCTTGGGCCCCGACAGCTCGCGCATGCCGACGCAGGTCCTCGTCTATTCCGCCGTTGCTTCGCTCGCCGGCAGCTCCGCCGCCATGGAGGTCGCGCAGCAAAGCGGGGTCGCGGCACCGGCTTGGATCGGCACGCTCGCCGGATTGTTCTCGGCGATTCTCATGGCGATGCTGATGATCACCTACTACACCAACCCCGGTCAGGCGCCGAGACTTCACCGCTAGCGCGTTCGGTTACGCGCCGGATGGAGCTTGAACGCGAAGGCCGGCGTCCTCGATCAGAGCCAGGTCGTCGCAGACGTCGTTATTGGCGGTGGTGAGCAGCTTGTCGCCGTAGAAGATCGAGTTGGCGCCGGCGAGGAAGCAGAGGATCTGCGCCTCGCGCGTCAGCGCGCGCCGTCCGGCCGACAGCCGTACGTGAGACAGCGGCATGAGGATGCGCGCGGTCGCCACCATACGCACGAGATCGAGCGGATCGACCGGCGGGGCATCTTGCAGTGGCGTGCCCGGCACCGCGACCAGCGCGTTGATCGGCACGCTTTCCGGGTGTGGGTCGAGATTGGCGAGCGTCTGCAACAGGCGCGCCCGGTCCTCGACGGTCTCGCCCATGCCGATGATGCCACCACAGCACACCTGGAGGCCTGCCTTGCGAACACACGCTAGCGTGTCGAGCCGGTCCTGATAGGTCCGCGTCGTGACGATCTCGCCGTAGAACTCGGGGGAGGTGTCGAGATTGTGGTTATAGGCGGTCAGCCCGGCATCGGCGAGGCGATCGGCCTGGTTGGCGGTCAGCATGCCGAGCGTGACGCAGGCCTCCATATCGAGCGCCCGCACCCCGCGCACCATGGCAAGAACGCTGTCGAAGGCAGGACCGTCCTTCACCTCGCGCCAGGCCGCGCCCATGCAGAAGCGCGTGGCGCCGGCCTCTCTCGCGACCCGCGCCTTGGCCAGCACGTCGTCGACATCGAGCAGGGCCTCGCGGTCGAGCCCGGTCTCCTTAGCGTAATGGGCCGATTGCGGACAATATTTGCAGTCTTCGGGGCAGGCGCCGGTCTTGATCGAAAGCAGGCTCGCGAGCTGGACCTCGCCGTCTTCATGGTGGCGCCGATGCACTGCTCTCGCCTGATCGACCAGCTCGAGTAAAGGGAGCGTGAGTAGGTCGACGATCTCCCCGCTCGCCCAATCGTGGCGAAGCTGATGGGCCGGTTTCAGCTCGCGCAGGCTCTCCGCCCGCTTGGCCTTGCCATTGATAGGATACACGGTTTCGATGGTATCTGACACGGTTCTTGAGCGATCCGATTTGCTGCGACTTAGCTACCTCGCTAATACAGGATCATGGTCGGAAGCGAAAGCAGCTACCAGGGGTTCCTCGAGGGCCTTGGCCGCGAGCGGTTGCAGCGCAGCCTCATCGATGTCGAGCCGGTCGATGCACGGACCATCCGCGTCGCCGGGCGCGACTACGTCAATCTCGCCAGCAACGACTATCTCGGGCTCAGATTCCACCCCGCCCTGATCGAGCGGGCCGTGGAGTGGGCCGGGCGCTACGGCGCAGGCTCCGGCGCCTCGCGCCTTGTCAGCGGCAATCTGGAGCCGTTCGCCGGTCTCGAGCCGAAGGTCGCTAAGCTCAAGGGCAAGCCGGCTGCGCTCGTCATGGCCTCCGGCTTCCAGGCCAATGCCGCGGTGCTCGCCGCGCTCTTCGACAAGGCCGTGCTCGGCGCCGAGCCGCTGGTGTTCGCCGATCGTCTCAACCATGCGAGCATGCATTTCGGCTGCAAGGCTGCCGGCGTGCGCGAGATTCGGTACCGGCACGGCGACGCCGTCCATCTCGGCGAACTTCTGACTCAGCATCAAGGCGATAGAAGGCCGCGATTCATCCTGACCGAGAGCGTGTTCTCGATGGACGGCGATATGGCCCCGCTCGATGACATCGCGCGGCTTGCCCGTTCCCACGATGCCTGCCTGATCGTCGACGACGCGCATGCGACCGGTATTTTGGGGGAGGGTGGTTGTGGACTTTCCAGTGGCGCCGACATCGTCATCGGCACCTTCTCCAAGGCGCTCGGCAGCTTCGGCGCCTATGTCGCCTGCTCGGCCACGCTCCGCGACTATCTGATCAATCGTTGCGGCGGGTTGATCTATTCGACCGCTCTCCCGCCGCAGGTGCTGGGCGCCATCGACGCCGCGCTCGACCTGATCCCCGCCATGGATGAGGACCGCACCTACGTGGCGAGGCTCGCCGGCCGGTTTCGCACAGGCGCACGGGCGCTAGGCTACGATACCGGGGCGTCCGCCACCCACATCGTGCCGCTGATCGCCGGAGCGCCGGAAGCGGCGATCGCGCTTAGCGAGCGGCTGCGCGAACGCGGCTACTGGGCAACCGCGATCAGGCCGCCGACCGTCCCGGCCGGGACGGCCAGGGTGCGGCTCGCCTTCACCAGGGCGCAGCTTGAGAGCGACATTCACCTTCTGCTCGAAGCGCTTGGCGAGCCGGCGGACCAAACCCACGCTAAACTGCACGCTCCCGCGCGTTCTCTGTGATCCATGCGTTTCGTCCTCGTCCATGGTTGGGGCTTCCACGCCGGCATCTTTGCCGACTTCGTCTCCCATCTCAGGGGCGCCGAGGTCACGCTGGTCGATCTCGGCTTCGTCTCGGGAGGCCCCAAGGGCGCGAGCGACTGGCCTGCCGACGCCATCGCCGTCGGCCATTCGCTCGGGCTATTGTGGCTGCTCGAGCGCGGCCAGTCCCGGTTCAAGGCTCTGGTCAGCGTGCAGGGCTTCGACTGCTTCGCTTGCCATGTGGCGCCGTCGCGCCTCGCGGCGCTTAAGCGCGGTCTGGAGCGCGAGCCCGGCGGCACCCTGCAAGCGTTCTGGCGGTCCTGCGGCGCCTCAGGCTTTGCCTGGCCCGAGGCGCTGAACGTGGCCAGGCTCAACGAGGGGCTCGACTGGCTGAGGCAGTGGGACGCGCGCCAAGCCAGGGCGGCTCTGACCTGCCCTGTACTGGGGCTCGCCTCGCGCGACGATGCCATCGTGCCGCCGGCGATGAGCGCGGCGATTTGGGGGGAAAACATCATCTGGTCGCCCGACGGCGGCCATGTTCTACCATTGAAGCATGCCGAATGGTGCGCGCGCCATGTCCTTGAATTCGCCGATACTCTCCCGTCATAGCGCCACGGTCGCGGCGAGCTTCGGCGCGCGGGCGGCAAGCTATGAGCTGCATGCCGGAATGCAGCGCGCCATCGCCGCGCGGCTCGCGGGATTTCTGCCCGATGTCGCGCGCCCGCGCGTGCTCGAGCTTGGCTGCGGCACCGGGCTGTTCAGCCGCCATCTGGTCGAGCGCTATCCCGACGGCAGCTTCGTGCTGACCGACGCTGCGCCGGCGATGCTGTCGGAGTGCCGGCGCAACCTCGCCGGCGCGCGCGCCCCGCAAATCGGCTTCGAGGTGATGGACGCGAGCCGCCCGGGCGGGCAGGGGCCTTACGATGTCATTGCCATGAGCATGACGCTGCATTGGCTTGCCGATCAGGCGGCAAGTCTCGACCGGCTCCGGCGGCTGCTCGCGCCGTCAGGCATCCTGCTCTACGGGGCGCTCGGGCCGGAGAGCTTCGCCGAGTGGCGTGCAGTATTGGCGGAGGACGGGTTGCCGAGCGGACTTGCGGCCATCCAGAACTCTGCCTGGCATCGTCGCCGAGGAGCGGCTCACACCCGATACGGACGCACTCGCCTTCCTTCGCCGCATGAAATCGGTCGGCGGGCTCACGCCGCGCGACGGCTACCGGCCGCTGTCGCCCGGCGCGCTTCGCCGCACCATCCGCGCCGCCGATGCGCGAGGTGGCCGTATCACCTGGCATATCGTCTACGGTCGGCTGGGCACAGCCTAGACGGCGAGCGTGTCGAGACCTTCGATCAGTCCGGCATAGGCGCGGGTCAGCTCATCGTCGGTGATGCAATAAGGCGGCATCAAATAGAGCGTGGAGCCGAGCGGCCTGATATTCAGGCCGTGAGCGAGATACCAATCGCGCAATGCCCGGCTCTGCGCCGATTGATAGCCGCCGGCAGCCTTGACGTCGAAGGCGACGATCGAGCCGATCAGCCGCGGCCGCGTCACGTCCTCGCGCGCCGCAAGCTCGGTCAGCAGCGCCCGGTGGCGGCGGTTGATGCGCCCGATGCGCTCAAGCGTCTTCTCCTCCTCGAACAAAGCGAGTGAGGCGAGGCCGACCGCGCAGGCGAGCGGGTTCGCGGTGAAGGAATGGCCGTGCGGGAGCGCGCGGTCGAAGCTGTCGCCCAGGAACGCCTCGAACACCGCCTCGCGCGCCACCGTAAGCGCGAGCGGCATATAACCTGCGGTCAGCCCCTTCGACAGGCAAACGAGATCCGGCACGACTTGGGCCTGCTCCATGGCGAACAGCGTGCCGGTGCGGCCGAAGCCGGTCGCCACCTCATCGAAGATGATGAGCACGCCGGCCTTGCGCGCGAGCGCGGTCAGGCGTTGCAGGAAGCCCGGCCGGCAGAGCCGCATGCCGCCGGCGCCTTGCAGCAGAGGCTCGACGATCAGCGCGGCGATGGTCTGGCCGCGATCCGACAGCAGCGCCTCGAAGGCCGACAGCGCGCCGGCCTCGCGCTCGTCCGCCGCGTCGTCGCCCTCGAAGGTCGACGGGTAGGGCAGCACATAGACCTTGCACATCAGGTCGCGGAACGGGCTGAACATCTGCGAGCCGCGCCCGAGCGACATGGCGCCGAGCGTGTCGCCGTGGTAGCCGCCGTCGAAGCCGACCAGCACGCGCCGTCGCGGCTCGCCGACATTGATCCAATATTGATAGGCGATCTTGAGCGCGACCTCGACCGAGGTCGAGCCGTCGTCCGAGAAGAACACGCGGCCGAGATCGCCGGGGAGCAGCGCTGCGACCTTGGTGGCGAGATCGACGGCGGGTCTATGGGTGAAGCCCGCGAACATCACATGCTCGAACTCCGCAGCCTGCTTGGCCAGGGCCGCGTTGATCTTGGGATGCGCATGCCCGTGGGTGCAGGTCCACCACGACGCGACGAGGTCGAGGATCTCGCGGCCGTTCGCGTCGAACAAGGACGCGCCCCTGGCGCCGGTCAGCACGATCGGGTCGCATTCGGTCGCGTGCTGGGTGAAGGGGTGCCAGACATGACGCCGGTCCCGCGCGAGCAAATCGTCCGCGAACGTGGTGCGCGTCTTGGGGCTAGGATCGTCGTTCATGATCTGGCGAGCTGCATCAGGTCGAGCTCAGGCTGGATGGCGAGCAGCGTGGACCGGTTCACCGTATCGAGCCAAGGGATTTCGGCGATCACCTCGACCTGGCCGTAGCGCTCGATCGCCGCGCGGTTATGCGGCGTCTCGGGGCCGTTGATCACCACGCCGGCAAGCGGGAGCCCGCGGCGGCGGATCGCCTCCAACGACAGCAGCGTGTGGTTGATCGTGCCAAGCGTCGAGCGGGCGACGAGAATGACCGGAAGATGCAGCTCGGTGGCAAGGTCGATGACATAGGCCTTGGCGGTGAGCGGCACCAGCACCCCGCCTGCACCCTCGACCACCAAGAGCCGGTCGGTTGAGGGCGGAACGAGCTTCGCCATCACGATCTCGATGCCGGCGCGGCGAGCCGCCTCGTGCGGGGCGATCGGCTCGGGCAGCACATGAGCCTCGGGCAGGATGCGCTCGGGCGCGACCTCGGCAAAACGCCGCACGGTCGCGGCGTCGGTCTCGGGCAGCGCCCCCGCCTGGACCGGCTTCCAATAGCTCGCATCGAGATGGGTCAGCAGCCACGCCGAGACGAGCGTCTTGCCGACATCGGTGTCAGTGCCTGTGACAAAAAACCCGTTCACGGCGTCCTCGACTTAAGCGCTCTCAGGCGACCGTGCGACTGTATAGACCGCGGTCACACCAAGCAAAGGGAGTGGACGGGCGCGCACCTTTAGGGCGACATATCGGGCCTAACCGCAAGAGAGGCCCGCGCATGACCAGACGCATTGCCCCGCGCGAGATTTGCCCATGGGGCGTCCTTGCCGTCGCCCTCGCCGCGACGCTGTTCATGCTTCAACCTGCGGCAGCATCGCCGGTCCCCAGCACGACCGGAAGCCAGACCGGCCTGATCATCGCCGGCATCCTGCTGCTGATCTTCGGCGCAGTCGGGGCTTACATGGTCTATTCGGGGATCAGGAGCCGCGCGAATGCCCGCGCGAGCGAGACCTGGCCGATCTCCGGCGGCACCGTGCTTGCGTCGGAGGTCGAGAAGCGTCGCCCTCTACATCGCAAGACCCGCACGACGACCTATTCTTACGAGCCGATGATCCGCTACAGCTACAAAGTCGCCGGCACCGCCTACGAGTGCTCGACAATCCGCTTCGGCGATCTCGTGCGGAACAGCGAGCAGCTGGCGCAGCAACTGCTGGCGAAATATCCGGCGGGCTCGACCGTGGGGGTGCGTTACAATCCCGCCGATCCCGCCTGTGCCACGCTTGAAACCCTGTCGGCCGGAGGGAAGCAAATCCTCATGGGGGCCGTGTTCATCGCCATCCCGCTCTTCATCCTGGTCGTCACCGCATTCAGCTTCGGTGTCTGGCAAGGCGGTCCCAGCCTGCCGCCGGAGATTGCCGATCAGTTGAACAAGCCGAACTGAGCGCTGAGCACCGCGTTCCTCCCCCGCATGCGACCCACCCTCATCCTCGCGTTGCTCGGCCTGCTCGCAAGCGCCGTTGCCGCGCCGGCAGAGGCCAAGACGTTGCGCATGGCCTATGATTCCGACCCGACATCGCTCGATCCGCATGAGCAGCTGTCCGGCGCGACGCTGCAGATGTCGCATCTCCTGTTCGATCCCTTGATCCGCTTCAAGCAGGACCTCACCATCGAGCCGCGTCTCGCCAAGAGCTACGAGGCGATCGACGACCACACCACGCGGTTTCATTTGCGCGAGGAGGTGAAGTTCCAGTCCGGCCGCACGCTTACCGCCGAGGACGTGGTGTGGACGGTGAACCGCCTGAAACAGAGCCCGGACTTCAAGGCGCTGTTCGAGCCGTTCGTCGGCGCCAAGGCGGTCGACGATCTGACCGTCGATCTGATCACCAAGGGGCCTTATCCGCTGGTGCTCAACCTCGCCACCTACATCTTCCCCATGGACCGCGCGTTCTACAGCGGCACCGACGAGCACGGGCATCCCAAGGACGCCATCGTCAAGGACGGCGCCTCGTTCGCCTCGACCCATGCGAGCGGCACCGGGCCGTTCATCGTCACCGAGCGCGAGCAAGGTGTGCGGCTCACGATGAAGCGCTTCGCCGACTATTGGGACAAGGCCTCGCCCGGCAATGTCGATGAGATCGTGTTCACGCCGATCAAGGAATCCGCGACCAGGGTCGCGGCGCTGCTCGCGGGCGACGTCGATTTCATCTCGCCGGTGCCGCCGACCGATCTCGCCCGCGTCAAGGACGCCTCGTGCTGCACGCTGATCACCATGCCGAGCACGCGCGTGCTGACCTTCGAGCTCAATCAGGATCGCGTCCCTGCGTTCAAGGACCCCCGAGTGCGCCTCGCCATGAACTACGCCATCAACCGCGACGGCATCACCCAGAAGATCCTGCGCGGCTTCGCCACCCCGGCCGGGGAGCTCAGCCCGCCAAGCTATGCCGGCTACGATCCCGCGCTCGCGCCCCGCTACGATCTCGACAAAGCGAAGGATTTGATGAAGCAGGCGGGCTACGAGTCCGGCTTCTCGGCGACCATGATGGCCCCCAACAACCGCTACGTCGAGGACGCCCGCATCGCCGAGGCCGTGGCCGCCATGCTCGCCAAGATCAACATCAAGGTCGACCTCCAGACCATGCCGAAGGCGCAATATTGGCAGCGCTTCGACGAGCGCGCCGCCGACATCATGATGCTCGGCTGGCAGTCCGACACGCAGGACTCGGCGAATTTCTACGAGTTCCTGGCCATGACCCCCGACAAGAAGACCGGCTACGGCCAATACAATGCCGGCAATTATTCAAATCCGGAGGTCGACAGGCTGACGCTCGAGACCCAGACCATGACCGACCCCAAGGCACGGGCCGACACGTTGCAGAAGATCGAGCGCATCCTCTACGACGACGGGGCACTCATCCCGCTGCACTGGCCGCATCTCTCCTGGGCGGCGCGCAAGGGCGTGAACATCGGCGCGGTGGTGAACGTCGAGGAGATGCCGTATCTCGGCGATCTGGTGATGGAGTAGATTCGGCCTCTGATTCGAACCGCGGAGTGCTCAGATGCTGAAGAAGATCCTGCTCGCCCTCGTCCTGATCGTGGCCGCGTTCCTGGTCGTCGTCGCCCTGCAGCCGTCGGAGTTCAGCGTCGAGCGGACGATCACCATCGCCGCCACGCCCGAGGCCATCTTCCCGCACGTGAACGATCTGCATAAATGGGATGCGTGGTCGCCTTGGGCGAAGCTCGATCCCAATGCCAAGGTCGGCTTCGGAGGGCCTGATGCAGGCGAGGGCGCAACAATGAGTTGGGCCGGCAACGACGAGGTCGGCGCCGGCAAGATGACCATCACCGAGAGCAAGCCGAACGATCTCGTCAAGTTCAGGATCGACTTCACCGAGCCGTTCGTCGGCACCTCGACCTCGTCCTTCACCTTCAAGCCCGACGGCGACAAGACCGCCGTCAGCTGGGGCATGCAGGCGCATCACAATTTCATCGAGAAGGCGCTGTGCCTGGTGAGCAACGGCAAGGGCATGGTCGAAGGCCAGCTCGACGAGGGCCTGGCCAAGCTCAAATCCGTGGTCGAGCAAGCCAAGAGCTAGCCGGCTTGGCCGCCGTTCCGCATTGGTCAGGCTCCTCCGGTCAAGCTATAGTCGGCGATAGCTGACGGCACCCGTCAGGGGACGAGGGAGGGGGAGCGGAAGCACGTTCGGATTTGCCCGCTATCGGCCATGAAGTGGGACGTCCTTCGAACCGATATTGTGCCGAGGCCGCCGCCTCGGCCGCGCGCCGTCGCGATTGCCGCCGGGATCGGCGCCGTGACCGGCTTCATCTCGGGCCTGCCTTCGCCCTTGCCAGACCTCCGGCTCGAGGATCCCGAGCTCCTCATCAACGCCGAGGGCATCCCGCTCCATGCCGGCGTCGCCTTCGGGGCAGGGGTGGCGCTGATCCTCTGGCTGTGGGCCAAGCGCGATCCCGCCAAATGCCTGCTGGCCATGGCTCTGACGCTGATGGGCTGGCTCGCGGCCGTGAACACGGCAAACGATGTGATGCAGGCTTTGGTCGGCTCGGAGCTGTTCGGCACGGTGCAGGGCGCCAAGGCAAGCCGGGAGATGCTTGGGTGGGTGTTGGCGGGGCTGATTGGCGGCGCGATCGGTGCTGGCCTCACGGCCTTCGGCGCCGGGGTTCCCGCCGAGGCGATCCGGCGCCCGCAAGCCTGGGGACTGATTGTCGCGCTGGGAGCGCTGTTCGGGCTCCTGCTCTATCCCGCCGCCTTGGCCGATCTGATCATGCTGCTATTTGTCCCTTGGCAGGCCGCTGTCTTGGCGAGCATCGCCCACGCTCTCGCCCAGCCGAAATGATCCGACCTCTCCCCATTGGGGAGAGGGGGACGCTATGATCCGTCCATGAAAGGGATTGCTGCCGGGCTCGGCTTCATTGCGCGCCGTCTCGCCGAGGCCATGCTCGTCATGCTGGCGATCCTGGTCATCGCCTTTGCCGTGCGCGCCTCGCTCGGCGACCCGTTGCGCGAGATCGTCGGCGAGGCGGTGCCGCAAGAGCAGCGCGAGGCGCTGCGCCATCAGCTCGGCCTCGACGCGCCCTGGCCGGTGCAGCTCGCCCGCTATCTCGGCGGCGCGCTGCATGGCGATCTCGGCACCTCGACCATCTACAAGCGCCCGACGCTCGACGTGGTGCTCGCCAAGTTTCCCGGCAAGTTTCGAGCTCGTGCTCGGCGCGAGCCTGATCGTGCTGCTGCTCGCGGTCCCGCTCGGCATCTATTGCGCCGTTCGCCCGCGCGCGATTCCGGCGAGGCTCATCCTCGGGCTTAGCGTGCTCGGCATCTCGGTCCCCGTCTTCCTCACCGGCATCCTGCTCATCACCATCTTCTCGGTCTGGCTCGGCTGGCTGCCCGCGTTCGGCCGCGGTAGCACGATCTCGATTGGGCCTTGGGAGACCGGGCTGCTCACCCTCGATGGGCTCAAGCATCTCATTCTTCCCGCGCTCACGCTGTCATCGATCATGCTGCCGCTGTTCGTCAGGCTGGTGCGCGGCGCCATGCTCGATGAGCTCGGCCACGATTATGTGCGCACCGCCCGCGCCAAGGGCGCGTCCCCGCCGCGGGTCTGGCTCAGCCACGCGCTCCGCAACGCTCTGATCCCTTTGGTCGCCATCGGCGGACTGCAAATCGGCACGCTGGTCGCCTACACGCTCTTGACCGAGACGGTGTTCCAATGGCCGGGCATGGGCTTCCTGTTCCTCGAGGCGGTGACCCGCGCCGACATTCCGCTGATCACCACCTATCTCGTCGCCGTCGGTCTCCTGTTCGTTATCGTCAACACGCTGGTCGACCTCGTGAGCCTCATGCTCGATCCCCGCATCAGCCTCGAAGGCTCGCGATGATTGCGAGCCCCGTGCACGAAGCGGCCAGCCGATGGCGCAGCCTTGCCGCCGCACATCCCGGCGCGATGGTCGCGGCACTTCTGCTCGCGCTGATCGCCTCGGCCGCTCTGCTCGCGCCGCTCATCGCGCCGCATGATCCGTTCGACCTGGCAAGCCTCGACGTGCTCGACGCCGAGCTTCCGCCGTGGTGGCGCGAGGGCAGCGATCCGCGCTTTCTGCTCGGTACCGACGCGCAAGGTCGCGATCTCCTGAGCGCTATTCTGTACGGCACGCGCATCTCGCTCACCGTCGGCGTGCTCGCCGTCGCCATCCAGGCCATGATCGGCGTGCCCCTCGGGCTGCTCGCGGGCTACCGGGGAGGCATCGCCGACACGATCGTCACCCGCCTGGCCGACATCCAGCTCTCGCTCTCGACCTTGATGATGGCGATCATCGCGCTTGCGCTGTTCCGCGCCGGGCTCGGCGGCGATGCCTTGAGCCGCTATGCCGTGCCGCTGCTGGTCGTGGTCATCGGCCTTGCCGAATGGCCCTATTTCGCCCGCACCGCGCGCGCCGCCACCCAGGTCGAGGCGGCCAAGGACTATGTGCGGGCGGGGAGGGCGCTCGGCGGGAGCGGCCCCGGCATCGTCTGGCGGCACATCCTGCCCAATATTATGTCGCCGCTCATCGTGATCGCCACCACCCAGATCGCCGGCGCGATCATGGCAGAGGCCGCGCTCTCCTTCCTCGGGCTCGGCATGCCCGTGACCAAGCCCTCGCTCGGCACTCTGATCCGCTCGGGCTACGACCTGATCTTCGCCGGGGCCTGGTGGGTGACCGTGCTGCCGGGGCTGGTGCTGATCGCCGTTCTGATCTCGGTCAATGTGCTGGGCGACGCGTTGCGCGATGCGCTCGATCCGCGGCTCCGGCGCGGTTGACCATCCCTCGCGCATTCTTGCCAGTTGGATTGCCGAACACCCATAAGATAGAGTGCAGCTTGCCTGGCCTTGCCGTTCCACGCGAGGCGCACGACCCTGGCCGTCCCAAGCCGGGACGGGTGTGAGGAGCCGTCATGGAGAATGCGGGTGCGGTCAATCCGGCGCTCGTCTTTTCGCTCCGCCGCGTCACCGAGCGGGCGGCCTGCGCCGCGTTCAATTGGATCGGGCGTGGCGACGGCGGCGATGGCGGCCGTGCGGCGCTCGATGCCATGCGCAGCGCTTTGGCCGAGATCGACATCGACGCCGTGGTGGTCATCGGCGAGGCGACCAAGGGCGAGGCGCCGCAGCCCCAGCGCGGCGAGCGGCTCGGCCGGCCCATATCGTCCTTCAAGGCCGACATCGCCGTCGATCCGGTCGAGGGGACGAGCTACCTCGTGCGCGGGCTCACCAACGCGCTCGCCGTGCTCGCCGTCGCCCCGCGCGGCGCCATGATGAATCCCGGGCCAGCGTTCTACATGGAGAAGTTCGTGGCTTCAGCGCCGGCGCGCGGCAAGGTCGATCCGCGCTGGCCGCCGCAGAAGAAGCTCGCGACGCTGGCCGAGGCGCTCGGCAAGGACATCTCCGAGCTCACCGTGTTCGTGCTCGAGAAGCCGCGCCACCGCGAGCTTGTGAACGCGATCATCGGCGCCGGCGCCCGTGTCGCGCTCTATCCGGCGGGCGATGTGGCCGGCGCGCTGATGGCCGCCATCCCGGGCTCGGGCATTGACGCTTTGATGGGAACAGGCGGCACGCCCGAAGGCGTTATGTCCGCATGCGCCATCAGGGCGATCGGCGGCGAGTTTCTGGGCCGGCTCGATCCTCAGCTGCATACCGAGGCGAGGGCGGTCAAGGAGGCCGGGATCGATACCGTCAAATGGTACGACCGCGACGAGATCATCGCCTCCGACAATGTATTTTTCTGCGCGACCGGGATCACCACTGGCCTGATGCTCGAAGGTGTGGAACGATCGAGGTCGCATTATAAAGTGCAGACCATGATGATAACGGGATCGACTGGCGAGAGGCAGATCTTGACCAGCTACATTCCGAACGACCGGCTTGCGAACGTCGCCTCGCGCGACGTGGCGTAAAAGCCGGCGAGGAGGAGAGGAAACATGTCTGGAGCAATCCATGTCGAAACGGGTTGATCACCCGGTCATCCTCGGCATCGTCGGCGATTCAGCGTCGGGCAAGACGACGCTGTCGGCTGGCGTCGCCCAGATTCTTGGCGCCGAGCACTGCACGGTGATCTGCACCGACGATTACCACCGCTACAGCCGCTCGCAGCGCGCCTCAGCCGGGCTGTCGGCGCTCGACCCGCGGTCGAACTATGTCGATGTGCTTGAGCAGCATTTGCGGCTGTTGCGGAGCGGCGAGCCGATCCTGAAGCCGGTCTACGATCATGCGCAAGGCACGCTCGAATCCCCGGAATATGTCCGGCCCAAGGACTTCGTCATCGCCGAGGGCCTGCTCGGCTACGCCACGCGCGCCATGCGCGACTGCTACGACGTGAAGATCTACCTCGATCCCGAGGAGGAGCTCAGGGTGAAGTGGAAGATCCACCGCGACACCACCAAGCGCGGCTATACCCTGAAAGAAGTGATGGCGCAGATCGAGCGGCGCGAGTCGCCGAGCCAGGCCTATATCCATCCTCAGCGCACCTTTGCCGACATCGTCATCCGCTTCCAGAAGCCGCGCGGCGCCAACGGCTCCGATACTCAGCTCGACGTGCGCCATATCCTGCGCCCGACTCTGCCCCATCCCGACTTTACCCCTCTGTTCGACGGGTCGAGCAACGCGGGGCTGCATCTTGAGCTCGCCCGCGACCGTGACGGCAAGCCGGTCGACGTGCTCGAGATCAACGGCAGCATCTCCGACCAGAGGGCCGAGCGGATCGAGGATCTGCTGTGGAACTTGATTCCCGAGGCGGGGCATCTGCGCGACCAGGTCGGCCAGATCGACGTCGCCAACGGCGCCCGCAAGAGCCACCCGCTGACGTTGAGCCAGCTTCTGGTCGGCTACCACGCGGTCAAGGCGGCGATGGGCGCCCGGGCCTATTGATCCCTCGCGTTTCTCCACACTGGTGAAAATCCCGCGTTGCTAGTAAGCATTGCGCGCATTCGCGAAGAGCAGTCCGAAAAAAACCCGATGCAGGACCAGATTTCAGCCGAGGCGACCCACGCCGAAATGGCCAACGCCATCCGCGCTCTCGCCATGGACGCCGTGCAGAAGGCCGATTCCGGCCATCCCGGCATGCCCATGGGCATGGCCGACGTCGCCACGGTGCTGTTCACCCGCTTCCTGAAATTCGACGCCGAGCATCCCGAATGGCCCGACCGCGATCGCTTCGTGCTGTCGGCTGGACACGGCTCGATGCTGCTCTACGCGCTGCTCTATCTGACCGGCTATCCCGGCATGGATATCGAGCAGCTCAAGGCCTTCCGCCAGCTCGGCTCGCGCACCGCGGGCCACCCGGAATACGGCCATGCGCCAGGCATCGAGACCACCACCGGGCCGCTTGGCCAGGGGCTCGGGAACGCGGTCGGTATGGCGCTCGCCGAGCGGCTGCTCAATCGCCGCTACGGGGATGGCCTGGTCGATCATTTCACCTATTGCCTGGCCGGCGACGGCTGCCTGATGGAGGGCATCAGCCAGGAGGCGATCTCGCTTGCCGGGCATCTCAAGCTCGGCCGGCTGATCGTCCTGTTCGACGACAACCAGATTTCGATCGACGGCCCGACCAGTCTCTCGGTCTCCGACGATCAGCTCGAGCGCTTCAGGGCGTCGAACTGGCATACCGCCCGCGTCGACGGTCATGACGCCGAAGCGGTCGCTCTCGCCATCGAGAATGCGAAGTCTGTCACCGACCGGCCGTCGCTGATCGCCTGCCGTACCGTCATCGGCTTTGGCGCGCCGAGCAAGGCCGGCACCGCCGCCACCCACGGCTCTCCGCTCGGCGATGAGGAGATCATGGGCGCGCGCGAGCGCCTCAATTGGCGCCACGCCCCGTTCGAGGTGCCGAAGCGGATCCTCAAAGCTTGGCGCGAGGCGGGCGCGAGCCATCGCGCCGGCCTACGAGGCTTGTGGTCGCAAGCCGCGAGCCGCCTCGATGCTTCGGCGCGTGCCGGCTGACCGACCCGATCGACGCGGCCGTAAAGACCAAGATCGAGGATGCGGTCGCGAACGCCAAAGCAAGCTTCGCCAAGGACGCGGCCAAGCTCGCCACGCGCCAGTCCTCGCAGAAAGTGCTCGAGGCCCTGGTCCCGGTCGTGCCGGGCCTGGTCGGCGGCTCCGCCGATCTCACCGGCTCGAACGGCACGCTCACCAAGCTGCACAGCCTGGTCAAGCCGGGCGACTTCGCCGGCAATTACATCCATTACGGCGTGCGCGAGCATGGCATGGCGGCGGCCATGAACGGGCTCGCGCTGCATGGCGGCATCGTACCCTACGGTGGCACCTTCCTGGTGTTCTCCGATTATTGCCGCCCCTCGATCAGGCTCTCGGCGCTGATGGGGCAGCGGGTGATCTACGTCATGACGCATGACTCGATCGGGCTCGGCGAAGACGGTCCCACCCACCAGCCGGTCGAGCAGCTGGCGGCGCTGCGCGCCATTCCCAACGTCTATGTGATGCGCCCGGCCGACTCGATCGAATGCGCCGAGTGCTGGGAGATCGCGTTGCTCGCGAAGAGCACGCCGTCGATCCTCGCGTTGACCCGCCAGGGCCTGCCGCTGCTTCGCAACGCGGACAGCAAGGAGAACCTGTCAGTCAAGGGCGGCTATGTGCTGATCGAGGCTGAAGGCGAGCGTGACGTGACGCTGATCGGCACCGGCTCCGAGCTGATGCTTGCCGTCGAGGCGGCCAAGACGCTCGCCAAGGACGGGATCAAGGCGGCGGTCGTGTCGATGCCGTGCTGGGAGCTGTTCGCGGCGCAGCCGGAAGACTATCGCGACCAGGTCTTGGGCCAGGCTCCACGCGTCGCCGTCGAGGCGGCGGTCGAGTTCGGCTGGGAGAGATGGCTCGGGGCAGGGGGCGCGTTCGTCGGCATGCACGGATTCGGTGCTTCTGGCCCGGCGCAGCACCTATATAAGCATTTCGGCATCACGGCAGAGGCCGTGGCGTCGGCCGCCAAGGACGTAATTGGAAGGAAGACATAAGGGACTGACATGGCTAACAAGCGCGTCGCCATCAATGGATTTGGCCGGATCGGCAGGCTCACGTTCAGGGCCTATCTGGAATCAGGCCGTGAGGATCTCGACTTCGTGGCGATCAACGACCTCGGCTCGGCCGAGATGAACGCCCATCTGCTCGAATTCGACAGCGTGCACGGGCGCTTTCGCGGCAAGATCGATGTCGCCAACGGCCACCTCAAGACCAACGGCCATGACGTCGCCGTGCTGTCTGAGGCCACGCCCGAGAAGCTTCCCTGGCGCGACCTCGGCGTCGACATCGTCATGGAATGCACCGGCCGCTTCACCGACCGCGAAGGCGCCGCCAAGCACCTGGCCGCCGGCGCGAAGCGCGTGCTGGTCTCGGCACCCTGCACCGACGCCGACCTGACCGTGGTGTTCGGCGTCAACGACGACAAGCTCACCCAAGCGCATCACGTCGTCTCCAACGCGTCCTGCACCACCAACTGCCTCGCGCCCGTCGCCCAGGTGCTGAACGAGGCGGTCGGCATCAAGCACGGCTACATGACCACGATCCACGCCTATACCGGCGACCAGCGGACGGTCGATACGCTGCACAAAGATCCGTATCGCGCCCGCGCCAGCGCCGTGAACCTGATCCCGACCTCGACCGGCGCGGCCAAGGCCGTCGGCCTCGTGCTGCCCGAGCTCAAGGGCAAGCTCGACGGCGCCTCGATCCGCGTGCCGGTGCCGAATGTCAGCATGATCGACCTGACCTTCCAGGCGGCGCGAGCGACCACCGCCGAGGAGATCAACGACGCCATGGTCAAGGCCGCCAACGGGCCGCTCAAGGGCATTCTCGGCGTGAACTCAAAGCCGCTCGTCTCGACCGACTTCAACCACGATCCGTTGAGCTCGATCTTCGACCTGAACGGCACGCACGTGGTCGACGGCACGTTCTGCCGCGTCGTGTCCTGGTACGACAACGAATGGGGCTTCTCCAACCGCATGAGCGACACCGCGGTCGCCATGGGGCGGCTGATATGACGGAGCCCTCCCCGCCGGCTGGCGGGGTTGGCGATCTGTCGGGCGTGAGGTCGGTCGAAGGCGCCGACGTGGCCGGCAAGCGCGTGCTGATCCGCGTCGATTTCAACGTGCCGATCGAGAACGGCGTGGTCGCCGATGCGACGCGGCTCGAGCGCGTGCTGCCCACCATCCGCAATCTGGTGGGGCGGGGCGCCAAGGTCGTGGTGCTGTCGCATCTTGGCCGGCCGAAGGGCGTGGCGACGCCTGACACCTCGCTTCTTCCCGTCGCCGCTAAGATGAAGGAGCTGATGCCGGGCACCGCCATCAGCTTCGTCGGCGATTGCGTCGGCGACGAGGCTATGGCTGCCGTTGCAGCGCTCAAGCCCGGCGAGGTCGCCGTGCTCGAGAACGTGCGCTACCACAAGGGCGAGGAGAGCAACGATCCCGCCTTCGCCAAGGGGCTTGCCGCACTCGGCGACCTCTATGTCGACGACGCGTTCTCGGCGGCGCACCGGGCGCATGCCTCGATCGAGGGAATCGCGAACCTGCTGCCGTCCTATGCCGGGCTGTCGCTGATGGCCGAGATCGACGCGCTTCGCCGCGCGCTCGACAACCCGGCGCGACCGGTCATGGCCATTGTCGGCGGCGCCAAGGTCTCGACCAAGATCGAGGTGCTGACCCATCTCGTCGCGCGCATGGACCAGCTCGCGGTCGGCGGCGGCATGGCCAACACCTTCCTCGCCGCGAACGGCATCGACACCGGCGCGTCTCTGGTCGAGCCCGAGTTCATTGGCACCGCCAAGGACATCATGGTGCGCGCCCGGAAGGCCGGCTGCGAGATCGTGCTGCCGTCTGACGTGGTGGTGGCCAAGGCGTTCAAGCCGGGTGTGGACTGGCAGATCTCCCCCGTGGGGGCGGTCCCCGCCGATGCCATGATCCTCGATTTCGGACCTAACAGCATCGCCGACCTGAAGCGGCGCCTGAGCCAGGTCAAGACTGTGCTGTGGAATGGCCCGCTCGGCGCCTTCGAGACCGCGCCATTCGGCGAGGGCACCTTTGCGCTCGCCCGCGAGGTGGCGAGGCTGACGCGGGAGGGCAAGCTCGTCAGCGTTGCCGGCGGCGGCGACACGGTGCGGGCTCTCAACATCGTCGATGCTGCCGATGACCTCACCTATGTCTCGACCGCGGGAGGCGCGTTCCTCGAATGGCTTGGCGGGGCGGCTCTGCCCGGGGTCGTGGCCCTCGCCCGGAGCGGCGCCCGGACCGCTTCTTGAGGATTCTCTACGCTTGTCATTCCCGCGAAGGCGGGAATCCAGTAATCATCTAGCGAGAGTTATCTGCTAACGCAGGGGCTGCTGGATTGCCCGGTCAAGCCGGGCAATGACAACGGGTTTGAGGCTCATGGCCCGCGACATCATCATTGCCCCGTCGATCCTCTCGGCCGATTTCGCGCGGCTCGGCGAGGAGGTGCGCGCCATCGACCAGGCCGGCTGCGACTGGATCCATGTCGACGTGATGGACGGCCATTTCGTCCCGAACATCACCATCGGCCCCGACGTGGTGAAGGCGCTTCGTCCGCATTCCAAGAAGCTGTTCGACGTGCATCTGATGATCGCGCCGTGCGATCCCTTCATCGAGGCGTTCGCCAAGGCGGGCTCCGACATCATCACCGTGCACGCGGAAGCCGGCCCCCATCTCGACCGCTCGCTCCAGCTGATCAGGAGCCTCGGCAAGAAGGCCGGCGTCAGCATCACCCCGTCGACGCCCGAGAGCGCGATCGACTACGTGCTCGACAAGGTCGACCTCGTGCTGGTGATGACCGTGAACCCAGGCTTCGGCGGCCAGGCCTTCATCCCGAGCCAGCTCGACAAGATCAGGGCGATCCGCAAGGCGATCGGCGCGCGGCCGATCCACCTCGAGGTCGATGGCGGCATCAATGCCGAGACGGCGCCGCTCGTGGTCGAGGCGGGGGCGAATGCCATCGTTGCCGGGTCCGGCGTGTTCAAGGGCGGCGCCTACCAGGACAACATCGCCGCCATCAGGGCCGCGGCACTGCGCGCCCGCGCCACCGCCGCTTGATTTCAAGACCTGACGCTAACGTGACTTGTCATTGCCCGGCTTGACCGGGCAATCCAGTAGCCTATTGAAGCGGTTGTGTTTACTGGATTGCCGCCGCTTGGCGCCGGCAATGACATGAGAGGCTGAAGTTGAACGTCACCTATTTCGGCGCGCTGCTCGCGGGGTTTCTGAGCTTCCTCAGCCCCTGCGTGCTGCCGCTCGTCCCGCCTTATCTCTGCTTCCTCGGCGGCACCACCTTCGACCAGCTGACCGGCGAGGACGAGACGCCCGCCCATGTCTACAAGACCGTGATCATGTCATCGGTCGCTTTCGTGCTCGGCTTCACCACCGTGTTCGTGATTCTGGGCGCCACGGCCACCGCCGCCGGCCAGCTTGTGGTCGACAACCTGCCGCTGCTCGGCAAGATCGCGGGCGTCGTGATCATCATCGCCGGGCTGCATTTCCTCGGCGTCTTCCACATCCCCATGCTTCACCGCGAGGCGCGCTATCACGCCGACGCACGCCCCGCCGGGCTGATCGGGGCCTATGTCATCGGTCTTGCCTTCGCCTTCGGCTGGACGCCGTGCATCGGGCCGGTGCTCGCGGCGATCCTCGCCATGGCGGCGGGCGAGGACTCGGTGCGCCAAGGCGTCGGCCTGCTATTCGTCTATTCGCTCGGCCTCGGCATCCCGTTCATCGCCGCCGCGATCGCCATCAAGCCGTTCATGAGCACCATGCAGCGCTTCAGGAAGCACCTCGCTACTGTCGAGAAACTGCTGGGCGGCTTCCTCGTGCTGACTGGAATTCTGTTCCTCACCAACTCCATGACCCTGATCTCAAGCTGGATGCTCGAGCTGTTCCCGGGCCTTGCGAGCATCGGCTGATTGGGCGCTTTCGCCTGACGCGAGATCGGCCGATAGTCACGCCATGACGGCAATCGCTCTCACCGTCGCCGGCTCCGATTCGGCCGGCGGCGCCGGCATCCAGGCCGATCTCAAGACCTTCGCCGCGCTCGGCGTTCATGGCGCAAGCGCGCTCACCGCGCTGACCGCCCAGAACACGCGGGGCGTCGAAGGCGTCCATGTCGTGCCGCCGGATTTCGTGCTCGCGCAGATGAAGGCCGTTGCGCGCGATCTCAAGGTCGGCGCCATCAAGATCGGCATGCTGGCGACGAGCGGCGTCATCGCGGCCGTCGCCGAAGGCCTGAACGACTTTCCCGGCATCCCTGTCGTGCTCGATCCCGTCATGGTGGCGGCGAGCGGCGACGTCCTGCTCGACAAGGATGCCATTGCCACGCTCAAGAGCCTGCTCATGCCGCGCGCCGTCGTGATTACCCCCAATCTGCCCGAGGCCGCGCAACTCCTTGGGACCTCAGAAGCGGCCACTGAAAGCGAGATGCGGGCGCAGGCGAAAGGAGCTGATGGCGCTGGGCGCCAAGGCCGTGCTCATCAAAGGCGGCCACGCCAAGGGTAAGACCGCGACCGATCTCCTGCTCGACAGCGAGGGCGAATTGCGGCTCGAAGCCCTGCGCGTGAACACCAAGCACGACCACGGCACTGGCTGCACGCTCTCCTCGGCGACGGCAGCCGAGCTTGCCAAAGGCGCGTCGCTGCGCGAGGCGGTGACAACCGCCAAGGCCTATGTCACCGCCGCGATCGCCGCAGCTGGTGAGCTTCACATCGGCACGGGCAGGGGCCCGGTCCACCATTTCCACAAATGGTGGCCTCGGAACTAGCTCCTCGGCGACGACCTTCAGCCGCTGCTCGCCGAGGCCCGAGACGGCGAGACGGAGCTCATCGCCGGGCTTCAGGAATACGCGCGGGTTGCGCGCCATGCCGACGCCCGGCGGCGTGCCGGTGGTGATCACGTCGCCCGGCACCAGGCTCATATATCTGCTGATATAGCTCACGAGCTGCCGCACGGTGAAAATCATGGTCGAGCTGTTGCCGGTCTGCATGCGCGCGCCGTTCAGATCGAGCGTGAGGTCGAGCACTTGTGGGTCGGGGATCTCGTCGGTGGTGACGAGCCAGGGCCCGAGCGGGCCGAACGAGTCGTAGCTCTTGGCCTTGATCCATTCGCCGGGTCCGCCCTTCTGCAAGCTCCGCTCCGAGACATCGTCGCAGATGCAGTAGCCGGCGACATGGTCGAGCGCGTCGGCCTCTGAGACATTCTTCGCCCGCGTGCCGATCACGACCGCGAGCTCGACCTCGAAGTCGATGCGATCGAAGCCTTTGGGCTGGAGGATGGGATCGTAAGGCCCCGATACGCAGGAGCTCGCCTTGGCGAACACGATCGGCACCTCGGGAATTGGCTGGCCGGTCTCCGCCGCGTGATCGCGATAGTTGAGGCCGATGCCGAAAAACTTGGGCACGACGCCGACCGGCGCGCCGATGCGCGGGCTGCCTTCAACGAGGGGAAGAGCGGCGAGGTCGAGCGCCTTGATCCGACTCAGGCTTTCGCGCCCGAGCGCCTCGCCGGAGAGGTCGCCGATCACCGCCGAGAGGTCGCGGATTCGGCCGTCAGCGCCAAGAATTGCTGGTTTTTCCTGCCCGGTTTGGCCATAACGCAACAGCTTCATCGTTCTTTCCCCTGGCTCGATTTTTTTGCATGATGCACGCCGGCGCGGGGGGCGGCAACGGCGCCTTGCACCTGGTTTTCCGCCAGGGCTGAATCTCAGCGATCAAACTCGAGAGGGATAGGCTTCCATGGCAGCTCGCTTGCTTCCGAAGTGGGTCGGTAAGGTTACGCCGGTCTTCGCGCTCTTGCTCGTGGCGCTCGTGTCGTTGCCGGCTTGGTCGGCGACCAAGACCGCTGCGCCCAAGGGCACCGGCAACCCGTTCGATCTCCTGAAAGGCTATTGGAGCGGCGGCGGCACGGTCGCGCCGGGCAAGGGTGCGCCCGAGAAGGTCAGCTGCAAGGTCACTTACAGCGTGGAGGGCAGCGCCGTCTCCCAGAACATGCGCTGCGCCGGGACCGACTACAAATTCAACACCAGCTCCAAGCTCAATTATGCCGGCGGCAAGATCTCCGGCTCGTGGAGCGAGACCACCTACGATGCGTCGGGGAGCGTGAGCGGCACGGCGGCCGGCAACACGGTGCATGCGATCATCAATGGTGCCAAGTTCTCCGGCCGCATGAGCATCAACGTGTCGGGCTCGAGCCACTCGATCAATATCGTGCAGCTCGATCCCAAGACCGGCGCCTATCACCAGGCTGCGAGCGTCTCGCTGCATCGCTGACGCCGCGTCGTTGGGCGAAGAGCCCGCCCGCGCGCCGACATCTCCCCTGTTTTGTCGTGATTCTCCAGCCACTCAGCCGGTGCTGTGGCTCGTTCGCCGGGCCGTTGCCGAACTGCAACAGACCCCAGCAATGTTTTCGCCATAATGTGCCCGGAAATGCCCTTGGGATGGGCAAGCGGCAGCGCCGAGTTGTGCCTCCACAACTTCTCATCGTGAGTCGATAGAGAGCTGATTTTCAATAATAAATTTTCTGCTTCGCGGGGATTTGCCGGTGTCGCCCCAGCGCTCATTTGCATTTGCGCAACAGTCGCCGTCCGAATTGCGTGCCACCCCTTGCGCAAGGTTGAAGCACGTCACGGCGCTAGGCTAGCTTTGCTCATCAAGTGGGGGACGGGGCTGGGGGGCCTAGTTACCCAACGGGGGACGCGGCTGGGGGGCCTAGTTACCTGACGGACGACAGAGCATCACGAGGGATCTGACACTTCCGGACTTACGGCTCAGGGAACAAGAATGGGGGGGCGAGCCAGCCCGCTATTAAGGCCATGCCTTTGGCGATAGGCTCGTTTCGCAGGGAAGACCGGCCCGGTCCATCCGGGCCGGTTCTTTTTTGCCCCAAGGGCTTATAGCCCAAGCCGCGCCAAAGCGCGGTCGATCGCCGGCAGATAGCCCGACCCGAACAGCCTCACATGAACCAGGCTCGGATAGAGATTGTAGAGGCCGGCCCTGATCTCGTGGAAGCCGGGCTCGAGTGGTAGCAGGCTCTCATAAGTCTCGAAGAAGGCCGCTCCGAACGTCCCGAACATCGTGGTGAAGGCAAGCTCGATCTCAGGGCTGCCGAAATAGATGGCCGGGTCGACGAAGCCGGCGATGCGGCCCCCGCGCACCAGCACGTTCCCGGTCCAGAGATCGCCATGCAGCAGGCTCGGGAAGCGCGGCTCGATCAGATAGTCCTCGATCCGCTCTGCCAGTCGCTCGATGCGCGCCAGCAGCTCGGCGGGGAGGGCGCCCTCGCGACATGCTTCCCGCGCCATGTAGAGCAGCCGGTGGTCGCGGAAGAACGGCACCCAGAGCGGCGCCTGCGGATTGGGCTGTAGGAGGGGCCCGATCAGCGTATCGCGGTCATAACCGAATCGCTCGCGAGGCGTGGCGTGGAGGCTCGCGATCAGCTCGGCCGCGTGCCGCTCTACCCTCGGCGTGATGCTGCCGCCGTCATTGGCGATGAAATCCATGACGAGCAGATCGCAGTCCGAATAGTGCACGCCGGGCACGGGGAGCTCTGACAGCCTTCCGAGCTCGCCGAGCATGAAGGCTTCGATCTCGAGCCCGATCCTTGCATGCGTGCCGCGCATCCGGGCCTTGACCGCAAGATGCCGCCCGTCGGCGAGGGTGACCTCAACTCCGGTGAGCCCGAAGCCGACCGGAAGCGATCGTGCCTCGACGACGCGCGAGCCGAGCGCCTCGTGAAGCCGCTTGTTGAGGTCGCCGCCGCTCGCGTTGTCGCTGTTAACCACCGAGTCCGTCCATGTCACAAGGCTGAAACAAAATCACTTTAAGTCCCGCTTCATCGTGTTGAAAACGCAGGATGATGACGTGCAGCATGAGCCTGGGATGAGGCGCTACCGCGCACTTTTCGTCTCGGATCTGCATTTGGGCACCAAGGCCTGCCAGGCGGAAGCCTTCCTCGATTTTCTCCGCTGCCACGACGCCGACTGCATCTACCTGATCGGCGACATCGTCGACTTCTGGCGCATCAGGCGCGGCATCTACTGGCCGCAATCCCACAACGACGTGCTGCAGAAGATCCTGCGCAAGGGGCGCAAGGGCACCGAGCTCGTGCTCATCCCCGGCAATCACGACGAGGCGCTGCGCGACTATTGCGGCGTGCAATTCGGCGGCATCGCCATCGAGCGCAACATCGTGCATGTCGGTGCCGACGGCCGGCGCTACCTCGTCATCCACGGCGATGAGTTCGACGTGGTGGTGCGCTACGCCAAATGGCTCGCTCTGCTCGGCGACTGGAGCTACGAGCTCGCGCTATGGGCGAACACCCATTTCAACGTGCTGCGCCGCTGGTTCGGCATGCCCTACTGGTCGCTGTCGGCCTATCTCAAGCACAAGGTCAAGCGCGCGGTGAATTATATCGGCGAGTTCGAGACGGCGCTGGCGCAAGAGGCGCGGCGCCACGGCGCGCAAGGCGTGATCTGCGGCCATATCCACCATGCGGCGATGCGCCAGGTGGGCGACGTGATCTACATCAACACCGGCGACTGGGTGGAGAGCTGCACCGCGGTGGCTGAGACCGAGGAGGGGATTTTCGAGATCATTCGCTGGACGCATACGCGAGAGGGCATGAGTTCGCCCGAACCCCTTGTCGAGGAGCTCGAGGCTGCCGCTTGATGCGGGTCCTGGTCGCGACCGATGCCTGGCATCCTCAGGTCAATGGGGTGGTGCGCACCTACGAGCGGCTCGCCGTCGAGGCGCCGAAGCAGGGCTGCGAGGTGAGCTTCCTCGCGCCGACGATGTTCTACACGCTGCCGTGCCCTACCTATCCCGAGATCAGATTGTCGCTGGTAACCCCCGGCGCGATCGCCCGCCATGTCGATGCGGCGCGCCCCGATTTCATCCATATCGCCACTGAGGGACCGATCGGGCTCATGACGAGGCACTATTGCCGCAAGATGCATCGGCCGTTCACCACGAGCTATCACACCCGCTTCCCCGAATATGTCTCGGCGAGGCTCCCCATCCCGGAAGACTGGTGCTACGCGCTGCAGCGGCGCTTCCACAACAGCGCCGCCGGCACCTTCGTCGCCACCAAGTCGGTCGCTGCCGAGCTTGCCGCGCGCGGCTTCGAGCGGTTGATGCCCTGGTCGCGTGGCGTCGATACCGAGCTGTTCAGGCCGCGCAAGGTGCGGCTGTTCGGCGAGAAGCCGGTCTTCCTCTATGTCGGCCGCATCGCCGTTGAGAAGAACATCAAGGCGTTTCTCGAGCTCGACCTCCCCGGACGCAAGGTCGTGGTCGGCAGCGGCCCGCAGACCGGGGAGCTGGAGCGGCGCTATCCGGATGTCCTGTTCGCCGGTCCCAAGCACGGCGAAGAGCTCGCGCAGGCTTACGCCTCCGCCGACGTGTTCGTGTTCCCGAGCCTGACCGATACGTTCGGGCTTGTGCTGCTGGAAGCTTTGGCCTCAGGCGTGCCGGTCGCGGCCTTCCCCGTGAGCGGGCCGCGCGACGTCATCACCGATCCCCGCGCCGGGGTGCTCGGCACCGATCTCAGGGCGGCGGCGCTTGCCGCGCTCAAGCTCGACCGCGGGGCCGCGCGCGCTCACGCGCTCACCTATAGCTGGGAGAACTCGGCGCGGCAGTTCATCGAGAACATGCTGATCGCCCACAATCTCGGTCTGCCCGAGCGGCGCGCCCGTTTTCGCCGCTGGCGGGGCAAACGCACGACGCAAAAGAAGACGGCCCGGTTGGGGGGGAACCGGGCCGTCACATTCTCATGCGTCAGTTTGGGGGACGCTTTGGGGGACATTGCGTCCTCCTGAAGATGGTTAGCAGAATTTTAGATTTCAAGCCCGGCCGGAAAAAAACCGCCAGATCCCGGTTAAGCTGCTGATACGGCTCGCAGAAAAAATCTGCCTTAGCCGAACAGCACCGCCCGTTTCACCGCTTGCAGCTCGGGAAAGCTCAAAGGTTCTGGCCGCTCGAACCGCACGCTGTCCTTGGGTGAGCTGGCGGCCGGGGCCTGCCGCGGCTCCGCGACCTTTGCCGGCCTCTCAGGGCCCGCATCGCGCGGCTTCTGCTGGCGCGCGGTCATCATGCGGTCGACCTCGGCCTGCTTCAGGCCTTCGCCCTTGCTCTGCGGGCCGTTCAAGAGATGCGCGTCCTCGCGGCGCGTGGTCTCGGCAAAGGCTTGCATCTTGCTCGCGATGTCGTCGACCTTGAAGGCGATGTCGTCGACGCCCCAGATCTCGATCATGGCGTTGATGCGCTGCTCGATGAAGCGGAGCGCCCGCACCACCTTGCCGGTGCGCTGGCCGGTGATGTCCTGGAACGAGCAGGCGGTGTAGATGTCGGTGGCGCGGAGGTCGATCGTGTCGCAGAGCTCGATCTCGATGCCCTTCTCGCGCAGCGTCCAGGCGACCTCCTGGATTTCCTCCGCCGCCTGAAGAATCTCCGAGGTCGCCTTCTCGGTCGCCTCGACGATCTGATCGAGCTCTTCGGTCGCGCTGCTGAGTTGCCGCTCGAACTGGACCGGCGGCCTGATCTGGGCGATCTCGCGGCGGGTGCGCGCGATCGCCTCGCTCATCTCGACCAGCTCGGCCAGAACATTGCCCGGCGCGCTTTGCCGCTGCGGCTTGAGCACGGCGATCTCGATCTTGCCGATCGCCTCGAGCAGCATGTCGGTCTCTGCGGTGCGGCTGCGGCGGGCGTATTCGGCGAGGAACCAGCGCCCGCGCGGGGTCGCTGCAAGCGCCGCCTCGAGCGCGGCATAGTCCTCGGCAAGCGATCTCTGCGGCGCCTGTGCTGGCGCTCCGCTGATGCCCTCTCTGGCGCGTTCCGGCATGGTGGCGAGGCTAGCCTGATTCGGGGTAAGCGGCGGAGTGTAGCCGCGAACGGCAAGCGATTCGTTAACCGCCATGAGCCGTTCTCGCGCACACATGACTCGCTGGCACGTGGCGCGCTTTCGCCCGCGACTCACAAATGACGCGGCCCGCCGGAGCGCGCCTCGTGCAGAACAGCTTTCGCCGCGAGGCCGGCTGTTGATCCGTCTCAAGGCGGTCCGCGAGCGGGCGTATAGTCTGCAATCCAGACAAGCACGCGGACCCCGGGAGGGCGCCCGCAAGGAGGATGCGATGCGGATGCTTCATGGATTGGCGCTTGCGAGCGGCTTGACGGTTGCCGCCGTCACGTTTTCAGCCATGGCCCAACAGGACCACGGGCAGATGCCGATGATGGGCCAGGGCGCTGGCGGCGGCATGATGGGCCAGGGGGCTGGCGCTCCGGCTGGCGGAATGATGGGTCAGGGGGCCGGCGGCATGATGGGTAACATGCGCGGCATGATGGGTCACGACAAAGGCGGCATGATGGGCGGCTGCTCGATGACGGGCGGCATGGGCGGCGGTATGCACGGCATGATGATGAGCTCGGTTCCGATGATGGAAGGCCGGCTCGCTTATCTCAAAGCCGACCTCGGCATCACGGATGATCAAGCCTCGGCCTGGGAGGGTTATGCGACGGCGGTGAGGGCGCAGCGCACCGCCATGGAGAGCATGCATGACGACATGATGAAGACCATGGGGAGCGGCAGCGCCTTGGACCGCATGGATGCGCGCATCAAGGCCATGGAGGCCATGGTGGAAGGCCTGAAAGCGCTGAAGCCCGCGACCGAGGCGCTCTACGCCGTGCTCACCGATGAGCAGAAGGCCAAGGCGGATCAGTTGCTGGGCGGCAGCTGCGGCATGATGTGAGGCGGGTGGCTCAGCCCCACAGCGCGGGCTCCGGCGGGAAGACTTTGCCGGCCTCATAGGCGAGGCAAGGCTCGCGGTCGCGTCCGAGCAGCAGAGGTCCGTCGAGATCGACCCAATCCGCGTCTTGCGCGAGGATGAGGGCAGGGGCCATCGACAACGAGGTGGCGACCATGCTGCCCACCATGATCTTCAAGCCGAGAGCGCGGGCGCGGCCCGCGACGAGCAGGGCCTCGGTGAGCCCTCCCGTCTTGTCGAGCTTGATGTTGACCGCGTCGTAGCGCGAGGGCAGCGCCTCGAGCGAGGCGAGGCCGTGCACCAACTCGTCGGCACAGATCGGCACGGTTCTTTCGATCTCCGCCAGCAGCGTGTCGTCGCCGGCGGGAAGCGGCTGCTCGATCAGCTCGACGCCTGACGCTTTCGCCGCGCCAAGAAACGATTCAAGATCACGCGGTTGCCAGGCCTCGTTCGCATCGGCGATGAGCCTTGCATGAGGCACCGCCTCGCGCACCGCAGCGAGCCGCTCGCGATCGCCGTCGCCGCCAAGCTTGAGCTTGAGGAGAGGATACGCGACCGCCGCGCGTGCCTTAGCCGCCATCGCCTCTGGCGTGCCGAGCGACAGGGTGAGGGCGGTCAGAACGGCATGCAGAGGCGCGAGCCCCATACGCTCGGCAACGCGCACGCCAGAGCGCTTCGCCTCTAAGTCCCACAGTGCGCAGTCGAGCGCGTTGCGCGCGGCACCTGCCGGCAGCAGAGAGGCAAGCTCGGCCCTGGTCAGCCCGTTCTCGATCCTCGCCGCGCATTTCTCGATCGTCGCGACGACGCCCTCGACGCTCTCGCCGTAGCGCGCGTAAGGGACGCATTCGCCACGGCCCGCATAGGAACCGTCGCCGATCGCAGCGACCACCACGACCGCCTCGTGCTTGGAGCCGCGCGAGATGGTGAATCCGCCTTTGATCGGAAAGCGCTCGACGCCGACCGCGAGCCTCAAAGCCCCTCCCATGACGCCTTTCTTTCTCCTGGATTTTCGTTCAAAAACAGTGCGTTTCTAGAAGCGTCGAGACTTAGCGCATCAATCCGGCAAACTAAGCCCTTCCATGCTCAAGCGCGACCATCAGCTTGTCCTCCCGACGCAGGCCCGCGCGCCCGGCTTCCGCGTCGAGCTTAGGGGCACGACCTTCCGCCTGATCGCGACCGGCGCCTGGACGGTGGCCGAAGCCGTCCGCCTCGACACCGCTCTCAAGCGCCTGCGCGTGCCGATTCCGCCGACGCCCGACTTCACCGGCGAGATGGACATCGCCGGCATCGCCGAGATCGACACGGCCGGCGCCTGGCTGCTCCAGCGCACCGCTGCCGCCTGGCAGGCGAGCGGGCTCCGCACCCATTACGCCGGGGCGACCGAGGGCTTCCGCGTGCTGATCGAGGAGGTGCAGAAGCGCGGTAACGCCGAGCGGCCCAAGATCGAGAAGCCGAACCCGTTCACCCAGTTCGTCGAGGACATGACCAAGACGGTGACCGGCGTGTGGCAGGACATGGTCCAGCTCACCGCCTTTCTCGGCGAGGTGACCGCCGCGCTCGGCCGCATGATCCGCCAGCCCTGGCGCTTCCGCCGCACCTCGTTCGTGCATCACCTCGACCATGCCGGCTTCAGGGCGGTGCCGATCATCGCTCTCATCTGCTTCCTGATCGGCGCGGTGGTGATGCAGCAGGGCGTGGTCCAGCTGAAGCCGTTCGGCGCCGAGCCGTTCGCCGTGAACATGGTCGCGATCCTCGCGCTCCGCGAGGTCGGCATCCTGCTCACCGCCATCATGGTCGCCGGCCGCTCGGGCTCCGCCTTCACCGCCGAGATCGGCTCGATGAAGATGCGCGAGGAGATCGATGCCATGCGCACGCTCGGCATCGACCCGATGGACACGCTCGTGCTGCCGCGCGTGCTCGCGCTCGTCGTGGCGCTGCCGCTGCTCACCTTCCTCGGCGACATCATGGGTCTTGCCGGCGGCGGGCTGATGGCCTTTGCCGTGCTCGGCCTCGACACCTCGAACTATCTCGACAAATTGCGCGAGGCGATCGACTACCAGCATTTCATGGCCGGCATGATCAAGGCGCCGTTCGCTGCCGTCATCATCGGCCTGGTCGGCTGCCTCGAAGGCTTGAAGGTCGAGGGCAGCGCCGAGTCGCTCGGCAAGCACGTGACGAGCGCCGTGGTCAAGGCGATCTTCCTGGTGATAATTTTGGACGCGATATTCGCCATGTTCTTGTCGGGGATCGGGGTGTGATCGTCGAGAACGGCCGAGAGGTCATCATCCGGGTGCGCGGGCTCGCCAAGAAATTCGGCACCCAGCAGATCTGGGACGGGCTCAGCCTCGACGTCTATCGCGGCGAGATCCTCGCCATCGTCGGCGGTTCCGGCCAGGGCAAGTCGGTGCTGATGCGCGTCATCACCGGCCTGATCACGCCCGAGAAGGGCGACGTCGTCCTGTTCGGCCAGAACGCCAAGTCGCTGGCGCCGGCCGAGCGGCTCGAGATCGAGAAGCGCTGGGGCATCCTGTTCCAGGACGGCGCCCTGTTCTCATCGCTGACCGTGCTCCAGAACATCCAGGTGCCGATGCGCGAGCATCTCGAATTGCCCCAGGCGATGATGGACGACCTCGCCTTCCTCAAGCTGACCATGGTCGGCCTGCCGCCGACCGCCGCGCATAAATTCCCCTCCGAGCTCTCGGGCGGCATGCGGAAGCGCGCCGGCATGGCCCGCGCGCTCGCGCTCGATCCTGAGATCGTGTTCCTCGATGAGCCGACGGCAGGGCTCGACCCGATCGGAGCGTCTGACTTCGACCACCTGATTCGCAAACTACAACAGACACTTGGCCTTACGGTCTATATGGTGACCCACGACCTTGATACGATCTTCACCGTATGCGACAGGGTGGCGGTGCTTGCCGACAAGAAGATCGTCCGCACCGGCTCGCCGATGGAGTTGCAGCGTCAGCCCAATCACCCGTGGATCAAGGAATATTTCTGCGGCGAGCGGGCGCGCGCGGCCTCGCCCGGCGAAAGACCTAAAATACCGATTACCGCCTAGCTGCCGTTGCTAAGGTTGATTTGAGGAACCGGTCGGATGGAAACCAAAGCCAACTATCTGATGATCGGGGGATTTGTGCTGGGCGTGCTCGCCTTTGCCTTCATCTTCGTATTCTGGATGAGCAATTTCGCGGGCGGCGGCAAACGCTATTACGTTGTGTTCGACAGCTCGGTGGCGGGGCTGACCACGGGATCGAGCGTCGGCTTTCAGGGCCTCAAAGTCGGCGAGGTGCAATCCTTCTCGCTCGATCCCGAGGACGCCCGCAAAGTCCACGTTCTGATCAGCGTCAGCGACACCACCCCCGTGCGGCAGAACTCCCGCGCGAGCCTGCAGTCGATGGGCCTGACCGGCGGCAGCGGCATCCAGATCACCCCCGGCACGCCCGACTCGCCCTTCCTGGTCGCGACCGACAATGATCCCGTTCCGACCATCAAGGCCGATCCCGGCGGCGGGCAGGGACTGTTCGATGCGGCGCCGGCGGTTATGAACAACGCCAACGCGCTGCTCACCCGGCTGAACGACCTCGTCGCCGAAAATCAGGAATTGATCCACACCACCGTCACCAATGTGGAGCAGGTTACCTCGATGCTGGCTTCCAAGAAGGACGAGATCGCGCTCGCCATCAGCGACGTGAAGGATGGCGCCAATAACTTCAAGACCCTTTCGGGTAAGCTCGAAGTCTCATTAGGGGACAACATGGACGGGCTCACCCGCCAGGCCAAGGATAGCCTTCAGCAATTCAGCGCCTTCATGGCCGAAGGACGCCGCACCGCGGTCACGCTGAACCGGATTCTGGAGAAGCTAGAGGCTGATCCAAAAGGGTTTTTGCTTGGTGGAAACCAAGTCCCGGAATATACTCCACGGGGACAATAACGCACCCTGGGGGGCCAATTAGGGTGACTCCTGTGAGGGGGGCGATCGCAATGTCACGGTCGGTGCCGACGCTTGCTGCGGGCCTGCTTTGCCTGGCCCTAGCCGGCTGCGCGCTCGCCGCAGGCTCACGGCCACCCAACACCTACGATCTTGTTGCGCCGCGGTCGTTCTCGGCCGCGCCCAAACCGGCATCCTGGCAGCTCGTGGTCTACGAGCCGACCGCGATCCACGCGCTCGAGACCGACCGTCTCATGGTGCGTCCGAGCTCAGATCAGGTTTCCTACTACAAGGGCGTCGCCTGGAGCGACCGCCTGCCGCGGCTGGTGCAGGCGCGCATCATCGAGACCTTCCAGAATTCCGGCGCAGTCAAGTCGGTGAGCGCCACCAACGGGCAATACGCGCTGATCACCGATCTCCGCGCTTTCCAGATCGACGTGTCGAGCGGCAAGGCCATCGCCGAGATCGAGATCTTCGCCAAGCTGATCAATGTGAGCTCCGGCAAGGTGCTCGCCACCAAGAGCTTCAGCGCGCGGGTGCCGGCCAGCACCGACTCTCCAGGCGATGCGATCGCCGCTCTGAACCAGGGCTTCACCGAGGTCCTGCAAGACACGACCACCTGGGTCGCCTCCCGCCACGTTTAGCCTCATCGTCGCCATCGCCACGGATCGTCATGGCCGGGCTTGACCCTGCCATCCACGTCTTGATGCGATCTTGAAAATTCGTGGATGCCCGGCACAAGGCCGGGCATGACGGATTGGGGAGTGAAGGGCGAAGCTGAGAGCCCAAAAACATTTGCCCCCCGCCTCCTTTTCAGGGGAGGGCGGGGGGCCAAGGCTGGGGGAGCCTAACTCGCCAGCATGATCCGGAAAAGTGGGAACCGGTTTTCCGAACAGATCATGCGCAATAGAACGACTTAGCGGAGCCGTCCGGTCGCATGCGCGAGCAGGAGATAGACGCGTCCGGTCTCCGAGACGAGATAGTTCTGCAGCATGCGGCCGTCCGGATCGCTCTGCTCGGCCTCTCCGAGCAGCCGCTCGAAGTCGCCCATGTAGCGGTCGACGGTCATGCGGAAGTCTCCGTCGCGGTCGTAGCGGCGCACGATCTCATCGAACGTCGTCTGGCCGTCGAGGCTGTAGATGTGGCGTCCAAGGGCGCCCCGGTCGCCGGCCCGCAAGCGGTGCCAGACATCGGCGGCGGTGCGCTGGTCGACGGCCCTCGCAAGCTCGTCGAGCCTCAGCTGATTGCCGCTCGTGACGGCAGGCGCCTGAGGCTGCATGTTGCGGGTGCCGAAGCCCTGGCCGCCGGGCAGCTCTTGCGCCCGCGCCAGGATATCGCTCGTCCCGAAATTGCCGCCACGGCCACCGCCTTGCTGCGGATAGGAGGGCGCGGCGCCGGTCAGTTGCTGCGCCAGGCTGTTGGTGACCTGGTCCATCTCTGCGCCTTCTGCGCCGCCCGGGACCTGGCGGCCCCTCGTGTCGAATCTCGGCAGCGGCGACAGGTCGTAGCCTGAGGACGGTCTCGGCTCCTCTTGTGGCGCATAGCCGCCGTAGCCAGCCGGCGGAATTGGCATCTGGCCCGGGCGGGGCAGCGGCGACTGCTGGTAGGGAGGGATCGGCGAGGCTTGCATCGGTGCCTGCATAGGGCATCGGCGCGGCCTGCATCGGCATGGGAGGAACGGCAGCCTGCGCGGCCTGCGTCGCCGCCCGCGCGAGCTGCGGCGTGATCGCCTCGATCTCCTTCACCTGCTCCGACAGCGCCTTGCGGATGGCAGCCGTGGTCTGAGCGGTCTGCTCGGGCAGCGTCTCCATGCGGTTCTGCATTTCCTTGCGCAGCCCGTCGAGGTCGCTCGCGGTCTTCTGCGCCGCCTCGTGCATGCCGCGCGAGGTATTGTCGAACTGGCCGCGCATCTGCTCGAGCTGACGCCCGATCTGAGTGATGATCTGCTCGAACGTGCCCTTGAGGTCGTTGACCGCGCGCGCGGTGTGGGCTTGCGCTTCCTCGCGCAGCCGCTCGATCTGGGCAACCGCCTGCTGCGCCTGGCTCGCGGTGTCGCGGGCGAGCGCGGAGCCGGCCTGCTTGGCCCTGGTCTCCGCATGCACCATGGCGTTCTCCACCATGCCCGCATAGGACTTCATCATCCTGTCGAGCTCTTGCCCCTTGGTGTTGACGGTGTGCAAGAGCGCGATGATCGCCTGGTGGCGGCCGTCGAGGATCGAGTCGATCTTGGTGTTGGACGAATCGAGCGCCTTGGCCGCGGTGAGGATCGCCTGGCCCTGGCTCTCGAAGCGCTGGGTGAGACCGTGGATCTGGTCGAGCAGGTTGCGCGACACTTCACGCAGCGTTTGCGTCTGGCTGGTCAGGATGCCGACCGCCTCCTTGGACTGCGCGCCGACCTGGTTCGCGGTCTGCTGGAGGATCTGCGAGTTGTTGGCGAGCACCTGGCCGAGCTGCGAGGTCTGCTTGCCGAACGCGTCGGCGGCGGAGCGCGTGTGCTCGCCGAGCATCCGCTCGGTCTCGACCGTGCGCTGGCCGAACGTCTGGTCGATCGCCTTGAGGCGCTCGACCAGGGCGGTGATGACCTGCTGCGTCCGCTCGGTCATGGTCTTGTCGAGCGAGCCGGTCTGCTGGACGAGCGTGGTCTCGATCGTCCGCACGCGCTGGATCAGGGAATTGGCAAAGCCCTCGGCGCGCTCGGTCAGGCTCTTGTCGAAGGCGATCGTGCCCTGTTGGATCGCGCCGATGAATTGCGCGGCGCGCTGATCGAGCGCTGCCGTCAAGATACCGGTGCTGTCCGCGAGCTGCTTGTCCAGGAGCTGCGCGCGCTGGTCGACCATGGCGTTGAAATGGCCGGTGCGGTCGGCGAGCGTCTTGTCGAGCATGACCGAGCCCTGGGCAATCGTGTTGGTCAGGGTGTCGGTGCGGTCCTTCAGCGTCCGGTCGAGCGCAACGGCGCCCTGCGACACGAGGTTGGTGAGCGAGTCGGTGCGCTCGCGCATCATCCGGTCGATGCCGCCGGCGCCCTGACTGACCGAGGTGACGAACTGATCGGTGCGGTCCTTGAACGTCTTGTCGAGCAGGACGGCGCCCTGGCCGATCGTGTTGGTGAGGACGTCGGTGCGCTCCTTGAGCGTCTTGTCGAGGATCACGGCGCCTTGGCCGATCGTATTGGTGAGGGCGTCGGTCCGGTCCCGCAAGGCCCTGTCGAGCGCCACGGCGCCCTGGCCGATGGTGGTGGGAGGGCGTCGGTCCGCTCCTGCAAGGCCCTGTCGAGCGCCACGGCGCCCTGGGCGACGGTGCCGACCAGGGTCTCGCTGCGCTCCTTCAACGTGTTCTCGAACAGATTGGCGCCCTGGACGATGGACTGGGTGAATACCTCGGTCCGATCTTTGAAGGTCTTGTCGAGGTTGATGGCGCCTTGGCCGATCATCGCGGTGAACGCCTCGGTGCGGTCCTTCATGGTCTTGTCGAGCAGGATCGCGCCCTGCGCGACCGAGGTCTCGAGCCCCTTGATGCGGGCGGCGAGCGAGCCTTGCAGCGCCTCGGTGCGCTCCTTCATGGTCTTGTCAAGCGCGGTGGTCCGCTGCGCCACGACGCTTTCGAGCGCGGCGAGGTTCTGGGTGGCGCCGTCGATCACCTGCGTCAGGCGTCCTTGCTCCTTGCTCAGCCGATCGAGCAGGCCAGGCACGGCCTCGGTGACCCGGGTCTGCGCCTTGTGCACCTGCTCGGCCGCCTCGCTCGAACGCGAGACGAGGAGCTCGGTCAGCTGGGTGCCGCGCTCGGCGAGCTTCTTGTCGATGGTGCTGGAGGCCGCGGCGATGTCGCGGGCGACCTGAGCGCCGACGCCCTTCAATGCATCGCTGACGCGGGTGCTGTTATTGGCAAGCGCCTCGCGCTCGGTGGCGAGCTCGCTGATCAGCGTCCTGACGCGAAGCTCGTTCTCGCCATAGGAGCGCTCGAGCGCCGCCACTTCGCTGTGAACCATGGCTTCGAGCTCGCTCGCCCGGCCGATGGCGCGGGAGATGGCGTCGTTCATGGCGGCAACCTGGCGGCGGATGGTCTGGCCGACCGAGGCGACCGACTGCTCGGCGAGCTTGTCGGGCTCGGCGAGCCTGACCGCGACCTCGGTCATGGCCGAGGCCATCAGGCGAAGCTCCTGCGCGCGCCAGACGAGCAGTGCGAGGAACCAGAAGATAGCGATGGGAACCAGGATGGCGACGGCGGCGGTGAGCGCCGCGGCGCTGCCGAACAGGCCAGTGGCTCCCGCCGTGGACATCTGCGCCGAGATCAGGCCGAAGGCGAAGAAGCCGCCGATGACGAACCAAATCACCGACGCGGCGAGCGCCATCAGGAAGGGCGTTCGCGACGGGCGCTGTTGCAGCGCGAAGATCAGCCCGCCGATCGACGGCAAATCGTCATTGGCAGGCGGCGCGAGGCGTCGCTGCGGCGGAGGGCCCGCCGGGCGGCGCGTGCGCGTGAATTGCTTGGGGGCCGCTCCCGCCGAAGGAGCCGGCGGCGTCTCGGCGAATTCGAGCGGGGCCTTGGCTTCGTCCTGCTGCTTCGGCTCTTCGCGGGGCTCAGGCGGCTCGCGGCGGAAATCCTCGCGCGCCTTCAGCAGCTCATCGCGCTTTCCCTCATCGCGCGCGGTCGCGGTGTCGTCACGCTTCACCAGCTCGGCGCTGCGCGTCTCGTCACGCTTCAGCAGGCCTTCGCGCCTAGTCTCGTCGCGCCTCGCCTCGCCTCGCTTGGGCTCCTCGCGCTTGCGCTGCTCGGCCTTGAGCCGCTCGGCAAGGGTCGAACGTCTTGGTAGCTCAGTGCTGCGCTCGGGATTTGGCGTATCGCCGGATTTATTCTCGGCCGGCCTGAACAGGCCTTCGAGACCCGACTTGCCTTCGTCCTTGACCTCTTGCGCTGCCCCCGCAGGCGGCGTCTTCGCTTGCTCTTGCGCCATCACGCGTTCCTCGCACCGACTAGAATCATTGGGAGAATTTGCGCGCCCTCGTCACCCCAAACCCGTCACGCAGCAGGCGCGAAGCGTCTAAAGCGGAGGCGCCTTTCCCCCGGATCAACTCTATCCGGAAGGGCCCCCGACGCATTTCCCCCTCTCCCTTCATCGTTAACGAATTTTTAGGGCTAAAAAAAGTTTAATCGGTCGGTATGGTTTACGTCCCTTAACCTTTTCGGAACGTTCGAGAATTCCGGCTGTACCAGGCATGAGAATCGCGTAGATGGACTGAGCTGGTTGCAGGAAGGTGACAGCATCCGAGCCCAACTGCCGGCCACATAATCGCCTTCTGTCGTTCCGCAGTGCAACAAAAAAGCGTCCCATTCGGCGGCGAGTAGCACGTGCCAGGCGCAAGATGAGGCGCCTCGACCTTGCAAGGGAGAAGCAGGACCATGGCAAGCGAAATGGCGGCAGTGGCCGAAGCGGGGCAGCGGCTGGATGGCCGCAAAGCTTCATCGCGGCCGGTCGATCTGGTGCATCTGTCGCGCTACACGCTCGGCGAGCGCGAGCTTGAGCGCGAGGTGCTGGAGCTCTTCTGCACCCAGTCCTTCGTCTATCTCGAGCGGCTGAAGGAATCCTCCTCCGACAAGGATTGGAAGGATCTGACCCATTCGCTCAAAGGCTCGGCCCGGGCGGTCGGCGCCTGGCGGGTGGCCGATGCCGCCGAGCGGGCCGAGCGGGCTGAGCCGCTTGCCGGCGATGCGCTCGCGCCTTCCCGCGCCGCGCGCATCGGCGAGATCGACGCCTCCTTGCGTGAGGCGGATGCCTATATCAGGTCGCTGCTGAAAGACCGCTAAGCCGGTCGCAACTCGCGCCAAAGTCGGCTATCGAAGGCGCTGGAATGTCTCCGTCAATTGCCCTATAGAGCACGGGCCGCGAGCGGGCACGCCTCTCGCGCTCATCTTTCGGGCGCGAGCGCTAGCCGCTGTCCGGAGCCCCCGATGTTAGGACGATCGCCGCGCGCGCCAAATCATGGCCAGGATTACCTTTATCCAAAAAGACGGGACCGAACGCGTCGTCGATGCCGAGCCCGGCATGACGGTGATGGAGGCCGCGGTCAAGAACTCGATCGCCGGCATCGCCGCCGAATGCGGCGGGGCCTGCGCCTGCGCCACCTGCCACGTCTATGTCGAGGAGGCCTGGCGCGAGAAGACCGGCCAGCCCGAGCAGATGGAGGAGGACATGCTCGACTTCGCCTTCGACATTAGGCCGTCGAGCCGCCTCTCCTGTCAGATCAAGGTCACCGACGATCTCGACGGGCTCGTGGTCCGCATTCCCGACAAGCAGTTCTGAGCAAAGTCAGCAGAGCCAATGGCAGAAGACATCATCAAGACTGACGTCGTCATCGTTGGCGGAGGGCCGGTTGGGCTGTTCGCCGTGTTCGAGCTCGGGCTGCTCGATATCAAGGCGCATGTCATCGACATTCTCGACCGGCCGGGCGGCCAATGCGCCGAGCTCTATCCCGAGAAGCCGATCTACGACATTCCCGGCATCGTCATGGTCACCGGCCAGGAGCTGACCGACCGGCTGATGGAGCAGATCAAGCCGTTCGGCGCCGAGTTCCATTTCAGCCAGAGGGTCGAGACGCTCGAGCGGATCGACAACGCCTTCAGGCTGAAGACCGACGCCGACAAGGTGTTCGAGTGCAAGGTGCTGGTGATCGCCGCCGGCGGCGGATCGTTCACGCCCAAGCGTCCGCCGCTCCCCGGCATCGAGAAGTACGAAGGCATCTCGGTGTTCTACTCGGTGCGCAAGATGGATCACTTCCGCGGCCGCGACGTGCTCATCGTCGGCGGCGGCGACTCCGCGCTCGACTGGACACTGAACCTCCAGCCAGTGGCGAAATCGCTGACGCTGCTGCATCGCCGCTCGGAGTTCCGCGCCGCGCCCGCCTCGGTGCAGAAGATGTTCCACCTGGTGGAGAAGGGCGACATCAGCTTCAAGCTCGGCCAGGTGACCGAGCTGCATGGCGCCGACGGCAAGCTCACCTCGGTGACGGTGAAGGGCTCCGACGGCGCGACCTTCGAGCAGAAGGCCGAGGTGATGATGCCGTTCTTCGGCCTCACCATGAAGCTCGGCCCGGTCGCCGATTGGGGGCTCAATCTCGAGGAGAACCTGATCCCGGTCGACACGGCGAAATTCGAGACGAGCGAGCCGCGCATCTTCGCCATCGGCGACATCAACACCTATCCGGGCAAGCTCAAGCTCATCCTGTCGGGCTTCCACGAGGCGGCGCTGATGGCGCAGGCCGCGCACAAATACGTCCATCCCGAGAAGAAGCTGATCTTCCAATACACCACCTCATCGTCGAGCCTGCAGAAGAAGCTCGGCGTGAAGTAACGCGCTTTGCCCAGTAAGTAGGGTGGGAGCGGTGCAACAAACTCCCCGCTCTCCCCAAGGGGAGAGGGGGAACATGCGTCGGTGCTAGGCGAGAGAGCGGTAGATGGCGATCTCGTAGGGGCTGAACAGCTTCACCTTCAGCCTCTCGGGGAAGGGCAGCTCCATCCGCGCGAACACCCCGCTCGCATCGACTAGATCGGTCGCCACCGGCTCGATCAGAATGAGATAGAGCCTCCTCGGGCGCTTGCGATAGGACACGACGAGATTGTGCAGGACCTCGGCGAACATTTCGCGCGAGAACGGGTTGAAGAAGTAGTTGACCGAGTTGCCCTCGGGCGGACCGAGCGTGCTCGCATCCTCGAGCACGCATTCGACATTGCGGCATTTCATGCGCGAGCGTGGATACTGCGCGATGTTCATCACCGCGTCGTCGTGCAGCTCCTCGGCGAACTCGATGCCGCCGACCGCGGCGAAGGGGTGCTCGGAGGCGAGCAGCAGCACGCGCCCCTTGCCCGCGCCGTAATCGACGAAGGTCAACCGCGAGAAATCGTAGTCGATCGCCGCGATGGTCCACTCGAAGATGCTGCACGGCGTCGGCCGGTAGTCATGGCCATGCACGCGGTTCGGTCCGCGAATGGTCAGTCCCGATAGCGGCACGGGCGTGCGCGTCTGCTTGAAGAACAGCTGCTCGGTCGATGGATCGAGCACGCGCTCATGCAGGCCGAAGAGATATTCGCGGTAATCGCTCTTCAGCCGGTCGGGGCGCGTGCGCTCTCTGAGCTTGGCGCCGGTGCGCTCGATCTCGGGGAGGACGCTCTCGCGGCCGATCTTGGCGGCGCGCGCCAGACCGACTTTGCTGGCAGCGACGGCGCTGGAGGTTTGCGCTTTGGTCTGATCGGCGATCTGCGCGATGCGTGCCGTTTGGGTCTTCCTTGTCGCGTTGCCGCCGACAATAGATTTCCACCAAGCGCCAACGCCAGCGGCGCGCGCATTGTTCGTCGTGTCCTTCGTCCCGACTTTCGCCTGCGCCACGCGCTCCTTGACGCTCGCGCGTTGCGACTCGATGGACTTGGACCCCGTCTGATCGGACCTTTGGGGCACGACTGACATGTATGAAAACATCCCCGTGCTTGCGCAAAGATTGGGCAGCTTGCCGCCCAAAGCAAGAGCTTTTTGCCGCGCGCCATGAGCGCACCGATCGAGCCTCGCCGTAATTGTGCTATCCTCTTGATTCGCGTGGGATGTTCGCACGCAAGGCCAGCACTCACCAGAACGCGGCGGGGGGCTGCAAGGTGCAGGCAGAGGAATTTCACGACTCGATACGGCCCGGCCTGATCGCCATGCTGCCGCGGCTGAAGCGCTTCGCCGACCTTCTGGTCGGGGAGCGAAGCGAGGCGACCGCGCTGCTCAGCCGCGCGCTCAACGTGATGCTCGCCGAGCAGCATCGCTATCAGAGGGGGAGGGCGCTCGACGGCTTCGCCTTCGCCGAGATTTATCGCCATTGGCTCGCCGAGCTCCGCGACCATTCCGATCCGATTGCGCAAGCCAAGATCGACGATGCGAGCTTCGCCAAGCTGTTCGGCGAAGACGGCGACGCGCTGACCACGAGCTTTCTCGTCGCCCTGCCGGCGCAGCAGCGCCTCACGCTGCTCCTCGTCTATGGCGAGAGGTTCGACTATGTCGAGGCCGGCCGCGTGCTCGACGTGTCGGCCGACATGGTCGCCTCGCGGCTCATCCGCATCAGCGCGATGCTCGCCGACCGGCTGAGCGCGCACACGCAACCGCAAGGAGCCAGCATCGACGCGCTCGATCCGGACAGTGCGAGTGAGTTGTCATGACCGAGCTCAGCGACGATCTGCTCGTGGCCTATGTCGACGGACAGCTTGCCCGCAGGCAGTCGAGCGCGGTGGAGAAGGTGCTCGAGCAGGACGACGTCATCGGCCGCCGCGTCGTTGCGCTCAAGGATGCGCATAGCCGGCTCGAGGCGGCCTTCGAGGCGATCCTCGCCGGCGAGGAGGTGGAAGTCACCGCGCCCGAGCCGCTGCCGCCCGGGTTCTACGTCACGTGGAGCGCGGCGATGACGGCCGGGCTTGCCGGGATGGGGATCGCCGCGGCTCTCGTCCTGACGATGGGTGGCTATGGCGGACCGCTCCGCATGCCCGAGCTCGCGCGCAGGTCCGTGAGCGCCACCGATCCGCAATATACCGGAAGCCTCTCGCCCTCATGGCAGGAGGCGGCGGCGCGCGCCCAGGCCCTGCTCAGCCGCTCGAGTCTGGAGGTCGGTCTCGACAGCCAGGGCAATCGCGATCTCGTCGCACTTCAGCTCGCAGACGCGCTCGGACCAGGCGTCAAGCTCCCCGATCTCGACGCGCAAGGATTGCGCTTCGTGCGCGCACAGCTGTTGCGGAGCGGGAGCGAGCCTCTGGCGCAGCTCCTCTATCTTCGCTCGACCGGGGCGCCGCTCGCGCTCTACGCCAAGAGGGGCGAGGGCAGCGAGGCTCCTTCCTTCAAACGCTATGGCGGGATCGGCAGCGTGGCGTGGTCGGAAGGAGGCATCGTCTATCTTCTGGCCGGCGAAGCCGATGAGGCCGACCTGATGCGGCTTGCCGAGACGATCAAGTCGGAGCCTTCGCCCGGCGCGACGAGCGATGCCGGCGAGGCATCCGGCGCCGCGTCGGCGCCATACCCGTCGCTGACCGGAGAAGCCAAGCCTTAGCCAGCGCGATGCTACCGAGCCATCCGCGCCGTCGGCTCGTAGTCTCCGGTGAGATAGCGGTTGAGGTCGCGCCTGATCGCCGCCGTCCGATCTTTGCTGCAATAATTGATGTCGTCCTTGATCGATTCGGCCACCGACTGCCGCGTGTAGTCGTAGGCATGCTCGATCTTCGGCATCATCTCCGGCGGGACGCCCATGCGCGCCTCCGAGGCGAGGAAGTCGGCGCGGAGCTGGTCGGGATTGAACACGAAGCCGCAATGGCTCGCGCGCGCCGATGTCCAGCCGACCTGGATCGGCCGCGCCAGCGGGTTCTCCGGCGAGACGTAGCGCGCCTCCTTGTCGGTGGTCGCGCCGACGCTGGTGGACGTCGTCGTGCCGCGCACGCGGTCGACCGCGCCGCAGCCGGCGAGCGCGGCGATGACGAGCGCGGCGGCGCAGACGAATGCGGCGCGCCGCGCGATGCTGTGGAAAGTCCCTCTCATGGCGGCGCGATCTTAACCGTGGTGCCGCGCCGGCTAAAGGGGTGGTGGGTGGCGCAAATTGGCGCAAAAAAAGGAAAGGCGGAGCTTTGGGGCCCCGCCTCCCTGTGCGATGTCGGCTTCACGCCCGTTCGGGACGATCAGTCGGCGCCGCGAGACCTTTCGGTCTCTAGGTCACGCGCTCGGCTCTGCGGTTGCCCGCAGAGCGGCGGCGTGACCCGACCACGGTCCTTATTTTACGTCGCGTTGCTACGACGCGGCTCACGCCCTGGCCGGGCTTGAACCGAATGGCGGCGGGACTTGCGGCGCGGAGCACCCCTTCGGCTCCACCTCACGGTATTGCGGCGAAGCCGAAAGACCGTGGCACTTCGCGCTTGCGCGCCCCTCCGCCTTCAGCCGTCCATGGCTATGGACGACCCCAGGCTTGCCTTGCCCTGTGAGCTTTTCCGGCTGCTTTCCGGTGCCTTCGGATTTCTCCGCCGGCACCGTTCCACAATCGGGGCCGCTCACACCTGGGAGCTATAGCGCAAGGGGACGGTGACGCACGGGGAAGGAGAAGCTTATCCCCGCTATCCACCGGGCGCGGAAAAGCGTCCTGTGCGCCGCACCTCCTGGGTCGCCTTGCCGCAGCCTCGCGCGGGCTTTGCCCGGCAACGGGTCGCGGCCCGCCGCGCGTCCGGACCAAGCGTTCCCCTGACCGGCGAAGACCGGTATACTGAGGCTCGCGCAAGATGTCTTGCGCGGTTCATGCGGCGTATTCGCGGATCGTACCAATGCGCGCCCTAGGCAACCACCTTGGCGCCCGCACGATCTGTCTCGCGTTGGTTGCGGGTTTGCTTGCGTTCGAGGCTGCGCTCGCGCTTGGCGCGGGCGCGGTCGGCATACCGGGTCTCGTTCTCGTTCGGCTTTCGCGCGGGAGCGATGACGTGCAAGCCGCGGTCGGCGCCGCCAGCCAAGAGGGCGGCGAGACGGTGGTCGCCAAGCTCGCCGAGATCGCGGCAAGTGCTCCCAACGCCCAGCAGCTTGCAGAGGCCGAGCCGAAGCAAGAGGCGCCGGCCGGCGAGCCGAACCTTGCCGGTCTCGCCGAGAGCCCCCGCATCATGCCGTGGGATCAGGCAGAAGCCTGACGAGAAGCCCGAGAGCCAGCAGAAGGCATTCTCTCCCGACGCCAAGGGGAGGGAGGAGCTGCCGTGGGATGCGGTCGAGCCGTTCCCGCCGCCGTCGGTGACCGGCTCGATATCCGGAGCCGCTGCGCCAGCCGAACCCGCGCCCGCTCCGGCTCCAGCAGCGCCCAAGGTCCAGGCGCGGCTTCCCGCCAATGGCGTGGTCGAGGGCTGGGTCAAGGCCAAGGCAACCGAGATCAAGGGTGAGGACCGCGGACGGCCGCTCTATCATTTCGAGCTTTGGCTCGATGCTCCCGCCGAGGTGAAGCAGCGCCTGGTCGCCGTCTCCTACGACTTCAACACGGCGGCGGTCATGCCGCAGATGCAGATCTCGAGCGAGCAGAACACGGGCTTCCGCGTGAGCGTCGGCGGCCTCGCCTGCGCCGACAAGATCACCGTGACGCCTGAGATTCAAGGACGGCCAATCGCAGCAGGTCGCGGTCGATGGCTGCCGGCTTCTAGGCTAGCAAGGCTCAGCCGACGCCGGCCACCTCGGCGACCAGCTCGCGGAAGCGCGGCCTCTGGCTCTCGATATAGGGGAGCGGCCGGCACACATCGATCGCGGCGATGCCGATGCGCGTGGTGAGCGCGCCGTTGAAGATGCCCTCGCCGAGCCGCGCCGAGAGCTTGGCGGTCAGCCCGTGGCCGATCACCTGCTGGATCACGTCGTCGCCGAGGGCGATGCCGCCGGTCAGCACGATATGCGTCACCACCATGCGCGCGAGCTTGAGCAACGAAAGCGTGCCGGGCCGCGCGCCGTAGAGCGTGGCGAGCCGCCGCAACATGCGCAGATTCTCGGTGGCGACGAACGCCATGTCGATCAGCGCGCCGGGGCTCACCGCGGTCACCACCGACACGCGCTTGGCCGACGCCGCGACGATGGTCCGCGCGTAAGGATCGAGCGGGGCGACGAGGGTGCGCTCGGTGAGCCGCATCAGCTCGCCAGCATCCATGATGTCGTGCTCATGCTCGGCGAGCCGCGCGAGCCCCCAGGCAAGATCCTTGCGTCCGGCATAGAGCCGCTTCAGCCGGTCGGCGACGTCGATCGCGAGCGGCTTGTCGTTCTGCCGCGCGGCTTCGTCGGCCTCATGCCTGATCTTGCCGAGCCGACCGAGCCGGGCCAGCCCCGCCACCTCGCGGAGAATGATCATCAGCAGCGCGAAGAGCACGATGGCGAGCAGCGCGACGGCGGCCCAGCCGATCCAGTCGTCGCGCGCGATCAGCGAGACCGTCCAGTCGTACAGCCAGAGCGAGGCGACCAGGCTGACGAGACCGCCAAGCGCGCCGAGCAGGATGCTGCCCCAGCGAAGCCCGCGGCCGAGATCCGGCATGGCGCGGGTGCGTGGCGTCGGCAGCTGAGCCGGCTCGGCGTCGGCCGGCGCGACCGGCGGCACGAAGATCTCGACGTCCTCGACGCGGAACGCGGCTGGCTTCCTGTGGACGGTCTTGCTCATGCGAGCCGATCTCCAATCAGCGCCTGAATGGCGCGGTCGAGCCGGATATTTGGGAAGGGGGCGAAGCCTCCGGTAGGGAGCGGCATCGGGTTCGGCGGCCGGAAGCGCACGAAGCGCATGTCGCCATGCTCGGTGTGCCAGCCCTTCAACGCAAGCTCGGGGTCCTTGGGAAGATCGCCGGGGAAGATGGCGAACTCCTCGTCGCCGTCGAAGGTGCGCTTGCCGATGGTCTCGCCAGCGAGCGGATAGCCGACGATGCAGGGCAGCGTCTCGCCGTTCCGCCGCGCCTCGCCCTCGCGTGTCGCCCGCACCGCGGCCAGCGCCAGCACCTTCATATCGGCGCCGGCGAATTCGGCGCGCGCCATCGCCCGTCCGGTGAGCTTGGCGAGGATCGCTTCCAGCCGGTCGTGGCTTTGATGATGCAGATGGTCGGCCTTGGTCGCGGCGAGCACGATGCGGTCGATGCGCGGCGCGAACAGGCTCGACCAGAGAGAGTTCGCTCCGGTCCTGAAGCATTCGAGGATCTCGGTCATGGAGCGCTCGAGATCGCCGACCGCTTCAGCGCCGCCGTTCAGCGCGGCGAGCACGTCGATCAGCACGATCTGCCGGTCGAGCCGGGCGAAATGATCGCGGAAGAACGGCCGCACCACATGCGTCTTATAGGCCTCGAAGCGCCGCTCCATCATCGACCAGAGCGAGCCCCGCGCGAAGCTCGTCGCATCGCCCGGATCGAGCGGGGCGAAGGTGAGCGCCGGCGAGCCCGCGAGCTCGCCCGGCATGAGGAAGCGCCCGGGCGGCAGCGTCGACAGCGAATATTGGTCCGCGCGCGCCTCGCCGAGATAGGTCTTGAACAGGTTCGAGAGCTTCGCCGCGAGCGCCTCGTCGGCGGGGCCGGCCGGATCGATCTCGCCAAGAGCCTTGCGCCACTCCTTAGAGGCCTTCTTGCGATCTGGCGCCGCGGCCTGCTCGAGTGCCGCGCGCGACCACTCGCGATAGTCGATGCGGAGCAGGGGCAGGTCGAGCAGCCATTCGCCGGGATAGTCGACGATGTCGATATGCAGCCGCTCGCGGCCGAGCTGCCGCTTCCAGAATTTCCGCGTCTCGTATTCGAGCGTGAGGCGGAGCTGGCTGATGCGCCGCGTGCTCTCCGGCCAGCGGGGAGGCGAGCCGGCGAGATCGGCGAGATGCGCCTCGTAGTCGAATCGGGGCACCGCGTCGTCGGGCTGCGGCTCGAGATAGACGCGCAGCAGACGCCCTTCGGCCGACGCATTGAAGAACGGGAGCCGCGCGTCGGCGATCAGATTATGCACGAGCGCGGTGATGAACACCGTCTTGCCCGAGCGGGCGAGGCCGGTCACGCCGAGCCTGACGGTCGGGGTGACGAGGCTGGTCGCGTAGTCGCCGATGCTGCGAAGGGCATCGCCGACGCCGTCGGTGTAGGTGGAGATCGGCACGCCTCGCCAATGTCCTTTCGCGCTCAAAGCGCCTCATAGCGCGGGCGGCGCCGGCGCGAAAGAGTTGCCCGCCGCCCCGCGCCCGCTTGAGCATAGGATTGCTGCCCAAGAAATGTGCGCGAACCGGCCGGCTACAACCCACGAATATGACGGAATTGCAATGCTTCGGCTGTCGCTCTTTCGCGTTTCTGTCAAGCCAAGTCTGCCGTCTTGACTTGTTGACTCGCTTCCGTAAATACGTGGCTGCCCGGCGGGGACCGCTGATCCTCAGCGAGCCGGTTCAAGGGAGCGGGGCTATCGCGCCCAATGACGGAACAATGATGCGTCTGGAAAAGACTCTCATGCGGGCAGTGAAGAAAAAATTGATTTCCGACGATTACCGGCCAACGGAAGACGAGCCGTTCATGAGCGACCGCCAGCGGGCCTATTTCCGCCGGAAGCTGATGGCTTGGCGCGACGAGATCATGCGCTCGACCAAGGAGACGTTGCAGCATCTCCAGGACGATTCGGCGCAGCACGCCGACATCGCCGACCGCGCCACCTCCGAGACCGAGCGCGCGCTCGAGCTCAGGGCGCGCGACCGCCAGCGCAAGCTGATCGCCAAGATCGACGCCGCGATCGCGCGCCTCGACGACGGCACCTACGGCTATTGCGAGGAGACCGGCGAGCCGATCAGCCTGAAGCGGCTCGACGCGCGGCCGATCGCGACCTTGAGCGTCGAGGCTCAGGAGCGCCACGAGCGGCGCGAGCGCGTCTACCGCGACGAGTAGCGGAAGTCACGGCCCGGCTTCGTCATTCCGGCGCAAGCCGGAATTCAGTTTCGGCCTCATTGGATGCCGGCTTTCGCCGGTATGACGGTCATTTGCCGGGGCTGCGCGGGGCAATCGGGAAATCGAAGATCGTGTCGGGATAGGGCTCGCCGTCGAGGGTGTAGTGCCACCACTCCTTGGCGTAATTCTTGAAGCCCTGCGCCCGCATGGCCTCGACCAGGATGGCGCGATTGTCGCTCTCCTCCTTGGTGAGCCCAATGGCGGCGGTGTTGGCCTTCACGTCGAAGCAGTCGAAGCTCGTCCCCATCGCGACGCTGCCGTCAGGCGCCTGCTTCGCTTGCGGCGCGGTGCAGGGCTTCACCTCGGCTGCTGGTTGAGCGGGCACAGCGCTCGCCTGATCGAGCGGGACGAGCGTGAGATCGAGCGTTGCGCCGCGTGAGTGGCCCGAGCGCGTGGCGATGTAATCGGGAAACAGCGCGGCCTTCGGCAGGTTGGGGTAGTAGACCGTCTTGGCCTTCGGGTCGTCGGGCTCCTTGGCCCAATGCACGAAGGCGGCAACCGCGCGCGCCGGGCGGTAGCAATCGTAGACTTTGAGCGTGAAGCCCTTGGCGCGGACATCGGCCTCGACGCGCTTCAGCGCCTCCGCCGCCTGCTTGACCAGCACGCATTCGCCCGCGTCGTAACCCGGCACCACTCTGCCGATGAAATTGTTGGCGCTGCCGTAGCGCATGTCCTGCTCGATGGTGGGATCGATATCGGCGAGATAGACGAAGTCCTTCGGCATCTCAGCCAAGGCCGGCGAGGCGAGAAATCCGAGGATCAGCAGGGTAGGCAAAGGCGTGAGCCGCCGTGCCCACCGATGCTTGGGCTTGGGCAACGGCACGCCGCTCTCCACGCTAGGTTTGCGCTTCCGCATGGTCCGCCTCCACATAAAAAAACTCCCCGCTGGAGGGCGGGGAGTGGAGAGGTTTTGGGGGACTGACATGACCGGCCGAAGCCAGTCGATGTCGGACCATTAGCAGGGAACTGCCGGCGCTCTTACGGTCTCAGCGGTCGAAAGTACCGGCGTCGCCTCAACCACCGCCCCAACAACACAGGGCAACCGTAAGCTCGAACCATTTGTTTACCCCAACTTAACGCCTGGGACAAGTGGGTCTGAGCGTGATATTTCGGCAACAGTCAACCGAAAAGCGCGGCCAGAGGCGCTATTTCTTGGCGAAGTCGGGGGCGGGCCTGGTCTCGTTATGGGCGATGATCACGTCGCCCAGCGGCGGCTCGAGATGCGGGCGGCCCTTGATGCCGGTCTCGACCACCATATCGACCGGTCCGCCGACGATAATCAGATGCTCGACGTCGTCGCGCCGTACCAGCAACAGCCGCCGCTTTTGGTCGACGGTAGCCGTCTCGACCACGCCGAGCCGCTTCTCACGCGGCCGGATCATCCCGTTCCGCCCACCAGCGGCGAAGCTCTTGAACGCCCAGGCGGTGAGCGCGACCAGCGCCACCACGAACAGGGCTGCCGCGACGGCGAGAATGAGAGTGTCGAAGGTCATGGCGAAATGTTTCCTACGCGCTTCCTGCTAACAGCGCATTAACCACGCGTGGCCCTTGATAGTCCGGCGCGCGGCCGTGCGACTTCGGCCCGGCCCGGCGCTTGCGAACAGTCCTTAGGACGCATCGGCTTGACGGCGTTTGCATGACAATCTCCGGTCAAGACCAGTCGAATCGGGTAATTTGCCTGCCATGAGCGATGTCGATGCGCCGATGCGCTATGCCGAGCCCGCCGCGGAGGTTCCCGCGCGCGACGGGAGCGTTGGCCTCGTCGTGGTGCTCGCGCTCGCTTTGGCCGTCGCCGCCGTCGGGCTCGCCATGGTGTCGCGCGAGATGGCCGAGCCGTTCGTGCTGGCGATCCTCGCCGCGCTTGCGGTGGTCGGCGTGTTCTGCCTGTTCGCTGGCGCGGTCGGCATCCTCTATTTCGGCCAGCGCCATGCCCGCAACGACATCACCAAGGCATTCGTCGACAATCTGCCGCAAGGCGCCCTGATCGCCGACGGCGCGGGGCGCGTGCTCTACGCCAACCAAGCCTATCGCTCTCTGCTCGGCCTCGACGCTGAAGCCGCTGTGCCGTCGCCCGACCGCGCCTTCGGCGGCAACCCCCATCTCGCCGAGGCGATCTTTCGTCTCGCCCGCGCGGCGCAGCAGGGCCGCAGCCTGAAAGAGGAGTTCCGCCTGCCGCCGCCGGGAGAGGGCGAGGAGGACAGCTCCGTTGCGCCTCGCTGGTTCCGCATCTCGGTCCAGCCGATGCCGCCGGACCCGCGCTCCGGCCGCAAGGGCGCGCTCACCGTGTGGCAGGTCGATGAGATCACCCTCGACCGCGCCCGCGAGGAGGCGAGCTTCGCCAAGGTGCAGTCGGCGATCGCCTATCTCGACAGTGCGCCTGCCGGCTTCTTCACCGCCGACGCCGACGGCAATATCGAGTATCTCAACGCGACGCTCGCCCAGTGGCTCGGCCTCGACCTCACAGAGGTCGCCAATGCGCGGCTCAAGCTGTCGCAGATCATGTCGGCTGACAGCTCGGCGCTGATCTCGCGCGCCGGCCGCGGCAGCGCGCAGAGCGGCACGCGCCGCTTCGACATCGACCTCGTCAAGTCCGACGGCACCAGCCTTCCCGTTCGCATCCTGCACCGTCTGCCGCGCGTCGGCTCGGGCGCGCTCGCGCATGCGCTCGTGCTCAGCCGCGCCCCCGGCGAGGCCGAAGCGGCCGGCGCCGCCGAGCTCAGATTCGCACGGCTGTTCCACTCGGCGCCGATCGCCATCGCCACGGTCGATGCGCAAGGCCTGATCAGCGCCACCAACACCGCCTTCGTCCGTCTGTTCGGCGATGCCGCGGCCGATGCGAACCGCAAGACCAGCCTCGAAAGCCTGGTCGGTCGCGAGAACCACCAGGCACTTCGCCGTGCGCTCGATGCCGCGCTTGCTCGTCAGGGGCTGATCGAGCCGGTCGACATCGCCTTTGCCGGCGGCGGCGAGCGAAGCGGCAGGATCTATCTCAGCCCCGTCGAGCAGCAGGAGAGCGTGGGCGAGGCGGCAATCGCCTACGCCATCGACACCACCGAGCAGCGCGCGCTCGAGATGCAGATCGCGCAGAGCCAGAAGATGCAGGCGGTCGGCCAGCTCGCCGGCGGCATCGCGCACGACTTCAACAACATGCTGACGGCGATCATCGGCTTCTCCGACTTTTTGCTGATGAACCACCGGCCGACCGATCCTGCCTTCCAGGACATCATGAACATCAAGCAGAACGCGAACCGCGCCGCAGGGCTCGTGCGCCAGCTGCTTGCCTTCTCGCGCCAGCAGACCCTGCGGCCGCAGGTGCTCCAGCTCGGCGACGTGCTGTCGGATCTGTCGATCCTGCTCAGCCGCCTGCTCGGCGAGAATGTCGAGCTCAAGCTCGAGCCGGGCCGCGACCTGTGGACGGTCAAGGCCGATCAGCCGCAATTCGAGCAGGTGATCATCAACCTCGCCGTCAACGCCCGCGACGCGATGGCGAATGGCGGCAAGCTCGCCATCCGCACCGCCAATGTCAGCGAGGCGAAATCGCGCGAGCTCGGCCAGCGGCACATTCCGCCCGGCGAATATGTGCTGATCGAGGTGAGCGACACCGGCTGCGGCATGAGCGATGAGGTGAAGCAGAAGATCTTCGAGCCGTTCTTCTCCACCAAGGAGATCGGCCGCGGCACCGGGCTCGGCCTGTCGACCGTCTACGGCATCGTCAAGCAGACCGGCGGCTACATCTTCGCCGAGAGCGAGGAGGGCAAGGGCACGACGATGCGCGTCTACCTGCCGCGCTATGTCGAGACCGCGCACGAGGTCGAGCAGGCCAAGGTCGAGCGCCGCGTCGAGAAGCCCAAGGATCTGACCGGGCACGGCACCGTGCTGCTGGTCGAGGACGAGGATGCGGTCAGGAGCTTCGCCGCCCGCGCGCTCGGCCAGCGCGGCTATAACGTGCTCCAGGCGACCACCGGCGCCGAGGCGCTCGAAATGTTCAACAGCCACCAGGGCGAGGTCGACCTCGTGGTGAGCGACGTGGTGATGCCGGAGATGGACGGCCCGACGCTGATGCAGCAGCTCCGCCGCCAGCGCCCCGACCTCAAGATCATCTTCATCTCGGGCTATGCCGAGGACGCCTTCCGCAAGCACCTCGCCGAGAACGAGGACTTTATGTTCTTGCAGAAGCCGTTCGACCTGAAGGAGCTTGCCGCCGCCGTGAAGGCCGCGCTGCAAGGCTGAGCAAACAAAAACGTCATTGTCGTCGCGCCGCGTCAAACACCGTTGCGATTGCTTCGTCATGGCCGGGCTTGACCCGGCCATCCACGTCTTGCGCCCCGCGGAGAAAAATCGTGGATGCCCGGCACGAAGCCGGGCATGACGATGTGGTATTGGACCAGCTCTAAGGCCTTCCCTTCGGCGCCGTTCCCCTCTACACGCGGGGCTTAAGAGCACCACCATCGGAGCCCGTTTCGCGTGCCGGATTACGAGATCGTCCCGCCTGAGGAAGAAGGCAAGGCTACACGCCGACGCCGCGCCAAGCCGCGCATGCCGGCCTTCACCATCGAGCGCTATGGCGGCAGGCTGATCTATTTCTGGTTCGGCATGCGCTTCGTCGCTCTGATGAAGCTGTTCGCGCGCGGCCGCTTCTCGTTCACGCTGAACACCATCCCCGACACGCTGCTGTTGTTCTTGTGGGTGCCGTGGAACTCGGTGCTCTATTGGATCTCCGAGGCCAAGTACCGGCGCGCCGCCAAGAACCTCAAGCTCGACCAGCCGCCGATCTTCGTCATCGGCCATTGGCGCACCGGCACGACCCTGCTGCACGATCTGTTCTCGGTCGATCCGAACCTCGCTTACCCGACCACCTATGAGTGCTTCTTCCCGCATCACTTCCTCCTGACCGAGGGACACCTCGACAAGGTGATGAAGGTGCTGCTGCCCAAGAAGCGCCCGCAGGACGACGTGCCGGTCGGCTTCGATCGCCCGCAGGAAGAAGAATTCGCCATGATGATGCTGGGCGAGGGCACGCCCTATTTCACCCATGCCTGGCCGCGTTTCGGTCCGGTCGACACCGAATATCTCGACTTCAAGGGCGTGCCGGAGAAGAAGCAGAAGCAATGGGCCGACGCCTATATGTGGCTCTATCGCCGGCTCTATCTGAAGCATGGCGGCAAGCGCCTGGTGATGAAGACCCCGGCCAACGCCGCGCGGCTCAAGCTGCTCACCAGGCTGTTTCCGGACGCGCGCTACGTGTATCTCGCGCGCAATCCGCTCGACGTGTTTCCCTCCACCGTGAAGCTCTGGCGCGCGCTCTATTCGGTGCAAGGCCTGCACAACCCGCCGCAGCTCGATCCCTGGCTCGACGACTACATCCTCGACATGTTCGTCAGGCTGACCGAGGACTACGAGGCAGGATCGCCATCTGATCCCCGAAGGCCACCTCGTCGAGCTTCGCTACGAGGACGTCGTCAAGGATCCGCTCGCCACCATGCGCGACATCTATAAGCGGCTCGACATCGCCGGGCTTCGATCAGGCCGAAGCGCCGATGCGCGAATTCTTGGGCGAGCGCAAGGAGCACCGCGTCTCGCGCTACGAGCTGCCTGAGAAGCTGAAGCGCAAAATCATCGACCGGCTCAAGCCCTACATCGACCGCTTCGGCTACCGCGCCGCCGTCGAGGCCAAGCCTCGTCCAGAAGCCTTCGGTCCAGAAGCCTGCGGTCCGCGAGCGCGAGCCGTCATAGGGTTCTCTCCGTTCATTTTCTTTGCCAATTGTCATCGCCCGGCTTGACCGGGCGATCCAGTAACCGCTGACCTGAGTTTGGTCGCCCAGTCGCCCGGGGCTTTCCCTGTCATTAGGTAAACGGTTGCCCCCAAGCATCCATTGAGGGCTGTCCCATTAGGACGCACCCAAATGCCGAAAAGAACAGATTGCGAACAGAGAACAAAACGTGTACATTGCTTCCAGTCACACTCCGCTGCGCGCCGCTCGGACAGAGTGAGTTTCGGGAGCCGGCGCCGCAGCGAGGAGGGACACCAAGAGTGTCGTCATTTGCGGGCCCGATGGGGCTATGAAATAAGGGAGAATCAGATGCAGAACGTCGCGCTGCGCCTCGTTGAAGGAGCCGAGATGGATAAAGAGAAGGCCCTTGAGGCGGCGATCTCGCAGATCGAGCGGGCCTGCGGCAAGGGCTCCATCATGCGGCTCGGCCAGAACGAGAAGGCGGTCGAGGTCGAGGCGATCTCCAGCGGCTCGCTCGGGCTCGATATCGCGCTCGGCATCGGCGGGCTGCCGCGCGGCCGCGTCATCGAGATTTACGGTCCGGAATCCTCAGGCAAAACCACGCTCGCTCTGCACGTCGTCGCCGAGGCGCAGAAACGCGGCGGCATTTGCGGCTTCATCGATGCCGAGCATGCGCTCGACACGATCTATGCGCGGAAGCTCGGCGTCGATCTGGAGCAGCTTTTGATCTCCCAGCCAGACACCGGCGAGCAGGCGCTCGAGATCACCGACACTCTGGTGCGCTCCGGCGCCATCGACGTGCTGGTGGTCGATTCGGTCGCCGCTCTGACGCCCAAGGCCGAGCTCGAAGGCGAGATGGGCGACATGCAGATGGGTAGCCAGGCGAGGCTGATGAGCCAGGCCTTGCGCAAGCTCACCGCCTCGATCTCCAAATCGCGCTGCATGGTGATCTTCATCAACCAGATCCGCATGAAGATCGGGGTGATGTTCGGCAGCCCTGAGACCACCAGCGGCGGCAACGCGCTCAAATTCTATGCCTCGGTCCGCCTCGACATCCGCCGCATCGGCGCCATCAAGGAGCGCGAGGAGGTGGTCGGCAACCAGACCCGCGTGAAGGTGGTCAAGAACAAGGTGGCCCCGCCCTTCAAGCAGGTCGAGTTCGACATCATGTATGGCGAGGGCATCTCCAAGACCGGCGAACTGGTCGATCTCGGCGTCAAGGCCGGCATCGTCGAGAAGTCGGGCGCCTGGTTCTCGTTCGATAGCGAGCGCATCGGCCAGGGCCGCGAGAACGCCAAGGCCTATCTGAAAGAGCATCCCGAGATGGCGGCCAAGATCGAGCGCGCCATCCGCCAGAGCGCTGGCCTGCTTGCCGGCAGGATCCTCGAAGCTGCCGGCGAGGATACCCCGCGCGGCGATGCCACACGTCGCGATGCTGACGAGGAGAGCCCTGGCGGCTTTGCCGAAGGCGAGGCCGCGACGCCGATCTCTGGCGGTGCGGCAAGGCGCGGCAAGCGCGGCGCCTGACGCCCGGGTTAAGCCTCAAGACCGGGGCAGGGGAGTGCTGGACACGCCCAGTTCCTGACCTTATGTGTGCCTGCGGGACCGCGCGCCCTCTTTCCATCCTGGGAAGCGGGCCTAGCGGCGTTCGGCGGAAGCGAATCGGCTAGGCTCTGCTGGAACGCTCATGTCCCCGGCGCAACAAGGTTTCCGCAAAACTTACCATGACCTCTGCCAAATCCTCGACCGCGAAGCCGAAGGGTGCCGCGCGTGCAAACGCCTCAGGTGACGTTGCCGGGGGCCACCTCACGAAGCCGACCCGCACCAACGACATCCGCGCCGCCTTCCTCGATTTCTTCGCCAAGAACGACCACGCGGTGGTGGCGTCGAGCCCGCTCGTGCCGCGCAACGATCCGACGCTGATGTTCACCAATGCCGGCATGGTGCCGTTCAAGAACGTGTTCACCGGCCAGGAGAAGACCGCGTTCCCGCGCGCGGCCTCGGCGCAGAAATGCGTGCGCGCCGGCGGCAAGCACAACGACCTCGACAATGTCGGCTACACCGCGCGCCATCACACCTTCTTCGAGATGCTCGGCAATTTCTCCTTCGGCGATTATTTCAAGGAGCGCGCGATCCTGCTCGCTTGGGAGCTGCTGACGCGCGACTTCGGCCTCGCCAAGGACCGCCTGTTGATCACCGTCTATGCGGACGACGACGAGGCGGCCAAGCTCTGGCGCAAGATCGCCGGGCTGCCCGATGACAAGATCATCAGGATCGCCGGCTCCGATAATTTCTGGTCGATGGGCGACACTGGCCCCTGCGGTCCGTGCTCCGAGATCTTCTACGACCATGGCGACAAGATCAAAGGCGGACCGCCCGGCAGCGCCGACGCCGACGGCGACCGCTTCGTCGAGATATGGAATCTCGTGTTCATGCAGTTCGAGCAGCTTGCGGGCGGCGAGCGCGTCGCTCTGCCGCGTCCCTCGATCGACACCGGCATGGGGCTCGAGCGCATCGCCGCGGTGATGCAGGGCACGCACGACAATTACGCGATCGACCTGTTCCGCACGCTGATCGCCGCCTCGGTCGATCTGACCGGCGTGCCGGCGAGCGGCGTTCATGCGCCGAGCCACCGCATCATCGCCGATCACTTACGCGCCTCGTCCTTCCTCATCGCCGACGGCGTGCTGCCGTCGAACGAGGGCAGGGGCTACGTGCTCCGCCGCATCATGCGCCGCGCCATGCGGCACGCGCATATTCTCGGCGCCGAGCAGCCGCTGCTCTATCGCCTGGTCCCGACGCTGGTCGGCGAGATGGGCCGCGCCTATCACGAGCTCGAGCGCGGCCAGAGCCTGATCGAGGAGACGCTCAAGCTCGAGGAGACCCGCTTCCGCGAGACGCTCGAGCGCGGGCTGAAGCTGCTCGACGAGGAGGCCAAGCATCTGAAGCGCGGCGACACGCTGCCGGGGGAGATCGCCTTCAAGCTCTACGACACTTACGGCTTTCCCTACGATCTGACCGAGGACGCCTTGAAGGCAAAGGGCATCGGCGTCGATGCGAGCGGCTTCGCCGCCGCCATGGAGCGGCAGCGCGCCGAGGCGCGGAAGTCGTGGGCCGGCTCCGGCGAGGCCGAGACCGGCAAGCTCTGGTTCGAGCTGAAAGAGGAATTGGGCGCGACCGAGTTCCTTGGCTACGAGACCGAGACCGCGTCCGCCGAGATCGTCGCCCTGGTCAAGGACGGCGCGCGCGTCAAAACCCTGAAACAGGGCGAGCGCGGCATCGTCATCGTCAATCAGACCCCGTTCTACGGCGAATCCGGCGGCCAGATCGGCGACCGCGGCTGGCTCATGCTGGGCAAGACCACTGTGTTCAACGTCGACGACACGCAGAAGAAGCTGCATGGCCTCTTCCTGCATGACGGCGTGGTCGAGAAGGGCGCGCTGCATGTCGGCGACCAGGTCACGCTCGAAGTCGATCATGCGCGCCGCACGGCGACCCGTGCGCACCATTCGGCGACCCACCTCCTGCACGAGGCGCTGCGCCAGGTGTTGGGCGGCCACGTCGCGCAGAAGGGCTCGCTGGTCGAGCCGGGGCGCTTGCGCTTCGACTTCTCGCATCAAAAGCCGATGACGCATGCGGAGATCCGCGCGGTCGAGGACCTGGCCAACGCCAAGATCCTCCAGAACGAGCCGGTCGAGACCCATTTGATGACGCCAGACCAGGCGATCGCTCAAGGTGCGCTGGCGCTGTTCGGCGAGAAATACGGCGATGAGGTCCGCGTCGTCAGCATGGGGTTAAGCGACACCAGCACCAAGTCGGGCCACGCTTATTCCATCGAGCTTTGCGGCGGCACGCATGTGCGCCGCACCGGCGATATCGGACTGCTCGAGATCGTGAGCGAGAGCGCAGTCGCCTCCGGCGTGCGCCGCATCGAGGCGCTCACGGGAGAAGCCGCGCGCGCCTATCTCGCCGCCCAGGACGAGCGCGTGCGCGAGGCGGCCGAGCTGCTCAAGGTCACGCCCGACGAGATGATCACGAGGCTCGCCGCGATCATCGATGAACGCCGCAAGCTCGAGCGCCAGTTGGCCGACGCCAAGCGCGAGCTTGCGCTCGGCGGCGGTGGTGGGAGCGCGGGCGGAGATGCCGCCTCGGCGGTGCGCGATCTCGGCAAGGTCAAGCTGCTCGCCCGCACCGTGCATGGCGTCGCGCCGAAAGATCTGCGCGGCCTGGTCGATGACGCCAAGAAGCAGATCGGCTCGGGCATCGTCGCGGTGGTCGGCGTCAGCGAGGAGGGCAAGGCCGGTCTCGTTGTCGGCGTCACCTCTGACTTGACCGGCGCCTACGACGCGGTCGAGCTCGCCCGCATCGGCGCCGAGGCGCTCGGCGGCAAGGGCGGCGGCGGCCGTCCCGATCTCGCCCAGGCCGGCGGGCCTGACGGCGCGCGCGCCGAGCAGGCGATCGAGGCGATCGCTGCCAAGCTCGCGGGCGGAGACGGCGCTTCTGCCACGAGCCCGGCGCCCGACAGCGCCGAAGCCAAGCACCGCGCCGGACGCGCCTAGAGCATGACGGCGACGACCGTCTGGCGGGGCTGGCGGCGCGAGGTCCACGACATCCTCGAAGTCGGCGGCGACGCGCATCCGGCCGGGCATGTGGTCAACGCGTTCATCATCGTCCTCATCTTCCTGAACGCCATCGCCTTTGCCGCCGAGACGGTCGACGAGCTCTACCAGCGCTACGCCGTGGAGTTCGAGATCTTCAACGTCTTCTCGGTGATCGTGTTCACCGTCGAATATGTCTTGCGGGTGTGGAGCTCGGTCGAGATCCCGATGCTGAGCCGACTGCCGCGCTGGCGGGCGCGGCTCAGATTTGCCTCGCGCCCGATCATGATCATCGACCTGCTCGCCTTCCTGCCGTTCTATCTCTACTGGATCGTGCCGATCGACCTTAGGGTGCTCAGGGTCTTGCGCCTGTTCCGGCTGCTCAAGCTGGTGCGCTATTCGCCGGCGCTACAGACGCTCGGCCGCGTCATCGCCGATGAGTACCGCGCGCTGCTTGGCGCGCTGCTCGTCATCATGGTCCTGCTCCTGTTCGCCTCGACCTCGATGTATTTCATCGAGCGCGGCGCGCAGCCCGACAAGTTCGGCTCGATCCCGGCGGCCGCCTGGTGGGCGCTCGCCACGCTGACCACGGTCGGCTATGGCGACGTCGTGCCGATCACCCCGCTCGGCAAGCTGCTCGGCGGCGTGGTGATGCTGCTCGGCGTCGGCATGATCGCGCTTCCCGTGGCCATCATCGCCACCGGCTTCAGCCAGGAATCGGGCCGCCATCAATTCGTGGTCACCTGGAGCATGGTCGCGCGCGTGCCGCTGTTCGCCGCCATGAACGAGAACGAGATCGCCGAGATCACCAAGCTGCTCTACACCCGCAATTACCTGCCCGGCACGCCGATGGTGCGGGCCGGCGACGCGGGCGACGCCATGTATCTGATCGCCGGCGGCGAGGCTCTGGTCGATACCGGCGGCGGCCATCACGTGACCCTGAAGGAGGGCGACTTCTTCGGCGAGATGGCGCTGCTCGAGCGGCGGCGCCACAAGCATGACGTGCTCGCCAAGACCAATTGCCGCGTCTACGTGCTCGACACCCAATCTTTGGCGCGGCTCGCGCGCCGCCATCCGGAGATCATGCAGCGCATCCGCAAAGTCGCCGAGGCGCGCGAAGCTGCCGATGCGGCGGCAACGCCGGTCGCGCGCAAGCGCAAGACCAAGAGCGCCACTTGAAGCTCAGGCCGCGGCGCGGTCGGCCATTTCTTTGCGGAGATTGGCGTCGATCTTGTCGAGGAAGCCGGCCGTCGACAGCCAGCTCTGCTCGGCGCCGACCAGGAGCGCGAGATCCTTGGTCATGAAGCCGGCCTCGATCGTGTCGACCACGACGCGCTCGAGCGTGTCGGCGAAGCGGGTGAGCTCGACGTTGCCGTCGAGCTTGGCGCGATGCTTGAGCGCGCCGCTCCAGGCGAACACCGAAGCCGTCGCGTTGGTCGAGGTGGCGCGACCCTGCTGATGCTGGCGGTAGTGCCGGGTGACGGTGCCGTGCGCGGCCTCGGCTAGGACCGTTTTGCCGTCCGGCGTCATCAGCACGCTCGTCATCAGCCCGAGCGAGCCGAAGCCCTGCGCCACCGTGTCGGACTGCACGTCGCCGTCGTAGTTCTTGCAGGCCCATACATAGCCGCCCGACCATTTCAGGCACGCCGCCACCATGTCGTCGATCAGCCGGTGCTCGTAGGTCAGCCCGCGCTTGTCGAATTCGGCCTTGAACTCGGCAGCGAAGATCTCGGCGAACAGATCCTTGAAGCGGCCGTCATAGGCCTTGAGGATGGTGTTCTTGGTTGAGAGATAGACCGGCATGTGCCGGGCGAGCCCATAGTTGAACGTCGCGCGGGCGAAATCGCGGATCGAGTCGTCGAGATTGAACATCGCGAGCGCGACGCCGCTTCCCTTGAACTCGTGCACCTCGTGCTCGATTTTGGTGCCGTCCTCGCCGACGAAGGAGATGGTGAGCTTGCCCTTGCCCGGCACGCGGAAATCGGTGGCGCGATAGACGTCGCCATAAGCATGTCGGCCGATGACGATCGGCTTGGTCCAGCCCGGCACGAGCCGCGGCACGTTCTTGCAGATGATCGGCTCGCGGAAGATGACGCCGCCCAGGATGTTGCGGATCGTGCCGTTCGGCGACTTCCACATCTTCTTCAGCCCGAACTCCTTCACCCGCGCCTCGTCGGGCGTGATGGTCGCGCATTTGACGCCGACGCCGCAGGCCTGGATGGCATGCGCCGCCTCGACCGTCACCTTGTCCTCGGTCGCGTCGCGATTCTCGATGCTGAGATCGAACGTGAGCAGCGGCAGGTCGAGATGGGGGAAGATCAGCTTGTCCTTGATCATCTGCCAGATGACCCGCGTCATCTCGTCCCCGTCGAGGTCCGCGACCGGGTTTGTCACCTTGATCTTGTTCACGCTTGCTGCTCTCCGGCGCGGGAAGATTGAATTCGCTCGCGGCGCCCATTGCGGGCAACCGCCTCTCTATTGCATCGTGCTTCCATGGTGAAAGCAAGGGCCGAGAGCAGAAAGCGCGTGCCTGCCAAAGCGGCAGGCCTCGAGGTTGCCGCCTCTTCATTGGGCGCGGGCCACAGCGGCGCGACCGTGGCGGGAGCGCCGGCGATCATCCTCGTCAAGCCGCAGCTCGGCGAGAATATCGGCTTTGCCGCCCGCGCCATGGCGAATTTCGGCCTGACCGATCTCAGGCTGGTCGAGCCGCGCGACGGCTGGCCCAACGACAAGGCGCATGCCGCCGCCGCCGGCGCCGCCTATGTCGTCGAGCAGGCGCGCATCTATCAGACTGTCGAGCAGGCGATTGCCGGGCTCAACTACGTGCTCGCGTCCACGGCGCGGCCGCGCGAGATGGTGAAGACCGTGCTGTCGCCCGAAAGCGCCGCACGCGAGCTAAAAGTGCGCACCGAGCGCGCCGAGCTGACCGGTGTGCTGTTCGGCCCCGAGCGCAGCGGCCTCGACAACGACGTCATCACGCTCGCCGACGCCATCATCACCGCGCCCGTCAATCCGGAGTTCGCCTCGCTCAGCCTGCCGCAGGCCGTGCTGCTGTTCGGCTATGAATGGTTGAAGAGCGCGAGCGCCGCGCCGTCGCTCGGCCGCGTCACCGAGTTCGACGGGCCGCTCGCCGAAGGCATCGTCTTCGCCGACACGCGGCCCGCGACGCGCGAGGAGTTGTTCGGGTTATTTCACCATCTCGAGGACGAGCTCGATCGCACCGGCTTTCTCTATCCTCCCGAGAAACGCGCCTCGATGGTGCGGAATATTCGCAACATGTTCCACCGCATGGCCGCGTCGGAGCAAGATGTGCGCACGTGGCGCGGGATCGTCGCCGCGCTCTCCCGTGTGCGTCGAGCCAAGGACGACAAGGTGTCATAGTTCCGCCCCGTTTCTCCTATTGCGATGGCCTCAAACGATGCTAGCTTCCGCCACGGAAGGGAGGGGGGCAATTGATGCAACGGGCGTGCATTCAGTGGAGCGGGGCCGCGGCCGCCGTGGTCTTGGCGCTGCTGATGAGCGCGCCGGCGCGGGCCGCCGACAATTCTGGCGTGAGGACGGCGGCCGAGGAGCTCGGCCAGCGTACCAAGCCTGCCGCGGCGCCGGAAGCCGAGCAGAAGGGCGGGCTCAGCGACAGCGCCGTGCGCGTGCTGATGACCTATGCGCTTTCGATCATTCCCGACACCTATCCGGGGCCTAACGGCAAGCCGCTCAAGGTCAACAAGGACGACCCGAACAAATTCGTGATCCCGGTCGACGACGCGCGCCGGATCGTTCGCGCCGCCACGCGCTCGGCCTATGCCGAGGTCTGCGGCTTGCAAGATCTCGCGCGCGCGAACTACCAGACGCTGATGAGGGGCGAGGAGGCCAAGAAGACCTGGAGCCAGGACCAGATCCTCCTCATCAATGCCCTGCATTTGTTCTCGGTCTCCTATTTCACCGGCAACGCCAAGATCACCACCGAGGAAGAGCCAGCCACCGCCAAGAAGCCGGCCAACGGCGCCGTGCCCGTGTCCAAGGGCGCGGAAGAAGCGCAGCCCGACGCCGCCGATGCGCCCGCGCCCGAGACCGAAATCGTCACGCCGAAGCGGCCGACCTGCTCGCCCGATCAGAAGGTGAAGGTTACCAACGCCATCACCGCCTATGTGGCGGCGGCCAAGGAGACGACGCCTTCGGCCCCGCAGGCGGCCACGGCGGCTCCGGCGGCCCCCAAACCGGCGGCACCGGCTACTGGCGGCTCCAATTGACACTTTCCGTCATTCGCGTGTAGAGAGCGGGGCCAAGCTCAAGCCCGTTCGGCTTTAGGCCCTGCCGGAGGCCATCCCGGCAGGCCGTCGCATCACCAGCAACGGTTCTCATCATTGGCGCGGGGTAACATGCCCGCGGAAGCGCTCGATTTGACTTTGGAGTCCTTGAGGCATGACGAAACGCATTCACGCCAAGCACAAGATCGACCGGCGGCTCGGCGAGAATATCTGGGGCCGGCCCAAGAGCCCGTTCAACAAGCGGGAATACGGTCCCGGCGAGCACGGACAGCGCCGCCGCGGCAAGCTGTCTGACTATGGCCAACAGCTGCGCGCCAAGCAGAAGCTGAAAGGCTATTACGGCAACATCACCGAGAAGCAGTTCAAGGCGATCTATCGCGAGGCGGCGCGGCTACGCGGCGACACCTCGGAGAAGCTGATCGGCCTGCTCGAGCGGCGCCTCGACGCCATCGTCTACCGCGCGAAGTTCGTGCCGACCGTGTTCGCCGCCCGGCAATTCGTCAGCCACGGTCATGTGCGGGTCAACGGCAGGCGCGTCAACATCCCGAGCTATCGCTGCCGCGAGGGCGACGTGGTCGAGGTGCGCGACAAGGCCAAGGACGTCGGCATGGTGCTCGAATTGGCGCAGAGCCCCGAGCGCCAGGTGCCCGACTATCTCGATGTCGATCACGGCAAGATGACGGCCAAGCTGACGCGGGTCCCGACGCTCTCCGATGTTCCCTATCCGGTGATCATGGAGCCGAACCTGGTCATCGAGTTCTACTCGCGCTAGGTCCGTCGAAACTTCTGTCATCGCCCGGCTTGACCGGGCGTTCAGTACTCACCGTCCGAAGCTGTCAACCGATGCCCATGTTTACTGGATGCCCGCCTTCGCGGGCATGACATGGTCGGTTGGCCTACGCCGCGATCAGCACATCGTCGAGCGGACGGCGCGCGGCATGCGGCGGCATGGCCACACCCTCCTTCAAATAGCCGAAGCGGCTCAAGAGCTGGGGCGTGCGTCCAGCGGCGACCAGCTTGGCGAGCTCAGGCCGCGTCGCGCCGACCTCGATCGGCTGATTGAGGAAGGCGTTGACCAGCCCGTTCATGGTCAGCACATGCAGCACGGCGGCGAGCGCGCGGCCCGTTGCCACCCATTCGGCGCGCGTGTCGCCCAGAGTGCTGAACACCCCGATCAGCGGCGCCGACATCGCTGCCGGCCGATCCATGCCGGCAACCACGCCACTGAGATTGAAGGTGCGGAACAGCGCCGCGGCGACGCGGGTGAAATAATCCGGGAAGCCGAAGCCCGGCCCGGCCAGTCCATCGCCGCTCTCCGAGCTCAGCGGATGCATCCACGAGGCGAGCTCGGCGCGGAAGGCAGGGTCGGCGAACTGGATATGGTCGGCATCGACCACGAGCTCGGCGATCCTGTCCTTGAGCAGCTCATTGTCGCTGAGATGCAGCCCGACGCCGTAGGGCCGCGCGGTATCCTTGATCAGCGCCTGGATATGCGATGGCACCGCCGTGTCGGCATAGGCGCGGCGCACGGTGCGGCGCGTGGCGATCGCGTTCAGCATGGTGTGGTTGACGGCGCCGCGCGGCTCCGGCGAGCTCAAGCTCACCCGGGCGATCACGGTCGGCGCATCGGCTTCCGGCAGCGGCAGGAGTGTTGCCCTGAGCGCAAACGCCTTGGCGGCGGCGAGCAGCGTCTCGGCGGCGGCGGCGCACGAAATGGTGAGTTCGCGGTCGAGCGGGTCGACCGTCTTCAGCGCCCGGCTCATATCAGCGACGATGTCGATATGGTCGTCGCTGAGCACGAAATGCCAGGGCTGGGTATTATGGCCTGAGGGCGCAAGGACCGCGTAGCCGACCAGGAAGGCGAGCTTCTCTCTGGCCGAGCCTTGGTCCGGAAAAGCGACTGGATCGATGGTCCAGGGCGACTGAACGCTGACTGACAAGGCTCCCTCCCTCGAAACGCGCGCGAGGCCCGCCCCCGGGCCGCGCAGAACAGGGGAGGAAGCCTACGCCGCCACTCTTGAGAAACTCTTGCCGGGAGAAGGGTGGGGGCCGCGCGCCCCAAAAGTCACTCCGGCGGGAGCCGGTCACCAGGACAAGCTCGCCAAGGCTGAATCCCGGCCTGCGCCGGGATTACAACTGACCGAAATTCGTGCCGCTAGGCGGGGAGCGTCTGGGCGTTGTGGGCGACGCCCTTGGCCGACAGCAGCTCCTGGAGCTCGCCCGCCTGGAACATCTCGCGCACGATATCGCAGCCGCCGATGAACTCGCCCTTGACGTAAAGCTGCGGGATGGTCGGCCAGTTGGAATAGGCCTTCACCCCGTCGCGCACGCCCATGTCCTCGAGCACGTTGATGTCTTTGAAGTCGACGCCGAGATGTTGAAGGATCTGCGCGACCTGCATGGAGAAGCCGCATTGCGGCATGGCCTTGGTGCCCTTCATGAACAGCACCACGTCGTTGCCGGCAACCTGCTTGCCGATCCACTCCTGAACATTGCCCTGGGGGTTCATTATTCGATCCTTTCCTTCGCGCGCGTCATTTATGGCGCCGCAGTCTTCAGCGCAAGGGCGTGCAGTACTCCGCCCATGTTGCCCTTGAGCGCATCATAGACCATCTGATGCTGCTGAATGCGCGTCTTGCCGCGAAATTCAGCCGACGTGATGGTTGCCGCGTAATGGTCGCCGTCGCCGGCTAGATCCTCAATGCTGATCTCGGCGTCGGGGAAGCGCTCCTTGATCAGTCGCGCGATGTCGTCTGCCGCCATGGTCATGGTCGTAAGCTCCCTATCAACTTCGGCAATCTTATCCGTGAGCCATGAAGCTCGGCAACCAGTCCTCGTGCGACGCTTTGAGCGCGGCAAGGGGGACCGGAGCTTCGCCGGCGAGCTTGACCGCGTCGCCGCCCACCCTGCCGATCAGCCGAAGCGGGACCTTGGCGATCGCCGCGCCCTTATGGATGGCGTCGGCCTTGTCTGGCGACGCTGAGACCAGGTAGCGCGCCTGGTCCTCGCCGAACCACGTGGCATGGGCCGGGAGATTGTCGGGAGCGGGCTCGAGCTCCACGCCTCGCCCGCCGGCGAGCGCCATCTCGGCGATGGCGACCAGAAGGCCGCCGTCCGAGAGATCGTGCACCGCCGACACGACGCGCTCGCGGATCAAGAGGCGCACGAGGTCGCCAGCGCTCCGCTCCTGGTCGAGATGAACCGGGGGAGGGGCGCCCTCGCTCCGATCGAGCAAGATCTGCTGATAGAGCGATTGGCCGAGATGGCCTGCCTCGGCGCCGAGCAACAGCAGCACGTCGCCGTCGCGCTTGAGCGCGAGAGTGGCCATCGGCGCGCCGTCGGGGATCAGCCCGATGCCGCCGATCGCCGGCGTCGGCGGAATGGCGAGCCCGTTGGTCTCGTTGTAGAGCGAGACATTACCGGAGACGACGGGAAAGGCGAGAGCGGTGCAGGCCTCCGCCATGCCTTCCACGGCCTCGGCGAACTCACCCATGATCTCGGGCCGCTCGGGATTGCCGAAATTCATGCAGTCGGTGACGGCGAGCGGGTCGGCGCCGACCGCGGTCAGATTGCGCCAGCACTCGGCAACCGCCTGCTTGGCGCCTTCGCGCGGATCGGCGGCGCAATAGCGCGGCGTCACGTCGCAAGAGATCGCCAGCGACTTTTTCGTGCCGTGCACGCGGACGACCGCGGCGTCGCCGCCTGGGCGCTGCACCGTGTCGGTCATGACCATGTGGTCGTACTGCTCCCAGATCCAGCGCCGCGAGGCGAGCGCGGGCGAGCCCATCAGCGTCTGCAGCGCGGCGAAATTGCTGTTCGGCGCCGGCACGTCGCGCGGGTCGATGACGGGCAGGGGCTCCTTCACCGTCCAGGGCCGCTCGTAGAGCGGCGCCTGATGCGCGAGAGCGGCGAGCGGGATGTCGGCCTCGATCGCGCCACGATGGCGCACCACGAGCCGGCCGGTATCGGTCGTGTAGCCGATCACCGCGAAGTCGAGCCCCCATTTCCTGAACACCCGCTCGGCGATCTTCTCGCCGGTCGCGTTCAGCACCATGAGCATGCGCTCCTGGCTCTCCGACAGCATCATCTCATAGGCGGTCATGCCGTCCTCGCGGGTCGGCACGCGGTCGAGTTCGAGATCGATGCCGACCTCGCCCTTGTCGGCCATCTCGACCGATGACGAGGTAAGGCCCGCCGCGCCCATGTCCTGGATGGCGACGATCGCATCCTCGGCCATCAGCTCGAGACAGGCTTCGAGCAGGAGCTTCTCGGTGAACGGGTCGCCGACCTGCACGGTCGGGCGCTTCTCCTCCGACGCCTCGTCGAACTCGGCAGAGGCCATGGTCGCGCCGTGGATGCCGTCGCGCCCGGTCTTGGAGCCGACATAGACCACGGGCAGGCCGACGCCCTTGGCGGCAGACTTGAAGATTCGGTTGGCATCGACCAGCCCGACGCACATGGCGTTGACCAGGATGTTGTCGTTGTAGCGCGGGTCGAAATTGGTTTCGCCGCCGACCGTCGGCACGCCCATGCAATTGCCATAGTCGCCGATGCCCGAGACAACGCCGGCAACCAGATGCCGCGTCTTGGGATGGTCGGGCGCACCAAATCTGAGCGCATTCATGTTGGCGATCGGCCGCGCGCCCATGGTGAACACGTCGCGCATGATACCGCCGACCCCGGTCGCTGCGCCCTGATAAGGCTCGATGTAAGACGGGTGGTTGTGGCTCTCCATCTTGAACACGGCAGCCTGGCCGTCGCCGAGATCGACGACGCCCGCGTTCTCGCCGGGGCCCTGGATCACCTGCGGCCCCTCGGTCGGAAGCTTCTTCAGCCACACCTTTGAGGATTTGTACGAGCAATGCTCCGACCACATCACCGAGAAGATGCCGAGCTCGGTCAGCGACGGCTCGCGGCCCAAGCCTGCGAGCAGCAGCTTGTACTCATCGGGCGATAGCCCATGCTCGGCGACCAGCGCCTCGGAGATGCCTTCGGCGTGGCGCGCCGCTCGCGCCGCCCCGCTCACGGCAGCGCCTCGACGAGCGAGGCGAACATGTTGGCGCCGTCGGTGCCCGACAACGCCGGATCGGCAAGACGCTCGGGATGCGGCATGAGACCGAGCACGCTGCCGGTCTCGTTGTAAACGCCGGCGATATTGTTGCGCGAGCCGTTGGGGTTGGCGTCGCTGGTCGCGGCGCCTTGCGCGTCGCAATAGCGGAAGGCGACGCGGCCTTCGCCCTCGAGCAGCGCCAGCGTCTCCTCGTCGGCGAAATAGCTGCCGTCCTTGTGGGCGATCGGGAAGCGCACCACCGCGCCCGCCTGATAACGGTGCGTGTAGATCGAGTCGTTCCGCTCGACGCGGAGATGCACGTCCTTGCAGATGAATTTCAGCGTCGCGTTGCGCATCAGCACGCCGGGAAGAAGCCCTGCCTCGGTCAGCACCTGGAAGCCGTTGCAGATGCCGAGCACCGGCGTGCCGGCCTTTGCCCGCGCCGTGACCTCGCGCATCACTGGCGAATGGGCCGCCATGGCGCCGGAGCGGAGATAGTCGCCGTAGGAGAAGCCGCCCGGCAGCACGATCAGGTCGCTTGCGGGGATCTCGCTGTCGCCATGCCACACCATGGCAGGCGGTTGGCCGGTCGCGGCCTCGAGCGCCACCGCGGCGTCGCGGTCGCAGTTCGATCCGGGAAAGACGATGACGGCTCGCTTTCATGGTCGATTTTGTCCCGTGCGTCATCCCGGCGCAAGCCGGGATCCAGTAATGCGAAGCGCGAGGGTGAGGAGTCTCGGATTCCGGCTTGCGCCGGAATCGACGAAAAACTGACGAATCCGGCTCAGGCCGCCTCGAGCTCATAGGCGTAGTTCTCGATGATGGTGTTGGCGAGGAGCTGCTCGCACATGCGCTCGACCTCGGCGCGGGCGCGCTGAGGGTCGCTCTCCTCGACCTCGACCTCGATATATTTCCCCTGCCGCACGCCGCCGACCGAGCCGAAGCCGAGCGAATGCAGCGCCCCTTCGATTGCTTTGCCCTGTGGATCGAGCACGCCCGGCTTCAGCGTGATGGTGATGCGCGCCTTCATGGCCTGTTCGCCAGCCTCGACCCTATTTGGAGCGCACCAGCACGGGGCCGGTCCGCGTCCGCGACGGGCTGTCGACATGGAGCCCGAGCCGCCGCGCGACCTCCTGATAGGCCTCGACCAGGCCGCCCATGTCGCGGCGGAAGCGGTCCTTGTCGAGCTTGTTCTGCGTCTCGATGTCCCACAGCCGCGAGCAGTCCGGCGAGATCTCGTCGGCGAGCACGATGCGCATCGTCTCGTTCTCCCACAGCCTGCCGAACTCGCATTTGAAGTCGACCAGCCTGATGCCGACGCCGAGAAACAGGCCCGACAGGAAGTCGTTGATGCGGAGCGCGAGCGACATCACGTCGTCGATCTCCTGCGGCGTCGCCCAGCCGAACGCGGTGATGTGCTCCTCGGTGACCATCGGGTCGCCGAGCGCGTCGTTCTTGTAATAGAACTCGACGATCGACCGCGGCAGGGCGGTGCCCTCGTCGATGCCGAGCCTGGTCGCCAGCGATCCCGCGGCGACGTTGCGCACCACCACCTCGAGCGGGATGATCTCGACCTCGCGGATCAGCTGCTCGCGCATGTTGAGCCGCTTGATGAAATGCGTCGGCACGCCGACCTCTCCGAGCTTCTGGAACAGATATTCGGAGATACGGTTGTTGAGGACGCCTTTGCCCTCGATCTTGTCGTGCTTCTTGTTGTTGAAGGCGGTGGCGTCATCCTTGAAATGCTGGATGAGCGTCCCCGGCTCAGGGCCCTCATAGAGGATCTTGGCTTTGCCTTCGTAGATGCGCCGCCGGCGGTTCATGTTTGGTTCCTTTGCCACTGATGGCTCTGACTGCCGACAAACGCCAATTGCGCGGGGAGAGGGTCACCCAGGCCGCGCGCAAGGTGTAGATCGCCATCGCCGGAATCGATCAAGGAGTCTCGGCTGACCTTAGCGTAAGGGGAGGGGGCATACAACGGCTCCCGGGGTTTCTCCATGCTCTCCCCGCAATTTGTTGATTTCCGGGCCTTTGGGCGCTATGCCTCGGGCCCAGAGGAACGCGACTTTCCAACAATTTCTGCGGGGTTTGCCCCTCGAATCGAGGGGCCCTTAGGAGGGCAGATGACGAGCTTTGAAGATCGCGAGAAGGGTTTTGAGCGGAAATTCGCCCATGACGAGGAGCTTCGGTTCCGGGCGACCGCAAGGCGCAACAAGCTGCTCGGGATGTGGGCGGCGGGCGAGATGGGCATTACCGGCGACGACGCGCTGGCCTATGCCCGTGAGGTGATCAAGGCCGACCTCGAGCAGCCTGGCGAGGAGGACGTGTTCCGCAAGCTCAGAGGCGACTTCGACGCCAAGGGCATCGAGGTGTCGGACCACCAGATCCGCAACAAGATGTCGGACCTGATGGGCGAGGCGCTCGGGCAGATCGAAGCCGAAGGCAAGGCGTAAGCGGAATTCCATGCGCGAGGATCGCTTCCGCAGTGCGGCCAAGGCGCGCCGCACCCTGTTCAATGCCTGGCTCAGCCTCAACAACCCCTTGCTGATCGAGCTGATCGGCGAGGCGGGCTGGGACTGCGTCACCATCGACCAGCAGCACGGGATCGGCGGCAATGAGACGCTGCTCGCGTGCCTGACCGCGGCGCGGGCCGCCGAGCTTCCGGCGATCGTCCGCGTCGCCGAAAACGATCCCGGGCTGATCGGCCGCGCGCTCGATGCCGGGGCGCAAGGCATCATGTGCCCGATGATCGACACCGTCGAAGACGCCGAGGCCTTCGTGCGGGCTGTCAAATATCCGCCGCGGGGTCTGCGGAGCTGGGGCCCTTACCGCGCGCGGCTCGACTATGAGGGCGACTATTTCACCACTGCCAACGGCTTCACCGTCGCCTGCCCGCAGATCGAGACCAAAGGCGCGCTCGACGCGCTCGACGACATCCTCGCGCTCGACGGCGTCGACATGGTGTGCTTCGGCCCGAACGACCTCTCGGTTGCGCTGACCGGACGCCTCGATATCTGGGCCAAAGAGGTCCAGGAGGCGATGACTCTCGTCCTCAGCAAATGCCGCGAGATGTCTGTGATGTCATTGATTTTTGCCAACGACATCGACTTCGCCAAGCCGCGAATCGCCGAAGGGTGGGACATCGTCGCGGTCGGCACCGACGCCGGCTGGTTCGGCAAGGCCGCCGCGGCCATCAGGCGCGAGGCCGCGAGCTGAGACGTTGCTCCCGCGGCAACTCTCCGGCTGACGCTCGGGCGCGGCTGTGCCAGAATGAGGCTTGAGGGGAACGAGGGGGCTCGCATGCGATCGCTGCTTCTAAGTCTTGTTGCCATGACGGCGCTCGCCTGCGCCACGGCTCCGGCCTCCGCGGCGCAAGGCACCACCACCACCGGACTGTCGCTCAGGGCCGGTCCCGCCAGCAACACCGAGCTGCTCCTCACCATACCGGCCGGCGCAAATGTCGGCGTCGGCACCTGCTCGGGCGGCTGGTGCTGGGTCACGTGGAACAGCTATTCGGGCTATGCCCCCAAGAGCGGGCTCGTCATCGTTGCATCGAGCCGGGTCAGGGGACCGGTGCGCGGCGGCATCGCCACGGCGGACGGGGGAGAGGTCTGGCCGATCTTCCCGCCTTACCCCTACCGCTCGGGCTATTACCCGAAGGCCGACTGGTATCACGACATCCCGCCTTACGTGGCGATCGAGCCGTCGTACTACCGCAAGCGCTATTTCATGATCGCCCAGGAGAAGAACCGCTACCGCTACATGCCGCATATTTTCCACGGCAATAGCGACGGCGGCGGCCCCATCCAGGACATCGACCTTCAGGCCATCAGCACGAACCTGTAGAGCAACTATGGCGATAACAACAAGGAATAGCGACGGTGTCGGCGCCTCTAGCGGCTTCCGAACACGCGCTTGAAGATCGTGTCGACATGCTTGGTGTGATAGGCGAGATCGAACTGGGCGCGGAGCTCATCCTCCGATAGCGCCTTCCTCACCTCCTGGTCGGCGAGCAGAATGGCGAGAAAATCGCCGCCCTCGTTCCACACCTTCATCGCGTTCCGCTGCACGATCTTGTAGGCCTCCTCGCGCGGGACGCCGGCTCCCGTCAGCGCGAGCAGCACGCGTTGCGAATGGATCAGCCCGCCGAGCCTGTCGAGATTGGCGCGCATGCGCTCGGGGTAGACCAAGAGGTTCTTGACGATGCCGGTGAGCCGCGACAGCGCGAAATCGAGCGCGATGGTGGCATCGGGCCCGATCACGCGCTCGACCGATGAGTGGGAGATGTCGCGCTCGTGCCAGAGCGCCACGTCCTCGAGCGCCGGCATGGCGTAGGCGCGCACCACCCGCGCGAGCCCGGTCAGGTTCTCAGACAGGACCGGGTTCCGCTTATGCGGCATGGCGGAAGAGCCCTTCTGGCCCTCGCTGAAATATTCCTCGGCCTCCAGCACCTCGGTCCGCTGCAGATGCCTGATCTCTGTCGCGAGCCGCTCGACCGAGCTCGCCACCACGGCAAGCGTGGCGAAATAGGCGGCGTGGCGGTCGCGCGGCACGACTTGGGTCGAGATCGGCTCAACCCTCAAGCCCGAGCTTGTCCGCCACATAGGCCTCAACCTTGGGATCGACATGGGCGAAGGTGCCGACCGCGCCCGAGATGGCGCAGGTTCGGACCTCCTCGCGGGCGGCCAGCATCCGCTCCTTGGCGCGGGCGAACTCGGCATAGGCGACGGCGAGCTTCAGCCCGAACGTGGTCGGCTCGGCATGCACGCCGTGGCTCCGGCCGATGGTGAGCGTGTCCTTGTGCTCGAACGCGCGTACCTTCAGGGCGGCGAGCAGGCCGTCGAGGTCGGCGATCAGGATATCGGCCGCCTCGACCAGCTGCACGTTGAAGCAGGTGTCGAGCACGTCGGAGGAGGTCAGCCCCGAATGGAGGAAGCGCGCCTCGGGCCCGACATGCTCGGCGACCGAGGTGAGGAAGGCGATCACGTCGTGCTTCACTTCGCGCTCGATCTGGTCGATGCGGGCGATGTCGAAGCCGCCGCGCTTCCTGACCGTGTCCGCCGCATGCTTGGGGATCTGGCCAAGCTCGGCCATCGCCTCGGCGGCATAGGTCTCGATCCTGAGCCAGATGCGGAATTTCGCCTCGGGCTCCCAGAGGTGAGCCATTTCGGGGCGGCTGTAGCGTGGGATCATGCGGGCGGGAAAGCCTCTTCCCGGAGGAATTTGCGGATGCGGGGCTAACCTCTAGCAGAGGAGGGGGCCGCGCTCAATTCGGGAAGACTTGAACTTGGCGCGGGCCAAGTCCTGACCTCTTCACGTCTCGACTTCCTTGGCCTCGCGCGGGCCGAAGATCGTCACATAGAGCGCCGCCGCCAGGATCATGGCGGCATAGGCTGCGCGCGGCGGCACCAGCATGAAGATCACGAACGAGACGAGGTCGCTCTGCGACGCCCAATAGAGGCCCTGCAGCGACCAGTCCTGCTGGCTCGGATTGTTGACGTGGCTGAAGATCACCCTGAGCAGGCCGCCGAAGCTGGAAAACGCCACGACGAAGATGAACAGCGCGAACAGGAAGCGCACAACGAAGCCGCGCTTGGCAGCGAAGCCCTGCACCCACCAGGTGGTGAGCGCGGCAAGCGCGCCGGCAAAGCCGACGATGCGCAAGGTCTGCTGTGCCTGGTCGTTCATCACGGCGTTCATGTAGTCGCCGACCAGAAGCGCCCACATCGAGATGCCCATGACCAGGGCAAAGCAGGCGGCGAGCACGAAGCCGACCACCTTGTCAAAAGTCAATTTTTCCATTGCCGCATTCCCCCGCGTGCCCTCGGAGCGAGACTATGCCGGGGAAACGGTGCCGCCGCAATCCACGCGAGCCAGCTGACTTCTGTCGCTCCGGCGTTTATGGTGCCCCCCGCAATCACCAAAAAAGGCTTGAGGAGGCGAGACGTCATGGCATTCGACGACCTTGAGGCTGAGCTTTCGCTCCTCATCAACCAGATGGACACCCCGCCCGAGAACCCGCACGACCTCTATCTCCGCATCATGGAGAAGCTGAATGAGTTCAAAGGGCTCGGCCTGCCGCTGCCCGACGACCTGGTGCGGGTCGAGAAGGAGCTCGAGGCCTATTTCGCCGAGCAACAGGCGGCCGCCAAGAAGCACTAGCGGCCCAAGCATCATGTCATTCCCGCGCAAGCGGGAATCCAGGGCTCAGCGATCAGCCGTCGCCCCGATTACTGGATTGCCCGGTCAAGCCGGGCAATGACGCGGGACTTTGGACTTCACCCCGCGGGCTTCGGAGCCTCGTCGCCGATCTCGTCGTAGTTGCCGTTCGACCAGCGATAGACGGCATAAGGCGGCAGGTTCGGGTCGCCCTTCTCGTTGAACTTGAACTTGCCGATCACCGTGTCGAACTCGGTGTCGTTCAGCGCCTTGACCACCTCGGCGGACTCGACCGACTTCGCCTTCTCCGCCGCCTGCTTCCAGGCCTGGATGGCGGCGTAGGTGTAGAGCACGTAGCCCTCCGGCTCGATGCCCTTGTCCTTGAAGCGCTTGACCACTTCAGCCGCGGCCGGGTTCTTGCGCGGGTCGGGCGAGAAGGTCATCAGCGTGCCTTCGCCGGCCGGCCCGGTGATCGACCAGAACTCCTGGGTGATCAGCGCGTCGCCGCCCATCAGGATGGTGTCCATGCCCTGGTCGCGCATCTGGCGGATGATGAGGCCCGCCTCGGTGTGGTAGCCGCCGAAATAGATGATATCGATGTCGGCCTGCTTGAGCTTGGAGACGAGCGCCGAGTAGTCCTTCTCGCCGGCGGTGATCGCCTCGTACATCTCCTCGTTCTTGCCGGCGGCGTTCAGCGCCTTCTTGGTCTCATCGACCAGGCCCTTGCCGTAAGCCGTCTTGTCGTGGATGAAGGCGATCTTCTTGTCGGCGAAATGCGTGGCGAGATATTTGCCGGCGACGCCGCCTTGCTGATCGTCGCGGCCGCAGACGCGATAGATGTTCGGTCCGGCGCGATCGTCGGTGAAAGCCGGGTTGGTCGAGGCCGGCGAGATCTGCACCATGTCCGATTCGGCATAGACCTTCGACGCCGGGATCGACGAGCCGGAGCAATAATGGCCGGCGACCAGCGCCACGCCGTTCGCGGTCATCTGGTTGGCGACGGCGACGGCCTGTTTCGGATCGCAGGCGTCGTCGCCGATATCGAGATCGAGCTTCTTGCCGAGAACGCCGCCAGCGGCGTTGATGTCGTCGACCGCCATCTGGCCGCCATTCGACATCTGCGCGCCGAACGAGGCGTATTGGCCGGTGACTGGGCCGACGATGGCGACCGGCGTGGTCTCGCTCTTCTTGCCGCCATCACCGCAAGCGGTCATCGACGCGGCCACGGCAAGGGCTGCGATCAGCCCGGCAATACGCTTCATCGTTACCTCCCTCTACAAGGATAAATCGGCTTTAACTCTACATCATTTGCGGGATCGAAAGGCGACAGCAATGTTCATGCGCGCCGCTCGCGCCAGCTCAGAGGGCCGGCGCGTTCATACAGCCAGCGATATTGCGTGACCATCTGCGTGGTGCGCATGGCGCGGAAGCCGAGCGTGGCGGCGGCGAGCAGCCAGACATAGGTGACGAGGTAGTAATAGAGCGACAGCAGCTCGCCGTCGAACAGGGCGTAGTGGAAGAAGCGCACGGCAGCGGCGAGCATCAGCATATAGAACGAGATGCGCCAGAACGGCTTCCAGCTGCGCGCAAGGCCGCGGCCCGAGAGGAACGCCGCGCCACCGCCCAAGATCACGGTCAGCACCAGGAACACGAACGGTCCATCGTCGGAGAGCCAGCTCATTTGCGCACTCCGACCCGTGGCGCGCTATGCGCGCCGCCTTCGAGATAGGCCGCCTGCACCTCGGGGCTGCCGAGCAGCTCGGCGCCGGTGCCGCTCATGGTGATCCTGCCGTTGACCATGACATAGCCGCGATGGGCGAGCCTGAGCGCATGATAGGCGCTTTGCTCGACGAGAAAGACGGTCAGGCCGTAATCGGCATTGAGCGCGCGGATCGCCGCGAAGATCTGCTTCACGATCAAGGGCGCAAGCCCGAGTGACGGCTCGTCCAGTAGCAGAAGCCGCGGGCGTCCCATCAGCGCCCGGCCGATCGCCAGCATTTGCTGCTCGCCGCCCGAAAGCGTGCCGCCGCGCTGAAACTGGCGCGCCTTGAGCAGCGGAAACAGGGTGTAGACGTGATCGAGGTCCTTGGCGAAATTCGCCGGATCGTTGGCGACGAGGGCGCCCAGCTGGAGATTTTCCAGCACCGTCATGCGTGAGAATATGCGCCGCCCCTCGGGCGACTGCACGATTCCGAGTCGCGCAACCTCGTGGGTCGGAAGGTCGGTGATGTCGCGGCCCTCGAACAGGATGCGCCCCGCGTTCGCCCGCGGGCGGCCGAAGATCGTCATCATCAAAGTGGTCTTGCCGGCACCGTTGCCGCCGATCAGCGCGACGATCTCGCCCTTTTGTATGTCGAGGTTGACGCCGTGCAGGATGGGGAGCACGCCGTAGCAGCTCGTCACCTGGCGCAATTCGAGCAGCTTCTCGCTCATGCGCGCACCTCGCGCTCGACCAGCGGCAGCTCCTCGTCGGGCACACCTAGATAGGCGGCGATGACGCGCGGATCGTTACGCGCCTCATCTGCGGTGCCGTCGGCGATCCCCTTGCCGTAATCGAGCACCACCACGTGGTCGGAGATACGCATAACCACGCTCATGTCGTGCTCGATGAGAAGAAGCGCGATGCCTTCCTGCTTGCGGATCGAGAACAGGAGCTCGTTCAGCCCGTCGCTCTCCCGCGCGTTGAGCCCGGCGGCCGGCTCATCCAGGCAGAGCAGAAGAGGCCGCGTGCACATGGCGCGCGCGATCTCGAGCCGCCGCTGGTCGCCATAGGGCAGCAAGCCTGCCTGTTCGTCGGCGCGCTGCGTGATGCCGACCCGGTCGAGCCAGTGGCGCGCGTACTCCACCGCCTCCTTCTCGGCCCTGGCGAAGCTCGGCAAGCCGAGCAGCGCGCCGAAGGTGAGACCCGAGGCGCGGTTCAGCGCCTGGTGCTGGGCCACCAGCAAATTCTCGAGCACCGTCATACCCCGGAACAGCCTGATGTTCTGGAACGTGCGGGCGACGCGGGCGCCGGAGTTGATGTTGTGGTCGTCGAGCCGCTCGAGCCGGAAGGTCGCGCCGCCGGGGTGGCGCAGCTCCATGCTCCCCTCGGTCGGCTTGTAGAAGCCGGTGATGCAGTTGAACACCGTGGTCTTGCCGGCGCCGTTCGGGCCGATCAGGGCGGTGATGTCGTTGCGTCCGACCTCGAAGGAGACGTCGTCGACGGCGGTCAGTCCGCCGAAGCGCATCGTGAGGTGCTCGACCTTGAGCAGGGGGTCGCTCTGCCAGGGCCTCATGCGCGGCCTTCTTCGACGTGAGCTGAGGATATGGCTTTGGCTTTTTCGAGCACGATCGAGGGCGTTCGCGAGCCGACGATGCCGCGCGGCCGCCATACCATGATCGCCACCATGGCGATGCCGAACAGCAGCATGCGGTAGAGTGCGGGGTCGAACTCCTGGCCGAAAATGTCCTGGAGCCAGTCGGTGTGGCGGAGCGCCTCGAAGCCGCCGACCATGACGATCGCGGCGATCGCGACGCCGAGCTGGCTACCCATGCCGCCGAGCACGACGATGGCGAGGATGATGGCCGATTCGATGAAGGTGAAGCTCTCAGGGCTGATGAAGCCCTGGCGCGTGGCGAAGAAGCTCCCGGCCAGCCCGCCGAACAGCGCGCCGGTGGCGAATGCCGTGAGCTTGGTGATGGTGGTGTTGATGCCGAGCGAGCGGCAGGCGATCTCGTCCTCGCGCATCGCTTCCCAGGCGCGCCCGATCGGCAGCCGCCGCAATCTAAGCGTCACCAGATTGGTGATGAGCGCCAGGCCGAGGATCACGTAATAGAGGAAGATGATGCCCTGGATGGGATCGTATTTGAGGCTGAAGAAGCTGGCGAAGGTCTCAGGCCCCGTCGCCGCGAACGGCAGGCCGAAGAAAGTCGGCTTGGGGATGCCGGATATGCCGTTGGGCCCGTTGGTGACCACGGTCCAGTTGAGCAGGACGATGCGCACGATTTCGCCGAAGGCGAGCGTGACGATGGCGAGATAGTCGCCGCGAAGCCGGAGCACGGGAAAGCCGAGAACGATGCCCCACAGCGCCGCGGCAGCGCCGGCGATCGGTAGGCATGTCCAGAAGCCGAGACCGAAATGCGTGGCGAGCAGCGCGAACACATAGGCGCCGACGGCGTAGAAGGCGACATAGCCGAGGTCGAGCAGGCCGGCGAGGCCGACCACGATGTTGAGGCCCCAGCCAAGCATCACATAGGTGAGCACGAGGATCGACAGGTCGAACAGATAGCGGAGCGGCAGGCCGAGATGGAACGCCTTCTCCAGCAGGTAGGACGAGAGCGGGAAGAAGATTGCGAACAGGATGCCGGCGATGGTGAAGATGCGCGCGTAAGGAAGGTCGGGGAAGAAAAAGACGATCACGCGGCGGATGACGCCGATGGCGAGAAACCCGAGCACGAGGCCAGCGACCAGCTGATAGGCCGGCGCGCCGATGATCGCGGCGACGATGAGCACGAGCACGGCGGCGCCGGCGACGCTGCTGAGCACGACGACATCGCGCCGGTCGAAGCGCTCGCGGGTGAACAGCTTGGCGAACGGCGTGGTGATGGGATAGTCGGCGTGCCAGACGAACAGATTGAGCAGGAAGCGGCCGACCACCACGATACCGACGACGATGGCGAGCAGGGCGGGGCGCGGCTGAAGCGTCAGCCCCGTGACCTTGTCGACCGTGCGCATGCCGAGCAGCAGGCAGAACAGAAGGAATGTGATGCAGCCGGCGATGATGGCGTCGGCGATGGCCGACTGGAGAACCTGGCCGTAGGATTTGCCGGGCGCCGCCAAGGGGATCAAACCTTCTCCACCTCGGGACGGCCGAGCAGCCCGGTCGGGAAAAAGATAAGCACGATGGCGAGCATCGAGAATGCCGCCACGTCCTTGTACTCAATGGTGAAATAGGCCGACCAGAAGGTCTCGATCAGGCCGATGACGAGGCCGCCCAGCATGGCGCCCGGCAGCGAGCCGATGCCGCCGAACACCGCCGCGGTGAACGCCTTGATGCCGGCGACGAAGCCGATATAGAAGTCGATCACCCCGTAATAGAGCAGGTAGAGCAGCCCGGCGACGGCGGCGAGTGCCGCGCCGATCACGAAGGTGAGCGAGATGGTGCGGTCGACATTGACGCCGGACAGCGCGGCCATCAGCCGGTCCTGCTCGCAGGCGCGCTGCGACCGGCCGAGCGCGGTGCGGGTGATGATCAGCCAGAACACCGTCATCAGCACGAGCGTCGTCGCGACGATCAGGATCTGGATATTGGACAGAATGACCGTGAACTCGCCCTCGCGGAACAGCTCGTAGCCGCCGGTGACCACAGGCTGGAGCGGCTTGACCCGCGCCCCTTGCGCCACCTGGATGAAATTCTGGAGCACGATCGACATGCCGATGGCGGTGATCAGCGGCGCGAGCCGGAACGATTCGCGGAGCGGCCGGTAGGCGATGCGCTCGACCGTCCAGCCCCACACTGCGGTCAGCGCCATGGCGATGATCAGCACGATGAGGAGGGCGAGCGGGATCATGGTCACCCCGAGGCTCATCAGCAGCAGAAAGGCGATCAGCGCGATGAACGCACCCACCATGAAGATATCGCCATGGGCGAAATTGATCATGCCGATGATGCCATAGACCATGGTGTAGCCGATGGCGATCAGGCCGTAGATCGAGCCAAGAGCGATCCCGTTGATCAATTGCTGTAGGAAATAGGCCATGGCTTTTGCCTGCCTCGCCTTTCCCCCAAAATGGGCTTGCAGACTAAGGAATGCGGGCCCCGCCACCCGCTTGCGAGCCCCTTCTTAGCAAGAAGGGCGCGACGCGTACAACGCTGGTTGGACGCAGGAATACCCAAAATTACAGCAGGAGGTGCGAGCCGTCGCAAAACGGCGGGTCGTCGGTATCCTTGCAGCCGCACAGCAGCGCCGTCTCGTCGCGCTCGGCGGTGAACATCAATGGCTCGATCCCGGTGCCCGCATGCGAGCCGTCGCAAAACGGCTGCTTCTGGCTCCGCCCGCACCGGCACCAGGCATAGCGCCTGCCGGCTTGGAGCTCGACCTGATAGGGGCTGAGCTGCGGTCGCTCTGGCTCTGACATGACGTTTCCCAGCAAGGCTCTTCGGCCAATTCTGCCCCTGCTTAGCCAATTCGTCCCCGCCCGGCAAGGAAGAGGGGGCCGCAAAGTTGCCTCCCCAGATGCCGCTGTATCCGCCCACGGCCTGGCGACGTAGCTCGACCTAACGGGTTAGGATGGATCAATTGGAGAGGGTGGCGGGATGCCGGGACTGCAGCTTGGATTTCGCATGATCGCAGCGGCGGTCGCGTGGTTCGCGATCGTCCTTCAATATTATCTCAGCGTCACCAAGCCCGGCGCCGAGTTCCTTGCCGTCACGGTCCGCTATTTCAGCTATTTCACCATGCTGTCGAACATCCTGGTCGCGCTTGCCGTGACCTTGCCCTGGCTCGCGCCGGACACGCGGCTTGGGGCCTTCTTCGCCCGCCCCTCGGTGCGGACGGCGATCGCTTCCTACATCATCATCGTCTCGGTCATCTATTACGCGGTGCTGCGCAAGCTGTGGAACCCCGAAGGCTGGCAGCTCGTCGCCGACACGATCGAACATTGCGTCACGCCGTCTCTCTTTATTGCCGACTGGCTGGCCTTCGTGCCGCGGGGGAGGGTGGCCGCCCGCTCGGTGCCGTGGTGGCTGATCTTCCCCATCGCCTATGCCGCCTGGTCGCTGATCCATGGCGCGGCGACGGGCTACTACCCCTATCCCTTCCTCAACGCCGCCGAGCTCGGCTATCAGCGGGTGCTCATCAATATGGCCGTGCTTATGGCCGCCTTCGCCCTGCTCGGCCTTCTGCTTGTGGCCATTGATCGCATGCTCGGCCGGATCGAGGCGCCAGGCACGCCATGAGAGCGTCACCCGCAGCCGTTAATCCGCTGGGAATCTGTTGGCCGCAGAATCGCGGCTTCGACTGAATCGCGGGCGATTCGGTCAGTGAGCGGCCCGTGGCCTGACGGCAGGAAAGAGCTTGAGTCGATGGCGCAACCGGACCATAGAGGGCGAAAAGCCGCAACCGCGCCGCTCGCGCCGGTCGCAATAATCGCTCCTGCAAGAGCGTTCCGGCTGGGGACGGATCATGGCCAAGGCGCGTTTGGAGGCCGTCCATGGCTGAGTTGATTTTCGCCGGCATCTCGCTCGTCGCTTTGTTCGCGCTCGCTATGAACCGCGCGCCGCTCTGGCTCTGGGCGCTCGCCGCCGCTCTGTTCACCTTCACCGCGCAGATGGGCCTCGTTCATGGCCAGCTGCATTGGCCGATGTTCCCGTGGTGGTCGCTTCTGGGCTGGCTCATCGCCGCGCTCCTGTTCGTGGCGAGCTTCCCCGAGATCAAGCGGAAATACATCACGCTCCCCGCCTACCGCGCGCTTCAGGGTGCCATGCCGACGATCTCGCAGACCGAGCGCGAGGCATTGCAGGCTGGGACCGTCGGCTGGGACGCCGAATTGTTCGGCGGCACGCCGAACTGGTCTAAGCTCCGCCGCACGGCCCCGATCACGCTCACGCCAGAGGAGCGTGCCTTTCTCGACGGGCCGACCGTCGAGCTCTGCAAGCGCATCAACGATTGGCGCATCCGCCACGAGCTGCACGAACATTCCCGACGATGTGTGGCGCTTCGTGCGCGAGCAAGGCTTCCTCGGCATGCTGATCTCGCGCGCCCATGGCGGCCTCGGCTTCTCGGCCCAGGCGCAGTCGCTGATCCTCGGCAAGATCTCATCGCGCAGCCCCGACGGCGTCACCATCGTCATGGTGCCGAACTCGCTCGGGCCAGGCGAGCTGATCGAGAAATATGGCACCGACGCGCAGAAGGAGCACTTCCTGCCGCGTCTCGCGCGCGGCGACGAAATTCCCTGCTTCGCTCTGACCGGGCCGTTCTCCGGCTCCGACGCCGCCTCGATGCGCGATATCGGCGTCGTCACGCGTGGGACTCACGAGGGCAAGCGAGACGATCGGCATCAAGCTCAGCTGGGACAAGCGCTACATCACGCTCGCGCCCAATGCCACGCTGCTCGGACTCGCCTTCCGCCTGTTCGATCCGGAGAACCTGCTTGGCCGCGGCGAGGATATCGGCATCACGCTCGCGCTCGTGCCGACCAACCATCCAGGTGTCGAGATCGGCCGGCGGCATCTCCCGGCGGGCGCCTCGTTCCCCAACGGCCCGACACGCGGCCGCGACGTATTCATTCCCATCGACTGGATCATCGGCGGGAGCGAGCGGGCAGGGCAGGGCTGGCGCATGCTGATGGCCTGCCTCGCCGCTGGCCGCTCCATCTCGCTGCCGGCGACGAGCGCGGCGTGCGCCAAGGCGATGCTCCGCACCAGCACCGCCTATGCCCGCATCAGGAAGCAGTTCAATTTGCCGATCGGCTTCATGGAAGGCGTCGAGGAGCCGTTGGCGCGCCTGGTCGAGACGGCTTACGAGCTCGAGGCCGCGCGCGCCGTGACCGCCTCGATGGTCTCGGCCGGCGAGAAGCCTGCGGTCATCTCGGCGCTGCTCAAATATGTCTCGACCGAGCGCATGCGCGGCAGCGTGAACGATGCGCTCGACATCCATGGCGGCCGCGGCATCTGCGACGGTCCCTCCAATTACATTCAGTCCGCCTATCAGATGGTGCCGGTCGGCATCACGGTTGAAGGCGCCAACATCCTGACCCGCACGCTCATCACTTTCGCGCAAGGGGCGCTTCGCAGCCACCCTTACCTGTTCACCGAGATCGAGGCGTTGCAGGACGAGGACCGCGAACGCGGGATCGAGTTGTTCGAGCGCACCTTCGACCGGCACGTGTCCTTCACGCTCTCGAACGCCGCCGGCGCGCTGTTCCACAACGCGACCTTCGGCGCGTTCGCCTCATCGCCGCCCAATGCCGGCGCGACGCGGCGCTGGTGGCGGCAGCTTGCACGCGCCGCGCGGTCCTTCGCGCTGCTCGCCGACATGACCGTGGCGCTGCTCGGCGGCGGGCTCAAGGTGAAGCAGAAGATCACCGGGCGCATGGCCGACGCGCTCGCCGAGCTTTATCTGCTCTCTTGCGTGCTGAAACGCTTCGAGGACGACGGCCGCCAGGCGGCGGACCTGCCGCTGGTGAATTATTGCGCGCGGAACTGCCTCTACCGCTTCGACCAGGCGCTGCTCGGCGTGCTGCGCAATTTCCCGCTGCGCTCCGCCGCGTGGGCGATGTGGCCGCTCGTCTTCCCGTTCGGCACGCGCCGCCCGGCAAGCGATCGCGACGGCAAGGAGATCGTGCGCGCGGCACTACAGCCTGGGGCCTTTCGCGACCGTCTTACGCGCGACATTTTCGCCTCTGACGATCCTGCCGATCGTGTCGGGCTGCTCGAATATACCCTGAAGAAAGTGATCGCGAGCGAGGACGCCGACAAGAAGCTCGAGCGCGCCATCCGCAAGGGTGAGGTCAGGCGCTATCACAACAATGATTGGATCGAGGATGCCAAGTCCAAGGGCGTGCTGACCGCGGACGAAGCGAGCGCATTGGCGGAGGTCCGCGATCTCGTGGCGCGCGTCATCGCGGTCGACGATTTCGATGCCGCCGCGCTCGCCGCGCGCGACACGCCCCCCGACCCACAGCCACAGCCGGTCGAAGCTCAAGCGCCCCGGCCTGAGCATCCCGAGCATATTGCCGCCGAGTAGAGCTGATCATGGCGACCACACTCCCCAACCTGCAAGACTGGCGATTCACCGTCGATTTCGAGGGCATCGCCTGGGCGATCATCGACCGCAAGGGCGAGAGCATGAACTCGCTCGGCCGCCGCCCAACCGAGGAGCTCGGCGACATCGTCAAGGCGGTCGAGGCGGCTGCCGCGAGCGGCGAGGTCAAGGGCCTCGTCATCATGAGCGCCAAGGAGCGGAGCTTCATCGCCGGCGCCGACATCCGCGAGTTCGAGAGCTTCGACACCGAGCCGAGGATCAAGGAGGTGGTCAGGCAGACCCTCGATCTGTTCGACCGCATCGAGCGGCTTCCCGTCACCGTGGTCGCCGCGATCCACGGCTATTGCTTGGGCGGCGGGCTCGAATTGGCGCTCGCCTGCGACTGGCGCATCGCCGACCGCGAGGAGGGCACGCGGCTCGGCTTCCCCGAGGTGAAGCTCGGCATCTTCCCGGGGCTGAACGGCACGGTGCGCTCGATCGCGCTTGCCGGCCCGACCGACGCCATGACCGCGATGCTGACGGGCCGCATGCTGCGCCCGTCCGCGGCACGCGCCATCGGGCTGGTCGATCAGCTCGTCGCCACGCATCACAATCTCCGCTGGGCCGCGCGCAAGGCGGTGCTCCAGAAGCGCGCGTCGAAGGGCGCGCCGTGGTGGAAGCGGCTGATGCTGAAGCAGCCGATCCGCGGCATGCTGGCGAAGCAGATGCGGACCAAGACGGCCGCCAAGGTGCGCGAGGAGCATTATCCGGCGCCGTTCCGCCTGATCGAGCTGTTCGAGCATTACGGCGACGATCCGGAGAGCATGCGCGTCGCCGAGACCGAGATGTTCGCGCCGCTGATGGCGAGCGAGGGGTCGCGCAACCTACGTCGCGTGTTCAAGCTGTCGGAGATGCTGAAGGATGAAGCACCCAAAGACGGCTTCAAGCCGCTCCGCGTGCATGTGATCGGCGCCGGCACCATGGGCGGCGACATCGCCGCCTGGTGCGTGACGCAAGGCATGCAGGCGAGCTTGCAGGATCTCGACGAGGCGCAGATCGGCAAGGCGCTCGCCCGCGCCAAGGGCCTGTTCAAGCGCCAGCTCCGCACCAAGCTTGCGATCGACGCCGCGATCGCGCGGTTGATCGCCGACCCCAAAGGTGCCTACGTCAAGCATGCCGACGTGGTGATCGAGGCGATCGTCGAGAAGCTCGACGTCAAGCAGAAGCTGTTCACGGCACTTGAGAAGCAATTGAAGCCGGGCGCCGTGCTCGCCACCAACACCTCATCGCTGAAGCTCGAGGACATCGCCCGCCCGCTCGCCGATCCCGGCCGGCTGGTCGGTCTGCACTTCTTCAACCCCGTGGCGCAGCTGCCGCTGGTCGAGGTGGTGCGCGGGGCGCAGACGCGGGAAGGGGAGGTGCGCAAGGCCTGCACCTTCGTCACGGCCATCGCCAAGCTGCCGCTGATCGTCAAGGATTGCTCAGGCTTCCTCGTCAACCGCGTGCTCGCGCCCTACATGATGGAGGCGGTGCGCCGCTATCAGCTCGGCGAGCCGCGCGAGAAGATCGACCAGGCGGCGATGAAGTTCGGCATGCCGATGGGCCCGCTCGAGCTGATGGACATGGTCGGCCTCGATATCGCCAATCACGTCGGCCAGGAGCTCAACTTGGCGCCAGAGACCGACACTGTGCTGGCGAGCCTCGTCAAGCAGGGCAAGCTCGGCAAGAAGACCGGCGAGGGCTTCTACGTCTGGGTCGAGGGCAAGCCCAAGCGCGAGGAGGCGGTCTACGATCAGGCCGAGCTCGCGCGCCTTGGGCGCGAGCTGGTCAAGCCGATGCTTGACGAGGCCGAGCGCGCTCTGGCCGACCAGGTGGTAGCAAGCGCCGACCACGTCGATGCAGGGGTGATCTTCGGCACGGGCTTCGCGCCGTTCCGCGGCGGACCCATCCACTATCGAAACGCGGAAAAATCTGCGGCGGCGACAACCGCCGCTGCGGCATAGCGAGCGGGCCTCGAGGGACATATGGCTGAAGCTTCGATCAGGCGGGTTGCGGTGCTGGGCGGGTCGCGCATTCCGTTCTGCCGCTCGCACACCGCTTACGCCGAGCTCACCAATCTCGACATGCTGATCACCTCGCTCGGCGGGCTGATCGATCGCTTTGCGCTTGCCGGCGCCCATATCGACGAGGTGGTCGGCGGCGCCGTCGTCACGCACGCCAAGGATTGGAACCTCGCCCGCGAGGCGGTGATCGGCAGCGCGCTCGCGCCGACCACCCCCGCCACCACCATGATGCAGGCTTGCGGCACGAGCCTCGCCGGCGCGCTCAATCTCGGCGCCAAGATCGCCACCGGCCAGATCGAATGCGGCATCGCTCTCGGCTCCGACACCACCAGCGACGCGCCGGTCGTGTTTCAGCGCCAATTCGCCCAGCGCCTGGTGCAGGCGAGCCGCGCCCGGGGCTTCGGCCAGAAGCTCGCGGCGTTCAAGGGCTTCGCCCCCGCCGAGCTCGCCCCCCAGCCGCCCTCGACCTCTGAGCCCCGCACCGGCCTAAGCATGGGCGAGCATTGCGAGCTGATGGCCAAGGAATGGGGCATCACCCGCGAGGCACAGGACCTGCTCGCCTATGAAAGCCACAAGAAAGCTGCCGCCGCCTACGACGAGGGCTTCATGGACGATCTCGTCGTGCCGTGCGCCGGAATCTTCCGCGACAATAATATACGCGGCGATATCTCGCTGGAGAAGATGGCGGAGCTTAAGCCCGCCTTCGACCGGTCCGGCAAGGGGACGATTACTGCCGCCAATTCCACGCCGCTGACCGACGGAGCTGCGACCATCCTGCTTGCGTCGGAGGATTGGGCGGCCAAGCGGGGCCTGCCGGTCCAGGCGTATCTGACCCTGGGCCGCACTTCGGCCGTAGATTTCGTTCAAGGTGAAGGGCTTCTGATGGCGCCGACCGTCGCCGTGAGCGAACTGCTCAAGCAAACCGGCCTTGCGCTTCAGGACTTTGATTATTATGAGATTCATGAAGCGTTTGCGGCGCAGGTGCTGGCAACATTGAAGGCATGGGAATCCGAGGACTATTGCCGGCGCCGGCTGGGACGGGACGCCCCTTTGGGGTCGATCGATCGCTCCAAGCTAAACGTCAAGGGGTCTTCAATAGCTTTCGGGCATCCTTTTGCAGCGACCGGCGCACGGATTCTGGCGGTTCTCGCCAAATTGCTGCATAGTGGCGGTGGCAGGGGTTTGATTTCGGTGTGTACGGCCGGCGGCATGGGTGTCGCGGCCATACTTGAAGGGGTACAGTCCAAAGCATAGCGAGCGCCGGGAAAACCGGCCGAACTCCACAAAAAAAACGCGAATAAGGCGTATCGGGTGAAATTCGGTCCTCTTCGGGACTCAGGGACAGGGGGCAAGGAAGCGGAATTCGCCATGGCGCCGGAGGCGCCACTGGCCTGAGGCACTACGGAGGTTCTTATGAGGCATCATGCGTTCGCTGCGGCGATGGGACTTGTAACCGCTGCCATTCTTGCTCCCGGCAGCTCATCCCAGGCGGCCACGGCTGATCCGACCGGTTATTGGTACAAGCCGGACGCCGAGCGCGAATCGAAGATCCAAGTCTTTAAGTGCGGCAAGTCGCAGCTCTGCGCCAAGATCATCTGGCTCAAGGACCCCAACGACAGCAAGGGCAAGCCGCTCCACGACATTCGCAACGAGAATCCCTCGATGCATGACCGGCCGATCGTCGGGCTCACCCTATTTAGCGGGATGGCACCGAGCGCGCCGGCAACCTGGACCGGCCAGATCTACAATCCCGAGGACGGCCACACTTACGCTGCGACGCTGACCATGCTGTCGCGCACCGAGATCAAGCTCCGCGGCTGCAAGGCTTGGCTGCTTTGCGGCGAGAAGCAGTGGCTCCGGACCTCAGCACCGCCTGCCGCTGTGCCGGCGACGACTCCTGAAGGCACGCAGCAGATCGAAGCTTCGGCGACGCCGGCTCAGCCCAAGCCTGCGGCTGCGGTTGCTGCCGCGACGCCTGCCGCCGCGCCGAAGGCCGAAGTCGCTGCCGCGACGCCCGCGCCGAAGGCCGAAGTCGCGGCCGTGACGCCGTCGATGGACGCCGCTACCGATCAGGCGGCGGCGATGACCGCGGCTCCGGCTCCGACGAGGGAAGCTGCTGCCGATCCTGCGCCGCAAGCCGAAGAGACTGCGTCCAACCAACCCACGGCCGAGCCCGTCGCTCTCGTTTCCCCCGCACCGCAAGCCGGCGCTGGGGATGCCCAGAAGGGCTATGGCTTCTTGAACGCATCTGCAACCTCGGACACGGCGGCGCAGTATTCCGGCGACAACGTGACTAGCATGTTCAAGATGACGAGCCCGGTCGCGACCGGAACCGTTCCGGCGTCAAGCGCCGCCGTGCCTGCTCCCGCGGCTCCCGCGCAAGAGACCGCCGCCGCTACACCCGCGCCCGCCGCTACTGCCGCCCACCCTGCGGCAATAGAGGCGTCGGCTGGCGGCGATCCGGTTCCGGCTCCCGACCAGAAGCCCAAGGCTAAGACCCATGTGGCTGCCGTCAAGTCGACAGCGAAGGCTTCTACCGGAGCGACGACTGGCGAGCAGGGCGCGCCCGCGCCTGAGGACGGCGCCGTGGCGCAAGCCGACGTCGATCCGCAATCGGCGGAACTCGACACGGCGGTTGCCGAGCCCCTGACACGCCGTCAGCGGCGGCTGCTGAGGAAGCAGCAGGAGCAGCAGGAGCCGTTCCTGCCCTGGCTGCGCTAGCCCAGCACTCGAAATTTGGATTGCACTCTCGCCGGCCTTTCGCCGGCGAGATCGTTTTGGCGAGGCTCGCGATGCTCTAGCGCTTCGCCTCGGCGCGCAGCTCGCGCTTGGAGAGCTTGCCGATCAGGGTTTTCGGCAACTCGTCGCGGAACTCGATCTCGGCGGGAAGCTCGAGCTTGGAGAGCTTCTCTTTCAGAAAATGGATGAGCTCCGCCGCCGTCGCCTGTCTGCCCTCCGTCAGCTTGACGAAAGCCTTCGGCGCCTCGCCGCGATAGGCGTCCTTTATGCCGATCACGACCACCTCGGCGACGGCAGGATGCTCGTAGAGCGCCTCCTCGATCCTGCGCGGATAGACCTTGAAGCCCGAGGCGTTGATCATGTCCTTGATGCGGTCGACGATGAAGATGTAGCCGTCCTGGTCCATGTAGCCGACGTCGCCGGTGCGAAAGAAGCGCCCGACGAAGCAATCCTCGGTATCTTGCGGCTTGTTCCAATAGCCGGTCATCACTTGGGGCCCGGCGATGCAGATCTCGCCGGTCTCGCCCGTCTTGACCTCGATGCCGGGATCATCGAGCGAGCGGATGGAGATCTCGGTGGCGGGCATCGGCAGGCCGATCGATCCTTCACGAGGCGCCTTCGGCGGATTGCACGCGGCGACGGGCGAGGTCTCGCTCAACCCGTAACCCTCGACCAGAACGGCGCCCGAAATCGCCTCGAAGCCGCGCTTCACCTCGATCGGCAGCGGCGCGCCGCCGGCCATGCAATATTTGAGCGACGTCAGGTCGAAATTGCCGATATGCGGATGCCTGAGCATGGCGTTGAACAGTGTCGGCACGCCCGGCATCATGGTCGGGCGCAACCTGCCGATCAGCTTCAAGGTCGGGATCAGCTCGAATTTCGGCAGCAGGATGATCTCGAGCCCGTGGTTGATGCCGAAATTCATCACCGTGGTCATGGCGAAGACGTGGAACAGCGGCAGCACGCCGACGATTCGGTCGCCGACGCTGACGATCTGGTTCTGCCAGGTCTTCAGCTGGCCGATATTGACCGAGAGATTGGCGTGGGACAGCATCGCGCCCTTGGGCGTTCCGGTGGTGCCGCCGGTATATTGCAGCACGGCGATCGCATCGGGCGTGATCGCCGGCCGCTCGAATTGCCCATCATTGGCGAGCAGGTCCTCGGCGCGAATGAGCTTGGCCGGTTCGCCTGCGCGGCCGATCGCGGCGAGCTTGGTCCGCTGCGTCAGCCTGAACCCCACCGATTTCAGCGCCGGCAAGAGCGAGGTGAAGCTCACCACCACCGCTTGCTCAAGAGTGCCGCGCTCAAGCAACGCCCTGATCTTGTCGTAGGTTAGCGCGAGATCGAGCGTCACCATGATCTTGGCGCCGCTGTCGCGAATCTGGCATTCGATTTCCTCGAGGCTGTAGAGCGGATTGAAATTGACGACAGTCCCGCCTGCCTTCAGCACGCCGTAGTAGAAGATCACGAAAGCCGGCGTGTTCGGCATGAACATGCCGACTTTCACGCCTTCGCCGACGCCCTGCGCGCGCAAACCCTTGGCGGCGCGGTCCGACAGCGCGCCGATCTCGGCGTAGCTCAGCCGCTTGCCCATGAAATAAGTGCACGGATGGGCGCCGTAAGCTGCAACCGCCTGGTCGAGATGGTCGCCGAGCAGCATCGGCTCAAGGCTCACATCCCAGGCGACGTTGTCGGGATAGGCTTTGAGCCAGGGATGATCTTGCGCCGGCGCCTCGCGAGGGGCCGCCTCCAAGGAGTTCCGCATCTTCATGGCCTTGGGAGTTGGCTTGGTGGCCATTGGTGTTTTATGGTTTCACCATGCTTTACCGCCGCTTAACGAGTGGGCGAGTGTTGCCCGAAGGCAATAGGCCGCACGCGCGTTAGAGCATAGTATTAGCACGAAGTGATATGAGGGTGGCGCAGGAGCATAGGCGCGACGGTTCCCCGCGATTATGCCGAAAGGGTGGCGCGGTCCGGCGCAAAAACGCCAATTTTGTTGGCGATTAGAGCGCCACACAGAGCATGAATAGGGCACGGACACGGGTAGACTCGACCAGATTTTAAGTCTATTCCAAAGCCCGACTTGCCCTCGGATTAGCTATGATTTAGCCAGGGACCATTAGACACGGACCCCTTAACGGGGCAGGGAGAGCGATATGGACGAGGTGGCCACCAAGATCATCGAGATTTTGCGCAAGAACATGAAGGATCCATCGAAGCCTGTCCTGCTCGAAACGCCCCTGAGCGATCTTGAAATCGAGTCGCTCGACCTCGCTGTGATCGTGTTCGATATTGAGGATACCTTCGGCATCGAAATCCCCTATAATGCGAACGAAGAGGTTGAGGCGTTCGCGACGGTAGGGTCCGTCGTTGATCGGGTGAAGGGCATCATCGCAGAGACGAAGGCTTCGGGCGCGGCGGCTTGAACCCTGACATTCGCTCGGCCTTCCCGGGACGACACAGCAGGCTTGGAGTTACGGCTTAGCACTACATGACACACACTAACGGGCGAAGACGCGTCGTGGTCACTGGCCAGGGCGTCGTCACTCCTTTGGGCACGGGCGTAGACAAGTTTTGGGCTGCGCTCCAGAAGGGCGAGTGCGGCATCCGCCAGGTGCAGAGCTTCGACACTCAGGACCTCTACATCACCATCGCCGGTGAGATCCCTGATTTCGATCCCAAGGAGCGGCTTCAGAGCAAACCTCTGCTGCTCGCCGACAAGTTCTCCCAATATGCGGGCTGCGCGGCGGCTGAGGCCGTCGCCATGTCCAAGCTCGAGACGCCGCTCAAGGGCGACGCCGCCTATCGCGCGGCGTGCATCATCGGCTCGGGCGTCGGCGGGCTCACCACGCTCGAATTCTCCTACAAGATGCTATTCAAGGAGAACAAGCGCGCGACCCATCCGCTCACCCTTCTGAAGGCGATCGGCAGCTCGGCTTCCGCTCATGTCAGCATCGAATACGCCATCAAGGGCCCGACCTTCGGCGTGGTCAGCGCCTGCTCGACGGCGACGCATTCGATCGGCCTCACCTACCGCATGATCCGCGAGGGCCTGGTCGACCTCGGGCTCGCCGGCGCGGCCGAAGCCTCGCTCAACTGGGGCGCGACCCGCGCCTGGCAGGCGATGCGCGTGCTGAGCCCCGACGGGCTCTGGCCGTTCGCCAAGCGCCGCAACGGCACCGTTCTCGCCGAGGGCGCCGGCATCCTGATGCTGGAAGAGCTGGAGCACGCCAAGCGGCGCGGCGCGCCGATCCTTGCCGAGCTGTTGGGCTACGGCATGACGGCCGACGCGGCCGACATGGTCAATCCCTCGATCGACGGCGCGTCGACCGCCATGCAGATGGCGCTCGACGACGCCTCGCTCGCGCCGTCGGACATCGACTACATCAACGCCCACGGCACGGCGACCGCGGTCAACGACATCAACGAGACCCGCGCCATCAAGCGTGTGTTCGGCAACGCCGCCAACAAGGTCTCGATCTCCTCGACCAAATCGATGCACGGCCATTGCCTTGGCGCCGGCGGCGGCATCGAGGCGGTCGCCGCGGTCAAATCCATCAACGAGAAATTCGTGCCGCCGACGGTCGGGCTCGACGAGCCCGATCCCGAATGCGATCTCGACTACACGCCGAATGTCGGGAAGCGGCGCGAGGTCAATTTCGCGATGTCGAACTCGTTTGCCTTCGGTGGCTTGAACGCGGTCCTCGTGTTCGGACCGGCGCCGGCTTAGGCCGACGCCTCGGCCTTTGGTACGCTCCCCACGCCTGCTCCTGATTTTGGCGCTTGCCGCGCTCGCCAGCGCGGTCGTGGCCTATTCAACCGTTGGCTATGTGCGCCACGCGCGGCAGGAGAGGGGGATCGCAAACCACGCCGAGCAGATCTTCCACGCGAAATCGAGCGTCGTCGCCGGCAACCCGCAAGGCGATGTGAGCGTCGTCGCCTTCCTCGACTATAATTGTCCCTATTGCCGGGAAGGCGCGCCCGACCTCGCCAAGCTCATCGCGCAGGACGGCAAGGTCCGCCTCGTGCTGAAGGAGCTTCCCGTGCTCGGCAAGGATTCAGAGGAGGTGGCGCGCATAGCCCTCGCCGCGATCCCACAAGGCAAATATCTCGAGCTGCACCAGAGGCTGTTCGCAGAGCCCGGACGCGCCACCAAGGCCAAGGCGCTCCGCGTCGCCGGGCAGCTTGGCCTCGATATTGCGCGGCTCGAAGCCGACATGAACGATGCTTCAATCACCGCGACGCTGCTCGATAACACGCGGCTCGCCAGGGATATCGGGGGAGGGGCGTGCCGTTCTATCTCGTCGGCGACCGACGCGTCGCCAGCGAGGACGGCGACCTCTATGACGCGCTCGCCGAAGGCGTATGCCACGATCCGCAAGGACGGCTGCCGCACGGCCTGCTAGCCGGCCGTCATTCCCGGCGTAAGCCGGATCCAGTACATAAGGAAATCCCGATCTGGATTCCGGCTTTCGCCGGAATGACGAGATTGCCACTAGCCCGGTTAAATCAGCCCCAGCCCGCGGAAGCTCGCATGGCCCTGCTTGCCGACGATGATGTGGTCGTGCACCAGGACGCCGAGCGGCTTGGCGGCGGTGACGATCTGCTTGGTCATCTCGATATCGGCGCGCGACGGGGTCGGATCGCCGGAGGGTGGTTGTGCACCAGCACGATCGCCGTTGAGGACAGCTCGAGCGCGCGCTTCACCACCTCGCGCACATAGACCGGGGTGTGGTCCACCGTGCCGGTCTGCTGCACCTCATCGGCGATGATCTGGTTCCGCTTGTCGAGGAACAGGATGCGGAACTGCTCCTTGGTCTCGAACCCCATCGACGCCCGGCAATAATCGAGCACCTGGCTCCACGAGGAGAGCACGGGGCGCTCCAGCACCTCGCCGCGCATCAGCCTGACGGCCGCGGCCCGCACCAGCCTGAGCTCGGTGATGGCCGCCTCGCCGATGCCCGGCACCTCGCGCAACAGCTCATCCGGCGCGTTCAGCGCCTCGGCGAACGTGCCGAAGCGGGCAAGCAGCGCCTTGGCGAGCGGCTTGGTGTCGCGCCTCGGCGCGGCGCGGAACAGGATCAGCTCGATCAGCTCGTAGTCGGGGACGGCATCGGCGCCGGCATCGCGGAAGCGTCGCCTGAGCCTCTCGCGATGGCCAAGATAATGTGGCTTGCCAGCATCCTTGAAGCCCATTCAGCCTTCGCTCGATTGACGACCTACCGGCGGCCGGTCAAGGCCAAGCGGCGAGAGGGTGAACACCTCGCAGCCCGTCTCGGTGACCCCGACCGTGTGCTCGAACTGCGCCGACAGCGAGCGGTCGCGGGTGACCGCGGTCCAGCCGTCAGACAGGATCTTCACGTGCGGCTTGCCGATATTGATCATCGGCTCGATGGTGAACAGCATGCCGGGCTTGAGCGGCAGGCCTTCGCCGGGCTCGCCATAGTGCAAAATGTTTGGCCGGTCGTGGAACACCTTGCCCAAGCCGTGGCCGCAGAAATCGCGCACCACGCTACAGCGCTCGGCCTCGGCATAAGTTTGGATCGCCGCGCCGATGTCGCCGGTGGTGGCCCCTGGGCGGACCGCCGCCACGCCTTTCATCAGGGAATTATAGGTGACCTCCAGCAGCCGCTCGGCGGCGCGGGAAATCTTGCCCACGGCATACATGCGGCTCGAATCGCCGTGCCAGCCGTCGACGATCAGCGTCACGTCGATATTGAGGATGTCGCCCTCTTTCAGCGCGCGCGGGCCCGGGATGCCGTGGCAGACCACGTGGTTGAGCGAGGTGCAGATCGATTTCGGGAAGCCGCGATAGTTGAGCGGCGCGGGGATCGCCCCGTGCTCGAGCGCGAAATCGAACACGAACTGATCGAGCGCATCGGTGGTCACGCCGGGCTTCACCTGATCGACCAGAAGGTCGAGCGCCTCGGCCACGAGCCGCCCGGCCTTGGCCATGCCGGCGAAGGCTTCGGCGCCGTGCAGCTTGATCTTGGTGTCGCGCGCCTGGGCGCGGGCAAATTCGAGATTGGACATGGGCCTCAAGTCAGAAAACAACCTCTGATGACTTAAGGCGAAATCCCCCGTTGTGCAACGGGAGCTGCTTCGCTTTATCGCGGCGCACCAAAGGGAGGAGGAGCGCGTTGGAGGGTGGCGACAAGCACGGTCCTCGCGGTCAATAATGTCGCATGAGCACGCCTGACGAAAATCGCTGCCGGGAAACCGTCACCGCCGCTCTGGTGGTCATCGGCGAGGAGATCCTGTCCGGACGCACCAAGGACGAGAACATCGCCTATATCGCCGCCTATCTGACCAGGATCGGCATTCTGCTGCGCGAGGTGCGGGTGGTCGCCGACCTCGAAGCCTCGATCGTCGCGGCCGTGAACGAGCTCCGTCCGCGCTTCGCCTATGTGTTCGCCACCGGCGGGATCGGCCCGACCCATGACGACGTCACCACCGACGCCATCGCCAAGGCGTTCAGCGTCCCGGTGGTCACCGATCCTGGCGCCGTCGCCGCCATGCGCAAGCGCTTCACCCCGACCGAGCTTACGGCGGCGCGGCTCCGCATGGCGCGCATCCCCGAAGGCGCGAGCCTGATCGACAACGCCATCTCGCGCGCGCCCGGCTTCATGATCGAGAACGTGATCGTCATGGCCGGCGTGCCGCGCATCATGCAGGTGATGCTCGATGCCGTCAGCCCGCGCCTTGCCAAGGGGCGGCCGATGCTGTCGCGCTCGGTCCGCCTCGATGTGCCCGAGGGCGACGCGGCCGAAGGTCTCGGCGAACTTCAGGCGGCGCATCCCGACGTGCAGATCGGCAGCTACCCGTTCTTCGAGAATAAGCGCCTCGGCACCTACATCGTGCTCCGCAGCGTCGACGAAGCGAAGCTCGCGGCGGCCGAAAATGCGCTGTGGAAATTTATTGCCGAGGAGGGCTTCGCGGCCGCCGCCGGCGACGGCTGAGCCCGTTTCAGTCCATAACAGCGAATCACTTGGCGGCGGCAACGCGCGTCCGCCTCGTCCGCGATCGCCCGGCTCATGAAGGTCACGAGTCCGCGTGCGACCGATCTCCATTCAAGGATGAGCATGTTCGTGCGATCTGGCGAAGACGACGTGAGCAACGAGCGGGACGACGATGGCCGCTACGCCAGCGCGACGCCGCGGCAGTCGCGATCCCATGCGCGGGCGACCAAAGCAGGCTCGCATCAAGACGCTGGAAAAGCGAAAGCGCGGGAGCCGATGCCGGTCCCGCGCTTTCTATAACGGATTGTTCTGAAAAGGAATAAAGGAGGCGCGGGGACGAGCCCCGCGCCCTTGCAATCTATCTCTTCTTGGCGGTCTTACGACGGGCGGTGCCCGTCTTCTTCGCCGTCGTCTTCTTTGCCGCGGCGGTCTTGCGCACGGGCTTCTTCTTCGCTGCGGGCTTCTTCTTCGCTACTGCCATAGTGCATCCCTCCTTCAGGGCTGGCTGGCTGTGAAAAGCACTCTAGCTACATCCGCTCGTCGAACTGCACGTTTCGCATTTGAGACACGTGCCGTTACGTCGAGGTAAGCCGCAATTTTTTTCTCACGCATTTCCTTCATAGGTCTTAACGTGCAACTCGTAAACGGGTCGGTCGCACTGCGCCATTGTAAGGTCATTCGCGAATTGTCCTTAGGCCACGCGCGGCTTACTAATTCGAATACGACATCATGAGCTTGTACACAATCTTTTCAATCATCATCGCTACGGTCCAGTGCGGTGATCGGATGTCCGCGGCGTTCAGCTTCGCCGATGAAATCGATCACCGACTTCGGTAACTCGCGGCCCTGACCATCTCGCACATCTGCCGGATTTGCAGTGCGCGACTTCCATCGCCGAGATGGTTCGCCACTCAAGCCAAATCTTTCGACGAGTTCCTCAGCTGTGCTGCACCCGACTGCCAAGAATGTGGGCGCCAAAAACACGCGCGCGAACTGCCATGCTTCGCCTTCGTCTTTCGGCTCGTTGCGAGTTCCCAGACGATCAACGATGCTGAGAACGTCGGGGCACTCAAGATGATCGACGCCGACCGGCCTACTCTCGGTGTATGAGCGCCGAGCGGTCGCCATTCGTGGACCCTTAGCTGCATCCGCTCGTCGAACCACATGTGTCGCACTTTAGGCACGTGCCGTTTCGCACAAGGGTGAAATTTCCACACTCCTGGCAGGCCTCGCCTTCGTAACCTCTGACACGTGCTTCGCTGATCAGATCGGACTCACTTCGTTCGGTCAGGGCTTCGACGGCGCGGGCCACATTTTGCGTCAGAGCCGTTGATGCGAGGGACTCCGTCGTTACGCTCTCCGCCCCGACGACCTGGCCAGCAGCGGCCGCGCGGGCGGTCGGCATGCGGTTGCGGCTGGCCAATTGCAGCTTGTCCTGCTGAGTGGCCCGCTTTCTCACAAATCCGCGGGAAGCGCGGTTCTCGCCTTCTGTCAGAGCGGAAGGTGTCTTGCTGGTCTCTCCAGGGCCAACCTCGGTATGGCCATTCTGGCTTGGATCGACATGAGCAAGCTCGAACCGGTCTAGATAGGAGATCGCAAGCTCTCTGAAGATATAGTCGAGGATCGAAGTCGCGTTCTTGATCGCCGCGTTCCCGCGCACTAAGCCTGCCGGCTCGAAGCGAGTGAAGGTGAAAGCCTCGACAAACTCGTCGAGCGGCACGCCATATTGCAACCCGACGGACACGGCGATCGCAAAGTTATTCATGAGCGAGCGGAAGGCAGCGCCCTCCTTGTGCATGTCGATAAAGATTTCGCCGAGCCGCCCGTCCTTGTACTCGCCAGTGTGGAGGTAGACCTTGTGGCCACCCACCACTGCCTTTTGGATGTATCCCGTGCGGCGGTCAGGCAGGCGTTCGCGGTTGGTGCGCTCATCCTCACGTAACTTACGTTCCAGCTTGGCCTTCTCGTCTTCGAGCTCGGCGATGCGCTCAAGGAGACGCTCAGCGACTACCATTGCGCGCTGCGCCTGCGGCTGGTCGGCGGTGATGGAGGCGAGCACTTCGTCCTGCTCTTCCTCTTCATCGGCGAGCAGCTGCGCGTTCAGCGGCTGCGACAGCTTCGAGCCGTCGCGATAGAGCGCGTTCGCTTTCAGCGCGAGCCGCCACGACAAGAGATAGGCCTGCTTGCACTCCTCGACGGTCGCGTCGTTCGGCATGTTGATGGTCTTGGAGATGGCGCCGGAGATGAACGGCTGCGCGGCCGCCATCATGCGGATATGGCTCTCGACCGACAGATAGCGCTTGCCCTTGCGCCCGCACGGTGAGGCGCAGTCGAACACCGGAAGGTGCTTGGGGTCGAGCCCCGGCGCGCCTTCGAGCGTCATCGCCCCGCAGGCAAATTCGTTGGCGGTCTCGATCTCGCGCTTGCCGAAGCCGATCTCCGCCAGCAGGTCGAAATCGGGCTGATCCAGCCGCTCGGGCTTCAATCCAAGCGTGGCCGTGAGGAACTCCTCGCCGAGCGTCCATTTGTTGAACACGAATTTGATGTCGAAGGCGGACGCCACGGCCTTCTCGATCGCCGCGATCTTGTCAGCCGTGAAGCCGCGCGCCGCGAGCGCCTCGTGGTTGACGCCGGGGGCGCCGGCGAGCGTGCCGCGGCCGACGGCATAGTCGACGATGCGCTTGATCGCGTCCTCAGGGTATCCGAGCGCGCGCAAGCCCGCCGGCACCATGCGGTTGATGATCTTGAAATAGCCGCCGCCGGCGAGCTTCTTGAACTTCACCAGCGCGAAATCGGGCTCGATGCCGGTCGTATCGCAATCCATCACCAGCCCGATCGTGCCGGTCGGCGCGATCACGGTCGCCTGCGCGTTGCGGAAGCCGTGCTTCTTGCCGAGCTCAATCGCCCGCTCGAAGGCGTGGGTGGCGTGCGCGAGCAGCCGCGGGTCGGGGCACGAGGCATGGTCGAGCGGCACCGGCGGCGTCGCCAGGCCCTCATAGCCACCGCTCTCGCCGCGCGCGGCGCGGGCATGGTTGCGGATGACGCGGAGCATCGGCTCGCGATTCGCCGCGTAGCCCGGGAAGGCGCCGAGTTCTGACGCCATCTCGGCGCTCGCCTCGTAGGCGACACCGGTCATGATGGCGGTCAGCGCGCCGCCGAGTGCGCGGCCCTCCGGCGAATCGTACGGAATGCCAGAGGCCATCAGCAGCCCGCCGATATTGGCGTAGCCGAGCCCGAGCGTCCGGTACTCATAGGAGAGCTGAGCGATGCGGCGCGAGGGGAACTGCGCCATGGTGACGGCGATCTCGAGCACCACGGTCCACAGCCTGATCGCGTGCTCATAGGCCGCAACGTCGAAGCTGCCGTCCTCCTTGCGGAACCCCATCAGGTTCAGCGAGGCGAGATTGCAGGCAGTGTCGTCGAGGAACATGTATTCCGAGCAGGGGTTCGACGCCTTGATCGGGCCGGCTGCCGGGCAGGTGTGCCAGTCGTTGATGGTGGTGTGGAACTGGATGCCGGGATCGGCGCAGGCCCAGGCGGCGTGGCCGATCTGCTCCCACAGCTCCTTCGCCTTGATCGTCTTGGCGACCGCGCCGTTCTTGCGGAAGGTCAGGTTCCAATTGGCGTCGGCCTCGACCGCGCGCAGGAACTCGTCGGTGACGCGCACCGAGTTGTTCGAGTTCTGGCCGGACACGGTGCGATAGGCCTCGGAGTCCCAATCGGTGTCGTAGATCGGGAAATGAATCGAGGTGTAGCCCTGGCGGGCGAACTGGATCACGCGGCGGATCGCATTGTCGGGCACGCGCGCCTTGCGCGCGGCCTTCACCTCGCGCTTCAACGCGGGGTTGCGCTTCGGATCGAAGCAGCCGTCGTCGTCGGCCTCGCAATTGATGCAAGACTTGAGAATCGCGTTCAGCCGCTCCGACAGGATCTTCGAGCCGGTGACCAGCGCAGCGACCTTCTGCTCCTCGGTCACCTTCCAGTTGATGTAGTCCTCGATGTCGGGGTGGTCGATGTCCACCACCACCATCTTGGCGGCGCGCCGCGTGGTGCCGCCCGATTTGATGGCGCCGGCAGCGCGGTCGCCGATCTTGAGGAAGCTCATCAGGCCCGAGGATTTGCCGCCGCCCGAAAGCGGCTCGTTCTCGCCGCGGAGCCTGGAGAAATTCGTGCCCGTGCCCGAGCCATATTTGAAGAGCCGCGCCTCGCGCACCCAAAGGTCCATGATGCCGCCCTCGTTGACGAGGTCGTCCTCGATGCCCTGGATGAAGCAGGCATGCGGCTGGGGATGCTCGTAAGCCGAGGTCGAGGCCTTCACCTCGCCGGACTTGAAGTCCACATAATAATGACCCTGGCTCGGCCCATCGATGCCGTAGGCCCAATGCAGCCCGGTATTGAACCATTGCGGGCTGTTGGGCGCGCCCATCTGCGTGGCGAGCATGTAGCGAAGCTCGTCATAGAAGGCGAGCGCGTCCTCCTCCGACGAGAAATAGCCGCCCTTCCAGCCCCAATAGGTCCACGTGCCGGCCAGCCGGTCGAACACCTGCCGCGCGTCGGTCTCGCTGCCGAACCGCTCCTTGTCGGGCAGCGAGGCGAGCGCCGCCTCGTCGGGGACCGACCGCCATAGCCACGACGGGATCGAAGTCTCCTCGACGCGCCTGGCCTTCAGCGGCACCCCGGCCTTGCGAAAGTATTTCTGCGCGAGGATGTCGGCGGCAACCCCGCTCCAGTGCTCGGGAACCGTGAATTTATCGAGCGCGAACACCACCGAGCCGTCGGGATTGCGGATCTCGCTCCCGCTTTCCCGGAAGGGGATGGTGTCGTAAGGCGACTTTCCAGCCTCGGTGAATTTCCGTTCGATCCGCATCGTGCTCCCACCCCCGCAAATTCGCTCTGATTTCCCCGCGCTTCGTTTCAAGGCGCGCAACGGACGAAGCTGATGCGATTCGTCCGACGCATCAACATGTATGCATTGAAGTCCTACTTTACCACTAAAGGCTGTGGGGAGCACGGGGAATGGTGTGTGGAAAGCCTGTGGGTCCAGGCTGGATAAAACGGGGTTTGCAGCCCTGGCGCATGCGCCAATTGACCGATTTCGGGCACCGCCTTCACCCTCTGTTTACGAGCCAATCAGTAACCTGTTGCGAGCGAAAAAGTCGCCCTTGTTAGCAGTCGGGTGGAGTTCATGGGTCAGCATCGCGCGTTCGGCCGAAACCTCGAGGCGTTGTCGGTCGCGGTCATCGACAATCGACCGCCGATGCTGTCGATGATGCGGGCCATGCTGGCGGCAATCGGCACCGGCCGCATCGAGACGTACGAGAACCCCTCCGAAGCGCTCGAGGCCATGCGGGAAACCGTCCCCGACCTCGTGCTCGCCGCTGCCGCGATGCAGCCGCTCACCGGCCAGGCGCTGGTCAGGAGCATGCGCCATATGAGCTCTGGCGCGCTCGCTTTCATTCCCGCCATGGTGATGAGCTCGAACGCCAAGCCCGCGATTGTCGAGAGCGCGCTCCGGGCAGGGGCCCATCAGGTCCTGGTGCTGCCGACCTCGGCCAGCACGCTCTATCGCCGCATCGATTGGCTGCTCAACGACGACCGCCCGTTCGAGCGGAAGGGCGAGCATTATGTCGTGGCCGGCATCGAGGAGCGCCTGTCGCTCTCCGTCCAGCGGCCGGTCTACATGCAAGCCTCTTTTGCCTCGCTCGCCGCGAGCGTCACCCCAGACGAGCCGGGCGACACCACCCCCTTGGTGCAGAAGTCGCGCGCCGCCAGGCGCTGATTGCGGACCGGCCGCGCCGGCTGGACAGGGGCAGGGCTAGGGCCCATAGTCCGGCCGCGATACTGGCAAAAACAGCGCAAAACCAATCATGGGAATTTTCACCGAGCTCTTTGCCTGGTGGACGGGCAACACCATCGGCACGCGCCTCTATACCTGGCGTAAGGGCGTGCGCGTGGGCGAGGACGGGCTTGGCAATATCTATTACGAGGAGCGCAACGGCCCCCGCCGCTGGGTGACCTACCGCACGCTCGCCGAGCCGTCGCAGATCCCGCCCGCCTGGCATGCCTGGCTGCATCGGACTGTCGATGTGCCGCCGAGCGAAGAGGACTACACGCCGCGACCGTGGGAGAAGGCGCATCGCCCCAATATGACCGGCACTTACGAGGCTTATCGTCCGCCTGGCTCGACGCTCAGGCCCGACGTGCGCACGCCGCCTTTGGATTACGAGCCGTGGCAACCCAAATAAAACGCGGGCGGCTGCTCGAGGCCGCTCCACCCAAGGCCGTGCAGCGCTGGTCGGCGTCAGACTATGCACGCAACGGCCGCTTCGTGCAGGAGCTGGCGGGGCCGGTCTTCGCCATGCTCGAGCCGAAGAAGGGCGAGCGCATTCTCGACCTCGGCTGCGGCGACGGGGCGCTCACCGCCGAGATCAAGGCCTCCGGCGCCGACGTGCTCGGCGTCGATCTGAGCGATGAGCTGCTCGCGGTGGCGCGGATGAAAGGCTTGCGGGTCCGCAAGCTCGATGGCCACGCTCTCGACTTCGTCTCGGAGTTCGACGCGGTGTTCTCCAACGCCGCGCTGCACTGGATGCGGAAGCCCGCTTTGGTGATTGCCGGCGTCGGCCGCGCGCTGAAGGCCCATGGCCGCTTCGTCGGCGAGCTCGGCGGCCACGGCAATGTCGCGGCGATCGCCACCGCCATGCGCGCGGTCGGCTCCGAGCGGAACGGCGACCCGGCGCTGGTCGCGCCCTGGTTCTTCCCGACCGTCGATGAATATGCGGCGCTGCTCGCCGAAGGCGGTTTCGCGGTGCGCGAGATCGCGCTCGTGCCGCGCCCGACCCCGCTCAAGACCGGCATGGAAGGCTGGCTCAGGACCTTCGGCCGATCGTTCTTCGATCAGTTCTCCGAGCCCGAGCGGACCGACATCTTGGGCGAGGTGATCGAGCTGTTGCGCCCCTCGCTCTGCGACGAGAAGGGCGTGTGGACCGCCGACCATATCAGGCTCCGCTTCGTTGCCGAGCGAGCAGCTTGAGGATAAAAGGGCGAAAAGCCTGCCGCCACACCTATGCCCAAATCATGGACGAGCCATTCGCTGCTAAGGCATGATCAGGGAAACGCGGGACGAGGATTTTCCGAACATCATGCTCGAAACCAGGAGCGCACCGGAGCGATACGAGAACGGCCCCGTTCAGAAGGTGTGCGGAATGATGCGACGACTTGACGATGCGGCAGGGCTCAAGGCCCGCGCCGGACTTGGCCTGATTGCGGCATACCTGGCAGCGGCTGTTCTCCTGCCGTCGCCGGCCTCAGCCGACTCGATCAAGAACCCGATCGCCGTGTTCGCCGCCCTCGACAAGGTGACGGGGCGCATCTCCCATCTCGAGATTCCGATCAATCAGACCGTCGAGTTCGGCGCGCTCAAGGTGACGCCCCGGGTGTGCGATACGACGCCGCCGACCGAGACGCCGCATACCGCCTCCTTTGTCGAGGTCGACGAGACCAAGCTCACGGGCGAGGTCGAGCGCATCTTCACCGGGTGGATGTTCGCCGAGAGCCCCGGCCTTCACGCCGTGGAGCACCCGGTCTTCGACGTCTGGCTCACGAGCTGCAAGACGCCTCCGGCGTCGACATCGGCGGACAACAATGCGAACGCACCGGCGCCGCCGCCCGACGCGGCTGCTGCCGAGCCCCCGGCCGATGCCGCCGCCGCCGCACCGCCGCCTGAGCCTGCGCCGCCGCCGCCCGCGGCCGAGCCGGCCGAGGAGGTGCTGCCCTGGGCCACCAAGCCGCCGGCCAACGCGGCCTCCAAGCAGCGCTGAAACTCCTGACGGCTCACCTCGATCGCGCCGAACTTCGCCAGATGTCCGGTGACGAATTGCGTGTCGAGCAGGGTGAAGCCGCCATATTTGAGCCTCGCCACCAGATAGACCAGCGCGATCTTGCTGGCGTCGCGCGCTTTCGAGAACATGCTCTCGCCGAAGAACGCCCGGCCGAGATGGACGCCGTAAAGCCCGCCGGCGAGCGCTCCGTCCTGCCACACCTCGACCGTATGGCAATGGCCTAGCGCGAACAGATCGCGGTAGAGCGCCCTGATGCGGCCGTTGATCCAGGTTGAGCGCCGCCCCGAGCGGGGCGCAGCGCAGCCTTCGATCACCGCCTCGAAGTCGTTGTCGATCTTCACCTCGAAGCCGCCGGCGCGAATGGTGCGGGCGAGCCGCCGCGGCACATGCACATGGTCAAGCGGAAGAATACCGCGCCGCTCGGGCTCGATCCAATAGAGTGCGTTATCGTCGGCGCTCTCGGCCATGGGGAAGATGCCGCACGCATAGGCCTTGAGCAGGACCTGCGGCGTGATCTCGATCATGACGTCGTCGATGGAGGTCATCAGACCTAGCTGCGCTTCCCTTGCTTGGCGAGATGGGTCTCGAGCCAATGGATATCGTAATTGCCGTCGACGATATCGGGCTCTGAGATCAGCGAGGTGAACAGCGGGATCGTGGTCTCGATGCCGTCGACGACGAACTCTCCGAGCGCCCGCTTGAGCCGCATCAGACATTCGTTGCGGGTGCGGGCGTGCACGATGAGCTTGCCGATCAGACTGTCATAGTAGGGCGGGATGGTGTAGCCGGCGTAGGCGCCCGAATCGACCCTGACGCCAAGGCCGCCGGGCGGGTGGAAATGGGTGATGGTGCCTGGCGACGGCCTGAAAGTATGCGGGTTCTCGGCATTGATGCGGCATTCGATCGAATGGCCGTTGAAGCGCACATCCTCCTGGCGGAGAGACAGCGGCGCGCCGGCCGCGATCCTGATCTGCTCGATGACGAGGTCGAGACCGGTGATCATCTCGGTGATGGTGTGCTCGACCTGGAGGCGGGTGTTCATCTCGATGAAGTAGAACTCGCCGTCCTCGTACAGGAACTCGACCGTGCCGACGCCGCGATAGGCGAGATCGCGCATCGCCTTGGCCACCGTCTCGCCGATTCGGTTCCGCTCATTGGCGTTGAGCGCGGGCGAGGGGGCCTCCTCCCAGAGCTTCTGGTGGCGCCGCTGCAGCGAGCAGTCGCGCTCGCCGAGATGGATGGCGTTGCCGAGCCCGTCCGCCAGCACCTGCACCTCGATGTGGCGGGGATGGACGAGGTATTTCTCCAGATACACGGTGTCGTCGCCGAAGGCGGCGCGGGCCTCGTTGCGCGCGGTCTGCAATGCGGGCTCGAGCTGGCTTTCATCGAGCGCGAGCTTCATGCCGCGCCCGCCGCCGCCGGCCGATGCCTTGACCAGCACCGGATAGCCGATGTCGCGGGCGAACCCTTTCGCCTCCTCGAGGTCGCCGACCGGGCCTGAGCCCGGCACCACCGGAATGCCGAGCGTGCGGGCGGTGTCCTTGGCCAGGATCTTGTCGCCCATGATCCTGACATGCTCGGCGGTCGGGCCGATAAAGGTGATGGCGTGCTCTTCCAGGATCTCGGCGAAGCGCGCATTCTCGGCCAGGAAGCCGTAGCCCGGATGCACGGCGTCGGCGCCGGTGATCTCGCACGCCGCCACGATCGCCGGGATGTTGAGATAGCTGTCCTTCGACGGCGCGGCGCCGATGCACACACTCTCGTCGGCGAGCCTGACATGCATGGCGTCGGCGTCGGCCGTGGAGTGGACCGCGACGGTGGCGACGCCAAGCTCCTTGCAGGCCCGTTCGACGCGAAGCGCGATCTCTCCCCGGTTCGCGATCAGGATCTTGTCGAACATCGCGCCCCGATCAGCGTTGCTCGATCACCGCCAGCGGCTCGCCATATTCGACCGGCTGGCCGTCCTCCACGAGGATGGCGATCACGGTGCCGGCGCGGGGGGAGGGGATCTGGTTCATGGTCTTCATCGCTTCGATGATCAGCAGCGTCTGCCCGGCGGTCACCTTTGTGCCGATCTCGACGAACGGGGTGACCCCGGGCTCCGGCGAGCGATAGGCAGTGCCGACCATCGGCGAGGTGACGGTGCCGGGGTGGACGACAATGTCCTCGGCGCGTGGCGACGCACGATTGTTGGTCGCCGGCCGTGCCGGCTCGCGATGATCGCGCGAGGCGCCGTCGGTGGTGAGCGTGGTCGTCAGATTGACCCCGCGCGCCACCCTGATGCGGCGCCCGTCATGCTCGACCTCGATCTCGGTCAGGCCGGTCTCGTCGAGCAGGTCCGCTAGCTCGCGGATCAGCTGCTTGTCGACCGGGGCCGACTTTCCGACAGGGCTCGTCTCGTCCTCGGCCATCAGCTCGGCCTCTTGCTTGCGAGCAGGCCGGCGAGCGCCTCGATGGCCAATTCGTAGCTCGTGGCGCCGAAGCCGCAGATCACGCCCTTCACGGCCTTGGAGATATATGAATGATGGCGAAACGGCTCGCGCGTGAAAATGTTCGACAAATGCACCTCGACCGAAGGAATTGGGCAGGCGAGTAATGCGTCTAGCATGGCAATCGACGTGTGGGTGAAGGCGCCGGCATTGACGATCAGGCCCGCAGCCTCACCCCTTGCCTCCTGGATCCACGCCACCAGCTCGCCCTCATGGTTGCTCTGGCGGAAGTCTATCGCAAATCCGAGCGATTTGGCCTTCGCCTCGCATTTTGCCTTCACGTCGTCGAGCGTGTCCTTGCCGTAGACCTCCGGCTCTCGCGACCCGAGCAGGTTGAGATTGGGGCCGTTCAAGACGTAGATCGGTTTGGCCATGACGGGTGCTTGACGCCTGATGATGCTGGGCTGCGCGAATAGAGCCGCGCGAGCCGGCAGACGAAACGGGCCCCTTTATCAGCTTTTCCGCCTTTCGGCAAAAAGAGCAGAGCTCAGGATGAAGGCACGTTCCGCGTTGGGTCGGCTATCAGCAGGTCGCCTTGCAGCCCTTCTCGCGAATTTCGCCGACGTTCTTGGTGAGCTGGTCATAGAGATCGTCGGGAGCGCCCGGGATCACGCGGTCGCCGATGAGATAAAGCGGCGTGCCTTGCAGCCCGAGCTTCTGCGCCAGCTCTTTGGCCTCATCCAGCGATTTCTGCACCTCGGGGTCGGCCATGTCCTTCTCGAGCTGGGCGGTGTCGAGCCCGAGCTCGCCGGCGATGCGGAGCGCCTTCTCCTTGTCGGCCTTGCCGGGCTCGGAGAACAGCTTCTGGTGCATCTCGAAATATTTGCCCTGCTTGTGGGCGGCGAGCGCGGCCTTGGCTGCGGCCTCCGAATCCTCGCCGAAGATCGGCAGTTCCTTCAGCACCAGCCGGACCTTGCTGTCGTTGTCGACCAGCTTGACCACGTCGGGCAGCGCTCGTTTGCAGTAGCCGCAATTATAGTCGAAGAACTCGACCACGCTCACATCGCCGTCCGGGTTGCCGGCGACGAAGGCGAGCGGCGAGCGGAACAGAGCATTGGCGTTGTCGCTGACTACCTTCTGCTGCTTCTCGGCCTGCTCGGCCGCCTGGCGCTTGTCGAGCTCGGTCGTCATCTCGACCAGGACCTCGGGGTTCTTGGTCAAATAATTGTGGACGATGTCGATGACCTCTTTCTCCTGGAGCGCCTGGCCGGGGGCGTTGACCATGCCGGGGGCCGTGCGCCACAGAACGGAAAGGGTGGCGCCGGTGACGATCGCGGCCACCACGGCGGCCACGAGCGCGGTCACAAGGCCTGTCTTGAGGTTCATGCTGAAATCTCCGGGGCTGAAGTCAGTTGGTGGTCGGAACTTCGAAGGCGAGGATGTCGTCGGCCTTGAGCCAGTTGGGCGTGCCGTCGGGGAATCCGGCCTTGGCCCGCTTGGCCTGCTGTTTGGCGAGCCTGAGCTGCCCTTCATAGAAATAGGCCTCTGCCGATGCAAGCTCGGCTTGCGCCATGAACTGCTTCTTGGCGCCAGCGGCCTGGCTCATGTCGGCCTTGCGCGCATAGGCCGCGGCGAGCTGGCGGTAGCCCATGGACGAGGAATCCTCGCGGGCGAGCGCGGTGCGGAGGTTGGTGATGGCCTCGTCGACGAGCTTGTCGTCGTTGGTGCCGAGCAGGGCCTGTCCGAGCATGACGCGGATCAGCGGCTCGTTGGGGGCGAGGCCGACCGCCTGGCGAAGCGGCGCCACCGCGGCGGCCGGGCTGCCGCTCTCGAACAGGAATTGCCCCTTAATCTCGTAGAAATACGGCCAGTTGGGCTGGGCGGCGATCAGCGCATCCAACTGCGGCATGGCGACCTTCACACCCGACTTGCGATAGGTGGCGATGGCGCGGGCGTATTGCGCGGCGAGCGACTGATCGGTTTGCGGGTAGCGGTTGAACAGCACCTCGGGTGTGTCGAGGAAGCCGTAGAGCTTCGCCTTGACCAGGTCGTGGCGGAACTGAAGCTCGGGCGGATCGACGGCGTTGTAATAGGGGCTCGACGTGACCAGCTCGCGGAGCTGCGTCAGGCGCTGCTGCGGCATCGGGTGGCTTTGCAGATAGGGGTTGATGCCCTGGACGCCGATCAGCTTGGTCGACATCGCCTCGAAGGTCACGAGCATGCCGCGTCCCGACTGATGGGTGGCGTTGAGGAAGCTGACGCCAGCCTGGTCGGCCGAAGATTCCTCATCCTGGCGATAAGCGAGGATGCTGCGCATGGCGGCGTCCTCGCCGCCATAAGCGACGCCCATGCCGGCCTGGCCGATGCCCGGCGCGCCGCCGAGCGCACCGGCAGCCATGGCCGCGAGCCCGAGCAGCTGGAGCATCAGCGCCGCCGACTTCGCCCGCGACATCTGCGTGCGAAGCCGCGCGAGATGGCCCCCGGTGATATGGCCGCTCTCATGCGCGATGACGCCGATCACCTCGTTCGGTGTCTTGGCTCCCATCAGCGCGCCGGCGTGGATGAACATATTGTGCCCGTCGACGACGAAGGCGTTGAAGCTCCGGTCGTTGACGATGTGGATCTCGATGGCCTGCGAGCCGAGACCGGCGGCCGTGAAGATCGGCTTGGCGTAAGTGCGGATCAGAGCTTCGGTCTCGGCATCGCGGATCAGGCCCGCGGCGTCAGCCGTGGTCGAGCTGACGAGCACGGCCGCAAGCCCCACCGCCAGCGTGGCGCGAAGCCGCCGCGGCGCTCGATTGAGAAGGGACTGACCCGGAGCAGACATGGTCGGCTAATCGTAAAGGTTGTGCGAGGATCGGGCAAAGACGCCGCTTTCCGCGCCCTCGCGCGGCGCCTAACTCAGACTGGCGAGCTGCTCCAGCCATGTCCTTGCCACCGCTTGATTGGAGTTTGAATGCGGCGACAACGTGACAGGAGAACGGAGCGGGCTTCAACTCCGCGCGAGATATTAAACGCGAGATATTAAAGGGGAAGCACGAGCCTCGCGCTTCCCCTCAATTGATGTCCTAGCGCCGCCACCAGCCCTTGCGTGGCGGCCCGGAGGATGGCTCGGCCTCGGGTTGAGCGCTCACCGAAGCGCTTGCCGCCGGCTCTTCTCGCGCCTTGGGAAGCGCGCTCAGCACCGGCTCGGTTTCGCTGGCGAAACTCTCCGCGGGCCGCGGCCGGCTCGCGCGCGCATCGCCGTTCTGCCGGTCCTCGCGGGCCGGCCTCGCAGCGTGGTCGTGCTCGGCATGGTCGCGCGCGGGCTCGCGGTCGCTCCGCTCGGCGCGCATCTCGCGCGGCTCGCCTTGAGCTCCCAACTCGCCCGGCGCCTGGTCCGGGCGCTGGCCCGACCTGCCACGGCGTCCGCCGCGGCGGCCTCTCCGCCGGGGCCCCTTGCGCTGCTGGCCCTGCGAAGCGCCGTCTCCGCCAGCTTCGGGGGCTCTCGCCTCCTCGGCCACGCTCTCCTCAGCAGCCTCTTCGTCGTCGACCTCTTGCGGCTCGCTGGTTTCGCGCTCGGCGTATTGCTGCGGCCGATTGCCCTCGACGCCGCCCTCGCCATGACGCTGGCGGCGTCTGCGCCGTCCGCGCCCACGTCTCTGCTCGCCGTCGCCCTCGTCCCGTGCCGATTGAGCAGGCGGGGCGGCGGGGCTCGGCGCCGCAGCGGGGGCAGCGGGGCTGTCGCGATGATGCGCCCAGTCCATATGCACCACCGTGTTCTCGCCATTCAACACCGCGCCTTCGGCGCCGCGCTCGATGACGAACTGCGAGATATGCATGTCCTCATCGGCGGTGACGGTGATCGGAATGCGGTAGCGCGCCTCGATGTCCTTCAGATGCGCGCGCTTCTGATTGAGGATGTAGAGCGCGACCTCGACTGCGGTGGTGGCCACCAGCGGCACCACGCCGTCGGTGATCAGCCGGTCCTCGATCGAGCGCAGGATGTCGAGCGCGACCGATTCGATCGAGCGCACGATGCCGGTCCCGGTGCACATCGGGCACGGCTTGGTCGAGCCTTCGAGCATGCCTGGACGCAAGCGCTGGCGCGACATCTCCATGAGACCGAAATGGCTGATGCGCCCGACCTGGATGCGCGCGCGGTCGTGGCGGAGCGATTCCTTCAGGCGCCGCTCGACCAGCCGGCTGTTGCGCCGCTCGTCCATGTCGATGAAGTCGATGACGATCAGCCCGGCGAGATCGCGCAATCTGAGTTGCCGCGCGATCTCCTCCGACGCCTCGAGATTGGTCTTGAGCGCGGTGTCCTCGATATTGTGCTCGCGCGTCGCCTTGCCCGAGTTGACGTCGATGGCGACCAGCGCCTCGGTCTGGTTGATGACGATATAGCCGCCGGACCTGAGCACGACTTGCGGCGAGAACATCGCCGCGAGCTGTCGCTCCACCTGGAAGCGGATGAAGATTGGCTCGGGCTCCTTGTAGGGCTTCACGTTCTTCGCGTGGCTCGGCATGAGCATGCGCATGAAGTCCTTGGCCTCGCGATAGGCGTCGTCGCCCGCGACCAGCACCTCGTCGATGTCCTTGTTGTAGAGGTCGCGGATCGAGCGCTTGATCAGGCTGCCTTCCTCATAGACGAGGGCAGGGGCCGTCGATTTCAGCGTGAGGTCGCGAACGTTTTCCCACAAGCGCAGCAGATAGTCGTAGTCGCGCTTGATCTCGGTCTTGGTGCGCTGGGCGCCGGCGGTGCGGATGATGAGCCCCATGCCCTCCGGCACTTCGAGCTCGCCCGCGATCTCGCGCAGGCGCTTGCGGTCGGTCGGCTGGGTGATCTTGCGCGAGATGCCGCCGCCACGCGCGGTGTTCGGCATCAGCACGGTGTAGCGGCCGGCAAGCGAGAGATAGGTCGTGAGCGCCGCGCCTTTATTGCCGCGCTCCTCCTTCACCACCTGCACGAGTATGATCTGGCGGCGCCTGATCACCTCCTGGATCTTGTAGGGGCGGCCGCGACGGCGGCGCGTCCGCTCGGGCAGCTCCTCGAGAGCGTCCTCTGAGCCGACTGATTCGACGGACTCCGCGACGGTCTCGCCGTTGCCCTCTTTCAGCGCGACCGGCTGGCCGACGGTTTCCGGCTGGTCGCCGTCCTCGCCTTCATCGCCGTCCTCATCGTCGTCGGAGAGCTCCGGCGCCGAGCGCACATGGCCCTCTTCGGCGGGTTCGGAGACCTCATGTACGAGCTCGCTCGCCTCCATGGCGACGGACGAGTCCGTGTCGTCCCGCGGCGTCGTGTCGATCTCGTCGTCGTCCTCGACTTCGAGGCGGGCGATCGCGACAGCTTCCTCGGTTTCCTCGGCCGCCGGGCTTGCGCGCTCCTCGCCGCCACCTCTGTGCCCTTGCTGCTCAGGACGGCCGCGGCCGCGCCGGCCACGCCGGCCACGCCGCCGTCCGGCGGCAGCGTCGTCTTCGGCGGCTTCCGCGGCAGACGCGCGGCTTTCCTCTTCGGCCTCGGCCTCGAGCAAGGCCTGTCGGTCCGCGACAGGGATCTGGTAATAGTCGGGATGAATTTCGGTAAAGGCCAAGAAGCCGTGGCGGTTGCCGCCGTAGTCGACGAAGGCCGCCTGCAACGACGGCTCTACGCGCGTAACTTTGGCGAGGTAAATATTGCCCCGAAGCTGCTTCTTGCTTGCTGATTCGTAGTCGAATTCCTCTACGCGATTACCTTTTACCGCGACGACCCGGGTCTCCTCCGGATGCGCCGCATCGATTAGCATTTTGCTTGGCATGTTGTGTGTTCTCCGCCGCGTAGGCCAAGGAAAGCGGGGATGACATCCGCCATTCCGGGTTCGCGCCCAAGGCCCTCGCGCGCCAATGACCAATAGACCATGATTCGCTGCGACGACCCATGACGAGCCCCGTTTCGGAGCCGAAGGGTGCGACCATTGCCGGTCGCCAAGCGGCCAGAGATCCACACAAAGTCCCGGTGTTTCCGAGACTTAGTCGAATGCTCTGACGCTGCATCGCGATCCTCACCGCCGCGCTAGAGCCGCGGCTTCGAGATGTCAATTTGACGGCCGCTGTCACTGGCCGCCGCTTCTTTCTGCGTCCTCGCCGTTCGAATAGAGCAAGGGCCGCGGGAAACAATTCCGCCCGTATCGCCGTTTGGCGTCCAGGGCTAGGGCTCACTAGAGAGCCTGATCCTTATTACGGGTATGGCGGGAGATTTGGCAAGCCTCGATGGACGCTTGTCCGCATGGCGTCAAAAGAGTTGCTTAACCTGCTGTGGTTAAGATTTGCGCCGGTTCAGACCTATTTTGGCGCAAACGCGGGCGGGCACCATCGATACGGCCCTATCCCCGCGCCGGAACGCGTGCAGGCTGAGGGTCGGTTGCGTGGGGACGATGTCGAGTAGGCGTATGATAAAGGCGCTTGCGCTCGCTTGCGCGGCGCTGCCCTTCCTTGTGGCCGGCGTGTCGAGCCCGATGCCCGCTTGCGCCGAGGCAAAGTCCATCATCGCCCAGGACGCCCGCGTCGCCGGCGACCGCGAGCGCACCCGCTTCATCGCCGATCTATCGAGAAAGGTCGATGTTCATGTCTTCGCGCTGGCGAGCCCCTATCGGGTCATCGTCGATGCCCCCGATGTGAATTTTCAGATGCCTGAGGGGATCGGCAAGGAGAAGAGGGGGCTGATCACCGCCTATCGCTACGGCCTGTTCGCGCCCGGCAAGTCGCGCATCGTCATCGATGTCGGCGGCCCGTTCCTCATCGACAAGGCGTTCGTGCTCGAGCCGCGCGACGACCAGCCGGCACGGCTCGTGGTCGATCTGGTGCCGACCGACGAGAAGACGTTCCTCGCCAAGCTGAAAGAGGCGAAACCCGACGAGCCCGACAGCGGCGGAGCGATGCCGCTGCCCGAGCCGCCCGCCCGTGCGGCGGACGCGAAGCCCGTGATCGTGCTCGATCCCGGCCACGGCGGCATCGATCCCGGCACGAGCAGCGCGACCGGCGTCACCGAGAAGGAGGTGGTTCTAGCCTTCGCCAAATCGCTGAAGGAGAAGCTCGAGGCGACCGGCCATTACGACGTCTATCTCACCCGCGAGGACGACACCTTCCTGCCGCTCCGCGAGCGCGTCGAGTTCGCGCAGAAGAAGGGCGCGAGCCTGTTCCTGTCGATCCATGCCGACTATTTCCCCAAGCAGACCGACAAAGCGACCGGAGCAACCGTCTACACGCTGTCGGAGCAGGCCTCAGACGACGAGGCGAAAGAGCTCGCGACCAAGGAGAATTTCTCGGACGCCATCGCCGGCATCGCGTTGCCGAGCGATTCCGACGAGGTGGTCGCGAATATCCTGATCGACCTTGCCCAGCGCGAGACGCAGAACCGCTCGACGGTGTTCGCCCGCTCGATCGTCGGCGAGTTGGCCGGCGGCCTGCACACGAGGAAATTGCGCTCTGCCGGCTTTCGCGTGCTGAAGGCCCCTGACGTGCCGTCGGTGCTGCTCGAGATCGGCTTCCTCAGCAATCCCGACGACGAGAAGCATCTCGTCTCCGATGTCTGGCGCGAGCGCATGGGCGCCTCGATCGTCGAGGCGATCGACGGCTATTTCGCCAAGCGCATCGCCCGCGCCCCGTTCTGATCGCCGCGGCTCTTATCCAACTCAGACAATTTTCCGCCCGCGCCAGCGTTTTGTTGCCATAATCTTCGCTAGGGTTGCCTCGGGTGCCCCGCGCGCTTAAAAGCGGGGACGGGACGGGTCTGAACACATGGATATTACGGCTCCAGTCAAGCCGCCGGAGCAGCGCCGGCGCCGCCGTCGTGGCGGCTTCTTCCTGCGCTTTCTGGGCTTCATGTTCGCAGCCAGCATGATCGTGTTCATCGCGGTCGCTGGCGCTGCGGCTTTCGTGCTGTGGAAAGTATCGAGCGAGCTGCCTGACTACGAGGTGCTCGCCAAATACGAGCCGCCGGTGATGACCCGCATCCACGCCAATGACGGCGAGCTGATCGCCGAGTTCGCGCGCGAGCGGCGCATCTACGTGCCGATCACCGCCATCCCGAAATGCGTCATCGAGGCGTTCATCTCGGCCGAGGACAAGAATTTCTACCAGCATGGCGGCCTCGACGTGCAGGGCATCATCCGTGCCGTCGTCACCAACTTGAACAACGTGCAGTCGGGCCGGCGCGTGGTCGGCGCCTCGACCATCACCCAGCAGGTGGCCAAGAATTTCCTCTTGAGCAGCGACCAGACCATGGAGCGCAAGCTGAAAGAGGCGATCCTCGCCATCCGCATCGAGCGCGCCTTCACCAAGGAGCAGATCCTCGAGCTTTATCTGAACGAGATCTATCTCGGCGCTGGCGCCTATGGCGTGGCCGCCGCGGCGCAGACCTATTGGGACAAGGCGCTGAGCGAGCTGACGCTCGGCGACTGCGCATATCTGGCGACGCTGCCCAAGGCGCCCTCCAACTACGACCCGTTCAAGTACCCCGACCGCGCGGTTGCGCGCCGCAACTGGGTGATCGACCGCATCGTCGAGAACGGCTTTGCCAAGGCCGACGAGGGCGAGAAGGCCAAGGCTTCCCCGCTCGGCGTGACCAAGCGCTCCCCAGGCGCCAAGATTTTCGCCTCGGAGTTCTTTGCCGAGGAGGTGCGCCGCGAGATTCTCGACCGCTTCGGCGAGGAGAAGCTCTATGGCGGCGGGCTCTCGGTCCGCACCACGCTCGACCCGAAGCTCCAGCGCCTGGCGCGCAATGCGCTGATCGACGGCTTCGTCGCCTACGATCACCGGCATAGCGGCTGGCGCGGCCCGGTGAAGACCATCGACATCAAGGGCGATTGGGGCAAGGGGCTCGGCTCGATGCCGGTCTGGACCGACATCGACCCGTGGCGGCTCGCCGTCGTGCTCGACGTTGCCAAGGACAAGGCGACCATCGGGCTCAGGCCCGGACGCACTCCGCAAGGCGTGCTCGTCAAGGAGCGCGATACCGGCGTCATTCCTTACGAGGAAGTGAAATGGGCAAGACCGAAGGTCGGCGCCGGCTTCGGCGGCACCCCGGCGTCGGTCAGCGCCGTGCTCAAGCCCGGCGACGTGATCTATGTCTCGCCGCGCGTGCCGAAACCGGCCGATGACGGCACGCCGGGCGCGCCCGACGACAGCCTCAAGGGGCAATGGTCGCTGCAACAGGTTCCCTCGGTCGGCGGCGCGCTCGTCGCCATGGACCCGCACACCGGTCGCGTGCTGGCGATCGTCGGCGGCTTCAGCTTCGCCGCGAGCCAGTTCGACCGCGCCACGCAGGCACGCCGGCAGCCGGGCTCCTCGTTCAAGCCGCTGATCTACACCACCGCTCTCGACAACGGCTATACGCCGTCGAGCATCATCGTCGACGGCCCGATCTGCATCGATCAGGGCGCCGGCATGCCGCAATGGTGCCCGAAGAACTACGAAGCTGGCTCTGCCGCCGGTCCCTCGACCTTGCGCTTCGGCATCGAGCATTCGCGCAACCTGATGACGGTCAGGCTCGCCCGCGACATGGGCATGCCGATCATCGCCGAATATGCGCGCCGCTTTGGCGTGTACGACAATCTGATGCCGGCGCTCTCGATGGCGCTCGGCGCCGGCGAGACGACGCTGCTGCGCATGGTGACCGGCTATTCGATGCTCGACAACGGCGGCAAGCAGATCAAGGCGACCTTCATCGATCGCATCCAGGACCGCTACGGCCGGACCATCTGGAAGCATGACGACCGCGACTGTAGCACTTGCGCGGCGCGCGAGTGGACCGGTCAGGAGGAGCCGACGCTGGTCGACGACCGCAAGCAGGTCATCGATCCGATGTCGGCGTTCCAGATGACCAACATCATGGAAGGCGTCATCCAGAGCGGCACGGCGCAGAAGCTCAAGGTGCTGAAGCGGCCGATCGCTGGCAAGACCGGCACCACCAACGACTATAAGGACGCCTGGTTCATCGGCTTCACGCCCGACATGGTGGTCGGCGTCTATTTCGGCTTCGACCAGCCGAGCTCGCTCGGCCATGGCGAGACCGGCGGCATGCTTGCCGCTCCGGTCGTGCGCGACTTCATGCGCCAGGCGCTGGCCGACGTTCCGCCCATTCCGTTCCGCGCGCCGCCCGGCATGAAGCTGGTCCGCGTCAACCACAAGACCGGACTGCCCTCCAGTCCCGGCGACAAGACCGCCATCCTCGAGGCGTTCAAGCCGGGCGAGGAGCCGGCCGGCTCGGTGGAGGAGGAGATGGGTGACGTCCCGGTCGCCGGCGATGATCTCGACACCGGCGCGGCGCCTGCGGACGCCGCCGATGCCGGCGGTCCGCCGCCTGACGCCGTTCGTGCGGCGCCTCCGGGGCCTGCTCCTGCGCCAAGGCCGCGGCCCATGGCGCCTCCGCCTCCGCCCAGCAACGCTTTGACAGCTGGCCCCGGCGGCCTCTACTAAGCCCTATCTGATCCACCCGCGACGGCGTGTGGCGGGCTCCGCTCGCTTCGCCGTCGCCGCCCTTTGTGCAGCACGAGGAAGCGATGCGCGCCGAGACCGAATCCGTCGTCAACGAGATCAAGGAGTCGCTGTCCCTGCTCAGGAGGCATCTTTGACCCTGATCAGGCGAGGACGCGGCTAGCGGCGCTCGATCGCGAGGCCGAGGCACCGAATTTCTGGAACGACTCGCGGCGCGCGCAAGGCTTGATGCGCGAGCGCCAGCAGCTCGAGGCCTCGCTCAGAGCCTTCGACCGCTTCGCCCGCGAACTCGACGACAACATCGCGCTGGTTGCGCTCGGCGAGGAGGAGGGCGACGCCTCAATCGTCGCCGAGGCCGAGACCGCGCTCGCCAAGCTGAAGCAGGAGGCGCACACACGCGAGGTCGAGGCCCTGCTCTCCGGCGAGGCCGACCCCAACGACGCCTATGTCGAGATCCACGCCGGCGCCGGCGGCACCGAAAGCCAGGACTGGGCGCTGATGCTCGAGCGCATGTATGTGCGCTGGGCCGAAGGCCACGACTACAAGGTCGAGATCATCGGCGAGCATTACGGCGAAGAGGCCGGCATCAAGTCAGGCACCGTGCTGATCAAAGGCACCAACGCCTATGGCTGGCTCAAGACCAAGTCGGGCGTGCATCGCCTGGTGCGCATCTCGCCGTTCGATTCGAACGCGCGCCGCCACACGAGCTTCGCCTCGGTGTCGGTCTATCCGGCGATCGACGACACGATCGAGATCGAGATCGACGACAAGGACGTGCGCATCGACACCTATCGCTCCTCGGGGGCAGGGGGCCAGCACGTCAACACTACCGACAGCGCGGTGCGCATCACGCACATCCCGACCAACATCGTCGTCACCTGTCAGAACGAGCGCTCGCAGCACAAGAACCGGGCGACTGCCTGGGCGATGCTCCGCGCGCGGCTCTATGAGGCCGAGCTCAAGCGGCGGGAGGAGGAGGCGCAAGCGGCCGCAGCCGCCAAGTCGGATATCGGCTTCGGCCATCAAATCAGGTCTTACGTGCTCCAGCCCTATCAGCTGGTGAAGGACCTGCGGACGGGGGTCGAGAGCACCAACCCATTGGCCGTTCTCGACGGCGATATCGATCGCTTCATCGAGGCTGCGCTCGCCGAGCGCATCCACACCGACGCGAAAGCATAGAGCCGCCAAAGCATAAAGACGCCAAAGCATAGAGCTGGCGGCGCGCGAAAGAGGCTGGCCCCATTCGCGGGGCCACCCTGCCTTGCTGCTTACTCTGCGGCGCGCGTGGTCAGCGGGCTCGAGCCGCTGCCGAAGCTGGTGGTGACCTGCTCGGTCGGCCGCGGATCGAAGCTTGCCGGCTTTGGCTCGGGACGCGGGCTCGCTGCGGCCTGCGCGTTCTTGAGTTCGGCCAACGGATCGTCGGAGCGGCGCGACTTCCCCTCGAAATAGGCGCCCTGCTCGATGGCGAGGCTCTGATGGAAGATATCGCCCTCGACATGGGACTGGGCCTGGAGCGTGACGCGCAAACCCCTGATCGAGCCGGTCACGCGGCCGCGCACCACGATGTCCTCGGCAATCACGCTGCCCATCACCTGCGACTTGTCGCCGAGCAGGAGGGAGCCGCAATTGATATCGCCCTGGATCTCGCCGTCGACCTGGATCTCGCCCTTGGAAGTGACGTTACCGGTGATTGTCAGGTCCTCGCCGATGATCGAGGGGACCATCTTGCTCGCGGCGGGGCTCGGCGCTTTGGCCGCGTAGGTCGCTGGCCGCTCGGTAAACGGAGATTTGGCCTCGCCGCTTGGCCGCTCTCCCATTTTCGTCACACTCTCGCCCGGCTCGGGTTTCTTCGTGAACATACGTGTACCTCCCCATCCGATACTACGACGCAGCGCCGACGCGGGACCAGACGCTAAGCTCGCAACCTCGACACAATAAAGCCGCTCTAAGGGATTGTCGCGGAGTTTCCCGACTAAGGGTCGTCGCCCCGGCGCCCACTCCTCAAGCTCACAATATCGTCTCGCCTACGGGTTGTCATTGGGCTTCTCCGTCCTGCGGCAAGCGGCCCTGTTCCGGGCTAAGCCCAGGTCTCGCCACGGGATTACCGCCTTCCTTTGGCCGATTTTACTGCCTCTTATTGAGGCTGCCCTTAGCTTTAGGTTGTGCGTCGCCTTTGCCGAGGCGCCAGGGGAAATCTAAGGGCCCGTCTTGGGGGATGCTGACCAAGAGCATGAGCAGACCGGGGCGTCGCTTGCCGTTCGATAGCGAGGCCGTTTTCCGGCTTGTTCGCTTGCCAGCCTCCTCTACGGTAGCGGCGAGCGCGCGTCGACGAGCCTGTCGGGGACCTGTGACTGAATGAACGAGCCGATCGCAGGTGCGCTCGCGAAACTGACCACTGGAGGTGGCAAGGCGCTCACCGAAGGTGGCAAGGCGCTTCTTGCGTTGCCTGAGCGGGGCAGGGCGCTGGTGAAGCGGATGCCCCCGCCGGTCCAGATCGAGCTCGCCAAGCTCTCGACGCGCGGCGCCAGCGTCTGCCGCGAAGTCTTCGCCGGAATTTTGGTCGTAGGCCTGATCGCCATCGTGCTCGGCTACGGCCGGCTTGCCCGCGGTCCCATCTCGCTGCCGAGCCTGGTGCCGACCATCGAGGACGCGATCAACGGCCAGCTCACCGACATGCACGTCAAGATCGACGACGCGATCCTGACGCGCACCGCCGACGGGCCCGGCGTGCTGTTTCGCCTGCGTAACATCAGGCTGATCGACAAGGACGGCTCGATCGTCGCCCAAGCCCCTCTTGCCGCCATCGGCATGAGCGGCGCGGCGCTGCTCGGCGGGCGGCTTGCGCCGGGAAGCGTCGACTTCATCGGCCCGCGCCTGCTGATGTTCTACAATCAGCAGCAGGGTCTTACCTTGACCTTCCAGAAGCCCGCCGCAGGCGAGAGCGAGACCTTGATCCGGGGCTCTCTGCCGGCGGAAGGGCCTCCTGCCGACGAGGGCGCGGCCGCCGCGCCTGAGACGGTCATCGCCAAGCGCTCCGAAGCGCCGGCAGCAGGCGGGCGCAAGCTCGATCTGACCAGCACCATCACCGAGATGTTCGCCCGCGCGCGCCAGGGCAATACCTCCTACCTGACGCGGTTCGGTTTCAAGAACGCCCTCGTCGTCCTCAGTCAGAGCGGCACCGAGACCTCCTGGCAGGTGCCCGATTTCGCCATTGACCTTGAGCACAAGGACAAGCGCAGCATCATCGTCGGCCAGGCCAATGTCGCCTCGTCCAAAGGCGATTGGCAGCTCGAGGTCCGCACCGAGCAGCGCCCGAGACGCCAGAGCTTCGCCATCACCGCGCTGCTCCAGAATCTCGTTCCCTCCGGTCTCGCCGGCAATTTCCCCTCGCTCCGAGCGCTCAAGGCGTTCGACATGGTGGTCAACGGCGAGAGCACGGTCGAGCTGTCAAGCTCAGGCCAGTTCCTGGCCGGCGAGGCGAAGCTCGAATTGGAGAGCGGGCAGATCACGCCCGAATGGGATCCCGAGTACGCCATGCACATCGACCATGGCAATCTCCTGGTGCGCTATCTGAAGGAGAGGGACATCGTCGAGATCGCCCCCTCGACGCTCACCTGGGGCGACAGCAAGGCGACGATCAGCGGCGCGGTCACGCCGGTGCGCGATGCGAGTGGGACGCCGACCTCCTGGAACTTCTCGTTGAAGGCTGATGAGGCGGTACTCGCGGTCGAGGAGTTCGGGCTCGCGCCCATGCGCATCGACGAATGGAGCGTCACCGGCTCGATTGCTCCCAAGGACGGGCGCGTGACCATCTCGCGTTTCGTCATCCGCTCGGGCGCGTCCTCGATCGCCTTCGCCGGCAGTATTCACGATGCACCGGGTTCGCCGGAAATCCAGCTTGCCGGCGAACTTAGCCCGATGACTATGGACACGCTCAAGCGGTTCTGGCCGAAATTCTTCGCCGGCAGCGCACGCGAATGGGTGCTGCAGCGGGTGGGCGCAGGGCAGATGCTCGGCGGCAAGTTCAAGGTAAATCTCCCGGCCGGCGAGCTTGCCAAGATCGAAGCCGGCGCCGATGCACCGGACGGCGCGATCGACGTCGATATCGATTTCACCGGGCTCAGCATCGCCTATATGGACGATTTGCCTCCCGTGCTCGCCGGCGACGCCAAATTGACCATCAAGGGCACCGAGTTTTCCGTCGACATTCCGCAAGGGAAGCTCGTCGAGCCTTCTACGGGGCGGGAGATTGCGCTCAGCGACGGCCGCTTCTACGTCCCCGACCTCCGCCCGGACCCGCTACAAGGGGTCGTCTCGTTCAAGGCCGCCGGGGCGACGCCCACCGTACTCGCGTTGCTCGACGGGGAGCGGCTCGGCTATCTGAAGACGGTCGGTCTGAAGCCCGACTTTCTCGGCGGCACCGCCTCTGGCGGCTTCACTCTGACGATGCCGCTCAGCGAAAGCCTCGTATTCAAGGACGTCAAGTTCCGCGGCATGGCGCGGCTCGACCAGGCAATTGCCGCCAATCTCATCGGCGGCATGGATGTCGAGGGCGGCTCGCTCGACGGAATCTCACCGAGGAGGCAGTCGAGGCCAAGGGCATCATTCAGATCAAGGGCGTGCCCGCCGAGCTTGTCTGGCAGCGCATCTTCGACGCGCCCAACGATCGCCAGCCGCCGATCAGGGTGACGGCCAATCTCGACGAGGAGGCGCGCGAGAAGCTCGGCTTCAAGGTCAACCATCTGGTCAAGGGAACGACGCCGGTCACCTCTCGGTCACCGGCCTTGGCGAAGCCTCGCCGAATATAGAGTCTCAACGCCGATCTCACCGACGCGCAGCTGCTGTTCGGCAGCATGGGCTGGACCAAACCCGCCGGCCGTCGCGCCAACATTCAGTTCGACGTGGCGCAGAAAGACGACGGTACGACCGAGCTGCAAAACCTGAAAATCCTCGGCGACGACATCAATATCGAGGGCGCGCTCACGCTCGATTCCGAGCAGCATCTCAAGAGCTTCTACTTTTCCGATTTCTCCATCAACTCGATCACTCATGTCGAGATCACCGCCAATGTCCGCGACGACAAGGTGCTCGATATCAGGGCCAAGGGCCCGAGCTATGACGGCAAGCAGTTCTTCCGCTCGCTGTTCTCCGCCGGTCAGTTCACCGACGACGGCTCGAGCGAGCCTGCCGATCCGTTCGGCATCGATCTCGCCGCCGACATCGATTCGGTGGTCGGCTTCTACGATACGACCGCGCGCAACGTGCATGTCACCTTCAAGAAGCGCAACGGCCGCATCGTAGCGCTCGACGGCAAGGGCGATCTGAACGGCAAGACGCCGGCCGCGGTCACTTTGGTGACGAGCGGCGGGGCGCGCGAGATCAAGGCCGAGTCGCGCGACGCTGGCGCGGCCTTCCGCCTGATCGGCTTCTATCCGAGCGTCGATGGCGGCGAGGCGCAGCTCGAGGTCGATCTTGACGCCGGCGGTCCCGGCACCAAGAGCGGCACGCTATGGGCGCGCGACTTCACCGTGCTTGGCGATCAGGTGGTGAGCGACGTGCTCACCGATCCAAGCTTCGGAGGCGGTGCTTGGTCGGCCAGGGTAAGAAACAGGTCACGAGATCGAGCATCGACTTCAAGCAATTGCGAGCGCCGTTCTCGGTCGGCGGCGGCAAGTTCCATTTGAAGGATGCCTACATGAACGGCGACCAGCTCGGCGCCACCATGCGCGGCACGGTCGATTTCAAGTTGCAGACCGTCGATCTCGGCGGCACCTACGTGCCGCTTTACGGCCTGAACTCCGCCTTCAGGGCGATCCCCATCCTCGGCCCGGTGCTCGGCGGCCGGCAAGGCGAGGGACTGGTCGGCATCACCTTCGCCATCAAGGGCAAGCTCGACGACCCGTCGGTGCTGGTCAATCCCATGTCGGTGATGACGCCCGGCATCTTCCGCCAGATCTTCGAGTTCACCGGCACCGTTCCCGACGCGGCGGCCGCATCCTCTTCCTCATCCTCAGGCACGGCGAGTGGCGGCTTCGTCCCGCCGCAGTAGCCGCCGGCGCTTCTCTACACGGGACGGATCAGTGCGTGGCGCTTCTTGCCGAGCGAGAGCTTGATCACGCCCTCCGGGGTGAGGTCTGACGGCGTCAGCAGCCTGCGTTCGTCGGTGACCGCTTCGTCGTTCACCTTGATGCCGCCCCCCTTGATCTGGCGCCTTGCCTCTCCCGTCGACTGAACGAAGCCCGCGAGCACGCTGGCATTGAGCACGCCGAGGCCGCGCTCGAGCTCTGCCGCTTGCACCTCGACCGTGGGCAGGCTCGCGGCGATCTCGCCGGCTTCGAACGTGGTGCGCGCGGTCTCTGCCGCGCGGTCCGCCGCGTCGCGCCCATGCACGAGCGCTGTCGCCTCGGTGGCAAGCACCTTCTTCGCCTCGTTCAGCTCTGAGCCCTTGAGCGTGGCGAGCTTGCCGATCTCATCGAGGGCGAGCTCGGTGAACAGCTTCAAGAAACGGCTCACGTCGCCGTCCTCGCTGTTCCGCCAAAATTGCCAATAGTCGTAAGGCGACAGCATGTCGGGGTTGAGCCACACCGCGCCGAGCCGCCGTCTTGCCCATCTTGGCGCCAGAGGCCGTGGTGAGGAGCGGTGAGGTCAGCCCGAACAGCTCGATGCCGTCGGTGCGGCGCCCGAGCTCGATACCGCCGACGATATTGCCCATTGATCGGAGCCGCCCATCTGCAAGCGGCAACCGAATCTCCGGCCAAGCTCGACGAAATCGTAGGCCTGGAGCACCATGTAATTGAACTCGATGAAGCTCAGAGGCTGCTCGCGCTGAAGTTGCTAGAGCTTGACCAATCCTGGCTCAGCATGCGGTTAACGCTGAAATAGCGCCCGTAATCGCGCAGGAAATAAGATATAGCCCGAGCTCGTCGAGCCAATCGGCGTTGTTGACCATCGCGGCGTCGTCAGCGCCGTGGCCGAAGCTCAGGAACTGCGAAACGCCGACTTCGATGCCGGCGACGTTGGCGCCGATCTCCGCATCGCTCAAGAGCTTGCGAGCGTCGTCCTTGCCCGACGGGTCGCCGACCTTGGTGGTGCCGCCGCCGATCAGCACGATGGGCTTG
>CAWBSA010000012.1:0-140912 GCA_963791255.1 uncultured Alphaproteobacteria bacterium | reverse complement strand
CCATCTCAGAGCGAAATGACGCGCCCGACAAACCTTGGGATTCGTCGGGGAGAAGGCAATCCGCGGCGGCCAGAAACAGGCTTGCCACGGTGAGATACCTCTTGGCCGCCGTCGCCCTCGTGGCTGCGGCCGCGCTGAGCATTCCGGCTTGGGCGCAGACGGCAGACGACCTTGCCAAGAATTATAGCAAGGAGGCGATGGAGCAGGCGTTGCAGACCAAGCAGCACTTCGATCTCTATGGCCTCCATTTCGAGAGCGACCAGTCGGCAATCAACGTCGATGGGAAGTCACTCCTCGACGACATCGCGACAGCGCTCAAGAACTTCCCTGATTGGGGTCTGAGGATCGTTGGCCACACGGATGCCACGGGCGATCCTCAGCCCAACGAGGCGCTTTCCCTTGACCGCGCCAACGCGATCAAGGCGGCGCTGGTCGAGCGCGGCGTTGACCCGCAAAGGCTGCTGACGGCAGGCGCTGGTGAGAGCCGGCCGGCCGCCGCAAACAACACGCCAGAGGGCCGAGCTCTGAATCGCCGGGTCGAACTCATTCGGTTCACCGATTCCGCCGAAGCCAAGAAACTGCTCAAGGCGATGTCCGACTATCTAGCCGCACAGAAGGCGATATCATTTGAGTACAACGGCACGCTCGAGGTTGTAACGAACGATGACCAAAAGCTTGCGCTCGCAAGTTCCGGCGCGGTGCTGCTTAACCGCCCGGACAAGATCCGTACCGAGCGCTCCGGTGGCTTCGTCGACAGCGAAACCTTGTTTGACGGCAAGACGCTGACGCTGCTCGGAAAGAATGCAAAAAAATATGCTCAGCTTGACGTCCCCGGCACGATCGATGGACTGATCGACGAACTCAGAGACAAGTACGACCGACCGCTTGCCTGCCGCAGACTTATTGACCTCGAACGCCTACGCCATGTTGATGGACGGCGTCTACGACTCCAAGGATCTCGGCAGTGGCGTGATCAACGGCACGGAATGCGATTTTCTGGCATTCCGGAAGGACGAGGTGGACTTTCAGGTTTGGATCGCGCAGGGAGATAAGCCCTATCCGTGCAAGTTCGTCGTGACGTCTAAAACGGTCGCGGATGGGCCGGCCTACGGCGTCGAGTTCAGAAACTGGAAGACGGGCGCCGACGTTGCAGCGGATGACTTCATGTTCAAAAACACGATGGGCGCCGAGAAAATCGAAGTGAAGGAACTGCAGGAGAAGCTGGGTGACTTGCCCCCGAACTTCTCGATTGGAGGTGGAAAATGACCGTGCTGAAGCGAGTTGGGATCTTGTCAGCAACAGTAATCCTGATGACCGGTGTGACCGAATTGGGTGAGCATCTGTTCATCCAGGGGGTGCCAGCACTCGTGTCCACCGCGGAAGCTCGCGTCGGTCGGCCACTGACGCCGGTGAGTGTCGCCGGGGTCGCCCGTCGTACCACCCGCCGCTGCGCCGTCGGCGTCTACAACTGCTAGGCCGAAGCTAGAGTGACGTCGGTCCCTATTTCGACTGGGGCCGACGTCTCGCATTGAGGTTCGGCGCGAAAACCCGATGGGCACTGACCGGTGATGCCGCAAGAAGCCTTGAAAACTGTGGACATCATCTACCGGTATCGGGGAGATAGCACGGCGAGACCACTGCCACCGGACAGCAATGCTGCGTTACTTCGACTGGATGATGGCAATAAGGCCTTTGCTGCGCTCCTCGACCGGGTGAGCCATGAGGGCGGCCTAATACAGCACATCATCACGGTCGATCCGTGTGATTTGGATCTTGAACAGGACGACGCTGGGCCGGCGAAACATCGTCCCTTTGCCGCCATTCTCGGATGTTCGGATGCCCGGGTGCCAGTCGAACTTATCTTCAACGAAGGACCGAACGATCTGTTTGTAATCCGCGTGGCAGGTAACGGCTTAGGAACAGAGGTTCTCGGAAGTTTGAACTACGCAGCAGAAAACTTACGCGAAAGTTTGAAGCTGATCGTTGTTCTAGGGCATAGCGGATGCGGGGCTTTAGCGGCCGCAGTCGATATATTTTTGAACCCAGGCGAATATCTGGCTTTCGCCACCAAACATTCTCTTCGCGACATTCTCGACCGATTGCTACTTGTTGTTCAAACGTCCGCCAGGAAACTAATCGCCGTGTTCGGACCCGAAGTGGCGCGGTGCCAAGGGTACCGACAAGCGCTAATCGAAGCATCCATCGTCACCAATGCGGCACTTGCTGCTTATTCGATCCAGCAAGAGCTAGGAACCAGTGAGCCGGCGGGATTGCGGACAGTCTACGGTATTTATCTCCTTGATACTCGCGAGGTATGGACACCACGCCCCGGAAACATCAAAGGAGGCGGATTCGGTGAGGCGCCGCGCGACCTCGCCGAATTTATCGAACTTGGCAATGCGATCGTTCAATCAGAACGGATTACATCGCATATAAGATCCGAAACTTAGCTAGCGCATTTATCGCCAACTAAGCAGGCCTAAGAAAAGAGCGCGCATATTTTCATCTGAGCGGCGTGGCGAGAGACGATATGGCAATCGCTTTCCAATATCGGCCTGAACGATGACAGACCGTAGCGCAAGCGCTGGATTTAGGAAGCCATCGCTCCTCGATGCTGCGATTCCTTGCATTGCGTTGATTGTCCTCCTCGGCCTCTCCTATTTTCTTTTTGGTAATAACGCCTCTTCGGGACCCAATCAGATCGCTCTGCTGTTCTGCGGCGCCATTGCAGCGGGGATTGCCTACAAGAATGGTATGCCCTGGAACGGCATCCGCGAAGCGGTAGTGGCCGGCATTGATATCGGGCTGCCGGCCATCATGATTTTGCTCGCGGTCGGCGCTCTGATCGGCGCATGGGCTTTGAGCGGCACCATAATCACAATGGTCTACTACGGGCTAAAGCTCCTCAGCCCAGCCTACTTTTACGCCACAACGGCTTTGGTCTGCGCTGTGCTTGCCTTCAGCATCGGCAGTTCCTGGACCGTTGCGGGAACCCTAGGCATCGGACTAATGGGGGTCGCAGCAAACATGAACCTTTCGCCCGCCATTACAGCAGGCGCGGTCATTTCGGGTGCCTATTTCGGCGACAAGGCTTCGCCCCTGTCGGATACGGTGAACCTTGCCACCGCAACAGCAGGCTCACAGATCTACGATCACATCCGTGAATCGCTGTGGACATCGATTCCCTCACTTGCCATCGCCATTATCCTTTTCGCATTTATGGGAACAGCAGGCGAATTTGATGCGACCCCAGTGCTGTCGGGGATCGAAAGCAAGGTGACGGTCTCGGTCTGGGCCTTTTTGCCTCTGCTCATTGTCCTTATACTTTCGGTCCTGAAATTTCCGCCCTTCATTGCAATCTCCATCGGCGCGCTGTCGGGAGCGGTCCTGGCAATCTTGCTGGCCCCGAAGGCTGTTGTGGCCTTTGCGGCAGCTCCGGATCTGCCTTACGCGCTTGCACTGCTCAAAGGCGCTTGGGCGGCGCTTGCTACCGGCTATGTGGCGAACACTGGTGTTCCCGCGCTCGACCAGATTCTCACCCGCGGCGGTATGTCGAGTATGATGACCACAGTGTGGCTGATCATAACCGCGCTTAGCTTTGGTGCCGTGCTCGAGCATGCGGGATTGCTCAATCGTCTCATTGATCCTTTGGTCAAACGTGTGAATTCGGTTGGCGGCCTCGTCGCAACCACGGTCGCAACGGCCATCGGCGTAAATGTCTTGGCCTCGGATCAATACATAGCAATTGCTCTGCCAGGCCGGCTCTTCGCGCCGGCCTTCTCTAAGCGTGGGCTCAAGCCGGCGATGTTATCGCGAGTGGTCGGAGATTCTGCAACGGTGACCTCTCCCCTCATTCCGTGGAACAGTTGCGGCGCCTATATGGCCGCCGCTCTTGGCGTTCCAACCATGCTCTATGCCGGATTCTGCTTTTTCAACATCTTGAACCCATTACTCACCATTCTGTTGTCGGTCATAGGCTGGAGAGTGTTGCGAGTTGCGCCTGCAACGGATGAAAAGTCATCTTGAGATGCCGCGCGGCAAGCTGGCGACCAGCACTTACTCGAGCGCTCGTCGGAAGGCATAACGAACCCGCAAGAGCAAACGCGTTAACGCTAGCATTAGCGTCATTCCGTTCATACCAGGCTAATTCAATCGCCCGTTGCAAGCGCTTATCGATCTCGTTGCTCTTGCTGCTGCTCCGAATTCGACCGCCTGCGGTTCCGCATATTGGGCAAGCCTCGGAATATTGGGCAATCGTTGGGCACACTGACGCATGCCTTTACTAAGTCATTGATTTAGTTGGCGCCCCGTAGGGGATTCGAACCCCTGTTACCGGCGTGAGAGGCCAGCGTCCTAGGCCACTAGACGAACGGGGCGTTTGCTCCGGGCCGAGACAGAACCAAAGCTATAGCTTGGCGCGGCGAAGGGGATCAAGGCCTATTGCGGCCCGAGCCCGCAGCCGGCGGGCATCCTATTCCGGCTTGAGCTTGATGCGGGCGATCACCTTGCCGCTGCGCAAATCGACCACGGCGATCTCGCTGCCCGCTGGCGAGCTGAGATGGAGCGCGAGCCGGTCGCCATCGAGGGCAAGCGAGCTGACGGTGGCATCCTTGGGGATCTGAAGCTCCGATGAGACCGCGCCGGGCGCAGCCCCCGCCGCACCCTTCCCGCCTTGCCCTACTTGCGAAGCCTGATAGACAATGGCCGCCAGCACGAACGCGAAGCCGCCGACCATCAGAAGCCCCATCACGATCACGGCGATCTTCAGCACCCGCACCTGACGCGGGGTGAACACAGTCCCCGGCAAGGGCGTATTGTCAGGCTCGCTCGCCGCCGTCATCGTCTCGAACCCTCATGTCAATCAAACGCACAGTGCCAGCAGCCGAGCGCCTCACGGCGGAAGCCGATCAGAGCCATGCGGGAGAGCGGCTCGACCGCTTCCTCTCCGAGCTCATGCCGAGCTTGAGCCGGACCCGCGTGCAGGCCTTGATCAAGCAAGGCCATGCGAGCTTAAGCGGCGCGACCATAGAGGACGTGAAATACCGGGTCAAACCGGGCGACCGCTTCGCGCTCGACCTCCCGCCCGCAGCGCCGACCACCCTGCTGGGGGAAGCGATCCCGCTCGACATCGTCCATGAGGACGACGCGCTGATCGTCATCGACAAGCCTGCCGGCCTCGTGGTCCATCCCGGCGCCGGCAACCCGCAAGGCACCCTCGTCAACGCGCTCATTGCCCATTGCGGCATGAGCCTGTCCGGCATCGGCGGCGTGCAGCGGCCCGGCATCGTGCATCGCCTCGACAAGGACACCAGTGGGCTGATGGTCGTGGCCAAGAACGATCGGACGCATCGTGCGCTGGCGGCGCAGTTCGCCGACCACGGCCGCACCGGCGAGCTCGAGCGCGGCTATCTCGCTCTGGTGTGGGGCGCGCCGTCGCGACCGCATGGCAGCATCGATGCGCCGGTCGGCCGCCACCCGACGAGCCGCACCAAGATGGCGGTGCTGCCCGCCGGCAAGGGACGCGAGGCCGTGACCCATTGGCGCGTGCTCGCGACGTTCGGACGCGGCGAAGGGCGCGAGGGACCGATCGCCTCTCTGCTCGAATGCACGCTCGAGACCGGACGCACCCATCAGGTGCGGGTGCATCTCGCCCATATCGGCCATCCCCTGATCGGCGACCCGCTCTATGGCCGGGGCTTCCAGTCGAAGCTGCGCAAGCTTCCCGAGCCGCTCAGCTCCAAGCTGGCGACGCTTCCCCGCCAGGCGCTGCACGCCGCGCGATTGGCTTTCGTCCATCCGACGACCGGCACATTACTGGAATTTAATAGTCCTCTTCCGCCCGACCTCGCCGAGATCGTCGACGCCTTCAAGCAACTGTGACGAACGGCGGCCTTTATAATCGGCGGCAAAACTTCTATAGAGAGGATCGCCGGGGGGCGGGTGTGTTGAGAAACGCGGCGTCGTTGCCGCTGGAGACGGGCTCTCATGGCCGCAAGAGCATTGCCGAGTGTCGGCGCGCACGGTGGACTGACGCGCTACCTCGAAGAAATCCGACAGTTCCCGATGCTGGAGCCGCAGCAGGAGTACATGCTCGCCAAGAGCTGGCGTGAGCATGGCGACCGCGACGCTGCGCATCAGCTGGTCACCTCCCATCTCCGCCTCGTGGCGCGCATCGCCATGGGCTATCGCGGCTATGGCCTGCCCGTCGGCGAGGTCATCTCCGAAGGCAATGTCGGGCTGATGCAGGCGGTCAAGCGCTTCGACCCCGACAAGGGCTTCCGCCTCGCGACCTATGCCATGTGGTGGATCAGGGCGGCGATCCAGGAATACATCCTGCGCTCGTGGAGCCTGGTGAAGATGGGCACCACTGCCGCGCAGAAGAAGCTGTTCTTCAACCTGCGCAAGATCAAGGGTCAGCTCAAGGCGCTCGAAGAGGGCGACCTCAGGCCCGATCAGGTGAAGCTGATCGCGACCAGGCTCGGCGTGACCGAGGACGATGTGGTGTCGATGAACCGGCGGCTTGCCGGCGATTCGTCGCTCAACGCGCCGGTGCGCAACGACGCCGAGAGCGGCGAGTGGCAGGACTGGCTGGTCGACGACACCGTGGACCAGGAGACGGCGCTCGCCGAGTCTGAGGAGCGCGACCAGCGCCGCGGCATGCTGAACGATGCGCTCAAGGGCTTGAACGTGCGCGAGCGCCGCGTGTTCGAGGCGCGCCGGCTTGCCGACGAGCCGCTGACGCTCGAGGAGCTTTCGACCGAGTTCGGCGTCTCGCGCGAGCGCATTCGCCAGATCGAGGTGCGCGCCTTCGAAAAGGTGCAAAAGGCGGTGCAGAAGGCCGCCGCCGCCGCTCAGCCAGAGCCCGCCTCAGCCGGGTAGTGCAGCAGCTCGAAGTCAACGGCGTCGACATCGCCTATCTCGACGAGGGCAGCGGCCCGGCGATCGTCATCGGCCATTGCTCGAGCGCTTCGCACCGGGAATGGCTGCCGCTCATCGAGACGCTGCGGTCCGATTGGCGCGTGCTCGCTCCCGACTTCATCGGCTATGGCCAATCCGACCCGTGGCCGGCGACCGAACCGTTCACCATCGACGCCGATGTCAGCGTGCTCCGTGCGGTCGCCGGGCGGGCTGACGGCGCGCTCCACCTCGTCGGCCATTCCTACGGCGCGGCGCTCGCGCTCGAAGCCGCCCGCAGCCTTGGCCCGAGCGTAAAGAGCCTCACTCTGGTCGAGCCCGTGTCGTTCCATCTGTTGCGGCAGGAGGGGCGCCCCGAATGGGCCGAGATCGAGCGGCTCGGCAAATCCGTGCTCGGCGCCGTGGCCAAAGGCGACGACCGGGAGGCGGCCCGGGCCTTCATGAGCTACTGGCTCGGCCGCTGGCGCTGGTTTCTCGCGCCTGAGCGCTTCAAATCGGCGATCGCCGCGACCATCCCCAAAGTCGCGCTGGAGTTCGGCATCATCGCCAATGCACCGACCACGCTCGCCGACTATGCGAAAGTGACGGTGCCGACGCTTCTCATCAAGGGCAGCAAGACGCGGGCGCCGACCCGCGCCGTGGTCGATATCCTGGAAAAGACTCTCCCCAACGCCAAGGTCGAGACGCTGAAGGGAGCCGGGCATATGAGCCCGTTCACCCACCCGGCTGCGCTCAATCGTCTGATTCTCGATCATCTCGCGAGCCGGCGCTGACCGGCTCGGGTTCCTGGCGCACCGGCGCACCATCCTCGTCTGGCAGCTCGGCGACGTCGCGCGCGAACAGCTCCTCGAGCTCCTTGGCCTGAGTGAGCGCGTTGGCCCGCACCTTCTCCGTGTCGGTGTAATACTGGTAGTCCTCGTAGAGCCGCCGCTCATCCAGCCGCTTGAACGTCTCGGTCGCGCGCTTGACCTCAGCCGCCGGCAGGCCGAGACCCCGCAACAAATCCTTGGTCAGCTCGAGCGCGGCAAGGAAGGTCTCGCGCTCGATGACGGTGACCCCGAGATCCATCAGCTTGTGCACGTGAGTGCGGTCGCGCGCGCGCGCATAGATGGGAAGGTCGGGAAAGTTGGCGCGCACGATCTCGGCAACCCTGAGCGAGGCATCGACATTATCGATGGCAAGCACGAAGGCGCGCGCCTTGTCGGCGCCGGCGGCTCGCAAGATGTCGATCCGCCCCGCATCGCCGTAATAGATCTGCGCGCCGAAGCGCCGCACGAAGTCGACCTGCGCAACATTCGAATCGAGCGCCGTGAACGCGATATGCTTGGCGCGAAGGACGCGCGCCACGATCTGCCCGAAGCGTCCGAGCCCGGCGATGATGACGTGCCCCCTGCCGGCCGGCGGCACCTCGTATTCCGGAGCATCGGACTTCTTGGCGCGATTGATGGCGTCGTCCATCAGGAGCAGAAGCGGCGTCGCCCCCATCGACAGCGTCACGGCGACCGTGAGCAGGTTGGCCAGACCCTGGTCGATCACGCCGGCAAGCGCGCCCGCGCCGAACAGCACGAAGGCGAACTCGCCGCCCTGACTGATGACGAGGCCGAAACGGCGTGCGGCGACGCTGTCGAGCCCCCACCAGCGGCCGAGGACATAGAGGATGATGACCTTGATGACGACGAGGCCGACGACGACCGTAACAAGCTGGAGCGGGCTCGCGACCAACACGCGAAGATCGATCGACATGCCGACGGCGATGAAGAACACGGCGAGCAGCAGCCCTTCGAATGGGGCGATGTCGGCTTCGATCTGATGGCGATACTCGGAATCGGCGAGCAGAGCGCCGGCGATGAATGCGCCGAGCGCCGCCGATAGCCCGACCGCCTCCATGACCAGGGCGACGCCGATCACCGTCAGAAGCGCGCTCGCCGTCATCGCCTCGCGCACGCCGGTGCCGGCCACGATGCGGTAGAGCCGGCTCAACAGGAACCGCCCGACCACGATCACCCCGGCAATGGTGGCGATGGCGAGCGCTGCCGACCTGATGTCCATGGTCGGCTTTTCGCCGCCAAACGCGAATAGCGGCACGAGCGCGATCAGCGGGATGGCTGCCAGGTCCTGGAACAGCAGCACCGCAAACGCGAGCCTGCCGTGGCGGGTGGTAAGCTCGCCTTTCTCCTCGAGCACCTGGAGCGCGAACGCGGTCGAGGACAGCGCGAGCGCGAGCCCCACGAACAGCGCCGGCCCCGTGCCGAGCCCGAGCGCGATGCCGATCGCCGCCAGCACTAGGCCTGTGGCAAGGAGCTGCGCCGTGCCGAGCCCGAAAATCGCCGAGCGCATCGCCCATAGCCGAACCGGGCGAAGCTCGAGACCGATCACGAACAGCAACATCACCACGCCGAACTCACCGAACTGCAACACCTGGTTGACGTCGTCGAGCGCGTAGTAGGGACCGAGCACCCATGGCCCTATGATCACGCCGGCCGCGAGATAACCGAGCACGGCGCCCATGCGGAGAGAGCGGCCGAGCGGCGCGGCGATGGCGGCTGCGGCGAGGAATACCGCTACCTGAATCAGTTGCGCCGTCACCATCTGTCTCTTGCTGCCTCCATGAGTCTCTCGGTAGCACGCGAGTCGGCATCGCCAAAGAGGCGCTTGTCAGCGCCGCGCGCGATGGCCTAGAATTGCCGCACGGGGGCTAACGCGGCCGCCCCGTGAGGCCTATGGCCCAAGCGCCGCTCCGTAAGGCTATCCCGCCTGTGCTACGGAGTGTGCTGTCATGGGCTCGACCGACACCGCATCACCACCCTCTTTTCGCCAAGCTCTCGCCGTCTGGACGAAGATCGGCGTCCTGTCCTTCGGCGGGCCGGCCGGCCAGATCGCTCTGATGCATCGCATGCTCGTCGAGGAGCGGCGCTGGATCGCCGAGGACCGCTTCCTGCATGCGCTCAATTTCTGCATGCTGCTGCCCGGACCCGAGGCCATGCAGCTCGCCACCTATATCGGCTGGCGGTTGCACGGCACGATTGGCGGGCTCGTCGCCGGTCTCCTATTCGTGCTGCCGGGCGCGACCGTGGTGCTCGCGCTCAGCATCGCCTACGCCTATTTCGGCCAGCTGCCGATCGTCGAGGCAGCATTTATCGGCATCAAGGCCGCCGTGCTGGTGATCGTCATCGAGGCGCTGCTCCGGGTGGCGCGGCGCGCGCTGCGCGGTCCATACGATGCGGCCATTGCCGCGGCCTCCTTCGTCGCCATCTTCTTCTTCGCCGTGCCCTTCCCGCTCATCGTCTTGGGCGCGGCCTTGATCGGCTTCCTGCTCCACCCTGCCGCGCTGCCACGCGAGCAGACGGCGCCGGTCGAGCCTCCAGTGCCGCTGTCGCGCACGCTCAAGACCGCGGCGCTCTGGCTTGCCATCTGGATCGGCCCGCTCCTTCTCGTCGCCGCACTGCTCGGCCGCGATCATGTCGCGACCGAGATCGCGATCTTCTTCTCGAAGCTGTCCGTCGTCACCTTCGGCGGCGCCTATGCCGCGCTCGCCTATATGGCGCAACGGGCGGTCGAGACCTATGGCTGGCTGAGCGCGAGCGAGATGCTCGATGGGCTTGGCCTCGCCGAGACGACGCCCGGCCCGCTCGTCCTCGTCACCGAGTTCGTCGGCTTTCTCGCCGGCTTCCGCAAGGGCGGCGAGCCAGCGCTCGCCTTCGGCCTGCTCGGCGCCGCCGTAACGCTCTGGGCAACCTTCGCGCCCTGCTTCCTGTGGATTTTCGTCGGCGCGCCCTATATCGAGCGCTTGAGCCGAAGCCCCCGTCTCGCCGGCGCGCTCGCCGCCGTCACCGCTGCGGTGGTCGGCGTGATCTTGAATCTGAGCCTCTGGTTCGCGCTGCACGTGATCTTCGGCAAGGTCACGGCGACGTGGTACGGCCCGCTGCAAATTTGGACGCCCGAGCTCGCGAGCCTCAACATCGAGGCGCTGGCGCTCGCCATCCTCGCCGCGGCGATCCTGTTCGGACTACGCCTCGGAATCGCCGGCACGCTCGCGGTCAGCGCCGGAGCGGCGCTCACCTGGTCGCTGCTTCAGGGTGGCGTCTAGCGCGGGGACCAGAGATTGACGAACGGCGCCCGCACCCAGGTGCCGTAACGGTCGGAATAGACACGCGTGAAGGGCGCGGCGACCCAGGTGCCGCGACGCGTATCGACTTCGGTGAAGGGCGCGCGCACATAGGATCCACTATTACCGCAAAGGCCGCGGCGCCAAGCCTTCTTCGAGCAGTAGTAGACGGGCTGGACATCCGACGCGTGCGCCGGCGCGGCGACAGTGCCCGGGGCGGCAGAAGCAACGCCCGGCATCAGCGCGAAAGCCGCAACCACCGAAGCTGCAAGACCAAGACCTGCAAGTCGCATCGTCATTTCAATTCTCCTTCGAGGCTTTGTAAGAGCTATTCGCCCGAATCTGCTTGGCGGCCAATTTGGCGAGGCCACGCGGCGCATGCAAGCCCAAACTAGAGCCAGCCTTTGCGTTTGAAATAAATGTAAGGCAATACCGCGGCGAGCACCATCAGGACCAGTGCCAGCGGATAGCCCAGCCTCCAATCCAGCTCAGGCATGTGATGGAAATTCATGCCGTAGATCGAGGCGAGCAGCGTCGGCGGCAGGAACACGACCGCGGCCACCGAGAAGATCTTGATGATGTCGTTCTGCTGAATGTTGATCATGCCGAGCGTGGCGTCGAGCAGGAAGATGATCTTGCCGGACAGGAAGGTGGCATGGTCGGTGAGCGAGGCGACATCGCGCGCGGCGGTCCTGATGCGCGCCTGGACCGGCTTGCCCTCCTTCCGCTCATTGACGGCATGCACCAGGAAGGTGAGCAGCCGGCCGAGCGAATGGGCGCTCTCCCGCACCTTCGAGGAAATCTCGCCCTCGCGCCCGATCGCCCTGAGCAGAATGTCGAAGCGTCGCTGGCGGGTGGCGACGCCACCCTTGATCTCGAAGATCGAATGCGAGAGCCCCTCGACCTCCGCCTGCATGCGCTCGATGAAATCGGCGAGCCGGTCGACGATGGTCTCGATCAGGCCGATCAGGACCGATAGCCCGTTCTTGATCTCGGGGTCGGCCCGGTTGCAGCGCGCGACATAGATGGCAAACGCCCGCGGCTCGGCATAGCGCACGGTGACGAGGCGCTGGCCAGCGAGAATGAAGGTCACCGGGGTGGCGCGCGGCTCGCCCTGCTCGGGCTGGTAGAGCAGCGTCGCCGTCATGAATTGCGCGCCGTCCTCCTGATAGAGGCGGCTCGACGCCTCGATCTCCTGCTGCTCCTCACGCGTCGGAACGTCGATCTTGAGCGCCCTCTCGACCTTGGTCTCTTCCTCCTGAGTGGGGTTGAGGAGGTCGATCCAGATCGCCTGCTCGGTGATCCTCGGCTGACCGGTTTGCGGCTTGAGCGCCCCCGATTTGTTCTCGTAGACGGTGAGCAACTTATGTCCCTCTGCCGAGCCCTCGCGTCGCCGAGCGGACCTTATACCAGCGGCCCCGTGTTGCCACTGAGACATTGAGGCCCGGGGCGGAAAACCGGATCAATTTTTCTGGACGATGCAGGCGCCGCCGGCCGAGCGCAGCGATGCGCAGAGCTTGGCGGCGTCGTCACGGCTGTCGGCGCCGATCTGCACCATGTACATCGAGCGGCTGCCGCGACTCAGATTCCGCTCAGGCAGCACGAACGGCTCGCGGTCGGCCAGCACCGAAGGATAACGCGCTTTGATGCGTCCGAACTGGGCCAGCGCCTTGGCCTTGGAGAAGGAGGTCGAAACGTGCACCCCCCACGGCCGCCACGCCCCGCTCGCGGTCAGCGGCTCGGTCTCGTACACCGCACGCACCACGAGCGGCGCGAGGCGCTTGCACGAATCCTGCACCGCCTCACCATCGGTCTTGAGCGCGTCGGGAAGTTCGGTCTCCGGCAGCTTCCATTCCTCTGCGGCGCGGCCGGTGACGAATTCCACATAAGCCTGGGTCTCGTAAGGAAGGCCGCTATTGCCTGCAAGCCATCCCCTCACCCGCTCGGCGCCCGCGTTATAGGCCGCAGCGGCAAGGCCGAAATTGCCGAATTCCTGGCGGAGATCGGCGAGCAGGCTCGCTGAATGGACGATCGCCGATTTCGGCTCGAACGGATCGTCGAGCCCGCGATCGGCGGCGGTCGCCGGCATGAACTGGGCGATGCCTTGCGCGCCCTTTGGGCTGACCGCGCTCGGATTGAACCGGCTCTCTTTCCAGATCAGCCTGACGAAGGGCATCGGCGGCAGACCGCGCGCCTCGGCCTGCTGCTGCATGAGCGGACAGACGATGTCGACGAAGGGCTTCGGCCCGGCGATGGCGAGCGCGGCTTCCTTGACTCCCGCCTCTACGCGCGCGAGCGCGCTCACCTCGCCGCCCGCTGCCGGGGCAGCCAGCAGGGCAAGCGCTGCAAGGAAACAGACTGCCGGTAAGAGCCGCATTCGGTCCTGAGTTTCCGACAAGTCGCGCGGCGAGAGAAGCCGGAAATCAGGCTTCTAATTCTTCTGCACGATGCAGGCGCCGCCTTGTGCCTTGAGCTTGGTGCAGAGCGCGTCGGCATCCTCGCGGCTGTCCATGCCGATTCTCGCCGAATATTGCGGCGTGGTGCCCATATGCAGGTTGCAATCCTCGATGATCGTCGCCTGGTAGCTGCCGAGCAGCGCGGAATATTGCTGTCTGAACGCGGGCGAAATCGTCGAGCGCCTCCTGCTTGTTGAACGAGGTGGCGATCTCGACGCCCCAGGCAGGGGCTGACGCGTTCGCCGGCGCGGTGCTGCCGGCGCCACCCTCGACGCAAGGTCCGAGCGGCCCTTCTTGCTCGACCGCGGGTCCAGCCGCGAGCGCGGGGATCGACGCGAGCATCAGGCCAACAAAGAGAACGTATGCGCCCTTCATGACGCGCAGCATGAGCCGAGTTGCCGACCCGATAAAGTGGGGGATCGTCTCACCCTAAAGCCATTCCTAATCGTGCTAGCCCCTAATTGAACCTCATGTTGAGCAGAAGCTGCGGCAGCAGATTGACGCCGTTCCAGTCGAGGTCGGATTGCGAGGAGAGCTGCTGAGTGAACCTCACGCCCGCGCTCAGCGTCGTGTTCTCGTTAGGCGTCCAGCTCAGATTGCCGCTGCCCGTGAAGATCAGGTCCTGCCGCCCGCCCGGATAGTCCGAGAAGATCGCCGTCTGCACGCTTCCCGTCGCCGAGACCGACAGGTTCTTGAGAGGTGGCCGCCAGCCGAGCGTTGTCTCGGCCGTGGCCCAGCTGTTGATCTGGTCGCTCACATCGGCGAGGCTCTCGCCGAGCGAGAGCGATACATTGGCGAAATAGCAATAGGCCTCGCTGCCCTTGGCGCCGCACAGCCGGTTGCCGACCCCGATATTGGAGCGCGACCAGCCGACCGAGGGCGTGGCGATCGAAATCTGCTCGGCGCCGAAGCCCGGCTCATAGACCGAGGTGCCGTCGAGACCGAGCGTGAGGATGTCGGTGGTGGAGGTGCCGCCTGTATTGTAGCCGTCCATCGTCTGCCGCCGCCCGAGCAGACGCGAGTAGGAGATGCTGCCGTTCAGCGCATCGAACGAGCTCGAGCCGAGCGTGGCATAACGCACCGCTGTCGGCCCGAGCAGGAAGGAGACGGTGTCCTCCTCCCGCCCCGCCGGCACCAGCACCAGCACGTTGCCGTTGGTGCCGCCGATCGAGGAAGCGATGATGTTGATATCGGCCTGGTTCGCGTTCGTGGAAAAAATGTAGCTCGCCGAGGCGAAGCCCTTCACCACCGTCTTGCGCGGCTCCTTCCGCTCGACGATCTCGGTGATGGTACGCGATTTCTGCTTGCGCACCCTGTGCACGACCTGGGTCGGCACGCCGCGCATATTGAGATAGGCCTTGCGCGCCGTTGTTGACCTGAGCCCGAGCGGCACCACCACGCCCATCGCCTTGGCCTTGGCCTCGCGCTCGTCGAGCGTCAGGTCCTTCTTCTCCTCGACCGTGACGGTGACCTGCTCGGTGCGCTTGACCGGCACCTTCGTCGTCTTGGTGGGAAGAACGGTTTGCGGGCTGGCGGGAATGAAACTGTCGACCCGGCTTACTATATTGGGTCGAAGCTTTGGGCTTCTGCCGGCTTTCCGCCAAAAATTGCGGCTAACGCGGCAGAGGCAAGAACAGACCGTCGTAGCAACGCCTGACACATGCGATCATCGTACGAAGACGGCTGAAAAGACCGATCGGAGAGTACAATAAGATGAGCACGAACAGCCTGAAATTGTTGGCAGCCGCCGCGACCTTACTCGCCGCAACCGTGGTCGTGGCACCACAGACCGAGGCGGCAGCCGCCGGCACCGACCCGAACATCACCCAGAGAGTTCAGCAATTCATCTGGCAACCGGCGCCGGACGATCTCCTGCTCAAGCCTAAGCCCAAGAGCAAACATCCGAAGCCCAAAGACGCCAAGAATTAGCCTGGGCCTTACGCGGGCCAAGCGGCCATCGCCGTGTCGGCGACGCGCCTAAGCTCGGCGCGCGAAGCGCCACCGGCCGCCTGAACGGCCATGCCGTGCAGTCACCGTTGCGATGTAGCGTGCGAGTGAGGCCGGATCGGCATCGTCGGACAGCTCGCCCTCGGTCTTGGACCGCTTCAGGCGCTCGCGGATCACCTTCTCGCTCGCGGCGCGCCTCGCACGTTCATCTCCTGCCGGATGCATTCGGCATGATCGCCGGCGCCGGCGATCCCGTGCACCAGCAGGCAACCGGCGGGCTTGCATTTGTCGGTCAGAGACCTCGGCCGTTTTGCGCAGCAACGCGGCAATGCCGTCGCGCGCCTTTGGCAGAGCGAGCGTCGCGGACAAGAACGCCTCGTGCTTGCCGTGTAGCGATCGAGCGCCATGCGGAACAGCCCCTCCTTGTTGCCGAAGGCGGCATAGAGGCTCGGCGGGTTGATGCCCATCGCCGCGGTGAGATCGCAGATCGCTGGCGCCTTCGTATCCCTTGCGCCAAAACACTTCGAGCGCGCGGCTCAGCGCCTCGTCCATGTCGAAATTGCGGGGGCGGCCGATAGTCACGGCGCTTTTCCGCGTCTTGGTCTTGCCCGTCATGCCTTTCCAACCTCTGTAGCGATCGTTATATAAGCCCCTTGACGCGCCGGGTCCATAACCGCATATGTAGTGCACGCTACATAACTGCGCTCAAAACAATGGATGGGACCCATGACAAGCACACTCGCGGTAAAGAAGCTATCGGGCAAGGTCGCCCTCGTCACCGGCGGCTCGCGCGGCATCGGCGCGGCCATCGCCAAGGCATTGGCCAACGACGGCGCCGACGTCGCCATCAGCTATGCGGCTTCAGCCGACAAGGCGGAGGCGGTAGTCAACGAGCTGTTGGCCAAAGGCGTGCGGGCGCATGCCTTCAAGGCCGACCAGGCCGATGCGCAGCAGGTTGTCGGACTCGTCAATGCGGTGGTCGATCGTTTCGGCAGGCTCGACATCCTGGTCAATAACGCCGGGGTATTTGCCAACGCCCCGGTTGATGTGCGCGCCAACAATCTCGCCGAGCTCGAGCACCTGTTTGCCGTCAATGTCGGCGGCGTTGCCGCCGCCGTGCGAACGGCGGCGCCGCTCATGGGTCAAGGCGGCCGTATCATCTCGATCGGCTCCGTCGCCGGCGACACCTCGCCGTGGCCCGGCGTCGCCGACTATTCGGCGACCAAGGGCGCGGTTGCCGCTTACACGCGCGGTTGGGCGCGTGACCTTGGGCCCAAGGGCATCACCGTCAACACCGTCCAACCCGGCCCGATCGACACCGATATGGCGCCAAAGGAGGGCGAGGTGGCCGACGGCCTGAAGGCCCGAACCGCGCTCGGCCGCTATGGCAAGGCGGAGGAGGTTGCGGCCGCCGTGTCGTTTTTGGCAAGCCCCGACGCCGCCTATATCACCGGCGCCACCCTCAATGTCGATGGTGGCTTTGGCGCCTAGTTTCAGTCGTTTCATCAGGAGGACTTGGCAATGATCGAGAGGAGACCCTTTGCCGCCTTGGGCGGCGCCGACCATGGCTGGCTGAAGGCCAAGCATCATTTCTCCTTCGCCCGCTATTACGACCCCGAGCGCCTCGGCCACGGCGCGCTCAGAGTGTGGAACGACGACGAGATCGCCCCCAATACGGGCTTCCCGCCCCACCCCCACGCCGACATGGAGATCATCACCTATGTCCGCCAGGGCGCCATCACGCATGAGGACAGTCTCGGGCACAAAGGCCGCACCGAGGCCGGCGACGTTCAGGTGATGAGCGCTGGCTCTGGCATCCGCCACGCGGAATATAACCGCGAGGGCGTGCCGACCACGCTGTTCCAGATCTGGATCGAGCCGGGCGAGGAAGGCGGCGAGCCGTCCTGGGGCGCCAAGCCCTTCCCCAAATCGAACCGGTCAGGCCAGTTCGTGCCGCTCGCCAGCGGGTTTGCCGGCGATGCCGACGCTCTACCGATCCGCGCCGAGGCGCGCGTGCTCGGCGCCACGCTGAAGGCCGGCGAGACCGCCGAATATGCGATCGGAACGAAGCGCCACGGCTATCTCGTGCCGGCGGTCGGCAGCGTCGAGGTCAACGGCGTGCGTCTCGAGGCGAGAGATGGCGCTGCGATCACCGGCGAGCCTGTGGTCAAGGTCAAGGCGCTCGAAAATTCCGAGATCGTCCTGGTCGATACGGTCTGAGGTTCTAGGCGCGTAAGGGTGGGCGGCGGCGCGCGGTGTGCCGACGCCCACCCTCTCTTACGACCACGGCGCTTGCTGGATGTGAAGCTCGTCGAGCAGCTCGAGCCACAGCGCGAAATAGAGCAACGCGGCGATACCGGCCAACGACGCAGCGAGCAGGAGATAGCGGCTCTCGTTGGCGAGGATCAGGGCGGGCAAAGTGAACGGCAGGAAGATGAACATGAAGGCCGCGCTCGCCCCGACCATCTCCATGCCGTCGCCTTTGGGATCGGCGTGCTTCCACAGGAACACCGTCAGGAATACGAGAAAGGCGATCTCGGCGGCGGCGGCGAACAGAACGCTGGCGCGTAAGCGCCGGTTGCCCGGTCCGGTCGCATAGCCCTTCTGCAAGGCGCGCGGGTCCGGCGCGCTCATCGCGCCTTCACCAGATCGCCGAACAAAGAGTAGTTCGCCTTCGGCCCTTCCATCACCAGAGTCCAATGGGAGAAGTCGCTCGCGTCCGTGCAGGAATTGCCGTGGCCCTGCACGATCAGCGTCAGCAACTGCCGCGGCCCGGCGCCTGGCGCGAACACGCCGGTTCCTGCCGCCTTCCCCGTCAGCTTCCATTCCTTGTAGAGCGCAGGTCCCGTCCCTCCGCCGTCATCGTCGCGCGGGTCGACCTCGAACACCGAGAGCTTGGCCGGCAGGGTCAGCGCGAGCGTGCCTTTATGCCCTGGCGCGTCCTCGAGCGAGAAGATCAGCGTGCTTCCCAGCCATTCGGCCTTGATCGCGTAATGCTGCGACGGGGTGGCGATGCCCTCGACCGACTCGGCGTCGGCCTCGCCCAGAAACAGCTCGGCCTTGTCGGCGAAGCCGAGGCGCGTCAGCGCGTCACGCTTGGAGGAATCGAGCGCCGTGACCTGCACGTTGCGCTGACCGGGACTGGTGCAACAGGCGCAAGCGAACGCGCTCGACGGAAGCGCCGGCGCCACGAGCGCGAAGCAGAGCAGAGCGAAGCGCCGCACTCTATTCGTCGTCCTCGATTTCGGTTTGCGGCCGGTCCGAGCCCGGATCGAGCTCCTCGTGCCAGACCCCGTCCTTGGTCTCGTATTCGATGCCGACCGTCTCACCCGGCACGCGCTGCTCGCCGGCCGCGCGTTTGGCCGCTGCGAGCGCCGCGTCATGGCTCGGAAAGGTTTCCGAGAACGTGCCGCGCGCCTTGTACGCCCAGCCATCCTCGTGCTTAACGATCTTGTAGACGACCTTCGCCATCGCTCTCTCCTTGCCTCTTTTGCCGTAAGCCTCGCACAACGGGCGCCGCCCGCCAATGGTTCCTGTTCAGGCCGGTGATGCGCCGTTCCTTGGAAGGCGGCTTGTGACGAAGATCGCAAGCAGCCGGAAGATGGCGTGGTCGGAGACGAGCGCCACGTTCTCAGCGCCCCTATCGGCGCTCCGCCAAGCTGGCGTAGTATTTCGCCGGGGAAGCTCAACGTCTCGCGCAAAATCCCGCGGCGCGGCTAAGCCATTGATCATGAATTTTGACGTCTTCATCAGCTATTCCAGCAAGGACAAGCCGGCGGCCGACGCGGCCTGCGCCGTGCTTGAATCTTCCGGCGTCCGCTGCTGGATCGCGCCGCGCGACGTCATGCCGGGCAGCGAGTACGGCTCGGCAATCGTCGACGCGATCGAGCATTGCCGCGTCATGGTGCTGATCTTCTCCTCCAACGCGAATGAGTTGGCGCAGATCAGGCGCGAGATCGAGCGCGCGGTGAAGAAGGGCGTGACCATCATCCCGGTCCGCATCGAGGAGGTCGAGCCGACCAAGTCGATGGAATATTTTCTCGGCGCCATCCATTGGCTCGACGCGCTCACTCCGCCGCTCGAGCGCCACCTCCAGCATCTCGCCACGACCATCAAGGCGATGCTGGCAGCGAAAGTCGCGCAACCGGGCGAGGCGGCGGATGAGCAGCCGGCGCGAGCCGCGCCGTCGAGCAAGCCAGCGAGACCGCATGATGAGCGCGCGCAAAGTGCGCGCGGGTCTCGACCGGCCCGCGCCGCGAAGCTGGCTGTTGCCGGCGCTGATCGGGGTGGCCGCACTTGTCGCGGTCGCAGCTTCAATCGTGGCCGTGCCTTATCTCATGACCGCCAAGCCGAAGCATCCGCTCGGGCCCCCGCTCGACGGCTGGACGCTGAGCGGTCCGGCCGAATCCATCCTGCGCTATTATCCGTCGCCCTCGGAAGAGGACTGCCGCGCCGACTGCGAGCGGGCCGGCGAAGACTGCATGGGCTACACCTGGGTCAAGCCCGGCGGCTACAAGCCGGGTGACGGGCCGATGTGCTACCTCGACAAATGGTACAACGGACTGACCAAGCATCCCTGCTGCATCACCGGCAATCGCGGCGGCACCGCGCCTCCGAGCTGACCGCGTCGCTGTTGCAGCCCTGGCATATTTGTCCGAAGGTGAGCTCCCACCACGTGTTCAGAGACATCCTCCCATGACATGCCCTTCCGCCTTGGCTCTCCGCATCGGCCTTGGTCTCGCGGCTCTAGTCTTGCCGGCCCTGGTCTTGCCGGCGATCGATCTGGGCGGTCTCGCGCCCTTTCAGGGCAACGTCTTTGCCGAGCCGACCGACAGCGCCGAGAAGGAAGCGTTCGAGGCGGCCAAGGCACTCGGCACGGTCGAGGCCTGGGATGCGTTCCTGTCGCATTATCCGAGCGGCTTCCACGCCGATCTCGCCCGCGCCTATGTCAAGAAGCTCGCCGACCAGCCGCAAGCCGCCCAGCCATCGCCATCGACCGCAGCAGCGCCGACCGTGTCGGCGAACGACGACTTTCCGGCGGTGGCGGCCTCGTGGGGCGGCGTCGTGCGCGACGGACCGGGTCAGCAATATCGCAAGGTCGGCAGCCTCGCCGAGGGCGAGCCCGTCACGTTGATGGCCCGCACGGACGTGTTCGAGGGTGACTTTCCCTGGTTCAAGATCGCCTTCAAGGACGGCAAGATCGGCTACCAATGGGGCGGCATTCTCTGCTCGACCGGCGCCGAGCGGCCCGACGTTTTCAAGACCTGCACGGCGAAGGTGCCCCAGGCCGTGACCAAAAAGGCGCCCGCGGTCCACAAATCGGCGAAGAAGAAGAAGCGATGCCCCGCCGGCGAATATCTCAACCAGCTTGGCGCCTGCCAGCCCAACGAGACCGGGCAATAGGCATGCTCGAACCCCGCGGCGCTAACTCCCGCACTTCCACTCGTTGAACAGAACGAAGACGTTCTTGTCGGTGGTGCCGCCCCGCGGTGAGATCAGATCGCCTTGCAGGAAAATCCCGCCATCGAGATCGCTGACGACGTAGCGCTTCGGCATGAAGGTCCAGCTCGTGCCGACATAATTGTTCTTGGTCCAATTGGGCACGAAATCGAGCGGGTTGGCGGTTGCGAGGATGCGGGCCATGTTGTCCTTCGGCGCACAGCCGCCGCCCTTCACGATCGTCGCGATGCTCGGCAACCCATCAGGTGCATCACCGGAACTCGCGGCCCATGCCGCGTCGGCAAGCAGCAGAGCAAGACACAACGTGACGAGGTGCTTCGCCATTCCTCAGTCCAAGTCGAGAGCGATATCCGAATATCGGCAGTCTAGGCGAACTATTCGTGGACGGCGAGCAGGTTGGCGTCGCGGATGAGAACCCAGCGCCCGTCCTTCTCCTTGCGCAGGATCGACAGCGTATAGCCCGAGCGCTTCAGCAGCGGCTCGCCGCCTTCCGGCGTGACCGTGATCGTCAGCCAATTTCGTAGATACGCACGGTCGCCGGTGACCTCGATCTCCTGAATCTCGCTCGTGCCTTCGATGCGAATATCGGTCATGCCGCGCGCGGCTGCGGCGAACTCTTCCTTGCCGAACGGCTCGCGCCCCGGGACCATGAAGAGCACGTCGTCGGCCATGAGGCTGAGCACGGTCTCGGTATCGCCTCGCTTGCTGGCCGCCATCCAGGTCGCAACCAGCTCGCGTATGGCCTGCTCGTCTTGGGTCATTGGGCACCCATGATACCCCAGGCAGCAGGCCTGCGCAGGCCGTTGTGATTTTGGCAGCGCCTGGAGGATGGTTCATACTGCGAAGATCGAATCGCCCCGGCGCAGCTGAAGCGAGCAGAGTTGATAGCGCCAATGCCAACACTTCGCTCCATCGACCGCCGGACCCTGATCAAACAATTAAGCGTGGGCGGGAGCTTGCTGGCGGCTTCGTGCGGCTGGCCCTTCCGCTCATTCGCTGAAAATCCATTCGCGCGAACGTTCGGCATCGACGTGTCGAAATGGGGTGGCGAGATCGATTGGCTCGAAGTGGTTGCGAAGCTCAATCCCCGCTTCGTGTTCGTGCAGGCCTACCACGTCGGTAAGAGCGAAGCCTCGTCCTACGCCAATCCCAGCTTTGCAAATTATCGGCGCGCTCTGCAACGGCTCGGCGTGTTGCACGGAGCCTATCTCCGTTGTCATCCAAATGCGAAGGCCGAGACCTCGATCAGGAGATTTTGGGCGACGTACACGCCTCGAGCCGGGGACATCCTGCCGACGCTCGACATCGAGGACGATTACGACGACAGGTGCGCCCTCCCCGTGCAGAAGCGGATCGACCAGATCGAGAAAATGGTTCGGCTCGTCTCGACCAGGATCGGCGGTCAGAGGCCGATGATCTACACCAAGGCGCGCGTCTGGAGCGAGCTTGGCAATCCGACGCAATTCGCCGACTGCCCGTTATGGGTTGTCGATTACCACGCCGCGGCGGAACCCGCCCTGCCAGCTTCGTGGACCACATTCAGCTTCTGGCAATACGCACAAAATCTGACCGGTAACGGCGTTCCGGGAACCTACGACCGCAATTATTTCAACGGCCCCGAGGCGGACCTTCAGGCCTATCTCGTGCGGAAGTAGTCCCCGCACCGGTGCTCGATTATCTTGTCGGTGAAGCGCCCTATCGCGGCGGATATGCCGTGAAGACATTATCCTTCGCCGCCACGATGGTATGGCACGCGGCCCCGCATTTGGCGCCGCTGCCAAAGGGCGTGAAGCTGTCTGACGCGGCGTCATAGTTGAACTGGGCGTATCCCCATCCGCCGCTGTCGGGGAATCGCTTGCTATCCCTCACCATGAAGTCGACGTCTTTCAGGGCACCGGGCACCGTCGTCGGAGCGGGCGCCTCCGCACTCTTTGTCGGCTTCCAATGAATCTTCGCCGTCTTGGAGCCGTCGGGAAACGGCTTGCCGTTGCCGGGAACACCGGACCGGTAGGCGTCGATCATGACGGGATTGGCGAGGATCACGGCGATCGCGTCTTCGGTCTGACTGACGGCGACAGTCTGCCAGTCTTCGTATCCCTTGAACTCAGAGAACGCGAGCCCATCAGGCACTTGCACGGTGTACCTGTCCTGCGCGGCAAAGGCCATGCCGCCCAACACGGCGAGCGACGCCGCAACCATCACAAGCGTCGGGATGCTTTTGCTCTTCAGTAGGCGGACCGTCGAAGCAAACGACATTATCGATCTCCACATTCTATGCCGAGGACCCGTGCATCATGTAACCGCAAGCGAACCTAGACAACGGTGCAATTCATCTGCTTTGTGCCATACACTCCCCCGATCGCGCGCTGGAGTCGCCATGTTGTCTCGCCTGCCTGCCCTCGCCTGCGCCCTGCTGTTGCTGCCGGCACCGGCGCTCGCCGGCGCCAAGGAGAAAATCGCGGCGATGGCTCCGTCGGCGCTGGTGCTGGTCGTCGATGACAAGGGCAACGAGCTGATCGCCCAGAATGTCGACCGGCCCTTCGTCCCGGCGTCGGTCAACAAGATCGTGACGGCTTGGCTGGCGATGGATGTGCTGGGCGGCGACTACCGCTTCCAGACAAGCTTCTACCTCGACGACAAGCGGGTGCTCTACATCCGCGGGGGCGGCGATCCCTTTCTGATCTCCGAAGAGCTGGCGCCGCTCGCAGAGCAGCTGGTCGCCGCGATCGGCAAGGAGCCGATCACCGGCATCGTGCTCGACGCGAGCTACTACCCTGCCGACATTCGTATCCCTGGCATCGAGGACACCGACGAGGCCTACAACGCGCTGAACTCCGCGCTCGCCGTGAACTTCAACACGATCGCCGCCGTGCGCAAAGGCAACCAGGTCGTCTCCGGGGAGAAACAGACCCCGATCACCCCGCTTGCGATCAGCCAGTTCCGCGCGCGAGGCCCCAACGGAAGCGGCCGCATCAGCCTGGCCCAGGACCCCGCCGTGAGCTTGCAATATGCCGGCGAGCTGATCGCGGCGTTCATCAGCCGCGCCGGCGGCAGCGTGAAGGGCAAGATCACGACCGGGCCGGTGCCGGAGGGACTGAAGCCGGTCTATGTGCACAAGTCGCGTCCGCTCTCGCAGATCCTCATCCAGCTCCTCACCGCCTCGAACAACTACATCGCCAACCAGGTCTTCCTGGAGATCGGCGGGACCCTGGGCGGATCCGTCAGCCTCGAGAAATCGCTCAAGGTCGCCAACGCCATGCTCGCCGCGAACGGCCTCGCCGATGCCATTCATATCGAGGAGGGCTCGGGCATCAGCCGCGGCGACCACTTCACCGCCCGCGGCCTCGCCAAGGTGCTCGAGCTGTTCGCGCCCCACGCCGATCTGCTTCGCGGCCACGACGGCGGCTTGAACAAGACCGGCACCATGTCCGGCGTCAGCACTCTGGCAGGCTACGCCGACACCAAAAGCCACGGCCGGGTGCGCTTCGTGATCTCGGTCAAGAGCGCCGCTGGCCCCACGCGCTTCCAGCTGCTCAAGGTCATCGAGGCCGGGCTTTAGCTGGCAACACCGTCCCATCGGGTCGACTGCCGCGCGCGCTTTTCGCCACGCATAGCACAGCACAGACAAAATCTCAGCCGCGCGGCGGGCGGCGGCGCTCGCTGAACCAAGGACGGTATTCCGACGCCATCTTCTGGCGCTGTGCCGCCGGCGCATGCCGCTTGCAGGTCGACGCTTCCTCGCTGCCCTCGAGCGCCCCCCATCGCACCTCGGCACAGTCATTGACGTTGTAGGCCATCTCAAGATCGGCGAGGCGGCTGATCAGATCGTCGAGCGTCAAAGTCCAGGAGGAGCCGTCGGTGCGGGTATAGGAGAACTTGCGCGCCCTGAGTTCCGACTGAAGTGCGGTCTCGAGCTCCGCCTTGACGTCCGCGGGGGTCTTGCCCGCAGGCATCGCGTAACGCTCCGGACGCCGCGCGACGCGGTCGGGGAAGTTGCGCACCACGTCGATGGCGATCAGCAAACGCAGATCGCGGGAGGGCGTTGCGAAATCTTCCCATTCGCCGGTCGTCTCGAAGATCGACGCGCCATCGGGCATGTCCACGTTCTTGCCGCCGTCGGCAAGATATTTGCGGCCATTTTCCACCGAGTTCACGCGCGTGTTCACCTGCTCCTCAAGCGAGGTGATCACTTCCTTCAACGCCTGCATGGGATCGAGCGGCTCGGGCGACATCACGTCGTCCATGCGGTCGTAGAAATCTTCGACGCCGAGCTTCGATTGTTCGAGCGAAAAATCTCCATAGTCGGGATCCTTGGCGATCTCCGCATTGGTCAGCCGCCGCAACGTGCCTTTCTTCTCCTGAACGATGGGGCGGAAGCGCTTGAATCCAGGGCTTCCTAACGAGGGATCTTGCGCAAACAGGAAGTTGCCTCGCCAAAACCGCTTGCGCGCGACCGTGCCGTCCGGCTGTCCATCGACGGCAAGGAACACGCCGGCTCCATCGCCGGTCTGCGCCACGCGCCTCACCAGAATGAGAACGTGGCCGTAAGGATCGGCGTAGATCGTGCCGGGACGCAGCGCGTCTTGCGCGAGCGGCACCGGATAATAATCGGTGTTGTCGTCGTCGGCCGCCGTTCGTCCATTGCCGGATTGCACGGCGTCGGCAACCGTCCTCGTCAAATAATACTGGAACCCCGGCACCAGCCCTTTCGGCCTCTGCGGAACCCTGTCGGGAGTCCTGCGCCGCATGGTAGGCCGTTCCGGCGGACCAAAGATGCCGAAGAAGCCGGCGGGCTCGATCATCCCACTGCTGCCGCTGTCAAACGCGGCGGGCGGCTCCTCGCTCACGATGTTCCACCATTGTGGGCATCTCGGCGGCACGCCGCCATCGCCGCGCGTGCATTTCGCATAGCCAAATGGCAGGCCCATCTTGAAGGCGAAATAGGCGCGCAGGAAATAGGGAACGTCGGCGCAGTCCGGCTCAATGATCGTCCCCTTATCGTCCTCGCCCAGACCGAGATGGTCGAACAGGATATTGCGCGACCGGTCGTGCAGCACGCCGTCCATCGCTTTCCACGTCAGCTCTTGGTCGAGTGGCGCGTCGAACAGTTTCTCGATCCATGCCGAGTACAGATTTTCGGTCTGGCGATTCCACTGATCGTGTAAGGGCCAAACGCCTTTGCCGGCGCGAGGGCTTCGCGGCTGCTTGCGCTCGACCACGATCTCGCGGGTGACCTCCCGGCATTCCGCGCGCGGCGCCCGCACGCGTCAGCTTCGCTTGCCACGTGCCGGCCTCCGGCGAGGCGATTTCGGCGAACCAGAAATAGGGCGGCCCGCCCTGCATGTCGAACGATTGGGCCGCGATCGTTCCCTTAGGCGCAATCAGCGCAAGCTCGCCGGCAAGCGGTTTCTCCGCGGCGAATATGACGCGCAGCGGAGCCCCCTTCCAGGGCGCGATGGGCGACGCGAGGAGCGCGAGCCCGAACTCGTCGCAAGGGGCGACGGCATCCTCGGCACTTGCCCGCGTTTGCAGGAACGGCAGCAAGACAAGAGCACAGGCGATCAGCGCCGCCGCGATCACAGCGAGAGCCCTGGGCTGCCGTTCAGGCAGCATGGCGCCTCCTCCCGTTGCGGTTCCTCTGCCGCCTCCCAAAGCTACCCTGAAAGCACCGGTGAAAAAACCTCAAATGCACGCTTGCGGGCGTGCAAAACCGCACTTGCGAACAAGGGACTTCTCCTTGGGTGCGCCGAAGTCGCCCCTGGAAGAACGCGCCGTCTCGGTTAAGGTCAGGGATGAACAGGCTGTCGCGCATCGCGTGCCCCGCCGCTTTCCTGCTGGTCGCGCTGCTGGCCGGATCGGCGGCTTCGCCGGCGGCGGACGAGCCTCGGACGCCCTGCACCGAGGACGCGATGATCGTGTTCGATGCGTCGGGCTCCATGGCCGGCAATATGGTCCAAGGCCTGTTCAGCGCCGTGACGCGCATCGACGAGGTGCGCAAGGCCCTGGCCGAAGTGTTGCCGGGCGCCACGAAGTTTCGCAAGGTCGGGCTGATCACCTACGGCCCCGGGCCCTACCAGCAATGCAATGTCGACCTGCAGTTCCCGCCGATCCCGAACGCGACCGAGCGCATCATGAGCGTGGTGAACGCGATCAACCCGGCCGGCAAGACGCCGCTGACCGAAGCCGTGAAGCAGGCCGCCGACATCCTGCACCAGCAAACGACGCGAGGCGTCGTCGTCCTGGTGACCGACGGCGAGGAAACCTGCGGCGGCGCGCCCTGCGATCTCGGCAAATCGATCAAGGCGAACAGCCAACTCACCGTTCACGTCATCGGCTTCCAGCTCAGGGGCTTCAGCTGGACCGGCGCGCAAAGCATCCTCGATGTGAAATGTCTCGCCGAGGAAACCGGCGGCCTCTACATCACGGCGGAGAACCGGCACGATCTGGTTGAGGCGTTCCAGAAGACGCTCGGCTGCCCGATGATGTCGGCCATTGACGCCCCGTTGCGCTGAACGCGAGCTTCGCGCGATGCGCCCCTCAACGGACGAGGTGAGGCGATGATACTGCGGGTTCGAAAGCCGGGGATAACTCGGCGACCCGAGGATGCTTTCGGGGTATGCGGCGTGGCAGCCTAGCGGAGAGCTTGGCGAGGCCCGCGGGGGTAAACAAGCTCGAGCGGGGCAAGTTTGTCGAACACGATGAAGTCAGAAGATTTCATCCCGAGAAGCCGGCTCGAGGCCCTGACCGACGGCGTGTTCGCCTTCGCCATGACGCTGCTCGTCGTCAATATCGAGCTGCCCACCGACTTCCACCCCAAGACCAATCAAGAGTTCCTCGACCGGCTCTTTAGCCTCTCCGACACGTTCACCGCCTATCTCATCACCTTTTTCGTTCTCGTCAGCTTCTGGTTCGGACGCGCGCAGGAGACCGGGGGACCGGAAAAGGCGAGGTAACGCGATGAACCGACATAGTTCGTAGTCGCAACGCCCGACAAAGTTGCGTCTTGGATGTCAATTTTCGTGAGCCAAGCGTGCGTGACTGTCGTGCCAAAATCGATGCGGTTTAGGGGATCGCAAAAGCACATGCCCAAGAAAAAGCCCCCGCCAAAACGAAGGGGGCTTTCCTACACAACAACTCAGCGGGAGGCCGGTTTGCGAGAGTACCGCTAGGGAGAGGTACATGCCTCGCCCCGAACTCCCACGGGCAAGCTAGCACTAATGCGACCCTCAATTGAGACCCCCAGGGGGAAAACTAGAATGCGAGACGACCTACGTGATCCAGCCTATCTCTCGCGCCTTGTCATTGGCGGTTCGCCATGCACTGGCGAGGAAATCGGGACACGCCATCGAGACGTGAGGATCATTCTCGTTCGCAATGTCCATTGCGAGAAGCCCTGGTGAGCCCCTTCGCTTGACATAGGTAACTGAGTAGATTGTCCCGAGGAGGGTGACGATGATCGAGTTGCCAACCACCTGAACGTCGAGCTTTGGATCGAACTTCATTTCTGCGCGGGTTTTGGATCGCCTAGCCAGTTTCTCATAACCTTCGGCAATGCCGAGCATCCGGTCTTTCGACTCAACATCAGACATCTGTTCGGAGCGGCTGCGCGCCTCCTCGGCACGATCAAGCCAGTGCCGTGCGCTTTCCAGAACGCGCTCGGGACGAACCTTCAATGAAGTACACGCGGCGGCAGCCTGTCCAGTAGCCATGGCCAGTACTTCTCGATGAGCGCACGCATCTCCTCGGTGATGTCGTCGAGCTGCCTATGCTCGATCAGCCATTCGAGGTGGTCGAGCTCCTCGGCGCTGAGTTTTTCACGCGGCACGCTCAGGCCTCCGGAAATGAAACAGCGCTGGCAGGTCGGCAATTGTCGTCATTGGCTGTTCCTTTTCCTCGCGCCTATTTTCTGTGGCTGCACGCATCTTCCCTCGATCCGAGAGATACCTCGACGAATTTGCGGTCCGAACGCCGATCCCCACGAAAACAAAAAAACCGGCCGAGCGGGCCGAGTCAATTCGGGTTCAATGAGGCGATCACAGACGGACTGATCTTGCGCAAAAGCATAAAACGGCGATCACGGTACACCAGGACGATTTCACCAAGCTTGAGGCTGCCCTCCTCCTGCCGCTTGAGCGCATCATTTCCGGCGACGTAGTTGCCTCTGAGGAGAGTGAACGGGTCGACAGCGAAGCGATCCAAGGACCCATCGCGATATCGGGCAACGAACATGAGCCAGTCCGTGCGGTCTTCTTTCAATGACTGTTCCTTGGTCAAACAGGTAAAGTTGGGCGCGACTCGCGGCCGGCATCCAAATTGAGCGTGGCCGCGTCTTGATCCTGAGCGGCCTGCAGATCCAAAGGATCGATGGTCACCATCTCAACCGCTGATCCAGACGGCGCCGGAACGAAGATGACCGTCGAAATCCGGTGGTAGGCCGAAAAGGACAGACCCTCGATGAGCTCTTCGTCAACCATCACGCGATAGTCCGCGGACGGCAGCACCCGATCGACGCCTTTGAGACAGAAGGGTCGACGGAAAGTGACCGTGTGATTGGTTGTCCGCATCGTCGTAGGAGTTGCGGTCCTGAAGCTAGCGCGTCTGCAACGTCTCAGATGCGCCGCGAGTCATTTGCGACTTCATCTGATCGACGGCATCGGCGGTCACGTTCGTCGAGAGCGCACGGACTTCCTCTGCTTGCTCCGCCAAAATGCCAAACTGCTTGCGCAAGAATACCGCCTGTAGCTCCACCATGTCGGTGAGGGTCTTGGCGCCTGTCAGGCTATTCGCCAAGTCGAAACTCGCAGCCACATTGCGCCGAGCGATGTCGATGAACTTGCGGTTGAACGCGGAAGCGCCTTGGCCGACAGCGTCAAAGGACCTCTCGAACGTCGATACGGACGCATCGAAAGCATTCAAAGTGTGATCACAAACTTGGCGGGTCTGTTTCACGGTCTTGTCGGCAAGGTCGCGCACGCCAGCCGGTATGGCGGTGTCGAGACCGAGATTGCCGAGTTGGCCTGTCATATTGCGATAAGCGGCGCGAACTGTTTCGGCGGCAGCTTGGGGACTATGAGTGGTCATCAGAAACCTCTGGGTTAAAGCGCGAGCGATTTTTCGCAGGAGGTAAATCCGCGACCGAGCGTGGGTTCTCGGCGTACTGCGATTGGCGGAAAGGGGGCGTGCGAGTTGGCAGTAACCGCCCGAGGCCACCCCCAAAAGGCGGCAGCCTCGGAAGGATCGTTATCTAGGCGCCCGCACCGATCTGACGGCCCTTTAACAGAGCGTCGACTTCAGTCTGGGCTTGCATCTGGGGAAGTCCGTACTTGGTCACGACCTGGGACACGAGATCGTCCTTGCCCTTCATTGCAGTGACGTCCTGCTCTGAAAACTTGTTCCACTTCGAGCAAATTTCCTTCATGACCGCATTTTTCTGATCAGTATTCTGCGGCGCAGCGGTAGAATTAGCGACGGTTGAATTTTCCAATTCATTCTCCCATTCACATAAATGACTAGATTTTCAGATGAGGATCATCCAAATTGTCCATGTTACATACGCCGTCTAAGAAGAATATACAAGCCTCAAGTTAAATAATTCTCCGACAACATTTCCTTTCCTTCGATTCTGGCCGTATTTTTTCTACAGTATATTTTCACCAATACTTGCTGCGCCGGAGCTTTCCGTTGAGAGAATTCGGCAAAGCGCTGGCGGATATGCACTTTCGCTTTCAGTCTGATCTTCGATGCAACACGAGCGCCGGCAGCTGTGCCCGGTGACCCGACTTCGTCACACACCACGCCAAGCCGTGACTTGGACGCGGCTGGTAACAGGGCCGGGGCAAGCGCATAGTCCCGGGATGATCAAAGTCGCCATCTCAAAAATCGCCCAGCTTGTGGCTGACGCGACCATCGAGCTAAAGCGCCTCGGCGTTGATACCAAGGGTAAACGCTCTGACGAGCTTCTCAATATGGCGCGCGAGGAGAGAAATCATCCCCGCGTAACACCATCCAAACCAGACGATTGAGATCATTGATCGCCGCGATAGTGATTGGTTGCTCGTCGCGCGCCATCTGAATCCGCGTCAGGCTAAACGTCGGACGACTCACGAGGACCGAATATCCGCTTTGGGTCAAAAGCAGACTTGCTCACTCCTCAGCCACATAAACCCCGGGGCCCGCGGCGCGAACTTGGCGCGCACGACTTCCATGCCCTTCTGCCGCTCAGCCTCGGCGAGCGTGCCCGCGGCTAAAATGCCGGCGTGCCTGACCTCTCGGCGAGCTTGGCGGCGTGGTCGCGCGCGGCTCTCGTGAATAAAAAGACCCGGCCGAAAGGGCCGGGCCACAATTTTCGAAATGTGCGGCAGCTAGCCGGCCATGCATTCCTTCATCGAGCCCATGGCCTTCTCGGCCTCTGCCTTTGTGCCGAACTTGCCCATCATCTTCATCGGCGAAGCGGGCTGGCTGTGCATCATCGAGCATTTGTGGCTCGCGGGATCGAAGGCGACATAGAACGTCTCGGCGAACGCCGGACCGGCCATTGCCACGACGAACACCGCGGCGAGGAGATATTTCTGCATGGATTTTATCCTTTTAAGTGACGGTTTGGAGGTTGTAGCGATGCATCGAGTCCTGCGCGGAATGCGCGCAGCTCTCCAGAACGGAAAAAATTGTGGGGGAATGGCTCGATGATGCCGGACGCTGCGCGCTTGGGTCGGGAATAGCCAATCAATTCGGCGGCATCGTTTGCGACCTGTTACCGCAGCCCGCAGCTTGCCGCCTCACAGCCGCGTGCGGCGCCGATCGCGCTTAGCTGACAGCTAGCGACCGCCCACTCACTCCTTCACATAGACCTCGGCGCCGGCGGCGAGGAACTTCTCGCTCATCTCTTCCATGCCCTGTTTCCTTGCCTGCTCTACGGCTTCGCTGCTTGAGAGCGTCTCCTTCTCGGCGAGCTTGGCCGCGTAATCGCGCACCTGCTGGGTGATCTCCATCGAGCAGAATTTCGGCCCGCACATCGAGCAGAAATGGGCGAGCTTGTGCGCCTCCTTGGGCATCGTCTCGTCGTGGTAGGAGCGCGCCGTCTCCGGATCGAGCGAGAGGTTGAACTGGTCCTGCCAGCGGAACTCGAACCGCGCCTTAGACAGCGCGTCGTCGCGGGCGACCGCACCCGGGTGGCCCTTGGCGAGGTCGGCGGCATGCGCCGCGATCTTGTAGGCGATCACACCGGCCTTGACGTCGTCGCGGTTGGGCAGGCCGAGATGCTCCTTCGGCGTGACGTAGCAAAGCATCGCGGTGCCGAACCAGCCGATCATCGCCGCACCAATCGCGCTCGTGATGTGGTCGTAGGCCGGGGCGATGTCGGTCACCAGCGGCCCGAGCGTATAGAACGGCGCCTCGCCGCATAATTTGAGCTGCTTCTCGACATTGACCTTGATCTTGTGCATCGGCACATGGCCGGGGCCTTCGATCATCACCTGGGAGCCGCGATCCCAGGCGATTTTGGTCAGCTCGCCGAGCGTCTCGAGCTCGGCGAATTGCGCGCGATCGTTGGCGTCGGCAATCGATCCCGGACGAAGTCCGTCGCCGAGCGAGAACGACACGTCGTAGCGCCGCATGATCTCGCAGATCTCGTCGAAGCGCTCATAGAGGAAGCTCTCTTTGTGATGGGCGAGGCACCATTTGGCCATGATCGAGCCGCCGCGGCTGACGATGCCGGTGACGCGCGGCGCGGTGAGATGGATGTAGCCGAGCCGCACCCCCGCGTGGATGGTGAAATAATCGACGCCCTGCTCGGCCTGCTCGATCAGCGTGTCCTTGTAGACGTCCCAGTCGAGCTTGACGGGATCGCCGTTGACCTTCTCCAGCGCCTGATAGATCGGCACCGTGCCGATCGGGACGGCCGCGTTCCTGATGATCCATTCGCGCGTCAGATGGATGTTGCGACCGGTGGAGAGGTCCATCACCGTGTCGGCGCCCCAGCGGGTCGCCCACACCATCTTCTCGACCTCCTCCTCGACCGAGCTGGTCACGGCAGAGTTGCCGATATTGGCGTTGATCTTGGTGAGGAAGTTCCGGCCGATGATCATCGGCTCGGATTCCGGGTGATTGATATTGGCGGGGATGATGGCGCGGCCGCGTGCGACCTCTGCGCGAACGAACTCGGGAGTCACGAAAGCCGGCAGGCTCGCGCCGAAGCTCATCCCGTCGGCGAGCCTCGCTTCCGCCGCCTCGGCCTGTCGCGCGCGGCCGATATTCTCGCGATGCGCGATATAGACCATCTCCTTGCTGACGATCCCTGCCCGCGCCAGCTCGAGCTGGGTGACCAGCCCGCCACCCCGCGCGTCGATCCACGGCGCGCGCAATTTCGGCAGACCGCGCTGTACGTCGATCGCGGCGTCGGCATCGGAGTAGGGGCCCGATGTGTCGTAGACTTTGAAGGGCGACTCGCCGCCGCCGAGGCCGATCTCGCGGAACGGCACGGCGAGATCGTCGTGGCCCTCGGGCGCGGAATAGATCTTGCGGCTTCCGGGCAACGGACCGGTGGTCACTTTGGGCGGCGCCACGTCCTTCGCAGAAATGGGCTTGTTCATCGGCGTACCTCCGCGATCGGGGTGCCGGGGCAGACTGGCGAGAAACGAAGTTCCCGTCCCTTCGCCGGAATGACCCGGATCAGGTTCGAAGGGTCTCCGCGCGCCTTTAACGACGAAGGCAGCGGACTCTCAGCCCCTTCGCTGGGGCTCCCCTCGGAACGAGGCTAATGTAGGCCGATGCAGCCTCATGTCAAACAGGCGACGGGGGGGGCGCCGCGCTGCGCTATTTCCGCCGTGGCCGTTTGGGGGCAACGGACTTGGCCGGCACCTCGGCCAGCGCCTCGCGGCTCCACATGTCTTCATAGCCCATGATGCAGAAGATGGCCCCGAGCACGATGGTGAAGGCGGCGCCGGCAAGCACGCCGGCATGGCTCGCGATCATGCGGTCGCCGAGGGTCTGCACCGTAATCGGGAAAACCAAATTCATGACGCCGCGAAAGATCATGAGCCAGCCCAGCACCGTCACCAGCACCCGCCAATCGGCCACCCAAAGATTATGCGCATTGACGATTGCGACCCCGGCGACGAGCGCCAGCACTCCGGTGGTGAAGATCAGCGCCCGCGAGCTGATGAACTCCTTGAGTAGGCTGGAATAGCCGTCCCCCTCGGTGAGCATGCCCATGACCATGCCGACGCCGATCGTCAGCAAGACCGGACCTATCAGTCGCGCGATATATCTCGATGCGGTCATTTCGCCCTCCCCCAAAGCCATGCAGCGTCGAAAGCGAGGGTAATGCGAAACCGCCGCAAGTGGAACGCAAGTCATGCGTCCGGAGCTCAAGATTGTCAGACTGGCCGGCAAGACCTGAAGACGGCCGCTCGCCCGAAAAGCGCCGATCGCAACCCTCAGCCAAGCACCCTCGTCGACCGTGACAATTCGCATATCCCGTTGCGTATAACGGAATTCTTGCGGCTGACGCGCAAGCAGTTTAAGCCTCGTCATCATTCTGCCGCGCTTCACCTTGAATTCCTGGGTCCTGAGCTCAACCCCCGGCCGGTCACACCCGCCGCAACCGAGGTAGACACGACGTGAAACAGGACGTTTCGACCGACGCCAAGGCGCGCAACGGTGCCAAGCTCCCGTATCGCTGGATCCTGCTCCTCGTCCTGCTCCTAGTGACGGTCGGCGGTGTGTTGGCCTATTGGCACTATGCCGAGATCTACCCGTCGACCGACAACGCCTATACCGGCGCCGACGTGGTGCGCGTGGCCGCGCAGGTCTCAGGGCCGGTCATCCGCGTCTATGTCCAGGACGACGACAAGGTGGCCTCCGGCGATCCTCTGTTCGACATCGATCCGACGCTCTACGACGCGGCGCTCCGCAACGCGCGGGCGCAATTCGATGCCGCGGCCGCCGCTGCCGGCACGGCGGGCGACGCGCTCAAGGCTGCCGCCAGCAAGCTCGAGGAGAAGCGCGCCGCGCTCGAAGATGCGCTCGCCGCCTATCGCAAGGCCAAGGACGCGCAGAAGGAGGGCTGGCTCGTGTCGAGTGACTTCACCGCCGCGCTCAAGGGCTGGCACGACGCTTGGGCTGCCTTCGACGCGGCAGAGGCCGATTTCACCAAGGCCCAGGATGACAAGCTGACGGTGACGACGCCGACCGTGCAGCTCCGCGCCGCCTCGGCGCAGCTCGACAAGGCGACCCACGACCGCGTGCAGACCCATGTCACCGCGACGGCCACCGGCTGGGTATCCAACGTAAGCTTGCGGCCCGGCACCATCGTGCAGGCCGGCACGCCCGCCTTCGCCATCATCGAGGACGGCCGCTGGTGGGTCGATGCCAACTTCAAGGAAACCGATCTCGCGCGCATCAGGAGGGGGCAGAAGGCGATCGTCCGTCTCGACATGTATCCCGGCCTCAAGCTCGACGGCGTGGTCGAGAGCATCAGCCCGGGCTCCGGCGCGAGCTTCTCGGTGCTGCCGCCGGAGAACGCGACCGGCAACTGGGTCAAGGTCACCCAGCGCTTTCCGGTGCGCGTCAAGATCACGAGCGCACCCAATCCCGACAAGCCGCTCCGCTTGGGATCGAGCGCTAACGTGACCATCGACACGACCGAGCCGGCGCAAGACCAGAAATGAGCTTAGAGCAACGCGGCCGCAAAGGGCGGAAGCGGAAGGCTCCTTCCGAGCCGCCACCGCCGCCGATCAAGACGGCGCCGCCACCGCCGCCACCGCCGCCGCACCAGCCTGACCGTCCGCCGATCCCGCTCGTCATCGCCGTGGTGCTGACCGCGGTGCTCGAAGTGCTCGACATCACCATCGTCAACGTGGCGATCCCGCACATGCTCGGCGCCTTTGGCGCCACCTCGGACCAGATCAGCTGGGTCCTCACCTCCTATATCGTCTCCGCCGCCGTGGTCATGCCGCTCACCGGCTATCTCTCCACTTGGCTCGGGCGGCGGCGGCTCCTGCTCGTTGCCATTTGCGGTTTCGTGCTGTCCTCGGCGCTATGCGGCATGGCGTGGAATTTGGAGAGCATGGTGGTGTTCCGGCTGGCTCAGGGCATTTTCGGCGCGCCGCTCGTGCCGTTGAGCCAGGCCATCCTGCTCGACGCCTTCCCGCGCGAGCGCCATGGCCAAGCGCTCGCCATTTTCGGTCTCGGCATCATGGTTGCCCCGGTGATCGGCCCGGCGCTCGGCGGCTGGCTCACCGAGACCTATTCCTGGCGCATGGTTTTCTACATCAACATCCCCATCGGCCTGTTCGCGCTGCTGCTCTCGGTCGGCTATTTGCCGCAACGCGCCATCAAGGAGATCAGGACCGATTGGGTCGGCATGGCTCTATTGGTGCTGGCGGTCGGCGCCCTGCAATTCGTGCTCGACCAGGGCCAGATGCGCGACTGGTTCAACTCCCGGCTCATCGTTGTCGGCACGATCGTCACCGTGTTCTCCACCGCGGCGTTCTTTCTCAGGGGCTGGAACAAGCCGGACAACATCATCGATCTGTCGCTGCTGAAGGACCGCAATTTCGTCATCGGCACGCTGGCGATCACCGCCTACGGCATCAGCCTGTTCGGCTGGATGGCGCTGATGCCGCTGCTCAGCCAGCGGCTGCTCGGCTACCCGCCGGCGATGGCGGGCACGTTGTTCATCCCTCGGGCGCTCGTCAGCGCGCTGACATTGGCAATCACCGGCGGCATCCTCATTCGACTGTTCGACGCGCGCTATCTCGTCGCCGCGGGCCTGGTCATGACGGCGCTCGGCACCATCCTCATGTCGCACTACTCGTTGTACGTGGACTATTGGGGCATCGCGCTGCCGGGCGTGCTGGCCGGCGTCGGCACCGGGCTGTTCTTCGTGCCGTTGACCGCCGTCACTTTCGGCAATATCGCCAAGGCGCAATACGACGAAGCGTCCGGCGTCTATGCCCTGATGCGCGGCATCGGCGGCTCAGCCAGCATTGCCGTGGTGAGCTGGCTGTTCGTGCGGCAGACGCAGATTCACTGGAACGAGCTCTCGGGTCACATCACGCCCTTCAACCAGGCGCTCATTCCCTATCTCGCCCAGCATGGGCTCACCCCCTACTCGCCACAGGCGGGCCCGCTCGTCACCTATGAGATTGCCCGTCAGGCGCAGATGCTGGCCTTCAACGATCTGTTCTGGTTCATCGCCATCGTCACGCTCGCCATCATTCCCATGATCTTCGCCATGTCGCGGCCCGAGAAGGTGTCGCTGGTGCCGGCCCACTAACGACCTCGGTACGGGAATAGCGATCGTCCCAGCGGCTTGCGCTGCGGAGACGATGCAGGGACCTTCAAAAATCGCAAGAAAGACTACCAGCAGGCCTTGGCGCCCGAGGTGCAGACGTAAGGCGAGATCACGCCCTGCCAGCAGATGGTGTAAGACTTCGCGTCGACGATGTCCGGCCGGTACATCATGTTTTCGCTCACGCTATCGCGCCAATAGGGCTCCGGCTGTGCGCGCATCGGGCTGACGGTAACCGAGCCCAGCTTCTTCGCCCGCTTGTATTCCTTGATGTAGTCGGACAGTGCGAGCTGCGCGCGGCTGACCGCGGTCTCCTTGTCGAAGCCGTCGGCTGTTCCCGACAGTCCGACACACCCTGCCGAGGCCGGCGCGCCCTGCACTAGGCACAGCCCCGCCGCCAACGATGCCAATGCCAAGACGCGCAAATACGACCTCATCGGAACGCCTCCTCCAGCGACTGACCAAGATGGACTAAGACTATCGCGGGAAAGCGAGCGCTCGCCAGGGGGCTGCAACCGGTGCGAATGAGGTTCCGTCCGCGCTGTAGCCTTTGTGCCACAGTTACGCGTCAAAATGGAACGAGCGGAAAAGTAGCAGCCGATCTAGGGTCTTGGCCTCAGTCCCCAAGGAGCGAGCTCTATGACGGCGAGGCTTGTGCTGATTACTGGGGCATCGAGCGGGATCGGCGAGGCCGCGGCGCGACGCTATGGCGCAAGCGGCGCCCACGTCCTCCTGCTCGCCCGTGACGCCGGGCGCCTCGACGCGGCGGTCAGCGCTATCCGCAAGGACGGCGGTACGGCGACCGCCTTCCCGGTCGATCTCGCCAACGCCAGCGCGACCCAGGAGGTCAGCGAGCGCATCGCGCGCGAGGCCGGCACGCCCGACGTGCTGATCAACAATGCCGGGGCGGGCCGCTGGATGTCCTTGCTCGACACCCCGGCCGCAGAAGCGCTCGCCATGATCGAGGTGCCCTATCTCGCTGCCTTCAATCTCACCCGCGCGTTTCTGCCAAAGATGCTCGCGCGGAGAAGCGGGGCAATCGCCTGCATCACCTCCCCCGCATCGTTCGTCATATGGCCGAATGCGGTCGCCTATACTGCCGCGCGTCACGCTCTGGCCGGCTTCACCGAGGCGCTGCGTGCCGAATTGAGAGGCTCGGGGCTCAGCGTCACCCTCGTCGTGCTGGGCCTCGTCGAAAGCGCCTATTGGGAGCACAATCCGGGCAGCCGCGCGCACTTGCCGGTCATCAACCCGATGATCATGCCAACTCTGACGTCGGAGCAGGCGGCGGAGGCGATCTTTGCCGGCGTCGAAGCGAAGAGGCGCACGGTGATCAAGCCGGCGGCCTTGCGCGGGCTATTCATGCTGAACGCGGTGGCGCCGCGCCTCGTCGCCAATTTCCTGCGCCGCGCCGTGCCGAAGCAGGGCTGACAGCGCTTCGGCCTTGGGCCATGATGTGCCCCGTGAATTCGCGCCCGACCTTTGCTTGGCTTTACCTCGCGCTCGGCGCGCTGCTGGCCGTTTCTCCCGCAAAAGCCGCAGACAGCTACAAGGTCGGCATCAAGCAGATCGAGTTCGCCGACAGCCATTACGGCGACCGGACGCTCGCGGTCGTGATGTTCTATCCTGCAACGGTCGACAACCCATCGACGCGATACACGCTGCCGTTCTTCACCAATCTCGAGCTCTACAAGGACGCCCCGCTCGCCCCCGAAGACGGCAAGCACCCGCTGGTGATGCTGTCGCATGGCCGCGGCTCCAACCCGCTGCAATATGCCTGGTTCGCGGAAGCCATCGCCGCGCGGGGCTATATCGTCGCCGCGCCGTACCACTATCGCGCCAACACCTACGATGCGACCATCGCCTATCTCGCCAACAAGCTCTGGCAGCGTCCGGTTGACATCTCGCTGATCGTCACCGACCTGCTCGCCGATCCCATTTGGGGCAAGGCCATCGATCCCGACCGCATCGGCATCGCCGGTCATTCGCAAGGCGGCTTCACCTCGCTCTGGATCGGCGGCGCCAAGGTCAATCGCGACAAGTACCTCGCCTTCCAGCAAGGCTGGCGCAACAACCAGGCTGTGCCGCAATATCAGCGCGACGAGCTGCCGCTCGATCCCGAGCCGGCTCTGTCGGTGCACGATCCCCGCATCAAGGCGGTGTTCGCCATGGCGCCCGGCATCATCAAGGCGTTCGGCATGGACGAGGCCGGTCTCGGCGAGCTCAAAGTGCCGACCTATATCGTCGTTGGCGCGCGCGACACCCAGACGCCGCCTGCCGACAACGCCGCATTCGCCGCTAAGTACATTCCCAATGCCGAGCTCAGCATCATCCCGGGCAATGTCGATCACGAGATCTTCGTCAACGAATGCGACGATGAGGGGCGCGACGAGTTTCCCGAGGCGTGCATCGACGCGCCTGGCGTCGATCGCCATGCGATCCATCAGTCGGTCGGCGACGCCGCGCTCGGCTTCTTCGCCAAGAGCTTGCAACGGTGATCTGGCAGACGATGTTCGAGGACTGGCTGCTCAATCTCCCGCTCGGCTGGATGCTCCGCGGTGCGGTCAGGACGCGAGCTTGAGCCTTGCGTCGTCCGGCTTGCCGGCGTCGAGCACCATGGAGCGGGCCTGCCGCGCCGGCACCTCGCCCGAGGCGCCGAATTTCCGGATCAGGCGGCGCATATACATGCGGAAGCGGTAGTGCTGGATCTCGAACCGGTGCCACGGCGTGTCGCGCCAGCGTATGCCATGGCCGATATCGGGCGTGGCGGCAGCCTTCAGCGCGCGGAACCAGGCGGCGCGCTTCGGATCGTTCGACAGCGCCTTGACGAAGCAGGCGATCAGCCGCGCCTGGAAATCGGCGAGCTGCCACACGCCGCCTTCGGCCGGCTCGAACAGGCCGACGACGAACAGATCGTCGAGCTGGCGGTGGAAGGTGTGGATGAACAGCTTGGAGCCGCCGTCGGGGTTGAGAATGTAGGACTGGTCCAGGAACGGGAAGCTCGGCCGGAAGCCGGTGGCCCAGACCAGGAGATCGACCTCCTCCTCGCTGCCGTCGACGAAGCGCACGCGTCTGCCGTCGAGCTTCTCGATGGCCGGCTTGGTCACGATCCGGCCATGCACGATATGGTCGAGATAGGTGGTGCAGGCGGTCGGGTGCGCCTCGAACAGATTATGGTCGGGCGCCGGCAGGCCGTAGCGCTTGTGCCGCCCGACCAGGACGATCAGTCCGAACCGGTAGAACCAGCGCATGATGCTGCGCGGCACCGGCCAGCGGCTGGTCATGTCGATGAACGTGTCGGCCGGCTTGCCGAGCACCATCTTGGGGAAGAAATAATAGGACCGCCGCATCGAGTGCACGGCGCGCGCGCCGTCGAGCGCCGCGTCAGACAGGATGTCGACCGCCGAGTTGCCGGCGCCGACCACGAGCACGCGCTTGCCCTTGAGCTGCTCTTTCGACTTGACGTCGTGCGAGTGCAAGATCTCGCCGTCGAACTTGCCGGGATAAGCCGGCGTGAACTTCTCCCAATGATGGCCGTTGGCGACGACGAGGCCGGTATAGAGCCGGGGCGCGCCCTCGCCTTCGAGCGTCACCTGCCAGCCCTGCTCGCTCCTGACCGCCGAGACGACGCGCTTGTTGAAGCTGATGCGCTGATAGAGGCCGAACTCTCTCGCATAGGCGCGCAGATAGTCTTGCGCCTGCGTCCGGCTGACATAATGCGACCATTCCTCGGGGAAATGGAAATCGGGATAGCGCGACAGTCGCTTCGAGGAGTTGAGATAGGTCGAGCCATAGACCACGTGCGGACTGTCGGGATTCCAGATGCCGCCGATATCGGCGAGCGCCTCGAAGCAATCGAACGGAATGCCGCGCTCGGCGAAGGTCTTGGCCACCGCGAGACCAGAGGCGCCCGCGCCGATGATACAGTAACGCTGCACTCTCCCTCCCATTTCCGCAGTTGCGAACGGCCGCCCGGCCCCGTTTGCCGCGCTTTGAGCCCGACCTAAGCATCAAAGGCCGGCACGGTTCAACCCACTCGCATCGCGCTCCGGCCTCATTGATCTGTGTCAATTCGGACCTGGCGCAAAACCAGCTCTATGCCGACATCGCACGCTCACCCAAAGCCTGGATTCGCCAGCGCTTTGCTTTATGGTCTGTCGCCCGCTGGTTTTGGGGGAAGTTATGGATATCAAGCGCGACGTCGCCATAAAGACCTGGGACGGCACCTGGACTTACCATCCCAAGGTGATCGCGACCCCCGAAAGCGCCGAGGACATCGTCGAGATCATGGTCGACGAGGTGCGCTTTCCCTCGCCGGTCCGCCCCGCCGGCTCGATGCATTCCACCGCGCGCATGAATGGCGACGACGGCGGCACCATGGTCGACATGAAGGGGATGAACCGCATCCTCCATTTCACCGACGACACGGTCACGGTCGAAGCCGGCGTGAGCCACATCGTGCTCGCCAATGCGCTGAAGGACCGCGGGCTGCAGCCTTACGTCACCACCGAGATCGGCAACGTCACCCTGGGCGCCATGGCGACCGCCGCCACCAAGGACTGCATCCTTCCCCGGCGGCTTCGGCCAGGTCAGCTCCTACGTGACCGCCGTGCGCCTGGTCACGCCCGACGGCAAGCTCCGCGAGATCACCGAGCGCGACAATCCGAAGGAGATGCAGATCATCCGCTCGAGCTATGGGCTGCTCGGCATCGTCTACGAGGTGACCATCAAGGTCAAACCGACCACGGCGCTCGCCGTGCGGCATTATTCGCTGAGCCTGGAGAATTTCCGGCGCTACTTCCCGGTCTACAAAGCGCGCGGCTTCGCCGTGATGTATTACATCTTTCCCTATGTGAAGCGCGTGCTGGTCGAGCTGCGCAAGGAGAACCCCGACGTCCAGCCCACTTCGCGCCGGCGCTGGGCCTACCGCAACCGCTTCTGGCGCAAATACGGCCCGGCCGTCACGCTGTGGATCGAGCGGAACACCAAGAACCCGAAGCTCCGCTCGCTCGCCGACAAGTTCCACTTCTTTCTGCTGCGTCAGGGGCTCGTGCTGATGGTGCGCAGCGACCGCACCTGGCCGCATGCGCAGATCATCTCCTATCCGCGCGAGCCCGGTGACAACAAATATCTGTTCAGCATGTGGGCGTTCCGCGAGGGCGGCTTCTTCGACGTGCTCGACGAGTATTGCAATTTCTGCCTCCACTACGAGAAGACGACCGGCTATCGCTGCAATCTGCCGAGCGTCGGCTACGCCATCTCGCGCGATGTCGAGGCGCTGTTCTCATACAGCTGGGAGGGACCGACGCTCAGCATCGACCCGGCCTCGACCGGCGGCCCGGAATGGGAGGAGTTCCTGCGCCACTACAACGATTTCTGCAGCGACCGCCGCGGCGTGCCTTTGTTCAACCAGACGCCGTTCCTGACCCGCGAGCAGGTCAGGCGCGCCTTCGGGACGCGGCTCCAGCAATTCGCCGCCTATCGCAAGACGGTCGATCCAAAGAACCGCCTGCTCGATTCCTATTTCCGCGAGCTGCTCAGCTAAGTCCAAGCCCCGTCTCGCGCTGATAGAGGATCAGGTCGAGCGAGTCGGCCGATTGCGCTGGGGCCGTTCTTTTTTGCTGATGGCGGCGACCGGTAACCTGTCGTTAACTATGTCGTACGCTACGCTCGCGCACTCGGCACCTCTCTCCCGGAGAGACGACCCGATCCCAAACTTGTCGGTCGCCTGCCAGTCCGGGGCGACGCTTCATTTTTGTTCGTGCAACTACGCGGATTGTTGGCTCAGCATCTAACCGGATGTCAGAGCTAATCGACTAAGCTCATTTCGCAAGCAGAAGCTGCTCTCTAAGCCAACTTGGGACGGCTTCTCCTGGAGAGGGGCGTCGGCTGCGGTCGGCGCCCTTTTCAGTTGTAGGCGTACCGGTTAGCGTAGCGGCAGGGCGTCGGCAAACGGGTGAGCTGTCACCTCGATTGCTCTCACATCATGGTTAGCTGCTAGCCAGTCCGTGCTATTTGCACGGACAAATATGTCGTGGTCTCCCCGGCCAAATGGGCGACCGACAAGCTTGGTCATCCCGCGTCCCCCCGGAGCTGGGGCCGAGTACACCAGCGTAGCCGTCCGACCATAACTACCGACAGATAAACAGTCGCCGCCATCAGCCAAAACAAGAATGAACCGAAGCGCAATCAGCAGGACTCATTCGGCATAAGTGCTTGGCCGCCTAGCAGCAATCTTCCTGAGGAGTCCTCCACATTCTGCGGAAATCTATGGTCTGGCGCATCACCCCAAACTGAAGTATACTTATCATATAGACATACTGTAGTTTTGGCTTGGTTGAGGGAAAGCGTGGAGGAGCGGAATGTTTCGGAAGGCGATCAGGCTCGTCCGCATATCGTGGCGGGCGGCAACGAGTTGGGCCCTCTCGGTCCTCAAGCTGCTACCCGCGGGACAGCGGGCTGACGCGGCTGACACACTGCTCAGCGAGCCAGTCGTTGTCGACACGCCGCATGGCAAGATCCGCTTCCTGAACCACAGCCGCGGAAGCTTCAAGCGCGCCCGCACCATCCTGACCAAGGAGCCGAACTCGATAACCTGGATCGACCGGATGGAGCCGGGCTCAGTGTTCTTCGACATCGGCGCCAATGTCGGGGTGTTGACGCTCTACGCCGCGACGCGCGGCGACATCGAGGTCTGGGCCTACGAGCCCGCCGCGGTCAATTACTACAATCTAGTCGCGAATTGCGAATTGAACCATCTCGAGAACCGCAGTCCGTTGCCTGCAACTCGGCTTCAGCGACCAGTCGCGGGATAGAGGATTTGCACGTATCGCAAATGATGTCGGCGCGCTCTTTTACTTTCAGGGAAAGCACAAAGCCTGATCCGCGTCGGAAGTCCTTCCCCTCGGTGCAGGCGGTCCAGGTGTGGACCATCGACGAATTCATCGCGCGCTACAACGTCCCGCAGCCGAACTACATCAAGATCGACGTGCCGGGTCTGACGCATCAAATCTTCGCCGGCGCGCGGCGCACTCTCGCCCATCCCGCGCTCCGCGAAATACCAGGTCGAAGCTGAGAGAGCACAAAGGCGGGCGCGTTATCGCCGAGCGCTTGGCGCCGCTCGGCTTCAGCCTGCAAAGGCGCGGCATGAGATTGGAGGGAAAGCTTCAGCGCGATCTCGTCTTCGTTCGAGACGCCGAACACGCCAGTAGTAGGGCTAACGCCGGAGTCGGCGCGCGCCTGACCGATATCGCTTCACCTCCCTTGCCGCCGTTCGGCCCTCCGCCCCGGGAGGAGCCGCCGGAAAGCGATCTAAGGGCATTGCTCGCCTCCTCGTAATATCTGCACCGCGCAGGCGGCGCCTATAAGCGATGACTGTTATTGGCCGCTTCGGCGAGCCCACACCACGATGCACCGAGATAGCCACTGAGACCTTAGCTCACGACTAATCCGCACTTGGCCGCAATGCTCCTGGTCCCACAGGCCCTGATATGAGACGCCTGCCCCGTGGATCGGTGGGATCTGGTCGATTCGAAGACGTGCGGCAGGGCCCCCACCTCGGCGCGGTCAGGGGTGTCAGACCCCGCGGTTCAGAGCCCGATAGACGCTGCTCTTGCTCAGTCGGTTCTGGCGCTTAATGGGGATGATTGAAAGATGATTGCGAATTCTAGTCATTCGCCATGGCTCCTCTGCGTGAAGATCATACTGAGAATAAAAGAGCCGTCTCTGCGTTGCCTTTGGAGGAGCGCACAGGCGTACCTAACGATCAGCGTCGCCGCGCCGACCCGATCAGCCACGCGTGGTCGACGTCGAAATCGACCAACCATCCGAGCCGATCGAGCCGTGCGGCCAGCTGCTCCGGTTCCACGAACACCTTGACGATCTCGTGCCGTGAGCCATCTCTCATTTCGCGGATGGCGATTTCAGGATTGTCGGTCCATTCCTCGTGACGGGGGTCGGCGTGCTCATCGACAAACAGCAGCCGCCCGCCCGGCGACACCGCGTCGGTTGCAGCGGTGAGGAAGCCGCCAAGCCGGGCCGACGGCACATGCGATAGCCAGAACGCGAAGAATACGACGTCGTAGAAGCGCACCGGCCGCCAGCGGAAGATGTCAGCGATCTCGAAGTGAACTTGATCAGGGCAGCGGGCTCGGGCGATCGCGATCGGTTCTGCCGACGCGTCGAGCGCGGTGACGTCGTCGCTGTACGCAGCGAGCGCGCGCGTCCACATCCCGGTGCCGCAGGCCAGTTCAAGGATGCTCCCGGTCGGCGCGAGATCGGCCACGATCCGATCGATGCGCTCCGCCGACTTGGTGAGATCGGTATAGGCGGTGATATCGTACTCGTTCGCGCGGAGACGGTAGTACTCAACCTGCTTGGTAAGGATGTCGTCGTTGCTCATCAATGCTTGAGTGCCTCCTGGCGGGACACCGGGCTGAGTTCGTGGGTGTTCACAAAAACTGTCCTTACCCCGTCCTGACCGCGCGGTATCGCGACATCTGCGATCGCAGACAAGGGACATAGATGTCAGCAGGAGGAACTGGACTTGCCGGAGCGCTGTAACTCCTACGGACATTTAGCCCGCCTAGCGGCGAAGCACACCGATCACTTTGCTTGCGAAATTTAACCGTTCGGCCATTGCCGCGATGACGTAGTTGAGCAAGGCCTGTTGCAGCGGCGGGTTCTCGATCTTCAGCCGCTCGTAATCCTCCAAGCTCAGCACATACAGCACGCTATCGACCTCCGCCTCAATGGTGGCGCTCCGCAATTGGCGGGTGATCAGGCCCATTTCGCCGATTGTCGCGTGCGGGCCGAAACTCCGTACCCGCACCGAGTGTCCGTCCTCGAGGCTAACGATGATACCAACGCGGCCTTCGACGATGAAATGCATGCAGTCGGCCGTCTCGCCTTGCGAGGCAATGATGTCGCCCTTGCGAACCTTCAATCGCTGGCAAACTTTGGCGAGTTGCTTCGCAAAAACAGCGTTGCCGAGTGCCTGTTCGAACCATTCGTCTAAATTCCGCACATCCGCAGCTCCCTGGGCGTGCGCGGCAATGACGACGCCCTCGCACATTTCGAGCGTCCGGTCGAGGTCGTCCCCCGGGACGGCATTCTGGTCGATGAACCGGCGCCTGCGAAGCGCTTTCTGCACCTTCGACGACAGATTGACGAGCATAAGTCTAGCTCCGTGTTGGTTCGCGGCCCGCTTGATCTGGGTGAGGCTGTGAATCGCCGAGGAATTGACACCGGTGACAAGGCGGAAATCGAATATGAGGAAGCGGATGCCGGGCTGCCTCGCAAACAGCGCTTTGACCCTCTCGTAAAGGCGGTTGGCCGACCCGAAGAAGAGATAGCTCTGCAGGCTCATGCCTTGGATCTCGCTGCCATGCTTTGCGAGGATCTTCAAGACCTCCGGACCGCGGTCGAGGGAGGAGCGATATTCCGAGCCGTCAAAGCTGAACTTTACGGCGTCGACGCGGCTCGCGCTGAGAGCGAAAGTGCCACATCCGATGATGACGCCCATCACCACGCCAGCAAGGAAACCGAACTTGAGAATGAGCACGGCAATGGCGAGCAGCGAGGCATATTCGAGCGGCGAAATTCGCATGGCCGAATCGATGAGCCACTCATAGATGAAGAGGACCCCGAGATAGAGCAGAATGCCGCCAAGCAGGAATTTCGGTACGTAGGCGATGAATCCAGGATCGGCGATGAGTACGAGAGCCGAAACCACCGCGACCGTCAGGCCGGACAGGCGCCCGCGGGCCCCGGCCACGTAATTCAGCGTCGTGCGGTTCAAGGCGATGGTGCTGCCGTAGCCGCCAAGTGCCGCCGCGGCGAGGTTGGCGACGCCGATCGCTTTCAGCTCGCGGTTCAGATCAACTTCGCGCCCGGTCACGAACTCGAGCCCCGTGGTGTTGAGCAAAGAGCAGATGGCGATGACGAACATCACGGCGACGATATCGCCAGCAAGCGGCTCCAGCGCCAGCCAGGGGAACATCTTCAGGTCGTCGAAATCCCAGGTTGGCGTCAAAGCGAGCGCCGCGGGTGCCTTGAATAGCCAGCCTTGAACTGCGGCCTCAGCAAGGCTCGTGCCGCTCAACGCAAAAGCGAGATGCGCCGTAGCGATCCCGGCCAGCAGAATGACCGGGAGGACGAAGGGGTTCTCTCCAAAGCGGCGAATAGCCAAGTAGATCGCGAGCGCTGTTGCGACGGCCGGAGCGAGTTCATACAACATCGAGCGGGCAAGCAGCGCATCGATGGTGGAGGGCCCAAGACCGTAGCCGGTCACTACTGCCACTGCGCCGCTCACCATCAGCCATCCGGTGGCGCCGAGAAACCCTCCGATCACTGGATAAGGAACGAAGCGAATGGCGCTGCCAGCGCGGGCGAGCCCAAGCCCGCAAAGGAGAAGACCGGTGAGCGTCGCGGCAAGGCCCATCACAATCATCACCGGGGCCATAAGATCGCCCGGCATCCCGTGTTCTCTGAGCCGGGCCACGAGGGCGGCCACCAAGGTCGCTTGTACCGCGACGGTTGGATCGGGACCGCCGATAGCGAAGGGAAGCGCGCTCCTCAGCGCGACGATGGCGGTGCTCACAGCAAGGGTGATAAAGGTGGCGGCGATGCCGGAGGCAATCCACGGAGTGAGTGGCGGTGTGAAGATGAGGGCCGCGAAGGCCAGCCCATAGGCGACCGAGACAAAGCTCGAGATCAGGCCAGCGAAAATATCGCGGGGTGCTGACGCGAAGAGGTTAGGCGGCACATCGGCAGGGCCTTTGGCAGGACTGTTCATTGGGTCTCCAACGTGCTTCGTGCCTATCGTGCGCCGTGCGCGATCGGAACAAACCAGACGACCGGACAGCGAAACTTAAACTCCTGTACGCTGATTAATCGTTTTCCAACTAGAAGTCGCGGGAACGGGAGGAAACACGATGGGACTACCAAAAACACCTTCTGTCGTGGCGGAGTGCGTGCTGTTCGATCCGATGTGGCGCGTGCTCCTGATACGCCGCGGGAACGAGCCTTTCAGGGGCGACTTCGCACTTCCCGCTGGTTTCGTCAAAATTGGCGAGACTGTGGAAGAGGCCTGCTGCAGGGAGGTCAAGGAAGAGACGGGAGTCGAGATTGGCGATCAAGGTCTTCGATTGATTGGGGTCTATTCCGACCCCCACCGCGATCCGCGCGGTCACACAGTGAGCGTCGCTTACGCCGTTCGCTTGCTGCGTGAAATAAAGCCCCAAGCTGGATCTGATGCGCAGAGCGCAAACTGGGTCCAGGACTGGCGCAGCAAAAAGTTCGCCTTCAATGGTGCGGAGATTATCGGACACGCCGAGGCGGCATTAGCCGATCGGGAAGGCGAAGCTTCTCATCACTAGTTGACACCGAGTTCTATACGGGGATTTTTTCTAACGTGAACCCCTTCCGCCGAATGGCTTTTCAAAATGTGCGGGAGTTGCAACAACATTCAAAAAGCAAAACCCCCTAGCGCGCGAGTTCTTCGAAAATGCCGAACGCAACGGGACTCCGGCTTCACAGCTCTCCGGCACGGGCGTGGTAGGGGTGTCACCAAGCTGCGCACCCCAGTTGGAGGTCGCCCGCCCCCTATATAAATGGCCAGCGTCTTTCGTCGGCCCCTGGTTTCCCGTCCCCCTGTCCGAAGCTCCGGATGACGCTTTCCTAAACCGCGTCCTCCGGGGCTTATTCCTGCCCCCGCCCAGTCTAAGACTTTTTGGGACTGTGTGAGGCTATTCACGCATTTCCGCCATTTCTGGCGTTCCGAAAGTCTCCGATTTTGGCATTCCTAATTGTCTACAATTAGAGACAGCCTTGGGATCGTTCGGACGCTGAAGTTAGGCCGGCTCGAAAGCCACAATTCGGTGATTTTGATCTGAACGATGGCATGGTGAGTATTGCGTAGGAGGTAACACGATGACTGAGGGACCAAGTCGGTTTGCGCCCATCCGCTCCGACGATGAACTCGAACGATCGGCAGTAGCGGGAGCCGCTGCAGTTGAACAATTAATTGCTGACCGGAACAATCTTCGTAGTGTTTTGGCGGCTCATCAGCAGGACTTAGCCGCATCGCGAGCGGCTCAGGATGACCTTAAGCGTCAGCTTGCGACCCTGCACCAGCGCTATCTCGAGTTAGCCAAAGGAGTTGTTTCTCAACTTCAGGAGTTCGACAGCACCATACGCGGGGCAATGTTGGGTAGATCGGAGAGCCCAGCTGTGGAAGCGTTGAGCACTTCCAGCTCAAAACACTTCGATCATCATCAAAGTGCGCCCCAGCCTAACTCGCTTAATGGAAGCAACGGGCATCTCAATGGCCATGGACTGCCCTTTGAGCCCTAGCTCAAGGGCATTCATCCAGCAACCGCACAAATGAGCATGCACTGTGAGAGGCGCTTCGGCCGCAGCCTCTACGCAATTGCTCGCGCATTGCTAACCAAGCCCTCTGTAGACCTCCTGTATCTGCAGGGGAGCGCGTCTCCTGGCGAACTGCCTACTGCGAGCTGCTAAAAACTAGTCACCCACACAGGCATCCGCGCTTCTCTTAGCCAGCGACGCAAACTTCGCTTCCCATTCTTCCACATCCTCAATCACCTCGGGGATGACTGCAAAGGGATGCGACCTTTCCATGTTGAAATCCTTGGGCACGAAACCAGCCCCGATCTTCGCGAACGTGGCTTTGTCATTCTCGGCAAGGTCAAAAGCGATGATGCGTGCGTCCTCGGCAAGCCGCGCCGCGCACAACGCGCCGAAATCGTCAAATAGAATGGCATCGAGCCGTGCCGGCGCCTCGCCCTCCCCGTCAGGCGCTGCATCCAGAGGCGATCGCCGACCAGCAAATGATTGAGCGTGCCGTGCACCGAGCCGAAAAAGGCGCCGTGATCGGCGCAATACTCGGCGTCGGCAAGCTCGGCCGCTGCCACGTACACGCGCTGATCGCAGGCGTTGTAGCCCGCGAACATTTGGAAGATGGGTCGCATGCCCGTCCATTCACGCCCCCGTCCTCTTGGTGAACCAGCGCGCGAGCGGGAACGAGAGGCTCCGCGGCAGCGAGCGCACGGTCTTGAGGAAGCCTTCGACCTGCGGCGGGAAGGCGATCTCGTAAGGCTTGCTGCCAAGCTTCTCCAGGATCTTCCGCGCGCAGCGCTCCTTGCTCATCACGTAGAGCTTCTTCTTGGGATCGTAGGACGCGTTGAGCGGCGTATCGACGAAGCCCGGATTGATGATGGTTACGGCGACGCCGGTGCCTTCGAGCTCGAGCCGCATGCTCTCGGCGAGATTGATCACCGCCGCCTTGCTCGCGCCGTAGCTGCCGTTGCCGGGCCAACCGGCATAGCCGAACAGAGACCCCATGATGGCGATGTGGCCCGACTTGCGCTGGAGCATCGACGGCAGCACCGCGGCGACCGCGTTGATCACGCCGTCGACATTGAGCGCCATCGAGCGGTGGAAGCCGTCGAGGTCGATATTGCGGATGTCGAACGGCGCATACATGCCGGCGCCGAGCAGAGCGAGATCGATCGGTGCAAGCGTGCTCTCGATCTTCGCCACGCAAGCCTTGAGCGCGTCGGGCTGAAGCACGTCGGCGGGATAACCCTTGATCTTGTCGCTCGCCGCAGCGAGCTGATCGAGCTTGGCGCTCGGCCGCGCCGTTGCGGCCACGCTGACGCCCGAGGTCGCGAGCCGCCGCGCGATCTCGCCGCAAATCGCGCCCGATGCGCCAGTGATCCACGCCGTCTTCCAGGGAAAGCTCTGCCCGGCCACGGCGCGCCCTCAATCCACGAAGGGATCGTGCACGAGGATGGTGTCCTCGCGCTTGGGGCTGGTCGAGAGCAGCGCGACCGGCGCGCCGATCAGCTCCTCGAGCCGCCGCACATATTTGATGCACTGCGCCGGTAGCTCGGCCCACGAGCGCGCGCCGCGGGTCGATTGCGACCAGCCTTCCATGGTCTCGTAGACCGGCTGGACGCGGGCCTGCGCGCCTTGCGCCGCCGGGAGATGATCGAGCGGCAGCCCGTCGAGCCGGTAGCCGACGCAGATCTTGAGCTCCGGCAGCTCATCGAGCACGTCGAGCTTGGTCAGCGCGATGCCGTTGATGCCGGCGACTTTGCGCGTCTGGCGCACCAGGCAGGCGTCGAACCAGCCGCAGCGGCGTGGGCGCCCGGTCACCGTGCCGAATTCAACACCACGCTCGCCGATCAGCCTGCCGGTCTCGTCCTTGAGCTCGGTCGGGAACGGCCCCTCGCCCACGCGCGTGGTGTAGGCCTTGGTGATGCCGAGCACGTAATTGAGCGCGCCCGGGCCGAGGCCTGAGCCGGTCGCGGCCTGAGCCGCCACGGTGTTCGACGAGGTAACGAACGGATAGGTGCCGTGGTCGATGTCGAGCAGCGCACCTTGCGCGCCTTCGAACAGGATGCGCTTGCCCTGGCGGCGCTTGGCGTCGAGCAGCGCCCACACCGTGTCCACGTAAGGCAGAATCTTCGGCGCGATCTCGGCGAGCTGGTCGCAGAGATCGTCGGCCGAGATCTCGGGCTCGCCGAGGCCGCGGCGAAGCGGATTGTGGTGGGCGAGGATGCGCTCGATCTTCGGCTTCAGGCTCGGCAGGTCCTGCAAATCCATCACCCTGATGGCGCGTCTGCCGACCTTGTCCTCATAGGCCGGGCCGATGCCGCGCTTGGTGGTGCCGATCCGCCCCTCGCCGGCCGCGGCCTCGCGCAACGCATCGAGCTCGCGGTGCAGCGGCAGGATCAGCGTCGCGTTCTCGGCGACGCGCAGATTGTCGCGGCTGATGCTGACGCCGAGCTTCTCGATCTTGGCGATCTCCTCGGCGAGCGCCCACGGGTCGACGACGACGCCGTTGCCGATCACCGACAGTTTGCCCTTGCGCACCACGCCCGAGGGCAGCAGCGACAGCTTATAGGTGGTGCCGTCGACCACCAGCGTGTGGCCGGCATTGTGCCCGCCCTGGAAGCGCACGACGATGTCGGCGCGCTCGGACAGCCAATCGACGATCTTGCCCTTGCCTTCGTCGCCCCATTGGGAGCCGACGACCACGACATTGGCCACGTTGGGATTCCTTCGACTTGCGGCGGAAAAAGCCAAACGGCCCCGAAGGATTTGGGGGGCCGTGTGACCTTATAGCGTCCCAGCGCGGCGGATGCGAGCGCAGGTTTGGCGCTTTTTTCCGGGTCCAAGGTTCAAGATCGCTGCGGCCAATGGCGCTGCGACAGATCGAAAGATGCGGCAGATGGCGCTGCGACATCCGGCGTAGGAAACATCGCCGTGGCGCGGGTGTTTGCTTGCCGCATAGGCGCCGCATCAGGCGACGCCGCTGAAGGAGTACCCCCGATGCTCAAGACCACCCTCATAGGACTTGGCGCCGGCGCCCTGCTTTCGCTCGCCGCCGCTGCCACCCCGGCCTTTGCCAATTACGGCCATTGCGGCGAGGAAGTTGCGACCGGAGGGGACCCTGCCTAATCCACGAAGGGATCGTGCACGAGGATGGTGTCCTCGCGCTTGGGGCTGGTCGAGAGCAGCGCGACCGGCGCGCCGATCAGCTCCTCGAGCCGCCGCACATATTTGATGCACTGCGCCGGTAGCTCGGCCCACGAGCGCGCGCCCCGGGTCGATTGCGACCAGCCTTCCATCGTCTCGTAGACCGGCTGGACGCGGGCCTGCGCCCCTTGCGCCGCCGGGAGATGATCGAGCGGCAGCCCGTCGAGCCGGTAGCCAACGCAGATCTTGAGCTCCGGCAGCTCATCGAGCACGTCGAGCTTGGTCAGCGCGATGCCGTTGATGCCGGCGACTTTGCGCGTCTGGCGCACCAGGCACGCGTCGAACCAGCCGCAGCGGCGTGGGCGCCCGGTCACCGTGCCGAATTCAACACCACGCTCGCCGATCAGCCTGCCCGTCTCGTCCTTGAGCTCGGTCGGGAACGGCCCCTCGCCCACGCGCGTGGTGTAGGCCTTGGTGATGCCGAGCACGTAATTGAGCGCGCCCGGGCCGAGGCCTGAGCCGGTCGCGGCCTGAGCCGCCACGGTGTTCGACGAGGTAACGAACGGATAGGTGCCGTGGTCGATGTCGAGCAGGGCACCTTGCGCGCCCTCGAACAGGATGCGCTTGCCCTGGCGGCGCTTGGCGTCGAGCAGCGCCCAAACCGTATCCACGTAAGGCAGAATCTTCGGCGCGATCTCAGCAAGCTGGTCGCAGAGATCGTCGGCCGAGATCTCGGGCTCGCCGAGTCCCCGGCGAAGTGGATTGTGATGGGCGAGGATGCGCTCGATCTTCGGCTTCAAGCTCGGCAGGTCCTGCAAGTCCATTACCCTGATGGCGCGCCTGCCGACCTTGTCTTCATAGGCCGGGCCGATGCCGCGCTTGGTGGTGCCGATCCGCCCCTCGCCGGCCGCAGCCTCGCGCAACGCGTCGAGCTCGCGGTGCAGCGGCAGGATCAGCGTCGCGTTCTCGGCGACGCGCAGATTCTCGCGGCTGATGCTGACGCCGAGCTTCTCGATCTTGGCGATCTCCTCGGCGAGCGCCCACGGGTCGACGACGACGCCATTGCCGATCACCGACAGCTTGCCCTTGCGCACCACGCCCGAGGGCAGCAGCGAGAGCTTGTAGGTGGTGCCGTCGACTACCAGCGTATGTCCGGCATTGTGCCCGCCCTGGAAGCGCACGACGATGTCGGCGCGCTCGGACAGCCAATCGACGATCTTGCCCTTGCCTTCGTCGCCCCATTGGGAGCCGACGACCACGACATTGGCCACGTTTGCGTTCCTTCGACTTGCGGCGGAAAAAGCCAAACGGCCCCGAAGGAGTTGGGGGGCCGTGTGACCTTATAGCGCCCTCGCGCGGCAGATGCGAGGGCGGTTATCGGGGGCTTTTTTCGGGGTCAGAAGTTCAAGACCGCTGCGGCGAATGGCGCTGCGACAGATCGAAAGATGCGGCAGATGGCGCTGCGACATCCGGCGTAGGAAACAGCGACCCGGCGCGGGTGTTTGCTTGGCAGGTAGGCGCCACATCGAGTGACGCTACTGAAGCAGTACCCCCGATGCTCAAAACCACCCTGCTAGAATTAGCCACCGCCGCGACGCTGTCGCTTGGCGCCGCCGCGCTCACCCCCGCTCTCGCCAATTACGGCCATTGCGGCGAGGAGCCCGACTCTGCCGACTGCCGGACCTACAACATGCCCGGCTTTCCGTCGATGAAGGGCTCAACGTCCACGACCCAACCGAGCGCTCGCAAGCCGGTCGTTCACGCCCATAGCCATCAGGGCCCGGTGCGCTCGCTCCCGCAGAAGGGCTAACGCTCGGACGCAAAACGCCCCTCTCCCCTTTCGGGAGAGGGGTGCTCACGACGCCGTGGCGAGCGCCCGCTTCTCATGGGTGAAGGCGTAATCGAGCCAGGGCATCAGTGCCGCAACGTCGCCCGCCTCGACCGTGGCGCCGGTCCAGATGCGAAGGCCGGCGGGCGCTACGCCGCGGCGTCGGTCAGGGCGTGAACGATGTCCGAGACCACGGTCTTAACCAGCCGCTCGTCGTCCCCTTCCGCCATGACGCGAATCACGGGCTCGGTGCCCGACGGACGGATGACGAGGCGCCCGGACTTGCCGAGCTTCGACTTGCCGTTGCTGATCGCCCGCTGCACGCCGACATTGTCGAGCGGTTGGCCGCCATTCTTGTAGCGGACGTTCTTCAGGATCTGCGGCAACGGCTCGAAACGATTGCAAATCTCGCTGACCGGCTTGCCGCTCTGCGCCACCACTGAGAGCAGTTGGAGCGCGGTGACGAGGCCGTCGCCAGTGGTCGAGAAATCCGACAGCACGATATGGCCGGACTGCTCGCCGCCGACATTGTAGCCGTGCTGGCGCATATGCTCGACCACATAGCGGTCGCCGACCGGGGTGCGGGCGAGACCGAGATTGAGACCTTCGAGATAGCGCTCCAGCCCGAGATTGGACATCACCGTGGCGACGATCCCGCCGCCGGCGAGCCGCCCGCGCTTCAGCCACGATTCGGCGATGACCGCCATCAGCTGGTCGCCGTCGATCATGTGGCCCTTCTCGTCGACGATGACCACGCGGTCGGCGTCGCCGTCGAGCGCGATGCCGATATCGGCGCGCACCTCGCTGACCTTGCGGATCAGATCCTCCGGCGCGGTCGAGCCGCAGTCCTTATTGATATTCAAGCCATTAGGATCGACGCCAATCTTGATCACCTCGGCGCCGAGCTCCCACAGAGCCTCGGGCGCGACCTTGTATGCGGCGCCGTTGGCGCAATCGATCACGATCCTGATGCCGTCGAAGCGGATGTTCTTGGGCAGCGTGCGCTTGGCGAACTCGATATAGCGCTCGCGCGCGCTGTCGATGCGGGTGGCGCGGCCGATCTTCTCGGGCGCTGCGAGCAGATCCGCGGAATCGCCGCCCATCAGCTCCTCGATCTCCTCCTCCTTCTCGTCGGAGAGCTTGTAGCCGTCTGGCCCGAACAGCTTGATGCCGTTGTCGATATAGGGGTTGTGCGAGGCCGAGATCATCACGCCGAGATCGGCGCGGAGCGAGCGGGTCAGCATGGCGACGGCCGGCGTCGGCATCGGACCGAGCTGAAACACGTCCATGCCGACGGCGGTGAAGCCCGACACCAGCGCCGATTCGATCATGTAGCCCGAGAGCCGCGTATCCTTGCCGATCACCACGCGGTGGCGATAGGAGCCATTGGAGAACAGCTTGCCGGCGGCCATGCCCACTTTGAGCGCCACCTCTGAGGTCATCGGATAGGAGTTGGCGCTGCCACGGATGCCATCCGTGCCAAATAGCTTTCGAGCCATGGCGGTCGTCCCCCCGTCCATCCCGATTGGCGCCTGCCCTGCGCTTGGGTCTTTCCGGCGCTTCATGGGATTATGCTCCTCCTCATACCCCATCTGCGTTCAAAAAATGTAAGCAATAGTTACACCAATCGCGGCTCGAGATGGCTAAATTTCCCTTAATTTTCAGTGCCGAACATGCCCGCACGCCAGACCGCGAGGGCCTGCGCCGTGCCCGCCACGTCATGCACCCTGAACATCTGCGCGCCCTGCGCCGCAGAGGCGATCGCCGCCGCCTGCGAGCCCGGCTCCCGCGCCGCCGGCGCCTCGCCCCCGGCAATGCCTTTGATGAAGCGCTTGCGCGAGGCGCCGATCAGGAGCGGCACGCCGAGGCCGTGGAACAGGCTGAGATTTGCGAGCAGCGCGAGCGTGTGCGCCATGGTCTTGCCGAAGCCGATGCCCGGGTCCGCGGCGATCTTGGCGCGAGGGATGCCGGCGGCCTCCGCAGCTTCGATGCGGCCTGCGAGATAGTCGTACACCTCGAGCACGACATCGGCATAGACCGGATTGTCCTGCATGGTCTTGGGCTCGCCTTGCGCATGCATCAGCACGATGCTCATTTCCGTCTTAGCCGCGACGCCGAGACTGTCGCGATCGTAGCTAAGGGCTGAGACGTCGTTGAAGATGGTGGCACCTTGTCGCGCGGCAGCCTGCGCCACCTCGGCCTTGCGCGTATCGATGGAGATCGCGGCAGGGAGCCCCTTGAGCCCCTCGATCACCGGCAGCACGCGCTCGAGCTCATCCTGCTCACCGACCGCCTCCGAGCCTGGCCTCGTCGACTCGCCGCCGATATCGATGATTGCCGCGCCTGCTTGGGCAAGCCCTGCGGCATGCTCGATCGCCTCCTCGGTCGTGTCGTAGAGACCGCCGTCGGAGAAGCTATCCGGCGTCACGTTGACGATGCCCATGAGCAGCGGCTTGTCGAGCTTGAGTCCGGCGAAGGGCGGTCGCTTGCTGGTGACGCGCGTGACGAGCGCGGCGAGATAAGCGTCGCGGTCGCACTCCCGGAGGAGAGCCTGCGCCGTCAAGATGCACCGCATCGCCTTGCCTGGCGCGCCTTCGATCAGCTCGGCAGCGGTGAAGGCGATCGGACCGCCGGCGAGCGGCAGCGCCAAGCCGTCGGCGATAGCCGTCTCGGCGGCAGCGCCGTAGAAGAACCCCAGCGGCCTGAGATAGATCTCACCCATGCGCGAGAATTAGCACAGGCGCGGTCGCCGCTAGTCACTTTCTCCGCCTGGCCTAGATCAAGCACTGGCCGAACGCGCCCGCAGTGCGCTTTTGCGCCGCTTCAACTTTTCTGGCTATGGGTAGCGACCAAAGTGTGTGTCGGCCCGGGCTTAGGGCACAGATAAGGTCCGATACCGGATTGTTTTCGTCAAATGTGCGGACGTTATCGGCCAGCATGGCGCGCGTGAGCTGATCTTGTCGCAACAATCCTGCGACCATATCGGCACATTGAAGTGGCACGGCATCTCAAGGCACACTACCCTTGAAAACAATATTGAACCCTGGATGACGATTGCGTCTGCACCACGCGTCATGAACCCTCAGTGCCAATTTGGAATTGCCACAGTCGTTATCGAAGACAACGGTCATCGGCTCATTGTTGAATTGAAGCCTCACGTCCTCTTCTAAGACGTTGAACATTAGGTCCAAGCACGCATGCTCTCTGTGCGGACATATCCTCCGATACGCCGCATCATGCGTCAAACTTTTCCATTCGACGTCGTCCAAAATCGCAGCAACGCTTCGCAAACTCGAGTTGCAAGTTATCATTGCGAATGGCTTGACGATGGCCGTCCAGTGGGGAAAGCGACTTTTGATATTTTTGAGATGAAAATCGGATAAGCGAGCAAGCGCCAACTGCGCGTTGCAGCGCTCCTCGATCTTCGTCCAAACGTCCGCAGTTCCGACAAACCCGCCGACCGTCGTTACACCGCCGGGGCTATCTTTTGAGACGTCAAACGCAGCGCGCAAAGTCGTCATGATGCGGCGTCCGATAGCTTCTCACTCCACACAAAGCTGAGCCGATTCGGCAACGATGGGCACTCTACCAATCCGACTTCGTACCACATGCGTGATTTCGACTCGGAATTCCCTCAAAGCAAAATGCCCGGCGCGAGGCCGGGCATTGCATGCTGTGTCGATAGCTCTCGCGACTTAGGTCGAGGGCTGGGGCGCCATGCCTCCGGTGTCGGGCTCGGGCGGCGCCTTCTTGCCGCGACCGGCAGCGGGAACGGCCGAGGCCGAGCCCGGCCGCGCCGTGACGTCGGCGGCGAACTCGCGCACCGGCGGCTTGCCCTTGAGCAGATTCTTGATCTCATCGCCCGACAGCGTCTCGTATTCGAGCAGCCCGCGCGCGATGGCGTGCAGGTCGTCGAGATTGGTGGTGATGATCTTGCGCGCATGCTCGAACGACTCATCGACCAGGCGGTGGATCTCCTCATCGACGATGGTCTGGGTCTCGTCCGACAGATTCTGCGTCCGCGCGATGGCGTGGCCGAGGAACACTTCCTCCTCGTTGTCGCCATAAGCGAGCGGCCCGAGCTTGTCGGACATGCCGTATTGCGTGACCATGGCGCGCGCGAGCAGCGTCGCCATCTTGATGTCCGACGAGGCGCCCGAGGTGACCTTGTCGTAGCCGAACACGATCTCCTCGGCCACGCGTCCGCCCATGGCGACGGTGATGTCGGCCTTGAGCTTGGCGCGGGTGTAGGAGAGCATGTCGCGCTCGGGCAGCCGCATGACCATGCCGAGAGCGCGGCCGCGCGGAATGATGGTCGCCTTGTGCACGGGGTCAGACGCCGGCATATGCAGCGCGACGAGCGCGTGCCCGCCCTCGTGATAGGCGGTCAGCGTCTTCTCCTCCTCGGTCATCACCATGGAGCGGCGCTCGGCGCCCATCATCACCTTGTCCTTGGCGTCCTCGAACTCGATCTGCATGACGAGGCGCTTGGAGCGGCGCGCGGCGAGCAGCGCCGCCTCGTTGACGAGATTGGCGAGATCGGCGCCGGAGAAGCCGGGCGTGCCGCGCGCGATGACGCGCAGGTCGACGTCAGGCCCGAGCGGCACTTTGCGCACATGCACCTTGAGGATCTTCTCGCGGCCGATGATGTCGGGACGCGGCACCACCACCTGGCGGTCGAAGCGGCCCGGCCTGAGCAGCGCGGGATCGAGCACGTCGGGACGGTTGGTGGCGGCGATCAGGATGATGCCTTCATTCGCCTCGAAGCCGTCCATCTCGACCAGCAGCTGGTTCAGCGTCTGCTCGCGCTCGTCGTTGCCGCCGCCGAGGCCGGCGCCTCTGTGGCGGCCGACCGCGTCGATCTCGTCGATGAAGATGATGCAGGGCGCGTTCTTCTTCGCCTGATCGAACATGTCGCGGACGCGCGAGGCGCCGACGCCGACGAACATCTCGACGAAGTCCGAGCCCGAGATGGTGAAGAACGGAACGTTGGCCTCGCCGGCGATGGCGCGCGCGAGCAGCGTCTTGCCGGTGCCGGGAGGGCCGACCAGCAACGCGCCGCGCGGGATGCGCCCGCCGAGCTTCTGGAATTTCTGCGGATCGCGCAGGAACTCGACGATCTCCTGCAAATCCTCCTTGGCCTCGTCGACGCCGGCTACATCGTCGAAGGTCACGCGGCCATGGCGCTCGGTGAGCAGCTTAGCCTTGGACTTGCCGAAGCCCATGGCGCGGCCGCCGCCCGACTGCATCTGGCGCATGAAGAAGATCCACACGGCGATGAGCAGCAGCATCGGGAACCAGGAGACCAGCACGCCGAGCAGCGAGGGAACGTCGTCCTCTGACGGCTTAGCGGTGATCTTCACGCCCTTCGTGTTCAGCTTGTCGACCAGGTTGGGGTCGTTCGGCGCGTAAGTCTGGAAGTTGCGGCCGTCGGTGAAATGCCCGGTGATCTGGCTGCCAGCGATGGTCACGTCCTGGACGTTGCCGCCCTCGACCTCGGACAGGAGCTGCGAGAAGCTGATCTCGTTGCCGCGGACATGGACGCCCGGGCTTTGGAACAGGTTGAACAGCGCGACCAGAAGAAGGCCGATGAACACCCAGATAGCGAAGTTGCGGAAGTTCGAATTCATGAACTGACCTGACGGCTCTCTTCTATGCGCGGCTTCGATGCGTCAAAGCCTCGCCCCCCTAAGCGCGGATTGGACGATAGCCCGTTAACATAGGAACGTACGCCTTCTTTGCCAAGTAAAGCTAACGCAAAGAGGTGCATGCTTCCTCAACGGTTAAGAGCGACCCCCGTTCCACGGCGCCTGCCAACCGGCGTTCACGAATCTTGCGCGGCAATCAAGGTCCGAATGGGGCGAGGCCTCGCCCAATGCCGGGATGCCGGCGAGGACATTTCCTCTGAAACAGGCAGGCAGCGTCCGCCCGGCGAGGCGCGGTAGCGCCGGCAGACTGTCGCGGAGGTCGAGGAAGCCACTGTCGCCGAGCGCGCGCACCGTGACCGGACCCGCCGCATCAGCTCCGAGCTCGATCCGGAAGCGGTTGTCCCAGAGCGCCCGCATGCCCGGCAGGAGCTCGATGACAGGGAGACCCTCGGCGCGCATCTCGCGAAAGATGCCGAGCCGGCCCGATAGAGGCTCGATCCGGCAGCGGCCGAGCGTCTGTCTCGTGCCGGGACGCTTCGCAAGCGAAGCGAGCAAGGCCTCGAGCTTGGCAAGCTGCACCGGCTCCTCGCTCCCGCCGACCGCGGCGATGAGGCGCGCGAGCGCGCGGAGCGCGATCTCCTGAGGCGCCTTGAGCAATGCAGCCTGGTCGATCGCGGCATAGCCCGCCTTGCTCGTCTCGCTGTTGCCTGCGAGGAAGTCATGAGCGGCGTGGTCGAGCGCTTCGCGGGCACGGCGCAAGCGACGCGCCGAGAGCGCCAGCGCCTCAGGCGTCAGACCGAGCGTCTCAAGTGCGCCTGCACTTCCCCTCACGCGTACGCGCTCGAAGCGCGGATCGGCATTGCTCGGATCGGTGACGAAACCGATTCCCCGCGCGGATAGCGTGGCGATGAGCCGCGCCTTTGGCAGATCCAGCAACGGCCGGTGAAGCGCGATCCCGGCCCAGGCGCCGGTCTCTGGGATCGCGGCAAGCCCGTCGAGCCCGCTGCCGCGCTTGAGCCGCATCACGAAGGTCTCGGCCTGATCGTCGAGCGTATGCGCGGTGGCGAGCGCCGGAATGTCCTGCGCATGGCAATAGGCCGCCATCAGGTCGTAGCGCGCGGCCCGCGCGCGGGCCTGGAGCGCGGTGCGCGCCTCGCCTCTTCGGTCCCAGGTCAGGATCGCATGGTGGAGACCGAGGCTGCGTGCGAGGCGGCCGACCATCTCCGCCTCGTCGCGCGATGTCGCGCGCAAGCCGTGATCGACGCTGAGCACATGAAGCTCGGGGCAAGCCCCGCGCTCGGCGCGCCACTCGGCGGCAAGCCGCATCAGCGCGAGACTGTCGGGTCCGCCGGAGACGGCAAGCGCAAGCCGCGAATAGGCTTCGAGCCGGGCGAACGCCGCTTGCGCCTCCGCTGGCGAAATGGGGGCGGCGTCCATGTCAGCAGCCGGCCTTTTTGCGCTCGCCCCTGGCCTGGTCGAGGATGTGCACCGGGGCTTGCGGGTATTTGGCGGTGAGCTCGCCGAAGGTCGAGCAGGCCGCATCCTTCTGGCCGAGCTCGGCGAGCGACATGCCGAGCCTGAGCAGCGTATCGGGCGCCTTGTCGCCGGATTTGTATTTCTTGTAGCCCTTGAGGAAGGCGTCGGCCGCGCTCTTGTACTGGCCGCGCACATAGTAGCTCTCGCCGATCCAGTACTGCGCGCTGCCGGCGAGCGGGTCGTTGGGGTAAGCGGCGATCAGCTGGCGGAACGCGGTCTCGGCCGCGCCGTAGTCGCGCTGGAGGATCGAGCCATAGCCCTGCTCGTAAAGCGACTGCGCGTCGCTATTGGGGATCCCCGCATTCATGCCCTGGCTTGGCGGCGGCGCATCGCCGTGCGGCAGCGGAGCGAGCGGCTGCGGCGCGCTGTTGGCGGTGGCGCCGGTCGTGTCAGCGGTGGGATCGCCGAACCAGCGTGGCTTCGATGTGTCTTCAGTGGTCGAAGCGAGCGACTGCTCGGCAGGCGCGGGCGGAGGCGGAGCCTCGCTTTGCTGGATGGGCGGCGCTTGTGCCGGCTGCGGCGTCTCATGCGGCGGAGCCGCCGCTTGAGAGGGCGTGGCCGCGAGCTTGGCCTGGATGGCGCTCATCTGCCGGCCGAGCTGATCGAGCTGGCTCGACAGGGCGCCGATCTGCGTCTCGAGCGCGCCGACGCGCTGGGTGAGATCGCCGACCGCGGCGGAGCTGGCGGCGTCTCCGGCGCTGCCGGCAGCCTCTTGCGGCAGCACCGCGCCGGGCTTGGCGCGGAGCAGCGTCTCGAGCGTGCCGACGCTCACCTGGAGGTCGAGGAATTGCTGCTCGAGCCTGCCGATGCGGTTCGCGACCGAATCGCCCCCTTGGGGCTTGGCTATCGTTTGCGGCTGAGCGGGCGCGGGCGCGCTCTGTGCCGGCGGATCAGCCTGGGCAAGGCCTTCGCTGGCAGCGAGGCTAAGCGTCGAGAGCGCAAGGAGAAAAGTGCCGAGGAAGCGCCGCCGGCCGCGCCATGAGACAATCGATGAGATCACGATGGGGACCTTGCCGTTTCGACCGGCAGGGCGCTTCAACGAGAAGCGCCAAACGCGCCGAACCATAGCGCATTTGTCTGAGTTTTTGGGGCCAAACTTTGATTTGCCCCCGGGGCCTCGCCCTTCGAGACGGCGCCAAATCGCGCCTCCTCGGGGTGAGGAGATAACCCTCATGCTGAGGCGCCGCCGCAGGCGGCTCTCCAAGCAGGAGGCCGCGCCAGCGACTAATTCCTGGCGATGGCGGCGTCGTTCAGCACCGTCTGGGCGCGGCGATTCTGGTTCCAGCACGAGACGTCGTCGCAGACCGCGATCGGCCGCTCCTTGCCATAGGAGATCGTGCGGATTCGCGCCGTAGCCACCCCGTTGCTGGCCAGGAAGCCCTTGACCGTCATGGCGCGGCGAGCGCCCAACGCAAGGTTGTACTCGCGCGTGCCGCGCTCGTCGGCATGGCCCTCGATGGTCACGTTGTACTGGGTATAGCGATTGAGCCAGCGCACCTGGTTCAAGAGGATGCTCTTGGCCTCGCCGGTCAGCGCGGAGCTGTCTTCCTGGAAATGCACCAGGTCCCCGACATTAACCGCGAATTCCTGCGCCGAGCCCGGCGTCGCCAGCGAGCCGGTGCTGCCGAGCCCATATTCCTTCGGTATCCCGTGGCGTCCACAGGCCGCCAGCAGAACGGCGATAACGACCATACCTGCAAGCCTGCAGGCGTGGTTAACCCCACCACACGAACGCATTACTGATTACTCCCGACTACCCGTAAGCTTAGGTAAACCGTAAGGGCGAATTCCTTAACGATCTCCTAGTTCCCTCAAACGGGCAGGCTAGAGCGTGGGAGTGTCTGGAAAGGGCCAGCGAGGTGGCGAGAAACGGATGCTGAAACTGCAGCTAGACCCGGGCCCTAAAAAAGGAAGGGATGCCTGGGACGCCGCCGCATCTGCTACGGCGTCCCGGCATCCATGCCCCGTCTCGCGGAAGACAAGCTTCTCCGCGATAAATTCCTTGGCCGCGCGTTAGACGCGAACAACCTGCTCGACCACGACGTCGGCCGACCCGAGCTTCAGCGGCGTGGTGGCCACGGCCTTCTCGTGATGGCCGAAGCAGCCACCGAGCGCAATGGTGGCGGCCACGATCGTGGCGACGATGATAACGCCCTTCAAACCCTGCATGGTCTTCTCTCCTTTGGTTAAACGGCAGTAGCCGTCTTTGCATGTACCGGCGCGGCGTTTTCAGATCAAGATCGCACTGAAGTCCTTCGACCGTTTTGTCGGTCATTGATGCTAAAATGCCACTCCGAATCTCATCCTCCAGCAGAGGTCACGCTAGCCGCCCGGAGGACGGCTTTCAAGCATGGTTAACACCCTGGAGCCCTTTGCTTAACAAAGGATAAGAGGGTGTTGCAATTTGGCCGCAGTGGGGGTTGGAAAGCCTAGTTTATCAGCGGCGACCAGGCCGGATCCGAGCCGAAAGCGGGGGTTGCAACCTGCCGCTCGTTATAGCCCGTGAGATCGATCGTATAGAGCTTGGGACCGCCCGCGGCGCCGGGCGATTCCCGGAAGAACATGAGCACCCTGCCGTTGGGGGCCCAAGTTGGGCCTTCGTTGTGGAATCCCTCGGTCAGGATGCGCTCGCCCGAGCCGTCAGGCTTCATCACCCCGATCAGAAACTTGCCCTGGAGCAGCTTGGTGAAGGCGACGAGATCGCCGCGCGGCGACCAGACCGGCGTCGAGTAGCTGCCCTCGCCCCGGCTGATCCGGTGCTGGTTCTTGCCGTCGGCATCCATGACGTAGATCTGCTGGGAGCCGTCGCGGTCGCTCTCGAACACGATCTGCTGCCCGTCAGGCGCGTAGCAGGGCCCGGTGTCGATGGCGTCGGTGCTGGTGAGCTGCATCGTCCGCCTGCTGCGCAAATCCATCGCATACAGATTGGCATTGCCGCTCTGCTCGAGGCTCATGACGATGCGCTGGCCGTCAGGCGAGAAGCGCGGCGCGAAAGTCATGCCCGGAAAGGCGCCGACGATCTCCTTCTGCCCGGTCTCGATATTGAGGAGATAGACACGCGGTGAGTCCCCCTCGAAGGACATGTAGGTGATCTCCTGGGTCGAGGGGCTGAAGCGCGGGGTGAGCACGAGGTCCTGGCCGGTCGTCAGCAACCGCACGTTAAAGCCGTCCTGATCCATGATGGCGAGGCGCTTGGTGCGCTTGTCCTTGGGCCCCGATTCGTCGACGAACACGATACGCGTGTCGAAATAGCCCTTCTCGCCGGTGATGCGCTCATAGATCGTGTCGGCGATGATGTGGCCGATGCGCCGCGCATCCTTTGGCCGGGCGAAGAACTGCTCGCCGGCGAGCTGCTTGCCGGAATAGGTGTCCCACAGCCTGAACTCGGCCTTGAGCCTGCCGTCCTCGCTGCCGATGCGGCCAACCACGAGGGCTTGCGCATTCAACACCCGCCAATCGTCAAAGGCCGGAACGCTGTCCGGCGTGACGCCCTTCTCGATGAACGCCGACTGATCGATCGGTGCGAACAGGCCGGAGGTGCGAAGGTCGCTTGCCACCACGTCGGACACCTCGCGCGCGGTCGCCGGGTCGAGCGAGCCGTCGCCGACGAAATCGGTGATGGCGATCGGCAGCGCCTGGATCTTGCCTTGGGTGATGTTGAGCTCAACCACCGCGCGAGCCGGCAGGACGGCGAACAGCGCAGCGCCGAGCGCGAGCACGCCAAGGGCGACGCCCTGCCGGCAGCGTCTTGCCGAGAGGCGCTTGAATGAGGTGTGAGCTTGCATCTTGGGGAGCATCTGATTCGGGACCGCTCAGCCGCTGCGATACATGTCGCTTGGGTCGAAATTGAGGATCATGTCGCGCCACAGCGCATATTTTTCGCTGGGCAGCTCGTAAGGCTGGCACTGGAACACGGCGCGGACCGCGCTGTCGGCGGCCGCCTGGAAGAACGGCGATGAGCCGTCATTGGCGATGGTCGGAGTGCCGACCAGGGTGCCGTCCTCGTTGAGCTTCAATCTGAGCTTGATGACGATCTGGTCGGCGCCGAGCCCACCGGGCGGCGGGCTCCAGCATTTGGCAATCCGGGCCCTGAGCGCGTCGATCTCATTGACCGACATGGCCATTTCCGTGCCGTTCGACTGACCCTTCACCTTCTTCGCCGGCGCGCCGTCGTCGGGGACGACGGGCTGAGCCTCATCCGCAGCGTCGGGGATCTTGTTGAGCAGGGCGGCGATCCGGTCGGCGCTGAAGTCGCGCTTCTTGGGAGCGGCCGGCTTCGGCTTAGCGTCGGCCTGCTTCTGCGCATCGGGCTTTTTCGCCGCTGCCTTGGCGTCAGGCTTGGGCTTGTCCTCCTTCGGTTTCGCCGGCGGCGCATCGGTGAGCGCGGCAGTCTCGTCAGGCTTGGGATCGGCCTCCTTCACGGCCTGGGGCTTCGGCTCCTTCGGCTTGCCGGCAAGCGCGGCATCGTCCTTGGCATCGGCGCTGCCCGCCTTGAGCTTGGTGATGTCGGACGGCGCTGCGGCGAGGTCGATCGGGATGGCGAGCGGCGTCCGGTCGACCTTGGCCGACGAGAAGGCGACAAGGGCGAAGAGCAGGATCGCCGCGTGCAGCGCCGCCGATATGAAAGTGCTCCTGCCCATCGCGCGTCTTGCTTCGCCCTATTGCTGTGTTGGGGCCACCGGCTCGGTGACCAGCGTCACGGGAATGCCCGCCGCCTTGATCCTGGCGAGCACCTTGGCGACGCTGCCATATTGGGCGCGGTCATCGCCTCTGACCTCGACGCGGTCGCCCGCGCCCGAGCTCCTGATAGCAGCGAGTTTGGGCACAAGTTCGTCGAAGCCGATCTCGCTGTTTTGCAGGAACACCTTGCCCGAAGGGTCGATGGTGATGGCGAGCGCCTGCTTCTGCTCCTCGATCGGGCCGGCCTCGGTCTTGGGCAGGTCGACCTTGGGCAGGTCGGGCTTGGCTTCCATGTTCATGCCGACCGTCAGCATCGGCGCCGTCACCATGAAGATGATGAGCAGCACGAGCATCACGTCGACCATCGGCGTGACGTTGATGTCGCTCATCGGCTGTGACGAGCGCCGCCGCGCCCGCCGGTTCGACAGCGACCCTCCTGGTTGCAGTCCTGCTCCCATGTCGAGCCCTCACGCGCTCTTGTCGATCTGGCGCGACAGGATGGCCGAGAACTCGTCGGCAAAGCCTTCGAGACGGGCCGCGTAGCGCGCCACTTCGCTGTTGAATTTGTTATAGAAAATCACCGCAGGGATAGCCGCTAGCAGGCCGAGAGCGGTGGCGAACAAAGCCTCGGCGATGCCGGGCGCGACCACCGCGAGGCTCGTGTTCCGGCTGACCGCGATCGCCTGGAAGCTCGTCATGATGCCCCACACCGTGCCGAACAGGCCGATGAAGGGGGCCGTCGATCCGACCGTGGCGAGGAACGTCAGGCGGCGTTCCAACCGCTCAATCTCCCGCGAGATGGTGACGTCCATCACCTTCTCGACCCTGAGCTGGACTCCGGGCATCGGTTTCGCGCCGCGGTCTCCGCCCTCGGTTTCGGTCGAGCGCTTCCACTCGCGCATCGCCGCCACGAACAGAGCCGCCATGCCGGTGTTCCGCCGCTGCGACAGCGCCTGGTAAAGCTCTTCGAGCGATTGCCCCGACCAGAACACCTGCTCGAACTTGTCGGTCTCCTTCCGCGTCTTGGCGAACAGGAACAGCTTCTCAAGGATGATCGCCCAGCTCCAGATCGATGCGAGCAGGAGCCCGATGATCACCAGCTTGACGACGATATGGGCGTTCTTGAAGAGCTCGAAGATCGAGAGATCGACGGCGATATCGGGCGGGTTCATCTCGGCCTCGTGGCATGAGCTCCAAGGTGCCGGCGAGGACCTTTCCTCGAAACGGCGGCTTCACCCCGCGGTCGTGACCCGCGGCGCCGATCGACATCGCCGGAACAGACCGCCCCTTCGCTCGCAGGATCGACCTTTTGCGAGCGAATGTGACTAAACTTGGGTCGATTTACCCTAACCCCGTGCGGTGCGGCTCTTGCGGCACGCAAAGACGCAGGACCGGCACCGACTACGTTTCACGCGCCTGGTTAACGAATCGTTGAAGCGCGTTCCTGACGATGGCGCCCAATCGTTGCGGTTTGCCCGAGCGACCGACCAGCACCACGGTGACGAGAGCGTGGGCGATCAGCGTCCCGTCGCGCCGCACGTCCTGGCGCAACTTGAGGCTCGCGCTGCCGATCTCGGCGCAAGAGGTGACGATCTCGAGCACGTCGTCCATGCGCCCCGGCTTGAGATAGTCGATCGCGATGTGGCGGACGACGAACACCGCAGGCTCGCCCGCGTCCGGATTCGCTAGGCCGGTTTGGTCGATGCCGAGCAGCCTGATGAAGTCGGAGCGGCCCCGCTCGCAGAACTTGATGAAATTGGCGTGATAGACGACGCCGGCGCAGTCGGTGTCCTCGAAATAGACGCGCACGGGAAGCACATGGGTGTCGCCGTCGATCCGCCCGGCGAGGTCGGGCCAGCTCCCCCTCATCATTCCTCGCTGCCGTTGAACAGCGGGAACTGGGTCGGCGGCTGGGCCGGCTGATCGAGGCCGAGATGGGCGAAGGCCTGCGCCGTCAGCACGCGGCCGCGCGGGGTGCGGGCGATGAAGCCCTGCTGCAACAGATAGGGCTCGATGATCTCCTCGATCGCGTCGCGCGGCTCTGACAGCCCCGCGGCGATGGTCTCGACCCCGACCGGACCGCCGCCGTAGTTCACCGCGATCAGCCGCAGATAGCGATGATCGAGCGCGTCCAGCCCGCGGGCGTCGACCTCGAGCTGCGACAGCGCGCCGTCGGCGACCTTCGCATCGACCGCGCCGGTGCCCTGAACGCTGGCAAAATCGCGCACGCGGCGGAGCAGCCGTCCCGCCACGCGCGGCGTGCCGCGCGCGCGGCGCGCGATCTCGTGCGCGCCCTCGGCCGTCAGCGGAAGCCCGAGCAGCCGCGCCCCGCGCCGCACGATCTCCTCGAGCTCGCCGACACCATAGAATTCGAGCCTGATCGGGATGCCGAAGCGCTCCCTGAGCGGGGTCGTGAGCAGGCCGGTGCGCGTGGTTGCGCCGATCAGCGTGAAACGCGACAGATCGATGCGCACCGAGCGCGCTGCCGGACCCTCGCCGATGATGAGGTCGAGCTGGAAGTCCTCCATTGCCGGATAGAGGATTTCCTCGACCGCCGGATTGAGCCGGTGGATCTCGTCGATGAACAGAACGTCGCGATCCTCGAGATTGGTGAGGAGTGCCGCGAGATCGCCGGCGCGCGCGATCACCGGACCCGAGGTGGCGCGGAAATTGACGCCGAGCTCGCGCGCCACGATCTGCGCGAGCGTCGTCTTGCCGAGACCGGGCGGCCCCGCGAACAGCACATGATCGAGCGCCTCGCGCCGGCCGCGCGCCGCCTCGATGAACACTTTGAGGTTCGAGCAGACCTTGGCCTGGCCGATGAACTCGCCGAGCACTTGCGGCCGGAGCGAAGCCTCCGGCTGATCGTCGTCGCGCTTCGCCGCCGCGAGCACCCTCTCGCTCATTGGGCGAGCTCCTTAAGCCCGAGCCGGATCAGCTCCTCGGCGCGCGCCTCGCGGCCGGCCTTGCCGATCGCCGCCGACACGGCCGCGGCCGCCTCGCCGTGGGCATAGCCGAGATTGGTGAGCGCCGAAACCGCATCCCGCGCCGCAAGCCCCTCGGGCAACGAGGCGACCGGCGCGAGCCCGCCCGCGGGCCTGAGCGCCGGCGCAAGCTGGGGCATCTTGTCCTTGAGCTCGGCGACGATGCGGGCGGCGACCTTGGGGCCGACGCCCGGCGAGCGCGCGACCTGCCCCTTGTCCTGAAGCGCCACGGCATTGGCGAGCTCGGAAGCCGACAGCGTGCCGAGCACGGCGAGCGCGACCTTGGCGCCAACGCCCTGCACCGTCTGCAACGCGCGGAACCAGGCGCGCTCATGCTCGGTGGCGAAGCCGTAAAGCTTGATCGCGTCCTCGCGCATATGGGTCTCGATGGCGAGCGTCACGGTCTCGCCGGCCGGCGGCAGCATGCTCAGCGTGCGCGCGCCGACCGTCACCTCGTAGCCCACCCCTGCGACGTCGACGATCACCGCGTTGAGCGAGACGGTATCGAGCTTGCCGGTGAGCTTGCCGATCATGGCAGCGCCCTCTCCCGCGCGCGTGCCACTCTCGCTTCGAGCGCGGCCCAGCTTCGCGAATGGGCGTGGGTGATGGCGATGGCGAGCGCGTCGGCGGCGTCGGCGCTGTCAGGGACCGCGCGCGGCAGCAGGCATTTCACCATCGCCCTGATCTGGCCCTTGTCGCCGTGGCCGGCGCCGACCACCGTTTTCTTCACCGCGTTCGGCGCGTACTCGGCGATCGACAGCCCAAGCAGCGCCGGCGCCAGCATGGCGATGCCGCGCGCCTGGCCGAGCTTCAGCGTGGCGGAAGCGTCGCGATTGACGAAGGTCTGCTCGACCGCCGCTTCGAGCGGGGCGAGCCGCGCCAGCACCTCCGACAGGCCGTCGAACAGCTGCCGCAAGCGGCGGCCGAGAGTCTCGGCGTCGTCGGAGACCACCGAGCCGCATGCCACGTAGACGAGCCTCACCCCGTCAGAGTCGATGACGCCCCAGCCGGTGCGCCGCAAACCGGGGTCGATGCCGATGATGCGAATCGCTTTGCCGCTCATAGAGCGGTGATAGCACGACCGGCTTTGCGCTTCGATCCGGCACGCGCCCGCCTGCACACCAAGCCGTGAAGGCCATGAACCCCGACTGAATGGCCGGTTCAAAGCCGGTTCAAGCCGCCCCCGCTAAACCTTGCGTCATGGAGTCGAGGAAGACCCCGAACCAGAGATCAAATTGGAGAACGGACATGACCATTCGGACTTTCCTGATCGCAAGCGCCACGCTGCTGAGCTTGAGCGCGGCAGCGGTCCCGGCCTATGCCGGCGGTTCGACCGTGCACATCGAGCAATATGGCTGGGCCAACGAGTTCGGCGGCTCGCAGAACGGCCACCGCAACCGCATCACGCTCTACCAGAACGGTTACGGCAACTCCTCGATCAATTCGCAGTCGGGCGCGCATAACCGTGCCGTGGTCGGCCAGGAGGGCAACGGCAACTCGGCCGACACCCTGCAGCTCGGCCGCCGCAACATCGTCGGCGTCGCCCAGTTCGGCTCAGGCCATACCGCCATCACCACCCAGGACGGCAACGGCAACGCCATCGGCGTGATCCAGGCCGGCCACAACAACGACGCCCATGTCACCCAAGTCGGCCACGGCAACGTTTCCGTCGTCGTCCAGGACTGACCCGCACGCATTGGCGAGAGGAACGCGACGCGCGCGCCTCTCGCCCCCACTCGATCGACTGGAGGTTTGACCATGACCAGGATTATCGGCCCCCTCGCGGCGGTGCTGCTGCCACTCGGCCTGAGCTTCGGAGCATCCGCCATGGTTGAGGGCAACGGCCCGCAACCGGGCGCCAAGCTCGCCAAGCTGCCGGCATGCGAGCTTCACGTCGAGCGCCAGGCCGGCAGCGTCGTGCTGGAAGGCGAGGTCCACGCCACCCACGCCACCGCCGGCTCCTATCAGCTCAAGATCTGGCAGGCCGGCGCGAGCAGCTCATCGATCTCGCAGGGCGGCGATTTCACCGTTCCGGCGGGCGGATCGAGCTCGCTCGGCCTCGTGTCGCTGCCTGGCGGCGGCAGCTATGGCGCGACGCTCACCGTGAACTTCGACAACGACCCCGTGGACTGCAAGGCCACCACGCACGGTCCCCGTCCGGTCACCGCCAAATAAGGAGCACCTCGATGACACGACGCACGCGATATCTCGCTCAACTCACGGCGATGCTGCTTGGCGTCGCGAGCCTTTCGGCGCCGGCCTCGGCCGGGAGCATGACCATGGTGATCACGCCGCACGGCGACAGCGCCGACCTGCTGCAGAAGGGCTTGCAGATCTATTCGTTGGTCGAGCAGCAGAAGGGCAAGAAGAAGAAAAATCACGCCAAGGTCGACCAGAAGGGCAACGACAACGCGGCCGCGCTCAGCCAGAAAGGCGGCGGCAATTACGGCCTCGTCGTCCAGCGCGGCAACGGCCATACCGCGACCGTGTCGCAGGACGGCTGGAACAACGCGCTCGGCGTCTTCCAATTCGGCAAGAACGCCGATCTCGACTACGCGCAGAGCGGCAACGGCCAGGCGAGCATCGTCCTGCAAGGCGGCTGGTAGCGAGACGGGCTTTGGCGCCGCGCGCCGGCGGTCTATAATGGGCTCAAGTCCGAGTCCCGTTATCGACCACGCGGCGCCAGCATGCCCGGCATCTTCATCAATTACCGACGAGACGACGCCCCAGGCGTCGCGGGGCGGCTCTACGACCATCTCGCGCGCAAATACTCGCGCGGTCAGCTCTTCATCGATGTCGACGCCATCAAGCCCGGGCTCGATTTCGTCAAGCAGCTCGACGCGCAAGTCTCGCAATGCGACGTGCTGCTCGCCATCATCGGCCCGCACTGGCTGACCGCCGTCGACAGCAAGGGCAAGCGCCGGCTCGACGACGACGCACGACTACGTGCGGATCGAGATCGCCGCGGCGCTGAAGCGCGACATTCCGGTGATCCCGGTTCTGATCGACGGCGCCGAGATGCCGACGGAAGCCGACCTGCCCGAGGATCTCGCCTCGCTCGCGCGACGGCACGCGCTCGAGCTTCGCCACACGCGCTTTGCCTCCGATGCCGATGCCGTCGTTACGGCGCTGCACACGGTACTGCCAAAGGCGAAAAAGCCCTTGCTCTGGCCGCTCGTCGCGGCTGCGGTTGTCGCCTGCATCGCGATCGGCGGCGCGGTGTGGTGGCTGCGCTCGCCGGACCGGCAAGTGGCGGAGACGCCCGCCGCGCACGAGCAGAGCTCTCAGCCTGCCAGCCAAGCCGAGGCGCTAGACGAAGCGAGGCGCAGGGCCGACGAGGCGCGGGCAAAGATCGCCGCGGCCGAAAATCAAGTCACCCAGCCCAAGCCCGAAGCGCCACCGCAGACGCCAAGCCCCTCGCCGTTTGACGGCATGCGCGACAAGAACTTCATACCTGACCTGTCGAATTCCTCGCCGTCATCCGACGACCTTTCGAGCGGCAGCGTTCCCGGCGTCAAAGTCGCGCTCGGCCAAACGCTCGATGCCGTAACCGCGGCCTACCCCTCAGGCAAGCCGACCACCGTGTCGGACAAGCCTGCTTTATGGCTGCAAAGCGACGGGCTCTATTTCTTCTTCACCAACGACAAGTCCTTGGAGAACATCAGGTTCGACGCGCCGTTCGCCGGCAGCGTCAACGGCGTGAAGCTCGGGGACTCATTCGACGACGTGAAGAAGAGGCTCGGCCAACCGCTGAATTCGTGGGACTTCGGCGACGACAAGGCGAACCTCTATCGCGTCGGCGACATCAATCTGCGCTTCGATGTCGACAAGTCCGGCAAGGTCGCCACCATTTTCTATTTCAAGGCGAACTGACGCGGCAGCCTGGTCAGGCGTTGCCGCCTGGGCGATCATTCCGGCTTAAGCCGCGGCCGCGACCGTCGGCAGTTCGACGATCTGCGTCAGCCCGCCATTCGGCCTATTGACGATGGCGATCTTGCCGCCGGCGCGCTGGATGATCTCGCGCGCGATGGTAAGGCCGAGCCCTGCGCCCGGAATGTTCTGCCGTCGGGCCGGGTCGGCGCGAAAGAACGGCTCGAACACCTGCCCGATCAGCTCTGGCGCGATGCCCGGTCCCTCGTCCTCGATGACGATGCGCGCGGTCTGCCCTTGCGCTCCGTCGACGCTGACCCGGGCGCGCACGCCGTGCGTCGCGGCATTGATCATCAGGTTGCGCAGCGCGCGGTTCAGCGTGAGCCGGCTCGCCCGCACCGTGACCGGCTCAGCCGCTTCGTTGACCACGTCGAGATTCTGCTGCCTGAGCTCGGAGCCGATGCTGCCGACCAGCTCGTCGAGCCTGATCAGCTCGAGCGGCGCCTTGCCCGATTCCTCGCGCACCAGCAGGATCGCGCTGTCGGCGATGCGCTCGAGCTCGTCGAGGTCGCGCAGCCACAGCTCGCGATCCTCCTGATCCTCGACGAACTCGGCCCTGAGCCGCATGCGGGTGATCGGCGTGCGGAGATCGTGGCCGGCGGCCGCGACCAGGCGCATGCGGCTCTCGACCGCGCTCTTCAGCCGCGCCGACAGCGAGTTCAACGCGCGCGCCGTGGCCCTCACCTCGGCCGGGCCGCGCTCGGGGAACACCGGCATCAGCATGGCGTCGGACCCGACCGACTCGACGGCATCCTCGAGCAGCACGAGCGGGCGCACCATGCGGTTTGCCACGAACACGGCGATCGCCGTGGCGCCGAGCGTGATCAGCGCGAGCCAGCGGAACAGCACGTTCCACGGCACGCCTTGCGGCGGCAAATCGGTGATCGGCATCAGCAGCCAGCCGCGTCCCTCGACCGGGATCGAGACGACGAGCGGTGCTCCCCACCCATCGCGGGTGATGGTGACGGCGAGGGTCAGCCCGCGCGCGGCGAGCGAGTCGCGCAAGCGCTCGGTCGAAGCGGCATAGGCACGGCCCGGCGCCGGCTCGGGCACCAGCTTAAGCACGCCGGTCTTGCCCTCTTTGGCGATGCGCAGCAGCGTCTCGACCTGTTGCGCCACGGGCGTAAGCGAATGCCGGTGCTTCGGCGGACCGAGCAGATAGAACAGCACGACCGTGAGCAGGCCCACCACCGAGACGATGGCGACCACCAGCAGCACGGCGATCTTGGCGCGGAGCGTGTTCATGGCGCGGCATCCTGCACGTCGACCTTCACGGTCAGCTGATAGCCGCCGTTCCGCACCGTCTTGAACAGATGCGACATGCCGCCCTCGCCGAGCTTGCGGCGAAGCCGGCTCACCAGCACGTCGATCGAGCGGTCGAGCACGTCGCCCTCGCGGCCGCGCGTCATGTCGAGCAGCTGGTCGCGCGACAAGACGCGCCCCGGCCGGTCGAGAAACGTTTTCAGCAGATCGAACTCGGCGCCGGTCAGCTCGATGCTGCCGCCTTCGGGATCGGTGACGCGGCGCGTCTGCGGGTCGGCGATGAACCCTTCGAACAGATAGACCTTGGTCTCGCTCGGCTGCGGCGCCGAGTTGGCGCGCCGGCGCAATACGGCGCGCACGCGGGCGATCAGCTCACGCGGGTTGAACGGCTTGCCGAGATAATCGTCGGCGCCGATCTCGAGTCCGATGATGCGGTCGACATCTTCTTTCAGCGCGGTGAGCAGGATGATCGGCACGCTGGAGCGCTGGGCGCGAAGGTCGCGGCAAAGATCGAGCCCCGAGCCGTCCGGCAGCATCACGTCGAGCACGATCAGGTCGATCTGGTGCGTGGCAAGCTGCTCGCGCAACTCGCGGCAGTTTGCCGCGAGCAGCACGCGGAAACCCTGGCTCTCGATATAGCGGGCGAGCAGCTTGCGGATTTCCGGATCGTCGTCGACGACGAGAATGCGCTGGGCGACTGCGGTCATGGTCCTGGCAAATGGGTTCATCTCGGCAAGCCCGTTCTAGCCGCGAGCGCTCAGCCATCAAGCGCATTTTTGTAACGAAAGCAGCCCCCGCCGCCTGCCAGCAACGTTTCGACACACATCTCTGCTGGCGGGCAACGTTCGGACACGCCAAGACCAATGCTGGCAACGATGCGGTCCTAGGGGTTAGGTCCCCTCAATCAACAGGACGCTCAATGATGAACACCTCTCCAAAGATCGGCCCGATCCTCGTCGTGGCCATCCTCGGCCTGGCAAGCCTGACGCTGCTCACGTCGGCCTGGGGCGAGCCCGCCAACCCAGGCCCGGGCCGCGGCTCGCACGGCCCGATGTGGCGCTGCAACGCTCCCGGCAACACCGGCCCTGGCGGCATGCACCGCGGCATGGGCTGGCGCGATCCCGCCCAGATCGCCAAGCGGCTGAACGCGATGGAGACCGAGATCGGCATCCGCGCCAATCAGCTCGACGCTTGGCGCGATTTCACCGACGCGCTGCTCGGCACGATGCAGCGCCCGAAATGGCAGCCCGCAGACGGCGCCGAAGGCGGCGACACGAAGCCGCAGCCCTTCGCACTGGCTGAGAAGCTCGCCGACAACACGATTGCCCGCAGCAAGAGCGCCGAAGCCCTGCTGAAGTCGATCGACGTGCTGCGCACCAAGCTCACGCCTGAGCAGCTCGACAAGGTTTCCGCCATCGAAGCCAGGTTCGGCGCCCATCATGGCCCCGGACCGCATTTCGATGCGCCGTCGCCGGACGACCAGAAGCCCGACGGCGCACCCAAGGATGGGCCCAATCAGGGGGATCGCCTCTAACCGTGAGACTCCTCCCAATCCCCTGATAGTGCCCTACCTCGGGGGGCGGCCGGAGCAATCCGCCGCCCCCTTTTTTCGTGCTTCTGGTTGCCCTTAGGCGCAGGCTAGGGCGTGACCAGGACGATCGGGCAATTGACGGTCGCGACCCCGGCGGCGAGCACCTTGGCCTTGAGCGCCGTCGCCAGATCCTTGACCGAGCCGAAATCGGCGTTGTCGTAGACGGCAACCAGCCACAACGGCGAGTAGCCGGCATCGCCCGGCAGCGTCGCCGGCACGTTATGCGTCTGCTCGGAGTTGGGCTCGGCTTTGAACCCGGAGCCCGGACCGCCGTCTGGCGTGCCAGGATTGATGTTGAAGGTCACGTAGATCGGCGACACCGGGACGTTAGCGCCCGACAGCGGCGCCTCGTCGAAGCTGAAGAACTTCGCGACCTGACCTTGGTACCAGGCGCTTTGCAGCGCGGCGCTCTCGCCGTTCAGACGCTGCTTCGCCGTCGACTTGTCCGGTACCACCGGCATATTGCGTAGCGTAGGGGTCTGCTCCGTCTTGTAGCCGGCGGCCTTCAGCGCCATGGCATCGACGATCGTGTTGGCGACGTAATCTTTCGGCACCGTCACCTTCCACACCTGGCGGAAATCGTTGTAGCCCGTCTCGCCCGGCAGCGTGTCGATGATGTCGAGCTGGCCTGCGACCGGCTTGTCATCGCCGTCGCGATAGAGAACGTAGACAGGCGCCGGCGTGATGGGTTGCACGTCGAAATTATAATAGCGCACCGGCTTGCCCGTTGAGGGCGAAAAGCCCTGGGTGATGAACGGCCCGGTGTCGAAATCGACCGGCTTGTTGGGTCCGGGAATGTGGTTGGTCGCGGTGCGCAGTTGGAGATGCGCCGCCGCTTTCACTGAACCGGTCCACCTCGGCGACCGGCGCCTTGTCCGGATCGACGGGCTTCGGGGCGGCCTGTGCCACGCCACTCGCTGCGACCAGGGTCGCAAACGCAAACAACACTGCAAAACGGGTAGTCATAGTAGCTTCTCCTAATTCGGTTCGGGGGTTTGGGGTTGGCTTAGGGAAGGGCGAAAACTTGCGGCTCAAGTTGCCGCGCAGCACGGTTCTTCCGTGTGCCCACACTGGCGGAGCCGGACCAGAAGCTGAAATGCCGGGTTGCTCTAGGATCGATAGCGCCGGGCTATGGCGGACCGGCAGGCCAGTTTCGTGTGAAATTCGGTGCGCGAACCGCGCGTCGAGGAACCCGCCGGCGCGCCTTCGTGTTACACTTGAGCCGTGGACAGAAGCGGCGCTCATGCGGGGATGATTCGCCCGTCGCCTTGAGTTTGTTCGGGCGACGATCGCGCTCTGCCATAGAGATTAGGATCGCGCGCGTTCATCGCGGGGGGAGCACCATGTTGGCTGGTGCAAGCGACACCATCGACCCCATCGACGCCGCCCGGGACGATATCGCCGGGTCTAAGGATCTTATTGCCTCCGCCGTCGAGGATCTGAGCCAGCATCAGCGCTGGATCGAGAATTATCGCGTCGCCGAGACCAGGCATGCGCGGCGCGTCAAGCGCCAACAGCTGATGCTCGCCGTCGAGCTCACCACCAAGCGCATCGTTCGCGCGCTGCGGCGCTTCGCCCTGCTCACCGCCCGTCTCGCCCGCGCGACGTGGCGCGTCGCCGCCAGCGTGTCGGTGAGGGTGGCGCGAGCGGTCACCGCAGCGTCGATCTACGCTTACGCGCTCACGCGGAGCGCCATCGCCTGGACCTCGCCGCGAGTCCGCGCGCTCGCCGTCGCCACGGGGCGGCGGATCGCTGCCGCCTTCGCCTGGACTCTGCATCAGGGCCGGATGCTGGCGCGCGCCACGCTGGAGCGAGCCGCGCGCGCTTATGCCTGGAGCGCACCGAGGGCTCGCGTGCTTGCCCTCGCCGCCTATCGCACGACCGAGGCTGGATTCTCTTGGCTCGGCGCCAAAGTGAGCACGCTCGCGCGGGCGTCCGCGAAAGCCGCATCGACCGGTTTCGCCAGGACCACGGCGAAGGCTCACGCTCTGTCGCGTGCCACGATCAAGGTGACTTCGGCCGGTGTCGCATTGGCCGGTGCGAGAGGCCGGCAAGCTTCCATCATCGCCTCCAAGCAGGCGCGGCGTGGCGCGGCCGGCGCGAAGCGCTTCGGGCTTCACATGAAGCAGTCGATTTTCCCGCGTTGGCCGCAATGGCGCAGCGCTGAGACTCCAGTCAGCGTCGCAGCCGAGCCCACGACACTCATCGCACCGCCGGCCGAGATCGGCGAGGCCGCGACCGCAGTCGAGGACGCCGTCGGTTCCGCAAACAACGGCGCTCACCAGCCACAGACCGAGGCGAGCAAAGTCCCGCGCGATCCGTGCGAGACGCCGCGAGCTCAGGCAAGCGCCACGCGTCGCCGGCCGCCGCAGTCCGGCCCGCTGATCCTCCTGATCAAGCCTCGCCGCAGGAAGCGCCGATCGTGCTATAATTTCGATCTTTCACGGGTGATGTCCGGCTAAGACCATGGCGGCAGACAGCGTTTGGCGGCGCCGGGCGCCGATCTGGTTGCGAATTCTCGCCGGCCTTTTGATATTTCCCATCCTTTGGGTGGCACTCGCCTCTCTCTGCCGGCGATGCTTGGCGGCGGGGCGCTCATTCACCAGTCGCGCCCTGGATATTCATCGTGGCCGCGATCGCGGCGGGCGTTGCGAGCTGGATCACAGTCAGGGCATCGTCGGCCCGCATCGCCGTGGGCTTTGTGGTCGTGGGCTTGGCCGGAATCGCCTTGATGTCATCGACCTTCTTGCTGCGGCAGTCCTCCCTTGAGGCCGAAATCGAAGAAGCCTCCTCCCCCGCTTCCTCGGCCGCGCCAAAGCAGGAAGTGCGGCCATATGTGCTGCCGCGGGAGGAAGCTCCCGGCACTTCAAGTTCACAGTTCCAAGACCTGCCTCAGCCCACGCAGCCGCCACCCGGCCCGTCCGCTTGGAGTCCGTCACCGCCCGTAGCGGTGCCCCATCAGGACGTGTTTCCCGACATCGTAACGCCCGCCCGGCCCCCGAAGTCGCGCGGCCCGCGCCGCCGGTTGGGGCACAAGCCTCGCCGCCGCCATTGCCACAATTCCCCTGGCCTCCGCCCTCTGCGTCGGCCTCCTACGTTTTGCCGGACGACCTTTTCCAGAGCTATCCGACCGTGGGACAGGTGGTAACGGCGCTCCTGTACGCGCTCGAGAACAAAGGATATGTCGAGCGGAGCTTCTTTCTCACGCCGCAGGGCGGCGTTGCGCTCGTCACCCGTCTCGAACGCATCAAGGACGACGGCTCTCCGTCTGGCGAGCGCTGGCCGAGCAGCCACGGCCAATCGGACTCGACGGAGGGTTTGCTTAAATTCTTGCAGGGCCTGTTTTATGTCGATCCTGGTCACTACCGGGTGATCGTGTTCGTCCTTCAGGATCTCCCCTTCTCCCAGGCCCCGCAAAGCATTACCGCGCCGGAGGCGCAGTCATGGCTGAGCAGCGGAGGCAATGTCCTTCCACCCGAGATCGCGAAGCGTTTATTCAGCGGGGGACACTGCACAGTGCTTGTCTACGAATTTGCCAGCGACGGCACGAAAGTCCGCACCGTGGTGAGCAGCTTGACCGGCAAGCAGCATCTCGAGAGGACAGGTCTCCTGTCCGCTCTTGCCCAACTCGCTTCTAAATCCAGTCACTGAACGCTCGTGCCGAAGCGCGTCTTCATCAGCTACCGGCGCGAGGACACGGCTTCCGCCGCCGGCAGGGTCTACGATCGCCTCGCGCGCCTGCTCACCAAATCGAACGTGTTCTTCGACGTGAGCACGATCGGCGGCGGCGAGGATTTCGTGCAGCGGATCGCCTCCGAGATCGGCAACTGCGACGCGGCGCTCGTGTTCATCGGCGATAAATGGCTCGAGCCGACGCCGGCGGGCGGCCAGCCGCGAATTTTCGAGCCGAACGACTATGTGCGGGCCGAGCTTCGGCGCGGTGCTGTCGCGTCCGCTTCTCATCGTGCCGGTCCTCGTTGGCGGCGCGCGCATGCCGAAGCAAGAGCAATTGCCGCAAGACATCAGGGCGATCACCACCAAGAACGCGCTGCCGCTTCGCCACGAGAGCTTCGACGACGACACCGAGAACATCGTCGCGGCGGTGTTGGGCCTATCGGCGACGGAACGCGCCTGGGAAGACAAGGGCACGCTCAAGGCAAAGATCGGCTACGCGATCGGCGGCGCGATCGCCGTCTCTGCTCTGGTGCTGATTGGCGCGCTGCTGCATTTCTGGATCTTGGGGCGTCCGCTTTCCGCCTCGATCGGCGCGCCCCTCACCACGCTTGTGCTGATCGCCGGCGCGATCGCGTGGCGCCTGGATGGGCCTGCGCTACGAGGCACGGAAACGGAAATTGCGCTGAGACGGACGCGCGTCAGCCCTCGATGGGCGCGAACACGGTCTGCTCGTGCTCGACGCCCTTCAGCGCAAACGCGCCGAGATTGCGCAGCTCGTGCTCCGACAGCCGCCGCTGGAAGGAATCCGACAGCAGCAGGCCTTCACCGAGATTGCGGCAAAGATCGGCGAGGCGCGAGGCGAGATTCACGTCCCGCCCGATGACGGTGTAGTCGAGACGCGCGCCCGAGCCGACATTGCCGTAGGCGGCGTTGCCGAAATGGAGCGCGATGCCGACCTCGAAATGCGGCGTGGCGCCGGTTCTGCCGTTGCGGCTCGCGACTTTGAGCAGGCCGGCGCGGGCCGCGGCGAAGGCGCGCATGCAGGCTTCGATGTCGCCGCTCTCGCCGGCGCGGAAGATCGCCAGGATGCCGTCGCCCATGAATTTCAGCACCTCCCCGCCCCGCTCGTCGATCGGCGGCACGATGCAGTCGTAGTAATCGTTGACCAGCGCGGTCGCCGCCTCCTCGGCGAGATGCGAGGTGATCTCGGTGAAGTCGCGCATGTCGGCGAACAGGATCGCGGCGCGGATCCGCAACACCTCGCCGCGCCGCACGTCGCCCGACAGGATGCGAAGATGCGGCTCGTTGCCGACATACATGCGCATCACCTCGCGCATGACGCGCTGGAGCGCCAGCACCTCCTGCAGCGCCGCCAGGCTGGGGAAGATCGATCGCAACACCGCGATGTCCTGATCGGAGAAGCCGCTCGACGCCCGCGTGGCGAAGGTGAAGCCGTTATGCATGCCGTTCGGCAGGACGACCGGGACGGCGATGTGATGCGTGTAGCCCGCCTCGCGGAGCGGCACGACGATGTCGAAAGCATCGTCCGGCGCATCGGGCAGCCAGGTGAACACCCAATCGTTGAGGCGATGGGCCTCGGCAAGCGCTCGCTTGCCGCTCGCGTCCGACCCGCGCTCATGCGCGTAGAGATATTCGCGCGCCGAGCCGCCGAACTCCCAGATACGGGCATTCGCCGCGCTCTCGGCATGGCGGAGCTCGACGGCGCTGGTCGCCCGGTCGATGGGAATGCCGGCGTCCCTGAGCTTGAGCGACACGCCTTCCAGGATGATGTTGGGGTCGCCGATCTCGCGCGCCTCGCCGAGAATCCAGTCGCGCACCGCGAGCGCCAGTCGCAGCCGCTCGTTGGAAACGATCGTCGCGGGCGTCGGATGTCGCCTCTGCCATGCCCACCACCATGCTCAGGCGCTGAGGCGCTCGAGCACCTCGTCGGCGATCTCGAAATTGGCATAGACGCTCTGCACGTCGTCGGAATCCTCGAGACCCTCGATCATGCGGAGCAGGCGCTGGCCGCTGTCCTCGTCGACCGGCACGCCGTTCTTCGGGCGCCACATGATGGCGGCCGCGCGCGGCTCGCCGAACCGCGTCTCGAGCGCCTTGGCCACCTGATGCAGCCGGTCGGGATGGCAATAGACGTAATGTCCATCGGCGTCGGATTCGACATCCTCGGCGCCCGCCTCGATCGCCGCTTCGAGCATCTGGTCGGCGGTCGTCTTGGCGGCGTCGAACTCGATCGCGCCGAGCTTGTCGAAATTGAACGAGACCGCGCCGGTCTCACCGAGGTTGCCGCCGAATTTGGTGAAGATCGAGCGCACCTCGCTCGCCGTTCGATTGCGGTTGTCGGTCAACGCCTCGACGATGACGCCGACGCCGCCCGCGCCGAAGCCCTCGTAGCGCACCGCCTCGTAATTGGCGCCGCCCGCCTCCTCGCTCTTCTTGATCGCCCGCTCGATATTGTCCTTGGGCATGTTCACCGCCCGCGCCGCCTGAATCGCGCCCCTGAGCCGCGGGTTCATGGCCGGATCGGGCAGGCCCAATTTCGCCGCAGCGGTGATTTCGCGGGCGAGCTTGGAGAACAGCTTGGAGCGCTTCTTGTCCTGGGCGCCCTTGCGGAATTGGATGTTCTTGAACTTGGAATGGCCAGCCATTCTGCCCCGTCCTGTCTACCGGCCCTGTCGATCAGGTCGGGACTTATAGGCGGGCGGGCGGGCGAAATCCATAGGACGAGCGGCCGCGTCGCCCCGGCCGGGCGCCGCTTACGAAGCCTTAACCGTAATGGCTCGACAACTACAGGTTCGGGGACGCTTCGCGCCGCTCGCGCGGAACCAGAGGGGGGCAAGCATGCCGCAACATCGGAAATCGACCGACACAGCCGCTCATGACCGGGCGATGCCCGCCGTCACGCTGTCGGAGCTTTGCTCGGAGGCCGCCGACCACGTGGCCAAGGCGCGGCTTTCGCTGTTCGACGAGAGCGCCGATGCCGACCGCGCGCTGCTTCATCTCGATGAGGCGATCTTCTGCCTGAAGCGGCTGCTCGCTCGTGGCCGGGCGTCGAACCTCAACGGCTCGGGCGCCAAGCTCCGCTCGGCCTAAGGTCCGGTGAGCCAGAACGCTGGCTCCGCCTGCGACAATCTCCCGCCCTGCCTGAGCGGCGCGATCACGCGCGCCAAGCCCGTCGCATCGTCGATATCGATCGCCACCCCGCATAGCGTCGCCTCGCCTTGCGCCGGCGTGAAGCGTCCGTTCGGGATCTTGGTGAGGAAGCGATTGAGCGGTTCCTCCTTGTCCATGCCGAGCACCGAGTCGAAATCCCCGCACATGCCGGCATCGCTGATATAGGCGGTGCCGCGCGGCAGGATCTGCTCGTCGGCGGTCGGGACGTGGGTATGGGTGCCGACCAGGGCGCTCGCGCGGCCGTCGACGAAATAGCCAAGCGCCTCCTTCTCCGAGGTCGCTTCGGCATGGAAGTCGATGAGGATAGCGTCGGCGCCGGTCTTCAGCCCGCAGGCGTCGAGCTCTCTCTCCACCGCGCGGAAGGGATCGTCGAGGTCGGCCATGAACACCCGCCCCATGGCGTTGATCACCAGCACCTCCTTGCCGTTCCCCGTCTTGAACAGGCCGGCGCCCTTGCCGGGCGTGCCGGCCGGGAAGTTGATCGGCCGCAGCAGCCGGTCGTAGCGCTCGATGAAGATCAGCGCCTCGCGCTGGTCGAACACGTGGTTTCCGGTGGTCACCACGTCGGCGCCGGCATCGAGCAGCTCGATCAGGATTTGCTCGCTGATGCCGAAGCCGCCGGCAGCGTTCTCGGCGTTGACCACGACGAAATCGAGCGCGTAGCGCTCACGCAAATTGGGCAGCGCCTCGATCACGGCGCTTCGCCCCGATCGGCCGACCAGATCGCCCAAAAACAGAAGACGCATGAATAAGGCCGATCCGCTTCGCCGCCCGGTTCAAAGATCCAATAGGCTGCATAGCGAATCGGAAGCCGTATCGCCAGCTTTGCGGGTGGAGCGGATCGAGGCAGGCGGTTCGCCCCAAAGCATAATCGCGACCATGCAGACCCTCTCTTAAAGAGAGGAGGCGAGGCCACGATGGCCGTCGGAGCTAAGATCCCGGTGTCCCTACTAATGTAGGTGGGCGCCAAGTGACGGAGACCACGGTCCTCGTCAGGGTCGGCTCCCATTGGATCTTATAGGGCCCTGGGAATTGTGCTCCTAACGCACCTCGCAGCCCGCCGAGTCGGACTATAGCGAAGCAAATCTATAAAGGCGACTAACGTCGCGTTGTCGGAGGGGTCGCTGCCCCCGCCTGGTTGCCGAAGCCCTCGTTTAACATCTCCAGCCGGTCGGCGGCGGCGCTGACGCGGGCGGCGAGATCGGCTTGCGTACTCTTGACCGATTCGTCGGCGACCGAGCGGTCGCGGCGCGCTTCGGCGAGCGTCGATTTCATCTCCTGCACCTGGCGCCTGAGCTCCCACAGCTCGTCGGTAACCACGAGCGAGGCCATCAGGATCAACCGGTCGTCGCCGACCTGGCCGAATTTACGCCGCATCGTATCGACATGAGAGCCGAGATATTCTGCGAGCGCGATGAGATGCGTCTCCTCGCCTTCGCCGCATTCCAGCCGATAGGTTCGGCCGTTCAACGTGACGCTGACTTGACCCATGCGAACCCCCGCCTTCCACGCTCTACCCCGGCACCGCCGGCATCATGTCCTTGAGCGTCATCATAACGGTCTCGAGCCGGCCGGAGACCTCGTCGTTGGCGGCCTTCAGCCGCCGCACGTGGTTTTTCTCGGCGTCGAGGTCGAGCCGCAACCGCTCGCGCTCCTCGGTCAGGAAGCGGACCTGCTCGCGCAGCTCGGCGATCGAATTGCCGCCTTCGCCCTCGGCGAAAATGCCGCGCAAGAAGCCTTCGAGGTCGTCCAGAGCGACATCAAGCCGCTCCGTAGCCTGCTGCAGAGCTTCAGGTTGAGTCATCGCGCTGCTGGCCCTCCCCGCTCGGCCCGCCGCTCCATGCCAGCGAAGTGGCACGTTCGCTGTCTGAAACAGCGGTCTGACGATAATGTGGTCACATTACGCCAAATGTTCAACAACAACGAACCTCTCTCATTGGTTCCAGCCCCGCCGATTGACAGCGCCGCGAGGCCTGTGATTTGAGACGGGCGCTGTTAACGTATCGTCAACGTGCATGGAGGCGGCGAGAGCCCCCGATTATGGCTGAAGTCAAGCCTAGGTGCCGGCTCTACTTGCAGCTTCCAGGCGAGCCCACGGCAAAGCTCGAAGCGGAGCTCGCCCAAGCGCTCGCCGCTGCGGACGCCGCTTGCGTGTTGCTCGGCCGCGACGGGCGCGGCATCGACGAGCCCCATGCCGACCGGCTGATCGACCTGGTGCAAGGGGCCGGCGCTGCCTGCCTCATCGACGGCGACGCCGAGCTTGCCATGCGGCTTGGCGCCGACGGCGTGCATCTTCCGGCCGACCCCGAGCTGTATCGAACCGCCCGTGCCCTGCTTGGCAGCGCGGCGAGCATTGGCGTCGGCTGCGGGCTCGAGCGCCACGAGGCGATGGAGCTTGCCGAGCTCGGCGCCGATTATGTCGGCTTCGCCCCGAGCTCACCGGGCGACATCGACGGCATCGATCGCTGTGCCGAGCTGATCGCCTGGTGGGCCGAGATCTTCGTGGTGCCCTGCGTCGTCTTCGATATCGACGCCGTTGATGCGGCGGAGCGGTTTGCTTCGCTCGGCGCCGATTTCGTCGCGCCCTCCAAGCTGATCTGGCAGGAGGACGATGCGGTCAGCCGCATTGCCGCGATCGCCTCCGCGATCTCCCGCGTCAGGAGGGCTGCGTGATCGTGCTCCTGGCGCGGCGGGGCTTGCTCGCCACGGCGTTCGCGCTGCTGCTCGCCCCGTACGCCGCGCGGGCCGCGGAAAGTCCGTCCTACACCGCCTATTTCCAGGGGCGCTATCTGACCGCGCTCAAGCTCGCCGAGCAGGAAGCCGCGCAAGGCTCAAAAGAGGCCTTCACGCTGATGGGCGAGATCTACGAGGAAGGCCTCGGCGTGGCGCAGGATTTCGGCAAGGCCGCCGACAACTATGCCAAGGCCGCCGATCTCGGCGACGCCAATGCGCAATTCTCGCTCGGCGCGCTGGTCGCCGAGGGGCGTGGTGTGAAGAAGGACCTTCGCATCGCCGCCGATCTGTTCGAGCGCGCCGCCCAGGCCGGCAATGCGTCGGCGCAATACAACCTCGCGCTGATTTATCTGAACGGCAAAGGCCGGCCCCAGGACGAGGCCAAGGCCGCGGAGTGGATGCAGAAATCGGCCGCCGGCGGCAACGCCCAAGCCGAATACGATCTCAGCGCCTTCTATCAATTCGGCCGCGGCGTGCCGATCGACAAGGCGAAGGCCGCCGAGTGGATCGGCAAGGCGGCCGAGGACGGCTTGCCGGAAGCCGAGGTCGAGTACGGCGTGATGCTGTTCAAGGGCGAAGGCGTGGCCGCCGATGAGACGCGCGCCGCCAAGCTGTTCCGCCAGGCCGCCGAGCAGGGCAACCCGATCGCCCAGAACCGCCTCGCCCGGCTCTATGCCAATGGCGTGGTGGTGAAGGCCGACCCCGTGCAGGCCGCCAAATGGCACCTCCTGGCGCGCGGCGCGGGCGTGAGCGATTTCACCTTGGATTTGATGCTGGCCAAGCTCACCAAGGAGCAGCGCGCCGAAGCCGAGAAGGATGCCGACGGCTGGCGCAATGGCCGCCTCTCCGATTGAGCGAGGCACCTTGACAGCGGTGGGGCCTTAGCGCCTTAAAAGGCGGCGATCCGGATTATCCTCAAGGCATTCCATGAAAATCAATGGCAACGAGATTCGCCCGGGCAATGTGATTGAGCACAAGGGCACGCTGTGGGTCGCGGTCAAGACTCAGGCGGTGAAGCCCGGCAAGGGGCCGGCTTACGCCCAGGTCGAGCTCAAGAACGCGATCGACGGCACCAAGCTCAACGAGCGCTTCCGCTCCTCCGAGACGGTCGAGCGCGTCAGGCTCGAGCAGAAGGACTATCAGTTCCTGTTTGCCGAGGGCGACATGCTCACCTTCATGGACGTCAACACTTACGACCAAATCCAGATCCCGACCGACTTCCTCGAGGAGCGCGCCGCCTTCCTCCAGGACGGCATGACGGTGACGGTCGAGAGTCACGAGGGACGGCCGATCGGCATCTCGCTGCCGGGCCAGGTCACGCTCGAAGTGGTCGAGGCCGATCCCGTAGTGAAGGGCCAGACCGCCGCCTCCTCCTACAAGCCTGCCAAGCTCGAGAACGGCGTGCGCATCCTGGTGCCGCCATTCATCTCGGCCGGCGAGCGCGTGGTGGTCGACACCAACGAGCTCACTTACGTCCGCCGCGCCGAGTGACGCATTGCGTGCGACTGTCATTCCCGCGAAAGCGGGCATCCAGTAAACAGCGCGCAAATTATCAAGCCACGATCTCGTGGATTACTGGATGCCCGCTTACGCGGGCATGACAATGGATGTGACGCGAACACCATGCCCGCCTCAGCGCTGATGAACGTGATGCTCGCCGCCGCCCGTAAGGCAGGGCGGAGCCTCGCGCGCGATTTCGGCGAGGTCGAGCAGCTTCAGGTCTCGCTCAAGGGCCCATCGAATTTTGTCAGCGCCGCCGACCACCGCGCCGAGGAGATCCTGTTTCAGGAGCTGACCCACGCGCGGCCAGGCTACGGCTTCCTGATGGAGGAGCGCGGCGCGATCGAGGGCGCCGACCGCACCCATCGCTGGATCGTCGATCCGCTCGACGGCACCACCAACTTCCTGCACGGCATCCCGATCTTCGCCATCTCGATCGCGCTCGAGCGTGACGGCGAGCTGGTGGCCGGGCTGATCTTCAGTCCCGCCAACCAGGAGACCTTCACCGCCGAGCGGGGCAAGGGCGCCTATCTCAACGACCGCCGCCGCTTGCGCGTCGCCGCCAGGACCGAGCTATCGGCCTCGGTGATCGGCACCGGCATCCCGCATAGCGGACGCCCCGACCACGACCTCTTCCTCAAGGAGCTTGGCTTGGTCATGACGGCATCAGCCGGGGTGCGGCGCATGGGCGCCGCCGCGCTCGACCTCGCCTGGACGGCTGCTGGCCGGCTCGACGGTTTCTGGGAGCGCAATTTGCGCCCCTGGGACATCGCCGCCGGCATTGTCATATTGCGCGAGGCGGGCGGCTACGTGACCGACGCCGACGGCAAGGAGCGCATGCTCGACACTGGCAGCGTCGTTGCCGGCAACGAGACCATTCAGCGCAACCTGCTCAAATTGCTCAAGGGCTTGCCGGGTGAGGTCAAAGCGAGAGGCGCGGCCTCGCCCAAGCCCTGACGGCTCGGTATGACAAGGCGGAACCGGCCGCGAACTGACGGGTTCTGGTCCGCGCGCCCTAAGGTTGCCGTTTTGCCTGTCAAACTATTCGGCTAATCTCGCCCCGGCGCGAAACGCCCGATTCACGACGAAAGCCGATGGCCCCGCCAGTCTACAAGGTCAAGCTCACGCGCCCGCAGGTCTTCCTGTGGCGGATGACGCTGTTCTTGATCCTTGCCGCGCTGCTGGCCATCATCCTCGACGGCCAGACCCAGCAACTCCGCCACAGCTTCATGGCCAATCCCGGGTTGAACGGGCTGATCATCGGCGTGCTCCTGGTCGGCATCGTCTACTCCTTCCGTCAGGTGCTCCGGCTCTATCCCGAGATCAACTGGGTCAATAATTTCCGCATCGCAGATCCCGGCATCACCGCCGAGAAGACCACGCCCGTTCTGCTCGCGCCGATGGCCACCATGCTGCGCGACCGCACCGGGCATCTCTCGCTCGCGACCGGATCGATGCGCTCCCTGCTCGACTCGGTCGCCGCCCGCCTCGATGAGCAGCGCGAGACCACGCGCTATCTGGTCGGCCTGCTCGTCTTTCTCGGCCTGCTCGGCACGTTCTGGGGCCTGCTCCAGACGGTCAGCTCGGTCGGCGCCACGATCGGCGCTCTCGACACGGGTTCGGGCGAGAACGTGATGCTGTTCGATCAGCTGAAGGAAGGTCTCGCCGGGCCGCTCAAGGGCATGGGCACGGCTTTCTCGTGCTCCATGTTCGGTCTCGCCGGCTCGCTGATCCTCGGCTTCCTCGACCTCCAGGCCGGCCACGCGCAGGGGCGCTTCTACAACGAGCTCGAAGATTGGCTGTCGGGCATCACCGAGCTCCAGCCGGCCGACGCCGCGACCGCCGCAGCCATTCCCCCGCAAATGCGCTTCGCGCTGATGGACATGCAGCGCTCGCTGTCCGATCTGAGCGAGAAGGTCGAGCTCAGGGTGCTGAACGACAATACCGGCGACGCGGTGAAGGACCTGGCGCAAGGCGTCGACAAGCTGATCCGCCAGATGCGCGCCGAGCAGAAGGTGGTGCGCGAATGGGCCGACGAGCAGGCCCAGCAGCAGCATGAGCTTGCCGACGTGCTCAGGCAAATCACCGACAAGTCGAAAATGCCGGTGCGCGAGGAGCGAAGCTAGATGGCCCTCGCCCGCGCCCGCCGGGGCCGCTACCAGGCGAATTATTGGCCTGGCTTCGTCGACATGCTGTCCACCCTGCTGCTGGTGGTGACCTTCCTCATGTCGCTGTTCATGCTCACCAACTACTTCGTCTCGCAGGCGGCGAGCGGCAAGGACACCATGCTGTCGCGCCTCAACCGGCAGCTCTCGGAGCTGACCGAGCTGTTGGCGCTCGAGCGCTCCAAGAAGGAGTCGACCGATGACGAGCTGGCCGCGCTTCAAGCCACGCTCGGCGACAAGGACAAGGAGAATGCGCGCCTGACCGGGCTGCTCGGCGATGCCGGCGGCAAGACGCAAGGCGCCGAGGACAAGGCCCACGCGCTTGGCGGCGAGCTCGACACGCAGAAGAAGATCACCAACGACGCGCTCGCCAAGGTCGAGCTGTTGAACCAGCAGCTGGCGGCGCTCCGCCTCCAGCTCGCCTCCTTGCAGGAAGCGCTCGATGCCTCCGAAGCCAAGGACAAGGACAGCCAGGCGAAGATCGCCGATCTCGGCCAGCGGCTGAACGTGGCGCTCGCCAAGAAGGTGCAGGAGCTTGCCCGCTACCGCTCGGACTTCTTCGGCAAGCTGAAGGAGGTTCTGGGCGACCGCGCCGATTTCGAGGTGGTCGGCGACCGCTTCGTGTTCCCCTCGGACGTCCTGTTCGACTCGGGCTCGGCCGAGCTGAAGCCCGGCGCGACCGCCCAGCTCGACAAGCTTGCCGACGCTCTGAAGCAGGTCGAGGCCAAGATCCCGCCCGACATCGCCTGGGTGATGCGGGTCGACGGTCATACCGACATCCATCCCATCGCCACGGTTGAGTTCCCCTCGAACTGGGAGCTGTCGAGCGCGCGTGCGATCTCGGTGGTGCGCTATCTGATGCAGGACGGGATCGAGCCGGAGCATCTGGTGGCGGCAGGCTTCGGCGAATTCCAGCCGATCGACCCGGCGACCAGCGACGAGGCCTTCGCCAAGAACCGCCGCATCGAGCTCAAGCTCACCGAGCGCTAGCCTCCACGTCGCGGATTCATTTCCTCGCCCCTTGCGGGGAAGTCGGCGCGCATAGCGCGCCGGGTAGAGCCCACCCTCTCCATCAAGGGGAGGGATGGAGTTTGCCTCAGCGCTCAGGCCAAATTTACTCGGCGGCGTCAGGGGCGAATTGCAATTCGGCGAGGCGCGTGTACAGGCCGCCGCGAGCGATCAGGCTCTGATGCGTGCCCTCCTCGGCGAGCCGGCCGCGGTCGAACACCAGGATGCGGTCGGCGTTGATCACGGTCGCCAGCCGATGGGCGATGACGAGCGTGGTGCGGCCCTGCATGATTTTGTCGAGCGCGCGCTGCACCAGAGTCTCGCTTTCGGAATCGAGCGCGCTGGTCGCCTCGTCGAGCAATAGGATCGGCGCGTTGCGCAGCACCGCGCGCGCGATCGCGATCCTCTGGCGCTGCCCGGCCGAGAGCGTGACGCCGCCCTCGCCCAGCATGGTCGCGTAACCAGCGGCAACGCGGCGATGAAATCATGCGCGAAGGCGGCTTTGGCGGCGTCCTCGATCTCGCTGCCGCTCGCGCGCTCGGCGCCATAGGCGATATTGGCGGCGATGGTGTCGGCGAACAGCGTGGTCTCTTGCGGCACGAGCGCGAAGCGCGCGCGGAGCGCTGCGAGATCGGCCTCGTCGACGGCAACGCCGTCGATCTCGACCTTGCCGGCGTCGGCATCGTAGAAGCGGAGCAGGAGCGCGAAGATCGTGGTCTTGCCGGCGCCCGACGGGCCGACAATGGCGATCCGCTCGCCGGGCTTGACGGCGAAGCTCACCCGATCGAGCGCGTTCGCCTCCGGCCGCAGCGGATAGGAGAAGGAGACGTTGGCGAAGGCGATCTCGCCCCGCGGCGGGGTGGGCAGCGCCTTCGGATGCGCCGGAGATTTGATCTCCGACTGGACCTGCAGCAGCTCGCTCAAGCGCTCGGCCGCGCCGGCCGCCTGGCTGATCTCGCCCCACACCTCGCTGAGCTCGCCGACGGCGCCTGCGGCAAGCAGCGCATAAAGCACGAACTGGCCGAGCCGGCCGCCGGTCATAGTCCCAGACAGCACATCCTGCGCGCCGTACCAGAGCACACCGACCACGCAAGCGAACACCAGGAAGATGGCGATCGCCGTGAGCCCCGCGCGCGACTTCGCCCGCGCATTGGCTGCGGTGAACGACCGCTCGACCGCCTCGCCGAACCGCGCCCCGGCTGCCTTCTCATGGGTGAACGCTTGCAGCACTCTGACCTGGCTCAGGCTCTCGCTCGCATAGGCCGAAGCTTGCGCCAGAGTGTCCTGCGCCTCGCGCGACTTCGCCCGCACCGCGCGTCCGTAGCCGACGAGCGGCAGCATGATGACCGGAATGGCGACGACCACGGCCAAAGAGAGCTTGGGGCTCGTCACCACCATCATCGCGGTCGCGCCGATCAGCACCAGCAGATTACGCAGCGCCTGCGAGATCACCGTGCTCGCCGCGGCCTTGATCTGCGTCGTGTCGGCGGTCAGCCGCGACATCACCTCGCCGGAATGCGACACCTCGTAGAAGGCGGGGCTCAGACCGGTGAGATGCTTGAACACGTCGCGGCGGATATCGGCGACCACCCGCTCGCCGAGCCAGTTGACGCAATAGAACCGCGCGGCGCTGGCGAGCGCCAGCACGAGGCCGACGCCGACCAGGGTGATGAAATATTTGTCGATGAGACTGGGATCGACGCCGGAGAAGCCGAGATCGATCATGCGTCGCACGGCGAGCGGCACGGCGAGCGTGGCGGCGGCCGAGACCAGCAGCGCGAGCAGCGCCGCGCCGAGCATCCCCCTGTGACGCAGGAGATACGGCCTGAGCGCGATCAGCGGGCCAAGCGGGGCGCGCTTGTCTCCCTCGGGCTCAGCCGGGCCGTGGGCAGACCCATGCCCCCGGCGTTCGGCGCCGTCAGTTTTTGGTGTTGCGAGTTGCACGATCGGCCCAGCGAGTTTTTCAGGGAGCGGACTTTAAGGGCGGAGGCCCGCGACGGGAAGTGCCGTTTACCGCGCCCTTCCGGCGCAGTCTTGTGCCAGCTCAGAACTTGCTCTATAGGCTCGGCCCAAGAAATCTCCCGAATTTACAAGGCTGGAGCCATGAAAAAGGAAATTCATCCCGATTATCACCGCATCAAGGTGGTGATGACCGACGGCACCGAGTTCACGACCTATTCGACCTATGGGTCGGAGGGCGACACGCTGAAGCTCGATATCGATCCGAAGACGCACCCGGCCTGGACCGGCGGCAGCCATCATCTGATGGACCGCGGCGGACGCCTGACGCGCTTCAAGCGGAAATACGAAGGCTTCCTCAAATAGCCATCGCACTGTCATTCCCGCGAAAGCGGGAATCCAGTATTCCCGGCCTTACTCAGTTGTCCACAACGCTTACTCGATTGCCCGGTCAAGCCGGGCAATGACACGATTAAGTGGGACGCTATTCCTGCGGGCCGAACGCGGCGCGCAAGCGCGACAGCTGCGTCTCGAACGGACTGTCGACCTCGCTCCCGAGCGGCAGCTCCTTCAAATCGAGCATGTGATCGAGGCGCACCACCCGCTCCTGGAGCTTGACGCTCTGCTCGATCAGCTCGCGCAAGCGGGGCGGCAACTGGCCGAGCTCGCGCGTCGGCTGATCGCCGCCGGCAACCGGAAGCTTGATCTTGCGCTGCTCCTCGATGGCCTGCTCTTGGGTGAGCTCGCCTTCGCTGACGGCGCGCCTGATCAACAGCCACGAGGCGAGCTGCATCAGCCGCGTGGTGAGCCGCATGCTCTCGGTGGCATAAGCGAGCGAATGGGGCGGCCTAAGCTTGCGCGCCTCTTTTCGCCCGTCGCCGTCGAGATAGGTTGCCGCCGCCTCGACCAGCGCCATGCCCTCGCGGAACACGGTCTTGAACTGATCTGACCGCGCGAACTTCGCGCCAAAGGAGACCGTAACGTTTTCGTCACGATCCCCGCTCTTGGATCTCCCCGCCATCGGCCCCACTCCCGTCTACTCTCGTGCCGGCGGCATACTATGCCATGCGGAAGGCTCGTCGTCGCCTTCCGTTAGCAAAGGTTAAATCCCGTGAATTAGGCAAAAAAAGAGCCGCCATAGGGCGGCTCAGGAAGTTAACAGGGAGGCGTCAAACAGAGTGGACAGGCCACTCAGATCCAGAGGACTGGATGACGAGAACCCTAACGCGAAAGTCCTAAGAACCGGTTAACGCTAAGCCGGGGTTTACCTAAAGGAACTGTGAGGACGCGCGATGCTCAGCGCTTGAAAGCCGCCTCTGCCGCGCTTTTCGAGGACTGCTTGGCGCCAAGCGTCGCCTCGACCCGGGCGATCTCGCCCTTGAGGTCCTCGATCAAGGCCTTGAGCTCGCCGACCGACAGCTTGCTCAGATCCTGGCCAAGCTCGTAGCGCTTTGGCTTCTTGGGTAGCGGTGCAATGTCGTCGGTGTCCATGCGCGCAATTTAGCCCTGCCTCATCCCATCTCTTACGTCATCGCCGGGCTTGACCCGGCGATCCAGAGCCGCTTGCTCTATGTTTCGTCGCCCTGGATGCCCGGGTCAAGCCCGGGCATGACGTGAGAGAGAGATGATGATGCTGCCGAAGACCATGACTGCCATTGTCGCGCGCGAGCCGGGCGGGCCCGAAGTGCTGATCCCGGTCGAGCGGCCCGTTCCCGAGCCAGGGCCAGGCGAGGTGCTGATCGAGGTCGCGGCCGCCGGCATCAACCGTCCCGACGTGCTCCAGCGCCAGGGTCTCTATCCGCCGCCGAAAGGCGCGTCGGACATCCTCGGCATGGAGGTTGCCGGCACGGTCGTAGCGCTCGGCTCCGGCGTCACGCGGTTCCAGTTGGGCGATTCCGTGTGCGCGCTCGTCAGCAGCGGCGGCTACGCTGAATATTGCGCGGCACCGGAGATGGCGAGCTTACCGGTCCCGCAAGGCCTGAAGGTGGTCGAGAGCGCCGCACTGCCCGAGGCCGTGTTCACCGTCTGGCACAATGTGTTCGAGCGCGCCGCGCTAAAACCCGGCGAATGGCTGCTGGTGCATGGCGGCGCGAGCGGCATCGGCACGACCGCGATCCAGATGGCGACCGCGCTTGGGGCCAAAGTCATGGTGACGGTCGGGAGCGCCTGGAAGGTCAAGTCCTGCGAGGCGCTCGGCGCGGTGCGCGCGGTCAACTACCATGAGGAGGATTTCGTCGAGGTGGTGCGCGAGACGACTGGCGGCCATGGCGCCGACGTCATTCTCGATATGGTCGGCGGCGACTATATCGAGCGCGACCTGAAGGCCGCGGCGCTTGAAGGCCGCATCGTGCAGATCGCTTTCCTCAAAGGCGCCAAGGTCGAGATCGACCTGATGCGGCTGATGCTGCGGCGGCTCACCCTCACCGGCTCGACGCTCCGCGTGCAAAGCGGTGACGCCAAGCAGCGCATGGCGAGCGCCATCGAGCAGCGCATCTGGCCGCTGATCGCCGAGGGCAAGCTCAAGCCGGTGATCAACTCGACCTTCAAGCTCGAAGACGCTTCCGGCGCCCACCGGCGCATCGACGATCCCGAGCATGTCGGCAAGATCGTGCTGGTGGTGAAATAAGGGCAAGACCTAGCCGCAAGCGTCGAATCCCTTGGCGGGCGACTGGACCGGGGTTTCACCCTGAAGCCAAGCCTTGGTGAACACGCTCTTTACCCCCGCACCGTTGCAGCGGTATTTCACCGCCAGTCGTCCATTGCTGAAGGTGAATTTTATCTCCGCCAACGTTTTGTCGGGCCACCACCTCCGGTCCTGCCGGAGCTGGACGGTCAATAGTTTTCTCTCGTGGCAGTCGGATCCACGCGATCCATACCCGACCAGAGTGCGTACACCGTCGATCCTGTGCACTTCCGGCACCTTGGCGTCCACGCTGCATTTTGCCCACGCAGTGCACGGCGCGAATGCCAACACCATCGCCGCCGCGCCACCGGCCCACGCCAACCTCGATGCCAAGCCTCGCTTCGACATGCTCCCCCTCCATTCGATGATGTAGGCTGATGAATTCCTCACCAGCAGAGAACCCGCAAAAAAAGCCGCGGTTCCATCGCTTAAAACCTAGGAAGCAATTGCCTAATAGGGCGGCAGACCCTATATAGGGGTCCATTCCCCTTCATCTGATTTCGGTTTTGAGCTTTCGCCGAAGGGGCGGAAGCCCGCCGCTATCCTCTTAAGGTCAGAACACCCATGGACCGTGCCCCCCTGATGCCCAAGGCGACCGCCGTCTGGCTGGTCGACAACACCTCGCTCACCTTCGACCAGATCGCAGAGTTCTGCGGGCTGCATGTGCTCGAGGTGAAGGGCATCGCCGACGGCGACGTTGCGCACGGCATCAAGGGCATGGACCCGATCTCGTCAGGCCAGCTCAGCCGCGAGGAGATCGCCGCCGCCGAGGACGATTCCTCGCACCGCCTGAAGCTCTCGGAGCCGAAGGTCGAGGTGCCCGAGGTCAAGACCAAGCGCGGCCCGCGCTATACGCCGGTGTCGCGCCGCCAGGACCGCCCGAACGCCATCCTCTGGCTGCTGCGCAATCATCCCGAGCTCAAGGATTCCCAAGTGATGCGGCTGGTCGGCACCACCAAGCCGACCATCCTCGCCATCCGCGAGCGCTCGCATTGGAACTCGCCGAACCTGCAGGCGCAGGACCCGGTGACGCTCGGGCTCTGCTCGCAGATCGACCTCGACGCCGAGGTGAAGAAGGCCGCGGCGCGGCTCGACCGCGATCGCAAGGAGTCCGGCATCGTCGAGCCGCCCAAGGCCGGCACGCTGCTCCCGGCCGAGGAGAGCATTGCCTTATCGCCGCCGCCCGAGCCCGAGCGGCCGATGGCGACCGCGTTGGCGCAGGAGGCGCGCGCCGCCATGAATGCTCCCGACGAGGAGGAAGAGACGCCCGACATCGACTCGGTGTTCGCCAAGCTCAAGGACTTCAAGCGAACCGACGCCACCTCCGACTGACGCAAGTCAGCGCAGAGTTTGACTATCGTCAAAGCAGCCTCATCGCCCGCGCGTGAAATGACGTGTCTTCGTCTTTCTCGCGAGGGGTATCATGAGCTCGATCGAAATTGCCTATCTTGGCCTGGTGATCGTTGTGTTCGTCGGCTTCGCCGGAGCGCTCGCCTACTATTCGCACAACTGATCCTGGTTGCGGACGCAACAGGCGTCCGCTCAAAGTGCAGAGCTTCGGTTCTGACTCTGAGATCTGCTTTCCGATTGCCGATTGGCTGTGGCCTTCGCTAGGGTGCGATCAGGAAGCGCGCCCGAAGAGACGGCCAAGCAATGGCCAATCCGTATGACACCGGCCTCGACAAGACCCCGGCCAATTACCAGCCGCTGACCCCGCTTGTGTTCCTCGAGCGCGCGGCTCAGGTCCACCCCGGCCATACCGCCATCATCCACGGCAGCGAGCACAGCTCCTATGCGGCGTTCTATGCCCGGACCCGCAAGCTCGCCTCTGCGCTCGCCTCGGAGGGCGTTGGCGACGGCGACACCGTCTCGGTCATGCTCGCCAATACGCCGGCGATGCTCGAGGCGCATTACGGCGTGCCGATGGCCGGCGGCGTGCTCCACTCCATCAATACCCGGCTCGATGCTAACGCCGTCGCCTTCATGCTCGACCATGCCGGCAGCAAGGTGCTGATCGGCGACACCGAGTTCGGGTCCGTCCTCAAGCAGGCGCTGAAGCAGGCCAAGGTGAAGCCGCTCCTGATCGACTATCGCGACATGCAATGCGGGGTCGAAGGAACGCGGCTCGGCAATCTCGACTACGAGGACTTCATCGCCGGCGGCGATCCGGACTATCGCTGGTCGATGCCGTCCGACGAATGGAACGCCATCTCGCTGAACTATACGAGCGGCACGACCGGCAACCCCAAGGGCGTGGTCTACCATCATCGCGGCGCGGCGCTGATGTGCTACGCCAACACGCTTGCCACCGGCATGGGCCAGCACCCAATCTATCTTTGGACGCTGCCGATGTTCCACTGCAACGGCTGGTGCTTCCCGTGGACGATCAGCCTCCTGGCGGGCACGCATGTGTGCCTGCGCTCGGTTCGCGCCAAGCAGATGTACGAGGCAATCGCCAAGCACGGGGTGACGCACCTTTCCGGAGCGCCCTTCGTCATGTCGGCTCTACTCAACGCAACCGAGGAGGAGCGCCGCCCGTTCGACCAGCGCGTTGCTTTCAACCACGCGGCAGCGCCGCCGCCCGCCGCCGTGCTCGCCAAGATGGACGAGGCCGGCTTCGAGCTCACCCATCTCTACGGGCTGACCGAAACCTACGGGCCGGCGACGCTGAACGAGTGGCACCCCGCCTGGGACGAGCTGCCCGAGGAGGACCGGCTCGCCAAGCGCATCCGCCAGGGCGTGCGCTATCACGCGCTCGAGGACCTGACCGTGATGCACCCCGAGACCATGGAGAAGGTCGCCGCCGACGGCGAGACGCTGGGCGAGGTCATGTTCCGCGGCAATATCGTGATGAAAGGCTATCTGAAGAACGAGACGGCGACCGAGGCCGCCTTCGCCGGCGGCTGGTTCCATTCCGGCGATCTCGGCGTGCTGCACCCCGACGGCTACATCCAGCTCAAGGACCGCTCCAAGGACATCATCATCTCGGGCGGCGAGAACATCTCATCGATCGAGGTCGAGGACGTTCTGTACAAGCACCCGGCGGTCGCCGCCGCGGCGGTGGTCGCCAAGCAAGACGCGAAATGGGGCGAGACGCCGTGCGCCTTCGTCGAGCTCAGGCCGGGCGCGACTGCGACCGCTGATGAGATCATCGCCTGGTGCCGCGACAACCTCGCCCGCTACAAATGCCCGCGCCACGTCGTGTTCGTCGATCTGCCCAAGACCTCGACCGGCAAGATCCAGAAATTCAAGCTGCGCGAGCTGGCGAAGAACGCCTAAGCGTTCTAGCGCCGCTCGCTGATCAGAGCTTCGTCTCGCAGGCCGGGCTGATTAGTGCCCGTGTCCGCCGTGGCCGCCGTGACCACCATGTCCGCCATGGCCACCGTTGCCATGACCTCCGTTGCCATGGCCTCCGTACCGCCATGACCACCGTTCCCGCTAAAGCTGCGGCCGTAGACGTTGCCGCCAAATCCGCCGCCGCTGAACTTCTTGTAGTTGTTGCCTCCATGGCCGTGGCCGTGACCATTGCCGCCTTTGTATCTGAAGTTGTTGTTACCGTAGTTTTTGTAGCCGTAGTTTTTGTAGCGGAAGTGATCGTGGTCGTAGTTGTAATGGTGGTAGCGGTAATAGGGGAAGCCGTAGCCGTACCAGCCATAGCCGTAGCCGTAACCGTAGGGTCGGCAATTGCCCCAGCGGTCGAGATACCAGCCGGGCCCGCAATAATAGTCGGCTTCGACCACGGCGCTCGGCGCCGTCTTGGCCAAAGGCGCAACCGGTCCGGGGGTCAGGGCTGATGCCGGAACGAGCCCGGCGCACAGTCCAACAAACGCGGCCGCCGAGACGGCCACAAATCGCATCAATTGCATTTTCATGTCTCCTAGCTGCTGGATGAGCCCCTCGGCACCGGCCCACTCAGACGTCAATAGGCGATATGAGGAGTGCCGCCGCCGATAGCAAGGTTGTGCCGATTTCGGCCCTTGCGTATGACGCGAGCTTCGCGCCAATCTAAATCGGGGGTTGGGGATGACGCCTGTCTCACTCGAAGCTCAGTTCGGCGAGATCGCGAGCTATATCGCGCTTGTCATCGAGGCCGGCGCCGTGATCGTCGTGACCTTGGGCGCGCTCCAGGCGTTCGTCAGCGTGCTGGCGGTCGCCGTCAAAGGCGGCGCCGGCGAGTTGCAGGGCCGCGAGATCTGGCTGAGATTCGCCACCTGGATTCTGCTTGGGCTGGAATTTGCGCTTGCTGCCGACCTGGTGCGCACCGCGGTAGCGCCCACCTGGGAGGACATCTCTAAGCTCGCGGTGATCGCCACCATCCGCACCATGCTCAATTATTTCCTCGCCAAGGACATCGCCGATTTCGGCGAGGCGCACGATTTGGGGGAAAATCCGCCTCAAACCTAGTATTCGAGCCTGCAACTCAAGGCCCTATTGATTGGACCCCCGGTTCGGAATGTGGTTGAGTCCTAACGATAACGTGGCCAAGCGCTCAGAGGTGCTTGGGCCATCCGGCAGTTTCGGGGGTATGGGCGCCAGACCGGCAAGCGCTCAACGGGGGGCAAAACGCGCGGGCGTCGAGTAGGCTCTCGCGGCGATTGTTCTCCAGGGATCGAGGGATGCTCAGCAAAGCGCGACCGACCGGCCGGCGATTCCAGCTGTTCCTCATCAAGCCGTCGCATTACGACGACGACGGTTATGTCGTTCAGTGGTTGCGTTCGACCATGCCGTCGAACTCGCTCGCCGCCGTCTTTAGCCTCGCCAAGGGCGCAGCCGAGCGACAGCTATTTGGCCCCGACCTGCCGATCGACGTCTACGCCATGGACGAGACCAACACGCGCGTACGCACCCGCGCGATTGCTCGCCGCATCGCCGAAAACGGCGGTCTCGGTCTGGTCGGGATTATCGGCGTGCAGTCGAACGAATTCCCCCGCGCCGTGGATATCGCGCGCCCGTTGCGCGAGGCGGGAGTCCAAGTGGTGCTCGGCGGCTTCCATGTCTCCGGTTGCCTGGCCATGTTGAAAGAGATCCCGGCTGACATCAAAGCCGCGCAGGATCTCGGCATTTCGATTTACGCGGGCGAGGCCGAGGAAGGCCTCGACGAGATGTTGCTCGACGCCTCGCGCGGCGAGCTTCGTCCGCTCTACGATCACATGAAGCACTTGCCGGACATCGGCAACATCGCCTCGCCGCCCTTCCTTCCGCTCGACTTCATCAAGCGGACGATCGGAACCACGACGAGTTTCGACGCCGGTCGCGGTTGCCCGTTCCAGTGCTCCTTCTGCACCATCATCAATGTGCAAGGACGCAAGTCCCGCTATCGCTCCGCCGACAGCGTCGAGCAGATCATCCGCATGAATTGGGCTCAAGGGGTCAAGCGCTTCTTCATCACCGACGACAACTTCGCCCGCAACAAGGATTGGGAATCGATCTACGACCGGATCATCAAGCTGCGCGAAGAGGACGGCATGGACGTCCGCTTCATGATCCAGGTCGACACGTTGTGTCACAAGATCGAAAACTTCATCGACAAATCGAAGCGCGCCGGCGTCACCCGCGTGTTCATCGGGCTCGAGAACATCAACCCCGCGAATTTGATCGCCGCCAAAAAGCGGCAGAACAAGATCACCGAATATCGCAAGATGCTGCTCGAATGGAAACGGGTCGGCATCATCACCTACGCCGGCTACATCCTCGGCTTCCCCGCCGACACGCCGGACTCGATCCGGCAGGATCTGGAGATCATCAAGAGGGAGCTGCCGCTCGATATGCTCGAGTTCTTCGTGCTCACGCCTTTGCCGGGCTCGGAGGACCACAAGGTGCTTCACGAGAAAGGGGTCTGGATGGATCCCGACATGAACAAATACGACGTGGAGCACGTCGTCACCGCCCACCCGACGATGACCAAGGAACAATGGGAGGGCGCCTACCAAACCGCCTGGGGGATCTACTATACCGACGACCACCTCGAGACGATCGTCCGCCGCGCCTATGCCAGCGGCATCAACATCCGCTCGCTGATGCCCGTGCTGTTCTGGTTCTCGAGTGCCGTGGCGATCGAGGACATGCATCCCCTGCAATGGGGCCTGTTCCGCATCAAGCACCGCCGCGACCGCCGCTCCGATCTGCCGCTTGAGTCGCCGATCACGTTCTACACGCGCTACGCGGCGGATATCGCGCGCAAGGTGGTGGTCGTCAGCAAGCGATGGCTCCATCTGAAGAGCATCGTCCGCAAGGTCGAGGCCGACCCGGACGCCAAGCACTATATGGACGAGGCCCTCACCGCGGTGGCCGAGGAAGATTCAGAGCATATGGAGCTCTACACTCAGAACGCCGCGGCGCGTAGCGCGGTCGAGCGCGAGCTCCGCGTTGCAGGCCACAAGACGATCGGCGAAGCCGCTCATGCTCATCACGAGAACGGCCACGCCAACGGCCGCCGCGCCACGAATGGCAATGGGCACGACCACGCCCACGATCATCACGAGCACGGCGAGACGCAGCCAGCGGCCTCGCCGCCAGCCTAGCTAACCCAGCAAGATTGGTTTAGAAGCCGCCGCCGAGCGCGCGGTTGATCATGTCGGCAAGGCCGCCGTGGCGGCGGCGGAAGAAGCCGCCCCGCTCGTCCTGCGGCTGCTCGTCATAGGCCTCCTGCGGCGGCCGCGCTCCGGGTGGCGCGATCGGCGACACCTCGGCCTCTTTCATCCAGCCGGTCGCGGCACTTTTCGGATCGGTCACCTCGACCCAATCCTGATAATGCGAGACCACCCGCAAATTGCGGCCATAGGGAAACGCGAACAGCATCGGCGCCTCGTCGGTAGCGGTCGCCCGCATGCCGGCGCCGGAGGCCAGCACGATCACCCACTCCTCCTGGGGTGCCCCCGGGGCGCCTTGCGGCGCGCCATCAGGCCCATAGGGGCCGGGCGATGCATCGCCGTAAGGACCTTGCGGGGCGTTGCCGTAAGGCCCTTGCGGCGGAGGTCCGCCATACGGACCGCCTTGCGGCGGCGGACCGCCATAGGCGTCCTGAGCAGGCGGCGGCCCGGTATAGAGCCCATCGCGTGGCGACCGTGCGTAAGGGGGAGGCGGCGGCGGCGCATAGGCGCCTTGCGGCGCCTCGCCATAAGGACCGCCCTGAGGCGCGGCGCCAGGGGGCACCGCCGTCACATCGTAGGGCCGCTGGCCGTTGTCATAAGGCCTCGCGCCATCGTCGGGCGGTATAGCCGCCTGCTCCGAGGGGTCGACGCCTTCGTCAGGCGTCATCGCCGGATCGTTACTCGCATTGGCGTCCTCTGCCGGAGGCGCGGCCTGTCCGGCGCCAGCGCTCGGCGGCTGTGCCGTCTGCGAAGCATTCGCTTGAGCCTTTGCATCAGGTTCTGGCGCCGCATTGACCGTCGCCGTGTCAGCCGGGGCGACCGCATGCTCGGACGGCGTGTTCGCCGGCGTCGCTTCGGCCGAGCCTGCTTCCGCCGGGGCGCCCGGCCCGGGCTTCCGCACAAGCTGTTGCTCGTAGGGCAGCATGCGCGCGGGCTCTCTGCTCACCACCGGCTTGATCACCGGCCGGGGCGGGCTGAGCACCACATAGACCGCACCGCAGGCGATGGCCGCGAGGGCAGTGAGCGTGATGAGGAATTTCTTGATGGGTGGTCTCCCCGTAGAGCGCCGCCATTGTGCCGCGAAAAAGGCGGCAACAGCGTGTCCCTTGCCGCCCTTTTTTGAGTTCCTTGGGCCTAATATGGGGTGAAGTTCTAGAGCGGCAACAGGGTCGGCGCGAAAAGTCCAAGCCCTGCAAAAACCATTGCCAGGGCGCCGAGCCCGACCGCGCCGAACGCGAGCCAGCCGACGCCGAGGATGATCGACGCCGATGCGAGCACGATGGCCAATTGCAACGCGGCGGAGGCGTAGCCGAACTCGTTGTTGGCGGCGAGCGCGAGATCGCGATCGGCCTCGGCCGCCTTGGCCCGTTCCATCAGCTCCTTGCGGCCCTCGCCGCTGTTCGGATCCGAATCGTATTGCGCGCTCTTCGCTGCCCAAGCCTTGAGCAGTTCGTCGATCGCCGCCTGCTTCTCGGGGGGCGCGCCCACACGCTCGACCTTGAGCGCCTCGCTCTCCCGCTCGATCGTGAACTGGCGCGCCGTCTTGGCCTGGAAGAAGGACCAAAGATCGGACGCCTCGATATTGCTTATGATCGCGTCTTGCGCCGTGTTGTCGTCCTGCATCGACACGATGGCGAGCAGCGCCGCGAGCGCGGCGATGAGGAGCGCAAGCCGGCGCGTGCGCGCGTCCTTGACGGCGTCCTCAATGCCTTCCTGGGCTTCAGTCGGGTCCATGGTTCCCCCCTCCCCGCGGCAACGAAAAACCGCAACCGTGCGACATTTGTCCAGCGCGAATCTCGCGTCGTGCCTGCGGCGGCTAGGCGCGGCGCGCGGCTCCGACTAGGATGGCCGGGCGAGCGCCCTCCCATCCCGTCCGGACCCGCCATGCTCTCCTACAAGGAATACGACAACGCGCAGGCGGTCGAGATCGTCTTGACGGGCCGCGTCTCGACCGAGGAGTTCGACCGGGTTGCCGGCAAGATCGACGCGTTCATCGCCCGTCACGGCCAAATTCGCGTGCTCGAGGTGATCGAGGATTTCGAGGGCATGGACGCGCTCGCCTTCTGGCACGACATCAAGTTCAGCTTGCGCCATTTACGCGACTTCAGCCGGCTCGCCGTCGTCACCAATCCCGACGTGCACCATCTCTGGTCGAGCCTGGTCGCACCGTTCATCCGTTGCGATGTCGAGCATTTCCACCCCGGCGAGGTCGAGGCGGCGCGCGATTGGCTGATGTGGCCCGAAGGCGCCGCCGACGCTTAGCGGACTCTAGTCAGGCTCTTCGGGTTGCGCGGGCGGCGAAGGCTGATCCTGGATCGAGTTGAGATACTCGATGATCGCCTCGACGTCGGTCGCGCTGAACACGAAGATCGGCATGTCGGGATGGCCCGAGACGATGCCCTCGGCGAGCGATTCGGCGAGGTCCTCGATCGGGTAACGGCTCGACAGCGTGCGGAACGGCGGCGCCTCAGGATGCGTGCTTGCGCCCTCTTTGCCGATGGCGTGGCAGCGCGAGCAGTTCTGCTCGACCAGCACCTTGCCCTTGTCGGTCAGGTCCTTCTGCGCGGCGCCAGCCGGCATCGCCGTAAGTCCGAGGACCAGGGCCGCGCCGATAGCCACCGGCCGCAATCGCCGACCAAATTCCGTTCTGCCAGGCATCTCCCCTCCGCACGGCCAATCGGCCGCTTCGCCTTTGGTTGGGGATATCGCTTCGATAGCGAAGCGCCCCTACTAAATGAAAGGCCGCGGGAGGCGAATAACGCTGCACCCCCACGGCCTTTGAATCTTTCGAGCGCTAAATGCGCGGGCTAAAGCCGTCCGAGCTTAATGGCTCGTCTCGTGCCTCAGCCGCTCCATTTCATCCTTGAGACGCAGTTTTTGACGCTTCAATTCGGCGATTCTGAGGTCGTCCGTCGTTGGTCTAGCCAACTCTTCTTCGATCTTACGATCCAGAGCACGATGCTTCTCAGACAACTCAACGAGGTGTGCGTCAAGCGCCATATCGGACCTCCATAGCAGTTGGTCTTGGCCGAGTATCATGTCAAATCACTTGCGATTTGTCTAATCCTGCCCTGCGGTCTCCTGTCACTCCTTGCGCCAAATCAATCGCCGCGCCCGAACCGGGCCGGGCAAGCCCTTGCGCGGCCGCCGGTTCGCCGCGATACTTCCGCCCGTCCCGTGGGGCAAGCAAGGAGCAGGGGACGTCCGATGGAGAGCGAGGAGATTCGCGAGCTCCGGACGACGCTGCTCAGGCTCAAGCAGGAGCATCGCGACCTCGACAGCGCCATCAACGCGCTCGAGGAATCCGGCCGGGCCGATGCGCTCCAGCTCAAGCGGCTCAAGAAGAAGAAGCTCTACCTCAAGGACGAGATCGCCCGCATCGAGGACCAGCTGCTGCCCGACATCATCGCCTAGTCGCGCGCGTAAGCCAGCACCGCGAGGCCGAGAATCCCGCCGATAATCTCGAGGCCGAGATAGACATCGAGCAGGGGACTCGCCCGACCGTCGAGCACGAGGCTGACGATCCTCCCGATCGCCAGCGACACGCAAAAGAACACCGCCCAGATCGTCGCGACGCGCTGCCAGGCCGGCTTGAACGCGGCGATTGCCCAGAAGATCGACGCCGCGAGATAAAGGCACATCAGCGCCCGGAAGATCTGGGTCTGATCGGGCCCGGCGACGGCAATATCGAGAACCTTGGGAAGCACGGTCGCTGGCGCAATGCCGTAGCTGAGCGCGATCGGCACGAGCAGAACGGCGACCAGGAGGAGATATGCCCGCATCAACGTCTCGGCGCGTCTGCCTGGTTGGCTCATCCTTCTCATGTGCGCCACCCGGCGATAGCCGTCCAGAGCGTATCTGCGCCCCTCCCGGGGACCTATGTCCCCCGAGACTCGCCTTGCCAAGCAAGGGCGCGACCCTATAATCCCGCGCTTTCACGCCGACCGCCCGAATCTCCCCATGAGCCCAAGATGAGCGTTGCCAAGCCCGTCATCGGCATCATCATGGGCAGCCGCTCCGATTGGCCGACCCTGAAGCACGCAGCCGCGGTGCTGGACAAGCTCAAAGTCCCTTACGAGACCCGGGTGGTCTCCGCTCACCGCACCCCGAAGCGCCTCTACAGCTACGCTACCGGCGCACGGAAGCGCGGGCTGAAAGTGATCATCGCCGGCGCCGGCGGCGCCGCCCACCTCCCGGGCATGACCGCATCGATGACCGAGCTTCCGGTGCTCGGCGTGCCGATCGAGAGCCGCGCGCTGAAAGGCCTCGACAGCCTGTTGTCGATCGCCCAGATGCCGGCCGGCGTGCCGGTCGGAACGCTCGCCATCGGCGCGGCCGGAGCGACCAATGCCGGACTGCTGGCGGCGCAGATCTTGGCGCTCGGCGACAGTCGGCTTGCGCTGCGCGTCGCCGCGTTCCGCGCGGCGCAGACCGATGCAATCGCCGAGGCGGTCGAGGATGAGGCGTGAGGCCCCGCTGCCTCCCGGCAGCACCATCGGCATTCTCGGCGGCGGTCAGCTCGGCCGCATGCTGGCGGTGGCGGCGAGCCGGCTCGGGCTGAAGGCCCATATCTATTCCGACGAGGCCGGGGCGCCGGCTTTCGATGTCGCCGCCGCGAGCACGGTCGGAAGCTACGCCGACGAGGACGCGCTCGCCCGCTTTGCCGCTTCGGTCGATGTGGTGACCTGCGAGTTCGAGAACGTGCCCGCCGCGACGCTCGAAGCTGCCGCGCGCGTGAAGCCGGTCCATCCCGGCGCCAAGTCCTTCGCCGTCGCGCAAGACCGCCTCGCCGAGAAGGACTTCATCAGCGCGCTCGGGATCGAGGTCACCCCCTATGCCGCGATCGACACCATCGACCAGCTTGATGCCGCCCTTGCGCGGATCAAACCGCCGGCGATCCTCAAGACCCGCCGTCTCGGCTATGACGGCAAGGGTCAGGTGATGATCCGCGCCCGCACCGAGGCTCAATCGGCCTGGCGGGGAATCGGCGCAGTGCCGGCCGTGCTCGAAGGCCTTGTCCTGTTCGAGCGCGAAGTGTCGGTGATCGCCGTGCGCGGGCAAGACAACGCCTTCAAGGTCTACGACTTGACCGAGAACGTGCACCAGAACGGCATCCTCGCGATCAGCCAGGTGCCGGCCGATAGCCCCCAAGCCATCGTGGCCGAGGCGACCGGAATCGCCGCCGCGATCGCCGAGGCGCTCGACCATGTCGGCGTGCTCGCCGTCGAGCTGTTCCAGCGCGGGGACCGGCCGAGCCTCGTGGTCAACGAGATCGCCCCGCGCGTGCACAATTCCGGTCACTGGACGCTCGATGCCTGCCCGATCAGCCAGTTCGAGAACCATGTCAGGGCGATCACCGGCTGGCCGCTCGGCGACACGGCGCGGCACAGCAACGCGCTGATGAGGAATTTGATCGGCGCCGAGGTCGAGACATGGCGCACGCTGGCCGCCGAGCCCATGACCGCGGTCCACCTCTACGGCAAGCAGGAGGCGCGGCCAGGGCGTAAGATGGGCCACGTCACCAAGCTCACGCCGAAGGACTGACCCCTCCCCTGAGTAGAGCAAGACCATGAAATGGATGCTGCTGGTGCTGATCTACGGGACCATCCCCGTCAAGACCGGGCTCGTGTTCGACACGATCGATGACTGCCTCAAGGCCGAGGAGCAGATGCGCGCCGCCTACGGCCGCACCTACAGCGCCTGGCAGAGCTGGGCTGAAGCCAATCCGAAGGAAGCTCAGTATCCAGACAGCCAGAAATACATGTGGCGCCGCGACGGGATGGAGACCACCGGGACCTGCATCCCCCATGCCGAGCAAGCGGCATCGCCGGAATGAGAGTTAAGCGGATATCTGGACAACGAACCCGCCTTCTGTTACAGGAAACCCGGATGCGGGACCTTGACCGGTTCTGGCCAGGGTCGCATTTGGCCCCCGCTCCACTCCTTAAAATCAACGGCCAATCGGAGATCTAAGCGCGTGCAGGTCGTCGTTCGCGATAACAATGTCGATCAGGCCCTCAGGGCTCTGAAGAAGAAAATGCAGCGCGAAGGCATCTTCCGCGAGATGAAGCTCCGTAACTATTACGAGAAGCCCTCGGAGAAGCGCGCCCGCGAGAAGGCCGAAGCCATCCGCCGCGCCCGCAAGCTCGCGCGCAAGAAGGCGCAGCGCGAAGGCGGCGGTGGCGTTGGCAGCCGGACTGAGGCTGCCGTCAAGCCGCGCGGACCCCGGCGCTAGCAATCAACTAAAGCCAAGTACGACCGTCATACCGGCGGAGGCCGGTATCGAGCGCGCGCGGGCTTGAATCTGGATTCCGGCTTCGCCCGGAATGACCCTACGTGTGGAACTAGCGGTCCTCGCCGCTCGCCGCGGCAGCCGCTTCGACGCGACGGCCCGCCTTGGCGACCTTGGCCGGACGCAGGCTGTCGAGAAAGCCGTGCACCTTCTCGAAGGCGCCGCGCTCGAACAGATCGTTGTGCCCGGCTTGCGGCACGACCACGAGGCTCTTCGGCTCGTTCGCCGCGTGATAGACGCGCCGCGCCAGATAGAGCGGGATGATCGAATCGCGGCCGCCATGCACCATGAACAGCGGGACATTGACCTCGCCGATGCGGTCGATGGTGCGGTATTGATCGACCATGATGATGCCGAGCGGGAAGCCCTTCCACATCAGCTTGCCGACATCGACGGTCGAGGTGAACGGCGCCTCGAGCACGAGCGCTTGCACCTCGCGCTGAAGCGACAGCCTGGTCGCGACCGCGGTCCCGAGCGACTCGCCGTAAGCGACAATGTCGCTCGGCGCGACGCCCTGCCCGCGCAGGCAATCATAGGCGCTGACCGCATCGGCCGCGTTGCGCGCCTCGGTCGGCCTGCCCTCGGAGCCGCCATAGCGGCGATAATTGAGCATGAACACGCCGTAGCCGCAGGACGCGATGGTCCTGATCTTGCCGGCGCGGTTGGCGACGTTGCCGCTGTTTCCGGTGAAATAGAGCAGAGTCGGCTTCGAGCCCTTGGCCGGCTGATACCAGGCGATCAGCTTGGTCCCGTCAGCCGCCTTGAACACGATCTCCTCGGCAACCGCCAGTCCCGCCTCCTTTGGCGCGACGCGCGTGCGATCCGGGATGTAGATGAAGTAGCGATGCAACAGCCGACCGACGATCCCGATCAGCGCGAAAATGCCCGCTAGCGACAGAACAAGGTTCAGCATGGCTCAAGCAATACCTTTCAGTTCTTTCTTATTCAAAGACGTCGCTCCGACTATCGTAACTATGATGAATGCAACTTGAATGACGCAGGAGTCGCAGAACAGCCCATTTCAGCCCTTTGTCGTGATGAATGCTGTTAAAACGACACGCAGGCCGGGCGCATCACGACGCCGACGGATTGCTGCTGGAAGCGCTGCTTGTAGGCGGCGGCGATGGCCTCGATCTTTTCCTTAACCGGTTCGCTTTGCGGGACGACGATGGTCACGTCCTTGCTCGGCTCCTTGACGATCATGTTCTTGTCGGGTTCGCGCCATTGACCGACGGTATCGTCGATGCTGAGACCTTTCGGAAAGCGCGGCGTGATCTCCGCCACCACGAAGTCCGACCATTGCTGCTCGGTCACGCCCAGCTCGTCGCCGATATTGCGGCCGAACATCAGATCGATCTCGAGCATGGGCTGTTGCGGAGCGGTGCAAACGAACCCCTGTGCCAAAATAGGCATGGTCGTGATCAGAAGGGCGAAAGCCCCTGCCCCCAACAGCCAAAAACTGCGCATGTTCCAGCGAAAGCCCAACCCGCTTAAGATTATCGCCAGCCCAATGGGGGAAGCAACTGAAGGATTGCATTGCAACCAGCATGCCGACGGCAGCCGGGACCTAGCGTTATAGTGGGAAATTCAGCCGCAGTTTGACGATTCTACGTTAGTTCTGAGGCAGGTAACCTTGCCGGACCTGCGTCAGAGCGACTTGGCGATCTCTTCGGTCATCTTCTTAGCGTCGCCGAGCACCATCATGGTGTTGTCGCGATAGAACAGTGGATTGTCGATGCCAGCGTAGCCGCTCGCCAGCGACCGCTTGTTGAACAGCACCGTCCCCGATTTCCACACTTCGAGCACCGGCATGCCGTAGATCGGCGAGGAGGGATCGTCCTCGGCGGAGGGGTTGGTCACGTCGTTGGCGCCGATCACATAGACCACGTCGGTCTGCGGAAATTCCGAGTTGATGTTCTCGAGCTCGAACACCTCGTCGTAGGGGACATTGGCCTCGGCGAGCAGCACGTTCATATGCCCGGGCATGCGGCCCGCCACCGGGTGGATGGCGTATTTGACCTCGACGCCGGCCTTCTTCAGCCCGTCGGCCATCTCGCGCAGCGCATGTTGCGCCTGCGCCACCGCCATGCCGTAGCCCGGGACGATGATCACGCGGCTCGCGTTCTTCATGAGGAAAGCGGCATCCTCGGCCGAGCCGAGCTTGACCGGCTTCTGCTCGCCGCCCGCGGCCGGACCCGCCACCTCGCCGCCGAATCCGCCGAGGATCACGCTGATGAAGGAGCGGTTCATCCCCTTGCACATGATGTAGGAGAGGATCGCGCCGGACGAGCCGACCAGCGCGCCGGTGACGATCAGAGCGGTATTGCCGAGGGTGAAGCCGATGCCGGCCGCCGCCCATCCCGAATAGGAGTTCAGCATCGAGATCACGACCGGCATGTCGGCGCCGCCGATCGGCACGATGATCAGCACGCCGAGCAGCAGCGACAGCAAGGCGATCGCCCAGAAATAAACCTCGCTCTGCTGGTGGCAGAACATGATGATGCAGGCGACCAGCGCGAGCGCGAGCCCGATATTGAGCGCGTGGCGCCCGGGCAGCAGGATCGGCTTGCCCGACATGCGCCCCGACAGCTTGAGGAAGGCGATGATCGAGCCGGTGAAGGTGACGGCGCCGATGGCGACGCCGAGCGACATCTCGACCAGGCTCTGGGTGTGGATGGCGCCAGGTGTGCCGATGCCGAACGCCTCTGGCGCATAGAAGGCCGCAGCCGCGACCAGCACCGCCGCCATGCCGACCAGCGAATGGAACGCGGCGACCAGCTCCGGCATCGCCGTCATCGGGATGCGCCGCGCGATCACCGCGCCGATGGCACCGCCGATGGCGATGCCGCCGGCGATCATCGCCCAGGTCAGCGACTCATGCGGACGCGCCACGGCGAGCGTGGTGATGACGGCGATGGCCATGCCGGCCATGCCGAGATAGTTGCCCTGACGCGAGGTCACAGGCGAGGACAGCCCGCGCAGCGCGAGGATGAACAGCACACCCGCGACCAGATAGAGCAGCGAGGCGAGATCGGAGCTCATTTCTTTTTCTTCTGATACATGGCGAGCATGCGCTGGGTGACGAGGAAGCCGCCGAAGATGTTGACGCTTGCCATGATGAGCGCGGCAAACCCGAGCAGCTTGGCGAGGAAATGGCCGCTGCCGCCCACGGCATCGCCGGCCTCGACCGCGACCGCGAGCAGCGCGCCGACCACGATCACCGAGGAGATGGCGTTGGTCACCGACATCAGCGGCGTGTGCAGAGCCGGCGTCACGCTCCACACCACGTAATAGCCGACGAAGATCGCGAGCACGAAGATCGAGAAGCGGAACACGAAGTCATGCGCGCCTTCTGCCGGCGCCGTATCTTGCGCGAGCGCGCTTCCGGCGAGCGCCCATTGCGCCACCGCCGCGAAAGCGAGGATCGCGAGCGCGAGGCCTAGCTTACGCCCTGTCGTGTCGTGCCTCATGTCTTGCTTCCCTTGGGCTGGCGCTTCGGCGCCGGCTTCTTGCCATTGCCATTGCCGTTGGCCTTGCCGTTGCCATTTGCCGGCTTGGCGGGCGCGGCCGCTGGCGCACCGACTGGCTTACCGCCGAGCCGCTCGGCGATCATGGCATTGACGATGGCGCCATCCTTGGCGATCAGCGTGCCTTTAACCAGCTCGTCGGCGAAGTTGATGGCGAGAATCTTCTTCTCCTTGTCGATCATCGGCTCGACGAAGGCCTGAAGGTTTCGCGCATAGAGGCTCGACGCGTTGACCGGCACCGAGCCGGCCAGATTGAGCTTGCCGAAGATGCGGACGCCGTTATGCGAGACGATCTCGTTCGCCTTGGCGAGCTCGGCATTGCCGCCGCGCTCAGCCGCCAGATCGACGATGATGGAGCCGGGGCGCATGCTCTCGATCATCGCCTTGGAGAGCAGCTTCGGCGCAGGCCGGCCGGGGATCAGCGCCGTGGTGATGATGATGTCCTGGTTCTTGACGTGCTCGGCGACGAGCTCCGCCTGCTTCTTCTTGTAGGCGTCCGACATCTCCTTGGCGTAGCCGCCCGCGGTCTCGGCCTGCTTGAATTCATCGTCCTCGACGGCAATGAACTTGGCGCCGAGCGAAGCCACCTGCTCCTTGACCGCGGGGCGCACGTCGGTCGCGGTGACGATGGCGCCCATCCGGCGCGCGGTGGCGATGGCCTGGAGGCCGGCGACGCCGACACCCATGACGAACACGCGCGCCGCCGGCACCGTGCCGGCCGGCGTCATCATCAACGGCAGAGCGCGCTCGAACGCGGCAGCGGCGTCGACCACGGCCTTGTAGCCGGCGAGGTTCGACTGCGACGACAATACGTCCATGACCTGCGCGCGAGTGATGCGCGGCAAGAGCTCCATGGCGAACAGCGCGACGCCGGTCTTGGCGAGCGCATCGAGGCCTTCGGCATCCGAGAACGGATCGAGCATGCCGACCAGCGCGGATCCCTTCTTCATCGCCTTGACGATAGCGGGGTCGGGGCGGCGCACGGTGAGCACGACATCGGCGCCGGAAACCGCATCGGCGTCGCTCTTAGCGATGGTCGCGCCGGCAGCGGCGTAGTCGGCATCGGAGAAATGCGAGCGCAGCCCCGCGCCTGAGCGGATCGTGACCGCCGCCCCCGCCTTGACGAGCTTCTTGACCGTCTCAGGCGTCAGCCCGATGCGCGGCTCGTCTGCTCCCTCGGCGGGCACGCCAATCGCAATCATCGTCGCTCCGTCGCTGGCCTCGAAAGCGCAAGGCTAGCGCTCATGCAGGCTTAAGTCGAAAGCAAAAGGAAATTGCCAGGCGAACCGTCGCGCGCGCTCAGACCACGAAGATGGCGAGCAGCGCCATCAGCACGATCACGCCTACGACGAGATAGACGGTCAGCTTGAGGAACAGTTTGTAGGTCCGCTCATGCTCGGCATAGTCCATTGCCGGATGGCCCTCGGACGGATTGAGCTTCATTCCACTCCCCTCTGATCTTAGACGTGTCGGTCTCCCGCCCGCGGCAATACCACAAAGCCCGCCATCCGGGCAATAATCGGGTCAATCCGCGAGTTCAGGGCTTAGGCCAGGCGGCGGTGGGAAACATCGCTTCAAGCCCCGGCTGCTTGGGCTCAGAGCCTTGGCGCAACCAGTAGCAGGTGAGCCGCGCATAGTTGTCGAGATCGCCGGCCACCAGGCAGCTCATGATCATCGGGCCATCGTCTTGCCAGCGAAAGCGCAACACCGTCCTCTCGCCGGGCGATGGCGCTTCGATCGTTCCATGGGCCGTGAATTCGTGGCTGCCATGACGCTCCTTGAGCGTGACACCGCCTTGTTCCGGCTCGATGCTTGCCGAGCCGACATAGGCCGCGCCGCCGTCAGGCTCCTGTCCGATGATCGCGTAATCGCCGGTCACAAAGTCGAGCAGGCTCTGCTCGGCGTCGTCCTTCGCTGCGAGCGGGATGCTGCCCGCGCCCGAAGCCGCGACAGCCAGAAGCAGGCTAACGCTCGACCATGTTCGTCTCAAGCTGCCCCTCCCGTGACGGATCCCCCCTAGAAGTCATAGCGGTGCAAGACCCTATCGCCCGGATCGAAGACCATGTACGCTTTTATCTGCCGAGGAAGTCGAGCGACACAATTCTTCACGCAGTCAAATCTGCAATTCCATGAGGAAAATTTCGATGTCGATTTCGTCTTCTCTTCGCTCCGCCCTCGCCGCCTTGGCGACCGGAGCTTTCGCGAGCTTGTTACTCGTCACTTCGCACGGCGCGGCCGTTGCCGTGATTGGTACGCCCCCCACAGTCGTTTGCACCGGCACGTGCCAATCCTGCCTCGAATCCGAGGTGACTCCGAACGGTCCCCGTTGTGTGAAGTGCGGCGTCGATCCGAAATGTTCCGCCGATCCGGGGCTCGCCTCGGAGAATACCGAATTGCTGAAGGCCACCAACGCCTATCGCGCCTCACACGGGACGCCGGCTCTCACCTGGTCGGGCGATCTCGCCCAGGGCGCGCAACAGTGGGCCAGCGCCTGCACAAAAAAGGGAGACGGCTTCGCCCACTCGCCGAATGCCTTCAGCGCATACGGCGAGAACCTCCGTTGGGGCTACGGAGCGGGGTTCACAGGCCCACAAAGCGCGGTAGCGTCTTGGTACAACGAGATCAAGCGCTACAAATTCGATGATCCGATCACATCCTACAAAGCCGGCGACACCGATTCGAGTAAGGAGGTGCGCCATTTCACCCAGCTCATCTGGCGTGACACGAAGCAGGTCGGCTGCGGCGTGGCGATGTGCGGGCAGTACGAATTTTGGGTCTGCCGCTATTCGCCCCCCGGCAACCAGAACGGCGAGCAAAAGGGCGTGCTCGACAACGAAGTTCCACCGGTCGGCGGCATCCAGAAGACCGAGTCAACCGGAGGTGGCATCAAGCCCCAGAACGTTCCAGTGGGCGGCGGCAACGATTTGCCTCACGGCGGTCACGCCGGCGATTGGTCCGTGTTCGCCGCTAATAAAAAGGGCCTTTGGGGCTATGGCGTCAACTACGACACCGAAGCGGAGGCGCTGACTGCGGCTGTGAATGGCTGCGGCGGTCCTGCCAAAGGCTGCGCGGCTTTCTACTCCGCGAAAGACAAATGCGTCGCCTACGCCGAAAGCCGCCAGGGCGGCTACTGGTACGCGGCGGGCAGCGCCGGCAACGAACAGCAGGCGGATCAGAACGCACTCAAATTCTGCCAGAGCGGAACGGCGCCTTCCGGCTCCTGCAAGGTGGTCTTCTCCAAGTGTCATTGAGATGAGACGGGCAACGGAGTCTCCGTTGCCCATTTTTGCCTCCTGCGGTCTACACAGGCAGCGGCACGCCGGAAGCGGCGAAAGTTTCGCGCTGGCGCTTGGCGACGTCGGCGAGGTCTGAGCCCGCGATCGTGTCGTCGAACAGGCGATGGAAATTGAGCTCGGCGTTCAGATGCAGGAACACCCCGCCGAGCCCGATCGCGGCGCGGTCCATGAACACGAACTCGCGCGGCACCTTGACCGGGCCCTTCTCCTGCAAGCCCTGGTGCACGCGGAATGCCTCGCGCCGCCCATACATGCCGGGGCTCACCTGGTCGGCGATGGTGCGCACGCGGTCCTCCAGCATCGGCCCGTAGATGAAGCCCGCCCAGATATTGAGGATGTCGATCAGCTCGTTGGAGAGCCCGGCGAAGCCCCAGGTCTCATAGGCATGCACGACCAGCGCGCGGTCGTTGCGGAGCAGCCCATGATAGAGGTCGACCACGCCTTGAATGAATTTCGGCGCGAAGCTCCGCATGCAGCCATAGTCGAGCAGGTTGATGCCGGCCGCCCTTCCCTCAGCGTCCTCGAACACCGTGTAATTGCCGAGATGCGGGTCGCCGTGGATCACCCCGTAATGGCTGAAGGGGTACCACCAGGCGCGAAACATCGCGCGGGCGATCTGGTTGCGCTCATCGAGGCTGCGGTCGCGATAGTCGAGCAGACGCCGCCCGTCGAGCCAGGTCATGGTGAGGAGCCGCCGCGTTGACAGCTCGGGCACGAGCTTCGGCACGCGGATCAGTGCATCGCCGGCGAAGATCAGCGCGTAGAGCTTCATGTGCCGCGCCTCGAGATCGTAGTCGAGCTCCTCGCGCAAGCGCGCCGCGATCTCGGTCCGCATCTCCGAGGTCTCGATCGCCGGCTGCATGCGGGCATGGATCGAAAACAGCACGCCGAGCTGAGCGAGGTCGGCCTCGACCGCCGACTGCATGTCGGGATATTGCAGCTTGGCGGCAAGCGCGCGCCCGTCATGGCCTGTCGCGCGATGCACCTGGCCGAGCGAGGCCGACGCCGCAGCCTCGTGCGCGAAGCTCGCGAATTTCGCCTCCCAGTCAGGCCCGAGCTCAGCCGCCATGCGCCTTCGCACGAACGGCCAGCCCATCGGCGGCGCCTGGCTCTGCAACTGGCCGAGCTCGGCGGCATATTCGGCCGGCAGCGCCTCGGGAATGGTGGCGAGCAGCTGGGCCACCTTCATGATCGGACCCTTGAGCCCGCCAAGCGCCGCGGCGAGCGAGGCTGCATCCTTGTCGCGATCGGGGTCGAGCCCGAACAGGCGGCGGCCGGCAATGCGCGCCGCGACCCCGCCGACATTGGCGCCGACCGAGGCATAGCGGAGCGCACGCGCGCTGAACCTGTTCTTCTCTTTGTCTGGCGGGCGGTCGTTCATGGGTGCGTCTTGGAGCTTTATCGACAACTAAGCCATTCCCTCATATAGGGGCGCTGACGCCGAAGCGCCGCCGGCGCCGCTTCCCTGCCAAGAAAGACCGCAAAACCAGCATGTCAGTCGTCGTGAAGCCGCTTGCCTTCGCCGGACTCGTCGTCGGCGCGATCGCAACCTTGCTCGGACTGCTCGCGAGGTGGCTCCCAGCGCTCGACATCGTCAATAACGGGCTTCCCTTTCTTCTGGCCGGCACGGTCTTTCTGCTGATCCTCGCCGCGCTCGCGCGGAGCGGCATGCTGGCGGTGCTCGCGACACTGCTCGCGATCATCAACTGCGTCCATTTCGCGCAGAGCCTGCAAGGCGGGGCGCAGCAAGCGGCGCCCGGCACCACGCGCTTCCTCAGGGTGGTCACCTTCAATGTCTGGCACCAGAACGACAGGATCGACGAGGTCGCCAAGTTTCTCACCGAGACCGATGCCGATCTCGTCGTGATGCAGGAGATGACCGGGGACAATTGGAGCAAGCTGCGCGGCGCGCTTGGGCGGCGTTATCCCTATAGCCTCGGCGATTTCGGACTGGTGATCCTCTCGAAATACCAATTCACCGAGGACGGCCGCGTCGACCGCGGCGGCTTTCAGCCGTGGAACTCGCTGATGCTGCGCTTTGCCAAGATCGAGGTGAACGGTACGGCGATCGAGTTCGCCGGCGTGCACCTTGCGCGTCCGTTTTATCCTGAGCTGCAACAGTCAGACATTGCCGCCGTGACCGATTTCGTGCGCCATCGCACGGGCCCGCTCATCGTCGCCGGCGATTTCAACCTGACGCCGTGGACCGACAAGCTCACCGCCTTCACCCAAGCCACGGGACTTCGGCGCTACAATACCTTCCACTTCACCTGGCCGCTGCAATTGCACGGCATCGATGCCCTGCCCTTCGTCGCCACCGACAACGTCTTCGCCTCTCAGCACTTTGCCAAGATCGCTGTAGAAGCGGGGCCGCGGCTCGGCTCCGATCACCGTCGCGGTAATCGCCGATATCGCTTTGGCCACACCTTCGCCGCCATCGGCGAATTAGCATTGTCCGCATGCGCGCCCGGAGACATGCTTGGCGCCCGAGGAGGACCCGACCATGACCCTACGACCGACGCTGGCGCTCGCCATCGCGCTGCTGTGGAGCTCGCCAGTCCTCGCCGCGGCCGAGACCTCGGTCGAGGTGTGGAAGTCGGCGACCTGCGCCTGTTGCGGCAATTGGGTGAAGCATCTCGAGGCGAACGGCTTCGCCGTGACGGTGAATGCCGCCACACCGTCAATGCTCGCCGAGATCAAGCGGCAGGCGAGGATCGGCGGCAAGCTCGCCTCATGCCACACCGCCAAGATCGACGGCTATGTGATCGAAGGCCATGTGCCGGCGCCGGACATCAAGCGGCTGGTCGCCGAGCAGCCCGACGCGGTCGGGCTGACGGTCCCCGGCATGCCGGCAGGCTCGCCCGGGATGGAGCAGGGCGCAGAGACTGAGCCCTACGACGTGCTGTTGCTGAGAAAAGACGGCACGACGACCGTGTTCGCCCATCACTGAGGCGGTCAGTTCTTGCCGAGATCCTCGAGGGCCTTGCGGTAGATCCGCATCGCGTCACGCGCGGCCTTGAGCTCTTCCTCGAGCGCGAGCGTCACCGTCGATTTCGGGCGCCACAGCTCGCTCGAGAACAACAGCAGCGCGAGGATCGGCGATCGGCGTCAGGAAGTCGGTGACCATGATCGGCCCGGCATTGCCCGGCGCGAGATCGCCGGCTTCGATGATGTTCCTGATATGGCCGATGCCGTCGCCGATCAGGAAGCAGCCTGACGCGATGGCGACAGCAAGGCGCGCCTCGAAGCCCTTGAACGCCGCGTAGATCCCGGCAAGCCCGATCCCGAGATTGGCGACGCCGACCTCATATTGGAACGGGCTCGGCGCCCAGCCGATCGCTTCCGCCGTGACGCCTGGAAAGAAGATATGGAAGAACGCCGCCCATAGCCCCTGGAGCCCGATCGGGAACAGGAGGAGGTAGCGCAACAACCTGTCGATCACGACGGCGGGCAAGATCGGGCGCGGACCCTGCCACACGTCAATGCCGGCACAAGCAAGCGCCGCGACCCAAAACAGAATCGGAACGAGTGAGACGATCATCCCCGGCCCCCGCCTATTGCCGCCCGCCGCCATCATCGGCAAGCGCCCCGCAACAGGACAATAGAGCGCGTTCCGGGATCAATGCTAGCCTGAGCGACGACCGTGCGCCGAGCAGAGCGGCGCCCCAAGCCGGCCAGTTGTCGCGAATCCAGCGCGCCAGACTTTCCTCGCTGACCTCCCCGCCGCGACCGCGAGCGTCATAACCACGGCGTCTGGCTCCGGCACAACGAAATCAATGTCGTTGAGACCGAGGAAAGTCACCATCGCCAAGAACGCGATCCGCTTGTTGCCATCCACGAAGGCGCGGTTGCGGGCGAGCCCGTAACCATACGCCGCAGCGAGCACGGCAAGGTCCTCGGTCCCATACGCGTATTTATTTCGCGGCCGATCAAGGGCGGATTTGAGCGAGCCCTGATCGCGAATCCCCGGTGGACCTCCGAACAACCGAAGTTGCTCATCGTGAATGGCGATAACGAGGTCGGGGGAGCCAATCGGCTCCGTCACTTGGCCAACTCGCGGAGCGCGTTGCAATAGGTCTTCATCGCCTTGCGGGCGATCTCCATGCCGCGCTCGAAGGTCGGATCATGTGGCACGAGCTTGAAGCCTCCGTCCGCCAACTCGGTGACGAAGAGCGTGTCGCCCTGCTTGAGCTCAAGCTTGGCAAGCAGCTCCTTGGGCAGGATCAGGCCGGTCGAATTGCCGATTCTCTTGATCTTGATCTTCATGGCCGATCTCCGTTATGTGCCCTGTATACGATATACAGAACGTACAACGGGAGAGTTCGGGCCTCAGCGCTTGGCTTTCTTGGCCCTGGGTGCCTCGTCCATGGCTTCGAGCTCGTCGATCAGCCCTTCGATCACCTTGAGCCCCATCGACCAGAAATGCGGCTCAGACGCATCGAGCCCGAACGGCGCCAGCAGCTCCTTGTGATGCTTGGTGCCGCCCGCCGCGAGCATGTCGAGATAGCGCTCGGCGAAGCCCTTCTCGGCCTTCTCGTAGACCGCGTAGAGCGAGTTCACTAGGCAATCGCCGAAGGCGTAGGCGTAGACGTAGAACGGCGCGTGGATGAAGTGCGGAATGTAGCACCAGAAAGTCTCATAGCCCGGCTTGAGATCGATCGCCGGCCCAAGGCTCTCGCGCTGCACGTCGAGCCAGATCTCGCCGAGCCGCTCGGCCGTCAGTTCGCCCTCGCGCCGCTCGCTATGCACTTGGCGCTCGAAATTATAGAAGGCGATCTGCCGGACCACCGTGTTGATCATGTCCTCGACCTTGGCGGCGAGCAGGGCTCTGCGCTCGCGCGGTGACGGCGCCTGATCGAGCAGCGCGCGGAACGTCAGCATCTCGCCGAACACGCTCGCGGTCTCGGCAAGCGTCAGCGGCGTCGGCGCCATCAGCGGGCCCTGCACATTGGCGAGCACCTGATGCACGCCGTGGCCGAGCTCGTGCGCGAGCGTCATCACGTCGCGCGGCTTGCCCTGATAGTTGAGCAGGATATAGGGGTGCGCGCTCGGCACCGTCGGATGCGAGAAGGCGCCCGGCGACTTCCCTTCCCTGACCGGCGCATCGATCCAGCCTTGCGCGAAGAAGCGCCCGGCGATGTCGGCCATGCGCGGCGAGAAATCGCCGTAGGCCGTGAGCACGGTGTTGCGCGCGTCATCCCAGCCGATCACCTGCGTGGGCTCCTCGGGCAGCGGCGCGTTGCGGTCCCAATGGCTCAGCGTCTTCTGGCCGAGCCATCTCGCCTTCATGGCGTAATAGCGATGCGAGATGCGCGGGTAAGCTTCGCGCACGGCGGCGACGAGCGCGTCGACCACCTCTTTCTCCACGCGATTGGCGAGGTGGCGGGAATCGGCCACGTCGACGAAGCCGCGCCAGCGGTCGGAGATTTCCTTGTCCTTGGCGAGCGTGTTGGTGACCAGCGTGAACAGCCGCACGTTCTCCTTGAACGTCTTGGCCAGAGCCTCTGCCGCCTTGCGCCGCTTCTTCTCGTCCTGGTCGAGCAGGCGGTTGAGCGCGGGCTCGATGCTGAGCTTCTCGCCGCCCAGATCGAATCTGAGCGAGGTCATGGTCTCGTTGAACAGCCGGTCCCAGGAGCCGCGCGAGGTCACCGACTTCTCGTGGAACAGCTGCTCGAGCCTGTCCTCGAGCTGATAGGGCTTCTCTTTGCGCAGATCCTCGAGCCAGGGCCGGTAATGGCCGAGCTCGGACGTCTCCATCGCCGTCTCGAGCGCCTTGTCGTCCAGGCGATTGAGCTCGAGCGGGAAGAACAGGAGCTTTGAGGAGATGGCAGTGATCTTCTCCTGGATGTCGCCGAAGAATTTCTGCCGCTTTGGGTCTGAGGTGTCGGCGGCGTAGAGCAGGCTCGCATAGGACACGATGCGCCCAAGCAGATCGTTCAGCGCCTCGAACTCGCGCACAGCTTGGGCGAGGCCCTGCCCGCCTTTGCCGCCATCGAGCAGCGCGGCGAGCTTGCCGGCATAGCGCTCCTGCATGGCGTCGGCAGCGCGCTCTGAGGTGGTGAGGTCGGCCTTGAGCTGCGGCGCCTCCGCTCCCCCATAGAGGTCGCGCCAGGTTCCATTCCGGCAACGCCCCAAGCTTCTGCTTGGCGGGCGCTTCAGGGTCAGAGCGGCGCTTGGGTTTGCCTTTAGCTCCCGCGCTCGCGGCGTAGGTCGGGTGCTCGGGCCAGACGATCAGTTTGGGCAGCATCGGCACTTATGGTTCCTCGTTAGCGGCGAATGGACACTTAGTGTGGGTAGGAAACGCGGCCTCGCAAGGGTCAAATACGCGCTGTTCTGGTCAATTTTGCGAAGGCTGCGGGAAGGCTGCGGCAAGACATCACCAAAATCGAACCGAGATAAAGAGGATATTTACCCTTCCAGTGCACAATTTTGGCACAGCAGCTTCCCTGCTTCGCCCGCGTACTGGGTTGGGACAGTCAAGCTCCTGACGTGATGTTTCGTGTAACCAGTTCCTCGTGAGTTCTTGCGTCATGCCCAAACGCGTCCTGGTCGTCGACGACGACCCTGCTCAACGTCGTATCCTAGAAGAGACCATCAAGCGCTTTGGCTACAACGTCGCCACGGCCGAAAGCGGCGACAAGGCGCTTGCCGCCCTCAAGGCCGATGTCAGCAACGAGATCTGCCTCGTCCTGCTCGACCTCGTCATGCCGGGGACCGATGGCATGGCCGTGCTAGGGGCCATGCGCACGCTGCCGAAGAAACCTCCGGCCATCGTGCAGACGGCCCATGGCTCGATCGACGCCGCGATCTCCGCGATGCGGGCCGGCGCCGTCGATTTCGTGGTGAAGCCGGTCAGCCCCGAGCGGCTCGAAGTCTCCATCAAGAACGCGCTGAAGATCGAGGCGCTCGCCGGCGAGCTCAGCCGCATCAAGGCCCAGGCCAAAGGCTCGCTCGGCTTCGCCGACCTGATCGCCAGCAGCGAGGCCATGACCCGGGTCATCGAGCTCGGCAAGCGAGCCGCCAAATCCACCATTCCTGTGCTGATCGAGGGCGAATCGGGCGTCGGCAAGGAGCTGATCGCGCGCGCCATCCAAGGCGAGAGCGCCCGCGCCGGCAAGCCGTTCGTCACCGTCAATTGCGGCGCGATCCCTGAGAATCTGGTCGAGAGCATCCTGTTCGGCCACGAGAAGGGCTCGTTCACCGGGGCTTCGGAGAAGCGCGCCGGCAAGTTCGTGGAGGCCGACCACGGCACTCTGTTTCTCGACGAGATCGGCGAGCTTCCGCTCGACGCCCAGGTCAAGCTGCTGCGCGCTTTGCAAGAGGGCGAGATCGATCCAGTCGGCTCGAAGCAGCCGGTCAAGGTCGACTTCCGCCTCGTCTCGGCAACCAATCAGAACCTGATCAGCCTGGTCAACGAGGGCCGCTTCCGCGAGGACCTCTATTACCGGCTGAACGTGTTCCCCGTCTGGGTGCCCCCCTTGCGCGAGCGGCTCGAGGACGTGCCGGAGCTGATCCGCCACTTCATCGCGAGATTCGCCGCCGAGGAAGGCAAGCGCATCGACGGCATCGACGCCGACGCGAGCGCCATGCTCAGGCGCTACACTTGGCCCGGCAATATCCGCCAGCTCGAGAACGCCGTGTTCCGCGCCGTGGTGCTTGCCGACACGCCGATGCTGACGGTGAACGAGTTCCCGCAGATCGCGGCCCATGTCGAGGGCTACGCGGTAACCGTGCCGCCGGCGCCGGCGCCCAAGGACCTAATTCCGCGCATCGAAGGCCCGGTAATGCTCGGCGAGTTGGCCGGCACGCCGGCCACCATCCATGTGCCGTCAGCCAACGGCAAGGATGCGGTCGGCATCCCGGCCTTGAGCGACAGCGGCGACATCCGCTCGCTCGAAGCGGTGGAGGCCGACATGATCAGGCTCGCCTTCGGCCGTTATCGCGGACGCATGACGGAGATCGCCAAACGGCTCGGCATCGGACGTTCCACGCTCTACCGCAAGATGCGCGAGATCGGGCTCGAGGCGCGACCGTAAGCGACGACGCGGTGGCCGTCGGCCACACTTAAGTAACGATACGCGTTAGGGAAACCTTGTTTGACTGCGTGCTACGGCTAGCGACGGGAAAGGCCCGAAGCTAGGCCGTAATGCGCCAGCTGAATCGCGGCCTGTTGGGGGGCTAAATGAAGTCGATCGTTCGTATTGCGTTAACCTTGGCCTTGCTCGCGCCGTTCGGCGCTCCGGTCTTCGCCGCCGAGCCCGATCAGCCTGAGTCCTTGATCACGCCGGCCGAGGCCGTCCGCATCGCCGTGCAGAACCGCCTCTCGGCCAAGTTCACCGCCACCAGCGAGCACAAGAAGGACGAGCAGGGCGCGCTCGTCGAGTTCTATTCGGTCGCCGACCAGAAGCCGCTCTGGGTCGACACCAACGGGTTCACCGCGCGCGGCAAGGCGGTGATGGCCGAGATCGCTTCCGCCGACGATTACGGTCTCCGCTCCGCCGATTACACGCTCCCCAAGCAATATGGTTTCAACGCCTCGGATCCGCAGTCGATCGACTGGCTCGCCGACGCCGAGATCACGGTCAGCTATGCCGTGCTCGACTACGCCAACGATGCCCGCGGCGGCCGCATCAAGCCGCAGCGCTTGAGCGAGAATCTCGACCCGAGCCTCGCTTTGCCCGATCCGACCGAAGTGATCGAGTTGATCGCCATCCGTTCCGACGCCGCCGCCTATCTGCGGAGCTTCCAGCCCGACCAGCCGCAATTCGAGGCTCTGCGGCAGAAGCTCATCGCGCTCCGCGGCGGCAAGGCCGAGCCGGTCGCCGTCGCGAGGCCAGCCAACTTCATCCCCGACGGTCAGGTGCTGAAGATCGGTGTGGTCGATCCGCAGGTGGCTATCGTGAGGAAGCGGCTCGATGTGGCCGCCAATCCCGGCGCCGACAAGAACACCTACGACATGGGCCTGGCGCTCGCCGTGCAGCGTTTCCAGCAGGCGCACGGCGTCGATGGCGACGGCGCGGTCGGTCCCGGCACGCGCCGCATGCTGAACGGTCAGGTCGATGCAGCGCCGCGCGAGGCGGGAAGCTCGGCCAAGGTCAGGGCGATCCTGATCAACATGGAGCGCTGGCGCTGGCTGCCGCACGACCTCGGCTCCTATTACGTCACGGTCAACATCCCCGAGTTCATGCTTCGGGTGGTCGATGACGGCAAGCCGGTGCACACCACGCGCGTCGTCGTCGGCAAGGTCGACAAGCAGACCCCGGTATTCTCCAACGAGATGCAGGAGATCGTGTTCGGGCCGTTCTGGAACGTGCCGACCTCGATCAAGATCGAGGAGATCAGGCCGTATGTCCGTCAGCAGGCTTCCTGGTTCGGCGGCGGCGGCTACGACACCGCCGTGTTCCAGCGCCACAATCTTCGCCTCAAATATGCCGGCCGCGAGATCGACCCCACCGAGGTCGACTGGAACACCACTGACATCCGCAGCTTCGATATCTACCAGCCGCCGGGGCCGGACAACGTGCTCGGCAAGGTCAAATTCGTGTTCCCCAACAAGCACGACGTCTACATGCACGACACGCCACAGAAATTCCTGTTCGCCCAGCCGGTGCGGGCCGAGAGCCACGGCTGCATGCGGGTGGAGAACCCCGACCAGCTTGCCGCGGTCCTGCTCAAGCACGAGAACGGGTGGAGCGAGGCAAGAACCGCCACAGCCATCGAGGACGGCTACGATTCTCATGTTGCACTGCAACAAAAGATCCCCGTCTATATCACCTACTTCACCGTTAAGGTGAATGACGACGGCTCGCTGTCCAGTTACGGCGATATTTACGGTCATGATGCGCGGATGGCGTCGGCGCTCAGACTTTAGCTCGCTGAATATCCTGTGGAAATCCTGTTAACTCTACTGGTGGATTCCCGGTAGGGTTAACTCGTTCGCCTTGTTTTTCCCGCAATTTGGCTAATACTCTTGCTTAACGGCAGGCATGTGAAGGATGCTTGTCGCCGGTGTCTGGCCTGAGGGGGTCGGCATCGTACGGGGAAGCTGGCTCTAATGCCGGCGAGGGAAAGTTCGGGGATGCGCATCAGGGGGAGTGTTGCACGTCGCGCCGTTGTCGGCGCCTCTGTCGTGCTTCTGACCGCTGCGGCGTGGTGGTCGGCGACCACTTATGGCGCGAACGCGCTCGGCGAGACCCGCACGCTTTCCATCTTCAACATCCACACCAAAGAGACCATCACCGTCACCTTCAAGCGCGACGGCAAATATGACCAAGATGCTCTCACGCGGCTCAACACCTTCATGCGCGATTGGCGGGCCAACAAAGAAACCAAGATGGACCCGGTGCTGATCGACCACATTTGGACCCTGCACAAGGAGCTCGGCTCCACCGTCCCGGTCCATCTCATTTGCGGCTACCGCACGGCGGAGACCAACGCCAATCTGCGCAAGCATGGCGGCGGCCAGGCGAAGAAGAGCCAGCATATTCTCGGCAAGGCTGCCGACATCACCTTCCCCGACGTTCCCGTCAAGGTCCTGCGCAACTCAGCGCTGGTATGGGAATGGGGCGGCGTCGGCTATTACCCGACCTCTGGCGTGCCATTCGTGCATGTCGACACCGGCAACGTCCGCATGTGGCCGCGCATGCCGCGGCTCGAGCTTGCCGCGCTCTTTCCCGACGGCCATTCGAAATACACGCCGGCCGACGGCAAGCCGATCTCGATGGCCGACTACAAGCTTGCGCAGGCGCAAGGGCTGGTCAAACAGACCCAGATCGCCATGGCCGTCCGCGTCAAGCCGGCGCCCGAGGCTGACGACCTTGCCGATGCCGACGACGTCATCGACAGCCGATCTGATTCCGAGGGCGGCGACGCCACCGCGGTCGTCGTGCAGAACGAGCCTGAGGCTGTGCCCGAGCCGGCGGCCGCGCCCTCGCCCGAACTGCCGAGGCCGATCCTCGCCGCCTACACGCCCGATTCGCCGGTCGAGCACGAGATTTCGGCCGACGCGCATGAGCAGGGCACCCCGCCCCCGCCGCAACGGCTGTTCGCGTATGCGAGCGCCGGCGGCATGCCGTCGCTGCCGAGCTTCCACGCCAAGCCCGCGCCGGCGCCGTTGCCGGTCTATCGCGACGCCGAGGTGGTTGGGGCGCCGGAGGTCGACGACGACCACGCCGAGGAAGAGAGCTACGTGCCGTTCGAGATCGCCGGCCTAATGACCGACGCCTCGGTCGCCTATAGCCGCACCGTCGCGCCGATGACCCACCCCGACCAGGGCGCGATCGACTATCTGTTCGAGGACATGGACCATCCGACCTCTCTCACGCTCCGCAAGAGCTCTGGCTATGCCGGGCTTGCCGCCGCGCAGAGATTCCAGGGTCAGGCCGTGCGCAGTCTCTATGCCGGCATTGAGCCTGCCGCCAGACAGCATGCCGAGGCTCCGCCGGCAGCGGCCGCAGCGACCCTCATCGCCGCCCGCTAATCCTTCCAGAGCTATCGCAAAGCTGCGGAGAGCTACGCCGCTTGCTCTCCCCTCCCCCTTGTGGGGGGATAGGGAGGGGGGTTTTGATCAACAACTGAGGTTCACCCCCCTGCGTTCGCGAGCGGGGCGCTGCGCGTGGCGCTAAGCCGCCTCGGCCTCAGCGGCCATACCGAGCGCGTGCAGATAGGTGGTGAGCACGGCTTCCGCCTCGCGCCGCTTGTTCTCGTCCTGCTTGCGGATGCGAATCACGGCGCGGAGCGCCTTCACGTCGAAGCCGTTGCCCTTGGCCTCGAGATAGACCTCCTTGAGATCGGCCGAGAGCGCCGCCTTCTCCTCTTCGAGCCGCTCGATGCGGGCGACGATGGTACGAAGCTGGTCTTTGGCTGATGTCTGAAGTGGCACTTTGAGGACCCCCGCGAAGGCTTGTGATTCGAACAAGCGACCAGCTTAGGTCTCGCTCCTTGGCCGCTGCAAGCGGGGCTCGTGCGCTTATCCCGCTTATCCAAAGCACGCGAGACGCGAACCGTGCGAGCTACCCTGCGATCTTGGATGCCTTGCGTTTCGGCCCTGACTGGAACTTCGCCTTCCACGCCTCGTAGGCCATGCCGTAGACGATCTCGCGCGCCTCTTCCTTGCCGAGCGCGAGGCCCTTGGCCGCCGCCGCCTCCTGATACCAGCCCGAGAGGCAGTTCCGGCAAAAACCGGCAAGCTCCATCAGGTCGATATTCTCGACATCGCTCCGCGCGCGAAGATGGGCGAGGAGCCGGCGGAAGGCCGCGGCCTCGAGCTCGGTGCGCGTCGCATCGTCCATGACCGGCGCTGCATCCTTGCCCGGCTTGGCCGCAACCGCCTCGCCGCTCGCGGCATCGGTATGAGACCCGTGCAGTGTGATCGCGTGCAGCGCGCTTTCCTCGCGCATCACGCTGCGCAACGCATCGGCGAGACGCCCGGCCCATTCGGCCTGACCCTCATCGCTCAGGATCAGGTCCTGGCGGACCTCGATCAGAGCATGCGCGAGCCCGCGCGCCGTGCCGTGACGGTAGAGCGTGTCGCCCTTGAGCTGTCCCGAATAGGGCACGTTGTCGCCGACCTCGATGCCGGGGACGGTGCGCAGGGCGTCGAGCAGCGGCAGCGCGAGGCGCGGGTCCTTGTCCCACAACACCCCGACCGACCAGGGCCTGGGTACGCCCTTCCAGGCCTGGGTGAAGCTGTGCACCGAGACGATCACCGGCGGCTTGCCGGCAGCGAGCCCCGCCTCGACCGCCGCCTCGATGGCGCGATGATAGGGCTCGTAGTGCTGCGCGATGCGGGAAGCGACCTCGCTCTCGCTGAGACCGACATTGCCTGGCACGATCAGCCCATCTGAGATCTGCATGATGAGGGTCGGGTCGTCGAGGCCGCGGTTGGGGTCGATCAGGAGGCGCGAGAAGCGCGACAGCAGTGCCGGCGCTCCGAGCATCTTGGCGAGGCGCTCGGCCACCCCTGCCGCGCCCATGTCGTAGGCGATGTGGCGGTGGAGGTCCTCCGGCCTCAGGCCGAGCAGGCCGTAGCGCTCGGGCAGGGCGTTCTCGGCGTGGTCGCAGAGAATGAGGAGACCGGTCCCGGCGTCGCCTTCGACGCTCCGGCAGGGCTCGACGCCCAAATCGCCTCTGGCGAGAGTATCCAGACCCAAGCTCCTTGGCGCCGCCCCTCGCGCGCCCTCTAAGTGGCCCTGCCTAAAGCCTGCGGCAAGCGAAAAGCCCCGCCAAGGCCAAGATTGCGACGCATTTACCTATGAGTTAGAGCGATGCTCTCGGCAGTTGAACTCGCCCGATAATGGACCTCTCCCGGCGAGAGGACTTTGCCGCCTTGTGGTCAGAGAAACTCAACCCATTCGGTGCTATCTTTCGAACATCGTTAACCCTGTTTCAGGCTATATGACGCTGATGCACGCTGCCAACCCGATCCGACATAGGGCGGACCTGCTTTCCGCCCGGAAGCGATGGCGGCGAAGCTTTCCTCCGATTGCCGCGCTGCTGCTGGCCGGACTTGGCGCGAGCCCGGCGCTCGCCGATCTCAAGCTCTGCAACACGACGGCGAGCCGGGTCGGCGTCGCCATCGGCTACAAGGACGCCGAAGGCTGGGCCACCGAAGGCTGGTGGAACATCGCCTCGCACACCTGCGAGACCCTGCTCAAGGGCGTGCTCATCGGCCGGTTCTATTACATCCACGCCGTCGACTATGATCGCGGCGGCGAATGGGCCGGCTCGCTCTTCATGTGCACCGACGACAAGTCCTTCACCATCCGCGACACCAAGGACTGCGTGAAGCGCGGCTACAAGAAGACGGGCTTTTTCGAGGTCGACACCGGCGAGGAGCGGGACTGGACCGTCCGCCTCACCGATCCCGAGGGCGAAGCGAAGTCGCAATGAGGCGAAAACGCCGCGTCAAGATCGTTGCCACGCTCGGTCCTGCCTCCAACAACGAAGAGACGATGCGCCGCCTGTTCGAGGCCGGCGCCGACGTGTTCCGCGTGAACATGAGCCACGCGACGCATGACGGCCTGCGCGACATCCACGCCATCGTGCGCAAGCTCGAGACCGAGTACTCCCGGCCGATCGGCATCCTGGTCGACCTGCAAGGTCCCAAGCTCCGTATCGGCAAATTCGAGTCCGGCGCGATCAGGCTGACCGAAGGCGACGTGCTGAGCTTCGTCCGCCGCGAGGCGATCGGCGGCTCAGGCCGCGTGCACCTGCCGCATCCCGAGATTTTCGCCGCGGTCAAGCCGGGCCACACGCTTCTGCTCGACGACGGCAAGTTCAGGCTGCGCGTCATCGAGGCGAGCGACGTCAGGATCGACGCCGAGGTGCTGACCACCGGCGTGCTCGGCAGCCGCAAGGGCATCAGCCTGCCCGACACCGTGCTGCCGCTGGGCTCGCTCACCGAGAAAGACCGCGCCGATCTCGACTATGCGCTTACGCTCGGCGTCGCCTGGATCGCGCTGTCGTTCGTGCAGCGCGCCGAGGACATCGCCGAGGCGCGCAAAGTGGCGCGCGGCCGCTCGGCGATCATGGCCAAGATCGAGAAGCCTTCGGCGCTCAATCACTTGAAGGCGATCATCGAGCTCGCCGACGGGATCATGGTGGCGCGCGGCGATCTCGGCGTCGAAATGCCGGTCGAGAAGGTGCCGGGCCTGCAAAAGCAGATCATTCGCGCCGCGCGCAACGCCGGCAAGCCGGTCGTCGTGGCGACGCAGATGCTGGAATCGATGATCTACGCGCACGCACCGACCAGGGCCGAAGTGTCCGACGTGGCGACCGCGGTGTTCGACGGCGCCGATGCGGTCATGCTGTCGGCGGAATTGGCGGTCGGCAAATACCCGGTGCAGGCGGTCGAGACCATGGACCGCGTCGCCATCGAGGTCGAGCGCGACCCGCTCTACGAGGCGCTCATCCACGCTCAGCGCATCGATCCCGAGGCGACCGGCGCCGACGCCATCTCGGCCGCCGCGCGCACCGTCGCCGAGACGCTGAACCTCGCCGCGATCGCCTGCTACACCGCCTCCGGCGCGACCGCGCTTCGCGCCGCGCGCGAGCGTCCGCATCAGCCGATCCTGGCGCTGACGCCGATCCCGGCCACGGGCCGCAAGCTCGCTCTGGTATGGGGCCAGCATTGCGTGCTGACCGACGACCCGCGCGACCTCGACGACATGGTCGCCAAGGCCTGCCGCATCGCCTACCAGGAAGGCTTCGCGCTGCCCGGCCAACGCATCATCATCTCGGCGGGCGTTCCGCTCGGCACGCCGGGCGCGACCAACCTGCTGCGCATCGCCTTTGTCGGCGACGGCTCCGAGGACATGTAGACTAAATGTCCTGGCCCTCGACCTCGTGGGCCAGCTCCTTGATCGCGTCGCGCGCCTCGTCGAGGAACGGATTCGCCTTGAGCGCCTTGCGATAGGCCTCGAGCGCCTCCTTCTTCTCGCCAGCGGCTTCGAGCATGATGCCGAGATCGTTCATGGCGCGGTAGTTGCGCGGGTCGAGACTGAGCGAGCGCCTGATATCGCTGAGCGCGCTCTCATAGTCCTTGCGCAGGAACTCGACCGTCGCGCGCTTGTGCCACGCCTCGGCAGTCTCCGGTGCGAGATCGATGGTCGCGTCGAGGATCTCGCTCGCGACATCGAGATCGGCGTCCTTGATAAGACGCTCGGAGCGGCTGAGCAGCAGGTCGACCGTGTCGCTGCCCGAATTGTGCCACAGCTCCTCGATTGATTCCGTGATCGGCCGCGCTTCACCAAGATCCTTCGCGGCGCCGAGCCGATCGTAAAGCTCGCCGAGCGTCTTGTTCCGGTCGAGCGGCACGGCAAGCGGCAAATTGCCCTGCTGTAGCCCGCCTCTGCCTTGCCCCGGACCGAGCAGGGGCCCGAGCCGGTCCTGCTTGTTCTCCTCGGTCGATTGCGGTTTGCCCTCGCCTTCGCCGCCCGGCTTGACGTCGGGCCTCGGGACCTGGTTGTCGTCGAGCTCGTCAGGCTCGACCGGGTCCTCGCCGGTCTCCTCCAAACCCGGCACGAGGGTGGGGTCGGCGTCCTCGGCGGGGGCTTCCTTGGGCGTAGCGACGCCCGCATCCGGCGCCGGCTCTATAGGTGCGGCTTGCAGGCGGGGGGCGGCGGTCAGCATGAGCGCAAGCGCCAGCGCGGCGAGCGACACGCAAGGAGCGATTCGGCCAAGCCGGAAGGGAAAGGCGCCGTCAGGCTTCTGGTTGAAGCTCGCGCGCGGCCGCATCGGAGCTCTAGCCCTGGCGGGCCTTGTAGCGGCGGTTGGTCTTGTTGATGACGTAGAGCCGGCCGCGCCGCCTGACCACGCGGTTGTTGCGATGGCGATTGCGGAGCGCTCGCAGCGAATTCTTGATCTTCATGGCAATTCATCCATCGTTTGGCGGAAATGGCGGGGGCGGCCCTCTATGCGGCCGCCCTCCAAGCTGGCCGGACCATAAAAAGGCCAGCCGCCCCTGTCAACGACCTGGGGGCACCGAAACGGCTGCAATACCGCCGTTGAGGCCTAATATTCGTCCTTCTCCTTGGACTTGATCTTAAAGTCCTTATCGAAGGTCACTTCGAACTCGCCATCCTTGCACTTGACGTCGTCGGCCTCGTAGCCGTCGTCGGTGGCGTCGACATCGTCAGCCTCGACAGTGCAGCCGATCTCGGCAAGCGCCTTGTCTATCGCCGACTTGGCGTCCGCCGAGACCTCGCCGGCCGTTGCCGGCAGAGATACGGCCAATGCGGCAGTCAGCACAACGATGAAAATCTTGGTCATGGACGATTCCCCCAGCGAAAAGGCGGGCGCCACTGCGACGCGGCGCTCGCATCAACTCTCTCAGCAAATGGAAAAAGGAGAGGACCGGTCTAGTCCTCTTTGTCCTTCTTGGTGATCTTGAAGTCCTTGTCGAGCAGCATGTCGAACTGGCCGTCCTTGCACTCGACGTCGTCGGCCTTGTAGCCGTCGCCCTTGGCCGTGATGTCGGTCTCCTCGACCGTGCAGCCAATTGCCTTGATCGCTGTCTCGACGCCCTCGACCTGCTTCTCGGTCAAGGCTGCCGCGTAGGCCGACGTCGCCGCGAGCAGCGCGATGGCGGATGCTGCAATCATTAGTCTCGTCATGGGTGTCATCCGGAAGTCATATTGGAAAGAGTGGCAATCGGGCCTGCGCAGATCGACGACCTTGACATGGCGGGCAAGCCCTCCTAAACTTAACCATATGGTTAAGTATCAGGACAGCGCCCTCGACCGCACCTTCGCCGCGCTTGCCGACCCGACGCGGCGCGCTCTGCTCGCGCAACTCGATGAGCGCGAGAACGTTTCGATAAGCGAGCTCGCCCGGCCCTTCCCGGTGTCGTTGCCGGCGATCATGAAGCATCTCGATGTCCTGTCCGACGCCGGCCTCGTCACGCGCACCAAGACCGGCCGTATCGTTTCCTGCCGGCTCGCCGCGGCCCCCATGCAGGAGGCCGTGAGCTGGCTCAACCACTACCAGCGCTTCTGGTCCGAGCGGCTCGATCGTCTCGCCGCCTTCCTGGAGGAAGAAGAGTCATGTCAGTCCAACCCATCCTCGCCGACAAGCCCAGCCTCACCCTCAAGCGGCAGCTCAAGGCCAAACCCGACAAGGTCTACGCCGCGTGGACCGACCCCGAAAAAATCCTGAAATGGTTCGGGCCTGACAAGATCGACGTGCTCAGCGCCGAAGCCGATGCGCGGCTCGGCGGCCGCTTCCGCATCGTCATGCTCGGCGCCGACGGCGAGGAGCACGACGTGAGCGGCACCTACCTCGAGGTCGTGCCAAACGAGAAGCTGGTATTCACCTGGGCTTGGCGCTCGACGCCCGAACGGCAATCTCTCGTGACGGTCCTCATCAAGCCTGACGGTACCGGCTCGATGCTCACCCTCATTCACGAGCAGTTCTTCGACGAAGCCGCGCGCGACCGCCACCGCGAGGGCTGGTCAGGCTGTCTCGACAAGCTCGAAAATTATCTCGCGTAACCCAAGGAGAGCGACATGGCACAGGCTCCGGCAAATCATGATTGCGACGAAGCTCAAGGCGCGAGCCAAGGCTCGCACGGCACCTTCTGCTGGAACGAATTGATGACGCGTGACGTCGAGCGCGCCAAGCGCTTCTACCGCGACACGATCGGCTGGACCTTCGAGGCGATGCCGATGGCGCAGGGCACGTACTGGATCGCCAAGTCGGGAGACAAGATGGCCGGCGGAATGTTCGAGCTCACCAGCCCCGAATATGACGGCGTGCCTGAGAGCTGGATGTCCTATCTCGCCGTCGACGACGTCGATGCCCGCGTCGCCAAGACGCTCAAGGACGGCGCCAAGCTGATGAAGCCGATCTTCGACGTGCCGGGCGTCGGCCGCATCGCCATTCTGATGCAGCCGGGCGGTGCCGGTGTCGGCTGGATGACGCCCACCGCTATCTGAGTGTTCGCAGTTCGAGGGAGGTCTGCATGGAACCGCACAGCATTGTGTCCGCAGAGGATTGGACCAAAGCGCGCAAGGCGCTTCTCGCCAAGGAGAAGGAGTTCACCCACGCCCGCGACATTCTGAGTGCCGAACGCCGGGCGCTGCCCTGGGTCAAGATGGACAAGGACTACGTGTTCGATACGCGCGACGGCAAGAAGACACTCTCCCAGCTGTTCGCCGGCAGGAGCCAGCTCGTCGTCTATCATTTCATGCTCGGTCCGGGCTGGGACGAAGGCTGCCCGAGCTGCTCCTTCCTCGCCGATCATTTCGATGGCGCCATGATCCACCTCTCGCAACGCGACGTGACCTTCGTTGCCGTCTCGCGCGCGCCGCTCGCCGAGATCGAAGCGTTCAAGACGCGCATGGGCTGGCAGTTCCCGTGGGTGTCGTCGTTCGGCAGCGATTTCAACTTCGACTACCACGTGTCGTTCAAGGACGACGAGGTCGGCAAGGACGGCGACTACAATTACGAACGCCAGGAAATTTTCAGCGACGAGATGCCGGGAGCGAGCGTCTTCTACAAGGACGAGTCAGGCGTCGTGTTCCACACTTATTCGGCCTATGCGCGCGGGCTCGACATCCTGCTCGGCGCTTACAACTTCCTCGACCTCACCCCCAAGGGTCGCGACGAGGCCGAGCTTCCCTGGTCCATGGCCTGGGTGCGCCATCACGACAAATACGCGAACGCGGCGCCGTCCCATTCCTGCTGCTCGCACGCCGAGCCCATGAAGTAGCGCGAGTTACGCGAGGAACAAGTCATGGCAATCGCCACGCAGAAAATCCTGCCTTGCCTCTGGTTCGACGATCAGGCCGAGGACGCTGCGAAGTTCTACTGCTCGATCTTCAAGGACTCGCGCATCGAGACCATCAACCGCTACGGCAAGGAGGGACACGAGATTCATGGGCGCCCTGAGGGCTCGGTCATGGTCGTGGTGTTCGATCTCGACGGGCAGAGATTTGTCGGCCTGAACGGCGGTCCACTGTTCAAGTTCACCGAGGCGGTATCGTTTCAGATTCATTGCAAGGACCAGCAGGAGGTCGATTACTACTGGAGCAAGCTGACCGAGGGCGGCGAGGAGGTCCAGTGCGGCTGGCTGAAGGACAAATTCGGCCTCTCCTGGCAGGTCGTGCCCACCGCGCTCATCGACATGTTGATGGATAAAGACTCGGGCAAGGTCGCGCGCGTGACCAAGGCCTATCTCCACATGAAGAGATTCGACATCGAGGCGCTCCGGCGCGCCTTCGACGGTAAAGCGTAGAGAGGAGAAGCGCCATCATGGCCAGCACCAACAAAATGCCGAGTGCCACAAGCCAACAAGAAGAGTTCGTCATCACTCGCGTCGTCGACGCGCCGCGAAGCCGCGTGTGGCGGGCTTGGACCGACGCCAAGGCGCTCAAGAAATGGTGGGGGCCCAAAGGCTTCGAGGTCGTCTCGACCAAGGTCGATCTCAAGCCCGGCGGCATATTCCACTATCATTTGCGCTCGCCCAACGGCCAGGACATGTGGGGCAAGTTCGTCTATCGCGAGATCGTGCCGGAGGAACGGCTCGTTTTCATCAGCTCATTCTCCGACGAGGCTGGCGGCGAGACGCGCCACCCCCTCGCGCCCGATTGGCCGCTCAGGATGCTCTCGACGGTGACCTTCGCCGAGAAGGCCGGCAAGACCACGATCACGGTGCGCTGGCTGCCCTACGAGGCGACCAAGACGGAGCGCGACACTTTCGAGGCCGGCCGCGCCTCGATGAATGCGGGCTGGAGCGGAACCTTCGAGCGGCTCGACGCCTATCTCGGGAGCGCGTGACTGCCATCAGCGCGCGGAGGCGAGGAAACCAACGAGGAGCGCATCATGCAAGCCAATGCCTATCTCACCTTCAATGGCAATTGCGAGGAGGCCTTCACAGCCTATGCGAAGATCCTCGGCGGCGACATCGTGATGATGATGCCGCATGAGGGCACGCCGGCCGAAGGCAGCGTACCGCCCGAATGGCGCAAGAAGATCATCCATGCCCGCATCATCGGCGACGGGTTCGTGTTGATGGGCTCCGACGCGCCACCCGCTTATTACCAGCCGATGCAGGGCTTCTCGGTGAATATCAGCGTCAAGACTCCCGAAGAGGCCGAGCGCGTGTTCAACGGATTGGCCGACGGCGGCACGGTACGCATGGCGCTCGCCGAAACCTTCTGGGCGAAAAAGTTCGGCATGCTGACCGACAAATTCGGCACGCCATGGATGGTCAATTGCGAGAAGGCGGGCTGAGCAGCGATCATGAGCGAGCGCAAGACCAAGCACGACACCTTCGTCATCGAGCGGAAATTTCCGCAAAGCCCGACGCGCGTGTTCAACGCCTTCGCCGACCCAGCCGCCAAGGCGCGCTGGTTCGGCGGCCCGCCCGGTCAGTGGCAGGAGCAAATGCGCGAAGCCGATTTCAAAGTGGGCGGACGCGAGCGGGTCTCCGGCGCGTGGTCCGGGGGCAAGGTGTCGAGCTTCGACGCCTACTACCTCGACATCGTGCCGGACGAGCGCATCGTCTACGCCTACGCCATGCAGATCGACGGCACGCCCATCTCGGTCTCGCTCGCGACCGTCGAGTTCAAGCCGGCCGGCGGCGGCACCAATCTCGTCATCACCGAGCAAGGCGCCTTCCTCGATGAATTCGTCGATGGCGGCGGCCGTCGGCAGGGCACGGGCATGTTGCTCGACCGGCTCGCGGCCGCGCTCGAGATGGAACAAGCGGCGGCCGGGGAGCAGACGAGACAGCCATGACCCTGAAACTCTATTTCCACCCGTTCTCGTCGTTTTGTCAGAAAGTGCTGATCGCGCTTTACGAGAACGGAACGCCATTCGAGCGCGAGATCGTGGATTTTGCTGATCCTGCATCTGCGGCGGCGTTCAAGAAGATGTGGCCGATCGGCAAGTTCCCCGTGCTGCGCGACGACGCCAGGGATCAGACCGTTCCGGAGTCGAGCATCATCATCGAATATCTGGCCGAGCATTATCCCGGCACGTCGAAGCTTGTGCCAGAAGACCGCGATTCGGCGCGCGAGGTTCGTCTCAACGACCGCTTCTTCGATCTCTATGTCCACCTTCCGATGCAGAAGATCGTCACCGACCGGTTTCGGCCCGAGGGGAAGCATGATCCCTTCGGCGTCGAACAGGCCAAGGGCCAGCTTGGGACCGCTCTGGCGATCCTCGAAACCAAGTTGACCTCGAACGCCTGGATCATGGGCCACACCTTCACCATGGCCGATTGCGCCGCCGCGCCGCCGCTGTTCTACGCCTATCTCGCGATGCCGTTTGAGGAGGAATACAGCCAGGCAGCCGCCTATTTGCGCCGGCTCATGCAACGGCCATCTTTCGCACGCTGTATCGAGGAGGCCAAACCCTATCGGCAGTTCTTCCCGATCAAGGAAGCCGACTGGAGCTTTGCCTGAGTTCGCGACGCAAACACGGGAGTTGAAGCATGGCCTATGTCGATGGATTCGTGGTGCCGGTGCCGAAGAAGAGCCTCGACGTTTACCGGCGCATGGCGCGCAAGGCCGGCAAGATCTGGCGCGAGCATGGCGCGCTCGAGTTCCGTGAATGCGTCGCCGACGACGTGAAGGTCGGCAAGCGAACGTCGTTTCCGCGCAGCGTCAAGCTCAAGCCGAACGAGACGGTGGTGTTCTCGTGGATCACCTTCAAGTCGCGCGCCGATCGCGACCGCGTCAACGCCAAAGTCATGAAGGATAAGCGGCTCGCCGCCATGATGAGCGGCAAGGATATGCCGTTCGACGGCAAGCGCCTGATCTATGGCGGCTTCAAGGTGCTGGTCGAGGTTTGACCGTTCGCTAGCGCGATCCGCCGCCGAACAGCGGCTGTTTCAGGATACCGAGCGGCGCCCGCAACGGCGCGGACCGTCCGAGCAGCGGTCCGTTGAGCAGAGGCCCCTGCTGGCCGACCAGCGGCAGATTGAGCAGCCCGCCCGCCGTCCGCGATGTCTGGATGATGCGGCACGGCGCGCGCCCGGGATCGCGGGGTCCCGGCTGCACGATGGTGCCGAGCAGGTTGAACGGGAAGGCGAGCACCTCGACCACTGCGCCGGCGACCGGCGCGCCGGTCAGCTTGAGCTGCGGGTGGCTGAGCGGCCCGCGGATGGCGAAGGGCTGGGCGATCTTGATGAATTGCTGGCGGAGCGCCTTGGGCTTGAACGCCAGGTTCACCTCGTTTCCGCGAAAGTCGATGAAGCCGACGCCGACCACTTGCACGTTGTCGGTCTCCATCACGAAGCCTCGCGTCGTCGCCTTGCCCTTGTCGAAGCCGAACGGCGCGACCATGCAGACGAGGTTGGCCTGGTTGCCGCCGGGCGTGCGCGTCAGCAGCCATGCGGGCAGCGACAGACCGGCAAGATCGAGCAGGCTCGTACCGAGCCAGCCGTTGCGAAGCGAGACCGACGCGCTGCCGTCGAGCGAGCGGGGAATCTGCGCGACGGTGTTGCCGGCGCCGGTGAGATCGTAGGAGACCTGGAGCGCCCCGCTCACCGGGTAGCTCGACTTCAGCTCCTTGAGCACGGCGCCGATCCGCATATTGTCGACGCGCCCCTTCAGCGCGAAGGTGTTCTGCGCCCCGTTGGTGTCGACTTTGCCGTTGGCCGAGGCCTTGCCGCCGAGGAAGGTCATGGTGATCGGGTCTAGCCCGACCACGCCGGCCTGATAGGTCAGCCGCCCCTGGATGTTGCTCGCGCCATCGCCGCCGCCGGCGATCTTGGCGACCTTGACCTGGAGATCGATGAGCAGCGTCTTCCACACATCCGAATAGTCGAACACGTCGACATCGGTGGTGTCGATATTGGCGTCGTAGACGGCGTTGATCGCCTGCAGAGTGACCACGTCGGAGAGATGCAGGAGTTGGGTCGCGAGGTCGCCCGACAGCACCGGCTTCCCTTGCGCCAGCGTGCCCGTCAGCGTGCCGACGATGGTCGTCTCGCCGACCACCGAGGTGCCGGTCGCGCTCAATTGCTGCGCCGCGCCCGTGATCGCGCCGTCGAACTTGACCTCGCCGAACTCGTCGACCGGGGTGCCGAGCGCCGCCGCGAACGGCCTGAATTTCGGGATATCGAGATGGGTGTCGAACTTGATCTCGCTCTCATGCGCGAGGTCGTCGAACACGAGATCGATGCTGAGCTTGAGCAGATCGCTGTCGGACACGCTGGCATTGAACTCCTCGATGCCGAGCGACCCGTCGGCGTCTGAGACGGCGATATCGCCCTTGATATGGCCGAGCAGCGCCGCCTTGTCCTCGGCGGCGAGATCGAGGAAATCGGCGGTCAGGAAATCGATGCTGCCCTTGAGCTCGACACCCTCGAATTGCAGCACGTTCTTGATCGTGCCGGTCACCCTTACGCACGGCTTAGTCGGACCGCAGGCGAGAATGAGCAGGTCGTAAAGTCCGAGCTCGCCTTGCGCATTCTTGTAGAGGCGCTCGGCGGTGATCGGCCCGATGTCGCGGAGATGCGCATTCACCGAGCTGGTTTCGACGTGCAGATCGCGCACCAGCACCTCGTCGATCGCGCCTTCGATTCGCCCCGAGAAGCCGGTGACACCGAGGTCGTAGATCGGCGGCGTTTCGCCAGGCTTGGCCGCGGCCGGCGGCAGCGTACCGGCAAGCGAAAGATCAAGCCCAGTGCCGTTCATCACGTCGCCGATGCCGCCGGTCAGCTCGACCGAATTGCCATTCTCGAAGGCGAGCTTGAGCGCGAGGCCGGTCATCTTCGGCGCATTCAGAGCGCCGGCGAGATGCGCCTCGACCGTGCCATTCCCCTCGAAGTCGCTCTTCACCCCATAGACGTCGAGGAATTTGATCAAAGCCGGGGCTTTGCCGGTCACGACCGCGTCGATCTCGTCGTGCGGCTCGGCCAGCGTATAGGTGCCGGCGAAGGTGCTGATCAGGCCGGCTTGCGCCGCGCTCAGAGCGAAGCTCCGCTGGTCGGGATTGGCCCCCGGCGGGTCGACCTTGCCGTCGGCTTTCCACGGTTCGCCGTTGATCTTGCCGACTGCCGCGATCACCACCGCGCCGCCCTCCCCCGGCGTGTTGGTGATGCTGTCGAAGGCATAGCGGATGGTGAAGCCGGTCTCCTCATTGACATAGTTCAGCTCGGCATCATGCATCGTGATGTCGTTGCCGAATGGCGACCGCACGAAGTCCTGCACGAAGCCGGTCACGTCCATGTCCTCGTCGGGGGAGTTGATCAGGGCGGCCGACTCGATCGGGATGTCGATGTCGACCTTGAGCCCTTCGACCACGAGCGAGGAGAGCTCGACCGAGCCTGCGAGCAGCTCGAGCAGCGAGATGCGAAGGCTCAGGCTCTTGGCCGTCACCCCCTTCATGTCGTTGGGAAGATCGTCCTCCGCGCCCGCAAGATCATAGAGCGAGATGGTCGGGCTGAAGCCGAAGCCGATGGTCACGGGGCCGTTCACGTTGGTCTTGAGGTCGATCGCCTCGCTCAGAAGCTGCTCGGCCTTGGCGCGGCGCCAGCCCTCGAACAGCGGCGAATAGAGCGCGATCAGCGCCGTAACCGGCAGGATCAGAATGACGATGGCGAGAAAGCCCAACCGGGCGAGGACGAGCGAAAGACCGAAGCGTTGCATGTTCCCCGTGCCCCGGACACAAGACAAGCCGGATGGGACTCGAGCCTAGTTCAATGTGAAGATCGAGCCTATCCCCATACTCGGCCTTTGCATGGCGCCCGCCTGCTGCCGACACTATAGACGCGCGGCAGCCGCCGGCCAATTGGCGGACATGAGCTCGCGCCTAACCCGGCCGACTTATGTCATTCGACACAGACAGCGTGCTCGCAAAGCAACTAGGCTTCGACCATCACCGCAGGGAAAGTTTCAACAGGCGGCGGTGACTGAGAGCCCATCACGCTCCCGCCTTGAATTCGGAGCGCAACATGATCACGACCCAACCACCTCCCGACAGCTACGGCCCGCAGCTTCTCGCGACTTTGCAAGACGCGTTCCGAAGCGTATGGGCGACACTCTATCCTCACATCGGCACCGATGACGAGCAGGGCAAGGAGCTGAGTACAAGGCTCACCCAAGCGCTCATGACGCTCGTTGCCGCCGGGGTTACCGATCCAAAGGAGCTGCGAAGAAAGGGACTGGAAGCGATGGCGCTCAATCCGCGCTAGCGCATCGCATCTCGGAAGCCGCTTTGAATGCAGCAGGGGCGCCGGCGGGAGTCGGCGCCCCTCAAACTAACGCGGCGGCCAATGCTTACGCACGCTGGGTGCGCTTTCGCCGCTTCTCCCTTAACTGTGGGATCGATTTTAGGTTCCGGGCGTCGGCTTCGTCCGAACCCTCCGTGGACGAAATCTTTTGCTGCCGGTGAAGCTGTGGCGCCAAACCAAGCGGTTCGACGGCCGTGGGACGGAAGGACTAACCGGGTTTCCGGGGACAGTTTTTGCCCTTGCCACAATAATAGTCGAAGCAGTTGCCCACGCAGACTTTCTGGCTAGGTCCTGTCGTGTTGTGGTCGAGGCACCATAGTTCGCATGCTCCTAAGCCCGCGTCTTTCGATCCCGTGCTCTTTTGAGCAGCCAGAGCGGGAGCGCTGAAAGCCAAAAATAGGACACAGACCAGCAGGCGCTTTTGCACGTTTGCCTCCGACCTGAAATTGACGGGATCTTATCGCTCG
>CAWBSA010000011.1:0-67071 GCA_963791255.1 uncultured Alphaproteobacteria bacterium | reverse complement strand
AATCCGCGCCTTAGTTTGGGTGCAGCGTCGCACCCATGGCGTTGCTCGGCTTCATTGGTGCGCCGCAGATCGCGGCGCTGCTCGTGCTCGCCCAGCGCGGGCTCGAGGAGCTCTACTCAGCGCGCAACACTAAGGCGCTGCTCGCCAAGGGCGCGAGCGAAGCCGGCGGCATCCTCTATCCGGTCGTGGCGGCGACGCATCTCGCCTGGATCGCCGCGCTATTCTTTCTGATACCGCCCGACGCGCCGGTCATCTGGCCGCTGATCGCCTATTATCTCGCGCTCCAGGTCGTGCGCTATTGGGTGATCGCGAGCCTCGGGCCGTATTGGACGCATCGCATCATCACACTGCCCGACGCGCCGATCACGCGGCGCGGACCGTACCGCTACCTGTCGCATCCGAATTACGCGGTGACGATCGTCGAGACCTTCGTGCTGCCGCTCGCCTTCGGCGCGGTCGCTCTCGCCGCGATCATGACGGCGCTGTGGTGGACGGTCATCGCCACCAAGATCAGGTTCGAGGACCAGGCGCTGGCGGAGCGGCGCACTCAGAGATCGACGGCGACGAAATAGGCCGAGAAGCCCGGTCCGAACGCGAGCAGCAGATGCGGGCCTGCGGCGCCGGCCAGCCGCGCGCGGTGAAGCGCAAACAATGCCGTCGGCGACGACATGTTGCCGAAGTCGCGCAACACCTGCCGCGACAGCGCGAGATCGTCGTCGGTGAGGCCGAGGACCTCTTGCGCCGTGTTGAGGATCTTGGCGCCGCCCGGATGCAGCAGGAAGCCGGCGAACTCGCCGAGACTCATGCCGCTTGAATCGAGAAAGCCCTGCACCGCATCGGCGAGACGATTGCGGATCAGCCCGGGAAGGTCCGGGCTCAGCACCACGCCGAAGCCGTCCTCCTTGATGTCCCAGCCCATGATGTGCTCGGTGTCGGGCCAGAAATGATCGCCGACGGCGAGGATGCGGCCTGTACTGTTCGCCTCGCCATCATTGTCCGGCACATTGCGCAGGACGACGCCCGCCGCGCCGTCGCCGAACAACGCCGCCGAGACGAACATGGCGAGGCTCGGATCGGCGATGCGCAGACACAGGCTGCAAAGATCGATGGTCAGGAACAGCACATGGGAGCCCGGCATGGCGTGAGCGAAGCGCGCGGCGCGCGACAGCCCGGCCACGCCGCCGCCGCAGCCGAGCCCGAAGATCGGCAGGCGCTCCGTCGCGGGCGGGAAGTCGAGCCGGTTCATCAGCTTGGCATCGAGGCTCGGGATGGCGAGCCCGGTGATGGTGTTGACGACCAGCGCGTCGATGTCCTTGAGCGCGATGCCGGCATCGGCAATCGCCGCGAGCGTCACCTCCTCCAGCAGCTCGAGCGCGTGGCGCTGGAATATCTCGGTGCGCGCCTCCCAGCCGTGGCGCTCGTAGTACCAATCCTTGGGCTGGCAGGCGTAGCGGCTCTCGATCCCCGTATTGGTGTAGAGGCCCTCGAGCCGGGCGAGATGCGGGAACACGACCTTGGCCCGCTCGGCGATGTCGTCTTGCGAAAGTTTGTGCTCAGGCACCGCCGTCGCGACGCCGGCGATCGCCACGTCGAAGGCTCGCGCCTTGAGACGGTTGTGTCGCGTCTGGGCGGCGGTTTCGAGCATGGCCTCCTCGTGCCGTCGTTGCCAAGATAACGACTATGAGCCTGCCGCTTTGTGGCGGGCGATGGGCTCAAGTGGCGCAGGGGTGTCACTTCTTCGTGTTGAACGGTGAATAGCGAGGCAGTCTAATCGGTCAGGCTGCCGTCGGCGCCGTAATGCTTGGGCGTATCGCGCTTGCAGTCGAAGCCGCGCGCCAGAGTGTCGGCATGCGCGCGGGCCTGCTCGTTGGCCTTCGGATTGCCGGCCGCCTCGACATAGGCGACGTGACAGGCATCGTCCTTGCCGAGCTTGGTGACGACCAGCGTCGATCCCGTCTTGCCGTCGACGCTCCACGGGAGCGGAGGATGGTGGCGAACGGGGTGCCGCGCCCGTTCAAGCCCTTGCAGCGCCAGATCGTGCCCGCCGCGCTTGGGGGCAAATTCACCTCTTCGCCTCGCGGGGCTTGTGAGCAGGCGCGTTTGCGTCATAGAAGGTCGCTTCAGTTGGAGCATGATCCCGAAAAGATGCAGACTTTTCGGATAAGATTATGCGTCAGAACAAAGATCTAGGCCCTTTTATCATGGTTAGCGCGGCAACCGCATCGCCCGGCGGACATGACATGAGACTTGCCGTGCTCGGGGCCGGCGGGCGCATGGGCCAGGCGCTGACCCGAATCATCGCCGCGACGCCTGGCTGCACCGTGGCCGGCGGCATCGAGGTCAAGGGCTCGCCGGCAATCGGCCGCGACATCGGCGAGGTGGCCGGGCTCGAGCCGCTCGGCGTCGCCATCACCGACGATCCGCTGCCGGTCTTCGCGGGCGTCGAGGGCGTGCTCGACTTCACCTCGCCAGCCTCGACCGTCGCATTTGCAACACTCGCCGCGCAGGCGCGCATCGTGCACGTGATCGGCACGACTGGGCTCTCGGACGCCGACCAGGCCAAGATCGAGGCCGCCGCCCGTCATGCCACCGTCGTCAAGGCCGGCAATATGAGCCTTGGCGTCAACCTGCTCGCGTTATTGACCGCGCGGGTCGCCGAAGCGCTCGGTCCCGAATTCGACATCGAGATCCTCGAGATGCACCACCGCCACAAGCGCGACGCGCCGTCAGGCACGTCTCTGATGCTGGGCGCCGCCGCCGCCAAGGGGCGGCAGGTATCGCTTGCCGAGCGCGGCGTGCGTACCCGCGACGGCGATGTCGGGCCGAGACGCACGGGCGATATCGGCTTTGCCGCGCTCCGCGGCGGCGATGTGGTCGGCGAGCACCGGGTGATCTTCGCCGGGCCCGGCGAGCGGATCGAGCTTGCCCATATCGCAACCGACAGGGGAATTTTTGCCAGGGGCGCCGTCACCGCGGCCCTTTGGGCGCGTGGCAAGGAGCCCGGTCTCTATTCGATGGCCGACGTTCTTGGCTTGTAATGCATGCATTCGGGCCCCAGATTTTATTCATCAGTTGGCAAATAGACGCCCACATGCATAAATCCGCGTCTTTCTCGCCGGAAATAGGCCTGAAACAGAGGTCATATGAGACCCGCTTTAACGCTTTTCTCCTATTCTCCGCGACCACCAAAGGGGGCCGCTTCGGCGGGCTGAGACACTGGACCAGGCGATGACAGGGCGCCAAGAACAAGAAGACGAACAGCCGAAGAGCCAGCGCAATGTGCTGGTTCTCGTCCGCCACGGCGAGAGCGAGTGGAACCGCTTGAACCGATTCACCGGCTCGAAGGATGTCGGGCTGACCGAGGAAGGCCTGTTCGAGGCCCATCGCGCCGGCGCCATGCTCGAGGCCGAGGGCCTTCGTTTCGACTTCGCCTTCACCAGTACGCTGAAGCGCGCGCAGCACACTCTGCGCATCATCCTCGACGAGCTCGAGCAAGAGGACATCCCGACCATCAAGGACGCCGCGCTCAACGAGCGCGACTATGGCGAGCTGATGGGCATCAACAAAGATGAGGCGCGGCTACGCTGGGGCGCCGAGCAGGTTCATCTGTGGCAGCGCTCCTACGATATCGCGCCACCCGGAGGCGAAAGCCTCAGGGACACCGCCCAGCGCGTGATCCCGTTTTTCGACAAGCGCATCGCGCCGGAGCTCAGGGCGGGCAAGAGCGTGATCGTCGTCGCCCATGGCAACTCGCTGCGCACGCTCATCATGCAGCTCGATTGCCTGACGCCCGAGGACGTGGAGAAGGTCGAGCTCCGCACCGGCCATCCGCTGATCTACAAGCTGAACGCCGACGGCACGATCGCCGAGAAGCGCGACATCGCCGCTTAGCAAAGCCGGCCGCTCAGCAAAGCCGACTTAAGCCGCGTCGGAACTCTTCCCCGAGGACAGCGCCGACGACAGCGCGAGCGCGAAATCCTCACGCTCGGTGTCGGTGAGGAAGCTCGCGATCACGAGCCGCTTGCCGTGCGAGCCGATTGACAGCTCGGTCGAGCGCCCGCGCCGGGGCATGAGGCTAAGCCGCACCCAATACGGATTGAAGTTCCACGATTGCGCCTTGCCGGACGGGTCGACGCGCGTGACGGTGAGCGCCTCCTCGGTGAGATCGACCGTCTCGTAGAGGCGGAGCGCGCGGAAATTTAGCTTGAAGGCAACGTAGATGAGGGCGACGTCGAGCCCCATGAAGCCCATCACCGGCCAGGCGCCGATCATGTAGAACAGGAGCCCGGTGCCGAAGCTTATCGCGCACACCGCAGCCATCAGCACCGTGAAGCCCTTCGGCCCGAGCGAGCGGTGCGGGGTCAGCACGGCGCTGAAGCGCGTTAGGTCTTGTGGGGCGGCGTGGGGCTCTGTCATAGCAAGCTCGCAGTCTATCAAGTGGTAGCCAACGCCAGATGGCGGTTCAACCGAAAATGCGCACAGGCGGCGCCAAAGGCAAGCGCGCCAAAGGCTCGCGCCTGACGCAAGGCGAGGTCGACGAGATCTTCCGCCGCTTCCACGAGGCCTGCCCCAACCCCAAGACCGAGCTCGATTACCGCGACCCGTTTACCTTGCTCGTGTCAGTGGTGCTGTCGGCGCAGGCGACCGACGCCTCGGTCAATCGCGCCACGCCCGATCTGTTCCGCCTCGCCGATACGCCGGAGAAGATGATCGCGCTCGGTGAGGCCGCCGTCACCGAGAAGATCAAGACCATCGGGCTCTATCGCTCGAAGGCCAAGAATGTGATCGCGCTGTCGAAGAAGCTGATCGAGGAGCATGGCAGCAAAGTGCCTGACAGCCGCGAGGCGCTCGAGACCCTGCCTGGCGTCGGACGCAAGACCGCCAACGTCGTCCTCAACGTCGCCTTCGGCGCGCCGACCATCGGCATCGACACCCACGCGTTCAGGGTCGCCAACCGCACCGGTCTCGCGCCGGGCAAGACCCCGCTCAAGGTCGAGCTGACGCTGAACTGCGATCGTGCCCGAGCGCTACAAGCACAACGCCCATCACTGGCTGATCCTGCACGGGCGCTATGTGTGCAAGGCACGCAAGCCCGAATGCTGGCGCTGCATCATCGCCGACATCTGCCTGTTCAAGCCGAAGACCCCGGCGCCGCGATAGGCATGATCCGGCATGATTGATCTCAAGGGATTTCGCGCTCGTCAAATCCCGTTTACCGGCATTGAACCGAATTTCGGCAGACTTAGATGCCGATTAGCTTCAATCGATGCGGACAATCGCCATGACCAAAATTCTGCTCGCTATCGCCTTGGTGGCCGCTTGCTCCACCACCGCGCTCGCCGCGCAAGGAAAGTCGCAAGCCCTGACTGGAGGCCCCTACGTGTATGGGACCGAGGACGAAAAGCTGATCGGCAGCGGAGCCTTCGTGCCGCATTCCAAGCGCCTGAAAGACGCCCTTGGCGGATTCAACCGCGGCGATCCCAACGATCCCTATTGGGACCCTTGCATCTCCTACCAGCGGAACTGGGGCGTTGGCGCCTGCGGCGGCAACTGACGCCACCCGCAATATGTGCAAGTGCAAGTCGGCGAGCCCAGTAGTGGCTGGGTCACTTCGAGCCGAGGACGGACCTCAATCAGGCGGTCGGGGGCTTGCCGGCGTTGACTGCCAATTGCGCGGCGAAAGCCCGTTTGTAGGCGGGCCGCGCTTCGCCGCGGGTAAGATAGGCGGCCAGGTTCGGAGATTCGTCCAGAATGCCCGAGGATTTCAGCCTGAGCAGCACCGACACCATCAAAAGGTCGCCCGCGCTGAACGCACCATCGAGCCAGTCGGCATCACCCAAGCGCTCGCGCGGAGTGGCGCTCACTGACCGGTGTTGACGAATGTCACATTCAGATTTGGCGCGCTTTGCCGCAGCGCTTCGGCGATCGGCTTGAGCCGGCCGGCATTGCCGTCGAGCGCGACGATCCGCAGCGTCGGATTGAAGAAGGCGAAGCTCGGCCGCCCATTGTCGGCCTCGATATACGGCAGCTTGAACAGCTCGTCGTAATACACCGCACGAGAGTGCGTGCGCTCGATCTGGACTGCGTCAGGCCGAACCTGACATAACGGTCGTAGCTTAGGCTCGATGCCACGAGATGTTCGCCGTCGCCGCCGTCGGCCAGATCTGCTTGCTGGCCGGGCCGCCTACCGGTGCGAAATGCGTGTAGAAGTCGAAGGCCGGCTTTGGATCGCTGCGCAGCACGACGTCAGGCACGAGCGAGCGCGGGTCCTCGGCGAGCGGCCCGTTGATGCGGAGCGACGCGTAAAGTGCCGGCGCCGCCGCTGCGAGCACGAGAGCGGCCGCGACGTAGCTCGCTGCCGCGCCGAAGCCGTGGCGCGCGATCTCGTAGATCGTGCATGTGCCGAGGATAATCAGCAGCGGCGCAAGCGGCAGCATGTAGCGCGCGAAGCCGGGGAACGGCTTCAACGGCGTGATCTCGTGCACCGCGTACCAGAGCACCGCAAAGACGGCGATGACGGTCAGCGGCCGGCGCCGCTCGGACGGCGCAAAGGAAAGGCGCGGCAAGCCCGAGCAGGCCGAGGATGAGAAGCGGTAGGCCAAGGCCGGGCGCAAGGCTATCGCGCAGATGAAACAGCCCGTAGGTGAGCGTCACGGGCAGCCTCACGTCGTGGCCGAGCTCGGCGTGACGAACATTGAAAAGTAGCGCCGTCTCAAAGCGCGCCGGTGCAGCCAGCGCCGGCAGCTGGATCAGCGCGAAGATGGCGACGGCGACGAGCACGATCACATCGTCGAGGCGGAAGAAGCGAGAGCGCAGGCGAGGGTTTGCCCCGCTCAGCATCAGCACGACGAGCGCGAAGGGCAACACGATGCCGGCAACGTATTTCGACGATGCCGCAAGCCCGGCCGCCACGCCGAGCATGACGGCATTCGACACCGTCGGCGTCTTCAGCGTCGCGAGCAGCGCCGCGAGCGCGAGCAGGACGAACGGCAGCGCGAAGATGTCCTCCTTGAGCAGGCGCACATGCACGGTCACGAGCGGCACGACGGCGACGGCGATCGCCGCGGCAAGCGCCGCCGCGCCCGGGAGCACTTGGCGCGCCAGCACAAAGCTCGCGAGCACGGCGAGGCCGCCGGCAAGGACGCCACAGGCGCGGCCGAGCTCGAGTACGGCTTGCGGGTCGGTCAACCCCGCGAGCCAATTGGCGGCGCGGACCACCTCAAGCATCAACATTGGGTGGGCAAAATTGTTGTCGCCCGAGAGGATCGCGTTGACCTTGCTGATCTCGTCGGGCTGCGTGCCTAACGGAAAGTCAATGGCGTTGAGCAGCACGCCCGCGGACAGAGCCGCGACGGCGGCCGCGAGGAGAATGGCACCGGTAGCGGCGCGATCGCGGTCGAGCCGGCGCTCGTCGAGCCGAAGCCGCGTCCGGCGCCACCGCTGTTGCAGACTGATCCATGGGCCCCGCCCCTCACTCGCCCGTCGAGAGCCTAGACCACCCGCGACGCGAGCCCAAGCAGGCCCTTTCCTGTGCGGCCTAACGCCCTCCGGGCCTCGCACAGAGCGGCGACCCCTGATATTGCTACCGCATCGATTCCACCTCCAACGCGGAGGAGGGTTACTTGCGCGATTTCCTCATCGGCCTCGTGGCGGTTGTCCTCATCACCTTGTGCACGCTCTATTTCTTCGCGCCCGAAGCGTTGCACGACTAGATGCACCGCCTGATGCTCGTCAATTGAGCGCTTAGGAGGCGAGCCGCGCCGCGAGGCCACGGTCGCCCGCGCGGGCGAGCCCCTTGTAGATGCGCACCATGAAGGCGGTGGCGAATAGCGGTGTGATCAGGTTCAGGATCGGCACCGAGGCGATCCCGGCGATGATCAGCCCGCCCATCAGCACGGTCACCCGGTTCGCCTTGCGCAACTGCTTCGCCTCGGCCGCCGGCATATGGCGCATCGCGGCGAGCTCGAAATATTCCCGCCCGAGCAGATAGCCGTTGCCGAGATAGAAGGCGATCAGGTTGACACCCGGGATCAGCAGCAGGAACAGTGCGAGGATGTTCACCGCCAGCACGACGAAGAAGAATTTCAGCGCGAGCAGGACCGAAGGCAGCGTGGCAAGCTCCTTGCCGGGGGGATCGGCCGGGAAATTGGTCCGCTCGACCTCTGCGGCGATGTCGTCGATGTAGAGGCCGGCGATCAGAGAGGTGACCGGCGAGATCAGAAAGATCGACCCGACCACGAGCGCGAGGCCGCCGAGCCATTCGATGGTCTTCTCGATCCAGCCCGGCCATTGCACGAAATGGCTGAAGGTCCACTCGACGCCAACGATGAGCAGAGCGAGGAGAGCGATGGTGAAGCCCACGCATTTCCACAGAACGGTGCGGAACGACGGCGTGAACAGCTCCTGGAAGGCTTGACCTGCGGCGGCGAGCATGACGTGGTCCCGAAATTCCGGAGTCGCGAATATAGTGCGGCTCTACCCGGACAAAAGGGGCCAACGGCAAAGCGGGGAGCTGCAAGGACAATGGCTGAGAAGATCTACGACGTGGTCGGCATCGGCAATGCCATCGTCGATATCATCGCCCGCTGCGACGAAGGCTTCCTCACCAAGCACGACCTCGCCAAGGGCTTCATGCGGCTGATCGATGCGCATGAGGCGGCGCGCCTCTACGAGGCCATGGGGCCGGCCATCGAGCGGTCGGGAGGCTCGGCCGCCAATACCATCGCCGGGCTCGCCTCGTTCGGAGCGAAATGCGGCTTCGTCGGCCGCGTCGCCGCCGACCAGTTCGGCGGCATCTTCCGTCACGACATCCGCTCGCAAGGGGTGGCCTACGAGACGGCCCCGGCGATGGAGGGGGCGCCGACCGCGCGTTGCCTGATCCTGGTGACCCCCGACGGCGAGCGCACCATGAACACGTTTCTCGGCGCGAGCGTCGGCTTCACCCCCGAGGACCTCGATGCGGCGATGCTCGGCGGCGCGAGGATCGTCTATCTGGAGGGCTATCTGTTCGACAAGGAGGAGGCGAAGGCCGCCTTCCGCCAGGCCGCCAAGGAGGCCAAGAAGGCCGGCGCCAAAGTCGCGCTCAGCCTGTCTGACGCGTTTTGCGTCGACCGCCACAGGGCGGACTTCCAGGCCTTCGTGCGCGAAGGCGCCGACATCGTGTTCGCCAACGAGAAGGAGATCACGAGCCTCTATGAGGTGAACAGCTTCGAGGAGGCTGCCGACGCGGCGCTCCAGGACTGCGAGATGGCGGTGCTGACCCGCTCGGAGGCCGGCTCGGTGATCGTCGCCGCCGGGGAGACGACTGAGATCGCCGCCTGGCCGGTGCAAGAGGTGGTCGACGTGACCGGAGCCGGCGACCTCTACGCCGCGGGCTTCCTCTACGGGCTGACCCGTGGCGCGAGCCTTGCCGAGTGTGGGCGCCTTGGCAGCCTCGCCGCTGCCGAGGTGATCGGCCATATCGGCGCGAGGCCCGAGACGCCTTTGCGCAAACTTGCCAAGGAGAATGGCCTCATCGCCTGAGCCCTCCGGGCTGTGACTTTTCGGTCACATAAAACGGAAATCACCTTATGCCGGTTGGAGATAACACCTCCGTAAGGGTTCAAGCTGCTACCCTTCCGGCACGTGCGATTTGCAGGGGGCCTGCCATGCGTAAATCGTTGCAACTTGTCGCCGCCACGGCGCTTTGCGTCGGCGCGTTGGGACAAACCGCCGCAGCGCAGGACGTGGCCTCCGCTGTTTATGGCAGCACGCGCATCTATGTCGGGGGCGGCTTCCAGTACCTAAGCCTCCCGGACATCAAGTTCACCGGCAAGGGCGATCCCAGCAATTTCAAGTTCCAGAACAACAGCGACTTCAGCAATTACGGCTGGTCGACCGGCGGCGGCATCGAGACCGGACTCGGCTTCTGGGGCGCGTCGCGCGTCACCGGCGGGATCAAGGGCTTCTGGTCCAACGTCACCGACGACGATCGCAGCCGCTGCAAGGCTTCGACCTGCGACGTGCCAGACCCGGCCGGCGGCCCGCCCGCGTTCGGACCTCCCGTGCTCGAGACCAAAACCACCCGCGACGTGGACTATTGGGGCGGCCAGCTCGAAGGCAAATTCTGGTCACCGAACACGACCGACGTTAAGCCGAATTTCTATCGCAACGACTATTTCATCGTCGGCGCCGACATTCGCGGCATCGACCAGGACAACCATTTGAAAGGCCGCTTCGAAGGCGACCCGATCTACACCTACAAAGAGTCGCTCGATACGACCTATTACGGCGGCTATATCGGGCTTGGCGGCGAATACAGCTTCGGCTTCATCCCCGGCATCAAGAATGTCGGCGGCCTTTACGATCGGCTAGGGCTGCGCACCTTCATCAGCGCGCGCGCCGGACTTTACGAGGCCGATACCGACTACGACGGCAAATATGCCCTTCAGTTCGTGCCGTTCAACTCCAAGATTTCCAAGTCGAACGACGATCTGGCCTTCATCGGCACGATCTCGCTCGAGACCCGCAAGCAGATTGGCCCGCGCTCCAGCCTCTCGCTGTTCACCGACTACGAGTACATCTCCTCGGTCCCCAAGATGCATTACTCGGACGGCGATCGTCCGACCCGGATCGATGACGAGGGCGCCTTCGCCACCCGCACCATGCTCCGCTTGAACATCGCCCTCGGCGGACCGTCGGTCGAAGCTGCGCCGGTCTATAATGAGCCGCTGAAATAAGCGCATCGCCGCCGCGATTACAGCTTTCTGAGCGCCACCGTCTCGACCGCATGACCAGCGCCCTTGCGCAGGATCAGATCGGCGCGCTGCCGGGTCGGCAGGATGTTCTCGCGCAGATTGACGAGGTTGATCGTCCGCCAGATCGACAGCCCGGTCGCCACCGCCTCTTCCTCCGACAGCGTCGCGTAGCGATGGAAATACGAGGCGGGGTCGCGGAACGCGGTCTGCCGGAGCCTTAGGAAGCGCTCGACATACCAGCTCTCGACCAGCTCCTCGGCGGCGTCGATATAGATCGAGAAATCGAAGAAATCCGATACGAACGGAATGGCCTCGCCGTCCTTGGGCAGCTTGGCCGGCTGCAGCACGTTCAAGCCTTCGACGATGACGATGTCGGGACGCTCGATGACGATCGCCTGATCGGGCAGCACGTCATAGATCAGATGCGAATAGACCGGCGCCTCGACGCGATGCTTGCCCGACTTCACGTCGCCGAGGAAGTTGAGCAGCCGGGTCAGGTCGTAGCTCTCGGGGAAGCCTTTGCGGTTCATCAGCCCGCGCGCTTCGAGCAGCGCATTGGCGAACAGGAAACCGTCGGTCGGCACCAGTGCCACCCTCGGATGGCTCGGCCAGCGGGCGAGCAGGGCCTGGAGCACGCGGGCCGTGGTGCTCTTGCCGGCCGAGACGCTTCCCGCCAGGCCGATGATGAACGGCATCTTGCCGTCGGCCTTGCGCAGGAACTGGGTGGTGCTGCCATGCAGCGCCTGGGTCGACTCGACATAGAGGTTGAGCAGGCGGCTGAGCGGCAGATAGACGTCGACCACCTCGTCGGTCGACACCCGCTCGGTCAGGCTGCTCAGATTGTCGAGCTCGCCCTGATTGAGCGGCATGGGCGTGTCGGCCCTGAGCCGCGCCCATTCGTCCCGCGAATAGACGGTGTAGGGCGAGAACGCGACGGTCGGACGCGGATTCATGGAGGACCGCCTTGGCGGTTAGCGGGAAGCGGCCTTGCGCCTCTTCTGCAGCGCCGTGGCGCTCATGCGCCGCTCGAGCTCTTCCAGCACGTCGTCGAGCGCCACGCGGCGGGATTCGAGCACCACCAGCAGGTGATAGAGCAGATCGGCGGCCTCCGCGACCAGGGCGTCCTTGTCCTGCGCGAGCGCGGCGATGGCCACCTCGATCGCCTCTTCGCCGAGCTTCTTGGCCGGCTTGACCGGCGCGCCGTCGAGCAGCCGCCGCGTATGGGAGTCCTCGGGCCTTGCGGTCCGGCGCTCTTTGATGGTGGCGGCGAGCCGGCTCAACACATCATTGCTCATACTTTGGCTCATACACTGCTAGGGCGGGTGTGGGAATAGGCACGTCTGGGAAATCCAAACCAAATTCAGGGCAGATGTCCGTTTGCAGGGCAATGTGACATTTCCAATGCGCCCGCAGCGCCTTTTCACGCAGGCTTGGTTACGGATCCAGGCGGATCGGCAGCCCGGCCTCGGCCATATAGCGCTTGGCCTCGCCGATCGAGTGCTCGCCATAGTGGAAGATCGAGGCGGCCAGCACGGCGCTGGCATGGCCCTGGCGCACACCTTCGACCAGGTGCTCGAGCGTGCCGACCCCGCCGCTCGCGATCACCGGCACTGGCACGGCGTCGGCTATGGCCCGGGTCAGCTCGAGGTCGAAGCCGGCGCGCGTGCCGTCGCGGTCCATCGAGGTGAGCAGGATCTCGCCAGCGCCGAGCGCCACCACCTCTTGCGCATAGGCGATCGCCTCGATGCCGGTCGCCTCGCGGCCGCCATGGGTGAACAGCTCGAAGCGCGGGCGGGCGCCGTTCGCCGCCACGCGTTTGGCGTCGATGGCGACGACGATGCATTGCGCGCCGAATTTCTCCGCCGCCTTGCGCACCAGGCTGCGGTCCTTGACCGCCGCGGTGTTGATCGAGACCTTGTCGGCGCCGGCTTCGAGCAGCGTTCGCACATCCTCGGTGCTGCGCACACCGCCGCCGACGGTGAGCGGCATGAAGCAGCGCTCGGCCGTGCGGCGCACCACATCGAGGATGGTGCCGCGCTTCTCGTGGCTCGCGGTGATGTCGAGGAAGCAGAGCTCGTCGGCGCCCGCCTCGTCGTAAGCGGCAGCCGCCTCGACCGGGTCTCCGGCGTCGCGCAGGTCGACGAATCTGACGCCCTTGACGACGCGCCCTTCTTTGACGTCGAGGCAGGGTATGAGGCGAACCTTCAGCATGGCGTGGCTCTATTGCGGTCCCTGGCTGGCGGCCCTGGCAGCGATTGCGGTCCTGGATCGTGACGATGATCCAGGCGAGCAGCAGGAGCGCCAGCACGATCGCGCCGAGCGGCAGAGTGCCGAGCGCGAACCAGCCCATCACCGCCATGCCGTACAGCATCTCGCCGAGATCGAAGCCGTGGAACGGGCACGGATGCACGTCGCCTTCGTTCAGCACGCAGCCGAGGCTGGTGGCGATCCAGCCGGCGGTGAACACGCTGATGACCGGCAGGCTCGCGAGCATCGCGACGGCGAAGGCGCCAAGCAGAAATCCCATATTCTGTTTCGACATGGCTCAGGCCTGCTTGTTCCGCCTGCGCCAGTGCACGATCAAGGCGATCAGCGCGGCGACCGCCCAGATGGCGAACAGCACGCCACCGGCCGGCAGCGACAGATAGGAATACCAGATCAGAAAACCGAGATCGTAGAAGGTTTGCCCGTAGTCCTTGCCGCCGATCACGCAGGGGATGACGCGGTTGAGATCGACCTCGCAACCGAACACTTTCTCGGCAACTTCTTGGCTGATCACCGCGACGAGCGCCGGCCCGAAGGCGACGAGCGCCACGAGGATCAGAAGGATGATGAAGATCGTGCGGGTGCGCATTCTGGTCAGGGATGTTTTGCCAGACCGGCAGCTTTAATCAACGCAAGCGCCGCTTGCGGGTCAAGCCGCCCGTCGTAAAGCGCGCGTCCGGCGATGGCCCCTTCCAGCATCCGGTAGCGCGGCTCGAGCAGCCGCCTCACGTCATCGATTCCGGCGAGTCCGCCGCTCGCGATCACCGGAATGGACACCGCGCGGGCAAGCTCCGCGGTGCCGTCGAGGTTGAGGCCTTCGAGCACGCCGTCGCGGGAGATGTCGGTGTGGATGATCGCCGCGACGCCGACATCCTCGAAGCGCCGCGCGAGATCGAGCGCGGTCATCTCGCTCGTCTCGGCCCAGCCTTCGATCGCCACCTTGCCGTCGCGGGCGTCGATGCCGACGGCGATGCAGCCGGGGAAGTCGCGCGCCGCCTCGCGCACCAGATTGGGATCGCGCACCGCCGCGGTGCCAAGGATCACCCGGTCGATGCCCTTGTCGAGCCAAGCCACCACCGTGTCGAGGTCGCGGATGCCGCCGCCGAGCTGCACCGGGACATGCACCGAAGCGAGGATCGCCTCGACGGCGTCGGCGTTCACCGGCTTGCCGGCGAAGGCGCCGTTGAGGTCGACCACATGCAGCCAGTCGAAGCCCTGATCCTCGAAGGCGCGGGCTTGGCTCCCGGGATCGGTGTTGAATACGGTCGCCTCCGCCATCTCGCCCTGGCGGAGCCGCACGCACTGCCCGTCCTTGAGGTCGATCGCCGGAAACAGGATCATGGCGTCCATTTGAGGAAATTGGCGATCAGCGCAAGCCCGAGCTTCTGGCTCTTCTCGGGGTGGAACTGGCTGCCTGCCATGTTGTCCTTGGCGACGAACGCCGTGATCTCGCCGCCATAGTCGGTGCTGGCAACCAGCGCGCTCCGGTCGGCCGGCGCGAGATGATAGGAGTGCACGAAATAGGCGTTGAGCCCCTCTTCCCCGGTTGCGATGCCGTCGAACAAGGCGTGCTGGCGCGCAAGCTTGAGCGTGTTCCAGCCCATATGCGGAATCTTGAGCGAGGGGTCCGACGGCGCGATCGCGCTGACCTCGCCCTCGATCCAGCCGAGCCCTGGCGTCACGCCATGCTCCAGCCCGCGCATCGCCATGAGCTGAAGCCCGACGCAGATGCCGAGAAACGGCTTGCCCTTCGCCCTGACCGCCTCGTCGAGCGCATCGATCATGCCGGGGATGCGCATGAGCCCCTGCTTGCAGTCGGCAAACGCGCCGACGCCGGGAAGCACGATGCGCTCGGCGGCAAGCACCACATCGGGCTCCGACGTCACCGTTACGGCGAGCGGCGATGAGCCCTCGCGCGCCGCCCGCTCGAAGGCCTTGGCGGCCGAGTGAAGATTGCCCGAGCCGTAATCGATGATGGCGACGTGCATGATGCTCACGCTTGCGGGAACAGCCCGATCACGTCCTCGCCCTCTCCGGTTGAGCCGGGCGTGGGCTTCTCGGCATCGCGCGGCGCTCTAGCGGCGCGCTCGGCCCGCTCGGCGGTCCGCGACTGCTTTCCTTGCTGTGGCAGCCAGGTCTCGAAGAACGAGAGCTCGGCGTCGGTGCGGTTGCGTCCCTCGGCCACGCCGATCAGGCGGTAGCCGTTCCGCTCGAGCGCGGCGCCGCGGAGATCGTTGGCCTCGAAGGCGAACAGCGCAAACAGCGCAAGCAGCGTCCAGCCGAGCAAATCCTGCCAGGGCCGATCCATGCCGAACGCCCATTGCAGCGCGACAAAGATGACAACGAACAGAGCAAGCTCGATCCACATGCGGCAATAGATCAGCCAGAGCGCCGGCACGAAGAAAGCGGGCCACGAGAAGCCCTCCTTGACGAACTGCAGCGCATCGGCGCGCGCCTCGATGTCGGGCGCCTCGTTCGCAGGCTCATAGACGGAAAAGACGGTCACGGCACCTCACGCTGCCCTTCAAATCGCCGGCAAGGGGGCAAGCGGCTAAAGCTGGCCCTTGGTCGAGGGAACCCGCCCGCTCTGGCGATCGTCGATCGCGATCGCCTGCCTAAGCGCCCGGGCGAGCGCCTTATAGCAGGTCTCGGCGATGTGGTGGCTATTCTCGCCGTAGAGCGTCTCGACATGAAGCGTAAGCCCGGCATGCTGAGCGAAAGCCTGGAACCACTCGCGGAACAGCTCGGTATCCATCTCGCCGATCTTGGAGCGGGTGAAGGCTACCTTCCATACGAGATAGGGCCGGCCGGAAACGTCGAGCGCGACGCGGGTCAGCGTCTCGTCCATCGGCAGGTAGGCAGAGCCGTAGCGGGCGATGCCCTTCTTGTCGCCGAGCGCCTTAGCCACCGCCTGGCCGAGCGCGATGCCTGAATCCTCGCATGTGTGGTGCTGGTCGATATGCAGATCGCCGTCGGCCTTGAGCGCGATGTCGATCAGCGAGTGGCGGGCAAGCTGCTCGATCATATGGTCGAGGAAGCCGACCCCGGTCGCGACCTCATAGGCCCCGGTGCCGTCGAGATCGACGGAGGCCGTGATCGCGGTTTCCTTGGTCTTGCGCGTGACGGTCGCCGCCCGCGCCTCGCTCTCTTTGTTCCGCTTCAGCATGTCGGCCAGTCTAGCGCCAAGCCCTTAGCAATTCGCTTCTTCCCAAGGACCCCACCGCGGAGCGTCTCGGCCTACTGAGGAGCAGGTTGGTCAGAAGGATACTTCCCAGGCCAACCCACGCATTTGAAGTAGCTCTTCTTGTACTTTTCTTTCCGCTCCGCAACGTCGGTGCCATTGCCGGCGTCGATCCACATTTGGCACTTTTCTGTCTTTTTATCGCCGACCGGCCAGCAATCATTGTGCGACGGCACGCCGTCATAATCCCCGCAGGGCAACGGGACGTCCTTGTATGCCTCGGCAGGTGTCGCCGCAAAAGCAATAGCCATGCATCCGGCGAGCAGCATGAGCGGTCTCAGCATGACGCGTCTCCTTCGATCGTGGTGAATGGCCGAGCCAAGCGAATAGCCGGCACTCTACCAGCGGCAGCAAGCATTGCCCATTGGCCGCCTGGACCTCCCCGCGACAAGGCAGCGCCCCGCAACGCTTGACTAAGCCCGCTTTCGCCCCGATATCGCGTTGCAGCATGGGCATTACCCAATCCTCTCCGGACACCTGGCACGGCACAACGATCCTGACCGTCCGCAAAGGCGGCAAGGTCGTGATCGCCGGCGACGGCCAGGTCACGCTCGGCCAGACCATCATCAAGGGCACGGCGCGCAAGGTGCGCCGCGTCGGCAATGGCAACGTCATTGCCGGGTTCGCCGGCTCGACCGCCGACGCGTTTACCCTGTTCGAGCGGCTCGAGGCCAAGCTTGAGCGCTTCCCCGATCAGCTGAAGCGCGCCTGCGTCGAGCTCGCCAAGGACTGGCGCACAGACCGCTATCTCCGCCGGCTCGAGGCGATGATGATCGTCGCCGACGCCGGCGAGAGCCTGGTCCTGACCGGCACCGGCGACGTGCTCGAGCCCGACGATGCGGTGATGGGGATCGGCTCCGGCGGCGTCTACGCTCTGGCCGCGGCGCGCGCCCTGCTCGACGGGCCGCTCGGCGCCGAGGAGATCGCCCGCAAGGCGATGACGATTGCCGCCAAGATCTGCGTCTACACCAATGACGAGGTGGTCGTCGAAACCCTCGATGCGACAGTATGAATGAGTTGTCATTGCCCGACTTGACCGGGCAATCCAGTAATCACAACGTCAGTCGATATCCGAGACAGGGGTTACTGGATTCCCGCTTTCGCGGGAACGACACCCGAGTGAAGTGATGGACCAGTAGCAAACTATGACCTCATTCTCTCCCCGCGAGATCGTCTCCGAGCTCGACCGCCACATCATCGGCCAGCGCGACGCCAAGCGCGCGGTGGCGATCGCCTTGCGCAACCGCTGGCGGCGTCAGCAGCTCGAAGGCGAAATGCGCGAGGAGGTGCTGCCCAAGAACATCCTGATGATCGGCCCGACCGGCGTCGGCAAGACCGAGATCTCGCGGCGCCTGGCCAAGCTCGCCGGTGCGCCCTTCCTCAAGGTCGAGGCCACCAAATTCACCGAGGTCGGATATGTCGGCCGCGACGTCGACCAGATCGTCCGCGACCTGCTCGAGGTCGGGCTCGGGCTGGTGCGCGACGCGAAGCGCAAAGAGGTGGCGGCCAAGGCGCAGCTCAATGCCGAGGAGCGGGTGATCGACGCTCTGGTCGGCGCCAACGCTGCGCTCTCGACCCGCGACGCGTTCCGCAAGAAGCTCCGCGCCAACGAGCTCGACGACAAGGAGATCGAGATCCAGGTCGCCGACGCGCCGACCATGCCGTCATTTGAGATTCCCGGCATGCCTGGCAGCCAGGTCGGCATGATCAATCTCTCCGACGTGCTCGGCAAGGCGTTCGGCAACCGCACCAAATCGCGCCGCGTCACGGTGAAGGACTCCTTCGAGCTTCTCATGAGCGAGGAGTCCGACAAGCTGATCGACAGCGACTCGATCGTGCAGGAGGCGATCAAGAACGTCGAGAATAACGGCATCGTGTTTCTCGACGAGATCGACAAGATCTGCGCGCGCTCCGAGCGCGTCGGCGCCGATGTCTCACGCGAGGGCGTTCAGCGCGATCTGTTGCCGCTGATCGAAGGCACGACCGTCGGCACCAAATACGGCCCGGTCAAGACCGACCACATACTGTTCATCGCCTCCGGCGCGTTCCACATCGCCAAGCCGTCCGACCTGTTGCCCGAGCTCCAGGGCCGGCTGCCGATCCGCGTCGAGCTTCGCGCGCTGACGCGCGAGGACTTCCGCCGCATCCTGACCGAGCCCAAGGCGTGCCTCATCAACCAATATGTGGCGCTGATGAAGACCGAAGGGGTCGAGCTCGAGTTCACCGCCGACGCGATCGACGCGATCGCCGACATTGCCGTCGCGGTGAATACCAGCGTCGAGAATATCGGTGCGCGCCGGCTGATGACGGTGATGGAGCGCATCCTCGACACCATCTCGTTCGATGCCGGCGACCGGGCCGGCGAGAAGGTCGTGATCGACGCAGCCTATGTCGAGGAGCATATCGGCGACCTCGCCAAGAACGCCGATCTGTCGAAGTTTATTTTGTAGGCCACGATTTATCGTGAAGGCCGTGCGTTACTCCGGGTCGAGCCAAGCGATGCTCGGCTAGTTGGCGCGGGGCTTCCGCAAGCGCACATAGAGAGCGCCGTCGCCGCCGAGGCGGCGCGGGGCCGGCGAGAAGCTCACCACCACATGGGCGAGGTCCGGCGCCGCAAGCCAATGCGGCACGGCCTGGCGCAGCACGCCGCGCGAATCCTCCGCGTAGAAGCTTCGTGCATCCGCCGCCGCGCCCTTGCCGGTGATGACCAGCACATGCCGGTAGCCTTTGCCTTGCGCCGATTTGAGGAACCGTTTGAGCTCCGCATGCGCGTCGCGCTGGCGCATGCCGTGCAGATCGAGCTTGGCCTCGACGGGCAGGCGTCCGCCCTCGAGCTTCCGCGCGGTCTGCCGGTCGAGGGTCTCACCGCGAACGGTTGGGGCAGGCTTGGGCGGCGCTTTAGGGGCCGGCGGTGCCGGCTCCGGCGCCTTGGCGGCTTTGCGGGGTCGCGGCGGAGCGGGAGGCTTGGGGAGTTGTGGGACCGTGCGCTTTCTTAACGGCCGCGCGCTCTCGGCGACCCGCGCCCAAAGCTCGGCGTCGTTCTCCCCATCCTGTCCGCGCTTGCCCATGCGCCGAGCATAGCGCGCGACCTTTCAAATTTTATACCTCTCCCTCGTGGGGAGGTCCGACGATGCCGAAGGCAGCGTCGGGGTGGGGGGACGGTGCGAACCTATCAACGCTCTGGAATCTTCACCCCACCCGTCGCGCCAAAAGGCGCGACTCGCTCCCCATCAAGGGGAGGGATGGCGCCCGTCGCACAGATCCCATTGGGGAGGCTTGGCTTTAACGTTTCGGCAGCAACACGATGAAGGAGGCCGCGTGCCGCGTGCTACCGGCGAGCGCGCCGGCCGCCGCGCCCGAGCCCCAGAAGATATCGCCGCGCTCGGGGCCCCTGATCGCAGAGCCGACATCCTGGGCGATCATGAGCCTTTGGAACGGCTTCCCCGCCTCGTCGGCAAGACCCGGCACGGTCACGAACACCGGCAGGCCGAGCCGGTGATAGGCGGCATCGACGGCGAGGCTGCGGCCAGGCGTGAGCGGCACGGCGTCGGCGCCGAGTGGGCCGCCGCTGCCCTCGCTCTCGCCGAGCACGCGGAAGAACACATAAGAGCGGTTCTTGGCCATCAGCGCGCGACCCCGCTCCGGGTCGGCGTGCAGCCAGGCCTTCACCGCTGCCATCGACATTGCATCGGGCGCGATCTCGCCGCGCTCGATCAGCAGCTTGCCGATCGAGGTGTAGGGATAGCCGTTCTTGCCGGCATAGGTGAGCCTGAGCGCGCTGCCGTCGGGCAGGCGCACGCGGCCGGAGCCCTGCACCTGCATGTAGAACAGCTCGACCGGATCATCGAGATAGAGCAGCTCAAGCCCACGGCCGGCGAGCGCGCCGGCAACGATCTCCGCGCGCGTGTAGTAAGGCACTTGGCCTTGCGGCGTGTCGCGGAAGCCGGTGTTGCGGTCGTTGAAGCGGGCGCGCTCGGTCTCGCCGATCGACGTGACGAGGTCGCCGGGCCTTGCATAGACCGGCACCTTGAACGCGCCGCCCTTGTCGCGCGATCCGCTCATCTCGGGCTCGTAATAGCCGGTGACGAAGCCGCTCGTATCACTGCCCGAGAGTCCGTGCGGGGTATAGTTCGCCTCGAAGAACGAACGCGCCGCCTCGCGGCTGATCCCCTCGCCGAGCGCGAGCGCCGCGGCGCACGTCTCGTCGGGACTTGGCGTCTTCCGGCACGATTTGAGTAGAGCGCCGAACGCGGCGGCGTGGTCGTCCTCGCTCCAGCCGGGAAGCTCGGCGAAGCTCAGCGGCTTGAGAGTTATCTTTTCGTCGTCCACGTCGCAGGCTCCGAAGACGAGCGCGATGGTGGCAGCTAAGGCTGCACGCGGCAATGCCGTCAGTTGCAACGGGTTCATCGGCAGATGTCATGCCCGCTAAGGCGGGCATCCAGCAACCACCGACCTAAGTTGATTGTGCACGCTGAGCCCGGACAAGCCAGGCAATGACTCGAACGCGGAGAAGACCGCTAGTTGGCGGCTTCGGTGGCGACCAGCTTCCAGTTCGGATTCTTCGCGGCGACGTCGCGGGCGAAGGTCCAGATGTCGGTGACCTCGCGCACCTTCTTCGGGTCGCCCTCGATCACCTCGCCGTCGGCGTCGCGCGTCACCGAGATCAGCTCGCTCACGAACTTCACCGTGACATAGGCGGTGCGGTTCTTGACCTCGGCCTCGATGATGTCGGCCTTGTCGATGCCGACCAGGCTCGACTGCACCTTCTCGCCGCGCGTGTCGCGCTCGCGGATGGCGCGCTCGAAGCCTTCATAGACATCGGTGCCGAGCAGCTGCTGCAAGGTCGCGTCGTCGCCCTTGGCGAACGCCATGACGATCTCCTCATAGGCGACCTTGGCGCCCTGGAGGAACTGGCCGGGATCGAATCCGGGATCGGCGCGCATCAGAGCGGTGAGCGATTGCCCGAGCGGGCTGTCCTTGGGGGCATGGCGGCCAAGCCGCGCCTCGAGATCCTCGGCCGAGGGGACCGACGTCTCGCTCGCTGGCCGAGTGGCGGGGCGGGCGCGCGGCAGCGCCACCACCGGCTCGTTGGCGTCCGGCGGGGTGGGCCGCTTGGCGTCGGCGGTCGTGTAGGGGTCGTAAGGCGGCCGCTCGTTGCCGGTGCGACGGCCGAGCACGTTGCGCAGCCGGATGAAGATCACGACTGCGAGCACCAGAAACAGAAGCGTGTAAATGTCGAAAGCTTCGCTCATGCCTTGCTGCCACCCGCGTTCAATGGATTAGCCCGCGATCATGCGGAACCCTCCAGGCGGATATGGTGCACGCCTGGAGATTTGCCAGCGGGAGCCTTGAGTTCATGCAGGAATGTCACATGCCTGCCAGCGCCAAGGCCACAACTTAAGGCATTCGCGGGGATGACGCCAACCCTAAACGCCTTTCTCGCTTAACTCGCTGTTGCCGCAAGGGCTCTTGCCCGCCACTCCTCGCCTGGCCGGAATTGCGGCGCCACTGCGTCCCGTGCTAGCCAGCGCGAGGCAGATTGCGAGGGACGGCGATGGCGAAGAAGAAGGCGGGCGAGGAGCAACCCAAGAAGACGAATGGCGACGGCCCGTCAGGCCCTCCGGCCGAGCCCGCCGACGAGGCCGCCGCGACGCCGGGCGCCGCGCGGGCCGCGAGCCAGGCCCAGCTCGCCGTGCTCGCCCAATACGTCAAGGACCTGTCCTTCGAGAATCCGGGCGCGCCGCAATCGCTCCAGGGGCCGGGGCAGAACCCCCAGCTCAAGGTCAGCGTCAACGTGAACGCCGAGCCGCGCGGCGAAGAGGCCTTCGAGGTCGCGCTTCAGCTCGAGGTGCATGCCAAGTCCGACCAGGGCGTGATCTACAATGTCGAGCTCGTCTATGGCGGGATGTTCCGCCTGCGCAACATTCCGCAGAACCTGCTCCAGCCGGTCCTGTTCATCGATTGCCCGACGCTGCTGTTTCCGTTCATGCGCCGCGTGCTGGCCGACGTGACGCGCGATGGCGGCTTCCCGCCGCTGATGCTCGACCCGATCGATTTCAGCAGGCTCTACGCCGAGAATTTGGGTCGCGGCGAAGCCGCCGCAGCCACCGCCAAGAACTAGCAGCTAGTAGCGAAGCCAGAGGGCTTCTGCACCGAGACTGGCGACGAAGGCGCGATGCGCCTCGATCTCGGCTGGCGTGAGCCGGGGCTGAAGCGGCCTTGACCGCGGCCGCACCGGAACGGCATGCGCCTGCAGTAGGGCCGCCTGCCCGCCATTGACGGCAAAGTCGAGCCGCGTCTGGTGTCCGCCGACAAGCTCGGCATAGACGCGCGCGAGCAGCCGGCAATCGAGCAGTGCGCCGTGCTTCTCGCGCTCGGACAGATCGATGCCGTAACGCTTGCAGAGTGCGTCCAGGCTGCACGGCGCGCCGGGGTGGCGGCGTCGCGCCAGAGCGAGCGTATCGACCACGCGGTCCCAGCGCAGCAGCGGACGCGCCAGCCGGTCAAGCTCGGCATTGAGAAAGCCGAAATCGAACGCGGCGTTGTGCATCACCAGCATCGCCCCCTCGATGAAAGAGAGCATGTCGTCGGCGAGCTCGGCGAAGCGCGGCTTGTCGCGCAGGAACTCGAGCGACAGCCCATGCACCTCGAACGCGGCATAAGGCACGTCGCGCTCGGGGTTCAGGTGGCAATGCCACACCCGCCCGGTCGGGATGCAGTTGACAAGCTCGACGCAGCCGATCTCGACGATGCGGTGACCGTCGAACGGGTCGAGCCCCGTGGTCTCGGTATCGAGCACGATCTCACGCATGCTGCTCGCCCAGCCTCGCTCAACCAGAATGTTGGTGACGCAATCGCTCCATCACGCGGCCTTCTCGGCCTTTGAGCGATTCGATCAGTTTATCGATCTGTTCGTGCATATGCGCAAGACCCGTCGCGCTGTCCACAACGTAGTCGGCGCGCGCCCGCTTCTCCGGGTCGGGCAGCTGGCGGGCGAGGAGATGCTCGAGCTTGTCGACGGTCATGCCGGGCCGCGCCAGCACGCGGGCGCGCTGCACATGATGCGGCGCGCTGAGCACGATGGTGACGTCGACGCGCTGCTCCGCGCCGGTCTCGAACAGAAGCGGGATCTCGAGCACGGCGAGCGCCGCGCCTTTCTTCTCCGCTTCGATCAGGAAATCGATCTCCGCTTTCACCACCATGGGGTGCACGATGCTTTCGAGCGTCTTGAGGCGCTCCGGTTTGCCCGCGATCTCCGCTGCAAGCAGCGTCCGGTCCACCCTGTGCTGGCGCGTGACGCCGGGAAATTCCGCCTCGATTGCCGGAACCGCCTCGCCCTCATAGAGACGGTGAACGCAAGCATCGGCGTTGAACACCGGGATGCCTGCGCGGGCGAAATGCGCGGCGGCCGCCGATTTCCCCATGCCGATCCCGCCGGTCAATCCGATGACGAGCATCACTTGGCCCCGAGCGTTGCCGCCACATGGGCTTTGAGCTCTGGCGTCACTTCGGGCCGAACGCCGAACCAGCGCTCGAAGCCCGGCACCGCTTGGTGCAGCAGCATGCCGAGCCCGTCCACCGCGATGTTGCCGCGCGCCCGCGCCGTGGCAAGAAGCGGCGTTTCGAGCGGGCTATAGACGATGTCGGCCACCACGGCGCCGGCCGGCAGCTTGGCAAGATCGATCTTGAGCGGCGCCTGCCCGGTCATGCCGAGGCTCGTGGTGTTGACGAGCAGCCCGCAAGCCGCAAGCGCGCCGTCGCGACTCCTCCCAATCGACGGTCTCGACCTTGGGACCGAAGGCCACGGCCAAATCCTCCGCCCGCGCGCGGCTCCGATTGGCGAGCGCGATCTTGGACACACCAGCCTCGATCAGGCCGTACAGCACGGCGCGCGCGGCGCCACCTGCGCCGAGCACCATCACTGGGCGCCGTCCCTCGTTCCAGCCGGACGCCTGCTCATTAAGATTGGTCATGAAGCCGTAAACGTCGGTGTTGGTCGCCTGCAGCCTTCCCGCGCCGTCGAGCCAGAGCGTGTTGGCGGCGCCGATGGCGCGTGCGGCAGCATCGGCGATGTCGGCAGCTTCGAACGCGACCAGCTTATGCGGCAGCGTGACATTGGCGCCGACATAGCCGTGCTTCGCAAGCGAACGGATGAAGTCCTTGGCCTGCTCGGGCGGCACGGCCTCCTTCTCGTAGGCGCCGTCGATGCCGTACAGCTTCAGCCAGTAGCGATGGATCGTCGGTGAGCGGGAATGCCCGACCGGCCAGCCGATGACGCAAGCGCGTTTCAATTGCGTTCAGCCCTCGATGACGCCTTCGCGGCGGAGCGTGGCGAGCAGCGGAATGAGCGGCAACCCCAAAATGACGAAATAGTCGCCGTCGATCCTGTCGAACAGTTGGACGCCGACCAACTCGATCTGATAGGCGCCGACCGAGCTCAGCGCCTCTTCGCCGGCGGCGGCGAGATAGCGGCCGATGAACTCGGTCGTGAGCTTGCGCATGGTGAGCGTGGCGATCTCGGTCGTCGCCCAGATGGTCTCGCCATCGGTTGCGACCGCGACCGAGGTGTGCAGCGTGTGCGTCTTGCCGTTGAGATCGAGCAGCTGGCGCCTCGCCGCCTCCATGCTGTCGGGCTTGGCCAGGATCTCATCGCCGAACGCGAGCACCTGGTCGGCGCCGATGACATAGGCTTTGCGCGCGAGATCGCTCACCGCTTCCGCCTTGGCCCGCGCCAGCACCTCGGCAACGTCGTGCGGGGCGAGAGACCGCTCGCCGCTCACCGCCTGGCGCATGACGGCCTCATCGAGCCCGGGCGGCTCGACGATGAAGGCGAGCCCTGCCGCCTCGAGCATCCGCGCCCTGATCTTGCTGGTAGAGGCCAGGATCAGTGGCGGCCTGCCCGCTTGCAGGAAGCCGCTCATACTTCGAGCACCGGCGCTTGCCGGTCGGAATAGAGGCGGATGATGGCGGCCGCGGTTTCCTCGATCGAGCGGCGCGTTACGTCGATGATTGGCCAGCCGTGGCGCGCGCAGAGCTGGCGCGTCTGGGCGATCTCCGCGGCGATGGCGTCGCGGTCGACATAGTCCTCAAGATGGCTGTGCGCCTGCTCGATGACGCGGTTCTGGCGAACCTGCGAGATGCGCTCGGCGGACGCCACCAGCGCCACCACGAAGGCGCGCGTCGGCACCTCGAGCTGCGGCGGCAGCGCGATGCCGGCAACCAGCGGCACATTCGCCGTCTTGAACCCGCGATTGGCGAGATAGATCGAGGTCGGCGTCTTGGAGGTGCGGCTGATGCCGAGCAGGACGATGTCGGCGTCGTTGAGATTGGCCGGGAGATGGCCGTCGTCATGCAGCATGGTGAAGTTGAGTGCCTCGATGCGGCGGAAATAATCGGCATCGAGCACGTGCTGGCCGCCGACGGTCGGCGTCGACGGCGTGCCGAGATAGGATTCGAACACTTTCAGGATCGGCTGGAGCGCCGGCACGCACGGCACATTGAGCCGCTTGCAGGACTTCTCCAGCTCATCGGCGAGCTCGCGGTTGAACAGCGTGTAGAGCACGATGCCGGGCGCCCCCTCGACGTCCTTCAGCACCCGGTCGAGCTCGCGGCGGCTCCGCACCAAGGGATGCAGATGCTCGATGGCGCGGACTTGCGCATATTGTACCCGCACCGCCTTGGCGATCGCCGTCAGCGTCTCGCCCGTCGAGTCGGAGATCATGTGCAGGTGAAAGGTGCGCTGGATATCCATGGCAATACCTCTGGATAACCTCGTTGCGTTAAGGGAGCAACTATGCCGGGTCGGTCTCCTCCACCCTCCACTCCCTAACAATGGGCAGAGCTTCTGCACAGATTCGCGGATGTCGAGAAAATGACGCCCCGCGCGGCACCTCGCACAATACCCTTCTCGATCCCCAGGGCTGCACGCATCCTCTCCACAGGAGGTTCAGCTCTTCCGCGATCGGGCAAGACGCCCGCCAGGGCTTGGCAGCCGGGCCTTGCTTGCGCCGCACAACGGACTTAGCCACAAGCTCGTCACTCGATGACGCTTTCCTGACGGCCCCCGCTTGCGTGTCCTGTAGAGAGCCTGGTGACAGCACTGAATGTCCGCTATTCACGCCCTAATAGTAACAGTAGAAACCTATTAGAGAATCTCTTCTTTAGTATTTAGAGAACGTGATGGCGCGTACCCCACCTCTGCATAGTTCCTTCCTGAAGGCGCTCTCAGGGCAGCCGAACTCCCCACCTCCGATCTGGATGATGCGTCAAGCTGGACGCTATCTTCCGGAATATCGGGAGGTGAGGAGCAGGGTCGCTTCGTTTCTCGATCTCTGCCGCACTCCTGAGCTCGCAGCCGAAGTAACGCTGCAGCCGCTGCGAAGGTTCGATCTCAGCGCCGCAATCGTGTTCTCCGACATCCTCATCGTGCCCTACGCCTTGGGTCAGAAGCTCGAGTTTGTCGAAGGCGAAGGGCCTAAGCTCGACCCGGTGCGCGATGGTCAGGCGATCGCCAGGCTCGATGACGAGAACACGCTGCGGATCTTCCACCACGTCTATGAGACAGTCGAGCGCGTGAGCTCAGCGTTGCCCAAAGATGTGCCGCTGATTGGCTTCTGTGGCGCTCCTTGGACCGTTGCGAGCTACATGGTCGCCGGGGGAAGCAGCAAGGAGCAGGCCGAGGCGCGGCTTTGGGCCTATCGCGAGCCCGCCATCTTCCTCAATCTGATCCAGCTCCTGATCGACACCTCGGTCGACTATCTGCTCGGCCAGGTCAATGCGGGTGCCGACGTCTTGCAGATTTTCGAGAGCTGGGGCGGGAATCTCTCAGACGACGAGTTCGCTCGCTGGTGCATCATGCCGACGATGTCGATCGTCGAGCGGGTGAAGCAGAAGGCGCCGCATGTCCCGATCATCGGCTTTCCGCGCGGCTCGGGTCCGCTCGCCGTGCGTTACGCGAGAGAATCGGGTATCGATGCGATAGGCTGCGACACCACGCTGCCGCTCGAATGGATCAAGGACCGCTTGCAGCCGCTTCTGCCCGTGCAGGGAAATCTCGACCCGCTACTTCTTGTCGCTGGCGGATCGAGGCTCGATACCCGCGTCAAGGCGACGCTTGCCTCGCTCGGTGGTGGCCCCTTCATCTTCAATCTCGGTCATGGCATTCAGCCCGACACGCCGATTTCCCATGTCGAGCGACTGATCGCTCTGGTCAAAGGCGCTGCCGCCTGATCAACGCTGGCAATTCAGATGCTGCTCGCCTATATCAAAGCCTTCCACATCATCGCCATCATCGCCTGGATGGCGGGACTGCTCTATCTCCCCCGCCTGTTCGTCTATCACGCGCAAAGCAAAGTCGGCTCTGAGCAGTCAGAGACCTTCAAGCTGATGGAGAAGAGGCTGCTTCGATACATCACCACGCCGGCGATGCTGGCGGCCTGGGCGCTCGGTCTCGCGCTCGCCTTCTCGGGGCTGATCGACTGGTCAAAGGACGGATGGTTTCACGCCAAGCTTTTTCTGGTGCTTTTGCTGTCGGCCTATCATGGCGCGCTTGCCATGTGGACCAAGGACTTTGCCTTGGATCGGAACCGGCGGTCGGCGCGTTTCTACCGGATTGCCAACGAGGTGCCGACGCTGCTGATGATCCTGATCGTCATCCTCGTGGTCGTCAGGCCCTTCTGAATTGAAGGGCAAAGCTATTTCGCCCGCCGTCGGGGTCTGCTATAAGCGAGTCGCATCCAATTCGGGACGCTGTCGCGGCCCTTCCTTTTTCCCCAAAAGATCGGGTCGACCGGAGCGGAGCAGGCGGTGCACGCTCGCCTTCCCGCCAAGGCACATCCTACCCCCTTCCCGCAAAGCCGCGCTTGACGTCTCGCGGCCATCGAAACCCTAGAAACATCCCATTCCGTTTGGAGTAGCAGCGCATGCAAGAAATGAAGCTGCAAGATTTGAAGACGAAGTCGCCGACGGAGCTATTGAGCTTCGCCGAGGAGGTCGCGGTCGAGAACGCGAGCGCCATGCGCAAGCAGGAGCTCATGTTCGCGATCCTGAAGCAGCTCGCGGCCCGCGACGTCGAAATCACCGGCACCGGCGTGGTCGAGGTGCTGCAGGACGGCTTCGGCTTCCTGCGCTCGCCCGACTCGAACTATCTCGCCGGCCCCGACGACATTTACGTGAGCCCGAGCCAGATCCGACGCTTCGGCCTGCGCACCGGCGACACGGTCGAAGGCCAGATCAGGAGCCCGAAAGAGGGCGAGCGCTATTTCGCCCTGCTCAAGGTCAACACCATCAATTTCGAGGACCCCGAGAAGCAGCGCCACAAGATCCATTTCGACAATCTGACGCCGCTTTATCCCGACGAGTGGCTCGAGATGGAAACCCAGGATCCCACCAGGAAGGACAATACCGGGCGGGTGATCGATATCGTGTCGCCGATCGGCAAGGGCCAGCGCGGGCTGATCGTGGCGCAGCCGCGCACCGGCAAGACCGTGATCCTCCAGAACATCGCCCACGCCGTCACCGCCAACCACCCCGAGTGCTACCTGATCGTGCTGCTCATCGACGAGCGGCCCGAAGAGGTGACTGACATGCAGCGCTCGGTGAAGGGCGAGGTGATCTCATCCACGTTCGACGAGCCGGCCTCGCGTCACGTTCAGGTCGCCGAGATGGTCATCGAGAAGGCCAAGCGCCTGGTCGAGCACAAGCGCGACGTGGTGATCCTGCTCAATTCGATCACGCGCCTTGGCCGCGCCTACAACACCGTGGTGCCGTCGTCCGGCAAGGTGCTGACCGGCGGCGTGGACGCGAACGCCTTGCAGCGGCCGAAGCGCTTCTTCGGCGCGGCGCGCAATATCGAGGAGGGCGGCTCGCTGACCATCATCGCTACCGCCCTGATCGATACCGGCAGCCGCATGGACGAGGTGATCTTCGAGGAGTTCAAGGGCACCGGCAATTCCGAGATCGTGCTCGACCGCAAGGTGGCGGACAAGCGCGTGTTCCCGGCCATCGATATCGCGCGCTCGGGCACGCGTAAAGAAGAGCTGCTGGTCGCAGCAGATCAACTCAAGAAGATGTACGTGCTCCGCCGCATCCTGAACCCGATGGGCACGCAGGACGCCATCGAGTTCCTGCTCGATAAGCTGAAGCAGACCAAGAATAACGGCGATTTCTTCGAGTTGATGAACACATAAACTGCGAGAACTATTTGCGGGCGAGGCGGTAGCCAAGTTCTACACCCCGTTCAACCACAAGAACTGGGAGGACATCGTCGGCTGGATCCACCGCTTCGGCACCGGCGGCGACGCGGCGATCGTGACCACGGTCAGCGGCGACGCCAACATCTATTTCTATCGCGAGCTCGCCCGCCAAGGCATCACCGCCGAGAGCATGCCGGCCATGACGCTGTCGATCGGCGAAGGCGAGCTGCCGGCCATCGCCGGGCCCGAGATGGCAGGGCACCTCGCCGCCTGGAGCTATCTGACGAGATCGACGCGCCGGAGAACCGGGCCTTCGTCGGCGCCTGGCGCAAATTCTGCGGCGCGCCCAATGTCGTCACCGACGATCTGATGGAGGCGACCTGGATCGGCTTCAATCTATGGAAGGAAGCCGTCGAGCTCGAAGGCACCGTCGATGTCGATGCCGTGCGCAACGCGCTCGCCGGCATGCGCATCAAGGCGCCGAGCGGCTTCGAGGTGTTCATGGACCTGTCCAACCATCGTCTGCACAAGCCGGCGGTGATCGGCCGCATCACGCCCGACGCGCGCATCGTGCCGATCTGGATGAGCGACGGGCTGATCGCGCCCGAGCTGTGGAGCCCGTGGCTTGAGAGTGGCGGCTCGCCTGCTCCCCGCCTCACCACCTCAAGCGACGTGCGCGAGCTCGCGCTGGCGAGCTAGAGAGCGCCCGCGACGTTCACCGGCGCTTCCGCCACATCCCTGTCACGACCGGTCCTTTGCCTGGGGCGCGAAAGCACACGACAGGCTCGAACCCGAGCGATTCGTAGCGGTGATTGTTTCCGGGATTGCTCGATTCGAGATAGGCCGGCATGCGCTCGGCGTCGATGCGCGCGAGGTTCTCGCTGAGAAGCGCCATGCCGAGGCCGCGGCCGCGATGCTCATCCCGCGTTCCCAACAGACTGAGATAATAGTGCGGCTCGTCGTGCCGGTGCGCGTGGTCGAAGCGGTCGAGCAGCTCGGTTACCTCCGCTGCTCGCGAGCCGACGAGAGCGTCCAGCATGCCGGGGAGGCGCTGCTCGCCCTCGTGGGAGAATTCCTTCGCCAACGGCGGTATCCACACGGAAACCGCCTCGAAGCCGTCGGTCTTCAAGGTCCAAGGATAGCGAAGCGCGCCGTCGATGCAGAACTCCCACCAGCGTCTTCGGGCTGCGGGATCGGGAAACGCCCACGACCATGTCGGATCGTTGAGGAAGGCGCCGGCAATCGTATCGACCACGGCGGCGGCGTCCGCCGAGCCGGCCGGCGCGACCGCGAAAGTCGCCGAGGAGGGTAGGCCCGTATGCTTGGCCTCGATCGACCCGATCCCTTTTGCGGCGCCGAGATCCACCATCACGTGATGACTACTTGCCGCGCGGCCTTGATCGCCTCGATCAGCTTGGCGGGCTCGGTCACGGGCACAGAGCATTGCCGGCCTATGCAGACATAGGCGGTCGGCTTGCCGTCGATCGCGGTCTTGCCGTGCGCGGGCGATGACGCGGGCAGCGCCTCCCCGGCGCTGGCGTCCCCTGCCCTCACCTCCTGCACCACGGCGCCAGGTAGCGACACGTCGCGCAGCGCCGCGCGCAACGCAAGCGCGTCGCTACCCTTAGGCACGACCAGCACGACGAGCGACGGCGCGACCACGTCGAGCTCGGCGGCGAGCAGGCCGGCATGGGCCAGCACGTTCTGTCGCATGACGCCACCGAAGGCTTTCAGCACCGCATCGGCGCGTTTGGCGTAACGCTCATCCCCGGTCCACTGCGCGAGCGCCGTCAGGTTCGACACCATCACGCCGATCGCGTTCGGCGTCGCCTCGTCCTGCCCGCTCATCGGCCGCACGATGAGATCGGAGGTGTCGTCGGCGACGAAGTAATAGCCGCCGATATCCGGCGCCCAGTAATGCCGGTCGAGCACGTCGGCCCACTCTTGCGCGCGCTCGATATAGCTCCGCCTGCCGGTGACGTTGGCGAGCGCGAGCGCCGCGCGGATCATGTTGGCATAGTCGTTGGCGGTGGCCGGCGCCTTGGCCTCGCCGGCGCGATAGGCATGGAACAGCCGCCCGTTCGACATCATCTTTGTGCAGACGAAGTCGAAGGCGGCCTCTGCCGCTGCCAGCCACGCAGGTTTGTCGAACGCCGCCGCGGCATCGGCGAGCGCCGCGATCATCAGGCCATTCCAGTCGGCGAGCACCTTGTCGTCGAAGCCTGGGCGTACGCGTGAGGCGCGGCGCTGCAACAGTTTCTCGCGCAGTTCGGCGAGACGGCGCTCGGTCGCGGCGTCGCGAAGCTCGATCGCGCCGAGACGGTTGAGGATATTGTGGCCTTCGAAATTGCCCTCTTCCGTTACGCCGTAAATCTCGGCGAGAAATCGCGCATCGGTCTCGCCGAGGAGGTCCAGAATCTCGGCGAGACTCCACACATAGAACTTGCCCTCTTCGCCCTCGCTGTCGGCATCGAGCGATGCGGCAAAGCCACCGCCATCCACCACCATCTCGCGCAGCAGCCAATCGACCGTCTCGGCGATGCGTTGCGCATAGAGCGGCGACTTCGACTCGCGCCACGACTCGGTCATCAGGTCGATGAGCTGCGCGTTGTCGTACAACATCTTCTCGAAATGCGGCACGAGCCAGCGCTCGTCGGTCGAGTAGCGCGAGAAGCCGCCGCCGAGATGATCGTAGATGCCGCCTTGCGCGATATGCGTGAGCGTGACGTTCACCGCCTCGAGCGGATTGGTGAGCCCATATCGAATTCCGCTTCGCCACAGGAAGCCGAAGAATTGCGGTTGCGGGAATTTCGGCGCGCCTCCGATTCCGCCATTCACCGGATCGATCGCCTGCACCATGCGGCGGCCGAGATCGGCAAGCATCGCCTCAGACGGCGGATCGCTGGCGGTGACGCGGTGCGCCGGCTTGAGCCGATCCTTCAGCACATCGGCATTGGTACGGACCTTGTCAGGCTCGTCCCGATAGATCCGCGCGACTTCATTCAGCACACTGACGAATGCCGGTCGGCCATAGCGCTGCTCCTTGGGGAAATAGGTGCCGCCCCAGAACGGCTCCGCATCGGAAGTGAGGAACATGGTGAGCGGCCAGCCGCCCTGCTCGCCGAGCTCGTGCAGAGCGCCCATGTAAATCGCGTCGACATCGGGGCGCTCCTCGCGGTCGACCTTGATGTTGACGAACAGCTTGTTCATCACCTCCGCGGTGTCCGCGTCCTCGAAGCTCTCATGCGCCATGACGTGGCACCAATGGCAGGCGGCATAGCCGACCGAGAGCAGGATCGGCTTGCCGGTGGCGCGCGCCTCGGCGAGCGCCGCCTCGCCCCACGCCCGCCAATGCACGGGGTTGTCCTTGTGCTGGAGCAGATAGGGGCTGGTCTCATCCCCTAGCCGGTTTCCTGCTGCGCGCTCCTGCATGGCCACTCCGCCTCCGTTGTGCTGATAGAATAACGCAATGGACGGCAAGATCGTCGACACAAAAGGCATCGGAACCGACACCATCGTCGCGCTGGCGAGCGGGGCTGGGCCTTCGGCTATCGCCGTGGTCCGCGTCTCGGGGCCGGGCACGCGCGCCGTGCTCGAAGCGCTCACCGGCGGCGTGCCCGAGCCGCGCCACGCGAGCCTCCGCGACATCGGCCCGCCGCGCGGGCCTCTGATCGACCGCGGCCTCGTGCTGTGGTTTCCGGCGCCCGCTAGCTTCACCGGCGAGGACATGGCCGAGCTTCAGCTGCATGGCAGCCGGGCAATCGTCAGTGGACTGATTGACGCTGTGCTTTCGCTTCCGGGCACGCGTCTCGCCGAGCCGGGCGAGTTCGTGTCCCGCGCCTTCGCCGACGGCAAGCTCGACCTCCGCCAGGTGGAGGGCCTCGCCGATCTAATCAATGCCGAGACGCGCTGCCAGAGAGAGCAGGCGCTGCTCCAGACGCAAGGCTTTGCCGGCGCGCGCTACGAGGACTGGCGGCAGAGCCTGCTCAAGGCCCAGGCTTTGGTCGAGGCCGAGCTCGATTTCGCCGACGAGGGCGATGTCGGAGTCGGCACCGCGCTCCAGGCGAGCGTGATCGTCGATGCGTTGCTCGCTGAGCTCGCCGAGCCGCTGAAGGGCAGGGGCGAGCGCCTTCGTGACGGCGTGCGCATCGTCATCGCGGGTCCGCCCAATGCCGGCAAGTCGAGCCTGCTGAACGCGCTCGCCAAGCGCGATGTGGCGATCGTGTCGGAGGAAGCCGGCACCACGCGCGACGCGATCGAGGTCCATCTCGATCTCGCCGGGCTGCCGGTGACCCTCACCGACACCGCGGGCCTGCGCGAGGCTGAAGGCAAGGTCGAGGCCGAGGGCGTGCGCCGTGCGCTGGCGCGAGCAGGGGAAGCCGATGTGGTGATCTGGCTGGTCGATGCGACCGCGCCGGTCTGGCAACCGCCTGACAGTCTGCGAACCGGCTCGGACGCTTTGCTCGTTGTCCTGAATAAGATCGACCTCGCGCCCGGCGCCAAAGGCGATTGCATCGCGATCTCGGCTCGGACCGGGCAGGGGATTGAGCAGCTGATCGAGGCGCTGGAGCGGGCGGCGGCGCAGGCGACAGAGGCTGGCGCCGGCTCGCCGCTGATGACCCGCGCCCGGCATCGTGTCGAGCTCGAGGGCGCGCGCGATGCGTTGCTGCGTTTCGGCGATCCCTCGCTCAGCCCCGAGCTCAAGGCCGAGGAGCTTCGCATCGCCGCCCGCCACCTCGGCCGGCTTACCGGACGCATCGATGTCGAGGAGGTGCTGGGCGCGATCTTCGCCGAGTTCTGCATCGGCAAGTAGGTTACGTCTCCCCAGCGGGGAGAGGGGGAGCTTGATTCACGTGAAACAATGGACTGCCGCCCGCGAAGCCATTAGGTGAGGGGCCATGACCAAGGACTTGGCCAAGGGCTTCGACGTCATCGTCATCGGCGGCGGCCATGCCGGCTGCGAGGCTGCGTCTGCTTCAGCCCGCATGGGCGCGCGCACCGCGCTCGTGACGCATAGCTTCGCCACCGTCGGCGAAATGTCCTGCAACCCGGCCATCGGTGGCCTGGGCAAGGGGCATCTGGTCCGCGAGATCGACGCGCTCGACGGGCTGATGGGCCGGGTCGCCGACCAGGCCGGCATTCAGTTCCGCGTGCTGAACCGGAGCAAGGGTGCGGCAGTGCAGGGGCCCCGCGCCCAGGCTGACCGCAAGCTCTATCGGCAGGCCATGCAGGCAGCGATCTCCTACACGCCGGGCCTCGAAGTGATCGAGGCTGCGGTCGAGGATCTGGTCGTCGAGGAGGGCTCGAGCCAGCGCGTGGTTAGCGGAGTGTTAACGGCTGACGGGCGGCGCCTTGTCGCCGGCGCCGTCGTGCTCACCACTGGCACCTTCCTCAACGGGCTGATCCATATCGGCGAGCGCAAGATCAGGGCCGGACGTATCGGCGAGGCCCCTGCCCTTGGGCTCTCGACCCGCCTATATGGGCTCGGCCTTCGCATGGGCCGGCTCAAGACCGGGACCCCTGCCCGTCTCGACGGGCGCACCATCGCTTGGAGCGGACTTCAGGTTCAGCGTGGCGACGATCCGCCCCAGCCCTTCTCGTTCCTCACCGAGAGGATCGCGACGCCACAGATCGCGTGCCATATCACCCACACGACACGAGCGACCCACGCCATCATCGAGGCGAACCTCGCCCGCGCGCCGATGTACTCAGGTGCGATCGAGAGCATCGGTCCGCGCTATTGTCCCTCGATCGAGGACAAGGTGGTGCGTTTCAAGGAGCGCGGCAGCCACCAGATCTTCCTCGAGCCCGAAGGTCTCGATGACGACACCGTCTATCCGAACGGCATCTCGACCTCCCTCCCCGAGGATGTGCAGCTTGCGTTCCTCAAGACCATTCCGGGGCTCGAAGCTGCGCGGATGATCCGGCCCGGCTACGCCATCGAGTACGACTATGTCGACCCCCGCGAGCTGAATGCCAGCCTGGAGACCAAGGCGCTGCGTGGGCTGTTCCTCGCCGGCCAGATCAACGGCACGACCGGCTATGAGGAGGCTGCCGGCCAGGGGCTCGTCGCCGGCATCAACGCCGCACTTGCGGCCTCGGGCGCCGCGCGGAGATTCACGCCGACCCGCGCCGACGGCTATCTCGGCGTGATGATCGACGACCTCGTCACCCGCGGCGTGACCGAGCCCTATCGCATGTTCACCTCGCGCGCCGAATACCGCCTCACGCTCCGCGCCGACAACGCCGATCAGCGGCTAACGCCGCTCGGCACGTCAATCGGCTGCGTCGGAGCGGAGCGCGGCATCGCGTTCGCCGCGAAGGCCAAGCGTCTCGCCGAGGCCGAGGCGCTGCTGCGCTCTCTCGCGCTGACGCCCGACCAGGCCGCCAAGCATGGCCTCACGATCAACCGCGATGGACGCAAGCGGAGCGCATACGAGCTGCTCGGCTATCCCGACATCGACCTCGCCAGGCTCGAATCGGTCTGGCCTGAGCTCGGCGGTATTGATCCGCGTATTTCGCCGCAAATCGTCACAGATGCGCGCTATAGCGTGTACCTGAAGCGCCAGGAGCTCGACATCGCCGCGTTCCGCAAGGACGAGGGCATCGCCATTCCCGACCGACTTCGTCTTTGCCGCCCTGCCCGGCCTGTCGACTGAGCTTCGCCACAAGCTCGAGCGGAGCCGGCCCGAGACGCTCGGCCAGGCGGCGCGGCTCGACGGCATGACGCCCGCCGCCCTGATGTTGCTGCTCGCGCATCTCAAGAAGGGCCAGGCCGCCAAAAGCGCCTAGATATGCCAGATCGTCCCGCGCTCGCCACCATCAGTGGTCCGCATGATTTCGCGGAAGCCCTTAAAGTTCCACGTGAAACAATCCACAGGCTGACCCGCTACGCCGAGCTCCTCGCCCATTGGCAGACGCGCACCAACCTTGTCGCCCCGTCCACCCTGCCCGTCCTGTGGTCCCGGCATTTTGCCAACTCGGCGCAGTTGGTGCATCTTGCGCCGGACGCACGACTCTGGCTGGATCTCGGTTCAGGAGCGGGTTTCCCCGGGCTCGTGGTCGCCATCCTCCAAGCCGGGACGCCGGACTTCCGCATGCATGTCGCCGAGTCGAACTACAAGAAATGCGCCTTTCTCGCCGAGGTCGTGCGCGAGACCGAGGCCCCTGTGGACATCCACGCCATGCGCATTGAAGAGCTCGCTGAAAGCGCCCAAAGGCTAAAGCCTGACATGGTCAGCGCCCGCGCGCTCGCGGCGCTGCCCCGCCTATTCGAGCTGGCAGCGCCGTTCTTCGGGGAAAGGACCAAGGGGCTGTTCCTGAAAGGTCGGCGAGGCAGAGGCTGAGATCGAGGCCGCGCGTGAGGTGTGGGAGTTCAGCTCCCGCCTCCACCCGAGCCTCACGTCAAACTCCCACATCGTCGAGGTGTCCGGCCTCCGCCAGCGCGGGAATGTCAAGGCGGGCGCGTCATGAGCGCGTTCGCCTCGCCCCGCGCCCGCGTGCTTGCGCTTGCCAATCAGAAAGGCGGCGTCGGCAAGACCACGACCGCCATCAATCTCGGCACCGCGCTTGCAGCCGTCGGCGAGCGTGTGCTGATCATCGACCTTGATCCGCAAGGCAATGCCAGCACCGGGCTCGGCGTCGATCATCGTCCGCTCTCGACGTTCGACGTGCTGAACGGTGGCGCGACCATCGGCCAGGCCCGCGTCGCCACCAACGTGCCGCGGCTCTCGATCGTGCCGGCGACCATCGACCTGATGGCGTTCGAGCGCGAGGCGGGCGGCGGAAGCGGCAAGCATTACCGCCTGCGTGACTGCCTCGCCGCGCTCAGCGCCGCGGAGCAGCAAGACAACGCCACGAGCTATGTCCTCATCGATTGCCCGCCCTCGCTCAACCTCTTGACCGTCAACGCCCTTGCCGCTGCCGACGCCGTGCTCGTGCCGCTGCAATGCGAGTTCTTCGCGCTCGAGGGTCTGGCGCAGCTCTTGAGCACGGTCGAGGAGATCAGGGTGCGGCTCAACCCCAAGCTCCAGATCCACGGCGTGGTGCTGACCATGTACGACCAGCGCACCAGCCTGTCGGACCAGGTGGTGGACGACGTGCGGCGCGTGCTTGGCGAGAAGGTCTACACCACCGTCATCCCGCGTAATGTGCGGGTGGCCGAATCGCCGTCACATGGTAAGCCGGTGCTGCTCTACGACTATCGCTGCAGCGGCAGCCAGGCCTATATCCAGCTCGCCTCCGAGGTCATCGAGCGCGAGCGTCGCATGCGGGCAGCATGATCATTTATCGGCGAATAAACGGGAAGGAGACTGCCATGGCGGTCGGCGCACATAAGGCAAGACTTGGCAGGGGACTGGCCTCGCTGATCGGCGGCCCGCTCGACGAAGCGGCGCTCGCCGCCGAGGGCGAGCAGCGCAATCTCCCGCTCGGGGCGATCAAGCCGGGGCGCTTCAATCCCAGGCGCAACTTCGCGCCGGCGCAGCTCGATGAGCTCGCCGCCTCGATCCGCGAGCGCGGACTGGTGCAGCCGCTCGTGGTGCGCCCGTCGGCCTCCAACGATGAGACCTACGAGATCGTCGCCGGCGAGCGGCGCTGGCGAGCGGCGCAGCTCGCCTCGCTGCACGAGGTGCCGGTCGTCATCCGCGCGCTTTCCGATCAGGAAGCGGTCGAGATCGCCATCATCGAGAACGTCCAGCGCGAAGACCTGAACGCGATCGAGGAGGGGGAGGGCTACAAGCTGCTGATGGACGGCCACGGCTATACGCAGGAGGACCTGGCCAAGGTCATCGGTAAGAGCCGGAGCCACCTCGCCAACACGCTCCGCCTGCTGAAGCTGCCCGGCAGCGTGCAGGAGCTGGTGCGGACCGGCGCGCTCAGCGCCGGCCACGCCCGCGCTTTGATCGGTCACGCCGACGCCGCGGCGCTGGCAGCCCGTATCGTTAATGAAGGGTTAACGGTGCGCCAAATCGAGGCGCTTGTTAAGGAAGCAGTAACCAAGCCGAAGAAGGACAAGGCCGCCCGCAAGGACGCCGACACCAAGGCGGCAGAGCTTGAGCTGAGCGAAGCGCTCGGCCTCGGCGTCGAGATCAAGCGGCAGGGCAGGGGCGAGAAGGGCGAATTGCGCATCCGCTATACGAGCCTGGACCAGCTCGAAGACGTGCGCCACCGCCTGCTTCGCAAACCCGGCCGCTAGGAGCGGAGAAACTCCTCGGCGCGGAACAGCGATTTGAACGGGATGCCGGCTGCCGCGTAGAGGTCTGCTGCGCCCTCGCCGCGGTCGAGGATCGCGAGCACGAGCGAGACGGTGGCGCCGGCCTCGGTGACCGCCTTGACCGCGTCCATCGCCGAGCCGCCGGTCGTGGTCACGTCCTCCAGGATCACCACCGACTTGCCGGTGATGTCGGCGCCGTCGACGCGCTTCTTGGTGCCGTGATCTTTCACCGCCTTGCGCACGAAGAAGCCCGGCAGATGGCGCCCGAACTCGGGGCTCTTCATGGCGACCGGCGCGATCAGTGGCACCGCGCCCATCTCAAGCCCGCCGACGCAATCGGCCTGCACGTCTTGCAGCTCTTGCAGGATCAGCTCGGCGAGCAGCGCCGCGCCGTCGGGATCGAGCATTGCTGGCTTCATGTCGAAATAGAAATCGCTCTCGCGGCCCGAGGCGAGCACGATCCTGCCGCGCCGGAAGGCACGCGCCTTGAGCAGCATGAAAAGCTTATTGCGGAGCTCAAGCTGGTTGTTGCGCTGGTCCATCGGCCCTCGGCGTGCCTGACAGGTCTTAGCCTGCGCTGGGCGGGATATGAATACAACGACGCGAGCGTCCGTCAAACCCTGGAGGCGAGCGTCAACAGAAGCCGCTCGGCGAGCGCGCCTTCAAGCTCGGGCGAGCGGCGCGATCGCCTGATCGCCTCCTGGATCAGCGGCAGCATATGCGCAAGACGCGCCGGGCCGAGGCGGCGGCAATGTGCCAGGAACTCGCTCTCGCGCTTGAAATGCGGACGCGGCCTTAGTGACTTGATCGCCTGCTCGGCGCTCGCGCCGCCGGCTTGCGCCGAGGCCACCTTGTGCAGCTGGGTGAAATGGCGACCGAGCGCGATCAGCGCCGCCTGGCTCTCGGTGCCGGACGCGGCGAGACGCTGCATCTCGCGCAACGCATCCGCCGCGTCGCCGCTGCTTGCCGCGTAGACGAAGGTCTCGAGCGCGGTCTCGGCGGCGTCGCCGACGATCGCCTCGATGTCGTCATGCATGACCTCGCGCGCGCCTTTGGCATAGAGCGCGAGCTTCGCCACCTCAGAGCGTGACAGCGCCTGGTCGGCGCCGAGCCGCGTCATCAGGTAGGTGCGCGTCTCGCGGTCGATGCGAAGGCCAGTCTCGGCGAGCTCGGCATCGATCATCGCGGCCAGGCTTCGCTCATCGCCGTAGCAGGGCAGCGCCGCGGCGGACTTGTTGGTCTCGAACAATTTGCGCAAACCCGAATCGGGGCGAAGATTGCCGGCCTCGACGATGAGCGCGTTGTCGAACGGCGCGGCGAGTAGAGCCTTGAGCGAGGGCACGTCGAGCCTCGCACCGGCCGTGATCCTGACCACCTGGCTGGTCGCGAACATCGGCCGCGTGCGGAGCTCGACCTCGAGCCGGGCAGGGTCCTCGGCGAGGTCGCGGTCGTCGAGCCTGACCATCTCGGTCTCGCCGGCGGCGCGGCGGGCGAGCATCGCGGCGAGCGCACTCGCGCGTTCGGCGACCAGCCCCGCGTCGGGACCGTACAGCAGCACGGCCCGGCACGATGGTTCCGGCGAATTCAAGAAGCTCGCGACGGCTGACGACTTGTAGGCGACCATGGGCGGTTGGGGGTGTCGTGCCCGCAGGCGGGCATCCAGCAGTGACTCGCTGTCAGTTATTTGCGATTGCCGAGATTACCAGAGCCCCGGTCACGCCGGGCAACCGCGATCAGGCCGTGGTGGCGAGATAGGCGGCGATGCGCGTCTTGATGCTTTCGGCGACGGTGCTGGCGGCGCGGTTTTCGGCGTCCATGCGCGCGCGCACGTTGGCGAAGATTTCCTGGAAGCGGTTATACGGCGCGCGCGAGATGGCGGTGCCGGCGAGCACGACCTGGCCGTTGCTCACGTCGATCAGCTTGTAGGTGGCGTTCAGCTCGAATACCTGCCCGGTCGCGTCGCCGGTGATCTGCACGAGCTGATCGGTCAGGCTCTCCTTGACGACGATGTCGAGACGGTAGCGCTGCGGCGCGGCGTAATTGCCGCCGGTATTCGCGAAGATGAGCTCGTTGCGCACTCTCTGCCCGACGCGGCCCGGGATCGGCTCGACCTGGACGGCAGCCATTACCTCGGCGAGCTTCGCCCCTCCGGCCGTGGTCCCGCCATAGAGTGGCTGGAAGCCGCAGCCGGCGAGCGCGGCGCCGAGAGCGCATAGCGCTAGCGCGATGGCAGATCTACGCCACCACATTGACGATCCTCTGCGGCACGATCACGACCTTCTTTATTTGACGTCCCCCGATGGCGCGCACGACATTGTCCAGCCGAAGCGCCGCAGCTTCAATATCTTCCTTCGCGGCGTCCCGCGCAATCGTCAATTCGTCCCGCCTTTTGCCGTTCACCTGAACGGCGATAGTCATGGTGTCCTCGACCAAAAGGGCCGAATCGGGCCATGGCCAAGGCTCCTCTGCCAACAGCCGATCATAGCCGAGAAGCGCCCAACAATCCTCGGCAAGGTGGGGCATCATGGGGGCAGAAATGCGGGTGATGAGCTCGGCCGCCTCGCGGAGCGCGAAGGCAAGGTCGGGCCCGGGTTGTGCGGCGCGAATTCTGCAAGGCGGTGGAGAGGGCGTTGGCCAGCTCGTAGATCTGGGCGACCGCGGCGTTGAAGCGGAGCCTCTCGATCGCCACCGTCACCGCCGCCACGGCACGATGCGCGGCGCGTCGCAGCGTCTCCGCGTCAGGACTAAATTCCTTGGGCGTGGGCATCCCGCGCGGCGCGCCCTTGGCGGCAGCCTCGTGCACCAGCCGGTACACCCGCTGAAGGAACCGGTGCGAGCCTTCGACGCCCGCCGCCGTCCATTCGATGTCGCGCTCGGGCGGCGTGTCAGACAGCATGAACCAGCGCGCGGTGTCGGCGCCGTAGGCCGAGATGATGCCGTCGGGATCGACCACGTTCTTCTTCGACTTCGACATCGACTCGACCGCGCCTATCGTGATCGGCTCGCCCGTCGTGACGTGCACCGCCTTGCCGTCGCGGCGGCTCACCTCGTCGGGCAGCACCCATTTTCCGTGTACGTCCTTATACGTCTCGTGCGTGACCATGCCCTGGGTGAACAGCCCGGCGAACGGCTCGTCGACCGGCGCGTAGCCGGTCTTGTGCATGGCGCGGGTGAAGAAGCGCGCATAGAGCAGGTGCAGGATCGCGTGCTCGACGCCGCCGATATATTGATCGACCGGCATCCAGTGGCCGACGGCATTCGAGTCGACCGGCTCGGGCGATCTCGGCGAGCAGAAGCGCGCGAAGTACCACGACGAATCGACGAACGTGTCCATCGTGTCGGTCTCGCGTGTGGCGGCCCCGCCGCATTGCGGGCAGGCGACGTGCTTCCAGGTCGGATGCCGGTCGAGCGGGTTGCCGGGCTGGTCGAAGCTCACATCGTCGGGGAGCTTCACCGGCAAGTCGCTCTCGGGCACCGGCACGATGCCGCAGGTCGGGCAATGGATCATCGGGATCGGGCAGCCCCAATAGCGCTGGCGCGAGATGCCCCAGTCGCGGAGCCGATAATGCGTCTGCCGCTCGCCGACCGGCTCGCCCTTCACGCGCCGCGCGGTAAGGACATCGGCGACCTTCTCCTTGGCGGCGGCAACGTCGAGCCCGTCGAAACTGGCTGAGTTGATCATCGTGCCGTCGCCGGTATAGGCCTCATCGCCAATCGCGAATCGCGCTCTGTCCGCGCCAGCGGGCAGCACCACGGGGATCACCGGCAGCCCCTGGCTCCGCGCGAATTCGAGATCGCGCTGATCGTGTGCCGGGCAGCCGAAGATCGCACCGGTGCCGTATTCCATCAGGATGAAATTCGCAATCAGCACGGGCAGCTCGCCGCCTTCGATCAGCGGATGGCGTACCCGCAAGCCGGTATCGAAACCCTTCTTCTCCTGCGTCTCGAGCTCGGCGGTGGTGGTGCCGTGATGTTGGCATTCGGCGATGAACGCGCTCGCGCGTGGATCCTTGCCGGCGACCGCCTTTGCCAGCGGGTGATCGGGCGCAATCGCGATGAAGCTCGCGCCATAGAGCGTATCGGGGCGCGTGGTGAACACCTCGATCAGCTCGTTGCCAGCCGGCGCCTTGATGGTCTCGAAGCGGACCAGCATGCCTTCCGAGCGGCCGATCCAGTTCGCCTGCATCAGGCGCACCTTCTCGGGCCAGCGGTCGAGCTGCTGCAGCGCGTCGAGCAGATCTTGCGCGTAGTCGGTGATCTTGAATACCCATTCTGGCTGCTCGCGCTGCTCGATCAGCGCGCCCGAGCGCCAGCCGCGGCCGTCGATCACCTGCTCGTTGGCGAGCACGGTGCGGTCGACCGGGTCCCAGTTCACCTTGCGCGTCTTGCGGTCGACCAGCCCGGCCTTCCGCATGTCGAGAAACAGGCGCTGCTGCTGGTGGTAATAGTCGAGGTCGCAGGTGGCGAGCTCGCGCGACCAGTCGATCGAGAGCCCCATCGACTTGAGCTGGCCGCGCATCGTGGCGATGTTGGCGTAGGTCCATTTGGCGGGATGGATACCGCGCTCGATGGCAGCGTTCTCCGCCGGCAGGCCGAACGCATCCCAGCCCATCGGATGCAGCACGTTGTGGCCCTTGGCGCGCATATAGCGGGCGACCACGTCGCCCATCGTGTAGTTGCGCACATGGCCCATATGGATGCGCCCGGAAGGATAGGGGAACATCTCAAGAACATAGTATTTCGGGCGCGCGTCGTTCTCGGAGGCGACGAAGATGCCGCGCCTCTCCCACGCGGCCTGCCAATGTTTCTCGCGTTTCGGCGCGTCGTATCTTTCCGCCGCCATGGTGCTCGCCCGGATATCTAATTCACTTGCGCGGCAATCGAACCCAAATGCCTGAAACGGTCAAGTTACGTTCGAGCCAGTCCGAGCATGATGCGGAAAAGTGCGGACCGGTTTTCCGATAAGATCATGCGGCAAGAAGAGCTATAGCGGATCATGGCTTCCGATCCTCACGCCGCCGCAGAGATCAGGACGCGTCTTGCTCTCATCGAGCAGGAGATCGCGCTCGCCGCGCGCGCGGTCGACCGCGACCCGGCTTCCGTCAAGCTCGTCGCCGTGACCAAGACCGTGCCGGTCGCGGTCATCGAGGAAGCGATCGCGCCGGGCCAGCGCGTGTTCGGCGAGAATCGCGTGCAGGAGGCGCACTCCAAATGGCCCGCGATTAAGCAGCGTCATCCCGACATCGAGCTTCATCTCATTGGGCCATTGCAATCGAACAAGGTGCGCGAGGCACTCGTCCTGTTCGACGTCATCGAGACCGTCGATAGACCAAAACTCGCCCGCGCTCTCGCCGAGGAAATCCCCCACGCCGGTAAGCGTCCGCGTCTGTTCGTGCAGGTCAATACCGGCGAGGAGCCGCAAAAGGCCGGCGTGCTCCCGGCCGAGACTGATGCGTTCGTCGCGCTGTGCCGCGACGAGCTCGGGCTCTCCATCGAGGGCCTGATGTGCATCCCGCCGCTCGATGAGGAACCGGCCATGCATTTCGCGCTGCTCGCCAAGATCGCCGCGCGGCTTGGGATCGAGCAACTGAGCATGGGCATGAGCGGCGACTTCGCCCGCGCCGTGCAATTCGGCGCCACCTATGTGCGCATCGGCACCGCCATCTTCGGCGCGCGCTTGTCAGCCGGCTAGCGCATCACCACAATTTGGGAGTCGGGGCGGAGCTCGGCGAGAAGCGCCGTCAAATCTCGGCGAGACAGCGCGATGCAGCCGGCGGTCGGCGGCGAGGCCGTCACGCGCGAGATGCACGAAGATGGCGCTGCCTATGCCGCGCATGCGCGGCCGGTCGTTATGGCCGAGCACGAGGATGATATCATAAAGATGGTCGGCGCGCGTGAGCCGGTCGGCTATGCTTCGCCGCGAGAGCTTGACGAGCCTGTTATAGTTGCGGTCGCTTGGGTCCTCGCACCAGCCGTCATCGGCGCGAATCGCGCGCAGCGGAAACGGCACGCGCGGCCGTGCCACGCGGTCGGCGCGGTACAGCACCAGGCGGATGGGGAAGCTCCCGAGCGGCGTGGCGCCGTCACCCTCGCGCTTCAGCGCCCGAACCCCCGAGCGGCCGAGCGCCGCCCGCCTGACGCCATGGGCGAGCGCGATCAGCCCCGCGCCGCGCTTTCCCGGTGCGACCCTGACCACGATCGGGTGCGACCGCCTAAGCCTCGCGCCCGCGGGGCCTTTTGCTCGCACTGGCCGAAAATTCGTCATGCTTGTCCCCAGCGCCGTGCCCGCTTACAACTCCCCCTGCCGATCTAAGCCAGGGGCCGCCGATGAGCAACGCGCGCAAGATTCTCATCATCGACGATGACGATGAGCTTCGCGAGTCGTTGAGCGAGCAGCTTACGCTGCATGAAGAGTTCGATACGGCGCTCGCCGCGACCGCCTCCGAGGGGCTGAAACAGGCGCGGAGCGGCCATGTCGACCTCGTCCTGCTTGATGTCGGGCTGCCCGATCTCGACGGCCGCGAGGCGTGCAAGCTGCTCCGCCGCGGCGGCTTCAAAGGCCCGATCGTCATGCTGACGGCGCAGACCTCCGATTCCGACACCATTCTCGGTCTCGAGTCCGGCGCCAACGACTATGTGACCAAGCCGTTCCGCCTCGGCGTGCTGATCGCCCGCATCCGCGCGCAGCTCAGGCAGCACGAGCAGAGCGAGGATGCCGTCTTCGCCATCGGGCCTTACACCTTCAGGCCGGCCTCGAAGCTCTTGGTTGACGGCAACGGCGGCAAGATCAGGCTCACCGAGAAAGAGACCTCGATCCTCAAATATCTCTATCGCGCCGGCGAGCGGGTGGTGACGCGCGACGTCCTGCTGCACGAGGTGTGGGGCTACAACGCCGGCGTCACGACGCACACGCTCGAGACGCATATCTATCGGCTGCGACAGAAGATCGAGAAAGATCCCTCGCAGGCCGAGCTGCTGATCACCGAGACCGGCGGCTATAAGCTGGTGCCGTGAGGTTCTGTTTCATCCCCTTCTAGGGAGAGGGAGAGCTGAGTCACTCACTCAAGCTCGAAATCGGCGATGACCGGCACGTGGTCGGAAGTGCGCGTCCAGTCGCGTGCTTTGTCGAGAACCTTCATCGACACCGCCGCGCCGTCGAGGGCCGGCGTCGTCCAGATATGGTCGAGGCGGCGTCCGCGATTCGACGCCCGCCAATCGCGATTGCGGTAGCTCCACCAGGTGAACAGCTTTTCGTCGGCGGGAACATGCCGCCGCATCACATCGATGAAATCGTGCGAGGCCTGCACGCGGCCGAGCCGCTCGACCTCCTCCGGCGTATGGCTCACCACCTTGAGCAGTTGCTTGTGCGACCAGACATCGGTCGGCAGCGGCGCCACGTTGAGATCGCCGACCATGATCATGCGGTTCTTGGCCTTGCCGCGCATCCCACCGAACCACGCGGCCATCGCGTCGAGGAAATCGAGTTTGTGGCGGAACTTGTCGTTGGTGATCGGATCGGGAATGTCGCCGCCGGCCGGCACGTACATGTTGTGCAGGACGAGCGGGCTTCCTTGGCCGGTTGCCTCGCCGAACTTGACCGAGAGATGGCGCGCATGCCCGCGCCCGCAAATGTCGCGGCGCTCGATCAGGTTGAACGGAACGCGCGAGAGCGTGGCGACGCCGTGATAGCCCTTCTGCCCTGACACCGCGATATGCGGAAAGCCGAGTGCGCGGAGCTCAAGCTCCGGGAATTTGTCCTCGACGCATTTGATCTCTTGCAGGCAGAGCACGTCAGGTTTCTCCGACTTGATCAAGCGGCTGACGAGATCGAGTCTGAGCCTGACCGAATTGATGTTCCAGCTGGCAAGGCGGAAGCGCATGGCAGGATGAAATTCGGTTGGGTGCCGCGGGAGCGCAAGTCTTGCCCCGGAGCATGGCCGGGAAAAGCACGAAGCCGTCTTCGCGGGCGATCATCAACAAGAGAGGGGGGCTGACAAAGAAGAAGCCCCAGACACGGGGGGAGTCGGGGCTTCTTCGGGTTCCTTATGGGGGGAACCTGTGGCGGGGAGGGAAGACCCACCACAGAAACGGCATATCACTTATCGAGCAGGTAAGAGAAGACTTATTGCCACAGCGGTAAATATTAACGCAGGGCCAGGTGAGGCGTCGCAGCTTCACTGGCAGATCACAGTACATAAAAGAAAGGCGCCCAACCGCTGCGCGTGGTTGGGCGCCAGAAGCGCGTTGTTTCGCGCGCGTGCCGGGAGGGAAGCCGGCACGAGCGAATCACATCTTCGGCTAGACGGGGGGCACTACCGATGAAAAGCGATGTGATCCGCTTCTAAGCCCAGAGATAAGTAGGTTTCAGGGCGATTTCAACCGGAGCCCGGGGAAAAATTTAACACCGCGTAAACGCCTACGGCGCCCCAAGCTAGAGCGCTGATTTCGCTTATATTTTATAGGCGCGCCGAGGCTGGCCGGCGACCGCCGAAACCTAGCGAAACGGCTGGAAATTCTGCGTCGAAGTAAAGAAGTCGGCGGCGACCTTTCGGCCCGAAACGATGTTGTCGACCGTCACCTGCGTGGTGAGCCCCTGGGCATCGGTGATCAGCCATTGCTTGAGCTGGAGCTCAGGCCCGTTGTCGAAGGTGAGCTTGATGGTTCCAGCGGCGTCGCCGCCGCTGTCCTCGAGCGAGATGGCGAGCGTCCCCTCCTGGCTTTCCACCCCGACGATGCGGGCATCGCGGCCGAGATCGACGGCGTCGGTGAGCAGCAGCCGGAACGGCGTCGACTTGATGGGGTATTTCTCGACGGTCTTGAGGTCGGAATCTTCGATGGCGAGGAAGGCCCCGTCGGCGACGATGCGGAGCGCGCTCGGCGGCGCGTAGTCGAACCTGATCTTACCCGGCCGCTGCACGTAGAAGCGGCCGCTGGTGTGCTTGTTGGTGGAATCGACCTGGTCGAAGCTGCCTTGCAGGTTGGTGATGCCGTTGAAATAGGCGTTGATGCGCTGCACCGCCTTGGCTTGCTGCTCGCCGATCAGCGGGGTTGGCCCCGGCGCGGCCTCCACGGCGGCCTCCCAGCCCGCACCTTCGTCTGTGGCCGTGGGGGTAATCTCGTCAGCCGGAGGCGCTGCCCCGGTCGGCTGATCGTCGTCAACCGAGGGTCTCAGCTGCTCCTGAGGCTCGGTCAGCCCTTGCGGCTTGGTGACGGCGCCCGTGGTGACCGGAGTCGCCGGAGGCGCCCCGCTTTTGACGACGGTGCTGGAGGGATCCTCGGCAAGCGCCGAGGCCCCCGAAAGGCCAAGCATGACGGGCAGGGCAAACAATAGCCCGGCGGCTCTGCGGCGCGTCATCAAACCCCCTCCGTGCACAAAGCGCGGTCTAGGACCCAAGAGACAATCGTTAGATGATTCAGCCAAATCTGGTCAACTTCTTGGCGGCGGCGACATGTTGACCCACGTTTCGGCGCTTAATAGGGCCTTGCCGCCTCGTCCTCGCCGACCAGAATCTCACGTTTTCCCGCGTGGTTCGCGGCCCCGATCAGGCCTTCCTTCTCCATGCGCTCGACCAGGGAGGCTGCGCGGTTATAGCCTATGCCGAGGCGCCGCTGGACATAGCTCGTGGACGCCTTGCGGTCGCGAAGCACGATGGCGACGGCCTGGTCGTAGAGCTCGTTGCCGCTATCGCCATATTCCTCGCCGCCCTCGCCGCCGCTCTCCTCGCCGTCGTCCTCCTCCTCGGTGACCGCTTCGAGATAGGCCGGCACGCCCTGCTTCTTCAGGTGCCGCACCACCTTCTCGACTTCCTCGTCGGCCACGAACGGCCCGTGCACGCGCATGATCCGCCCGCCGCCCGCCATGTACAGCATGTCGCCCTGGCCGAGCAGCTGCTCGGCGCCCTGCTCGCCGAGAATGGTGCGGCTGTCGATCTTCGAGGTGACCTGGAAGCTGACCCGGGTCGGGAAGTTCGCCTTGATCGTGCCGGTGATGACGTCGACGCTCGGACGCTGTGTCGCGGTGATCAGGTGGATGCCGGCCGCGCGCGCCATCTGCGCCAGCCGCTGCACCGCCGCCTCGATGTCCTTGCCGGCGACCATCATCAGGTCGGCCATCTCGTCGACGATCACGACGATATAGGGCATCGCGTCGTAATCCATCTCCTCCTGCTCGTAGACGGCGCGGCCGGTGGTGCGATCGAAGCCGGTCTGCACCGTGCGCGTCAGCATCTCGCCCTTGGCCTCGGCTTGCAGGACGCGCGAATTGTAGCCCTTGATGTCGCGCACACCGAGCTTGGACATGCGCTTGTAACGCTCCTCCATCTCGCGCACCGTCCATTTGAGCGCGACCACCGCCTTTTTCGGGTCGGTCACGACCGGCGCGAGCAGGTGCGGAATGCCGTCATAGACCGACAACTCGAGCATCTTCGGGTCGATCATGATGAATTTGCACTGCTCGGGCGACAGCCGGTAGAGCAGCGACAGGATCATGGTGTTGATGCCGACCGACTTGCCCGAGCCGGTGGTGCCGGCGATGAGCAGATGCGGCATGCGCGACAGGTCGGCGATGATCGGCTCGCCGCCGATATTCTTGCCGAGCGCGAGCCCGAGCCTCGCCTCAGCGTCCTGGAAGTCCGGCGTCTCGAACAGCTCGCGCAGCAACACCACTTCGCGGCGGTCGTTGGGCAGCTCGATGCCGATGGCGTTGCGGCCGGGTACCACCGCCACGCGGGCGGCGATCGCGCTCATCGAGCGTGCAATATCGTCGGAAAGCCCGATCACGCGCGAGGACTTGGTGCCGGGGGCGGGCTCGAGCTCATAAAGCGTGACCACCGGCCCCGGCTTCACATTGGTGATCTCGCCCTTGACGCCGAAATCCTGGAGCACGCCTTCGAGCTCGCGGGCATTTTCCTGGAGGACGTCGTCCGACACGCCGCGGCCGCGCGGCGAGCGCGCCTGCTGGAGCAGCTTGATCGACGGCGCGTCGTAAGGCGTTTCCAGAGCCGTCGAGCGGACCCCTGTGTGCTTCTTCTTCTTCCCCTTGGCGGCGGTGCGGGTGATGCGATAGTCGGGCGCGGTCACGTCCTCGGCGTCCTCGTCTACCTCATCCTCGTCATCGTCGCTCGCGGGCACGAACGGCGCCGCGCCGAACGATGGCTCGATGCGGCCGTCGGCATCGACCTGCGGCACGTCCTCGGCAAAGTCTTCGGCTTGGGTCTCGTCGTCCTCGTAATCGTCCTCTTCGTCGCGCCGGCGGCGGGTGAAGATGCGCCCCAGCTTGGCGCCGGTATGCATGACGAAATGCATGGCGCCACCGATCCAGGCGCTCGCCCATTCGCCGGCGGCGCTGCTGCGCGGCGCCCACAGCGCGATCAGCCGTGAGGTGCTGGTGCCGCAGGCGAACAGGAGCAGCATGGTGCCGAGCACGAAGAAGGCGAGCCCGGCGACGAAGGACACCGCCGCCTCCGGCAGGAATGGGCCGATGACATGCGCGCCGGCCATGAATAAGTCGCCGAGAATGCCGCCGAGCCCGTTCGGCAGCGGCCAGCTCTTGGGCTGGGGCAGGGCGGCGAGCGTCGCGGCGAGCAGGATGACTGAGGCCGGCCAGGCGAGCAGGCGGAGCCTCCTTCGCTTCGGCACCGTGCGGAACACGAGGTGCCAGCCCCAGGCCGCGAGCGGCAGGAACAGAATGATCGAGGCGAGCCCCAAGGATTGAATGGCGAGGTCGGCGACCACCGCACCCCAGCCGCCGAGCAGATTGCGCGGTGCGGCGCGGGTCGCGTTGTTGAAGCTCGGGTCGTGCACCGACCAGGTGGCGAGGCTCGCCCACGCGGCGCAGGCGACCGTGACGATGCCAAGTCCGTAAGTGCCGAGCATCAGGCGTCGCAAACCCGACTCGACCGCTCCCGGCAGCAGCCTTCGCCGCTCCTTAGCTCTTCCTCTGCGCGCCATTCCCTCTAACCCAATGTGGCGACGATGCGCGTCAACGCCTCGCGCGTGGTGTCGGTGTCATGCACGAGCGCGACCCTGACATAGTCCGTTCCCGGATTGTCACCGTCGGGTTGCGCTTGCGCGAGATAGGCTCCCGGCAGCACTCTGACACCACAGTCTTTCCAAAGGGTTGTCGCGGCCCTCTCGCCGCCGCCGGATTTGGCCAAATCGAGCCAAAGAAAGAAGGCTCCTCCCGGCCTCCGGTAGCCGTAACGCGCGCCCAGAATGGCGTCGGCCAGGTCGAAATTGGCGCGGTACAGCGCCCGTCCCTGCACCACATGCTCCTCGTCGCTCCAGGCGGTCACTGAGACGTGCTGGATAGGCAGCGGCACTTGTGGGCAGGCGACGTTGCGGAAGCGGCCAAAGGTGGCGATGAACTCGGCATCGCCGGCGACGAAGCCTGACCGCAAGCCCGGAAGCCCCGAGCGCTTGGAGAGCGACTGGAACGCGACGACATTGGCGAAGCTGCCGCTCATCGCGTAGGCCGTCTCGAGCGCGCCAGGCGGCGGCGTGTCGCCATAGATCTCCGAATAGCATTCGTCGGCGAACAGCAGAAAGTCGTAACGCTGCGCCAGCGCGATCGCTTGCGCGAGATAGGCGGGGGATGCGACCGCGCCTTGCGGGTTCGACGGCGAGCAGAGATAGAGCGCGATCGTGCGCTCGAGCAGGCGCTCGTCGACTGCCGCGAGCTCGGGCAGGAAGCCCGCTTGCGTGGTGCTGGCGAGGAAATGCGGCACCGCACCCGAAGCTGCCGCGGCGGCGGCATAGGCTTGATAGAACGGATTGGGGATGAGCACGGCAGGCACAGCCAATCCGGGCTTCCGTGCGAGCGCCGGAAAGATCGCCGAGAACAACCCTTCGCGCGAGCCGTTGAGCGGCAGCACATGGCGCTCGGCGTCGACATGCCCAGCGAGCGCGGGATAGCGCCGTCCCAACCAATCGGCGATCGCCTCGCGAAGCGCGGGCGTGCCCTTGATCGGCGGGTAGCGCCCGAACTCGCGCAAATGGTCTTGCAGCACGGGCCCGAGGAAGGGCGGGATCACCGCCTTGGGCTCGCCGAGCGAAAGGTCGATCGGCTTCAGGCCGGGCTCGATGCCCTTGAGCAGCTCGGTCAGCCGCGCGAACGGCGAGGCGACCAAGGCATCGAGACGAGTGAGCGGCGCGTCGTTCGGCATGACGGCGGTGGTACGGGAAGCTGCTGCGGGCTTCAATGGGCGGCTAGCCGCCCGGGAAGAAATGAGCCCCGGCGAAAGGCCGGGGCTCTAGGCTAGAGCAGCAGTCAAGGGAGGAGAAGACTAAAGCTCTGAAGCTACAACGTTTTTGTCCCTCTCAGTACGCGCGCTAGAACGTTACTGCACCACCTCGCCGTGCAGGTTGATGTCGAGGCCTTCGACTTCGACGGCCTGGCTCACCCTGACGCCGGTGACGATGTTGCAGATGATGAGGATCACGAAGGTCGCGACTGCCGTCCAAATGATGGTGCAGGCGATACCTTCGAGCTGCACGATCACCTGGTGCGGATTGCCGTCGAGCAAGCCCTTGGCCGCGTCGCCGCCGACTGCCGCCCGCGCGAACACGCCGGTGAGCAATGCGCCGATGATGCCGCCCACGGCATGCACGCCGAACGCATCGAGCGAGTCGTCGTAGCCGAGTGCCTTCTTCATGGTCGTGGCTGCGAAGAAGCAGCCGACGCCGGCCGCGACGCCGATCCACAGCGACCCGACAGGATCGACGAAGCCCGAAGCCGGGGTGATGGCCACGAGTCCGGCCACGGCGCCCGAGATGATGCCGAGCACGCTCGGCTTCTTGTGCACGAGCCATTCGGCGAACATCCACGCCAAGGCTGCCGTAGCCGTGGCGATCTGCGTCACGGTCATGGCCATGCCGGCGCGGCCGTCTGCCGCCAACTCTGAACCGGCGTTGAAGCCGAACCAGCCGACCCACAGCAAGGAAGCGCCGATCACGGCGTAGACTAGATTATACGGCGACATGTTCTCCTGGCCGTAGCCGTAGCGTTTGCCGAGATAGAGGGCGCAGACGAGGCCCGCGACACCGGCGTTGATATGCACGACCGTGCCACCGGCAAAGTCGAGCACGCCGAGGCCGCCGAGGAAGCCGCCGCCCCACACCCAGTGGGCGATCGGGGCGTAGACGATGATCTGCCAGAGGATCATGAACAGCACCAGCGCCGAGAACTTCATGCGGTCGGCGAAGGCGCCGCAAATCAGCGCCGGGGTGATGATGGCGAAGGTCATCTGGAAGCACATGAACACCGATTCGGGGATCGTGCCCTTCAGGGTACCGACGTCCATGCCTCTCAGCATGAACCGGGACATGCCGCCGATATAGGCGTTCATGCTCCCGCCGTCGGTGAAGGCGAGCGAATAGGCGATCACCATCCACACCACGGTGACGAGACAGGTCGTGGCGAAGCTTTGCATCACCGTGGCGAGCACGTTCTTCTTGCGGACCATGCCGCCGTAGAAGAGCGCCAAGCCCGGGATGGTCATCATCAGCACGAGAGCCGTCGATGTGAGCATCCAGGCCGTGTCGCCCGCGCTCAGAGTGGGAGCGGGCGGCGCCGCCGGCGCCTCAGCCGCCGCGGCACCTGCGTCCTGGGCAAGAGCCGGATCGAGCTTGGCGAGCAGCAGCACAGCGAGCGCTGCTACGACCGCGGCAGAAAGATATTTGGCTAGTCTCAACATCTTCTTCCTCTCCCCACTAGAGCGCTGATTCGTTCGTTTCGCCGGTGCGAATGCGCACCGTCTGCTCGACGGGAACGACGAAGATCTTGCCGTCGCCGATCTGTCCTGTCTTCGCCGCGGCGACGATTGCGTCGACCGCTTTGTCGACCAGCTTGGCAGGCACCACGACCTCGATCTTGATCTTCGGTAGGAAGTTCACGGCGTATTCGGCGCCGCGATAGATCTCGGTGTGGCCCTTTTGTCGGCCGTAACCTTTGACTTCGGTCACGGTCATGCCTTGCAGGCCGAGCTCGGTGAGGGCTTGGCGCACCTCATCGAGCTTGAATGGCTTGATGATTGCCATCACCAGCTTCATCTGTTTCACCCCTCCATGTTTGCGGCTGCCAGGTTCTTGGCGCAGTGATGCGTTCCAGCCGCGTGAACCCGAAAGCAGAGTCAAGCCTCGTGCCAACTCGGCTCCGAGGCGGCAAGTCATTGGCTTTAAGGAGTTTTTTACGAGTGGGGCAGGGGTGCCCTATGTGTGGGCACCGGTATGGCGGCCTAATCGTTAGGCAAAAATCGCCATTTGCTCAGAATATAAGCAGACTAGCGGCCGTTTCGCTCCCGGACCAGTCCCTCTTGCGCCGTCGAGGCCACCAGCTCGCCCTCGCGGGTGAACAGAGTGCCCCGGCAAAACGCCCGTCCGCCGCCGGATGTGGGGCTGTCCTGCGCATAAAGCAGCCACTCGTCGGCCCTGAATTTCCGGTGAAACCAGATGGCGTGGTCGAGGCTCGCCAGCATCAGCCTCGGGTCGAACACGAACCGGCCATGGGCGATCAGCGCGGTATCGAGCAGGGTGAAGTCCGAGGCATAAGCGAGCACGCATTGGTGCAAGGCGAGATCATCGCCAAGGCTCCCGGTCGCCCTGATCCAGACCTGCTGCGAGGGCGCGCGGTTCTCGGGCGAGAGATAGCGGCCAAGATCGACCGGGCGGATCTCGATCGGCCGCTCATGCTCCCAATAGGCCTTGACCTGTGGCGGCACGCGGTCGATGAGGCACGCCTTCAGCTCAGTTTCGCTCGGCAGCGCCTCGGGCTGGGGCACGTCGGGCATCTTCATCTGGTGATGCAGCCCGCCCTCCTCGTTGTGGAACGAGGCGGCCATGGAGAAGATCGCCTGGCCGTGCTGGATAGCGACCACCCGGCGGGTCGAGAAGCTGCCGCCGTCGCGGATGCGGTCGACCTCGTAGATGATGGGGATTGCGGGATCGCCAGCGCGCAGGAAATAGGCATGGAGCGAATGTGCCAGCCGCCCCTCGACGGTGCGGCTCGCCGCGACCAGGGCCTGGCCGATCACCTGTCCGCCGAATACGCGCTGCCAGCCGACCTGCGGGCTCAAGCCCCGGTAGAGGTTCTTCTCGAGCGTCTCGAGATCGAGGATTGACAGCAGCTGTTCGAGCGCACGGCTCATGGGCAAGCCTTCATGCGAGGAGTGACGTTTGCCTTTAGCAGTTTCGCTTCCCGGGCGGAACGTGGCATTGCTGGTGGCATGGCCGAAGCCGAGCCAGAAATGGCGCGCGTGCCCTATGACGTGGCGATTGCCGGCGGCGGGTTTGCCGGGCGGACGCTCGCGCTCGCGCTTGCCAAGCTTGCGCCGCAGGGCTTCCGCATCGCGCTGATCGACGCCGAGGCGCCGCGCGCCGGCACTGGAGGGCCTGACGATCCGCGGGCGCTGGCGCTGTCGGCTTCGACCAAGAGCCTGCTTGCGGTGCTCGGCGTGTGGCCTGACATCGCGCCGAACGCGCAAGCCATCCTCTCGATCGAGATCACCGACAGCCCGCTTGATGCGCAGCTTCGACCGCACTTCCTCGGCTTCGACGATGAGCTCCGATCGGGCGAGCCCGGCGCCTATCTCGTCGAGCATGGCGCGCTGTCGCGCGCGCTCGAAAACGCGGTTGCCCAAGAACGCGTCATCGAGGAACGCGCCATCGAGATCTTCGCGCCCGAGACCGTGACCGATTACGCGACCAGCCCCTTCGCCGTCACCGTCAAGCTCGGGCGTGGCGATGAGATCGCGGCGCGTCTCCTGGTCGCCGCCGACGGCAAGCGCTCGCGCCTCCGCGAGCGCGCCGGCATCAAATGCGTGGCGTGGTCCTATCCGCAGGTCGGCATCGTCACCACCGTCGCGCATCAGAGGCCGCATGGCGGCCGCGCCGTGCAGCACTTTCTCCCCGCAGGGCCGTTCGCCATGCTGCCGCTGACCGGCAACCGCTCATCCATCGTGTGGACCGAAGGCGCCCTGCGCGGCGCCGAGATCATGGCGCTCGATGAGGCGTCCTTCACCGCCGAGCTCGCCACCCGCTTCGGCGCCAAGCTCGGCGCGATCACGCTCGCGGGCCCGCGCCAATCCTTCCCGCTCGAGCTCCAGATCGCGCGGAGCTTCATCGCCGATCGTCTCGCCCTGATCGGCGATGCCGCCCACGTGGTCCATCCGCTGGCGGGGCTTGGGCTCAATATCGGCATGCGCGACGTGGCCGCTCTCGCCGAGATCATCGTCGAGGAGGCAAGGCTTGGCCTCGACATCGGTGCGGCGCCCGGGCTCGAGCGCTATCAGCGCTGGCGGCGCTTCGACAGCGCGTTCTCGGCTGCGGTCATGGATGGGCTGAACCGGCTGTTCTCCAACGACAGCGCCCCGCTCCGCACGCTCCGCGATCTCGGTCTTGGCCTGGTCGACAGGACGCCGCCGCTGAAGCGCTTCCTGGTGCGCGAGGCGGCCGGCGGGACCGGCAACGTCCCGCGCCTGTTGAGGGGCGAGCGGGTGTAGGCAGGATGGAAACGTCATTGGTGACGAAAGCAGGCTTCATCCCGTCAGCTCGCCGCCGCCGCGGCAGACCTGCTCGACCAGGGCGCGGTCATCGACCGCCTGTCGCGGCCGGTCACCATCGCCGCCCTGCTCGGGCTCATCGTCGGTCTCGGCATCGAGCTTGGCGCGCTTCTGACCGCCGGCCTGCTGTTCGTCAGCCTTGCGGGTCTCATCGAGACTTATCTCGCGCTCCGCGTCGGCTTCGACGCGGCGCTGTTCCGCCGGCTGGAACAAGGCGAGTCTGGCGACATGCCCGATCTCGGCACGCTCGATGCGGCGCTGGTCGCGCTCGGGCTATTGCCACGGAGCAAGGTCGGGCGCTCGGTCGAGCAGCGTGCGCTCGGCGCGCGTCGGCTTCTGACCTTGCAGGGAGCCGCGCTCGCGTTCCAGGTCGTGATCATCTTGCTCGCGACCGCGCTCGTCCAGGCGCATGTGAGCTAAACCAGCGAGCTAGCCGAGGTCGAGCTTACGGGCCTCCTCGGGCAGCATGATGGGGATGCCGTCGCGGATCGGGTAGGCGAGGCCGGCGGCGCGGCTGATCAGCTCCTGGCGCTCGGCGTCGTAGTCGAGCGAGGTCTTGGTCAGCGGACAGACCAGGATCTCGAGCAGCTTGGGATCGAGGCGCCGCCCGCGCCCCTCGGCCTGGCCGGTCATTGTATCGTCGTCCCCGAACCGTCGTCACGCGCCGCAAGCTCCATCTCGGCGAGCGCGACCAGCGCGTCGGCGCGCGCGCGCAAGTCGTTGGCCTCGAGCAGGCACTGCTTCTCCTCGGGTCCATAGGGACTGAGGATCGCCAAAGTATTCACCAGCCGCTCGGTGCTAGCATTGTTGATGCGGTCCCAGTCGGCATTGAGATTGTTGGCCAACAGATAGCTCCTGAGCGTCGCGATCAGGCGCGGGCGGTCGACATCGTCCTCACCGTGCCCTGCCATGAAGTCGCTGGCATAAGGGCCAAAATCGATTTGGCAGATGCGGAATTGCTCCTCGACGCCGACATCTTCGCCGAGCAGGAAGCGGGCGACGCCGGCAAGCGAGATGGCCATCCGACCGTCGTCGCTCTCGGTGAAGCTCGCAATGCGCCCGGCACAGCCGACGCGGCGGAGCGCGAAGCTCTTGCCGAGCGGCGATTCGGCCGCTCCCGCATCGAGCCCAGGCTGCACGATGCCGATCAGCCGGTTGCCGGACAGCGCGTGGTCGACCAGCGCGAGATAGCGCGGCTCGAACACGTTCAGCGTCAGCGAGGCGCGCGGCAACAGGATGGCGCCCCTGAGCGGAAACACGGGCAGCGCCTTCGGCAAATCCGCGGCGCTCCGATAGCGGTCAGTCAACCCCAAGCGATGCGCTCCTTCCCTTACGCGAACAGCAGCGAGGAGAGCTTTTGCCGGCCCGACACGGTGGCTGGATCGGCGGGTCCCCAAGCATCGAACAGTTGCACAAGCTGCTTCCGCGCCGCGTCGTCGTTCCAGCTGCGGTTCTTGGCGACGAGAGCGAGCAGCTCATCCAGCGCGCCATCGCGATCGCCCTTGGCGTTCAGTGCGAGCGCGAGGTCGAAACGGGTCTGCGCGTCTTTCGGTTCCGCGGCGAGCTTGGCCCTGAGGCTGTCGACGTCGCCGGTCTCGCCAGCCTTGCGCGCAAGCTCGAGAGCGGCGCGGGCGCTCGCCACCGGCGCGGCCTCGGCCTTGGCCGGAGGCACCAGCGCCAAGGTCTGCTCGGCGCGGGCGAGGTCACCGGTCTTGATGTAGCATTTGGCGAGCCCGGCGATTGCTTGGACGTTCTCGCGATCCTGCTGAAGCACTTCGCCGAACAGCTGTGCGGCGCTGTTGAGGTCGCCGGAGGCGAGCGCCGCCTCGGCCGCCTCGATATCCGCCGCCGCGTCGGCGACCGTGTCGCCGATCAGCCTGGCGATGAAGGCGGCGACGCGCGATTCCGGCAGGGCTCCCATGAAGCCGTCGACCGGGCGCCCGTCCTGGAAGGCGAACACCGCGGGGATCGACTGGACGCCCATTTGCCCCGGGATCTCCGGGTGGTCGTCGATATTGAGCTTGACCAGCCTGACCGCGCCCTTGGCCGCACGCACGGCCTTCTCCAGGATCGGCGTCAGCTGCCGGCAGGGCCCGCACCACGGCGCCCAGAAATCGACCAGTACCGGCACCTCGCGCGAGGCGTCGATCACGTCGCGCATGAAGTCCTTGGTGGTGGTGTTCTTGACCAGCTCGGCGTCGGGCGTCGCCGCGCCGCCGGTATTGAGGATGGGGGTGTCTACGCTCATGCTTCTTGCCTGTCCGGCGCCCTTGCATGCAGATTAGCATCGCCAAGCGCTCAAAGTGTGAGGGATTGGCTGCAAAGATGGGCTGCCGGGCGCCGTTTGGCAACTCGTTCCGAAGCGCGACTATTCCAGAGCGAGCACGCGTGGCTCATGGTCGGATGCGACGATGAAGCGCAGCAGATCGGGCGTCGCCAGCCTGGTGGTCGCAGTGTTTTCGAGCGGATGGCAATTGACCTCGGCGAACTCCGTCAGCGCCTGGTCGACCACGACGATGACGCTTCCCGCGGTATCGTTCAGGAGCGCGAACGGCGTCACCGAGCCTGCCGGCACGCCGAGCACCGCTTCGAGCAGCGCGGCGCTTGCGAAGCTCAGCCGGCCAAGCCCGAGTGTCTTCCCGAGCGCCTTGAGGTCGACCCGCGTGTCCTCCTTGGCGACCACCAGCACCATGCGGCCATCCTTGCCGGTCAGGAACAGGTTCTTGGTGTGGGCGCCTTGGATCTCGCCGCGTAACGCCGCCGATTGCTCGACCGTGAACATCGCCGCGTGCTCGACCGTGGTCGTTGCGATGCCGAGCGCCTCGAGCCGGATGAACAAGGTCGGCGCGGTCGATGGCCATCACGCCGTCACCGCGGCGATGGTTGCGCTCTTAACCAGCGTGGCTCGGGAGGGCGCAGGCGAGGTAGACATCGCGGCGGCGATCCACTAGATCGTTAGGTCCCAACGACGATATTGGAGTGCGGGTGTAGCTCAGGGGTAGAGCATAACCTTGCCAAGGTTAGGGTCGAGGGTTCGAATCCCTTCGCCCGCTCCAAATCATCCCATAGCACCGAAAATGCGAACGGCCCCTTTTGGGGGCCGCTCGGTAGCGCGATTGGTGGATGGCGCTCCTACCAGGGCCAGCCCGGATAGGACCGGAACGTCCGCTGTTGCGACTGATAATTGCGCTGGGTGTTGTAGCCGTAGCTGTAATTGTAGGTGTTGCGCCGCACGGTGCGCTTTTTCTTCGGCTGAACCGTTCCGTCATCGCCGGCGCTGGGATTGGCGGCGGTCTTGGGCGAGCTGTATTTGGCCAGCACGACGAAATCGCCGCCCTTGGGCAGGCCCGCCGCGTTGATGCTGGTATCGCCGATGATCAGCGTCGATCCGGGGGTCAGCCGCTCCGAGATGCGCTGACGGATGTCGTCGGGGATCTCGATGCGGTCGAGAGCATCCTCGGCCGGGCCGCCCTGCACCGTGACGGCCATCCAGCGCGTCTTGGTGTCGCCGGGAGCGAATTTGAGCGCCGTGTAGACGTGGGTGCCGAGCGGCTCCTCGGGATTCTTCAGGCCGACCGGCGCGTCGAACACGCGGCCGAATTCCTGCCTGACGAAGATATGCCCGAGCGGGGGTTGGCCCTTGCCGGCAACCGCATACACCTTGTCCACCAGGGCGTCGGTGAAGGCGCCCGACTCCGGCAGGCTATTGGCCTTCTGGAACGCTTTGATGGCGGTGACGGTGGCCTTGCCAAGCGTGCCGTCGAAATCGACGCGATCGAGGTAGCCGAGATCGGCCAGGATGTTCTGCACGCCGACGATGCGGTCGCGCTGGGTGCGGCGGGTCACGAGGATGCGGAGCGGAGCGGTCGAGCGGGGCTCCGCAGCCTGGAGTGCTGCGGCCTTGGTACCGGCGTCGAGCGTCTTCTCTGCCGCACTGGGCGAGGAATTGTCATCGGCGATAGCAGCGACCAGGACGGGAGCGGCCTCTGCCGGGGCGGGTGATTGTGGAGCGGCCTCTGCCGGCGCTGCCGCCGCGACGGCTGCCGGGGTCGCGGCGACCGGGATGACGGCGGCCACTTCAGGGGCTGGGACCGGCACGGGTGCCGGAGCGGGCGCAACCGACGCCGCGACGATTGCCGCCGGTGCGATCCCGGCCGCAATGACCGGAGCCGCCGGCACTGGCTTAGCGGGAGCGGGCGCCGGAGCGAGCGAGGCGACCAGAGCTGCGGCCGGCGCGATCCCAGCGGCTGTTGCTGCGACCACTGGAGCCGGAGCGGCCGGAACTGCCGGAGCCGTCACTGGTGCCGCCGCCACTTCAGGGGCGGGTGCAGCTACGGGCTCGGCGACCGGAGCTGTGACCGGAACCTTCTCGGCCGCCGGCTTGGGCGTGTCTGTGGTCGTCGCGCTCATGACGAAGGCGGCTTGAGCGGGAGCCTCGGCTGCCGGAGCGGCCGCGACTGGAGCAGGGACGTTGGCCTCAGGCGCCGCGGCCACAGGAGCAGGGACGTTACGGCAGGCGCCGCGGCCACGGGAGCGGGGCCATCCTCATTGTCGCTGTCGAGAGCGTGAGCGCTCGCGGCGGCGCCGACGGCGTGATGTCCGTTGCTATCGGTGGCTCCCACCAATGGATCGAAGGCATGCGTGCGGGTGTCTTCGACGGCGCCAACCGTCGGAGCGGGAGCTGCGGCCGGCTTAGCCTCGCTCGCCTCGGCCGTGCTTGCCGCCGGAGCAGGTGCCGCCGGGGGGTTCTGGGCGCCAACCGGCGTCTTCGGCAGGGTGGTCGCGTGGCTCGTGTCGTCAGTTCCGAGATCCTCTGAGGGGACATCGGTGGTGACGCCGACCTCGGCCTTGGCCAGCTTCACCATATGCGGGAGCTCCGCATCGAGCGGCAGGATCAACAGGTCGTTGCTCGATTGCTTCTGCTTGGTCTGCTCCTGCTTGACCATGGCCGGCGAAGGCGGCGGCACAGGCTGGAACAGGTTCGGGTGCTCGATCAGCGCGGGCGCCGGCCGGTCGCGGGAGATGACCACGTTATCGCCGACGCTGGTGATGTCGTAGAGCTTGGGCGCGAAGGAATAGGGCAGGCGGATGCAGCCATGCGAGGCCGGGTAGCCCGGCACGATACCGGCATGGAGCGCGGTGCCCGACCAGGTGATCCGGTTCATCCACGGCATCGGCGCGCCGCTATAGATGTTGGAATGGTGCCAGCGTTGCTTCTCGAGGATGCTGAACGCGCCGAGGAAGGTCGGATGCGCGGGCATGCCGGTCGACACCTGCGAGGTGACGACGAGCTGCGTGCCGCGATAGATGTCGACTTTCTGCGATCCCGTCGAGACCACGAGGAACAGCGGGTCGCCGCTGTCGAGGTCGGTGATGGGAGCATCGCCGGGCTTCGGCTGCTTCTTGGCCTCGGCCGGCCCAACGGCGATTGCGACGCTGAGAGCGGCAATGCCGATTGTGGTCAGGAACGTCGATGTAGCCCACTTGGCGACGTTGGTCGCCGTGTCGTTCGTCATACGCTGTTTACGCAACTCACTCGCTCCCCGTGAATGATCGGACCCATAGCGAGCCTCCCCCGTGAGTCCCCCACGACTCAACCGAATCAGACTAAAAGAGGCGTCCCAATTTGACCAGCAAAGCCTTCTGATTACCTAACGCGCGGCATCGGCGAACGGTCCCTGCTGCCGCGCCGGGCCGCCTCGGAAAAAAATCGCGGAACTTCGGGGGTTTGCCGAAGCGAAATCGACCGATTATCCACAGCTTCTCCGCGAAGCGCTCAGCGGGGTGCCGCCGAATAATCTTCGCCCTTGTTCCATTCTCGCAACACTTCTGATTCGCGCCCGCGCGAGCCGCTTGGAGGCAGCCGGCTTGGCCCGAACGCGTCGCAAGCTAGGCTGCGAGCAAGGCAGGAATTGGGTCGCGGCGGGCCCTAAGCTTGGCGGACGCGGCCACCCGGGACGAAAGCCCTTGCTTCGGGCAGGGCGCCTCAATACATCCGAGGCCCAAGTTGTTTTCGGCGACATTGCTTCAGATGCTTTCAAGGGAGGCAAACATGTTGGCTACGACGCATCGGCGCTCGCGCAATGTTGCCCGCGCGGTTTGCCTGCTGATCGTGGGCATGGTGCTCGGCGGCTGCGGCATCAACACCATCCCCACGTTGCAGGAGCAGGCCAAGGCGTCCTGGAGCGAGGTGCTGAACCAGTATCAGCGTCGCGCCGACTTGATCCCCAATCTGGTCGAGACGGTGAAGGGCTACGCCGCTCAGGAAAGCAAGGTGCTGACCGACGTGACCGAGGCGCGCGCCAAGGCAACTCAGGTGCAGATCCCGCCCGACATCCTCACCAATCCCGAGGCCTTCCAGAAATTCCAGGAAGCGCAAGGCGTGCTGACCGGTGCACTCAGCAAGCTGCTGTCGATCACCGAGAATTATCCTGACCTCAAGTCGAACCAGAACTTCCTCGCTCTGCAATCGCAGCTCGAAGGCACCGAGAACCGCATCGCCATCGCGCGGCGCGACTACATCGCTTCGGTGCAGGCCTACAATACCGAGATCAGGACGATCCCCGGTCGCTGGTGGCGCGCGTTCCTCTATCCTGATGCGCAGCCGATGCAGAATTTCACCGTCGCCGAGGAGACCACCAAGGTGCCCGAGGTGAAGTTCTAGCTTTTGCGTGAGCGAGGGCCTGATGGCCTCGGAAATGGCCTCTATGCCGTGGCGCCTCGGCGCGGGTGGCCTGGCGCTGGCTCTGGTGCTGTGGCTATTCCCGGCCGCTGCCGCCGAGCCGGCCTACCCCGAGCTTACCGGTCGCGTAGTCGATGACGCGCAACTGCTCGGCCCCGACGTCGAGGAAGAGCTGACGGCTGAGCTCAAGGCGCTCGAGGACAAGAGCTCCGATCAGCTCGTCGTCGTCACCGTACCGTCGCTGCAAGGCTACCCGATCGAGGACTACGGTTATCAGCTCGGGCGGCATTGGGGTATCGGCACGGCGAAGCTCAGCAACGGCGTACTGCTCATCGTCGCGCCGAACGACCATAAGGTCCGCATCGAGGTCGGCTATGGGCTCGAGCCGGTCATGACCGACGCTCTGTCCAAGATCATCATCGACAACGCCATCCTGCCGAAGTTCCGCACCGGCGACTATGCCGGCGGCATCAAGGACGGGGTGCGCGACATCATCAAGGTGCTGACCGGCGACGCCGCCGAGGTCGAGGATCGCGCCAAGGCCCGTCCCGACGCCGACGAGCCCGCGGTCGATTGGCTGATGGTGATCTTCTGGGTGCTGATGCTGTCGTGGATCGCGTATAGCGTCTATCGCAGCCAGCGCTATGCCACGACCACGGGGCCCGGGGGCCGGGGGCGGTCGGGGCCGATCTTCCTGCCGGGGTCGGGCAGCGGCGGCAGCGATTGGGGCGGCGGCTGGAGCGGCGGTGGTGGCGGCGGCGGTTTCTCGGGCGGCGGCGGCTCATTCGGCGGCGGCGGCGCCTCGGGGGGCTGGTAGATGGTGCCGTTCACGCCTGAGGAGCGCGCCGCGATCGAGGCGGCCATCACTCGCGCCGAGAAGCACACCAGCGGCGAGATCGTGGTCGTCGTGGCGCCGGCCTCAGACGGCTACTGGTCGTTCGCGCTGATGTGGTCGGCGCTGCTCGCGCTCGTCGTACCCTTGCCGCTGATCCTCGCCACGCAATGGCCGGTCGAATACATCTACCTACTGCAACTCGGCACCTTCGCGCTCTGCGTCGCGCTCGCGAGCTACGAGCCGTTGCGTCTTGCCGTCACGCCGCACTCGATCCAGCGCGCCCGCGCCCACCAGAAGGCGGTCGAGCAATTCCTCGCCCAGGCGCTGCACACCACTCGAGGCCGCACCGGCGTGCTGATCTACGTCTCCTTCGCCGAACGCTACGCCGAGGTGATCGCCGACGACGGCATCTACCGCAAGGTGCGGCCCATTATGTGGGAGGAGGTGATCGCCGAGCTCACCACGCACCTCGCGCGCGGCACCCGCGACCAGGGCTTCATCACCGCGATCGGCATGTGCGGCAAGGTGCTCGCCGAGCATTTCCCGCCGGGCCACGCCGACAAGGACGAGCTGCCGAACCATCTGATCGTGCTCGACACGTATGGCGGCGCGTAGTTCGGACGCCGCCTCGCACCGCGTCCCGCCCGAGCGGGCCGGCAAGCGCGCGCTGATCGGCTGGATGCTATTCGACTGGGCGACCCAGCCGTTCTACACGCTCGTCGTCACCTTCCTGTTCGCGCCCTATTTCGTGAACGGCTTCATGGACGATCCGGCGCGGGGCTCGACGCTGTGGGCCTACGCCACCGGCATCTCAGAGCTGATCGCCGCAGCGATCGCGCCGATGCTGGGCTCGATCGTCGATGCCGGCCTGCCGCGCAAGCCCTGGATCGCCGGCTTCTCGGTGCTGCTGGTCGCCGGCATGTGCGGGCTCTGGCTCGCCGCGCCCGGCCGCATCGACCTGCTGCCGCTGGTGCTGATCTCTTTCGGCATCGCCACAGTCGGCGCCGAGCTCGCGACCGTGTTCACCAACGCCATGATGCCCTCGCTGGTCGGCGATCGCAGCCTCGGCAAATTGTCGGGTTTCGGCTGGGCGATCGGCTATCTCGGCGGGCTGGTCAGTCTCGCGCTGCTGCTCTGCCTCGTCATCCCCGATCCGGAAACCGGCATGACCGTGACCGAGATCCAACCAATCCTCACCCTCGACGCCGCGACGCGCGAGGCCGACCGCCTGGTCGGTCCATTCTCGGCGCTCTGGTATCTCATCTTCGTCGTCCCGCTGTTCCTGTTCACGCCCGACCGGCCGGTCAAGACGGCGCGCAGCAATGTGGTGGGCGCCGGGTTCGGCAAGCTCGCAAGCCTGATCAAGGACCTCGTCAGGAACCACAGGCAGATCGCGCTGTTCCTCGCCGCGCGCATGCTCTACGCCGACGGCCTCGGTGCGGTGTTCGCGTTCGGCGGCATCTATGCCGGCACGGTGTTCGGCTGGGGCGCGACGCAGCTTGGCCTGTTCGGCATCGTTCTCATTGTCGCCGGCACGTTCGGCGCGGTGCTTGGCGGCCTATACGACGATCGACGCGGATCGAAATGGGTGATCGCCGCGACGCTCGTTCTGTTTATCGCCGGCGCGATCGGCGTGCTGTCGGTCGATGCCGGCCACGTGCTGTTCGTTGTGCCGGTCGCGCCGAAGCTGCCCGGAAGCGCGACCTTCTCCTCGGTGGGCGAGCAGGTCTATCTCGCCTTCGCCGTTCTGATCGGCCTCGCCTCGGCGCCGATCCAGGCGTCGAGCCGGGCGATGCTCGCGCGCATGTGCCCGCCCGACAAGATCACCGAGTTCTTCGGCTTCTTCTCGTTCTCGGGCAAGATCACCGCATTCGCCGCGCCGCTCACCATTGGCGCCGTCACCGCCTTGACCGGCAGCCAGCGCCTCGGCATCGCGTCGGCTCTGTTCTTTCTCATCGCCGGCCTCTTGCTGCTGCTGAGGTAAAGGAGCGCTGAGCTGGGGAAAAGGCGCGCCGGCGGTCCCGCTAGAACTTCACGGTCGTCGTGAATGTCGTCACGTTGCCTTCGAACCGGTTCTCTGCGCCGAACTCTTGATAGTTGCGAAAATTGAACAGGACCGCGTGGCTCAGCAACAGCGTGTTGTAGACCACATGAGGACCCACGGCGAAGACGCGGCCCTTGAATGGGCCGAGCTTCGCGCCCGAGCCCGAGTCGCCCGTGAGCTGCTGATAGGCGTAGCCGGCGACGCCGATCTCGAGACCGCTGGCGAATTTCTTGCCGACCGCCCAGTCCCAAATGAAATCGTCGCCGTATTTGTAGTCTGTCGCCGGATTTGTGGCGTTGAAAGTGACGCCGATCGCCGAGTCAAACTCGAGCTTGGTGTGCGGCTCAGTGTAGGTGACGCCCCATCCCAAATTCACGCCGTAGTGATTCTTGCCCGTGTTCGGCGAAAGCCGCGTTGGTAACGCCCGGTCGGAACCAGGTGGTCAGATAGAGCGTGTTAGACCACGCCCCTGAGTTCCACCCGAGCTGCGCCCGAGCTGCCGTGTCGCCGAGGCCATCTCCTTGGATGGTTTCATCGGAGGTGATCAGTCCGCTCACCACACCATGCGCCCAGACGAAAGCGTCGGCCGAGCTCAGCGACAGTCCAAGATTGCCGCCCAGGACCTTCGTCTCGGGAACCCACAGCGCCGCGAACCCGATAGAGTAGGGCCGCTTCTCGGCGTCGAGAACGGATCTTCCCGCCGTCGATGAAAACCCTGATTTCGCCGTCGTAATGGGCAAGCCCGTACTGAGATAAACACCCGCATCCGGCGTAACGCCGGCGCCAAAGCCGAAATTGCCGGAACATAGAGGCCCGACGCCCCTTCATCGGCGAGCGCCGGAGATACGATCACGATCAACAAAACTTGGGCCGCCGCTTTCAGAAAGCGCGCGATGTTTGTCCCTCAGCCGAATGACAGCTTAGCCCCGTTTTAACGCGTCCGCTGTCGCAGTCTTGCCACGAAAGGAACCGTTCTCTGGCCCTCGAACGAGACTAGCGAAGTGCGGGGCTCCATCGCCGCGAAGTCGGGCCGCGCCCGCGTCTCTTCGTCGATCGCCGCGAGCCAATCCGGCAAGCCCTGCGCAAGCCCGCACGTCGCCGCGACACGATTTGGCGCGCCGGCATCCATGATCGTCGCAGCAGCTCAGCAGATCCGGTCGGCGCCGAAGCGCAACTTCCGCTCTGCCCCCGGCGGGATGCGCGTCTCTATTCCCTCACAGAGCGAGCCTCGTCGCAGAGCCCAACAGGCGATACTCGTCGTGACGGTCAGCAAGTTTTATTTTGGTGCAATCGACATTGCCGACCG
>CAWBSA010000010.1:0-40154 GCA_963791255.1 uncultured Alphaproteobacteria bacterium | reverse complement strand
ATTTACTGCTTACGAAAGCCCTGCTCTACCCCTGAGCTACAGCGGCCTCTTGTGCGAGCTGCCTAACAAGCGCCCGCCGTGACTTAATGCCATTGCGATATTGATGCAAGACGACGGCGCGCGGGCCCTGTGCCTCAGCGGATTTGCGCGGCCCGCAGGCGCTCGAGCGAGGTCGGGCTTTCGTCGGGGTCGGCTTGGGCCACGCCAGGATCGTCGGGCGGACGATCGGGCACATAGAGCGCGGGCTTGCCCCAGGTCTCCGGGCGTTTGGGCGCTTCGGGCTTGGCGGCCGGAGGCTCGGGCAACGGTTCGGCCTGGGTGACCTCGACGATCTCGGCGCGCCGCGCCGGCTCGGCCGGAGGAAGCGCGGGCGGGGCGACACGCGCGGCAAGCTCGGGGCGCTCCTCGATGATGAGCGTGGTGTCGCCGCGGCCGATGGCATCGACCGGCGCCTTCCATTCGAACGCATCGACCGCGCCGGTGACCGGAGACACCGGCAGCCAGCGGTCCGACACATAGCCGTCGGCGATCCAGGCGCGGTCGCGCGGCGCGCGCAAGGCACGGCCGAGCCATTCGCGCTCGCGGCCCGTGTCGCCGAACTCGCCCGACTCGATGCGGGCCATCAGCGTGCAGATGCGCGCGGGCGGACGGTCGGCCAGATACGGCTCGAGCGCGGCGCGCGCCTCTTGCCATTCATGCGCCTCGATGGCCGCATTGGCGACGGCGATGTGACCTTCGATATCGGCAGGCGTCAGGCTGGCGAGATACTTGATGCGCTTCAGCCGGTCGCGCGGCGCCTCGCCCGGCTTGGCGAAGGCGTAGACCAGAGCGAGGACTGGATGCGGCGAGAGCTTCCAGGTGCGCGAGACGAGGCGCGAGGCGGCGCGCGCTTCGCCCTTGGAGGCGAGAATGCGGCCGGCGATCTCGGCGGCCGGCACCAGCGACGGCGCGAGCCGCAACGCCTCGTTCGCTAGCGCCAGCGCCTTGTCGGGGTCGGTGCCTTCGGCATCGCGCGCCTCGGCGGTCAGCAGCACGGCGCGGCGGCGGAGCGCCACGTCGGGATCGAGGTCGCCGTTCTTCTTGGCGATGGCGAGCGTGTTGAGCGCGCCCTCCCAATCCCCGGCGCGCGCCTGAAGATCGAATAGAGCGGCGACACCCCAGGCGAGCTTCGGGTCGCGCTTGACCGCGCGCTCGGCGAGCGCCCGCGCCGCATCGATGTCGTTGCCGCGCTTGGCCTCGAGGAACAGCCCGCGCACGCCGAGCAACTCGGTCTCGGGCCTGTCCAGCATCGCCTCGAAGGCGCGGCGCGACCCTGCCCTGTCGCCCTTGAGCTGGGCGGCCTGCGCGCGCAGCAGCGCGGTCAGCGGCTCGTTCGGCAGGTTGCGTCTGGCGATGCCGGCATAGCGCTGCGCAAGCGCACGGTCGCCGACGCCGATGGCGAGCAGCCCGCGCGACAGAGCATCGAGGCCCTGCTGCTTCCGCCGCTCGCGCGTATAGGCGGCGAGCGCTGCCGGCCGCGTGATGAGGTAGCGCAGCAGCGCCCACAGCAGGAGCGCCAGCACCACGACCGCGATCACCGCGAGCGCGCCGACAAAGGCGGATGTCTCGACCTGATAGCCGAGCCATTCGACCTTGATGCTGCCGGGCCGGTCGGCGAACCAGGCGAAGCCGAGCGCCGCAGCGACCACGCCGAGGATAAAGAGGAGGATGCGGACCATCGTCTAGTTCTGAGCCTTGTTAGGAGCGCCGCCCACCGAGGCGAGCAAGGTCGCCTCGAGCCGCTTCACCACGTCGTCGGCGCCGAGCCTCGCATGCGCATCGGCGAGCCATGCGGCGAACGCATCGCGCGGCGCGCCTTGAAGCGTCTCGATCTGCTGCACGGCGCCCGCGAGATCGCCCTTGTCGATGAGGGCCTGGGCGCGGGCGAGCACGGCGCTTGGGCTGTCGCCGGTCGCAGCCTCATCGACGCGCTTGACCTTGACGATGGTCGCGGCGCTCGCGAGCAGCCGGTCGAGGATCGAGCCCGAGGCAGCCGGAGCGGCGGCGGCAAGTGCCGCGTCCTCGCCGGCGGCGAAGGAGCGCGCAAGCTCGGGCACGGTCGGGATGCCCTTGTCGGCATAGGCCGGCAAGGGTGCGAGATCGCCAGGATCGGGCACGAAGGATTTGATGGTCGCTAGCTCTGCCGCATAGGGACGGCCGTCGGCGACCGCGGCGCGGAGATTGGCGAAGGCGAGCGCGGCGGCTGCGGATTTCGTTCCGGCAACGCTCTTGTCGATGGCGCCTTCAAGACCGGGCAGCGCTGCTTCGAGCTTGGCGATGCGGTCGGTAAGCGCGGTCACATCGGGAGACTCATCGCCGCCAAGCCCTGCTTCGGCGAGCGCACCGATCTTGGCCTTGAGCTCGTCGATCGCCGCCTGCATCGCTTGCAGCGCCGCCGCATTGGCGGCCTCGGTGTCGGCAAGCGCCTTGTCGAGCTTGGCCTGGAGCCTCTGCTCGGCCTCGCCGACCTGCTGGCTGACTGCCGCGGCGTCCGTGACCGACCCGCCGTCCTTGGCGGCTTCGGCCAGCGCCTTCAGCGCCGATTCCATTTGAGCGACGCGGCCGGTCAGCTCGGACAGCTCCGGTGGCGTCTCTGGCGCGCGGCCTTCGAGCGCCGTGATGCGCTCGGCAAGCTTGGCGACCGCGGCGGTGTCAGGCGCGGGCGGAGGTGCAGCTTCGAGCTTGGCGAGGCGCGACTCGAGCTTGGCAAGGTCCGGCGAGGCTTTGCCGGACTTGGCCCCAGGCAGGAGATGCCAGGCGAAGGCCAGCGCGATCACGCCGATGAGACCGCCGAGCAGGCCGGCGGCGAGATGGGTGACGAAGCTTTTCATCTCGGAGATGGTGGCAGCCGGCGGCGGCGCGACTTTGCGCTCGCCGGGCTCGGGCGTGGCCTCGACCGGCTCTGGCTCGGCCTCTTCTGGCTCAGGCTCGATCTCGGCTGGCGCAGGCGCGGGCTCGGCGGCGCCGTCTGTCGCGTCGTCCTCTGGCTCTTGCTCCGCGGGCTCGTCATCGTGGCTGGCGAGGGTCGATTTAGCGGTCTCCTCGCCGGGCGCAGCCACCGACACTTCGGTCGCGGTGCCCTCGATGGTCGGGGCCGGCCGCTTGCCCGCTCCGCCGCTCAACTCGTCATCGCCGAAAGGGTCTGCCATCACGCCTTAACCTTAAGCCTCTCCGCGGATTCGCGAAGCCTACGAGGATGCCGCCTCGGCGCTGACGAGCGCAAGGACATCTTCCTCGCGCGGGTGCGACGCGATGCGCACGCCGAATCCGAGCGGGCTCAGCACCTCTGCTACCGCCTTGGAGATGCAATAGCAAACCAGACGCTTTCCTTGCGTTACCAGGCCGTGTCTGGCGAGCAAATCGGCGAAGGTTTGGGCCGTGCGCGGCGACATCAGGATGACGCCGTCGAGCTTGCCGTCCCTGATCAGGCTCAATGCTTCCGAGGGCAATTGCGTGGCCTGGACCGACCGGTACAACACAGGCTGGCGCACGCTGAAGCCTTTCGCCTCGAGCGCCGATTTCAGGTCGAAGGCGAGCGTATCGCCGGCAAGATGGATGAGTGCGCCGTCAGCGGGCTTGGCCTCGGCCTCGATCAGCTCGGCGAGCCCTGCCCCATTTCCCGGCCCTTCAGTCACTTCGGCAAAGCCGAGCTCGCGCGCGGCGCTTGCCGTCGCACCGCCCACGGCGAACAGCCTAAGCTTGCGGGCCCTGCCGAGATCGCGATGGCTGGCGAGCGCGCGAAGCGCGTTCCGGCTGGTGACGATCAGGGCTTGCGCGCCGTCGAGCTCCAGCGCCACGTCCTCGATTGGCTCGATGACGAGCAGCGGCGCCTTCACGCCTTGATGGCCGCGCGCGGCGAGCGCTGCGGCCTCGCGGCTCGCGTCGGGCTCCGGCCGCGTGACGAGGACGCGCATCAGGCGAGCTTCACCAGGAACTCGGGTCCGGCGCGGGCAAGCAGCTCCTCGCCGGCGTCGGTGCCGATATTCCCCGCATGCGCCGCCTCGCCGGTCACCTCGATGGCGTGCGACTCGCTGCCGTCAGGCGCGAGGATCAGCCCGCGGAAGCGCAGCACGCCGTCATCGATCTCGGCGAGACCGGCGATCGGCGTCTTGCACGAGCCGTCGAGCCGGGCGAGGAAGGCGCGCTCGCAGGCGACGCCTGTGGCCGAGCGCGCATCGTTGAGTTTTGCGAGCAGAGCGCGCGTCGCGTCGTCATCGTCGCGCGCGGCGACGCCGATCGCGCCTTGCGCCACCGCCGGCAGCATCTCTTCAGTCGAGAGGATCGAGGTGACGTGCGAGGCGAGCCCGAGCCGGTGAGACCGGCGAGCGCGAGCAGAGTCGCGTCGGCCAAGCCCTCGTTCGAGCTTGCGGAGCCGCGTCTCGACATTGCCGCGGAAATCGATGACCTCGAGGTCGGGGCGGAGCCGCCTGACCTGCGCCGCGCGGCGCAACGACGAGGTGCCGACGACCGCGCCCGGCGCAAGCTCGGCAAGCGACGGCGCCTTGGTGCTGATGAACGCGTCGCGCACGTCGGCGCGCGGCAGCACCGCCGCCACGACGATGCCCTCCGGCAGCACCGTCGGCAGGTCCTTCATCGAATGCACGGCGAGATCGACCGCGCCGGACAGCAGCGCCTCGTCGATCTCCTTGGTGAACAGGCCCTTGCCGCCGAAATCGCGCAGCGGCCCGGTGATGCGGTCGCCCGAGGTGGTGATGACGCTGAGCTCGATGTCGCTCTCGCCCAAGCCATGCGCCGCCATCAGCAGCGCGCGGACATGGCGCGCCTGCCAGAGCGCGAGCGGGCTGCCGCGCGTGCCTATTCTCAGGGGCCTGGCGGGCAAAGGGGGCGAACTCCTTGAGCTTTATGGCCGAACCGGCCTATGCCGGGCGCATTAATGGCCCGTTTCGGCTCCCCCTTCAATCGGCCCCGGCAAACCCTATAGAAGGCTCCATGGCGACCAGCGGCACCAAGGCCCCCCTGACCGTGCTCGGCATCGAGACGAGCTGCGACGAGACCGCGGCCTCGCTGGTGCGGCTGGCGGCTGACGGGAGCGGCGCGATCCTGTCGAACGTGGTGCGCTCGCAGCTCGATCTGCACGCGGTCTATGGCGGGGTGGTGCCTGAGATCGCCGCGCGCGCCCATGTCGATCTGCTCGATTCCGCGATCCTCCAGGCGCTCTCCGAAGCCGGCCTGACCCTGGATCGAGTCGATGCCGTCGCCGCCGCCGCCGGGCCTGGCCTGATCGGCGGCCTGATCGTCGGCGTGACCACGGGCAAGGCCATTGCGCTCGGGCGCGGCGTCCCGTTCATCGCCGTCAATCACCTCGAGGCGCATGCGCTGACCGCAGGTCTCACCGACGGCCTCGGCTTTCCCTATCTGCTGCTGCTCGTCTCGGGCGGCCATACCCAGTCGCTCATCGTCAAGGACGTTGGGTCTTACGAGCGGCTCGGAACCACGCTCGACGATGCTCTGGGCGAAGCGTTCGACAAGGCTGCCAAGCTGCTGGGTTTGGGCTATCCCGGCGGGCCCGAGGTCGAGCGCCACGCCGCGCGCGGCCGCGCCACGATAAAACTGCCGCGGCCGATGCTCGGGCGCACCGAGCCGCATTTCTCGCTGGCCGGGCTCAAGACCGCGCTCAGGCATGAGGCGCTGGCGCGGGCGCCGCTGTCGGATCAGGACATCGCCGATCTCTGCGCGAGCTTCCAGGAGGCGGTCGCCGCCATCCTCGTCGACCGCGTGTCGCGCGCCTTCGACCTTTATATCGAACGCATGGGGGCTGGCGCGCAGCGCGCGCTGGTGGTCGCCGGAGGGGTCGCCGCCAACCAGCGGCTCAAGGCCGCGCTCGAAACGGTCGCCGCCAAGCATGGCTTCCGCCTGATCGTGCCGCCGGCAGAGCTCTGCACCGACAATGCCGCGATGATCGCCTGGACCGGCGCCATGCGGCTTGCCCGCGGGCTCGTTGACGATCTCGCGGCACCCGCTCGCGCGCGCTGGCCGCTCGACCCCGACGCGCCGCCAGCGCTTGGCGCCGGCGTGAAGGCGTAAGACGTCCCTCGACGCGCCGTCATCCCGGCGAAAGCCGGGATCCAGAAAAGGGGCTTTCAGGGTCGTTTTCCTGGATCGGCTTTCGCCGGAATGACGATCTCCGTCGACTTCCTGTATGACTGTGGCGAGGCGAGTAGAGGCTTGGCATGGCATTGCAGACGGTCGGCATATTGGGTGCGGGGGCGTGGGGGACCGCGCTCGCCATCGTCGCCCGGCGCGCCGGGCGCGACGTGCTGATCTGGGCGCACGAGGCCGAGACGATAGCCGACATCAACCAGAAGCATCGCAACGAGACCTTCCTGCCGGGCATCAAGCTCGACAAGGCGATCGAGGCGACCGCGCGGTTCAACGAGGTCGCCAATTGCGACATGCTGCTGATGGTGACGCCGGCGCAGCATGTGCGCGTCATCGCCGGCGAGCTCGCGCCATTCGTCAGAGAAGGCCAGCCGCTCGTGCTGTGCGCCAAGGGCATCGAGCAGGCGACCGGCAGGCTGATGTCGCAGATCGCCGCCGAGGTGCTGCCGGCGGCGGAGATCGCCGTGCTGTCGGGCCCGAGCTTCGCCGCAGAGATCGCCAAGGGCCTGCCGGCCGCCGTCACGCTCGCCACCGCCGATGAAGCGCAAGGTGCCGCGCTCGCGCATGCGCTGAGCCACCAGCCGTTCCGCTGCTATTGGAGCGACGACGTGGTGGGGTGCGAGATCGGCGGCGCGGTGAAGAACGTCTATGCCATCGGCGCCGGCATCGTCGCCGGCAAGAAGTTCGGCGCCAACGCCCATGCCGCGCTGGTCACCCGCGGCTTTGCCGAGATGGCGCGGTTCGGGGCGGCGCTCGGTGCCAGGCGCGAAACGCTTTCCGGGCTCTCGGGGCTCGGCGATCTCGTGCTCACCTGCGGCAGCCCGCAATCGCGCAACATGTCGCTCGGCATCGAGCTCGGCAAAGGGCACAGCCTGAAGGACGTGCTGGCCAAGCGGCTCTCGGTCACCGAGGGCGTCTATACCGCGGGCGCGCTGGTCGAGATGGCGGCGGCGCGGGGCATCGACATGCCGATCGCGCAGGCCATCCATGCGGTGATCTCAGGGCTCGCCACCGTCGATGAAGCCATCGAGGCGCTGCTCGCCCGCCCGCTTCGCGCCGAGGCTATAAGGTCGCTCCTCCGGCGTGTCATGCCCGCGAAGGCGGGCATCCAGTAACCACTGTACCCGCAGGACGATCGAGGTCGGCGATTACTGGGTCGCCCGGTCAAGCCGGGCGATGACACCGTGAGTGGCGGTAGACACCAAACCAGCGGCGCAATAGCCTGATGCCCAAGGGGGGGACATCATGCTCTACGCGCTGATCTGCACCGACAAGCCGAACAGCCTCGCGTTGCGCAAGGCGAACCGCCCCGACCATCTGGACTACCTCCAAGGCCTCGGCGACACGCTCGTGTTCGCCGGCCCGTTCACCGAGCCCGACGGGGTGACGATGAACGGGAGCCTGCTCGTGATCGAGGCCCCGACGCTCGAAGCCGCGCGCCGGATCGCCGCCGGCGACCCGTTCGCCAAGGCCGGGCTGTTCGCCTCGGTCGACATCCGCGCCTGGCTGTGGACCATCAACGCTCCCGACGAGGAAGAGTAACCGAGAGTTCCGCCCATGGCGTACTGGCTGCTCAAATCGGAGCGCGAGACCTGGTCGTGGGACCAGCAGAAAGAGTCGGGCCGCAAGGGCGCCGAGTGGACCGGCGTGCGCAACTACCAGGCGCGCAACAACATGCGGGCGATGAAGGACGGCGATCTCGGCTTCTTCTACCTGTCGGGCGGCGACAAGGCCGTGGTCGGCATCGTCAAGGTCGTGAAGGCGGCGCATCCGGACTCGACCGACGACACGGGCCAGTGGGAGTGCGTCGACGTGGCGGCGGTGAGCGACCTGCCGAAGCCCGTGACGCTCGCCGAGATCAAGGCGAACCCGAAGCTCGCCGGGATGGTGCTGGTCAAAAACTCCCGCCTCTCGGTGCAGCCCGTTTCGCCCGCGGAATGGAGTATGATCTGCAAGCTTGGAGGTCTCGCCAAGCCGCCTCAGGCTTAAGACGAGGCCCAAGGGGGGAGACAACATGACATTCGCTGGCGTGAATTATATCGCCGTGGTGATCGCGGCGCTTGCCGGGTTCGGCACCGGCGCCGCCTGGTACATGATCCTCGGCCGTTACTGGCTCGATGCGCTCTGCAAGAACAAGGAGGACATGAAGCCGTCGGCGACGCCATTCCTGATCTCGATCGTCGCCAATCTGGTCATGGCCTTCATGCTCGCCGGCGTGATCGGCCATATGGGCGAGGTCACCACCAAGATCGGCGTCATCAGCGGCGCCCTGATCTGGCTCGGCTTCGTCATCACCACGATGGGCGTGAACCACGCCTTCTCCGGTGCCAAGACCTCGCTCACTTTGATCGACGGCGGCCACTGGCTCGCCGTGCTGTTGGTCATGGGCGCGGTGATCGGCACGTTCGGCGTCTAGCGTGACGCCGGAACCTTTGCGCTAGGAGGCCTGCTGACCTTAATATCGAGCACAAAAAGAGTGGCGCAAAAACAATAGCGTCGCATCGCGTAGGGAGGAGCGGACCGATGTCCGAGCACAAGCACTATAAGATCAAGGACTACAAGGTCCCGAAGGAATGGAAGGACCGCGCCTATATCGACAAGGACGGCTACCGGAAGCTCTACGAGAAGAGCGTCGACAAGCCCGACAAGTTCTGGGGCAAGGAGGGCAAGCGGATCGATTGGATCAAGCCCTACACCAAGGTCAAGAACACCTCGTTCGCCTATCCCGACGTGTCGATCAAATGGTTCGAGGACGGCACGCTCAACGTCGCCGCCAACTGCACAGACCGCCACCTCAAGAAGCGCGGCAAGCAGACTGCCATCATCTTCGAGCCTGACGATCCCAAGGCCGAGGCGCAGCACATCAGCTATCGCGAGCTGCACGACAATGTCTGCCGCCTCGCCAACGTGCTGAAAGCCAATGGCGTCAAGCGCGGCGACCGCGTCACCATCTATCTGCCGATGATCCCGGAAGCCGCCTACGCGATGCTCGCCTGCGCGCGCATCGGCGCGGTCCATTCGGTGGTGTTCGGCGGCTTCTCGCCCGACTCGCTCGCCGGGCGCATCGAAGACTGCAAGTCGAAGCTCCTCATCACCGCCGACGAGGGCTTGCGCGGCGGGCGCAAGATCCCGCTCAAGGCCAATGCCGACGAGGCGCTGAAGAAGGCTGCCGGTGTCGACACGGTGCTGGTGGTCGGGCGCACGGGCGCCGAGGTGCCGTGGACCGAAGGCCGCGACCTCTGGCTGCATGACGAGCTCGCCAAGGTCGATGCCGATTGCCCGGCCGAGGAGATGAACGCCGAGGACCCGCTGTTCATTCTCTACACCTCGGGCTCGACGGGACTGCCCAAGGGCGTGCTGCACACCTCAGGCGGCTATCTCGTCTACGCCGCGATGACGCACCAATATGTGTTCGACTACCACGACGGCGATATCTACTGGTGCACCGCCGATGTCGGCTGGGTCACCGGCCATTCTTATATCGTCTATGGGCCGCTCGCGAACGGCGCCACCACGCTGATCTTCGAAGGCGTGCCGAACTACCCAGACGCCTCGCGCTTCTGGCAGGTGGTCGACAAGCACAAGGTCAACATCTTCTACACCGCGCCGACCGCGATCAGGGCGCTGATGGGCGCGGGCGAAGAGCATGTGAAGAAGAGCAAGCGGAAATCGCTTAGGCTGCTCGGCAGCGTCGGCGAGCCGATCAACCCGGAAGCGTGGGAGTGGTACTACCACGTGGTCGGCGAGAGCCGCTGCCCGATCGTCGATACGTGGTGGCAGACCGAGACCGGCGGCATCCTCATCACGCCGCTGCCGGGCGCGACCAAGCTCAGGCCGGGTTCGGCGACGCTGCCCTTCTTCGGCGTGCAGCCGGCGGTGGTTGACCCAGAGGGCAACATCCTCGAGGGCGAGACGACGGGGAATCTCGTCATTCTCGATGCCTGGCCCGGCATGATGCGCACCGTCTACGGCGACCACAAACGCTTCGTCGAGACCTACTTCTCCACCTACAAGGGCAAGTACTTCACCGGCGACGGCTGCAGGCGCGACGAGGACGGCTATTACTGGATCACCGGCCGCGTCGACGACGTGATCAACGTCGCCGGCCACCGCATGGGCACGGCGGAGGTCGAGTTGGCGCTGGTCGCCCACCCCAAAGTGTCAGAGGCCGCCGTAGTCGGCTATCCGCACGACATCAAGGGTCAGGGCATTTATTGCTACGTGACACTGATGGACGGCGAGCCGTGGTCGGACGCGCTCAAAATCGAGCTCCGCGACTGGGTGCGCAAGGAGATCGGGCCGATCGCCTCTCCCGACATCATCCAGTTCGCGCCCGGCCTGCCCAAGACGCGCTCGGGCAAGATCATGCGCCGCATCTTGCGCAAGATCGCCGAGGATGATTTCTCAAATCTCGGCGACACCTCGACGCTCGCCGATCCCGGCGTGGTCAACGACCTCGTCGAGAACCGCCAGAACCGGAGATAGGAACCATGTGGCTGAAGCGCATTCTGATCGGTGCGGGCATCGTGCTGGCGCTGTTGGTCGGCCTGGTCCTGTTCGCGGGATATTGGACGCCGAGCGGATCATCGCAACCGACCATGGCGATGACGGTCGGCCACCGCACCGTCACCGTCGGCGGCAAGTACAAGAGCGTCACCCAGGAATTGATGGCCGACGGCATGGGCATCAAGGTCGACGGCCACGAGATCACGCTGACCGGCGATCAGCTCACCATCGACGGCAAGACCCAGGTGCTCGAGCCCGACCAGAACATCGAGATCTGGGTGGACGAGACAGGCAAGGTCTCGGTCAAGGTGGTGCACGCCGAGGCGGGCGCGGCCGGGGCCCCGCAATAGGCGTCTTGAGGTCGGCTAGGCGGTCAGCGTGCGGGTGATCTTGTCGAGCAGAGCCGTCCAGGCTGCCCTGGTCTCGCGCGTGTAGTCCTTGGCGAGCGACTGCTCGAGCGTCCAGGTCAAGGCCTTGGCCATCATCCGGTAGTGGCGCGTCCTGATGCCGAGCTGGCGGTGGCGCGCGCCGAGCAGCTTCAGCGTCGGGTTGAGCTCCTCGTCGCGGCTGAGCGTGATCATGGTGAGCTTCATGGCGGCGGCGAATTTGCGCGCCTGGATCTCGATCGGCCCGGAAAATTTGGCGCGCAGGCTCGAATCGAGCGCGAACAGCTTGCGGAAGAACACCTGGGCAACCAGCTCGATGGCCGGCTCGATCTTGGCGAAGCTCGAGCGGATGAGCTGCTTCTGCTCGTCGGTGAGAGGGGCCTCGGCGGGGCTCGGCGTCCGCTTCAGCTGCATGCGGGTCGTTGACCTTGAGGACGACAAATGGAGGGCGACTGACATGGGCAAGCTTCTCCCCAACACAGAGACAATTTGGCGAAAGGATGCCGCGGAGCGATTGACGAACCGTTAAGGTAAGCGTTCCGGCAACCATTCCGATCCGGGGCCTGGCTGGATGGCTCTCAGCGAGCCTGCTCGCCGTCGATCTTGTCTTGGCCGTTGATCGCCGCCCAGCGCGGCGAAGGCCGCCAGATCATGCGATCGGAGTTAGCTGCCGCAGGCGCATAATTCGGCAGCGGATCCCCTGTCCCACCGCTTGCGGCCGGACCGGAATCGTAGCCCACGGGGGGTGCGAGTGGCGTGCGGTCGATCGGCGCCTGCCGCTCATACGCGACCGAGGGGGCAGGCGCATTGGCTTGCGGGGTGTCACAGGCAGTCAGCGCCGCTCCGGCAGCGGCCAGTAATAGCAATCCCGGCACTTTGCCCATTGCGGCAATCCCTCGCTGAAACGAAAAGGCTAGCCGCCAGTGGTTAGGAGAGTGTTGCAAGGCCTCCTTGCGGCGCGGTCAAGCGCCTCCATATTAATGCGCGAAGCCAAGGAGCCATGGGCTCAGCGTCACGGCTTCGAGGAGGGCTCAATGAGCTATTTGCGCACCGCCATCCTGCTCGCGGCGATGACCGCCCTGTTCATGGGGATCGGCTTCCTGATCGCCGGCCAGACCGGCATGGTCGTGGCGCTGGTCGTGGCCGCGGCGATGAACCTGTTCGCCTATTGGAACTCCGACAAGATGGTGCTGTCGATGTACGGCGCGCGGGCGGTCGACGAGGCGAGCGCGCCCGAGCTGTACGCTCTGGTGCGCCAGCTTGCGGCCTCGGCCTCCCTGCCGATGCCGCGCGTCTACATCATGGAGAACCCGCAGCCGAACGCGTTCGCCACCGGGCGCAATCCGCAAAATGCCGCCGTCGCCGTCACCACCGGGCTGCTCAACACCGTGAACCAGGAGGAGCTTGCCGGCGTGCTCGCGCACGAGCTCGGCCACATCAAGCATCACGACACGTTGCTGATGACCATCACCGCGACGATCGCCGGCGCGATCTCGATGCTCGCCAATTTCGGCATGTTTTTCGGCAGCCGGAGCAACAGCAACAACAATATCGGCATGCTCGGCTCGCTCGCTCTGCTCATTCTCGGGCCGCTCGCCGCCGGGCTCGTGCAGATGGCGATCAGCCGGACGCGCGAATACGAGGCTGACCGCGAGGGCGCCGAGATCAGCAAGCGGCCACTGGCGCTCGCTTCGGCCTTGCAGAAGATCGCCGGCCGCGCCGAGCAGATCCCCAATATGGATGCCGAGCGCAACCCGGCCTCGGCGCATCTCTTCATCGTCAACCCGCTGTCGGGCGCGCGCATGGACAATCTGTTCTCGACCCACCCCAGCGTCGAGAACCGCGTGGCGCGGCTCGCCGCGATGGCGCGCGACATAGGCGAGGCTCCCAGCGCCGCCGTTCCACCGAGCGCGCGTGAGTCAGGGCCGTGGTCATCGCAAGCGAAAGCGTCAACGCGCGGGCCGTGGGGCTAGCACGCTCACATGATCACCCAGGACAAAGAGGCGCGGGACAGGGCGCATATGCGCGACCTCCAGGTCGGGCTGCCGGCGCGCCGCGCCGCGGTCGAGCTGCTGGTCGCGGTGCTGCAGAAGAAGCAGGCGCTCGACGACATTCTCGGCCGCTCGCTGGAGAAGGGCATCATGTTCGACCTGCCGGCGCGCGACCGCGCGCTGGTGCGCGCCATCGTCGGGGCGAGCCTCCGGCGCAAAGGGCAGATCGACCATGTGCTCAACAGCTTCCTCGAGCGCGGCATGCCGGAGAAATCGGGCACGCTCTATCCGATCCTGCTGTCGGCGGCGGCGCAACTTATCTTCCTCAAGACGCCGCCGCATGCCCCCATCGACCTCGCCGTGACGCTCGCCCAGTACGACCCGAGGGCCAAGCGCTACGACAAGCTCGCCAACGCCGTGCTCCGGCGCGTGGCGGCTGAAGGCGACGCGATCGCGGCGGGCCTCGATGCGGCGCGGGTCAACACGCCGGACTGGCTCTGGTCGCGCTGGGTCACCTATTGGGGCGAGGAGCGCGCGCATGCGATCGGCGCGGCGCATCTCGTCGAGCCGCCGCTCGACCTCAGCGTCAAGAGCGATCCTGAGCTGTGGGCCGAGCGGCTATCCGGCCGGGTGCTGCCGACGGGCAGCGTCAGGCTCCTGCCCAAGGGGCGCATCGAGGCGTTGCCCGGGTTCGACGAAGGCGCGTGGTGGGTGCAGGACGTCGCCGCCTCGCTCCCTGCGCGCCTGATGGGCGACATCGAGGGCAAGCGCGTCGCCGATCTTTGCGCGGCGCCTGGCGGCAAGACGGCGCAGCTGGCGCTTGCCGGCGCCAAGGTGACGGCCGTCGACAGCTCCAAGACCAGGCTCGGCATGGTGCGGGAGAATCTCGACAGGCTCGGTCTTGAGGCCGAGCTCGTGATCGGCGATGCCGCAACCTTCAGCACTGATGAGAAATTCGACGCGGTGCTGCTCGATGCGCCCTGCTCGTCGACCGGCACCATCCGCCGCCACCCCGACATCCCTTATGTCAAGTCGGCCAAGGACATCGTCGCGCTCGCCGCGCTGCAAGCGAGGCTGCTCGACAATGCCGCATCCCTGCTCAAGCCCGGCGGCACCCTCGTCTATTCCACCTGCTCGCTCGAGCCCGAGGAAGGCGAGGCGCAGATCGCGGCGCTGCTCGTGCGCAACGAGGCGCTGCGGCTGTCCGAAATCGGCAAGCAAGAGCTTGCCGGGCAGGCCGAGTGGATCGAGCCGTCGGGCTGCCTCAGGACCTTTCCCTACGATCTCAAGCTCGAGAGCCCCGAATGGAGCGGAATGGACGGCTTTTTCGCCGCGCGGCTTATTCGCGCCGATTAATGCTTAGCCGCGCAACGGGCTTGATCGAAACGCTCCGCCGCCCGACAATGGCCCCATCAGGATGCGTGGGGAGGGCCGTGCGCTAGAATGGGAGCGCAAGGCGGCAGCTTGGAGTTAATTCGGCATGGCGGTTGATTCTCAGGCCTTCGAGCGCGCGCAACGCGCTCAAGGAGCGCGCCCCGGCGGGCCCGGCCCCTTGCGCCGCTTCATGCTCGCGAGCATGGCCTCGATCAGCTATCCGGGCTCGGCGGCCGAGCAGCTGTTGCTTGCCCCCCAGGAGCTCAGGACCGCCGACCCGAGCTTTGCCACTGAAATCTACAACGGCCATTTCGGCCTTGCCGGCCGCCTCGCCGAGCTCACGGCCGAATCCCCGTTCGAGATCGTCCCGCCGTCGGAAGGGTGGGAGCGCGAGCTTTACGGCTTCGCCTGGCTCCGGCACCTCCGCGCTGCGGGCAGCGAGCTGTCGCGCGAGCAGGCCAAGGCGCTGGTCAACGACTTCGTGCGTCTCCGCCGCTCCATCAAAGGCCTCGCCTGGCAGCCCGAGATCGTCGGGCGCCGCGTGATCTCCTGGCTGTCGAACTCCGTGCTGATCCTCGATAGCGGCGAGCCCGAGGCTTACGAGGCGTTCCTGCGGGCGCTGACCTCGCAGCTCCGCTACCTGTCGGCGAGCTATCGCGACACGCCGGACGGCGTGCCCCGCCTCGTCACCCTGATGGCGCTGATCTATGCCGGACTCTGCATCGCCGATCAGCAATCGGTGGTCGATCGCTATACGCGCCCGTTCTGCAAGGAGCTCGACCGGCAGATCCTGCCAGACGGCGGGCATATCTCGCGCAACCCCGAGGCGCTCGTCGAGGTGCTGCTCGACCTCCTGCCGCTTCGGCAATGCTTCGTCGCGCGCGACCGCGTGCCGCCGAAGGAGCTGACCGACGCCATCGACCGCATCATGCCGATGCTCCGCTTCTTCCGCATCGGCGACGGCACGCTCGCGCGGTTCAACGGCTGCGGGCCGACCGCGACCGACGCGCTCGCCACCGTGCTCGCTTACGACGACGTCGAGGGCTCGCCGGTCAGGAGCGCGGTGAACTCAGGCTATGTGCGGCTCGACTGCGGCACCATGCAGCTCATCTGCGACATGGGCCCGGCGCCCGCGCCCTCGCTCAGCTATAATGCGCAGGCCGGCTTCCTCTCCTTCGAGATGGCCTCCGGCGATGCGCCGATGATCGTCAATTGCGGTGTGCCCTCGCTCGATCACATCGAATGGCTGCCGTTCGCGCGGTCGAGCGCGGCGCAGTCGACGCTCGTGCTCGAGGATTTATCGTCGGGCGAGTTCAGCGCCGGCGTCGACGGCAAGCCGTCAGTGATCGGCTCGCCGCTGATCGGGCCGGCCAACGCGCAAGCCTCGCTGTCGGACCAGGGCGACAATCTCCGCATCAAGGGCGCGCATGACGGCTATCTTTCGCGCTACGGCGTCAGCCATTCGCGCCAGCTCCTGATCGCGCAAACCGGCAAGCTGATCTCGAGCGAGGACAAGCTCACCTCGCCCAAGGGGCTGTCGAGCCCTGAAGGGCTGATCGCAGGCGCCTATGCCATCCGCTTCCACCTCCATCCGAGCGTGACCGCACAGCTGTCGCCGGAAGGGCGCGGCGTCAATCTCCTGCTCAAGAACGGCGAAGCTTGGCGCATCAGCTCGAACGCGCCCGAGACGGGCATCGAGGACTCGTTCTTCCTGGCCGACGCGCGCGGGCCGCAGCGCTCCTCGCAAGTCGTGCTGAGCGGCATGATGGGCGAGGCCTACGAGGTCAGGATCGTATGGAACATCGAGAAAGTCGCCGAGAATGGCGGCGGCCAGCTGGTCGATCCGAACGACGCCTCGCCTACCGCAGCCTAGTCTGATGGACTCCCGGAAGATTGCTCGCGCGCTGCTCTCGGTCAGCGACAAGACCGGCCTTGCCGATTTCGCGCACGCCCTGCGCGGTTACGGGGTCGAGATCGTCTCGACCGGCGGCACCGCCAAACTCTTGCGCGACGCCGGGATCGAAGTGACCGACGTGTCCGAGGTCACGCGCTTCCCCGAGATGATGGATGGCCGCGTCAAGACGCTGCATCCGGGCATCCATGGCGGGCTGCTCGCCGTGCGCGGCGACGCGGCGCATGAGCGCGCGCTTGAGGAGCACGCGATCCCGCCGATCGACCTGCTGGTGGTCAATCTCTATCCGTTCGAGGCGACGGTCGCGGGCGGCGCGGATTTCGACACGGCAATCGAGAATATCGACATCGGCGGCCCGGCCCTGATCCGCGCCGGGGCCAAGAACCACGCCAGCGTCACCGTGGTGACCGAGCCCGCCGACTATGCTCGCGTGCTTACCGAGATGGCCGCAAACAGCGGCGCGACGACGCTCGCCCTGCGCAAATCGCTCGCGGCCAAAGCGTTTGCCCGCACCGGCGCTTACGATGCGGCGATCTCGGGCTGGTTCGCGAGCGCCGAGGGCGAGCAGAGCCCGGCCACGCGCGTGATCGCCGGCAAGCTCGCCGAGGCGCTTCGCTATGGTGAGAACCCGCATCAATCGGCGGCCTTCTACCGCACCGGCGAGCAGCGCTTCGGCGTCGCCACCGCGACGCAGCTGCAAGGCAAGGAGCTCTCCTACAACAATCTCAACGACACCGACGCGGCTTACGAGCTGGTCGCCGAGTTCGATCCAGAAGCAAGCGCCGCCGTCGCCATCATCAAGCATGCTAATCCGTGCGGGGTGGCGCTCGGCGGCAGCCTCGCCCAGGCTTACACCAAGGCGCTGGCCTGCGATCCGGTCAGCGCATTCGGCGGCATCGTCGCGCTCAACCGCCCGCTCGACGCCGACGCCGCGCGCGAGATCGTCAAGATCTTCACTGAGGTGATCATCGCCCCCGACGCGAGCGCAGAAGCCAAGGCCATTCTCGCCGAGAAGAAGAATCTGCGCCTGCTTGCTCGCCGGCGGGCTGCCGGACCCCAAGGCACCGGGTCTTGCGTTTCGCTCGCTCGCTGGTGGCTTCCTGGTGCAAGGCCGCGACGACGCCATCCTTTCCCAGTCTGACCTCAAGGTCGTGACCAGGCGGAAGCCGAGCCAAGAGGAATTGGCCGACCTGATCTTCGCCTTCACGGTGGCAAAGCACGTCAGGTCTAACGCCATCGTCTATGCCAAAGGCGGCGCCACGGTCGGCATCGGTGCCGGCCAGATGTCACGCGTCGACGCGGCGCGCATGGCGGCATGGAAGGCCGACGAAGCGGCCAAGGGGCAAAACCGCAGCGCCAGCCTGACGCAAGGCTCGGTCGCGGCATCCGACGCGTTCTTTCCCTTCCCCGACGGCCTTCAGGCGATCGCGCAGGCCGGGGCGACGGCGGTGATCCAGCCGGGCGGCTCGATGCGCGACGCCGATGTGATCGCCGCCGCCGACAGGGCCGGCCTCGCCATGGTATTCACAGGGATGCGGCACTTCAGGCATTAGAACATGAGCGCCGGCGAGTTGGGGAGACGCCAATGACCGTTCGCTTCGGATGCCTCGGGGCCGTTGCAGCCCTGGCGGCGGCGCTCGCGCCGTTGCCCGCTTCGGCCGAGACGCCATGCAGCGGCCATCAGCTCCTCGAGGAGCCGCGACCCGAGACGAGCTGCCAGACTCTTGCGCCTGAGATTTTCGTCTCGCCTGACAAGACACTGCACGCCCTGGTGCTTCCCGTCGATGTCAGCCTCTACGCCACGCCGGACATGGAGAGCCGCGTCGTGATCCGTTCGAGCGACGGCAATACGTTGAACTCGGAGGATCATTCCTCGCCGCGCGGCGAGCAGGGCTACCACGTCTATTCCGCGAAATGGTCGCCGGATGCCGGGTTCTTCGTCTACAGCCTGACATCGGCGGCCGGTCATCAGCCCTGGTCGTTTCCGATCATGGTCTATAGCCGCTCGCGCAAGGCGTTCGCCAAGTTCAACGACATGATCGGCGGCGAGCCGACGCTGTCCGGCGATTTCGACTTCTCAGGACCGCATGCGCTCACCGCCAAGACCTGGAAGAAGCAGGGCGACATCGAGAATCCGGTGCCCATCACCGTCGATCTCGAAAAGGCCTTCGCCAAGCTGAAGCCGGCCGAGCAGTAGGTCCACGGGCAGCGGCACTTATGTGTACAAGCTTCTGACCGACACTCTCTCCGGTGGCAGATATAAGGGCACGATCGAACTGCCCTAGATTTGCATTGACGCTGGACCGCAAAGGACACGGTGACTTTTTCCGTTTCCCGCCGGCAAATTAACCGCTCGTTAACCACAATGACCGTCCTATCGGGTCGAGGGTTAACGAAATGACAACTGCAAAACCAACCACGTCATTCAGGTTTCGCGGCGGATCGTTCCACGCTCTCGTGGTCAAGCCCGAGCCGCCGATCGAGGCGTGGCTTGGCGACATCGACAAGCTTCTGGCGCGCTCGCCCGGATTCTTCGCGCGAAAATCCGTGGTGATCGACGTCTCCGATCTCGAGCTCACGAAAGAAACCTTCCTCGGTCTTCTGGACGAGCTGGGCACACGTGACATTCGCATTCTCGGCGTCGAAGGCGCCGATCCGGCTTGCACCGATGGGCGCGTTCCATCGCTGACGCGGGGCAAGACCGCTAAGGCCAAGAAGCAAGCGGCGCCGGCGGTCGTATCGGCCGCACCTGAACCGGTCAGCTCGATCCTGATCGATGCGCCGGTGCGCTCGGGCCAGCAGATCGTCCACCCACACGGCGATGTGACCGTGATCGGCTCGGTCGCCTCCGGCGCGGAGATCATCGCCGCGGGGTCCGTTCATGTCTACGGAGCCTTGCGCGGACGAGTCTTGGCGGGCGCCTACGGCAACGAGCGCGCCCGCATTTTCTGCCGCCGGCTCGAGGCCGAGCTCATGGCGATCGATGGCCACTACGTCGTGGCCGACCAGATCGAGCCGCATCTTCGCGAGGCATGCATCCAAGCCTGGCTCGAGAAGGACGCGCTCGAAATCACAACGATGGACTGAAAGCAAAGGAGCATGAAAATGGCCCACGTGCTGGTGGTGACGTCCGGAAAGGGGGGCGTCGGCAAGACGACTTCGACCGCGGCGCTCGGTGCGGCTCTGGCGCGCGGTGGCGAACGCGTCGCGGTCATCGATTTCGACGTGGGCTTGCGCAATCTCGATCTCCTGATGGGGGCCGAGCGGCGGGTGGTCTACGACCTGATTCACGTCGTGCAGGGGACCGCCAAGCTGTCCCAGGCGCTCATTCGAGACAAGCGGATCGACACGCTGTTCCTGCTCGCCGCCTCGCAAACGCGCGACAAGGACTCGCTGACCGAGGAGGGCGTCGAGCGCGTGATAAACGATCTCAGGCCGTTCTTCGATTGGGTCATCTGCGATAGCCCGGCGGGCATCGAGCGCGGCGCATCGCTCGCCATGCGCCACGCCGATTCAGCCATCGTGGTCGCCAATCCGGAAGTGTCCTCGGTGCGCGATTCCGATCGGATCATCGGTCTGCTCGATTCGACCACCGCCAAGGCCAAAAACGGCGAGCCGATGGAGAAGTACCTGCTTCTGACGCGGTACGATCCAATTCGGGCGGCGCGCGGCGAGATGCTGGGGGTCGAGGATGTGCTCGACATTCTCTGCATCCCGCTGCTCGGGATCATTCCGGAAAGCAAAGAGGTGTTGAGCGCATCGAACATGGGCACGCCGGTTACGCTCAGCAACCCGACGAGTGCCCCGGCGCGCGCCTACCATGACGTCGCGCGCAGGCTCAAAGGCGAGACGGTGCCGTTGGTCATACCGAGCGACAAGAGCGGGCTGCTCAACAAGCTGTTTGGGCGGAGGGCGGCATGAGGTTCCCGAACCTGTTCGGCCGGCAGCGGTCGGCCAATACCGCGCAGCAACGACTCCAGGTCTTGCTGATGCACGAGCGAAGCACTCCGGGCAATGCCGACCTCATTCCCATGCTTCGCGAGGACATTCTGGCGGCGATCGGCAAGCACATCCCGGTGGATTCGGATCGGGTCCAGGTCAGGGTCGAGCGCGGCGACTCGGTCTCCCTGCTCGAGATCGACATCGAGATATCGACGCTGGCGCAACACCTCCTGCAAAGGCGCCCGACCGCGTTCGATCTCCGCCCCGGCCCGAGGTGATCTTGCCCGTCAACGCAGGCCACACCTACCGCATATTTCAGACGAGCTGCCGCTGCGAAGCACACGCGGCTTTCGGACTGGCATGCCCGCCCCTCGAACGTTCAGGCTTCCTGAATAATTCGAACATAAAGCCTGACTGTGCGTTCAATGGTGCGGTGCTTTGGGAGTAGGGAGCACGACCATGTCAGACCCGTTTGAATTCATTAATCCCTTGGAGAGCTTCCAGGCGGCGCGAGAAGCCCCCGCCGAGATAACTGCGGCGGGACACGGCGTCCGGCGTAGAATTGGACTGTTGGTGGCCGGCGCTTCAATCGTCTCGATCGGCGCGCTGATTTTCGCTTACGCCTTCGCTCCGAACGGCGGCGAGCAGGCCGGTAAGCCGGCGCCGATTGAATCCCGGGCGGCTTCGGCACATGCAATCACCGCCGCGGATGTCACCTCGACCGGTTCGGTCGGCGCTCCTGCGCTATCCTCGACGACGCACCAATTGGCCGAAGCGGCGCCCGAGCCGGTGGGTCAGGTCGCATCCGAAACGCATGATGCGGAAGCTCAATGGGTCACCACATCGCTGGCCGCGGCATTGCATAGCGGTCCATCGGTATCCGCACCCATCGTGGCGTATTATCCGGTTGGTACCGTGCTGCGAACCGCCGGACAGCAAAGCGGTTGGGTGAAAGCGGTCGATCCGGCAACGTCGCAGCAAGGGTGGATCTACCAGATATACCTCTCGCCGGCCGCGCCACCCGTTCAGCAGGCTGCGCCGCAAACGGCCCTACTCCCGCCACAGGAAGAGAAAGAAGCCGAGCTGGAGACGCCGGACGGGGTTCAGGCTCCAGCGCCAGCGCCGGACTCCTCGGGCCCCAGCGCCAAAAGCCCGCGGAATTATGCTCGGCACCGCGATCGGGGCACGCTTGTCATAAGATTCGGGTTTGGGCATTTTCGCGTCCGCCTGTGAGCCGCGCCGGCAACGCTCGGTTCATTCGATGCTCAGGCGACGCGGCAATTAGGCGATTCACGCTACCGGCGACTATGCTATAGAGGGCGTGGTGATTGTTACCCTGCGATCACCCCTTTGGTTAGGAAGCCCCGGTCAACCACCTTGGCCGGGGCTTCTTCTTAAAATCATGACAAAGTGTTCATGGTTGCAGGGGTTGTTCTCAACTCCTGTCGTGCTATCTCCATGACCAAGTGACGGCTTCCCTCCCGTCGCTCTGTTCCCCAGTGGAACCGAAGAAGCCCCGCTCCCCCCCGTGCGGGGCTTCTTCATTTTGTCAGATCAGGTGATCGAGCCGATGACGCCCGCGATCAGATAGTCGGTCTGCTGCAGCTCGCCGGCATAGGGGCCTAGGCTCGTCCCGGCCGGCACAACGAGCTTCCCGGTGTTGTCACTGATCGGACCGACGAAGATCGCGTCCCCGTTCCGCATCGCCTGCATGGCGGTCTTGGCGGCGTTTATCGCCGCGGAGGTTCGCTCCCGCTCCGAACGGGCTCGAGCGAACGTAATCCTTGTCGTATCCGCCGGTGACGAAGTTCGGCAGGGTTCCACCCGTCTGGAGCGTTTCGATGAATGTCTCGAACATTCCGGTCCAGTTGTAGTCGGCGCCGGTGATGTAGCCCTTTGGGGCGAGCGGGGCCTGGTCGAAGGCGTGGCCGCAGGTCTTGACGTCGCGGGCCTCAGCCGTCTCGATGACGACCCGCGGGGCGTCGAGGTGACATGTAATGACATCGCAGCCCGCATCGACAAGCGCATTGGTCGCCGCGGCGTCGTGAGCCTCATCCTCCCAGCCGCCGGTGAAGATCACCCGCACGGTTGCGTCAGGATTGGTCTGGCGGCAGCCGAGAAGGAATGAATTCACGTTGAGGAGCACGGGAGCGAACGCCATGCCGGCGACGAAGCCGAGCGTGTTCGTGGTGGTGCAGAGGCCGGCGGCAACGCCGTTGACGTAGTGGCCCTGATTGATCAGTGCGTTTTGGCTGCCGACATTCGCCGGGTTGGCGGCGGTTGCGAGCGCGCTAGCCTGGCGGAACACGACATCCGGGTATTTCTTTGCCAAGGCCAAGAGGAAAGGATCGTGGTCGAACGAGGTCGAGAAAATCAGCCGGGCGCCATCGGCGATCAGGCCCTCCATCGCCGCGGTGTAGGCTCTGGTCTCGGGATCGTCTTTGCCGCTCCCGTAATTGGTGCTCTCTGGAAGGTAACCGGCCTGGACGACCCTTACGTTCGGAACGCCTCGCAGTGCCGCGCCGGCCACGGCAAATGACTGGTTCCAGCCCCAATCTTCGCGCGGACCGATATAGACGAAGCCTGCCGTAAGATCGGCCGCGCGCGCGCGCCCGGCATTCACGATGCTTGGGACCAGGCCGGCAGCGCTCAGCAACGCTAGGCGTTTGAGTGCCTCGCGCCGATTAGGATCGAATCCGGACATGCCACAGACCTTGATGTTCGCCGGTTGGCCGGGCGACCAATATTACTTCAGCGGCCGGCAGTTGACTGCGATTGTCTGCATGTTGAGCCCGGCTTTCCCGTCACAACCCAACCGATTTTCTTTGCCGTAAATCGGTGGATCCAGAAAATATTCATAGTCGTCCGTGTCGTCATGCTCGATGATTCTGTACAATTTGTACGGGCCGTTGTCGCAAATCACTTGCTGACTGTCGACGAACAGGGAGGCTGGCAGCACGATTACGTGCTCGATGTTCGGATTTGCCGCGCAAAACTTTGCGCTAAGGTCGGCATGATCTTTCGCCTGGATGATCAGCGCGTCGGGGCCCTCGGCCGCCGGGGCAGCGACCGGATCGGAGAATGCCGGCACCGCGCCGGCCAGTGCTAGGGCAATCGCCACGGCAACGACACGTCGATCCATGTTCTGTCTCTCTGGTTTCGGCCTGCCTGTCTATCGAACGGCATGCCCTCACGATGCGGCTGACACCCTATGATGGAATCCATAATGAAGCATAATGAGAGACTTGATGAGAGACTTGGCGCCGAAGCCTGACGGATTTGCATGAACGCTGCGTTCAATACATTCCTGCTCGTGCTTGCGGCGATCTTTCCCGTGGTCAATCCGCCCGGCTCGGCGCTCGTCTTTCTCGGATTGACCCGCGGGGTTAAGCCCGAGACGCGTCGCATGCTCGCCCGACGCGTCGCGCGCAACTCATTCTTCGTTCTGGTGTGCTCGCTGCTGCTCGGCGCGCTCATTCTCGAGTTCTATGGAATTTCGATACCGGTGCTGCGCGTCTCAGGCGGCTTCATCGTCGCCGTCGCCGGCTGGAAGCTTCTCAGCGAAGGCAGTCAAAAGGAGCTGGAAGCCTCGGCCGATGGCGTCTCGCGAACCGATCCGCTCGACCAGGCCTTCTATCCGCTGACGCTGCCCTTGACGACTGGGCCCGGCACCATCGCGGTCGTGATCAGCCTCGGGCTATCGCGGGCTTCCTACACCAACTCGACGGATGAGATCCTGTTCGTGCTCGCGAGCCTTCTCGCCGTCGTGGTGATCGCCCTGACCATCTTCTTGTGTTTTGCCTACGCTGATCGCGTGCAGCGGCTGCTCGGCCCCGGCGGCACCGACATCGCCGTGCGGCTGTCAGCGTTCATCCTGTTCTGCCTCGGCGTCCAGATTCTCTGGTCGGGCGGAAGCGAGCTGCTGCGATCGGTGATCCATTCCACGCCGTGAGCGCGCCCCAATAACGCCCTTGGAACTTTGGGGTCCATGGCCAGGTTAAGGTAATTAATGGCTGTTGGAGACTCGCATGCGCCGCGTGATCTCTTATATAGCGGCTATGAGTTGCTTAGCCCTAATCCCTCCCTCTCCTACCTGCGCTCCGTGCGGATGAGTGTCATGCGTTCGTCGCTCAAGCGTAAGTCCGGTTTCAAATTGCTCGCCCTGCCGAGGGCTTTGGGCGAGGGACTCGATCTCGGGCGGCCTTCGAGCCGTTCGTCGCTGTCGAAGCCGGCCATTGCGGCGCTGGCGGAGCGCTTCGCAACCGAGCCGCCGCTTGAGACAAGCCCCCGCCAGGGAAATGCCCGAGCCGGATCGGCGTCACGCAAGACCGAGGCTGCTCGCCCCGCTGCCAAGGGGCCGGACACGAGGTGGCTCATCTCGGCCCTGGTCGGAATTGCGCTCATTCCAACGGCAATTCTGTTCGTCTTGTTGTGGCAGAGGATGATGCAGCTGCGCGCCGATGCGCCATTGCCGCCGGCTGTCAGCTCGACCGCGGCAAACGCGCCGAGCGCCACTGCGATCGTGCAAGTCGCACCCAAGCTGGAAGTAGCGCTCTCTTCACCTGACAAGATCGATGCCCAAGCGGGCGAGGAGATCGACTTTCCCGTGACTATCGACGCGACCGATGCTCTTCCGTCTCGCTCGGTGCTCGCTGTCAGCGCCATGCCCGAAGGCGCCGCATTCTCCGACGGTCGTCCCTATGGCGCGACCGGATGGAGCTTGCGCCCCGACGAGATCGGCGAGTTGCGGTTGCGCCTGCCGCAAGGACGAAGCGGCGCGTCGGATATTCGCCTCGAATTGGTGACTGCCGACGGAACGGTTCTGGCCCAGTCCGAAACGCGATTGAACGTCAGCCCCGCTCCCGCCCCGGTCGCCGCTGCCCCGGTCGCCTCAGCTCCGGTCGTCACAGCCGCGCCGGCGCCGATGGACAGTGTCAGCATCACCGACAGCAATCCCTTTGCGCCCGTCGCGCAAGCCGAAGCGCCTCACCTCACCGTGGCCTCGCCACCGAAGCCTAAGCCGGTCCGTGCGGCGAAGACTGAGCCACCCGTGAAGGTCAACACCGTCAAGACGGTGACCATCGCGCCGCCAGTGCCTGCTCGCCCCCATGACGGCGCCTACGCGCTCGGCGACGCATCGGACGCTTCGGCCGAATGGGTCGAGGTCGCCAACCCCGTCGACATGCATTCACTGCCGCAGCAGAATTCGGCGACGGTGAGGGTGTGGGACCGCGGCGTGAAACTCCGCGTCGCCGCGCGGGAGAAGAACTGGGTGCGTGTCACCGACCCCGAAACCTCGGCGAGCGGCTGGATCTATTCGCGCTTCCTCAAGCCTGCCGAGCCGCCCGCGTAGTCGCTTGCGCGTACGGAGTCCGGATGCCATCGATCACGCCGTTCCCTGCGCGTCGCGGGAGATCGGAATCAGGAGGAACGCGGCCATGCCATCAAGCAATATGACGCTTAAAGTACTCATCGCTCTGACATTCGTTTTCGCGGTTGGATCGGCCAGCGTATCGGAGGCAAAACCGAAATGGCCGGGATACGTTGCCGGGTGGGGCAACACCTGCGGATCGCAGTTCAGGGGTTGCACGGGACAGGCCTCTGACGTCTACGACGCATGCGTCAAACAACACGGGCGAGGCTGCAGCGGCGACTATGACCGGGACTACGCCGGATGCCAGGAGACCAATAAAGCCTGTCAGCTTAGGAAGTAGCGAGCGGCGCCGCTCGCGTAATGGCTTGCGCCTGACGCGATGCGGCCACAAATGCCGCCAATGTATCGGCGCGGGGTGCGCTCTGTCCGGGAGATTTCAGAATGAAGGCGTTGCTGGTCTCGCTTGCGTTGCTCGCTCTTGTCGCCGCGCCTGACGCCTGCCGAGCGGGCTCGGCGGAAGACATCAATGCCGACGCCAATGCGACGCTGCACAGATTCGTCGAGCAGAATCCGAGCGCCCAGGAGCTCGGGCGCAAGGCTGCCGGCGTCTTGATATTTCCCTCAGTCCTCAAGGCCGGCATTGGCGTCGGCGGGCAATATGGCGAAGGCGTCCTGATCGTTCGCGGCAACGCCGCCGGCTATTACAACATCGTGTCGGCCTCGTTCGGCTTCCAGCTCGGCGCGCAATCCCAAGCCATCATCATCGTGTTCATGACCGAAGAAGCCCTGGCGAATTTCCAGAACGCTTACGGCTGGAAGGTCGGCATCGACGGATCGATCGTGGTGGTCACGCTCGGCGCCGGCGGCACCATCGATACCGACAACCTGACCAGCCCGATCATCGGCTTCATTTTCGATCAGACGGGCCTGATGTACAGCCTGAGCCTCGAGGGCTCCAAGATCAGCCGCATCGAGCGGTGAACCCCGTCACAGCGTCAGCCTTCATCCAAAAAGTCGAGGGTCGATGCAATCCGCGTTCGCTCGACGTCATGGTCGGCTGGATGGACGATATCCGGACCGAACCGCTCGACGAGGCCGTCTACCGCCACCTCCAGCCGGCGTCGCCGCGCGGTCGCTCCGAACAGCGTGAGCTGAGCATGGGCGTCGACCGCGACCAGGTCGTAGGCGACCAAGCCAATCAAGCGAAATGGACCGGGATGGGCGAACTCGTCGAGAAGATCGACTCCGATCGCGTAAAGCCGGTCGGCAACGTCGGTCGGCTCATGCAGACGCCGTTGCCTTGTGATGATGGCAAACTCCGTGGTCTTGAGCTTCACGCCGACGCCTGAGGCGAGATAGCCCTTCTGCCTGAGGCGTCTGCCGATTCGGCCGGCGGAGGCGTGCAGATGGCATTTGATATCTTCCCTTTCGCGCACATCCTGCTCGAGCGTGCATTCCGATCCGATGCTCTTCGGTGCGCGCCGGCCAATGACGGCTCTGCGATCGTCCGCGCGCGAAAGGGCGTGGAACTGAAGCCCGGCTTTTCCGAGCTTCGCCGTCAGGAATTTCGGATCGGTCAGAGCCACGCTGCCGATCGTGTCCAGGCCGAGACCACGCAGCCGTGCCTCGGTCTTGGGCCCGACCCCCCAGAGACGCGACACCGGCTGCGGCGCGAGCCACGCTCTCGCGTCCTTCGGTGGCACCACGGTCAAGCCGTCCGGCTTCTGGTAGGCGCTGGCGACCTTGGCGACATATTTGGTGCCCGAAAGACCGACCGACACCGTGAGCCCTCCGGTCGCGTCGCGAACCGCATGCTTCAGCCGGCGCCCGATCGTTTCTGGATCTCCTAGGAGGCGCTCTGAGCCCGACATATCGAGGAACGCCTCGTCGAGACTGAGCGCCTCGACGTCGGGCGAGAAGTCCGCGAACACGCGCATGATCGTGCGGGAGATGTCCTGGTAGCGATCGAAGCGGGGCGGGACGATCACCGCATTCGGACAAAGCCGGCGTGCTTTCGCCATCGCCATCGCGCTGCCCACGCCGTAGGGCCGCGCTTCGTAGCTCGCGGTCAGAACCACCCCGCGCTCGCTTGCAGAACCGACCAGCACCGGCCTGCCGCGCAGCGCAGAATCGTCGAGCTGCTCAATCGCCGCGTAGAACGCATCCATGTCGGCGTGGGCGATGACGCGTGGCCAAGGATCGTCTGAACGAATCATCGCGAGAAGTGTAGATCAACCCGCCTCGGACGCCAGCACCGCGGCGGCCTGAAGACCGTTGCAAGCGAAGCCATGTCGCACGAACCCAGATTTTCCTGGCTGGCCCGGTTACGGCCGGGTGACCGCGGACTCGCTTGCGATGACTTGTTGCAGCAGTGCCGGCCCGACCGAACTGAACGGCCGGCTGTAAGCGGCGATCAGCAGAAGCGACAGCGCGATGCCGGTCGCAAACAGCGTCAGGGCGATGCCGCACGTGAGCCGGTTGTCGCTGTGAACCATCGCAACGGCAATCAAGGCACAGAGCCCCTGGAGCATCAGGGCCGCCCATTTGATCGAGCTGACCGTGGATTGGCTGATGATGATGCGCTGGCGGCGCGCATCGAGCGCGTGCTCCAAGGCCGTCACGATTTCGCGCTGGGCTATTTTCTGGCCGTCGTCGACCGGCGTCAAGGCAAGCGCGCCCTTGAGGGCTTCGGTCAGATCCTGAGAACGTTTGGTGAGCGTGGCGCGCTGGTGCGCCATCATCGGCCATTCCTCGTTCACCGCCGCCACGATATGCTGGTTGACGAGTGAACGGAGACGCGCTTCCGGCTCTCCCGGGAAACTTGCAGCGAGCAACACGACGGCGCGAAGCGCGCTGGCTTCATTGGCGACGGCGACCTTTGCCCGCTCGGAGTCACCCCAAACCTGGACGGCCATGAAGCCCACCAGCAAGCCGAAGATGATACCGAGCGGCGGCAGCATCCCAGGCGAAAGCGCCTTGAAGGCACGGGCCCGGTCATTCACGGCGAGCCCAGTCACGACGAAATAGATGCCGGCAGCGACGAGATAGGTGCCGCCGAAGATAACGAGAGCCATCCACGCCAGAGGGAGATTGAGCACCCAGTCGGTCATTCTCAACCCTTTCTGCTCGCGATGCTCTCAAGCTAGAGGCGCCGGGAACACTAACACGCCGCTTAAGGCCTAACAGCCTCCAGTTGTGCGAGGAGCATCCGTGGGCTCCCGACCAGATCGAGACAATCTGGCGGATCGCTGCGCGGGGCGCGGCGTGCGATTATTGCCCTTGTGTCGGATCTGGCCGACGGCAGCGTCAAACAGGGGGCCAACATGAAATACGTCGTCAGCTGGCGCGAGCGTCCGGCAGCATCCTCCGGAGACTACGAGGCCGCGCAGGAACGGGTCCTGAAGATATTCGACAAAAACTGGAAAATGCCCGCGAGCTTCACCATGCATCAGTTCGTGATCCGGGTCGGCGACTACGGCGGCTACATGATCTTCGAGACCGACCGGCCGGAAGACATTCACTATTTCACCAGCGTCTTTGCGATTTTTGAATTCAAGGTCGAGCCCGTGCTCGATGTGATGGACGCGGTGGCGGTCGAGCTCGAAGCGATCGAATACCGCAAGAAGAACGCTTCCTAGCCGGCGAACGCCAACGTGGATGCCCAAGATCTAGCGTTGTGTGCTACTCAGGAGATGTAGAATTGCGCTAACGCATCGATGGAGGCGTGATCCTGTGAGATCGCTTCATTCGAAGGCTCTGGGATTGATCGCGCTGGCGCCCATGCTGCTCGCGGCCGTACCGCTTTTGGCGGGCGAGCAATCAACCGCGCAAGAGACCATTCGCGCGAAAACCCCCACGGCAGCGAAAGCGATCGCCGCCTCTCCAGCCAACGGCGACACAGCCAGTCAGGGTGGCGCAACCGCCGCCGCGGACGCAGGCATGATTTTGATCGCCAAGCACCCGATCCAGATGTTGGCACAGCCGTCTTCCTCTGCCGCGGTGTTGTATGGCTTTCCCTCCGGCCGGCGGTTTCGCCTAGTCAGTCAGCAGTCCGGCTTTGCGCAAATCCAGGACGTGAAAAGCGGTGCTACCGGTTGGATCGACGAGGCGGCGCTCGGGCAGCCGTCGCAGACAGCCGTATCGGTTCCGTCAGAGCCCAAGCAGGCCTTGCGCTCTCACAAGGAGGTTACCGCGCCGGTATCGTCGGTCTCGCATACCCACACGAAGACGCTTGCCGCCGCGCCCGCCAAATCAAAGCGCACGCAGAAAACTGCGACCGCTAAAACCGCGACGGTTGACACAAAGTCCGCAGCGGCGGCCCCGGTGCAGCCCAAGCGCCGCGGCTTGTTCGGTCTGCGGCAGAATAGCGCTCAGGGGGTTCTTTACTGAGCGGGAAGCAGGGAAAGCCAGAACCTGGCGTGATGGAAGCGGTGCGTTGCCGGCGGCGGAGCCGTGGGCTCCGCCGGGTTGCGAGGTCGTCAGTGACCTATGCAGACACCGCTTAGGCCTGAGCCCTTGATGCAGCGGGAACCTTGGCGGCAATCATCGTCATACGTGCAGCTTTTTCCATCGACACGCTTGGTGGGAGCGTTGTCACTGCCATCATCAGTGGAATACATCGGGGCCCGGCAAAGACCATCCAAGCACGTGTAGCCGTTCTTACATTCGCTGTCATACACGCAGGCGAAGGCCGGCGTTGCGGCAAGGCAAAGAATAGTGACGACGATCAGGCGGCGCATCGCGGTTCCCCTCTTGCGACCCTCCTAAATCACCACCGGATGTCCGAATTTGGACAGGCCAATTTGGACAGGCCAACGCTCGGGGTCAGTAATGGCTGTAGCGCGACAGCACCCTTACGATGTGGCCTGCACGCCAGCACCGACCGACGACTTTCGCGAGGACTAACAGCCGTCCGTTGCCAACTTAGGCAGAAGCTGTCTACTTGTGACCCACCAGACACCCGAGGTCGCCGCGTCTTGCCAACCCGTGTTGCATAAAGGCTACAACGCAGGCCAATCATCCTTCTGCGTCAGCAAAGGTACTGCCGAGCACGCGTAGCGGATATTACTCTTGCGCATCTTGGCACTGGTGATGGAGGCGTTCCGATGAGGTCGTTTTGGCGCGGCTCGGCGCTGGCGGTGATCGCGGCGGGTTTTGGCTTGGCTCTGGGCGCTCCAGCGCAGGCAGGTTGCATTGGCCTGTCGGGCACCGCCGACGGGTTCGACAAGGAAACAGCGGTCAGCCGCGCGCAGCTCGCGCTTGCCGATTACGTCAAGCAGTACAAGGCGGAAAAGAGACTCAGTGCCGTCACCGTGAGCGCCATGCGCGCGTCGCCGAACCCTTATTGGCGCAGCAGCGTCAGCACGGACATGTTCTGCTTCAACGTTTGGTGCGGCGTTTACAAGCCGGACATCGTGAACAAGAGTTCCTACACGATTTGCTGGTCGGGCGTGGTATCGCCCTATGTGTGTACCTCCGGGGCCAAAGTCTGCTGGTAATTAGAGGATTCCTGCATCGGGCCCGTCAGAGCCCTCCGCGCGCGAACAAGCAAATGTGACGTCCGGGAACCCACCCGCCATGTGCGAGTGAACTGAGTGAAGTGGAGCGAGGGTGAGTCGTGAGAGTCCGCTTCACCATCAGGTCCGCTTTTGACCCAAAGCGGACATGCCGAGACCACCTAAAGTGCGCCCTCCTGGGAAAAAGCGTCATCAGCCAGATCAGCAACTTCTTTGCGGTAGCGCTGATAGCCCAAATCGCCTCGTGTCGCGGCGACAAGCACCACTGCCAGCACTCCTAAGCCGATCAGAACGGGCACATTGCTACCGTAGTCGTTCACGATGGGAATGGGAAAGAGCCCATTCAGAATTGAGACAACCAGATCAAAAGAGGTGTGTGCCAAGATAGCAATGAGCAGGCTGCCTTTCGTATTGTTGAAGAGCCACGTGAGGATGATCGTGAAGGCGACAGCCGCACTGACAAACATGACGATGTTGAGGATGGTGGGCGGAAAATTCCAAGTCGGGATCCAGAATATGGGCAGGTGCCAAAATGCCCAGATGGGCCCGAGGATCAGGCTTCCGGTCAGAGGACCATAGAGCCGTTGGAGGCGGGGAAGCGCAAACCCACGCCACCCAGGCTCTTCGCCCATTGGTCCTCCTAGGAAGAATACGTAAGCAAAGAGAGCGAAGGTAGGCAGCGGGGCTAGGCCAGCGAGCCCTTGAAACGATGCCAGAGCGCCTGGCAGGAAGATCACGCTGAGCAGCATGATCGTGGGGAGGCCAATGAGGGCGAACAAATACCACCGAAGTCCCACCCGCCATAGCGCCAACGGGCGTAGCAAGCGGCCTATGCCTATCCTGCCTTCGGTTATGCCCGACATGATAAACGCCGCTAAAGATGGGCCAAGGCTAGCGATGGCGAGGGTAGTATAGAATCCTATCGGGTTAGGGTACGAAAAGAGACGAGCACCATCTTGGGAGAGCACCAAGGGCATCCACGCGAGCCATGAGAAGGCGTAGGCGATGCCGAAGTAAAAGGCCAACGGATGACGAACAAGCAAAGTCTTGATGCCCTTTTGGGGAGGTTCCCTAGTACGGTCGTCAGGCGTTTGGCGCGACCGGGCGCCGGCGAGCCGCAGAACTTCGACGAAATTCGGCGGCCTGTTACCCAAGACGGTCGGACACAATGACACGGCGCGCGAAACTTGGAGTCTTCGACGTGACACGACAACGGAGTTCGCGTTTTTGACGAGGCGCAAAGGCGAAAGCCGCGAGCAGAGAGAGCGGAATTTGCGCTTCGGCGCCGACCGGATCTGTCTCTGGCGTCTCTGCGGCGATCATGGATGCCGGCGCGCCAAATCCTGCCGCGGCGACGTGCGGGCTTGCGCGGGGCTCGCCGAGGATTGGCTCGCGGCGATCGATGAAGAGACGCGGGCGCGGCCCGACTTCGCGGCGATCGAGCGCGAGATCGACACGCCGGAGGCGCTACGCGCCTATCGCGCCTGGCGCCGCGCGCTTCGCTAGTTCCTGTTCGAGGGCCAGAGAACGGTTGCTTGTGGCAAGACTGCGACAGCGGACGCGTCAAAACAGGGCTAAGCTGTCATTCGGCTGAGGGCACAGAACATGGCGCGCTTTCTGAAAGCGGCGGCCCAAGTTTTGTTGATCGTGATCGTATCTCCGGCGCTCGCCGATGAAGGGGCGTCGGGCCTCTATGTTCCCGGCAATTTCGGCTTTGGCGCCGGCGTCACGCCGGATGCGGGCGTTTATCTCAGTACAGGGCTTGCCCATTACGACGGCGACATCAGGGTCTTCATCGACGGCGGGAAAATCGTGCTCGACGCCGAGAAGCGGCCCTACTCTCTCGGGTTCGCGGCGCTGTGGGTTCCCGAGACGAAGATCCTGGGCGGCAATCTTGGACTGTCGCTAAGCTCGGCCGACGCTTTCGTCTGGGCGCATGGCGTGGTGAGCGGACTGATCACCTCCGATGAAACCATCCAAGGAGATGGCCTCGGCGACACGGCAGCGCGGGCGCAGCTCGGGTGGAACTCAGGGGCGTGGTCTAACACGCTCTATCTGACCACCTGGTTCCCGACCGGGCGTTACCAACGCGGCTTTCAGCCGAACACGGGCAAGAATCACTACGGCGTGAATTTGGGATGGGGCGTCACCTACACTGAGCCGCACACCAAGCTCGAGTTTGACTCGGCAATCGGCGTCACCTTCAACGCCACAAATCCGGCGACGGACTACAAATCCGGCGACGATTTCATTTGGGACTGGGCGGTCGGCAAGAAATTCGCCAGCGGTCTCGAGATCGGCGTCGCCGGCTACGCCTATCAGCAGCTCACGGGCGACTCGGGCTCGGGCGCGAAGCTCGGCCCATTCAAGGGCCGCGTCTTCGCCGTGGGTCCTCACGTGGTCTACAACACGCTGTTGCTGAGCCACGCGGTCCTGTTCAATTTTCGCAACTATCAAGAGTTCGGCGCAGAGAACCGGTTCGAAGGCAACGTGACGACATTCACGACGACCGTGAAGTTCTAGCGGGACCGCCGGCGCGCCTTTTCCCCAGCTCAGCGCTCCTTTACGCGCAGCAGCAGCAAGAGGCCGGCGATGAGAAAGAACAGAGCCGACGCGATGCCGAGGCGCTGGCTGCCGGTCAAGGCGGTGACGGCGCCAATGGTGAGCGGCGCGGCGAATGCGGTGATCTTGCCCGAGAACGAGAAGAAGCCGAAGAACTCGGTGATCTTGTCGGGCGGGCACATGCGCGCGAGCATCGCCCGGCTCGACGCCTGGATCGGCGCCGAGGCGAGGCCGATCAGAACGGCGAAGGCGAGATAGACCTGCTCGCCCACCGAGGAGAAGGTCGCGCTTCCGGGCAGCTTCGGCGCGACCGGCACAACGAACAGCACGTGGCCGGCATCGACCGACAGCACGCCGATCGCGCCGGCGATAAACAGAACGAGCGTCGCGGCGATCACCCATTTCGATCCGCGTCGATCGTCATATAAGCCGCCAAGCACCGCGCCGAACGTGCCGGCGATAATGAGAACGATGCCGAACAGGCCAAGCTGCGTCGCGCCCCAGCCGAACACCGTGCCGGCATAGATGCCGCCGAACGCGAACACCGCACCGAGGCCGTCGGCGTAGAGCATGCGCGCGGCGAGGAACAGCGCGATCTGCCTGTGGTTCCTGACGAGGTCCTTGATCAGGCTTGCGAGCTTGCCGAACCCGGCGCCCGCGACATTGCTGCGCGCCGTCTTGACCGGCCGGTCGGGCGTGAACAGGAACAGCGGGACGACGAAGATGAGATACCAGAGCGCCGAGAACGGTCCGACCAGGCGGTCGGCCTCGCGCGTCGCGGTGTCGAGGGTGAGGATTGGTTGGATCCCGGTCACGGTCATGCCGGTTTTCGGATCGGGGATGACGAGGCAGAGCAGCAGCGCGAGACTGACCAGCCCGCCGAGATAGCCGATCGCCCAGCCGAAACCCGACAATTTGCCGAGGCTGCGATCGCCGACCAGCGAGGGCATCATGGCGTTGGTGAACACGGTCGCGAGCTCGGCGCCGACGGTGGCGATGCCGAACGAGATCAGCACCAGCGGCAGCAGGTCGATCCGTCCGGGTGCGGCGAGCCAGAGCCCGCACATGCCGGCGACCAGCAGCACCGAGAAGCCGGCGATCCAGGGCTTGCGCGGCAGGCCGGCATCGACGATCGAGCCCAGCATCGGCGCGATCGCTGCGGCGATCAGCTCTGAGATGCCGGTGGCGTAGGCCCACAGCGTCGAGCCCTGCGCCGGATCGTCCATGAAGCCGTTCACGAAATAGGGCGCGAACAGGAAGGTGACGACGAGCGTGTAGAACGGCTGGGTCGCCCAGTCGAACAGCATCCAGCCGATCAGCGCGCGCTTGCCGGCCCGCTCGGGCGGGACGCGGTGCGAGGCGGCGTCCGAGCTACGCGCCGCCATACGTGTCGAGCACGATCAGATGGTTCGGCAGCTCGTCCTTGTCGGCGTGGCCCGGCGGGAAATGCTCGGCGAGCACCTTGCCGCACATGCCGATCGCGGTGATGAAGCCCTGGTCGCGGGTGCCGCGCGCGAGGTGCGTGGTGAGCTCGGCGATCACCTCCTCCCACACAATGGGCCGCACCTTGCGGTAGATGCCGTCGTCGGCGATCACCTCGGCGTAGCGTTCGGCGAAGGAGACGTAGATCAGCACGCCGGTGCGGCCTCGAGTGGTGTGCAGCGCCTGGGCGAGGAATTGCTCGACCGCCTTCTGGTGGGCGCGGGCGCGCTGGATCGAGTGCGGCGTGACGGCAAGACGCAACGGCTCGTAGCTCGCGAGCGCGACGCAGAGCGCGAAGGTGCCGAGTTGCAGCAGGTAGATGTATTCGACCGGCCATTGCGTGGCGAGGATCAGCGGCAAGGGTACGACGAGCGCGAGCAGCGCCGACCACATCAGCGCGAACGACCAGTAGCCGTCCGAGGCCGGCGCCACGACGACCACGATCTCGCCGCTGGTGTGCTTCTCGGCGCGGGTGATGGCCGCCTCGATCGCGGCGCGCTCCTCAGGCGTGAACGGCACCATCTACCAGCCCCCCGAGGCGCCGCCGCCGCCGAATGAGCCGCCGCCGCCCGAGAAACCGCCGCCGCCACCGCCGCCGCTCCAGCCGCCGCCCCAATCGCTGCCGCCGCTGCCCGACCCCGGCAGGAAGATCGGCCCCGACCGCCCCCGGCCCCCGGGCCCCGTGGTCGTGGCATAGCGCTGGCTGCGATAGACGCTATACGCGATCCACGACAGCATCAGCACCCAGAAGATCACCATCAGCCAATCGACCGCGGGCTCGTCGGCGTCTGGACTGGCCTTGGCGCGATCCTCGACCTCGGCGGCGTCGCCGGTCAGCACCTTGATGATGTCGCGCACCCCGTCCTTGATGCCGCCGGCAAAGTCGCCGGTGCGGAACTTCGGCAGGATGGCGTTGTCGATGATGATCTTGGACAGAGCGTCGGTCATGACCGGCTCGAGCCCATAGCCGACCTCGATGCGGACCTTATGGTCGTTCGGCGCGACGATGAGCAGCACGCCGTTGCTGAGCTTCGCCGTGCCGATACCCCAATGCCGCCCGAGCTGATAGCCGTAGTCCTCGATCGGATAGCCTTGCAGCGACGGTACGGTGACGACGACGAGCTGATCGGAGCTCTTGTCCTCGAGCGCCTTGAGCTCAGCCGTCAGCTCCTCCTCGACGTCGGGGCCGAGCAGTTGCGCGTCATCGACTACGCGACCGGTAAGCTCGGGGTAGGCCGGCTCGGCGGCAGCGGCCGGGAACAGCCACAGCACCAAAGCCAGCGCCAGGCCACCCGCGCCGAGGCGCCACGGCATAGAGGCCATTTCCGAGGCCATCAGGCCCTCGCTCACGCAAAAGCTAGAACTTCACCTCGGGCACCTTGGTGGTCTCCTCGGCGACGGTGAAATTCTGCATCGGCTGCGCATCAGGATAGAGGAACGCGCGCCACCAGCGGCCGGGGATCGTCCTGATCTCGGTATTGTAGGCCTGCACCGAAGCGATGTAGTCGCGCCGCGCGATGGCGATGCGGTTCTCGGTGCCTTCGAGCTGCGATTGCAGAGCGAGGAAGTTCTGGTTCGACTTGAGGTCAGGATAATTCTCGGTGATCGACAGCAGCTTGCTGAGTGCACCGGTCAGCACGCCTTGCGCTTCCTGGAATTTCTGGAAGGCCTCGGGATTGGTGAGGATGTCAGGCGGGATCTGCACCTGGGTTGCCTTGGCGCGCGCCTCGGTCACGTCGGTCAGCACCTTGCTTTCCTGAGCGGCGTAGCCCTTCACCGTCTCGACCAGATTGGGGATCAAGTCGGCGCGACGCTGATACTGGTTCAGCACCTCGCTCCAGGACGCCTTGGCCTGCTCCTGCAACGTGGGGATGGTGTTGATGCCGCAGCCGCCGAGCACCATGCCCACGATCAGCAGGCAAACCGCGCGGGCAACATTGCGCGAGCGCCGATGCGTCGTAGCCAACATGTTTGCCTCCCTTGAAAGCATCTGAAGCAATGTCGCCGAAAACAACTTGGGCCTCGGATGTATTGAGGCGCCCTGCCCGAAGCAAGGGCTTTCGTCCCGGGTGGCCGCGTCCGCCAAGCTTAGGGCCCGCCGCGACCCAATTCCTGCCTTGCTCGCAGCCTAGCTTGCGACGCGTTCGGGCCAAGCCGGCTGCCGTCCAAGCAGCTCGCGCGGGCGCGAATCAGAAGTGTTGCGAGAATGGAACAAGGGCGAAGATTATTCGGCGGCACCCCGCTGAGCGCTTCGCGGAGAAGCTGTGGATAATCGGTCGATTTCGCTTCGGCAAACCCCCGAAGTTCCGCGATTTTTTTCCGAGGCGGCCCGGCGCGGCAGCAGGGACCGTTCGCCGATGCCGCGCGTTAGGTAATCAGAAGGCTTTGCTGGTCAAATTGGGACGCCTCTTTTAGTCTGATTCGGTTAAGTTGTGGGGGACTCACGGGGGAGGCTCGCTATGGGTCCGATCATTCACGGGGAGCGAGTGAGTTGCGTAAACAGCGTATGACGAACGACACGGCGACCAACGTCGCCAAGTGGGCTACATCGACGTTCCTGACCACAATCGGCATTGCCGCTCTCAGCGTCGCAATCGCCGTTGCGCCGGCCGAGGCCAAGAAGCAGCCGAAGTCGCCGGGCGATGCTCCCATCACCGACCTCGACAGCGGCGACCCGCTGTTCCTCGTGGTCTCGACGGGATCGCAGAAAGTCGACATCTATCGCGGCACGCAGCTCGTCGTCACCTCGCAGGTGTCGACCGGCATGCCCGCGCATCCGACCTTCCTCGGCGCGTTCAGCATCCTCGAGAAGCAACGCTGGCACCATTCCAACATCTATAGCGGCGCGCCGATGCCGTGGATGAACCGGATCACCTGGTCGGGCACCGCGCTCCATGCCGGTATCGTGCCGGGCTATCCGGCCTCGCATGGCTGCATCCGCCTGCCCTATTCCTTCGCGCCCAAGCTCTACGACATCACCAGCGTCGGCGATAACGTGGTCATCTCCCGCGACCGGCCGGCGCCCGCGCTGATCGAGCACCCGAACCTGTTCCAGCCTGTGCCGCCGCCTTCGCCGGCCATGGTCAAGCAGGAGCAGACCAAGCAGAAGCAATCGAGCAACGACCTGTTGATCCTGCCGCTCGATGCGGAGCTCCCGCATATGGTGAAGCTGGCCAAGGCCGAGGTCGGCGTCACCACCGATGTCCCCTCAGAGGATCTCGGAACTGACGACACGAGCCACGCGACCACCCTGCCGAAGACGCCGGTTGGCGCCCAGAACCCCCCGGCGGCACCTGCTCCGGCGGCAAGCACGGCCGAGGCGAGCGAGGCTAAGCCGGCCGCAGCTCCCGCTCCGACGGTTGGCGCCGTCGAAGACACCCGCACGCATGCCTTCGATCCATTGGTGGGAGCCACCGATAGCAACGGACATCACGCCGTCGGCGCCGCCGCGAGCGCTCACGCTCTCGACAGCGACAATGAGGATGGCCCCGCTCCCGTGGCCGCGGCGCCCGCCGTTACCCCCTGCTCCTGTGGCCGCGGCGCCTGAGGCCAACGTCCCTGCTCCAGTCGCGGCCGCTCCGGCAGCCGAGGCTCCCGCTCAAGCCGCCTTCGTCATGAGCGCGACGACCACAGACACGCCCAAGCCGGCGGCCGAGAAGGTTCCGGTCACAGCTCCGGTCACCGAGCCCGTAGCTGCACCCGCCCCTGAAGTAGCGGCGGCACCAGTGACGGCTCCGGCAGTTCCGGCTGCTCCGGCTCCAGTGGTCGCAGCAACAGCCGCTGGCATCGCGCCGGCCGCAGCTCTGGTCGCCTCGCTCGCTCCGGCGCCCGCTCCCGCTAAGCCAGTGCCGGCGGCTCCGGTCATTGCGGCCGGGATCGCACCGGCGGCAATCGTCGCCGCGTCGGTTGCGCCCGCTCCGGCACCCGTGCCGGTCCCAGCCCCTGAAGTGGCCGCCGTCATCCCGGTCGCCGCGACCCCGGCAGCCGTCGCGGCGGCAGCGCCGGCAGAGGCCGCTCCACAATCACCCGCCCCGGCGGAGGCCGCTCCCGTCCTGGTCGCTGCTATCGCCGATGACAATTCCTCGCCCAGTGCGGCAGAGAAGACGCTCGACGCCGGTACCAAGGCCGCAGCAGTCCAGGCTGCGGAGCCCCGCTCGACCGCTCCGCTCCGCATCCTCGTGACCCGCCGCACCCAGCGCGACCGCATCGTCGGCGTGCAGAACATCCTGGCCGATCTCGGCTACCTCGATCGCGTCGATTTCGACGGCACGCTTGGCAAGGCCACCGTCACCGCCATCAAAGCGTTCCAGAAGGCCAATAGCCTGCCGGAGTCGGGCGCCTTCACCGACGCCCTGGTGGACAAGGTGTATGCGGTTGCCGGCAAGGGCCAACCCCCACTCGGGCATATCTTCGTCAGGCAGGAATTCGGCCGCGTGTTCGACGCGCCGGTCGGCCTGAAGAATCCCGAGGAGCCGCTCGGCACCCACGTCTACACGGCGCTCAAATTCGCTCCCGGCGACACCAAGACGCGCTGGATGGCCGTCACGGTGCAGGGCGGCCCGGCAGAGGATGCCCTCGACCGCATCGAGATCCCTGACGACATCCGTCAGCGCATCTCGGAGCGGCTGACCCCCGGATCGACGCTGATCATCGGCGATACCAGCATCAACGCGGCGGGCCTGCCCAAGGGCGGCGATTTCGTCGTGCTGGCCAAATACAGCTCGCCCAAGACCGCCGCCAATCCCAGCGCCGGCGATGACGGAACGGTTCAGCCGAAGAAAAAGCGCACCGTGCGGCGCAACACCTACAATTACAGCTACGGCTACAACGCCCAGCGTAATTATCAGTCGCAACAGCGGACGTTCCGGTCCTATCCGGGCTGGCCCTGGTAGGAGCGCCATCCACTAATCGCGCTACCGAGCGGCCCCCAAAAGGGGCCGTTCGCATTTT